>CAZSDU010000052.1:0-2040 GCA_964605775.1 uncultured Prolixibacteraceae bacterium | reverse complement strand
AAACGGGCTTACCCGTTCGTGATCTCTGGCGTCAGAAATCGCTGGGAAAATCGGGTAAGGAAATGGAATGCAAGATCCCTTCACACGGCGTTCTTTTGCTTAGAGTTGGATAAACGCAAGGAGGCTTGTTTATCGATAAATGTTAATTACTTCCTAAAACCGAAGGAAAAGTCATTGTCAGTTAACCGTCAACCTTCCGTAAATCTGTCAATCAGTTAATTATACGAATCAAGTTTTTAAAACAGCTGTTCCCAATACATGTGGTCCCCAAAAAAATAATCCAATGTCAATAATCATTCGATCGGTCCTGCTTTTATATTTAGCAGGCTTTTTCATCCCGGCAACCGCACAGCAGGTGGTTTTTGAAAGGAAGTTTGAGGGTATCAGCATTCTCCCTCCCTGTTTCGTGTATGAGAGGGCTTTGCCCCGCCAAATATCAGAACTGTCTGACAATTCCATCATGATCATGGGCAACTGCTATTCCATTGACACAACCGGAGTCAATGCCAGTGAGATATATCATGATCTGAAGAAACTGGATCCGGAAGGGAACATCATCTGGACACAATATATAAGACCCGATACGATATTAAGTAATAATGTTTTCATCGACCTAAGCTCTTTTCAGGTTCTTGACAATGGAAACGTCCTGCTTATCGGTGAAAAAGAGGGCAGCATGTTCGGTGCCAGGGCCGTACATCTGATCCTGCTCGATTCCTATGGAAATCACCTGTTTGATACCAGCTATCTCAATGGTTTTCCAGACTATATTTACACTGTGCCCGAAGGAAGCGCCCGTTGCAGTGATGGCTATGTAATCTCAGGTTATACGTTTGTACCTTACGGGAACCATGAGGCTTATGTATTAAAGCTTGATCAGAACTATGCAAAGCAATGGGAATTTAAGCTGGGACCATCCTTTAGTAACTACAGCGGATTCAAGCGGATCATTCCCGGGCCAGACGGAAGTTTTGATTGTTTTGGAAATATGCGAATCCCTTCAACCGGTAAGGATGTTATGATGCTTGCAAGGTTAAATGCAAATGGCCAAATGACCATGTTAAAAACATACGATGACAGCCAAAAGTATTTGAAATTTAAGGATGCCGCTACGGGCAACGGTTTCCGGATCATACTCGGATATTATGCTGATAATTATTACCGGCCTTTGTTGATCAAAACAGATGAATCGGGCAATATAATCTGGCAACAATTTTATCCCGATACTTCCGGGGGAAGCATACTACCTCATGGTGTTACCATCAACCTGCAAAACGAAATCCTTGTCACCGGTGAGAAAGATTACATAAATTCTGTTACCCAGTCAATTATGGCATCGGATATTTACCTTATGAAGACCGATATGAACGGGAATAAGCTATGGGAAGCAGCATATGGTACTGATTATACCACCGATTCAACAGGAGCGGCGTGCTGGGAGTTTGGGTATGATATTATTTGTGCTGCTGACGGAAGTTATCTCATTCTGGGTGATGATAATATTGATAAATATTACGGGCCCGTATTGTCTGTGCTTAAGATCGCCGAGGGGATGGTCGGAATGCCGGGTATCGACAACATGGAAACCCGGGTGATCATATTCCCCTGCCCGGTGCATGACCAGTCAATTGTAAAGTTTACCACAGGTCCATCTCTGTCCGACAAACGTTACCAGCTGTCTGACGGAACTTTTTCACTGTTTGATCTTACCGGTCGGTTGATCAATCAAATCCGGAACATCCGTTCAGATCATTTCATCCTCAACCGCCAGGGATTCCCGACAGGTATCTATTTCTATTCATTGGAAGAAGGCCCGGTCACCTTGGCAAGAGGAAAACTTTTTTTCGATTAATTGAGAGATCAACGCCAGCATCAGATCATCTTCAAATGTCAGATATACAGAACTATGCACGTCTCGGCGTTGGCGTGTTTCATAATGATTTTGAATTTTGACATTTGAACTTTGAACTTTGAATTTAAAAAGCATTTCTTCCTATTTTTGCGTTAAATTTTTAACAATAGAATGATGGAAAAAATACT
>CAZSDU010000051.1:0-2199 GCA_964605775.1 uncultured Prolixibacteraceae bacterium | reverse complement strand
AATGACCGAGTCGCTTTCAACGGTCACTCCCATCCACAGGTTATGCGGCCAGTCAAGCCAGCCTTCGCGATCATAGTACAGGAGAATATCCGACCGTTTGGTCAATACCTGGAATACATGATGAGGATTTTCCCTGATCACCCGAAATACGCGCTGAATAAACTCAATGGGAACATCCTTATGAAACAGGTCACTCATGGAGTTCACAAAGATCATTTTGGGCTTCTTCCAATTGTATGGATCATTCAACGCTTCAGGATGGAGGGTTAGTTCGAAACCATTGCGGTATTTCTCCTGTCCCATGGCCTGCAACCGCCGTGTCATCACCTCAGCATAGCAATGTTTGCAGCCGGAAGATATTTTAGTGCAGCCGGTGATCGGGTTCCACGTGCTTTCGGTCCATTCTATTTTTGTTGATGCCATGGTTTACTTTAGCGTTAAAGTACTCTTTTCTGGTTCCTTTTCTTGAGTTCTCTTTTAAAGCAACTTCAGTTATTTCCATTCAAACGGTTTGACCAGATTAAAACCATCTGGTTTAATAACAATGTCAGGGAGTTGATTAGATGTCAATTTTACCCTTTTTATAAATAGACTGCCGGAAGCGACAAGCTTCATGTTATTGTTAAATCTATCAGGAGGAAACGCAACCACAACTTTTTTATCAGGGAAACAATTCTTAACAGCAGTTATTGGAGGAACAAGGTCGCTATCACCCGAAACGATAATGGCAATATCATATTTATCGGTAAAGGCATCGCATAACAATTCGGTTGCGATATTGACATCTGTCATTTTTTCACTGTTATATGGATATGAATGTCCACATTTTCGACATTGTTCAATTTTTGATTGGTAATGCCCATAATAAACCGAAACATCCCTTAACGTCTCAATCGCTTCAATATATGTTCCCTGCCGTTTTTCCTTGGGTGGATTGTTTCTGACTCTTGAAGTAAAGTATTTTGTTTCAAGCAGCAATTGATTTTCCTTAAGCAATGAATTAGCTAACCCTTTTATATTTAACCAAAGCGTATCATCCCAACCTTTTGACTTGATGCCAAAATACAAATTAAACCCGTCGATATAAACAATCACCCTTTTTTCTAAATTCTCCATTTTATTTTGACAAGTGATAAATGATTTTGTATATTTGCATTTCAAGAACAGCTCTGAAGATAGCATCTTCGGATCAACGTCGCCGAAAGGCGACGTTTCTTTTTTCATGTTTCCCGCACTTTATTTAGTTCATTGCCAATACTTAGCATTGCGACACTACAAACCCCCCGCTGAGCGGCATTTGCAATGCCGCTTGGAACACCGCTGAGCGGCATTTGCAATGCCGCTTGGAACACCCCGCTGAGCGGCATTTGCAATGCCGCTTGGAACACCGGATAATTTTCAATTATCCACCTCATCGTTTGATTTTTTCAATGGTAATTACAATCGGAATAATGTCAATCAAACCATCCTGCCCCGTATAGGCGCCAGCGCTTGAATAAAGGTATTCTTCCGGGTTTCTGACCAGTCCGGCCCTTACCGGGTTTTCGTGGATATACCGAACTTTGGTCTGGATGAAAGCATTACCATACACCTCCTCCGCATGATTCTCATGGGTCCATACCTGATAGTCGCCCTCTTTATTCTGTCGTTTTGCTGCATGTCGGAACAACCGGGTCATCCACTCCTTCCTGCTGTCGTTGGAGGAAAGGATGGTTTCGATGAAACGCTTGCTGGTGAATTTTTTAAGATCACGGATGGTTCCGCTTAAATCGTCATGCGAACTTCGCGCCAGCAGATGGATGTGATTCGACATGATGACCCAGGCAAAAAGTTCAAGACCCTTTTCCTTTTGACAGAATTTAATACTTTCCACCACAATATCACGATATACCTGCTTCATAAACAGGTCGATCCAGTAAACTATCTGAAAGGTCAGGTAGTAGCAGGCTGATTGATCTTTTATCTGGTATCCGGTGGGCATGCTGGTTGTGCTTCTCCTGGTTTTTTATGTTTTATTTTAATGCAGAATTATAAATTCTGCTGTGTTCCGAGCGGCATTGCAAATGCCGCTCAGCTGTATAAACGCCATTCATCCGTCTGACATTAAAAGTTCTTTTATCAGCCCCTCACTCTCCTTCTCCAGTTCCAGCAGGTCTTTGGTGATTTCTTCGACGCTGCGCAGGGGTTTGTATTTGTAAA
>CAZSDU010000050.1:0-2205 GCA_964605775.1 uncultured Prolixibacteraceae bacterium | reverse complement strand
ATTAGAATAATCCAAGTCTGTAATGGAATCTCTAATATCTAAACCATTTGTACAATAATTAAGAGGTGAAATATTCGCAATAAAATTCGATCCAACCTCTGCCTTAAAATTTGGTTTTAAAATTATCTTTTCTCCTGCATAATAACCTATATTACCCGGTAAAGGGGTGGCACTAATTTGTTCTGTAGAAGTGATTGATCTAAAAACATCAAAAATAATGGGATTTGAGGTTGACCCTACAGTCCCCTGCGGCCATTGTTGATCTATAATGGAATTAGCTCGATTCCAATATGGGACTCCACAAGTTGAACATCCTGCAACATTACAAATATAATACAGATTTAGTAAAATCATATAATCGATTCCTGAGAATATTCCATAACCGGTTTCATAAACATGACCATTCTGCTCTTCAACTGTATGGTACCACCTATCAGGGGTAGCCCATCCATTGGGGGCAAATTCCGTATCATTTTTTTTCCATGGACCTTCGCATGGAGCTTCATCAAGCCGGTATTCCACGTTGCCAACCGAGATATAATCATGATGATAATCCTGCAAAGCTTCATGAAGCCAAAGATAATATTCTTTCCAATTATTATCGCCATCAGAATTATTGTAAATTGCAACTTGAGTCAATGCATTTCCCCAATAGTTTCCAATTGCAGCAAGGCTCGCAACCATATGCTCATTATTTGGACTACAACATCCTTGATAAAAAATAACATTCCATTCATGCCAAGTATTCCAATTTGGATCAATATAGGGAAGATTAAAATAATTATTCGTTGATGATAATCCGAATGATAAACTATTACAATCCGGCCCTAAAGGAACAGACGTTTGGCCATTATATCCGAAAATTACCCAACTATGAGGATAATTTGGAAATCCATAACAACGACGTAATATATGATAAGCTAAATCTTGCGCTAAATTCCTTGCTGATTGACTTCCGAAGTGATATGCCAAGGCAAGACCCTCAAGAGTAAATATTGCTTCATCGACACTCATTTGCTCATAAACAACCTCAACATCACCCATTTGCGTAACCTGGCGTAAAGTAGGTGGAGGCCCCGGATTTACTATTAAAGGATCTTGTTGTATTAATAATCCAGCATATGCATTTATTTCAAGGTGCGCGTCAAGAAATGGGTTAGCATTAGCAAGATCATCTGGAACATCACTCCTGCAAAAAAGTCCATCTTCATCATCAGAATAAGGGGGGCCAAGATGATCTTCCCACAAATCTCTCCGTTTTTGAGCTTCCAATGCTTTAATTAATTCTTGGTCAGAAATCGCGGCTTCCTGGTATTTACCATAGTAATTTAAAAGATAATATTCAGTTGCCAGAAGGCCTATATACTTACCAAACAAGCTGCTTTCTTGACCCCAGTCGGCATATTGCTGAAAACCACTGGGGTAAGTTTTATTCTTATTTCTAATTATCATAACCAATTCACTACCATCCTCATCAATTGGATTGTCGCTATGAGCGATAAAGTACCTCAATCGATCACGGAGATACCAATATTTCAACTGTCTCTGGTAGGAATTTTGGGCAAAAACTTGTTGCAGAGTACCAAATATCAATAATAGAAGGATGAGTGTCTTTATAGATATATTTTGGAGTTTCATAACGTGTACATAAATATTATGGTAAAATATTTCATTTTTTCACCTGTAGCACCTGAATTTCCTTCTTTAATTCAATCACATAAAGTGTCAATTCTTCCACCTTCTTTAGAAGTAAAGCATTCATCTGCCCCAGATCTATCCCGTTTTTTTGGACTTCACCGGCATCGGGAATTTCCGGCAAATGATTGTTCTTGTTTATATAATCTTCCAGTTCCTGGAGCGGACGTAAGCGATAGTCTTTATTAAAGACATAATCCGACCATTCCCCATTCAGTTTAACAATGATTTCTTCCGTTGTGATTCCGCCCTCGACAAATAATTTATGAGCGCTGGTATACGTGGGAAGGCTGACTTCACCAATGCCGACTTTCCCATGGAAAAAGGATACGATAGCCTTCGGGTTGTAAAAATTTTCAAGTATACGTCCAATCCCATTGCTATCGACCGAAAGGCCAAAGCCATTTTGAAAGTTCTCCGCCCAGAGTGTGGAAGAATAATTACCGAAGGCATAGGCCCTTACTGAGCCTTCTCCCCTGGTTAAAACTTCAAGGTCTGTTGAGGGATTAC
>CAZSDU010000049.1:0-2291 GCA_964605775.1 uncultured Prolixibacteraceae bacterium | reverse complement strand
GAGAGACCCTGGTACACGGAGATTGACATTATGGAGTTCCTCGGCCATGAGCCGGCAGTTCTTTACGGCACCATCCATTACTGCGCTTATGACGGCGCCAGGAGATCAAGCTCCGGCACATGGAGGGGTACCGTTGACTATACGAAGGACTTCCATGTCTATGCCCTGGAGTGGGAGCCTGACTCAATCCGGTGGTATATCGACGGTAACCTGATCCATGCAACAACTGACGGTATACCCCACAAACCGCATTACATCATCCTTAACACCGCCATCGGCGGAAGCTGGCCGGGAAACCCCGACTCAACGACAGTATTTCCTCAATATCACGACATTGACTATGTAAGGGTCTACAGCAGGGGTGACTATTTCCCGAAAAAATAAACCTTCTGTAAATTGTCACCGCCGTAAATGCCAGCAAAGAGATGACCCCAAACCACAGGTTTCAGAAAATAGTCAGTACGAGGATAGCAACCTTTGATGTTTTCGAAGTTGGGATGAGAAAGCATCACGTATCGGCGATGCTTGAATTTGACGTCACCGAAAGCAGGGCAAAGCTCCGGAAACTCCGGAAAATGGGGGTGTCAGTCTCATTCAATGCATGGCTTATAAAGGTTATTGCAGCTGTCCTGGAGAAATACCCTGAAGCAGCTGCCTATGTCCGGAACAAGAAGAAGCTGATAATCTTCGATGACATAAATGTGTCGCTGATCGTGGAAAAGAAGACCGGGGATACCAGGGTGCCGGTCCCGCTTGTCATTGAAAAAGCCAACAGGAAGTCGGCTGCTGAGATCTCCGGAGAGATAGAAGCCGCTAAAAGCCTGGATCTGAAAAAGGGAGATATTGTCCTGAAGAAACAGTCATCTGCCTATCAAAGACTTTACTATCATCTCCCCGGATTCATAAGGCGGCTCTTCTGGAGGCTCTTGATGAAAAACCCGAAGGCAGCCTACAGGACGATGGGCAACGTATCAGTTACATCGGTAGGAATGATAGGAAAAATAAACGGATGGTTCATCCACAGATCAGTTCATCCTATTTCGTTCGGGGTCGGTTCCGTACTTATGAAGCCGGTGGTAATCAACAATGAGGTAAAACCAAGGGAGATACTGAACATGACCGTACTTATTGATCATGATGTCATCGACGGAGCACCCATGGTCAGGTTTCTCGGAGACCTGACTGAATTCATTGAAAAGGGAAGGGAGATCTGAATTCCTGCCCACCTGGATTGAACGGTGTCAATGACCCGCTTTTTGTGGCTGTTGAATCTGGTTTTCAGTCTGATCATGCCATACGATAATCCCTAAATATCAACGTTATGAGAAAGTCTGCCTTTATTGCTGTATTACTGTCCTTTGCGACCCTGGTCTCAATGGCCCAAGATGACGGGGCCCGGAAAAAAGAACTCGGTCTGATGATATCGGAATCCAATTTTGGGATACGGTACAAAACCGGTAATGAAAACATGCTTGCAAGGTTTACCCTGTTTTCCGTAAATGGGACAAGATCAACCATGCAGACAAATCCGGACCGTAAAGACATTTCGAATAATTTCGGAATAGGATTCGGCGCTGGGTTTGAAAAAAGAAAACCTGTTACCGATGACCTTTATTTGTATATAGGGCCTGAGTTTTCCGCTCAGTACTCCACTACCATTAATAAAAGCGAGCCTGCCAGTACCAGGTACCGGCAAAACGGGTTTTCCGCCGGATTGGGATGTGTAATGGGATTTCATTACGGGATCACTGATAAAATCAATATTTCTTCAGAAATAATCCCCTGTATTTCATATTATTATACCAAAGAATCTGTCAGTTACGACGAAATTGACGGAGATAATATATACACAGGCTTCCGTTATGGATTGATTGATTATTCAATCAATCTAACGGTCTCTTTTAATCTTTGATTTTTATGGTTCCGGTGAGGGCACAGGTTCACATTTAAAACACTGAGGAAGATCCGGACTTCTCGGCATTAGCCCGGCATCCCTGCCGATTTGCCGGGAGCCGGAACAACCCGGGCTCTGGTTTGTTATAAATTTTATAACAAATGCCGGGATAGAAATATGAAACGTGGCAGGTTTCTTTTAACAGCTATTATGTCAATGCTGTTGCCTTTTCATTACAGGGCAGCCGGGGCCGTCGGTCTCAGGGCAAAAAAGGGATTCAGGGTAAGTGCAGGCGAATCAAGAAGCGGAAAAAACCTGAAGATGAAAGGAGTTACATTCAATGTCCTGGATCTTAAGATATCATCTGAAGATACAGAAGGAGCCCTGGCGGTTTTTG
>CAZSDU010000048.1:0-2485 GCA_964605775.1 uncultured Prolixibacteraceae bacterium | reverse complement strand
ACAGTGAACCCCGGGAACATGGAGATCTTTCCGTACCAGATGAATGATGGTTGATGGGTTGTAAGGAGGTATTCACCTTCTGCCGGCATGAATTTCTTATCCTTCCCGGGTTTGAATTCCCCTGAGTGATATATCCTGGCAGCACTGATCCGTTTCATTCCAACAAGTCCGGAAACCTTCAGATACCTGGCAACCGGTGGTGGCAAATCGTTTAAATCGGCATCCGAAATCGTTGTCTGCTTGACTTTCCCGGCTTCCAGGAGTACCTTATCCGTCATTTTCCGGAATTTCCGGTAAAAGAGGTAGTTCATTGCCTGAACGAAGCAGATTAGCGCCACAACGAGGATACCGAGAATGATGAGTACTGTTTTCATAGCATTCATATGTTATTCGCTGCAAAATTAGCAGAATACGAATCAATCAGACCAGCCATTGGTTAAAGGCCACAAATTGTGACCTTGAAAAGAGGTCAAAATATTGAGGACAAGTCCTTCTCATTTACCGAACAAGGTATGGCCATGCTTTCATCAGTCTTGAAAGACATTTTTCAATCAATAGAAATATTCTTGCATTTTTCCCGTTAGAAATAACAAATCCCTTCATTTATTGCCCATTTTTACTCGTTTTGTAAACCTTATGTTTAACTTAAAACGTCATCAAAATGAGAAAACTATGGCTTCTGGGACTTATCGTGCCCATGTTGATTTCCTGCAAGGAAAACGAAACAATCACTCCCGTTGATAATCTTGGAATTGTAACCGACTACCTGCCAATGAAAGTTGGTAATTATTGGGTTTATCGACACTATGTCATTGACACGTCAGGAATTGCTACCGAACAGGTGAGAACGGACAGTGTTGTGATCACCAGCGATACCATGATCAATGGGAAACAATACTTTGTCTTTCAAGGAACAAACTATCCCTACAATGAACATTGGGGAATTATCGAAATGCTCAAGGATTCAGGTGATTACATCGTCAATACGCTGGGGGCCATCAAATTCTCCAAAACCAATTTCATGGATGTTCTTGCTTCAAAAACTGAAGTGATAAACGGGGATACTGTGTACTCCCTGAAATATCGTATGGAAAGGATTGACGAGGCTATCAGGGTTCCTGCCGGTTTATTCAGTGTGCTCAACTATAAAGGAACGATCGAAACGCCTATGGACCTCCCAGGAATCCCCAATCCAAGATACTTGAATACCTATTATTCAAATGAAGTCGGAAAGGTTACTGAGACTTATCTCTTCCTGAACCATCCCAACACATTCGAAAAGCGGCTTATCCGCTATAAAGCGGAACGCTGAAATCATAACTATAATATTCCGCGCTGATCCCCAAAGTGTAAAGATTTTCAAAAATAAAAATGAGGATGAAAAATCCATCGATTATTATCCTCAACTCATCGGGAGCTACCACTGATCAATCGAAGAATACTGTCCAGGCCAATCAGGTCGATATATCTTTGCTTCATCAAACTTAAACAATAGAAAAAATGAAAGCAACAACGACCCTCTTCGCAGTAGTTTTAACGCTCTCCATGAATGTTCTTTTCGCCAGTAATGACGGAGCCGTCGTGAATCGTGAAACAAATACCTTCCGCACTACCTTAGCACCCACAACTCCTGCCGAAGCAATATTTGAAGAAATGAATGATGTTACTGCTTTCCTTCTTGCCCCAGTCACTCCGACAGAAGCAGATTTTTCGGATGTCATCTCAGAAACAACTATTGATATTTCAACACTGGCCCCTGTTACACCATATGAAGCAGATTTTGCAACAGATGATGAAATCATAAACGTCAGTGTTCTTGCTCCTGTTACGCCCTCTGTTGCTGATTTTTCAGATGGGATCTAAACTCAAAACATGACTTGTCTTACGCTTTAAGCCGCTCCAAAAGGGTGGCTTTTCTTTTGTTCTGAGCAATTCAAGGGAATGATTAACTTTTAATAACCAACTTTCAAGAAAAAATGAAAAAAGTGATATATGGTAACGAAATGGACAAAATGCCGAACTGGGCATTCAGAATGATGGCCTTTATGTTTAATATGACCGATCTCTTTAAATCTCCGGACCGGAAACTCGATGCTTTCGATATCCGGAAGGGACAGACGGTCGTCGATTGGGGATGTGGAACAGGCAGATATTTAAAACCAGCTTCGGAACTGGTTGGTGATCAGGGAACTGTTTATGCGGTTGACATTCACCCATTGGCCATTGAAGCGGCCTCCAATATTGCTAACAAGTATACACTGAAGAATGTTCATCCTGTCCTGACTGATGGTAAAACGGTCAGCATCCCGTCTCGGACGGCTGATTTAATTTATGCCCTGGATATGTTTCATATGGTCATGGACACCAAGGCTTTCTTGGCTGAACTGTATAGGATCACCAAGCCTGATGGCGTTTTAATTCTAGAAGACGGACACCAGGCAAGGGCATTGTCAAAGGAGAAGGTCAATCATTCCGGTTGCTGGGA
>CAZSDU010000047.1:0-2503 GCA_964605775.1 uncultured Prolixibacteraceae bacterium | reverse complement strand
CAAAGATATTAATTACGCCGCAAGCGGCGGGGAACTAACCCCAAAAGAGATAAGAAAAAAGATTATCCCTTTGAAGCTGGGATAACCCTAATTTTTAAGTTATTCTAACTCGCAGCTTGATCCCAGGTCTTTGCAGGCCTTTTCTGCAGCACTTCTGCTGACGGCTTCAATGGTTGCCTGAATAAGGCCACATTTACATTGATATGTTTTCTTCTTGCAGGAAGAGTTTGACAACACCAAAAAAGATGTGGCAGATGCAACGGCAATAATTAACAGGAGTTTTTCATAGTAAAAATTTTAATGTTAAGACTTTGATTGGGTATCTCTTCTACAAATATATTTAAATTCAATACCAAATAAACTGTAATGTTAATATTATAACAAATTGTTGAAAAATATGTAGATTTCTTTATCAGTCAAAGTACCCATAAACAGAGAAGAATCGACCTGACTTATTTGATCACCGACACTTTTTTCGTTACTGATTGGGTTTTGGTTTCGAACAGGATCAGATACAAGCCAGAAGGTAAACCAGCTAGGCTCAAGGAGATTGACTGGCCCTCAGGATTGCGGGTTTCTATTCGCATCAGCAATCCGGTTTCGTTGTATATCCTGATGTTCACGGGCTCATTCATGAGGCGTTCGAACTGAAGATAGACCAACTCTGAAGACGGGTTCGGAAACAATTTCAGGGGTAGTTGCTGATGTCCCGATTCTCTGTTGAGACCACTGAACGAACCCCCATTCGGGAGGATATTGGAAATAAAAGACTGACTCACCTCATCTGAAAAAGTTCTGAGCTTATCCATTGCAACTGCATTGCTTTGCTTTCCGTAATCACGAGCAAAGATAAAGGCAAGGTCGAGCCTTTGCTCGGTGCCGGACTGAAAAGTGAAAGGCCCGGTTGAACCTACACCACGACGATCAGAAGGAAAATTCCCGGCAGTACTTTCTGTCCAATTAATATCCCCATAAGGTGGAATGCAGCCAATCCCCCAGTTCAGGGTATCCGACTCTCCGGGGAACATAAAACTGCAGGCAGGCCCATATCCGCCTGTAGATAAATGTCCGTTACCACCATAAATCATTGGTGTATTATCTCTCCAGATTCCCTGCAAAAATTTATAATAATCCGGGGCATAGGGCGGATCAGTCATATAGTTTGGAACTCCTGCAGTTGTGTTGTTGAAATAAACGAATTTTGACATGCCCAGGCGTTCATTATCGATAATGCTATCTCCGAAATTAATCCCGTTCACACTCTCATTACATAATTGATTACCATACCCGTCATATCTGGGATTATCAATGCCATCGGCATCCATAAACGGACCGCCAATGAATGAGACGGATTGTACAGGAGGGTTTTCTCCATAGGCTCCCGGTTGTCCATTACCATCCACTGCTGTGCCATTGTATCCATAGAACATACTTCTTTCAACATCGCATCCTATATAATCATCATTTGCATATCCGATATCCAGATCAGTGAAAATACCAAGATAGGAATTCGTATAAGTATTTTCCGAGCGATTGAAGATTTTATAATTCAAAAAAATTGTATTACTGAAAGCTGAATCTCCCGGAATATCAAATGCGTATAACATCCCATGAATTTCCACTCTCAACTTGGCGCCTTCAGTCTCTGCATGAAAATTCCTATCATCGTTAAAAATAAAAAACAGGGACTGATCTCCCTTGATCAATGGGTAGTCTCCATCCATGGGTTGATAGATCCCTTCGCCTGACCTGTCGAAGTATGGTGCAAGCTGAGCAGACTGTCCCAGGCTTACATCTCCGTTCCCGGGCCAGGTTAAAATATCATGAATGGGTTCGTACCCTGCATCATTCCAATGTGCTTTATGATATTCAATCTCTGTTTTCTTAATATTCCAGACATAATTCCAAATCGAATCCTGAACCGTTGAATAAGCTAAGGAATCCATCACCGGACCCGGCCAGAAATCAAATTTTGTAAAGGGCCAGCTTCCTGTTGGTCCCTGACCATAACGTGCGGCAGCTAAATGAAGATTGGATGACTGATCCAACCCTCCTATCCATAAAGTCGAATTGAATATCGTACTCTTCCCACTGAATTTCGGAACTTCAAATCCTGACGTACCTTTTTCAACATTATAGAACAGTATCCCTGATGCATTCACGCAGGCATTGATCTTATTCAGATAGAGGGAATCAAACCCCTGTGCCTGAATGATATTTTGGGGAATTAACTGAAAAGTTATTCCCAACACAAAAAACCATATAGTATATGTTTTCATGAGGTATTTTTTTAATCACCTGAGTCGATAAATGTAACTTTCGATAAATATAAATAATTTTTAAAAACTGTAAATGAACTTATAAATAGAAATGAAAATACGAATGAAAAAAGAAGTATTTCAGCATTCTTCCTGAATAGGAATTTTTATATCTTTGCACCCTTCAAACCTGGCGGGGTAGCTCAGATGGTTAGAGCGTCGGATTCATAACCCGGAGGTCACGA
>CAZSDU010000046.1:0-2519 GCA_964605775.1 uncultured Prolixibacteraceae bacterium | reverse complement strand
TATTGATGAATCAATGGCTTTATGTTTTTAACTTTATATCGAACTCACGTTAATTAACTAATTTTATATTGATAAAAAGCGGTCAAAAATAACTCTTTTTTCCATTCGTCTCGCTGCATGAAGAAAGTTATTTTGCTGGCTTTAATGATGCCTTGTCTGGCATCGGGCCAGAATACGGAATACCCCGGGTTCAGGGGTGATTTTTCACTGATTGTGGAAACCAGAGCCGGATCTGAGGTAAAAGGTCCGAAGCCCGGTGATGTCGTGATCACCGAAATAATGGCTGATCCAAGTCCTGTGGTATCTCTTCCTGCAAAGGAATACATAGAGATCCACAACAGATCCTTGATACCTTATAACCTGAAAGGGTGGATGCTTTCCGACGGGAATGCAAGATGCTATTTCCCGGAAACGATCATTCCTCCCGGCGATTATTTCATAGTTTGTCAGATACAGGATACAAACCTGTTCCGGTCATATGGGAAAACGATGGGTGTTAAGTCGTTTCCAGCCCTCACCGATGCAGGCAAACTACTTTATATAACCGACCAGGAACGTAATCTGGTTCATGGAGTTGAGTACTCCCCTGAATGGTATGGCGATGTAATGAAGGACGGAGGCGGATGGTCCCTTGAAATGATAGATGAAAACTATCCTTTCTTTCAAGAAGGAAACTGGAAAGCATCGGTTTCTGATGCCGGAGGGACACCCGGCAGGAAAAATTCCGTTTCACGCCCAAATCCGGATGAACTGTTTACAGGATTTGCAAATGTATTTCCAATTGATGATCATACCCTCTCAATCAGGTTCCAGGAAAGTGTCTCAATACCGGCAGAATGCAAGGAATGTCTGACAATTGAAGGAAATTCGGTCGATTCGGTTTTTGCTTCCGACCCTTTACTGAGGGCTTATACAGTCATTCTTGCCGCTCCGCTTAAAACAGGAGAAATTTACATCATGTCGGCGGGGACGGAAGTGACCGATTTTGCAGGAAATCCAATGCAGCAGGATGAGTTTGGATTCGGTATCCCCGAAGAGGTCAGGCCGGGAGATGTCTCTTTCAACGAATTATTGTTCAATCCTTTTCCCGGAGAACCTGATTATATTGAGTTTTACAACCGTTCTCCACGGATTGTCAATGCCCCGGCCTTGCTGCTGGTCTCTGTCAGCAGTTTGACAGGCGACACATCATCAGTGGTCAGGGTGTCGGAGGAAGACAGGTGCATGATTCCGGGAAGTTATTATGTCATCACCACTGACAGGGAAAGCGTTATAAGCAGATTTCCGTCATCCATACCGGAAAATATATTCAGGGTGAAGTCGCTGCCATCGATGCCTGATGATAAAGGACATCTGATACTATTCAGCAGGAGTCTCGTAAAAATTGATGAGGTAAGTTACAGCGGGAACATGCATTTTCCGCTTTTGGCAGCAGAGGAGGGCGTTGCTCTTGAAAAGGTAATGACTAATGCGCCATCGGAAGATATAGACCAGTGGCATTCGGCATCAGAAGCTTCGGGTTGGGGAACACCTGGTGCTCCCAATTCGGTGATGGCTGAATTTTCTGAAGCAAAAGATGTAGTGGCTTTTTCTTCTGCAAGGATTACTCCTGATAACGACGGTTATGAAGATCTGCTGGTCATCAATCTAAAACTTGAAGGGATCGGCAATGTTATTTCGGTAACAATATTTGATGAGACCGGTTCTTTTGTTAAAAAATTAACAGATAACATGCTGGCAGGTCAAGGGGCATCGATAGTCTGGGATGGAACGGCAGCAGATGAAAGGCTTGTTGACACAGGTATTTATGTTTTTCTGATAACGCTTTTTGATGATCATGGAAAAACAAGAAGCTGGAAGAAGGTTTGTACAGTTATAAGGAGATAAAGTCTTATTGTGACTATAATTTTAACCACTAAGGTGCACAAAGGGTTCACTAAGATGCACCAATTAAAACCAATAATATTATGGATATTGAAAAAATCTTTAAACGTGTTCTGGATTGTTCATTCACGGTGCATTCCGGACTTGGGCCCGGATTACTGGAAAGTTCTTATGTTGAATGCCTGGCATTTGAAATTGAACAGTCTGGATTAAAAGTGGAGAAACAAAAACCCTTACCACTAATATACAAGAGCGTCAAACTTGAAGCAGGGTACAGAATTGATCTTTTGATTGAAAATTGTATCATTATTGAAGTAAAATCCATTGACAATCTTGCAGACATACATCTTGCCCAGATTTTAACTTATCTGAAGTTGTCAGGTTGTCATCTTGGTTTACTTGTCAACTTTAATGTTGAACATCTCAGAGAGGGTATCCGTAGGGTAGTCATGTAACTTCAGAAATCTATGAGATTCCCTTAGTGTCCTTCGTGATTTCCTTTGTGCCCCTTTGTGGTAAAAATTTTCACAAGGAAGAAATAAGCTCTGTCATTATTATCGTCATCCGGTTTTCTGCTTTTTCGGCTTCACGCTGAACAATCTCATGGGTAGTATATTCAATCTTGCCTTCAACGC
>CAZSDU010000045.1:0-2746 GCA_964605775.1 uncultured Prolixibacteraceae bacterium | reverse complement strand
AGGCATTGGTGAAATGGAGCCCGAATCTCCGGCCACGGAAGATCAGGAAGTACAAAATCAATAATAATTTAATAAATGGACAAATAGGATGTATGTGTTTGGGAAAAATATAGTACTTTCACATGGCCTATTTTTACCTTAATCGGATTTTCTGAACAAAAATAGACTGAGAACACGAGTCGGTACCCTTCGTAAACAGGCCATCGTTACAGCTCTTGACACTGTATATCATAAACGATATGAAATCAATCGTACACCTTTTGATGCTCCTGATGGCTTCCAGTGCCATCGGACAAGGTACTGTGTGGAATTGGGAATGGGCCCGATCAAACCCTCATGAAGGATATATTGGATCCCCGTCCCAGCACCTTTGTCTCGACCCTGATGGAAATGTATACAATGGTTTTTGGTACAACTTTTCCATTTTACTTGGCGACTCGCTTTTTTCTCACGATTCCTCTACCTATTGCTTTGCTGTAATGAAAAACGATCTTGATGGCAATTTCGAACAGGCGGTTGAAATTCATGGACCAGCCTGGGGCATTCGTCCGGATATTACCTTTGGGGTCGATTCATACCAGAATCTTTACTTTGCCGGCCGGTTTTACGACAGTCTCTACATTGGCGACAGCATCATCCGCAAAGCGAATAATCATCCTGCATCAATGCCCGACGTTTTTGTGGTTAAGCTTGATAATGAATTTAAAATGAAGTGGGTTAGGATTATTTCCTCTTCAGGATGGGATAATTTGGGCAGTTTTTCTATCGGCCCTGATGACCATGTTTATCTTGCGACCACTCATTCCAGGTATAACCATATTAGTACCTGGGCCAACTATTGGGATCAGGATTCCGTTTTGGTACCAATGAATGGATGTACCGACATGCTGAACATTGATCCCAATGGAGACCTGGTTTGGAGAAAACACCTGATAAGTACTTTGAATGAAGAAATCACGAGTTTAGAAATTTTAGCAGGCAATGATAAACTGATATACTTCACAGGACGATCTTTTGGCGATGTTTTTGTTGACGGACAGCTTCTGCAGATACCGTCAGCCATTAAGCCTTACGAAGGCACTTTTTTTATTGGGATGAACGAATCAGGAGAAATATCCCGTGCATCTTACTTCAATTTCCGGTTCGTTTTAATCAACATGGTTGTTTCTTCAAACGGCGATCTGGGTTTACTTGGCTTGCCCATCAATCCCTGTGTCCTGGGCAATGATACCATTCAAACCCCTTCTGGTAAAATCAAGTACCTTATCGCGCGGGTCGATTCAACCATGAACCCGGTTTGGTTTAAAACCATCGAGATGGTACCTTTTTCCTCGCAAAATCATTTTTGGTTATATAGCAGTCTGTACAATAAATACGACACGATCTTTTTTGCAACTACATTAAATACCCTCTTTTCGATTGACTCCACTATCTACAACCCCGGAAGCTATCCCCAGGGCTTTTTAGGGATAATTGCACCCGATGGTTCATTGATCGCTCAATACCTGACAGAGTCAAGCATGGGAGGCAGTATCTATAATATGATCCCAGGAGGTTGCGGCAACATTTATATAAGCGGGATTTTTAAAAACAAGGCTGTTTTCGGCTCCGATACATTGTACTCAACAAATACGGGCATTGAGGGTTCACGATATTTCGCAAAACTGAGCAGGTATCTGCCGCCTCATTTTACCCTGGGGAATGACACTGTTATAACCACAGGTTCATTGCTCACCCTCAGCCTTCCTGAAGGTTACAGCCACCACAGATGGTCGACAGAAGAAACAAGCCAACGGGTCACACTGAAAGGATCGACCCTTGGCGTCGGAACCCATCATATCTGGGCCGAAGGCGGTGAACCTGACTGTTTTCACTCTGATACCATCACAGTCACCGTTAAATATAGTGCCTCAACACCTGATCCGAACAACACTTCAGCTTCCATCTATCCCAATCCGACGGAAGGATTATTCAACCTGAAAACACGCTGCAAATCCTGCAGGGTTGAGATCAGGAATCACCTGGGAGTCCTGATTAATCCCAAAAGCACCGCAAGAGTTGCTGAGGATCAGATAGCATTGGATTTATCAGCTCATGAACCGGGTATCTATTTTATTCTGTTGGTTGAACCTGAACAGTCATCTGCATTTAAGTTGATTAAATACTAAAACAAAAACGATTGGCAAACCCCAAAAAATGAGACCGACGTCAATTATCCGGATATTGGTTTTTTATATGCTCACTCTGACAATAATTTATGGTTGTAAGAAAGATGATTCTCGGAATTATGCAGGTGATTATGCTTTTCAGATTATAAACTCCGGAAATCCCGATTCGACCATTTACTCAGACGGATCGATCAGTTATGATAAGGATTTAAAAATTTTGACAGTTAATTTCATGAAACAATACAATCCTTCCTTTTCTTCACCTGTTTACCCTCATGTTGAAGACAACGGGATATTGTCCTATCCTGAATACACCAACAAAATGAAAAACTATTTCTTTTCCGGTACCATCAATGGAAATGGATTCATAAATTTTAAAATTGGATACTATATCTATCACTTTGGAGCCAAATGGGAACAATCAACAACCGTCAGAGGCGAGAAGAAGTAGAATTTTACCTGACAACTGAATCGACATTCTATAAATTTTGCATCCCATTGAAAATTTTATAATAACATGCTTTCCGAGAAATGCCACTTCAAGCTTTCTCCTTCTGCAAATGGCACGGCAGCTAATG
>CAZSDU010000044.1:0-2775 GCA_964605775.1 uncultured Prolixibacteraceae bacterium | reverse complement strand
GGAAAACATGTTCGGTATGCAGCTTAAACTAACTATTAATTGCACTCATTAATAACAATCGTATTTTTTGAATAAGAAGAACTAATTTTTTCACATTGAGCGAAGGTTTCATTAGTATGGATCCATGTTTCACTACCCTCAAGTGCAAAGAACTCAACATCAACATATATTTCCGTTCTTGCCTTGATCTCACACGCTGCTCCTTTTTGAATGCTGATATTTTTCAAATATACCTTATCCCAGGCTTGCAATAGATTTCCACCACCCTGTATGATTAAATTTTCATAAATATCCTGATATTTCAGATCCGTTTTGTTTAATATAAAGGTCTGATTATTGGGAATTCCATTTTCACAATTCCAGCATTCACTTCTAACCCTGGAACAACCTGGAGCAGAGATCGAAATTGCCTCGATGCTATTATAATCAGGTGGTTCCGGATTATAATCATAAGGGATTAAACTAAATTTTCCTGTTTCATCTGTAAATGTATAGTGTACATCAAATTCAGTTACAAGTTTTCCGTTTTCATCGATATAATTTCTTAAGCGAGTGTACCCTTTAATAAGTGCTCCTTCTATTGGGTGAGGGGGATTATTACTGTCAAATACATATCCAGTCACGATTTTTGTATTTTGATTATATTGTTGATGATTATATGGATCGAAATAAAAATCAGGTTCGGATAGGATGCCTGGTGGTTGAGCAACAAAATCCTCAAAAGCATGGTAAACAGGCTTTGCATTATCGCGACAAGGTACCGGAGTACACAGCCCATAATCAAATATACCATAAAAATTCTGAGAGGGATTACCCCAGTGCAAATTTTGATATGTCCACCAGCTATATCCGCTTCCATTACCTTGTCGGACAAGGTCCAGGGTTTCCTCGGCATAATTTTTCTGTTGAAGAAGTGTGCCGTCAACTTCTGGATAAGTCCAGGAATTTTGAGCTAAAAAACCGGTCTCACCTATAATCCATGGCATGGGTAAATTGTTTTGAAACCAAAAAAGAGATCCTTTAATTCTGTTAAGAATCATATTGTAACTTATGGTTGATGATTCGAATGGCCTTTTTTTTGGATATATATGCGATGAGTAAAAATCAATGGTAAGAACAGATGGATCAAACTCGAATATATCATCGACACCTATTCCCCCAAAGGTTATAAGATGATCAGGGTCGAAAGTTTTCAGTGAATTATACCATGATTTTACATTGTTGCAGACATCCTGTTTTGAATGTCCGATTGTCATATTCGGCCATAAGCTCTGCCAATTCCATGAAGATGTGGGCTCGTTGAACATATCATAAGCCAGTAGTGCTTTTTTAGCAGGTTCAGACTCCAAAGATGATATTGTTGATGCCAGAACCTCAAGATATTCAAGGTATTCATTTGGAAAATATATAGAATAGTTACCAGAGGCTCCACCAGTAAGTAAAATGACTTTTAGTTTTTTCCCATTATATTCTGTTTCAGCAGCAACCTGCAAAATATTCGCTATATGTCTAAATAAGCGTTGTGAAACGACATCATTGTATGGTTCCTGAAGCTTGAACCATTTATCGTTTGAGCAATTACCATTATAACTGGGTGAAAAAATATAGAAGGCTGATTCCGGGCAGGTCCAATTACAAGCAATATCATAAGATTTCATCACGGTTCCTGCTGGTATAAATACGGGACCTAAACCCATTATACGGATGGCATTGAACCCCATTGATAATAATTGTTTAAAATCATGTTTTAATTGTTCGTTGCAATCTGGTGTGTTGAAACAGTCGAGAGAAGGAGTTGATCCCCAAGCAAATTCAGGTGATATAAACGTAGTTGAAAAATTATTTATGTCATTATTTACAACATAAACAATATAGTTACATACAAGTGGATAAAAATCATCCCCGTTTTCATCTTTGAACTGTCGTCCTTCAATGCTCACGTACTGACCGAACAGCGATATCCCAAAGATACCCGAAAAGAGGAAGAAAAGCAATAACCTTTTCATCATTTTGCCTCCTTAACGGATAAGATCATGGCTTTCAATTCATCTATCTGTTGTTGCAGGGAGATGATGTATAGCGCCTGCTCTTCAACCTTCTCCAGCAGTTTGGTCTGCATTGCTCCCACATCTACTCCTCCATTGCCTTCAATTTCAGCAGCGGAAGGAAGACCCGGAAGCCGGTGATTGGCCTTTACAAACCGGTCAAGTTCACTGATCTTCATTAGCGCGTAATCCTTTCCAAAAACATAATCCGGGAAATCAGTTATTGTTACTTTTATTTCACGGGCTTTTATGCCGCCTTCCACCAACAATTTCCAATTGGAACCAGTTGGAGGAGGATCCGTGCTTATTCCCATTCGGGCAGCTTTGAAAGAACCGTTAATATCAAGTCTGGCACGTGGCCAGGAAGTGCCTACACCAGCCATACCATTCTCGGAAATAAAAAATGCTGTTTCATGAAGAATATTATTCCAGATAAAGAAGGAATTCTTAGCCAGCCTGTCCGGATCATAATAACTTCCAAGGGCCCACTCTTCCGTCCCGTTCCTTTTAAATTTTATCTCATTTTTTTTAATTATCGAATCCGTGTTTAACTGATTAATTGCAATCCCTCCCATTGCTTCACCACCAATTATATCTCTGTGACAAACCTCAAGCGCCTCGCTGGGGCTTTCTGTTCCCACCCCGATATAAGAATATTTGGGGTTTGCATACAGAATATCGGATTTCCCTTTCTCTTTTTCATCTTCCCTGGGTTCAAGCCAATCCGTAT
>CAZSDU010000043.1:0-3153 GCA_964605775.1 uncultured Prolixibacteraceae bacterium | reverse complement strand
TCCGTTTTCACCATTGGTTTTCTTGAAATATCGTTCAGGCTGAAAAGGCTCATCCGGTAAGCTTTTTATTGATTGATTCCATTTCCCGAAGGTATTCATCCAGCTTTTTCTGGTACCGGTCACGATCTTTCAATGAGGTTGATTCTTCAATGAGTTTCTTGTAACGGGTCAGGTAGGTACGAACGGAATATTGCCGCTTGATCAAAGCGGATGAATCCTTCTCAGACAGATTTTTCTCAGGTTTCTTTTCCGATTCAGTAAGGATCAGACCGGTTGTTTCATAATGATCAATCCGGACGGCAATCTCTTTCAGCCGGTCATCCAGGTCAAGTATCTCAAAAGCTATCCTGGCTCGGTCGTTTTTCCCTCTGAAAGGAAGGACTGCATGGAGGTTATCCAGCATTTTGTAAATCATCTTCTGTTCCTTGCGGATATCCTCAAGGATGGTTTCCGGCAGATTGACCGGCTGGATAGGAGAAGATTGAGTATCACCAGCAGGTTGAGATTCGGATGGTTCCGGAACCTGACCATGCTGAATGATTTTCCCTAATTCATATGTCAGCGTGCGGAGATTCTTTGCTGTTGTTCCCCCAATGCGCAGGATCCTGCCGAGTTTTTGATTCCGGCAATATTTGTCATAAAGTAGAATACCTGAAGAATAATCCTGGCCGGAATTCAGCCAGGTGAAGATTTCGTGATCCATGCAGCGAAGGTATCGCTGCAATTGGAGTGGTTAAAGGACAAAATATAAACCCAATCAATTCAATTGGACAACATAATATCTCGCAAAGGCCTGCTATCTTTACGGTAGCGTAAATATATAGACTTCACCCATAAGATGAGTGGATTATCATACGATTTTACAGATAAAGCAGTATCTCCATGGGGCGGATTACGCCTGATCGAGGAGACATACCGACGCAGCGGCCTGAAGCAATATCTGGAAGAAGAATGTGAGGATTTGCCAGTTTCTGGCTCTAACCGTGGATATGATCCGGTGGACCTTGCTGAAGGGTTTATGGTAAGCACCATCCTGGGAGCAACCCGGCTTGCCCATTCAGGGACCTTGCGCAATGACGAAGTTATCCAACGCATTTTCGGTTGGAAAAAAGGAATGGGTAGCCAAAGTACCTTTACCCGATTCTTCAAGAAGTTCGACCAGGAAAGAAACGATCGCTTATTCCCGGCACTGAATCGGTTCTGGTTTTCCCAACTGCAGTTGGATAAAATGACCATCGACCTTGATTCCACGGTTATAACGCGCCATGGTATCCAGGAGGGAGTGGAAAAGGGATACAATCCAAAACGCCATGGAAGAGGATCACACCACCCGCTGATTGCCTTTGTGGCCGAAGCAAAGATGGTGGCCAATGCGTGGATGCGAACCGGTGACAGCCACTCCAGCACTGATTTTACGGAATTTTTCGATGAACTGTTAACCATCATATCCGTCGAAAAAATTGGATTGTTTCGCGCTGACAGCGGCTTTTGCAATGAGACGATCATAGACAGGCTGGAACATGAAAGCCTCAATTTCATCATGGCAACCCGTATGACAGGTCCGTTGGTCAGGCGCATTTTTGAGCATAAAAAGTGGTTTCCGATTGAAAATGGATACTGGACAGGGTCTTTTCTCTACCAGGCAAAAGGCTGGTCGAAGCCACGGAAAATAGTGATTGTCCGAAAGGACACGACGGTTCACCCGAACACTGGGGGTAAGTTGCTATTCCCCGAGATAGAAGAGTTTGAACGATACAAATATGCTGCCTTTGCCACCAACCTGGAGTTTTCCAATGCCATGGTTTGGCAATTGTACAACCAGCGTGCGGATTGTGAGAACCGCATTCGTGAACTAAAGTACGATTACGGGATCGAAGGCTTCTGTATGGATGACTTTTACGCAACTGAAGCAGCTTTTAGATGGACGATGGTTGCCCATAACCTGATGAGCTTATTCAGGTTACAGGCACTCTCCTTCAAGCACCATCCGGTTTTATCGACTATGAGGTTCCAATGCATTGCAATAGGATCTTACCTTGTAAAATCAGGCCGAAAAACGACTCTGATACTATCAGCAAAACAAAAACGACGACAATTTTTGGATGGGATATTCTCGAAAGTATCGAATATGTCACCCCCTTTTCAAATTTCTAATGCATAAATTGGGATAAATGGATCATCAAGGCATATCAAACTAAATTAACAAAATTAAAATCAACATTGCAATTGAGCGCCGAAAAAACAACTATTGTACTGGATAATAAGAATCATCCTGATCAGCAAGTGGGAAGAGAGGTTTCCATGGAGATGAAAAATCCTGAATTCCAGCCCAAAGGGCAATTACAGTAGGTTTTGGCACACTGTATGGAAAAACTAATAGACTCTGAAAATCCCCATAGCCAAGAGAATGATGCTTCAATTCCTTTTTTGACCATTTCCTTTCTTTAGCTTTGGCTTCCAATAATCGCATACCAATCCTTTGGAAAATCTGCTTCATACGTTTACGTTCATTTATATCCCTCCATGCAACTCGACTTGCTGGTGAAAATGCTTTTTCCTTTTCCAAAATCATTGATCCGAATGCAACAGAGGCTTCATTCAGATTAAATGATTTGAATGAAGAATGAAATCCAGCATATGCAGTATCAGAAACAATACTCAAAGCCACTGCAACTTTTCTAGTTAAAAACTTCTTTCTTTCATCGTTAGACAGAACAAGCATTTCATTGTCTTCCGGTTCCTTTGTGCCCAATAAAGTCGAAAATATCTTATTAGATTGCACCCCTGTTATTGCACAATCATCAATAAAGCAAATGATTGAGTTCTTGTCGCTATGTCGATTCGCTTCTATTACGCTATTAAAAAAATTAACACCCTTAATGCCACTATGAGCCATATAATAATGCATCAAAGAAGTGCTACCACTGACAGGGCCAAAGGGACATATTGCCAGATCCCCATCCCGTTTTTTAATTTGCCGAAGTGCGTCTTCCAAACGTTCAGCAAGCTGCCAATATTCAAGAAAATCTATTGCATCCAGAATTTTTAATACTGCCTCTGAATCTTGTTTTTTGTTGAACTGCATGAGGAAACTCACTACAGTCTCAATAGTAACAGGATATCTATAGTTTGAAAACCTTTCGCAACAGGCCA
>CAZSDU010000042.1:0-8497 GCA_964605775.1 uncultured Prolixibacteraceae bacterium | reverse complement strand
TGAGCCACTCAGGGGACTTGAACCCCCGACCTGCTAATTACGAATCAGCTGCTCTACCAACTGAGCTAAAGTGGCATTGTCGGGATGAGAAGACTCGAACTTCCGACCCCCACGTCCCGAACGTGGTGCGCTAGCCAACTGCGCTACATCCCGATTGGGCGGCAAAAGTACAAAAAAAATTTTTACTTTTGTAGATGATTTTCTAACTGTCACTCATTTCTACTTTTATCATGTTAAAAACCATATGCTGGTCTGCTTTTTTTCTTATCTTATCTTTTCTCTTTTATGATTGTAAAGGAAACGATAAAGATCCATCTAAAAAAAACAGCGGACAAAGACCTGCCATGGTCGGTGGCATGGTGATTCTTCCAAAAACACTGGACAATACAATCCTTGCCTCGGGTAGTTTGATCGCAAACGAGGAAATTGAACTGAGAAGTGAGATTTCAGGCAGAATTGTATCCATCCATTTCATCGAGGGAAGCCATGTCAACCAAGGCGATTTACTGATCAAAATCGACGATCGTGAACTTCAGGCACAACTTAAAAAATTATACGTTGAAGATAAACAAGCCAAGGATGATGTTTATCGCAAAGAAAAATTACTGGAATTAAAAGCTATCAGCCAGGAAGAATATGACAGAACCGTCAATCAGGAGGGGATCCTTCAGGCTCAGATGGAATCGATCAAAGTCCAGATCTCCAAAACAGAGATCTATGCTCCATTTGGCGGACAAATCGGCCTGAGACAAGTCAGCCCCGGTGGTTTTATCTCCCCAACCACACTGATCGCACGTCTTCAACAAACTGATCCGATTAAAATTGATTTTTCCATTCCGGAAAAATACCGTGGGAAGATCAGGCAGGGGACTCCTATTCGTTTCCGTATCGAGGGGCTTGACAGCAATCTGACAGGAAAAGTCTATGCCATAGAACCCAAAATTGATCCAGTAACCCGAAATGTTTCCATCCGAGCCATTTGTCCCAATGCCAAGGGAAGTTTAATTCCCGGAGCCTTTGCCAGGGTTGACATCCTTCTGGAGCGCATTCCGGATGCCCTGATCGTCCCTTCGGAAGCAATCATTCCGCAGATGAACGGAGAAAAGGTGTTCGTATACAAAAACGGAAAAGCCAAATCCCGCGTAATCCTTACCGGAATACGTACCGAACGTGAGGTTCAGGTCATCCGTGGGTTAAGTCAGGGGGATACCGTCATCACCTCCGGAATCATGCAGCTTCGTGAAGAAATGCCCGTTAAGCTGAAACTTCAATGAATATTTCTTCCATCAGCATAAACCGTCCGGTACTGGCTACAGTAATTTCTTTACTGATCATTCTTTTTGGGGTTATCGGCTATGTTTTTCTTGGCATCAGGGAATTTCCCAGTGTTGATCCTCCTGTCGTCACGGTGACCACCAATTATATCGGAGCCAATGCGGATGTCATCGAATCCCAGATTACCCAACCCCTTGAAGAGTCTATCAATGGAATTGCAGGAATACGCTCACTGACTTCCATCAGCAGTGACGGGCGCAGTAATATTACGGTTGAATTTGAACTGGGGGTTGACATGGAATCGGCCGCCAATGATGTCAGGGACAGGGTTTCCCGAGCTATCCGTAACATCCCCCCGGATACCGATCCTCCCATTGTGACCAAGTCAGATGCCGATGCCAATCCCATTTATGCCGTCACCCTTCAAAGCGAGGTGAGAAACCTGATGGAATTATCTGACTTTGCCAACAATGTCTTCAAGGAAAGGCTTCAGACCGTTCCTGGTGTAAGTGAGGTGAGAATCTGGGGAGAGCGGAGGTATGCCATGAAGTTGATGCTTGATCCCGGAAAACTGGCTGGTTTTCAATTGACACCGGGGGATGTCCGGGATGCCCTGACCCGAGAAAACATCGAGCTCCCTACCGGCAGGATTGAAGGGTATGGAACAGAACTGACCATCAGAACCAAAGGACGCTTGACCACCCCCTCTGAATTTAACGATATGATTATCCTTGAAAAGAACGGCACTGTCATTCGGATGCGTGATGTCGGGATGGCAAGCCTGCTTCCCGAAAATGAAAGGACCATCATGAGAGGGAATGGTTTGGTCCCTATGGTCGGTGTTGCCATCACCCCTCAGCCCGGAGCCAATCAGATCACCATTGTGGATGAAATATACAAACGTGTTAATCAACTGAAAACAGAAATACCCGGCGATATAAAGGTCGGAACCAGTTTAGACACCACTTTGAGTATCCGTAAAGCTATTTCAGAAGTGCAGGAGACCATCCTGATCGCTTTCGGACTTGTTCTTCTTGTTATATTTATCTTTTTACGCAGCTGGAAAACTACCCTGATCCCCATTATCGCCATTCCGATTTCTTTGGTCAGCGGGTTTTTCATTATGTATGTTGCCGGGTTTTCAATAAACATCCTCACTTTGCTTGGGATTGTCCTGGCCACCGGACTTGTGGTTGATGATGCCATCGTAGTGCTTGAAAACATATATCATAAGATTGAGGGGGGGATGGATCCCATTGAAGCCGGTCATCAGGGTTCGAAAGAGATTTTTTTCGCCATTCTTTCTACCACCATCACCCTGGCAGCGGTCTTTCTCCCGATCATTTTCCTACAGGGGTTGACCGGCCGGCTTTTCCGTGAATTCGGTGTGGTCGTAGCCGGAACCATTCTGGTATCAGCCCTCGTATCCCTTACCCTCACCCCCATGATGAGTTCAAGGATGTTAAAGAAAGTGGTACACCATAATCATTTGTTCACCTATACAGAATACCTTCTGAACCAATTCACCGATTTTTATCATCGCAGCCTCAGGCTTTTTATTTCGCATCGCTGGCTGGCCATTTTGATTATGGTCTTTTCCATAGGGTTGATCCTGGGTATAGGAGCCACAATCCCATCAGAACTGGCTCCGATGGAAGATAAGAGCCGTCTACAGATTGTTTCGACAGCTCCCGAAGGAACCTCCTTCGAACTGATGGATAAGTACATGGAACAAATGCTAAAAATTGCTGATACCATTCCTGAAAAGCAAGCCATGATGGGAATTACAGCGCCGGGATTTGGCTCGTCTTCTTCCACCAATGTTGGATTCGTAAGACTCATCCTGACACAAGCGGAAGAACGAGAACGCACCCAGCAGGATATTGCCGACGAACTCAGCACCATCACGAAAAATTACACTTTTGCAAAGACTTTCATCATTCAGGAACAAACTATCGGAGGCGGCAGGAATTCAGGGTTACCTGTTCAATACGTCATTCTTGCCCCGAATTTTGAAAAACTAAAACAGTATCTTCCAAAATTCATGGAGAGGGTTCAGGCTGACCCTAAGTTTCAGGTGGTTGATCTGAACCTTAAATTCAATAAGCCTGAGCTATCCGTGGAAATAGACCGGGACCGGGCTAGGGCATTGGGGATCAACGTGAGGAATATTGCTGAAACCCTTCAGCTCTATTTCAGTGGACAACGTTATGGATACTTTATCATGAACAGCAAGCAATACCAGGTAATCGGGCAGGCTGAAAGGGCATACAGGGACCAGCCTTTGGATCTGAGTTCTATCTATATCAGAAATATCCGGGGAGAACTGATACAACTCGATAATGTTGTTAAGCTCTATGAACAAAGCAATCCTCCGCAGCTTTACCGTTTTAACCGATATGTATCTGCCACTGTTTCTGCCCAGCCCGCCAAAGGGGTAACCCTGGGCCAGGGTATTGAAGCCATGCGGGACATCGGCAGAAGTACTTTCGATGATTCATTTTCTTCTGCCCTGGCAGGCGTTTCCAAGGAATTTGAAGACAGCTCCGGGAGTTTATTGTTTGCCCTCCTGCTGGCTTTAATCTTAGTTTACCTGATACTGGCTGCCCAGTTTGAGAGTTTTATGGATCCTTTGATCATTATGTTTACCGTTCCCCTCGCATTGGCCGGCGCCATTATATCCCTCCGGATATTTGGGCAAACCCTGAATATTTTCAGTGAAATCGGAGTGATCGTTCTCATTGGAATAGTGACCAAGAACGGAATCCTGATCGTGGAATTTGCCAATCAACGCAAGCAATCGGGGTTGAATCTGAAGGAAGCGGTGATCGATGCAACCACCCGCCGTTTGCGTCCCATTCTGATGACCAGCCTGGCTACTGCGCTGGGCGCCTTACCCATTGCCCTGGCCCTGGGCGCCGCTTCCAGAAGCCGCGTTCCAATGGGAATAACAATCATCGGCGGATTGATTTTTTCACTGATCCTTACCCTTTTCGTCATCCCTGCCTTATATACCTATTTATCCGTTTCAAAAGATACCGGAACAAAAACAGAAAAGGGTAGAATGTGAATATCGATACACGATGAGAAAGTTATTTTTAAACAGGATTTTTACCTTATGCGCATTCCCCGGAGTGTTTTTTTTGTTTTTCTTCCGGATTGGAGATGCCCGTTCCCAGGAACTGCTTACGCTTCAGAAAGCAATAGAAAACGGTTTGATGAATAACTACTCCATCCTGCTACAGCAGAATGAGGCCCTTATTTCTAAAAACAACAATACCATAGGGAATGCAGGATTTCTGCCTTCCCTTGTCCTGAGTGCAGCTCAGAACAATACTATTTCCACTACCCATCAGGAACAATTCAGCGGAACCACCAAGGACATTGCCAATGCACAGAATAACACGCTGAATATCGGCGTTCAGTTGAACTGGACCTTGTTCGACGGGATGAATATGTTTGTCCAGAAAAAGATGCTTGGGGTGCTGGAAGAACTGGGGGAAAATGGCAGCCGGATCGCGGTAGAAGGGACGCTGTCAGATATTATCATGACGTATTATGGAATTATCCAGTTGCGTCAATTGGTCCGGGTGGCCAGGGATGCTGTTGCGCTATCGGTACAAAGAAAAAGAATAGCTGAAGCCAAACTCTCTCTGGGCGCCGGATCAGAGCTTATGCTGCTTCAGTCAACCGTTGACCTGAATGCCGACAGTACCATGCTGATCCGGCAGATGGTCTTATTAAACAATACCTATGTCGACATGAACCGTTTGCTGGTTCGTGATGTCACCTTTCCCTTTGAAATCTTAGACACCATCCGCCTCTCCTCTCCCCAGCCGCTGGACAGCCTGATGAAAAAAGCGCTTTCCCAGAATACTCAACTTAAAGCCGCCCGATTAAACCAGGGGCTTTCCAGGCTGGGGGTGCGTCAAGCCGAATCAGAACGATATCCCCAGCTGAACATCAATGCAGGATACAGCTATGGCACCCTGAATTCCCAGACAGGGTTCCTGAAATCCAATCAAAGTTACGGTCCTTCCTATGGGTTTTCTCTCTCCTACACCCTATTTAACGGATTTAACATCAACCGGGCCATTAAAAATGCAAAAATCCTGATGAATTCAGGGGAAATAATGGTCCAGGATACCGAAGAGGAATTACGTTCCGGTTTGCTAAAACTACATAATCAGTTCAGGGCAAGCCTGGAAGTGGTCAAAATGCAATTATCCAATGTGGGGGTGGCTCAGGAAAATGTAAATATCGCGTTTGAAAAGTACAAGCTTGGCAGTATCAATGATGTGGAATTACGTGAAATTCAAAAGAAACTGATTGAAGCCGAGTACGACCTGATTTCCGCACAATTCGAAGCGAAAAAATCCGAAGTTGAATTAAACCGGCTGAGCGGAGATTTGCTGAAATTTGCCTTACCTCTATGAGGCAAGCTATTCCTGCTGCTTAATCCCGGGTATTTACGAAATGGGGTTTCAGATATATAAAAACCTTTTGATCTTTTGCGTAGCCGTTTTCTGGAAAGGTTCCGGATGAACCAAAACAACCTGAACACGGGAAAATTTATTCACCCTTGCATTCACATATTCCTGGAGTTCCCGCATCAATTCTTCAAGTTTTGCTTCCATAAAATCCGATACTTCATGTTTCACATGATGGTAGCGTGCTTCTATTTCCTGTTGATCAAAATGTACCAGTGCAATGAGCTTGCCTTTTTTTTCGATCACTAAGGATTCAAGGACATACCGAAAATTATTAATCACGGATTCAATGTCTTCGGGATAAATATTTTCACCTCCCGAGCCTACAATCATGGTTTTCAACCGTCCCCTTAGATAAAGGTAGCCTGAATTGTCGAATCGGCCGAGATCACCGGTCTTCAGCCAACCATCAGCGGTGATCACTTCTTTTGTAAGCTCAGGCTCTTTGTAATAACCCATCATCACATTGGGTCCTTTTGCCCAGATTTCGCCTTCGCCTGTCTTAGGATCAGGGTCATGAATAGTCAGTTCCACGCCCTCCATGGCAGGGCCTGTGGACTGCAATCTTACTTGCTGGGGATTCGCACCTGCAAGTAATGGGGCAGATTCGGTAAGCCCGTATCCGATGGCATAAGGAAAACCGGCCTGGATCAGGAATTTCTCTACCGAACGGTTGAGTTTGGCCCCACCGATACCGAAAAACTTCAGCTCCCCTCCAAAAGTCTCTCTCAGCTTTTTTCCGGCCACCTTATTCATTTTTTTCCGGGTATATGGGATTTTATAGAGCATCCGGGTGATCCATTTTTCCCTGATGGTCGCCAGGATTTTTGAACGATAGATTTTTTCAATGATCAAAGGCACGGTCAGCATGATGGTGGGCTTTACTGCTTTCAGGGCAGGAAGAAGGATGGAAGAAGTGGGCGGACGTCCCAGATAATAGATGCAGGCTCCGCTGATCACAGGAAGGATCAATCCGATGGTATTTTCATACGTATGCGAAAGGGGTAAAACCGATAAAAAACGGTCATTTTCATTGATTGGCTGAATCACACCGGATTTTATGGCAGTAAAAGTGATATTTTTATGCGTGAGCATAACTCCTTTTGACTTGCCCGTAGTCCCTGAGGTATAGATCAGGGCGGCCAGGTCGTTTTCTTCCACGGAATAAGTCAGGGCAGGTGTTTTTGATTTTACATAAACCGGCTGATCAGGCCCGGCATTCATGCAGCTAAAATCTTCTATCCTGATGCAGTGCGACAGCAGGGGAGCTTTGATGGTACTTATCCTTGACCATAAAGTATCCGAAAAAAAGATAAGTTTGGTTTCTGAATGGTTGATGATGTTTTCGATTTCATCCTGATGGAAATCAGGAAGAAGGGGGACAACAATTCCGCCCATTCCGGTGATGGCGAAATAGGCAATGCCCCATTGTGGCATATTGGTACTCAGGACGCCTGCCTTATCTCCGGGTTTGAAGCCAATCTTTTCAAGAAAAGCAATCAATGAAGTCACCTCATTAAAAAGCTGATCATAGGTCAGGGGTTTTTCTCCAACCAAGGCCATGGCTGGACGATTTCCAAACAATCTGACCGTCTCGGCCAATTGGGCGGGAAAAGTTAATTTTAGCTGTTCTCTCATGGGAAATAAAAAAAGTGACACCGCAAAGGGTTTTGGGTTGCCACTTCGTGGGGTTCTTCCAGGCAGATTTTCTGGCGGAAGTGATATTATGATCCGTTCATCATGATCCGTAAATCATTCAATCCGCAAAGATAATAAATATTTAGCAATATAGATACTTATACCCGGTTCAGCGGTTTATCTGTTTAGCCAGCAAATAAGCCTGTGAAACCACATGAAGAGGTCAGATTTTTCCGGGGAAGCCTCTTCTTTTGTACCTTTCGATGGTTTCCTTTTCTTTATTTTTATCGGCGATAAAAATGATCGTTTTACCCCCATCAAGAAAAATCGGAAATTTATCTTTTATCGAACCCACCAGTTGCTTTGCCGCCGGAATTGTCCCCTGGGGATGGGTCAGATTACGCCTGCTGTCAAATTTATCGTAATTCATGTTTTTTTCAGTTAACTGGCAAGATACGAAAAAATCCGCTTGCCCGACAGGACAGGCCATTATCTTTTCCCGATTTAAGCTCAAAAAAGCAAAACAAGGATGTCAGGCTTAATGCTGTTAGGATTGGAAATAATGACAACAAAGGCCCATCCATCTTCCCCGAATAGCTTTTTTTACCATTGCTGAGGATGGCAGTGTACATTCCTTTGGCCTGCTGTTCGGACGGGTAACGACAATATCTAAGAGCAAATATGGAACTTCTTATGCTTTTTGTCTTTACAAATAGATTGGTAAAAAACGGTAAGGATCTCGATATTCTATAATTGGAAATTCATTGTTGAAAAACACTGTATTTTTTTAAGCTATAAGACCTTTTAATGTTAAAGTACCTGGTGTTTTCAATATATTTAATTATACCAATATTTCTCGCAAAATGAATTTCTCGGAAATAAAAATAGGGATTGAGTGCGCTGCTATCTATCGAAATCATCCTTGATCTGATAATTTCGTAAAAGACGTAATTATCTATTGTTTCCTTTGAAATATAGCTAAATGGAAATACACAACCACTCAAACATTTTTGAGAAAATACTGTTGTATTTGGTTCCCAACTGGCTTAACCCCCTAAATAGCTGGACAGATTTTGTTAAATCAGATTTGGACA
>CAZSDU010000041.1:3596-9739 GCA_964605775.1 uncultured Prolixibacteraceae bacterium | reverse complement strand
AAGCTGCCTGCGGAAGTCCAGCTCAGATCCACCGAGGTTGTCTGCAGATTGCTATAGGTTCCGCTGGTGGGAGCGATACAGGCTGGGGAAGGCTCAACCAGAATATCATCCAGCGTCAGGTAATATGGAGTACCGCTAATAATGCCATGAATTCCAATATAATAATCTCCGGTGGTCGGAGGAATAAAAGAACCTGACAATTGGATATAAGCATCACCTATTCCTGTTGATGAGACAATGGTATTGGTCATTCCTGCACTGCTTGCGGTTGTACCATATTTAATTTCGATTGATGCATAAGTAGTATTTGTCATGTCCTGCCGGGCCCAGCAGGAGACATCATAAGAAGTTCCTCCGGTGAGTGTAAATTTTCTAAACAACCATGAATTTCCCGAAAAATGGAGATAAGCGTCCCAGGAACCGGTACGGGGAGTACGGTTAAAGGTGGTCAGGGTACTGTTGGCTGTCCAGTAATAGCTGCCGGTTTTTTCCTGGGTCCAGCATCCGCCAACCGTAGTGGCATCGGTGTATCCGGTCTCAAATCCTTCATTGAAGGGGAATCCTGAAACAGGAATACATTCTGTTTTTGCATTGGCAGTAACCCCGGTAACGTTATAATAGTTATTGGCATCCACAGACCAGGCTTTATAATAGTAAGTAGTGTTTTCAGTCAGGGGAGTGTGATTGTAACCGGAAGCAGGTCCGTTATAAATCACAGTTCCTGCAGTGGGCAAGGCTTCAGTAGCCGCATAAGCCGTGCCATTGACCGGAGTGCCAAAGCTATTGGTGCTGTTGGTCGCGACCATAACGTCTTGTCCGACGGAATTTTTTGTCCAGGAAAGATTGATCTGTGAGGCACCTGCCGCAGTAGCGGTAAACCCGGTAGGCCCGTTCATTGTAATGGTGCGGGTTCCCCCGGGCGCTGTTACTGTTGGTGTATGATCTCCTGACACAGTGACATTTGTACATTCTGCATCAACCACATTAAAGGCGGTTGCATTCAGCGGGATATCGAAAGTGAGCCAGAAATAATTGGTGCCGGGAACAAGTGTTTTTGTACCGGTGATGTCGAAATCGGCAGTAGTCGGGGAGGCATAAGTGGACCCATATTGTTCGGTGGTGGCAAAAGCGCTGGAGGTTCCTGTTGACCATATTTTTGCGTTGCTGATATCGGTGCTGGCAGCGGTTGTCCCGTTGGCATTGACAGTAAATTTAGTGACTGAAAGCGGACTGGAATTTCCTGTTGTCACAATCTCTATTCTGAGCAATGCCTGATTGGTGGAATTCTGTAGCATGGTCGCAGTACTGGCCTGGGTAGTTGTACTGGAAGTGTATTCCATGGGCACGTCTTTTGTCCCGATAACAAAATAACTCAGGCTGTTGATTACGTCAGAGATTATGGTGCTGCCTGAAGGAGGAGTTGTACTGACAAGATCATAAGCGCCGGTAAGGGTTTCTGATTTGCCTATACCATTATCTGAAGTCAGTCCATCTTCGGTAAGCCTGATGGTGGTACTTGTAAAATTTCCAGCTCCTGAAACAATGGAAGCATTCCAGTAACGGTTGGTATTCAGGGCGCTCATGTTCGTACCGGGTGTACCGCCGCAATTGGCATCAAATACTTCGGCTGAGACCACAATCGTTCCCCCGGAATTGGTCAGGGTGTTGACAAATTCCAATGGTTTATAAGCGCTTTTACCGACAGGAAAAACATAAGTTGTTCCCGTTGCAAGACTGGCGGGGAAGGTTCTGGCGATAGGACCGTTAACGTATTTTGCCGCAGTATATCCTGAAACAGAACCTGCGGTTGTTCCGGTTATAGTCAGAAGATTGGTTGGGGTGGTGGTGAGCACTCCTGAAGTCAGGGTCAGAGTGCCTGAGCTAAGGGGGGCATTCAATGTCACTCCTGCAGCGTTATTGATCGTTAAGGCGCCAGTTATGGTGGAAGGAAGTTCTGCTCCTGTTACCTGGGCAGTGCTGCCGTTATAGATGTAATTTACAGAACCGCTACCATAGGTAAAAGTAGGCAGGTTGGTCAAGGCCCCATTACCTTTGGTGAATGTGAATCCTGCAGTTCCGCCACTGCCAAGGGTCAGGCTGTTGGCGGTCAAAGTGCCTGCCGTCAGCGTCAAGGAAGCAGAAACAGAAGTGCCGTTGGTCAGCGTCAATCCATCAGGGATGGTAACCGTTCCTTTTCCGCTGAAAGTATTGTTTATGGTTGTGCTGGGAATGATATTGCCCGTAATGGTTCCATTGTTGGTCCAGGTTTGGGAGCCAAATGAACTGGAGAAGGTGAGTGTTTGACTTGAGCCGGCATTCAGGGTCATGGTCCCGGCATTGGTGATATTACCGGGATAGGTGGCATTCATCCCGCGCATGTCAAGATTATATGCTGTACTAAGTGAAAAAATTCCGCTGCCGTTGAGGGTCAGATCACCACGGATTTGTGTGCTACCATTAAGCGTCAGACCGGGATTATTGGTGGCATTTAATATTGTATTTGGGGCAACACCTAACATTTTATAGGTACATGAAGCAACCGTAGAAGCGCTGCCTATATTCAGCGTACCTCCGGTGATGTTAATGGTTGCAGACGTTGAAGGTCCCCTGTAATCGTAGCCCCCTGTAAAAGAGGCACCAGTTCCCTTAATGATATTAATTGTACCGCCGCTCATGGTAAAGTTCGTTGATGTGCTGGTCCCTGCATCGAAACTATACAAAGTCGTCGAAGTATTCCCTACTGTACAAACATTAATTGTACCGCCGGAAATGGTATAATTACCAACGGTATTGGATGCAGATGCCACTCCAAATCTTCCTGCTGCATTGATGGTTCCTCCTTCTATCAATACCGTTGAACTGGTACTGCTGCTGAATCCCATGGAGTTCCCGCTGCTTGTCCCAATGTTGTATGTTCCATCAGTTATTCTTAGCGTACCGCCTGCACTCAGTGTCGGAGAGCCACCAAGGCCAACAATAGTGGCATTGGCATTGTTGAGCCGGAATCCACCGTTGGCAGGAATGGAGTATGAAGTTGAATTAAACAATGGATTGCTGAATGTATTTGATCCGGCGAGAATGAAATAGCCGTTGGTGATTGTTAAAAATCCGACCGCATTTGCACCAAGTACGGTCAATGTCCCCCCGGGATAAAAGGTCAGGGTGTAAGCAATACTGGTTCCCTTATTCAACGTAACGCCTGAGGTTTGTCTTAAATCCGTTACGGAACCTGAACCAAGGGTCATGTCAACATTGGGAAAAGTAGTACCGGTGAAAGTGATCTGTGCCCCGGCAGTGTTTGAATTGGTGCTGAAGTCAATGGTCCCGTTGTTTGTTAAAGAGCGTGCAATGCTTAAGGAATGGGTGGTAACAGTTCCCGTTCCTCCGGTTTGGAAAGTACCTCCGGAATTAACGGTCACACTGCCTGTCACCGCCAGGGTTCTCGCGGAACCCGTTTCATATTGCAATATTCCGCCCGAATTGATGGCCAGGTTAAAACAAGTAGCTGCGGCATTGATCGTTACCGTATGTCCATCGGCAATGGTGACATTGTCTGTTGCCGTTGGCACAACTCCGTCAGGCCAAGGCGCATTCGGGGTTGTTGAACTCCAGTTGCCTGAGCCTGCCGTGGTAATGTTCCCCGGGTCGGTAGTAGCCTGGTTATTGGTGATCTGGCTGCTCATGGCGCCCTCGTTTATGGCAGCCACTTTCCAGTAATATGTCGTACCTGGCACCAAACTGCTTGCAGCATATGATGTTGCTCCGGCTGCAGTGGTGGTGATATAAGTATAGTTGGCTCCCCCATCATCCGATCTCCAAATGATATAACCTGTTTCATTGGATGCATTGTCCACCCAGTTCAGGGTCATTCCGGTGGTGGTGACAGAAGTAAACGGAGTAGCGGCCCAATCCGGCGCCGCAGGCGCCGCAGGCGGAGTGAAAGTATAAACTGTTCTGGCTCCCTGAGCAGTGCCTGCTAAATTGGCAATCAGCACACTGGCGGCAAAGGTATTTGAGGTTGGCGTAGTGGCAGTTGATTCATAGGTAGGTGTGGCTGCAACCGTTACAGAACCTGATTTTGTGGTGGTATTTGATCCGGAAATGAAAATTGATCTGGTTTGAGTAGTAGCGGCTGAATTGTATATTTCTCCATAAATATATTCAATCTTACCTGTTCCTTCATATAATAGCGCTTGCATATTCCCGGCTCCTGATATATCTGTATAGTGTACATAAAATTGGTTCCATTCGATGACAAGAACCCTGTTTGGGGCAGAACCTGTTACCTTACAGGTCATCCCGTTGTTGATCTCATTGTCGCCTGACATAGGTGCTAAATATGGAATGGAGGCTGCATAAGAGGAAACGTTAGTTCCACTAATAACAGTAGCTCCAAGTCTGATTTGTCCATTGGAGTTGGCGCTGAACTGGGAATAAGGAATGCCCATAAAAACGAAATCAAACCCGATATTGGTTACCGGGCTGGCAGCATCATCCTTATTTCCTGTTAAAAGAACAGTCGCCCCGGATGATATATCAACCAGAGAACCAGCGTAAGAATAAGCGAAAGTATAATTCGCCGTACTTTGCGCCATAACGCCAATACTGAGGGTCAGGCCGGCTAAAAACAGTAATAACTTTTTCATATGTTTTGTTTTTGGTTAAAAGACATGAATTTCAGGCGACTGAGGGATCGTAAAGAGCATAATTTCAACAAGATTTATAAGGAAAATAAATTCAAAGATAAAAAAAGAAAACCACGTTAACACAAATTTAACATTTATTAACAAATTGCGATAGGCGATAGGCGATAGGCGATAGGCGATGTCACTTTGTTATCCGATTAATTAATTTCAAAAATTTCGATCATGTTCTGAATAATTCAGTATATTTGTATTATTTCGAATAGGATACGATAAAATGATAAAGCGGAAACTATATTTAGAAAGGATCACTCCTTTTATAGGAAAACCGGTGATCAAGGTGATCACAGGTATCCGGCGTTGCGGAAAAAGCACGTTTTTGAAAATGATTTGTGATCAGCTTCAGGAGAAAGGAGTCAAACCCGGGAATATTGTTTTGATCAACAAGGATTCTCTTGAATTCGATTTTATCAGGAATTACCAGGATCTTCACCGGTATGTAAATAAAAAGTTCAAAAATTTAAAGGGAGAAAAATTTCTTTTTATTGATGAAGTGCAGGAAATTGAAAGTTGGGAAAAGGCGGTGGCAGGATTTTTAGCTGATCATACAGCCGATTTATTCATTACCGGATCAAACTCCCGGCTGTTATCGTCGGAGCTGGCTACCTATATTTCGGGGAGATATGTCGAATGTAAGATGTATCCGCTTACATTCTCTGAGTTTTTACAATTCCGCAAGGTAACAGAACCGGAAAAAGTTGATCACGAATTTGGGGTATTTATAAAATACGGAGGCTTTCCCGGAATTCATCACATGGATTTTGATGATGAAGTCATCGGGCAATACATCTCTGCTTTGTACAGCACCATTTTGCTGAAAGATGTTGTAGCCAGAAACGGATTGCGTGATATTATGTTACTGGAAAAGATTACCCGCTTCACGGCGGATAATTGTGGAAATATTACTTCTTCCAAAAAAATAGCCGATTTTCTGAAATCGCAGAAAATAAAAGGATCGGTTGATACTGTTCAGGGTTATTTAGGCATGCTTACCACGGCATATATCTTTTTCAGGGTTAACCGTTTTGACATCAGGGGGAAAAGATTATTAGAGGTACATGAAAAGTATTATTCCGGAGATATTGGCCTCAGGAACAACCTGCTTGGTTTTCAGAAAATTGAAATATCGGGACATCTTGAGAATATCGTTTACCTGGAACTCCTGTACAGGGGTTATACCGTAAACATTGGCAAATACAATGATCTTGAAATTGATTTCATCGCCACGAAAGGAAGCGAAAGAATTTATTTCCAGGTAGCCTATCTGCTGGCAGACGGAAAAACCATAGACCGGGAATTTGGCGCATTGGAAAAAATTCAGGATAATTATCCCAAAATGGTATTGTCTATGGATAAATTTCTGAATAACAGCAGAAACGGAATAAAGTGGAGCAATCTTACCGACTTTTTAAAAAGCTGGTGAGCTGGTGAGCTGGTGAG
>CAZSDU010000041.1:0-3496 GCA_964605775.1 uncultured Prolixibacteraceae bacterium | reverse complement strand
TCGATGGGACCGCCGGTGGGCTGGGGTCCCTGGTTGCCGGAAGTACCTGTTCCGCTGGGCGGCTTGGGTGGTTCTGCCTGGACGGGCTTGGCAATGAGGATGGTTATGGCAAGGAGAGAAAGGAGGGCCAGGGATTTGATGATATTTTTCATTTTATTGAGTTTTTTCTATGATTTCCTGATTGATTTCCTGATTGATTTCTTGTTTTGCCGTTACTGCATGAACACTTTAGCGGAACAGGCCTGTTCGCGGGTCACCACTTTGACCAGGTAATATCCTGTGGCGGTGTTCATGTTCAGGGTTGTAGAAATACCCTTGCTGAGCTTTTGCTGCATGATTTGCTGTCCCATCAAGGTATACACAAAAACCTGTCCTTCTTCGTTTCCACTATGGTTTACCACAGTGATGACCTGGTTGTTTCCATAGATCATGAAATCATGGTCTTTGGGCTGCTGATCGTTAACCCCAAAATTGCCATTGAAACGGAGCATGAAACGGTCATTGATTTCGCCTGAAGGGGAAGAAAAGGTATAAACAGGATGTTGAATCAGGTTTTGGGTATTTCCGGTCAGCAGGTCTTCCAGGGTGATGCTGGCGCCCTGGACAAAGCTGTCGAAACCGGAAGCGGTCAGGGAATAATTTCCCGTTTCAGGAAGATAAAGGCCGAGGGGCACATCGGTAGTATGTTCCAGGGGAAGGCTGTTGAACGCCAGGTTAATGTTTCCGGAAGCAATGGTATAGAGCTGTGGGATATTGTCCATTCCGTATAGTTTTTCTGCATCATAAAAGTCCCTGCCTGGGGTTCCGTTAGCTTCAAACATCACGAAGGCTTCATCGTAATGAGCGGTGTTGCTAAGTTTCACTGACAAACGGTTGACTGGGGTGGAATGTTGGTTTTTCAGCCAGCCGTTATGATGCACCCTGGCGGCATTGGGCAGGGTGAGTGAAGCTCCGGAAGCCTTCACAAAGAAGCCCTGGGCAAGGGAAATTTTTCCATCTGCGCCTGTACTTTTATGATCTCCGTCCAGGTAATATTCATAACCGGCGCCTCCGGATTTGTCGGCATTATAGATATAGTAATAACCATCTGCCAGGCTTGTCGTGGTAACAGCATCCCAGTTGATGGCAGAGGGGAAGGGGTTACCGATGAGGTTCCACGTATTCCCGCCGCTGGTAAGGCTCACGCTCTGGTCGCCATTTCCGAGGTTTCCGGCAAAACTTTTGGTTGTGCTTCCGCTGTAGCCATCTTTGTATTCCACAAGATAACCCAGTTTGGATACAAACTGAGGGGTTCCCCCAAAGTCGGTGGTATTGAGGGACCAGTCTGAATTTTTAAGGTTGATCCAGTTCAGGTCGCCGGTGACTGCCGGCTCGCTCCATTTAAAGAAATCATAAGTCTGGCCGTGGGATTCATTGAAATTTCCGGCAGTAGGGGCAAAAATGCCGTCACAGATGTTTTGTCCGGAAACGGGGGAAGAAATAAAATGCCATTTGTTGTCTTTTGCAATTTCACGTTTTACCGTGGCGGCCACATCGTTGGTATTATGGAGCAGTGATCCCCCGGATTCGATGACCAGTCCGGAAGCTCCGGCGGAGTTGGTGAGGGAGCCATTCACCGTAAGATTTTTATCCGAATTCAGGGTAAAAGACCCATTGGTTTTTATTTCCAGATCCTGGGTAACGACATTATACGGTGCGATAAACGCGCAGGCATTGGTGCCATCTCCAATAACGATTTTTGAATTGGTTCCGGAAACAGTCCAATCGGCATCGATGGTGGGGGTATCATTGTTTTTAATGTTAAAGGTTATATAGCCAGTAGAAAAGTTAGAAGGATTAATCGATCCAGTTCCGTCATCGTTCGTTGTAAAATTTGACACTGTATTTACGGTTCCAGTCGATTTAGAGAAATAGTTTAAATAAGTTGTGTATGAGGCAGCAATTGAATTGCTGTAGGTAATATCATCTAAAAAGATATTTGCAACGTTACCTGTACTAGATTCTCCATAGCACATCCAGGAATCAACATTCACATCATTACTTAGGCCGGATTTCGCTAAATCATCACCGATTAAAAGGCTGTTAATATAAATATCTTGTTTATATGCAGCAACACTAAATGAAGATCCGTTGTATGTGTAATTTATAGTACTAGTAGTATTATTACCAAAAACTTCAACCACATAAACATTTCCTTGGGCAATTGGAGTAGAGCCCAATGCAGCCCAAGTGTTACTTAAACTACCATATACATAATTTGTAGTGATTGCCCCAGAGGCTCCAAATTGAAATCTTAACCCCGTAAAAGTAGTACCACGAGAAAATCCATTAGCGTCAGAGAAAACAGATCCATCTCCTTGAAAAAAGTAAATTGTCCCTAATGACACATTGCCACCATCAGAACCACCTAAAAGAATAGAAAATTTTGTATAAAATGATTTTCCAGCAGAATAATCATATAATGATACTTTATTGTATGAAGCTCCAGTTGGTGCGACAAGCCGTAGCCTCATTCCGGCGCCAATTTTTTGAATACCAACTCCAGAATTTTCTAAATTAATAGAACCTGACCCGGTTCCGATTCTCGCATAAGTGCTTCCAGAAGATTGAACCGGAAAGAAAGAAGATGAAGAACCAGAAGTAAGGGCGCTAGGTGTTGTCCCCAAATTAAAAGACCAAGGTTGTCCAAAACTAAAAAAGCATAATCCTAATAATAACCCTAAAAGTAAAATTCCTTTTTTCATATATAATAATTTTAAATGTGACAAGATATAATTTTCTAAGCAGTAAAAACAGGAAGATATTTTGGAAGAACGTATATAGGTTTTTTGCGTTTGTTACCCACCCCCTGGCCCCCTCCCCCGAGGGGGAGAACCCCTCCCCAGCCCTCCCCCATGGGGGAGGGAGTTTGGGATTGCTTTGCAGAATCGTGTTGCCACATACTTTTCTTTTCAGGCATTTTTCAGATGGTTTTTGACTGCGTCGGTGATTTTCTTTGATACTTTTCTTTCGTTTTTCAATATTTCTTCATTTCTGAAGCGGATTACTGTTAATCCGAGATTTGCAAGTTCTGCGGTTCTGTTCAGATCCTTTTCCTTTTGTTCTTCCGAATCATGAACCGAGCCATCAACCTCAATAACCAACCTGAGTTCATGACAATAGAAATCAACGATAAATCGGCTGATTGGATGTTGCCTACGGAAAATGAATCTGTTCAATCTTTTTTTTCTCAATTCCTGCCATAAAATTTTTTCACATAAAGTTGTTCTGTTACGTAACGCTCTTGCCCTTGCAATGATTTCGGGGCTTGCCCCGAAAAAGAACGCCTTTTCAACCGATCTGCCTAAGTATGCCATATCACAGTTATTTGCATATCAAACCTACTCCCTCCCCTGGGGGAGCCCCCCCCTTGGGAGGGGGTTATTCCGTCCCGTGAATGATTTTAAACCCAATTGGCTCCCTGGGTTCATTCTTTTTTTGATGCAGCGCATCTAAT
>CAZSDU010000040.1:0-9788 GCA_964605775.1 uncultured Prolixibacteraceae bacterium | reverse complement strand
CCTGAAAAAGAAATAGAGCTTGAGCGGTTTTTTATTGATTATGATTTTTTTGAAACCATGGGTATCAAACTTAAATCAGGCAAGGACTTCAGCCCCAACGACAGCATGCTCAATTATTCTATGATTTTGCTGAACCAGGAGGCGGCCCAGGTGATGGAACTGAAAAGTCCATTGGAAATCATGATTGGGATGTATAAGATTATCGGAATCGTTGACGATTTCAATATCCGGACCCTGCATCAGAAAATCCAACCGGCCATGTTTTGCTTTCAGCCACAGTCGTGTAAGAATGTTTTAGTGAGATATAAAACCGGCGAACAGGAACAACTGATTGACGTAATAGAGAAATCCTGGTATGATTTGGCACCCACTCTCCCATTTAATTATTCAGTTTTTGATCAGGAGCTCGAGCATATGTATAACAAAGAAAAAAGATTTGGGAAAGTGGTGGCAGCATTTACCCTGCTTGCATTTGTGATCACGGGTATGGGGTTGTTTGGGCTTGGTTTACTGATCACAGAAAGGAGAAGAAAAGAAATATCCATCAGGAAAATTTTCGGGGCTTCCAACACACATCTCATGATCAGGTTGCAGCGTGAATTTTATATTTACATAGGCATTGCGACTTGTATCAGTTTTCCGGTTTCCTGGTATTTGATGAATGCCTGGTTACATTCATTTTATTATTATATTCCATTAAATGCTTTTATTTTTGTGATCTCAGTGTTGTCGGTTTTCATTTTTGTCGCCTTGATTCTTCTGTACCGGACCATTGTTGTGTTAAGAGAAAAACCCGTTGATGTGCTGAAATACGAATGAAACGTTTCCCATTTATTCACCAGCATGATTCCACCGATTGTGGTCCGGCCTGTCTGCAAATGATTGCTGCCTTTCATGGGAAAAACATCCGTCTGGAATCCCTTCGAAGCCTTTGTCATATCACCCGGGATGGAACTTCTTTGCTAAGTCTCAGTGAAGCGGCGGAAACATTGGGATTGAAATCTATCGGTGTAAAAATAAGCTATGACCAATTGATCAATGAAATGCCCTTGCCCAGTATTCTTCACTGGAATCAACGTCATTTTGTAGTGGTTTACGGATTCAGACACCGTCGGGGAAAGGATTACATTCTGTTGGCTGATCCGGCACACGGGAAGATAAAACTGGAAAAGCAGGAATTCATAGAAAACTGGATTTCTGGCAATGATGATACAGAGGAAGGCTATGGCCTTGCCCTTGAACCAGGTCAGGAATTTCATGAACTTAAAGAAGAAAAATCCGGAAAAGCTTCCTTCCGTTATATCTCCTCCTATTTGCACCCACACCGTAGTCAGATGCTGAAACTTGCGGTGGGTATGCTCCTGGGGAGTCTGATACAACTGATCTTCCCATTTCTTACCCAGGCCATCGTAGATACCGGTATTAAAAACAAAGATCTGAACTTTATAACCCTTATTTTACTGGGGCAATTTGCCCTTTTCCTGGGACTTGGAAGTGTGGAGTTTATCAGGGGCAGGATTTTACTTCATCTTAGTACGCGTATTGGCATTTCTATGATTGCAGGATTTCTGGGGAAAATCATGAAACTTCCTTTGGGTTTTTTCAATTCGAAAATGATCGGAGACCTGATGCAACGTATCAATGACCATCACCGTATTCAGTCATTTTTAACCGTCAGTTCTCTGAATATTTTATTCTCTGCCGTCAGCTTTCTGATCATGGGAATGGTATTATTATTTTACAATGGTCTGATTTTTGTTATTTTTCTCATCAGCAGTCTGCTTTACACGCTATGGATTTACCTATTTATGAAACGTCGTAGGGAACTAGACTACCTGCGGTTTGCCAGACTTTCGGAAAATCAGAATACCCTGATCCAGATGATCACCGGGATGCAGGAGATCAAACTTAACAATTGTGAAGAGCAGAAACAGGGAGAATGGAAAGGGATTCAGGAAAAATTGTATAAATTGAACATTAAAAGTCTCACCCTCAGTCAGTACCAGAGTGTGGGGGCATTGTTGTTTATCCGTAGCAAGGATGTTATCATCACTTTTTTATCTGCTTCACTGGTGCTGCAGGGTCAGCTAACCCTGGGAATGATGCTAGCCATACAATACATCCTCGGGCAGTTGAATAATCCTGTGGAGCAAATGGTAAATTTCATCCGGGAAGCCCAGGATGCAAGCATCAGTATTGAAAGGTTGGAGGAAATCAATCATCAGCCTGAGGAAGAAGATCTCAGGGAAAAGAAGCTGAGCCAACTTCCTGAAGATAAAAGCATCCGTCTCTCCGGACTTACCTTTCAGTATGAAGGCCCCCATTCCCCGATGATACTGAACCATCTCGATCTTGAAATCCCTGAACATCGTGTGACGGCCATTGTTGGCTCGAGTGGTAGCGGTAAAACAACCCTGATTAAATTATTGCTTGGTTTCTATCAGCCACAACATGGACAAATCATGATCGGGAGTATTCCATTTTCTGATTTTTCCTGCAGATTTTGGAGATCGGTCTGTGGATCTGTTATGCAGGACGGATATATTTTTTCAGATTCCATTGCCAATAACATTGCGATGAGCGATACTCCACCTGATCCGACCCGGTTACAATATGCTTTGAAACTTGCCAATCTGGAAGAATTTATCAAATTTATGCCCATGGGACTGGAATCACGTATCGGACAGGATGGAAACGGGATCAGTGAAGGCCAGAAACAAAGGATACTAATTGCCAGAGCCGTTTACCGTAATCCTCAATACCTTTTTTTTGATGAAGCCACCAATGCGCTTGATGCCAACAATGAAAAAGTCATCATGGGGCATCTTAATGATTTTTTTAAGGGGAAAACAGTGATCGTGGTAGCGCACCGGCTCAGCACTGTCAAAAATGCCGACCAGATCGTTGTCCTTGAGAGAGGAAGAATCGTGGAAAAAGGAAATCATATCAGCTTAACCAAAAAAAAAGGAGCTTATTATGAATTGGTCAAAAACCAGCTTGAACTTGGATGATAATAATAAAGGACCTATGATCAGGACTCATGAACTGACCAAAATTTTTTCCGCCGATGAGGTGGAAACCATGGCCCTGAACAAAGTTAACCTTTCAGTTGATACCGGGGAATTTGTCGCCATCATGGGACCCTCAGGTTGTGGGAAATCGACCCTTCTGAATATTCTAGGCCTGCTGGATCAACCAAGTCTGGGAAAATACTTCTTCCTGGGTGAAAATGTTGCCGGCCTGAATGAAAAACAAAGGACACGACTCAGGAAACATAAAATCGGATTTATCTTTCAGAATTTTAACCTGATCGATGAAATGACTGTATTCGAAAACGTGGAGCTACCGCTGATCTATTTGAACATACCCATCAAAGAAAGAAAAGCAAGGGTAATTTCCACCCTGGACAAATTAGGCATCCTTGCCCGTCAGCATTATTTTCCTATGCAAATATCGGGTGGTCAGCAACAAAGGGTAGCCATTGCCCGGGCTGTGGTCATGCAACCCAGTTTGATCCTGGCCGATGAACCCACAGGGAACCTGGATTCATCAAGGGGAGAAGAAGTAATGAACATGCTGGCAAAACTTAACGAAGAAGGCAGTACCATTATCATGGTCACCCATGCTCAAAGGGATGCGGAATTCAGCAGCAGGATTGTGAACCTTTTCGACGGACAAATTGTCAATGAGAGAATATGATTTTTTAAATTTTAATAACAAAAACTGTTTTCCCTTCCCCTGAAATCTGCAAATCAAGGCTTCCACCATGCAGGCGAATAATCTGGCGGGAAAGGCTAAGACCTATCCCTGATCCTTCAGCTTTGGTAGTAAAAAACGGAACAAAGATGTCATCCACCACCTCGGCGGGAATCCCGTTTCCGTTATCTTCCACTTCAATAATTAATCGTTCCTGCTGTGATTGAGCCCTCAGAATGATCCTTGGAGAGGCAACTTCTGAACAAGCTTCAGCGGCGTTTTTGACCAGATTGATCAGCACCTGTTCAAGTAAGACTTTATCCGCATGAAATAGAAGGTTGGGATGGCAATCAACCACCATGCGGATATTTTTTTCTCTTCCCTGTACTTCAAAAAGCATGAGAACCCTACCCAGTAATTCCCTCGCATTGATTAGGGAAAACTTTGGTTTGGGCAAACGGGTGACTTCCCTGTAATTAGCAATGAACTGAACCAAACCATCACTCCTGTTTCCGATAAGTTCAAGGCCCTTCAGGGTTTTTTTTATGATTCCGGGAGACAGGTATTCAGTTGATTTCATCATACCGGTCTTTTTATCCTTGTATAAGCTGATGATGGAAGAAACATTGGAAACAATAGGTGTTATAGAATTCGTGATTTCATGGGTCAGAACCCGGATAAGCTGCTGCCAAGATTCAATTTCCTTCTGTTCCAGTTCCGGTTTTATGTTTTGAATAGAAACCAGATGTATGGTTTTCTCCTCTGTTTTGAAGATCACTTTACGAATGGCCATCTGGATTAATTCTCCCTTGATAACAACAGGAATCACATCCGTTTGGTTGGTCTCCTGATGGATCAGGTGATTACTCAATCCCTCTTTATAACAATCCAGTTTATCCAGAGTCTTCATCACATGCACCTGAAAAATCCGTCTGGTTGCATCATTGAAAAATTCAATTTTTCCATCGGAAGTGAAGGAAATCAAACCGACAGCCGCATGATCCACCAGGGTTTTGAAGTAATTGTTCTGAATTTCATACCTCACCCTTGACGATTCAAGATTCTGGTTAAGTTTTTCAAAATAATCGTACATTTCTGAGAATTCATCCTTTTTTTTGTTGCGGATAAAGCTTGTTGTGACTTCTCCGCTCAGGTGAGCGATAAAAAAATCCTCAAGTTTTCGGTTGACTTTATTCAGGTAGCGGATCAGCGCCATGACCTGGCCAAGAAATGCAAGAAAAACAATGATGATCAGGGATATATTGGGGAGTGCAAAAACACAGAAAAACAGCAACAAGCATGAAAGTGCAATCAGAAGGATACGAAGAATGAGGAAGTGATAGTACCGTCTAGAGACCATATTTCCTGATCTTGTTATAGATGGTCTGGCGGGTTATACCCAGCTCTTTGGCGGCAATAGACAAATTACCCATATTCCTGAGCAAAGTTTTATGAAGTATTTCTTTTTCATAATCATCATAGGCCAGCGGAATGTCATTGGAGAGATGTTGAAAAGGAACTTTTTTCAGGAAGAGGTCATCTGCCTTGATTATTTTTCCTTCTGCCAGGATCACGGCCTTTTCTATCGAATGTTCAAGTTCACGAATATTTCCAGGCCAGGTATAGTTTCTCAGGGCATTCAGGGATTCCTTGTTAAAAGACATCTGTCCTCGGTCATATTTAACGGTAAATTTATCAAGAAAATAACCTGCCATAAGTTCGATATCGTTACCCCTTTCCCTTAGCGGTGGCAGATCGATTTGAATGGTATTGATCCTGAATAAAAGGTCCTGGCGGAAAAGACCTTCCATAACCATTTTTTCAAGGTTTTTATTGGTGGCACAGATCAAACGGATATTGATCGGCACAGCACCATTACTCCCTAATGGAACGATGTGGCGTTCTTGTAATACATTTAAAATCTTGGTCTGCATGTTCAACGAAAGATTTCCTATTTCATCGAGGAATAAGGTACTTCCGTTAGCTGATTCAAACCTGCCGACACGGTCGGTTCGGGCATCGGTAAAAGCGCCTTTTTTATGCCCAAATAATTCGCTTTCAAACAGTGACACCGGGATGGATGATAAATCAACCGTAATCATGATTCCCTTGTTACGGTCCGACAGACGATGAATTTCCTTAGCGATCAGACCTTTTCCTGTACCGTTTTCACCGGTGATGAGAATATTGGCATCGGTTTTGGAAACTTTTTCCACGATTTCCATAACCCTTTGTATGGAAGGACATTCGCCTATGAAGTCAGGGAACTGCTGCTTCAGATCGGTTTCAGAATCAGCAGTCTGAATCGCAAGCTTTTTCAGTTCTATGGAAGAATGCCTGAGTTTAAGACCGGTTTTCAAAGTGGCCAGCAGTTTGTCGTTATCCCAAGGCTTCAGCACAAAGTCGGTAGCGCCGTATTTCATGGCCTTAACTGCCAGTTCGATATCTCCGTATGCCGTCATCATGATCACACAGATGGTAGGGTCCATCTTAATGATTTCATTCAACCAGTATAAACCTTCATTCCCATTGTTAATGCCTGAAGTAAAATTCATATCAAGTAAAACCAGATCGTAGGAATTGCTTTTCAATGAAGCGGGGATTAAATTCGGATTGGTGAGTGCATCTACCTGGTTGAATTCATCTTCCAGAAAAAAATGCAATGCTTCAAGAATCTCAGGATTATCTTCGACAATCAATAAATTACCTTTCAGTGCCATGGTGTATACATTTTATGCAAAAATAAAAAAAGTGTCTAATTTTTTGACACTACTGTCTAATTTTTTGACACTTTTTAAAAATAAAAATTATTGAAAAATTCTTATATTGTTGAATTTCAATGTTTTAAAAATTTGGCCTGATTTTTGCTAAATATATGCCCCAAAAAAAATCCAATATGGACTCACCAAATACACTTATCATTATCCTGCAGGTCATTCTAACGGGTAGTTTACTTTTTTTAATTTTCCGTTTTTGGAAAAAAAGCTTTTTTCATAAAAAGGAGGGATCTGAAGGGAAAGAATCCCCAGAGGGCAGTCAGCCGCTCACTGCGAACCTTAACCTGATTACGAACAAGGAACATATGCGTTTTGCTGAAAACCGTTCAGCGCTGATTGACTTTTTCACTCATCTGAATGAATGGATCTGGGATGGTTTGAACATCGGGGTTCAGGATTACAACCATACAAATTATTCGGAACTCAGCGGGAAGATTATCCGTTTAAGAGAGTATTACAACAGGGCAAATGTTTCTTTCGGCCGTTTACAGTTGTTGATTCAGGATGACAAGTTGCTGAAGGTCGGCTATGAAACCATACTTGAATCCCTGAAATTGCATCATTTTGTAGAAACAACACTGAAGAACTTTCAGCGGACCTTGTCATGGGAGAAGAGTCTGCTCGACAAAATCACTTCCAAGGATTATGATTTCTTCAAAATGACCCCTGACCTCACCGCTTTATATGAGAAGCATGCTCGGGAAACGGAGACGGAGCGGAAGGAAATCCTGGATGGATACAATGAGCGGCATTGGGAGTTATTTGGTCCGGTAATAAAGAAAAGGAACGAGTTCAGGGACCTGGCCAAACAGGAAATGGCCGAAGATAAAAAAGAAACCGCCAATGGTCTTACCCAGGGACGCTGGAATGATTTTTTTTAATTTGTCAATTAAATTTCCCTATGGAGAATCCTCTTCAGGAAGTCTTTTTCACCATTGCTTTATGCCTCTGTGAAAGAAGGAATTCATTTTCCAACTCTTCGCGGATATCAGCCGGATTGGTCAGGGGCATATCTTCCTGATGAATTTCATACCCCAGAAGTTCTGATTTTTTAAATTTTTCGAATACCGGCAGTTTTGTCCTATGGGTTGTTTCAAGGTGATTGCCTGAATTGTCAATGAGAATCACCTTAGGGCAAAAAACTCCTTTTCTCCCAATGAATTTATTCATGATTCTTACTGCCTTGGCAAATTCTGTCCGGGTGGATCTGCCTAAAGATTCGTACTTATAAATTTTTTTGCCATCCCAGGTATAGATGATGGCAAAGCTTTCGGAAATTCTCTCATCGATGGCATTTTCCAGGTTCAGGGTATCATGACCTGAAGGCATCAGCAATACTTTCCCGCCTCCTCCTTCGATATTGGCGGCATACCTGGGCATGGTGATCCCGGATATCCACCCCTGAAGATGTTTTATATAAATTTTCCCGATCTGCACCGGGGTGATAAAATGGACAATGCCTTTTTCTTTATGGCATTGCAGGAGGTAATAAGGATGCACTCCAATCCAGAACATCCTCCTGAAGGTTTCAGCCAGGGTCTTGAAATAATCATTGACATGGTTCAGGAGAACAGTCTGATTCCTAATCGTGAATCCATGACTACGGATTTTTTTCACTGCTGCTGATAAATCTTCAGTAATTTCCTGGTAATGGTTAATATGGGTCATGAAATATACATATTTTTCATTACCCTGTGTGTATCTGTTGGATGATTTGCTGATAAGTTCAAGTAGTTCATCTGTAATCCCCATGGGAAGTACAACTGGCATCCTGGTAGCGATCCTGATTACCCTGAGATGGGGAATTTTGCTCAGTTCTTCAAGGATATACTTCAAACGGTTTTGTTTGATCATCAGGGCATCCCCGCCTGTAACAAGAACTTCATTGATATTCCTGTTGTACCCGATATAGAATAAACCCTTATTGATTTCCGAAATATTCACATCCACCGTGCCATCAAGCGATTTCGACCGTTGGCAGTGAACGCAATAGGAGGCGCAACTGGTATTTTCAGCAACAAACAGCGCCACCCGGTTTGGATAGCGTTGATAAACCGCCCCGAAACACCTGCTGCCTTCTCCCATAGCGCCTTCCACACCTGTATCAGGAAACAGGAGATTGGCAGGGGTAGGTACGCTTTGCCAGAAGATGGGATCAAGTCGTTTTTCACCTTTTTCGCCTTCCATCATCCTGGGGTGAAAAGGATCCTGCTGTATTAGGGAAGCATAGTAGGGTGTAATCCTCAGGGGTTCTTTTCCCTGTTTTCTCAAGGTTTCGACAGTTCTTTTTATCTCATTTTCCTGATATGCATTAAGCAGGATAACTTTTTTTAAGGCATCAACGCTACGAATGGCATTTTTCTGCTGCCATAAGGGATTATCCCATTGCTCCCGGCGGATCCCTTTCCACAACTCAATCTCAGTAAAAGGTCTTGGATGATATAAAAAATCTTCATTGCTGTCCATGACGGATTTGATTTTCAGATTTTCCATTCCCAGATTTTAGTGACAGGATTCTGACGTTTTACCACACTTGCCGGGTTTCCGGCCACCACCGAATAAGCAGGCACATTTCTTCTCACCACGCTACCTGCTGATACTACCGCATGTTTCCCAATGGTAACTCCTGAAAGGATCACACAATTGGCAGCAATCCAGGCTTCATCTTTTATCACGATGGGATTTTTTGTCACTCCCTGACGGGAAATCGGAAGGGTATCATCCTCATATCTGTGATTTAAGGCAGAAATGACTACATTCTGAGCGATCATGACGTCGTTCCCAACTTTCACCGGACCGATCAGCGTACAACCCAGACCAATGCGTGTTCGGTCACCGATCCAGATATCTCCCACTCCGTTGTTAACTGTTGAGAAATCCTCTATGGTTGAATCGTCCCCAATGTAGAATTGATTAAAAGGTAAAATATCCATCCTGCTGTGTTTACAGATCGTGGTTCTTTTCCCTTTATGATGGATAAAAGGATTAAGAAACCAGGTTACCCATTTCCTCGGGCGCGCCTGATTGCGAGGAATCAAAGCCCTGGAAGCCAGTTCCTTCAGGCGTGGGTTATTTTTGATCTTTTCGGAAAATGTCATATCCGTGATTTTCAGCTGAGCGTTTAAGACTTCTTTCAATCAAAATTACAATTTTTCCATTTAAATTTCAAGAAATTCTTGTCAGAAAAACACGGTCACATAATTTTTAATTTAGCTGGCCAAAATTCAGTGGCTACCTTTAGGGCTATAATAAATCAAGGGTTTCAGATTTTTAATCTCTGAAACCCTTGATTTTGTTGGTCGGGGTAGCAGGATT
>CAZSDU010000039.1:0-11796 GCA_964605775.1 uncultured Prolixibacteraceae bacterium | reverse complement strand
TCTTTACTGGCGCTCCCCCTGCTAGACTTGAACTAGCGACCCTCTGATTAACAGTCAGATGCTCTAACCAACTGAGCTAAGGAGGAATTTGGGAGTGCAAATTTACAAAAAGTCTTTTATTTTCCAATGATATCAGAAAAAAATTCCGGAATGCTGCGCTAATAACAATCCATTGTTAATAAAGAAATGTTCACCGTGATACAGCCCAGGTGGACGCGATTTATCTTTACCGCAAAATCATCGTATTCCGGACTTCATGAGAAAAGCATATTTCCTCGCTTTTTTATTTTGCTTAATGATCATGGCTCATTCAGGCACGGCTCAAACCCAGGGAGTGCTGGGAAGGAAGTTTTTCAGCAACTGGTCGATCAGCGTCAGCGGAGGGCCGAACATCTTCTTTGGCGACCTGAAAGTCCATAAATTCTTCCCGGCGACCAGCAACATGAATGAATATCGCTTCGCGGGAAGTTTCTCCCTGATCCGTCAGATCAGCCATGTATTCGCCATCCGCGGACAATTACTTTACGGAGAAATTGCCGGAACTAAAAGAAATTACAAAGATGGCGCTCCTGCAAACCAGTATTTTGAGGGAAACATCTTTGAATATAACCTGAATGCAACCATCAATTTCACCAACCTCTTTTTCAAATATAAACCCGAACGGAAATTCTTTATCTATGGCACCCTTGGAGCCGGATTCTCCAACTGGATCACCAAGAAAAAAGACCTTAACACCCATCAACAGATCGGTGGCAGCGGCTCTCCGTCGAACTGGACCACGGAGATTGTCATCCCCGCCGGCCTGGGCGCATATTACAGCTTTGCCGATAAAGTTAACCTGGGTATCGAATGGACACTGCGCGGCCTCAACTCCGATAAACTGGATGCCACGGTTGGGGGATATCCTTATGACATGTATTCCTTCCTGGCCCTGAACCTGACCTTTAACTTCAACAAGCGGAACTCCGGGAAACTGAAACCGGCACACTATTCAACCCCCCAGGGAATCCTGCTGCCAAAACCTCCTGTCAATGAAATCCCGCAAGAAGTGCTGGAAAAAGCAGCCCGGGAAAAAACAAACACAGAAAGTGTTGCCCTAACCCCACCCCCACCCTTAAATGAAGTTTCAACATCCGGATCTGCCATACAAAAAAATATTATCAGTCCTCCGGTGCCTACTGAGAATGAAGGCAATGAAACCTTTTCTTTAAACGATCAAGGCATCACCTACCGGGTACAGGTTTTTGCTTCCCATGACCCCAGCCATACCCCCGAAAGCATTCAAAAAAGTCTCAGACTCTCCATGCCCGTGGATAAAGAATTTTCGGAAAACTGGTACCGCTTTACCATCGGTCCTTTCAACAGCTGGAAGGCCGCTGAAGTCCTTTTGAAAAAACTCAAAGCCCGCGGACTCAAAGGAGTTTTCATTGCCCGATATGCCGATGGCAACAGAATCCCGCCCGGAACTAAAAAATAACCCCCTTCCCTGTAATCTCCCCCCCCCGATTTCGTCTTCATTTTAATTATTTATATTTGATCTAAATTAATTTTGTATTTTTTTGTACTTTTGCAACGCAATCTTTTTTCCATGAATCGTTTTATCCTTATCATATTTTCCTTTCTGCTGCTGCTTCCTGGTTTTTCACAGACCGGGATCATTAAAGGACGGGTGTTCAACGAAAAGAACAACGAACCCATTCCATTTGTGAACATCATCATTGACGGCAACCCCGGCAAAGGCGCCACCAGTGATCCGGAAGGCAACTATACCATCACCGGGGTTTCGCCTGGTTATATGCGGCTGGTTGCCTCTTCTGTTGGGTATAAGAAATATTTTTCCCCTGATTTCCTGGTTACCAACTCTAAAACCACGGATGTGGACATCCCTATGGAGGAACAGATCACAACGCTGGCACAGGTGGAAATAAAGCCCTCTGTGGTCGCACGTAACGAAGAAGCGCCCGCTTCCCTTCAAATCCTGACCATTCAGGAGATCGAACGCAGTCCGGGTTCCAACCGCGATATTTCAAAAGTAATTCAAAGCCTTCCCGGCGTAGCTTCCTCTCCTTCTTTCCGTAACGACATCATCGTCAGGGGTGGCGGACCGAGTGAAAACCGTTTTTATCTGGATGGTGTTGAAATTCCTTACCTTAACCATTTTTCCACCCAGGGAGCATCGGGGGGTCCGGTTGGAATCATCAATGTGGATTTTATCCGGGAAGTTCAGCTTTATTCCAGCTCCTTTCCTGTAAACGACGGTAACGCCCTGAGCTCAGTGATGGAGTTAAAGCAAATTGACGGGAACCGTGAAAAATTCGGTGGCCGCATCACCCTTGGTTCTAGTGATTTCGGATTGACGCTTAACACCCCGATCACCAAAAACTCATCCCTGATCTTCTCCGTCCGGCGTTCTTATCTGCAACTCCTTTTCAGCGTGCTGAAACTGCCTTTTCTGCCCACTTACAACGATTACCAGATCAAATACAAGATCAACCTGGGGAAACGTGACCAGCTTTCGGTGATCTCCATCGGCGCCCTGGATAAAAACAAGCTGAATACGGGAATCTCCAATCCCGATGCTTTCCAGCAGTATGTGCTTCAATCATTGCCTGTCAACAACCAGTGGAGTTACACCTTCGGCCTGGTTTACCGGCATTTCCGTAGCAAAGGATACGATACCTGGGTGCTCAGCCGTAATATGCTGAACAATGAGCAAATCAAATACACCAACAATGTGGAAATCCCCGACAGCCTTCTGCTCAGGTACAATTCAGAAGAATCCGAAAATAAGCTTAGATATGAAGGCCTCACGGAAATAGGTAAATGGAAAATCACCTATGGAGGAGGACTGGAATATGCCAACTATACGAATAAAACCTACCAGAAAATATTCCTCGGCAACCAATTGCGCATCCTTAATTATTCCTCTCTTATCGACCTCTGGAAGTGGGGAATATTCGGGAATGTCACCCGCGGTTTTTTCAATGATCGGCTGTCGCTTTCCCTGGGATTGAGAATGGATGCCAACAGCTATTCTGCCCGGATGAACAATATGCTAAGACAAATCTCTCCCAGGTTTGCTGCATCCTGGGCCTTTATCTCTGAAAAGTTTTTCCTGAATTTCAACCTTGGCCGTTATTACCAGCTTCCTCCCTATACCGCGCTGGGATTCAGAACCAACCAGGGGACGCTCGTGAACGATTCCCTTGGAATCACTTATATTTCAGCCGACCATCTTGTGCTGGGATTGGAGTACCAGCCCAAACAAAATGCCAAAATCTCCCTGGAGGGCTTTTACAAGAGATATCGAAATTATCCATTTTCCATCGAAGATTCAGTGGCTCTCGCCAGCAAAGGCACCAATTTCGGCGCTGTGGGCGATGAGCCTTTATTGTCGATTTCGAAAGGCCGGGCTTATGGGTTCGAGATCCTGGTCAGGGATGCCAATTTCTACCGTTTCAACATCATCATGACCTATACTTTCGTCCGCAGCGAATTCACCAACTATTACGGGCAGTATATTCCCTCGGCCTGGGACAACCGCCATCTGATCAATGTGACCATCGGACGGAAATTCAAGTACAACTGGGAAATCGGCGCTAAATGGAGATTTGCCGGTGGACAACCCTACACGCCCTGGGATATGAATAAATCCAGCCTGGTGGTAGCCTGGGATGCCATCGGCCGCGGCTATCTTGATTATTCTGCTTTCAATACCCTGAGGCTAAGATCTTTCAACCAGCTTGACCTGAGAATCGACAAGGGCTTTTACTTTAAAAAGTGGTCGCTGATGTTTTACCTCGACATCCAGAATATCCTCAACTTCAAAGCACAGCAACCCGATCTGCTGGTCAACACCATGGAAGACGGGTCGGTGATCAAGTACATGGATGAAAGCGGAAATGAGCGTTACCGGCTCAGAACCATCCCCAGCAAGGCCGGAACCATACTCCCGGCGATCGGGATCATGATTGATTTTTAAGGCCAGACGTCATTAATGCTGAATCAATATTTTGCTAACCTTCACTTCTTTTCCCCGGCTGATCTTCAGGAAATACATTCCGTCAGGAATGTTTTCTGTATTCAGATCTGTGTTAAATGATCCCTGAGGCAAATTCCCGTGGTTTTGACTGATGATGGTTTTTCCTGTTGAATGGATCAGGTCTATCCTTACTTCTTCCTGATGGTTATCCGGTATTTCAATATGGATCTGACTCCCTGCCGGATTCGGATAAATCGTCACGGATCTGTCATGATTTTCATCCATTCCTGTAAAGAAAAACGGGAACCATTCCGAGGGGATGGAACTGCATCCTTCGAGCGTGACGATATCCATGTATAAACCATTCGCAGAAGGGCTGAAAACATTGGACGTTGCTCCGGGTATGAGCCCGTTTAAATCGTACCACTGATTTCCCGCCGGAGCATCAGAAATCAGGATATTATCCAGTTGAATGATGAGCGGTTGGAGAGGCAACGGCTGAATGCTGACCGGGAAATCCGGGGAGGGAGGTCCGTTGCCACAAATATTATTCCCGTAAACGGAAATATTTCCCGAAACAGCATTATCAGCATAATCCACTTTTATCGCATTGCTCCCTAGTCCCGAAGTGATGCTTGCACCCGTAGGCAGCGACCATAAATAAGTCATCGCTTCAGCAATGGGTTCTGTCGCATAGCTGACCCCTGTAGTCCCTGCACAAATCGTTGCCGGGCCCATAATGTTTCCGGCAGCTCCGGGGAGAGGATCAACATTCACCGCTAAGGTTGTGGCATTGAACGGACTGCATCCATAACCATTGGTATAGTTCAGGCTAAGCGTCTGAGGACCGGCAAGTATCCAGTTCACCTCAATGGTATTGCTGCCCTGACCACTTTGCAGTACACCTCCCACAGAAACTGTCCAGAGGTAATTATTCATCCCGCTTTCGGTGGTATAAACATATAATCCGGTATTGGCACAAAGGGATGAGGGGCCGTTTACCGTCGGGGTTGGCACAGGATTCACCAGAACGGTCACGACATTGGTAGTACAGGAATGGCAGCTAGCCTCGGAGATCTGTAATTGGCGGTAATAGGTTGTCTGATTCAGCATTCCGGGCTGGTAATTCAATCCGGTGGCTCCCGGGATATCATAGAAATTCAGGTTGTCGGTTGAATTCTGCCACTGATAGGTGTATATGGAGCTGCCTCCGCCAGGCGGGATTGCGGTAATCAAAGCGGGCTGGACATTGGCGCAGACCGTCTGGTTACCGGCAATGGAACCGGGGATGAGATCAGGATAAACCGTGATACCTGAAAGGATCAGGGAAAAAGCCTGGCTTCCTCCCGAGAGTGTTCCTTTGTGTGAAACCGTGAGCACATGGCAGCCGGCAGGGATTCCCGTGATGAGGATTTGTTCGGTATTGTCGCGGATATTATCTCCGAAAGCAGCGGCGGCCGATGGATTGTTACGGTCGAGAATCCAGGGACGGTAAGTATTGCCATCGATGCGGATATCGAGGTCATTCACGAGCATGATGTCGGGAGGGTTTAAGGCAGGGGGCGGAGGGCTTCCCCAGATATCGGTCCAGCAGATGGTCGCCCTGAGGGGTTCATTTCCATTGGCTTTGATATTCATGGAAAAGGTATTCCCGTTGACCAGGTTCAGTTCTTTGATCACGGCGGTGGTGGTATTGGAGATGAGTCCGGCAGCTTTGGCCGTATTCAGCAGTCCCCAGCCAAAACGGTAATCAGGGCCGGGGTTGGAGCCGGCTTCATCGGCAGTATGGATAACCAATCCCTTAAGGGTGGCCGCCAGCATATAGGTCCCGTAAACATTGTGATAATGCTGTTGAAGCAGTCCAAGAGAGCCCACGGCGCCCGGGGTAGCCATGGAAGTTCCGCTCATACTCGCATAGGCATTATCAGCCGTGGAATAGGTAGAATACAATCCAATCCCATCGGCCACGAGATCTGGTTTTATCCGGCCATCGTCGCAGGGGCCGGTAGAGCTGAAGGAAGCCAGCACCACATCAGAAGGGGTGAGATATCCGTTGGGGATCATGCTTACAGCCCCCACGGTCAGAATGTTTTTACTAACGCCAAAACCTGCAGGTATGCAGTCATAGCCCGAAGGCATCCCGTCAAGGTTGCGAACGATTGTCGACAATACCCAGCTTGTTCCGTCCCAAACATAATGGCTGACCGGCTGGGAAGAGGGACCATTGCCTTTGTTGTTGCCGGCCGCCCGGCAAATCAGGTAATAGGGCGCCTCATGGGCAATATAATCCACGTAGGCCGCGTCATCCCCATAAAATCCGAAATTATAATCTTCCGTCTGACTGATCGCCGGATCGCCATACCAGTACCAGGAACCGGAATTATACCATCCGGTGATAAAAACATAGGAATGATTGGAGAGCAATGCGCCAGCGGCGGCTTCAGAAGCCATTTCGGCATAATCGTCGTTCCAGTCAAAAGCGCGGAGGCTGGCCTGGCTGGACATCCCATGAGCATTGGCCACCACCCCGGTCGCCATCATGGTTCCGGCGACATGGGTAGCATGGGCAGAAAGGGAAGTCACCCCGTCGCCCTGGGTCACACGACCGGTTAGCTCCTGATGTGTTTTCCTGACCGCGCTCTGATCCCATTCCCTTAAAACGATTCCGCTTCCGGATAAATTCAGCCCCAATCCGCCTCCGCTCCAGACTTTGTTGGTAGAAACCGTTTTTGCCGCGTTCAGGTTAGCGGTTGAAAAATACACCGGCAGACCCTTCCTGCCTAATTCCCTGAGTTCGATCGCGCTCCCGTCCTCGTTTTCCATTTTCAGCATCCATCCCTGCTGAAGCGCTTTTTCTATTGCCTGTTGACGACTAAGGGTTGATTTTATCCGCATCTCCTGAGAAAATTGATTCAGGGCTTCGGTGTTGGTGACCTTTAATATGCCTGAAAGGTCTTGCTTGCTTTGCGCAAAGGAGACAGATGAAGCAATGAAGAAAATAATCACCCATGGGGTGACAGAATTAACATGCCGGAAAAATAGTTTCATCTTTTTTATGAATAAATCATTTTGATTTCAATGGTCAAATACCTGCTTAAAAAGTAAGATCATTGTTTTTCAAAGATAATGCAGAAATCAATAAAAAAGTAAGGGAAGGAAGGGAGAAAGTGGGACGTGCAGGATTCGAACCAGCGACCTCATGCGTGTGAAGCATGCGCTCTGAACCGACTGAGCTAACGTCCCGGGAGGGCAAAGATATAAAAAGTTGTGAAAAGGGAAAAGGGAAAAGGGAAAAGTGAAAAGTGAAGAGTGAAGAGTGAAGATTGAAGCGTGAAAAATAAGGATTAGAGTCCGATTTCGGTGGCAATGGGAAGCATTGCGTTGATGGACAGTTCCGCGAAAACATCGATGGGTATGCCGATTTTTTCACATTCCAGGATATTTTCTCTTTTTACTGTAGCCGCAAACATTTTCTCCTTCATGCGTTTAACCACTGATTTAGGCTTTACACTGTTTAATTTTTTATCGGGATAAACATAGGTCGTGGCAAAAATGAGTCCGGTGATGGTTTCCCCGGCCGCCAGGGCGTATTGGAACTCCGTTAATCGTTCTTTCCCGGAAGAGCATTCATTGTGCATCCGGATGGCATCAAGGAGGTCTTCGTCCACCTCATACTCCTTCAGCAGGTCTTCTGTTTGAGTCCCATGAACTGTCGGTTCAGCCTTGGTTATCTCTACATCCAGGTCATGCAGCAGTCCGGCCATACCCCATTTTTCTTCATCCCTGCCCAGTTTACGGGCCAATCCCCGCATAACAGCCTCGGAAGCCAGAGAATGAAAGATCATCTTTTCGTTCTTCACATGTTCATGAAGTAAAGACAGTGCTATTTCGCGAGTCAGTTTCATATTGACTTATTTTACCTGTTTGAATCGATGAAGTAAACCAGGGCTGCAATGGCTGCCGTATGAAGAAAGAAAAAAAGCATATGGAGAGACATGATTCAGACAGCGGAAAAACATAAGGCAGATGTTTCGGTAAAAATACGATTTTTCGTTAGTTTTTATTCCTACCCTAACATATGAATGGATGAACTTTATTATATTTGTGGCCATGTATTGGTCTTGCGAAATATAAAATACCAAAAACTTGAACATTTCTCCCCCTAACAACTCCTCTCTCCGGCATTTATCGAGGGTTTCCACCCTGACTGTTCTTCTGCTTTTTTTTGTACGTGCAACACTTGCCCAGATCCCGTCGGGTTATTATGATGCGGCCATTGGGAAGAGCGGGGCGGAGCTTCAAGTAGCGCTTTACAACATCATTAAAACCAATCATACCTCGGTGAGTTATACCCCCGGCGTATAGAATGCTTTCTATAAAACGGACCAGAAAGCCAATGGAAAAGTCTGGGATATGTATTCAGATATTCCATCGGGAACTCCTCCCTATGAATATGATCTGGGATCCGATCAATGCGGAACTTCGACCAAGGAAGGAGACTGCTACAGCCGGGAGCATTCATTTCCACAGAGTTATTTTGGGGGAGCTTCTCCTATGTACACCGATTTACATCATATCTTCCCGGTGGATCAATATGTAAACGGCACAGGGCATAGTAATCATCCTTATGGAACCGTTGCGACACCCGCTTATACTTCTCAAAACGGAAGTAAACGTGGACCCTGTTCCTGGCCAGGCTATACCGGAACTGTTTTTGAGCCCCTGAATGCTTATAAAGGAGACTTTGCCCGGGCCTATTTTTATATGGCAACCCGTTACCAGGACATCATCGGAAGCTGGACCGCCAATAGTTCAGAAGCCGATGCCATTCTTGACGGAACTTCTTATCCTGCTTTTGAAACCTGGTTTAAAAATCTGCTTCTGGCCTGGCATGCCTCTGATCCGGTTTCAGCCAAGGAAATTGCACGCAATGATTCCGTATATTTCATCCAGCACAACCGTAATCCCTATATTGATCACCCGGAATACTTACTGGCCGTGTGGCAGCCAGGCGGGATAAAAGATGAGCCCAGCAACCATCCATCGGCTTATACTGCCGTTGCAGGGAATCCAACTTACAGTGCCATCGTCCTTACCTGGACGGATGCAACCGGGGCAGTGCTCCCGGATGGCTACCTGATCAAAGGAAGTAGCAGCAGTTTGGCCGCCATAACCGACCCGACAGATGGCGTTCCCGTGGCTGACGGAGGGTTAAATAAAAACATACCCTATGGTTCGCAAGCCTATACTTTTACTGGCTTATCGGCAAATACCACCCATTATTTTAAAATATACTCCTATACCAACTCGGGGTCTGATATTAATTATAAAACAAATGGAGCTATTCAAAACGCTTCTTTTACAACAACTGCCGGAGCGAGTAATCTTCAGTCCGGAGATATTGCCATTATCGAATATTGTGCTTTGAATCCCGATAAATTATCATTTATTACTTTTAAACAGCTAAATGCCGGAATTGTAATAAATTTTACGGATAATGGCTTCACAACCCCATCAACCGTCAGGATTGGCGAGGGATTTCTTACTTTTACCGCACCTTCTGTTGTCCCTGCCGGCAACGTTATTTCCTGGTATAACGGGATGGACATAACGGGAACGGGTTGGAGTTCTTCCAATCCTTCAACCTTTGCTTTTAATCAATCGGGTGATCAATTATTTGCCTATCAGGGGGATTGGAGCACCAGTCCCACATTATTATATGGATTGAATGCGGGGAATTCGGGATGGGTGACCTCTGGTTCTTCCAATGAACCCACATTATCATACTTACCAAACATCCTTACAAATAATGTAAATGCCCTTGCTTTTTCTAACCCTGTCGGTAATTATAATCATATTCCTATCGGTTCAATCAATGCGCTTGGCAGTCTGATTGCAAATCCCGTGAACTGGACCACCAGCAGCAATAGTTTATCCACTCCTTCATGGAATTTCACCTTAATCAACACAACAACCATTAGTCAAGATGCCACCGTTCAAAACCTGACCATCGCCAGCGTAGAAACGGTGACTATCCCAGCGGGTAAACAATTAACAGTCAACGGAGGCCTCTATAACAGCGCAGGTAATGGAGGATTGGTCATTGCTTCCGATGCCACGGGAAGCGGTTCGCTTTTGCACAACTCCGACTATGTGCCTGCCACGGTGAACAGATATCTGCCCGGGGTCAGCAATGCCTGGCATCTGCTTTCTTCCCCGGTATCCATGGCCATTGCAGGTTCTGAGTTTGTTCCGGGAGTTTCCAATTATGATTTTTATTGTTGGTATGAACCAACCTCACAATGGATTAATTTTAAGAATATTACGACTGAGCCGACGTTTAACACGATTAACGGTAGTGCGTTTGTTCCTGGTCTTGGATACCTGGTTGCTTATGAGGCAACAAACCAGACTAAACCATTCGCAGGACTTCTTAATAATGGACTGATTGATTTTGATTTATCTTACGCTGGTACTGGCGCTTATCAAGGCTCCAACCTGGCCGGGAATCCTTATCCATCGGCTATTGACTGGAAGGCAACTTCAGGTTGGACAAGAACAAACCTGAATTTGAGCGGAGGTGGTTACAATATATGGATTTGGAACGAATCAGCAGGAAACTATGGCTCGTTTAATAGCGCTTCTTCAAGTGGAACTAATGGTGTTACCCAATATATTCCTGTCGGACAAGGCTTCTTTGTCCAGGCCTCTTCTGAGGGTTCTCTTTCCATGACAAACAATGTAAGGGTACATCAAAATTCCACCTACCTGAAATCGAACACGGAGTTAAGGAATGTACTGAAAATGAAAGTGAGCAATTCGGTTAATCCTTATTCCGATGAAGTGATTATTGAGTTCGGACATGAAACTGCACAAGGAGGGGCTGAAAAATGGTTCAGCATGTACGATTATGCGCCTGGATTGTATGTGCCTAAAAATGATCAGAAATACGCTATTGATTTTCTGGGAATCCCTTCTCCTCAGACGATTCCTCTTAGCCTGAGTGCAGGTATTGATGCGACCTATACCTTGACTGCTGATTTTCTGAGCAGTTTTCCTTCCGGTACCAGTATTATCCTTGAAGATAAAAAAACCGATCTGAGCCAGGATTTGATGCTTCAATCATCCTATTCATTTCCGGCAAATACCAGCGATGATCCGGATAGGTTTTATCTGCACTTCGGAGGCGCTATCGGAATTTCCGAAACCTCTGCTGAGAATGATCTTGTAATTTATTCTGATGGAAAACAGATTTTTATCCAAACAGATCATGCTGATTTATCAAACGGTTCTCTATCGGTATATACCCTCCTCGGCCAGCAAATTCTGCATCAGCCATTGAGCGGCAATGCGCTGACAAAGATCAGCCTGAATGCCCGCGGCGGCTATTACCTGGTGAAGGTTGTCGCCCCGGAAAAAGTGTATTCCGGGAAGGTGTTGATCAGGTAAGCGATAGGCGATTTTCCGGTTTTTCCGGATTAAGCAGAAAAAACATGATGAAAGTAGAGAATCCGCGACGCTCAGTATGCTGCGCTGAAATCAGTCGATTTCCCAAAACTGCAGCTGCTGGCTTCAGAAAGTTAAAATTGATGGCCCTAGGAATATTTGTACCTTTGTAAAAAAACACAATCATGAGTGCAATCGTTATTAAAGCTGATAATCAAAATACAAAAATCCTCAAAGAGTTGGCAAAAAAGCTTGGAGCTGATGTTTTAAATATTAATGAAGATCAATTCGAGAATCTTGCCTTGGGGATTATTATGGATAAGGTTAAGACCGGAGACAGTGTTAGTCGTGAGTCCATTATGAATAAA
>CAZSDU010000038.1:0-16080 GCA_964605775.1 uncultured Prolixibacteraceae bacterium | reverse complement strand
GCTAATTAAGCTGGTGAGTTGGTGAGTTGGTGAGCTGGTGAGTTGGTGAGCTGGTTAGTTGGTGAGCTGGTGAGTTGGTGAGCTAGTGGAAATAAATAATGAAGTAGTGAAATTCAGCGTTGGGTTCGGGTTTGATACGCATAAGCTTGAAGAGGGTCGTGATTTACGCCTGGGGGGGATAACCATTCCACATTCAAAAGGTTCCCTCGGGCATTCCGATGCCGATGTATTGATTCATGCCATCATTGATGCCCTTTTAGGGGCTGCCGGATTACCTGATATCGGAAATCAATTTCCGGATAATGATGAACAGTATAAAAATATCGACAGTAAAAGTCTTCTTCAGAAAACCCTGGCAATGATCAATGCCAAAGGATATTCTATTGGAAATATAGATTCGACCATCGTTCTTCAGCGTCCCAAAATCAGTGACCATATCCCCTCCATGATACAGATTCTTGCTGATATCCTGAGAATTGGTGAAGATCATCTATCCGTAAAGGCAAAGACCAGCGAAAAACTTGGTTTTATCGGCCGGGAAGAAGGAGTTTCAGCATATGCCATTGTCCTGATTGAAAAGGTCTAAATTTCCTTTGTATTTTCAAAATATCCTCTTACCTTTGCAAACCTTTTTAAAACCATAAATTAATTAAAATCAACGAGAAATGTTAAAACAGTACGAAACCGTTTTCATTATGACTCCCGTTTTGTCTGATGAACAGATGAAGGAAACGGTAGAAAAGTATCAGAAGTTCCTCGTCAGTAAAGGCGCTGAGATCGTATTCGAGGATCACTGGGGACTGCGAAAACTCGCTTATCCCGTCCAGAAAAAATCCACAGGATTTTATCATCTGATTGAATTCAAAGCCGATCCCGCCCTGATCAGGGAATGGGAAGTTACTTTTAAACGTGATGAACGGATTCTGCGTTTTCTTACCGTTGTGCTTGACAAACACATGTTAACCTATAATGAGAAAAAGCGCAAACTGAAAACAGAAAAAGCAAAAGCAGAAAAAGAATCTTAATCATTAAAAAAATAATATGGCAACTCAACAATCAGGTGAAATAAAGTATCTGACCCCCATTTCGGTTGATACCAAGAAGAAAAAATACTGCCGTTTCAAAAAAAGCGGAATCAAGTATATCGATTATAAAGATGCAGACTTCCTGCTGAAATTCGTGAATGAACAAGGAAAGATCCTTCCTCGGAGGCTTACCGGTACTTCCACGAAATATCAAAGGAAAGTGGCTCAAGCAATAAAACGGGCAAGACACATTGCGCTCATGCCCTATGTCGGAGATTTATTAAAATAAAGGAGGGGAACAAACATGGAAGTTATTTTAAAACAGGATGTTCCCAATTTGGGATATACCAACGAAACCATCAGCGTGAAACCTGGCTATGCCAGGAACTATCTGATTCCACAGGGAATCGCCATTCTGGCCTCGGAAACAAATAAGAAAGTTCTGGCTGAGGTGCTGAAGCAAAAAGCCCATAAGGAAGCCAAGGTTAAAAATTCCGCAGAAGATCTGGCCAAGAACCTGGAAAACCTGACCGTGAAGATCGGTGCAAAAGCAGCAGATTCCGGAAAAATATTTGGTTCAGTTAATACCATTCAGATTGCCCAGGCGCTTAAAGACCAGTTCGATTTCGAGATTGACCGCAAGAAAATTCATATCAATCACGAACACATCAAAGAACTGGGAACCTATAAGGCAAAAATTTTCTTACACAAAGACGTGCATGTGGAAATCACTTTTGAAGTTTTTGCCGAATAGCAAATTAAAACGGGATTTTCATTACTTTTATACCGGTATCCTTTTGATACCGGTTTTTTTATGCTATCGAAAAATCAGATCAGCCACATTGCTGCCCTAAAAAATAAGAAGTACAGGGAAGAAAGCCAACAGTTCATGGCCGAAGGCCATAAACTTGTGCTCGACCTCATCCACAGTAAGTTTAATCTATCGGGGATCTATGCAAGTTCTGAATGGATCCATTTAAACAGAACTGAACCTGAAGCGAAAGACATCCCCGTTTTTGAAGTCTCTCCGGCTGAAATGGAACGCATTTCCGCACTGTCAACCCCCAGTCAGGTATTAGCTGTGGTGAAAATGGAAACCCTCCCACTCACCAGCTCACCAGCTCACCATCTTACTAACACTTTATCCCTTGCCCTCGATGATATCCGTGATCCCGGAAACCTGGGTACCATTATCCGTATTGCCGACTGGTTTGGTTTGGATACGGTATTTTGTTCCCCTTCATCGGTAGACCTTTATAATCCGAAAGTGGTTCAGGCTACCATGGGATCCATCTCAAGGGTGAAAGTGATTTATTTGCCCTTACATAAGTTGCTCTTGGAATTGGAAGGACAAATACCGGTTTACGGCTCAATGCTCGAGGGACAGAGCATCTTTGATCAGACCTTGAGTAATTCCGGTATCATTCTGATCGGGAATGAATCAAAGGGCATATCTCCCGGACTTATTCCATGGATAACACGGAGGATGTTCATTCCTTATTACGGAAAAAATGACGACGGAAGGGTTGAATCGCTCAATGCTTCCATGGCTGCAGCCATAATTTGTGCGGAATTCAGAAGACAAACAAAGGTTCATTAATCCTCGGGAGTTGATATGAAAAGAAAACCGGCGTTCATCGTTATTTTTATCATTCTGATGGTTTTATATTCAGGGTATTTCTCTCATGCAGGGAACTTTCCTAATGAGAACACGGTTTTTAATCCAAGTATTAAAACGGTTCAGTTTTGCCGTGAGGGCTTTGAGTTTTCATCACCCATCATCACCCTGAATTCCGGGGAAAAACTGAAGCTTTCTTTCGATGACCTGGATGCGGATAATAAGCGGTACAAATATACCATCGTTCATTGTGAATCAGATTGGTCAATATCTGAAGAACTAAAGGTGTCCGATTACATCAACGGATATACCGAAGAACTCATTGAAAATTATTCCAACTCATACAATACTACTGTACTTTATACCCATTATCATACTTATTTCCCGACCTCCACCATGAGTCCGAAGATTTCCGGGAATTATATGTTGTTAGTCTACGATGATGACCCTTCACGCCTGGCTATTTCCTGGCGGTTTATGGTTACAGAAGCCACGTCCGTGGGGATATCAGGATCAATCAGCCAGGCCTCCCGCCTCGACATCCGGGATACCCATCAGCAAATCGATTTTCAGGTCCATCTGTATGGTTTTCCTGTAGCCGATATCAGAAGGGAGATCAAGGTAGTGGTCCAACAAAACGAGCGATGGGATAATGCATTACGAAATATCCAGCCGCGTTTCATCCGGGGCAATGTGCTGGATTTTTCATTTGATGAAAACAACGTTTTTGCAGGAGGTAATGAATTCCGGAGTTTTGATACCAAAAGCCTTTTATATCAATCCGAAAGGATTGCCAGGATCTACTATGACACTACTAACCAGGTTTTACTGCTTCCGGATCAGCCGAGGACTTATAAGAACTACATTTTTGACCAGGAAATCAACGGACAGTTTTTCATCAAAAATGAAGATCATGCCCAGTACAGTGAAATAGAGTCGGACTATGCATGGATACATTTTTTTCTTCCTTATCCCGCCAATCCGGTTAGTGGCGACTTCCATCTCATGGGATCACTGTCCGGATGGAAGCTGGATGAGGGCAGCAGGCTTTCATATAATGCCCAACGAAAAGGTTTTGAGAAAATTCTTTTCCTGAAACAGGGGTATTATAATTACCTATACGTATTCCTGGAAAAAGGCAGGAAAACAGCTGATGTTTCCATCATTGAAGGTAGTCATTGGGAAACGGAAAATGTCTATACCGTTTATGTTTATTTTCATGAGACCGGCGAACTTTACGACAGGCTCATTGCCACCCTTGAGATGAACAGTCGCGTGAAGTGATGCTGGTTCCTTTTCGCTTACAAGAAAAACAGCGGCACTTACGAATTTATATTTTGATTTGGGGTTGCCCTTGACTTATCTTTGTTTTAAATAAAGTGATATGAAAAAATTATTTGGGATTTTCGACTCAGGCGTTTTATCGGTATTTATCCTTTCGCTTGCCTTTGGTTTATCCTTTATGAGCTCCTGTAAAAAGAGCCCTGAACCGGATCCATCAGATATACTGAAGCCCATGGATGATTTAATCGTCTCGAGGAATTTTGACTGGTCAACATACCAGACGATTTCCATCTCTATCATTGCCCGCGACAATCAGGACAATCCACTGAATAATGTCAGATTCAATGTTTATACCGCCAGTCCGGATTCTGGAGGAGTGCTTATGTTCAGCGGTAGTACAGATGCTTCGGGTCTTTGGACTGTTACCCAGACCATCCCTTCATATCTGAAAAAATTGCTGTTTACCAATACATACCTGGGACTGGTTCATGAACAAACCCTGGCAATTACCGGGAATAAAGTGACTGGAATTTTCGGTGGCCTTGTTCCCAACCCGGTGAAACTGAAATCTTCAGAAGGATTTATTCCCAGTCCTTTGAGCGGAGTTTATTATATGGGTACTTATAATTCTCTCGGAGTTCCTTCTTACCTTGAACCAATCAATGATCCTGTGGATGCCACATTGCTGAATGATCTGAATGCCTCATTGCCAGAAAGGCAGCCTGTGCCCACCTATCATCCTGAATACCTTGCCAATACAGTTCCGGATAACCTTAACCTAATTGAACTCTGTGATGTTTGGGTAACTTATATCACGGAAGGTGCGGGATGGTATAACTCACTGGGTTATTTTATTTTCAACACTAACTCACCCCCGGCAACGGCCAGCGCAATTGATTCTATAAAAATTGTATTTCCCAATTTGTCCAATAATGGAGCAAATTCATCCAGTAATGGATATGCAGGCGGAGGGGGATTATATCCCGGGAATAAAGTGTATCTTGGACGCTTTCCTGCCGGAAAATCCATTGGATGGGTCATTTTTGCGAATGGCTGGAGTGGCGGCAATGTAACCAACGGTAATTACAGATTATATTCCATTCCGGCACTTAATCCGGAAACCAATCCAAGCCTGAGGAAACACACCATTATGCTACGTGATCCTACCCGGTATTCCATCATGTTTGGATTTGAAGATATTAGAAGAGACCAGAGTTCAGATCAGGACTTCAATGACGGAATTCTCTATATGAAAGCCAACCCTGTTACGGGTATCAATACGGATGGGATGCCAGCCGTTCATACCACTCAGCCTGACGGGGATGGGGATGGTGTCCCTGATGTGTTTGATGATTATCCCAATGACCCGACAAAGGCGTATAACAACTGGTATCCAGGCCAGACGACTTACAGTACACTTGCTTTTGAAGATTTATGGCCCGGGAAAGGCGACTATGACTTCAACGACCTGGTCATCTCTTATCGTTTCAACCAGATCACCAATGCCCAGAATAAAGTGGTCCAGGTCAACGCTACGCTGATCACAGAGGCTATGGGTGCCAGTCTTCACAATGCCTTCGGCTTTCAGATGCCGATTGCCCCTGGTGATATCGAAAGCGTCACGGGAATAGATCTCCGACACGGACTCATCGACCTGGCCTCAAACAATACTGAAACCGGACAAAGTAAGGCCGTTATCATGGCCTATGATGATGCTTACGATCGCCTTCCTTCCCCGGGCGGAACAGGAACGAATACAGATCCCTCTCAACCTTATGTGACTCCGGATACCATGCGTATTACTATCAATATGAGCAGTCCGGTACTGTTGTCCGTGTTGGGAACACCCCCCTATAACCCGTTTATCATTGTAAACCAAAACCGTAACCGGGAAATTCATCTGCCAGATAAACCACCTACAGATAAGGTTAACGGAAGTGATTTCGGAACGCAAAATGACGATAGTCAGCCCGCCAGCGGAAGGTATTATAAAACGACCAACAACCTTCCATGGGCTATGCTCATTGCAGATAAATTTGAATATGTAAGCGAGCGTAATCCTGTGAATCAGGCCTACCTGAAATTTAACTCATGGGCTGAGAGCGCTGGAATTCAATTCCCCGATTGGTTTAAAAATCTATCAGGATACCGTAATAATGCCCTCATTTATACTCATTGATGCTTGTTTTGGTTAGTGATTGAAGAGGGCGGCTCCAAAGGTCGTCCTCTTTATTTAGAAGGGATAACCAATCCCGAAATTCCAGACGATGTCTTTAAACTGCATTTTACTAAAATACCAATGGTTGTTGTCGGGGTACCAGGGTACGCGAAGGGGAATGGCCGGGTCGAGGCGGAATATAAAAAAGTCAAAATCCAGCCGTATTCCCAGTCCTGCATCCACAGCAATCTGATTCATAAAGTTTTTAAATTTAAAAACGCCTCCCGGAAGCTCGGGGGAGTCACGCAATATCCAGATATTCCCTACATCCAAAAACAGGGCTCCCTTGATGAATTTATAGATCGGAAAACGATACTCGACATTTCCTTCCAGTTGCATATCGCCAATTTGGCTGAACGTCCCGCTTAAGGTGTCGTTATGATAACTTCCCGGCCCAAGGGAGTACATTTTATACCCGCGCATTCCATTGGCTCCACCGGCATAGAAGGCTTTTTCAAAGGGAAGGGTGTTAGAGTTCCAGTAAGGAATCCCGATCCCGCCGTAAAAACGATAGACAAGGGAAAACCCTTTCCCCAATAGGGAATAATATCTGAAGTCAATATCCGGCCTGACATATTGAGAATAAGGCAGGTTGAAAAGGGTGAAATTCCCGTTTTCGTTTTTTGATGATTTGAAAATACTGTTAATGGCGTATAACAGGTTACCCCCCGTCTCGAAATTGGTCCTGATATAGATAAAATTTTTCTTTTTAGAAATACCCTGGTTGTTAAAGGTAAGAGAGTACCTTAAACCAGCCACCATATGGTTGGTATATTGGTTTTTTAAGCGTTTGTCGGTGGTCATTTGCAGTAGATAGGCAAAGGCTGAATCAGGGAATACTTTGACCAAAGCAATTTCTGCAGGATTGAGTACATGCTTGAGCTTTTCGTTCTGTATCCAGGTGTACCCAAAAGATATATTGGAAATATGACGGTCGTAATCCTGCTGATGTTGAAAATTGTAGCCAAGCGTGATCATGGTTTTGGGTTTGAAATGCTTGGGCAGGGTTTCCGGACGGATAGGGATCAGGAACTGAGGAAAGGTCAGACTGGTATTGATCCCGAGTTCAATGGTGTTGAAAAACGGACTCGATTCCCCGGAAGTGGAACTGACCGCTTGAGCCTGAGCTGAAAAACTGAGGTTTACCCTGAACAACTGAGCTCCCCTGAAAACATTTCTGTTTTGATATCCCAGACCAAGCTGAATACCCAATGCTCCGCCTGAATTGGTCCCATCTGTGGTGATGGAAAATGACTGTGAAGGTGAATTGGCCAGATGAATTTTCGCATCCACAAGATCACTATAGGATGTTCTTGACTGTGAGGGGCTGCGATTTTCTTCAAATTGTATATTGATGTATTTAAAAACCTGAAGACTTGCCAGTTGGGAATAAGTCTGGTTTACATCCAGCAGATTGTAATAGGAACCCGGACTGAAAAAAATCGACTGGGCAATGGTCCGCTGCTTGACTTTTGAACGATTCCTGGAAAGAAAGTGATAGGTATTGGGATGCTTGTTCCTGTCTTCATTTTCATACACCCTCAGCAGGGTGTCATATTTCCCGGTATCAGACTGCAGATGATCAAAATCAGTATAAATATAAATATGATCTACAATATACCTTTTATGCCGTGATTCTACAACGGTAGCAAAATTTTCCATGGATGGAACAACCGGATTCGTGATTTCCAGGGTGATGTCCATTTGCCTCGATTTCAGCGAGCTATCTACACGGTAAGCAATATGGCTGTTAGTGAACCTGAAAAATCCCTGGTTCATCAAATTATTGGTAATCCTCGTCCGCTCATCATCAAGCAGATAGGTGTCGAAATTACTTCCTCTTTTGATCAGGCATTTTGTCGTATCCTTATAAACAAATGCAGCCAGTTGGGTATCCGGAATGGAATACATAAAATTCCTAATGGTATAGGGATGTGAGGCCTCTATGATATAATAAACCTTGGCTTTTTTATCATGGTAAACAACGGAATCATATAAGCGGGATTGAAAATATCCCCTATTCGCAAGGTAAATACCCATTTGTTTAAGACTTACGGAAACCAGGGTGGTATCCAGAATGACAGGGGCCGACCCAACCTTAGTCCTTAACCATTTTTTGAATTTTGTGTCCTTGCCCTGAGTCCCCCAATTGTAGAACACGATATTGGTACGGAAAAGTCCGAACAACTTTTTATTGGGTTTTTGCTGCAGATAACCACTCAAATCGTCAGACGTTATTTTTTTTACATTGATCTTGAAATGATTTTTTATCAGGAGATGGTCTTTCTCAGGAATGTTTTTTGTCACATTGCAGCCCGCGAAAATTCCTATGAATAGGATAAACATTAATCCGGATTTATGTTTCAGGCTCAAGGCAAGTGCATTAAAGGTGAGGAACAAAGTTAGAAAAATACCGGGGTAGAGGGATACTTTTTAGAAAAATTGTATTTTTGATAGTTTTGTCTAATAATGGTCACTGTTCGATATGAGGAAAGCAAAAGGAGAACCCAAGGCTGACGGGAGTGAGGTAGCAAGTCAGTTAAATGAAATAAAAACCCGATATCAAAGCCTGTATGAGAATTCCATTGTTGGAATCGGCCTGGCCACACCCGATGGCCAGATTATAGAATCTAATGAAGCTTTTGCTGACATGTTGGGTTATACTCTGACCGAAATTAAAAGCTTGAATTTGGGCAGTTTCTACAAAGACCCTGATGATCGTGAAACAATCAGGAAAATCCTGGCCTGTGATCAACATGTCCGTAATTTCGAAACAATCCTGGTTTCAAAAAACCAGGAACAGTTAAATGTTTTGCTGAATATCTCCATGGTCAATATTGACCATAAAACCTATTTTCAAACAAGTTGTTTAAATATTCCAGAAAGAAAACAGAGTGAAGAAAAACTGAGAATGAGTGAGGAAAAATACCGCACTTTATTTAACAATTCCGCCATCGCAATCGGAATACGTAAAACAGATGGCAGTTATATTGAGTTTAATGAATCCTATAGCAGTATGCTTGGCTATAGTACCGAAGCGTTAAAATCGATGAAAACCATTGATATAACCCATCCTGATGACGTGGAAATATCGATAGCAAACATGAAGATGGTTGCTGAAGGACGCTCCCCGATGTCTATTTACGAGAAACGTTATATTCATAAGGATGGTCATGTGATCTGGGGGAGTGTTTGTATTCAGCCATTAAGGGATATCCAAAATAACATCACGGCAATATTGGGATCCGTGATTGACATTACCGAACGGAAAAAAAACGAACAGGCATTATTTGAAAGTGAAGAACGTTTCCGCGCACTGCATAATGCTTCATTTGGAGGAATAGCCATCCACGACAGGGGGATCATCATTGACTGTAATCAGGGACTCGCGGATATGACGGGTTATGCCATGGATGAATTGAAAGGAATGAACGGACTCTTGCTGATTGCTGATCAGACCCGTGAAAATGTTATCCAGATGATTCAAGCCGGCCATGAACAAGCTTACGAATCCATTTGTGTCAGAAAGGATGGGAGAAAATTTCCTATCAGAATAGAAAGCCGTAATATCCCTTATCGAGGGAAAAAAGTAAGGGTAACAGAATTCAGGGATATCACTGAGCAGAAGAAATATGAAATGGAGATCAGGGAAAGCGATAAGATGAAAACAGCCTTTATACAGAACATTTCCCATGAAATACGCACTCCGCTTAACAGTATTTTAGGGTTCGGTGAATTCTGGATGGAATCGGATCTTACTCCTGTAGAACGGATAAAGTATTTTAAATCGATTCAAAGGTCAAGCGATCGCCTGATGAATACCGTGAACGATTACATCGACATGGCCATGATCGTTTCGGGTACGATGAAAGTTAACTTCACTGATTTTAAACTGCTTCCTTCGTTGTTTGACATTATTGATAAGGCAAGGTATCAATGTCTGGACAAACATCTGGAGTTTGATGCTGATTTTCCTGTCGAATACGGAGATCTGATACTCCGGTCGGATGTGGATCTTCTTAGGAAAATCATTAGCGAACTGCTTGAGAATGCCATGAAATTTACATCAAAAGGGAAGATCAGTATAGGCTGTCAGATCCTTGATAACCATTTGCTATTTTGGGTAAAAGATACCGGCCAAGGCATCGCAGCGGATAAGGTTCAAAAGATTTTCGAAATTTTTACACAGGAAGAAATGGCCATGACACGAGGTCATGAAGGCAGCGGACTGGGACTTTCCATTGCCAGAGGGTTAACAAGTTTGTTGGAGGGAGTTATCTGGGTGGAATCAGAAAAAAACAGGGGTTCAGCCTTCTATGTTAAGATTCCTTATCAAAGACATAAACCGGAAGGAAATCCGGACTTGAAATGCACTGAAAATATTTCTGTTTTCTCTAAACCTTTAATACTCGTAGCAGAAGATGATGAGTCAAATGTTGAGTATTTGGAAGTAGTGTTAAAAAAATCCGGTTTGGATTTTCTCCATGCCGCAGATGGAAAGGATGCTGTGGAGCAATGCATGAAAAACCGGGAAATTACCCTGATTCTGATGGATATTAAAATGCCTGTCATGAATGGCCTGGAGGCCACGAGGAGGATCAAGGAATTCCGCCCCGATCTTCCTGTTATCGCCCTTACTGCCTATGCCCAGATGGGGGATGAACAAATGATATTGGCTGCCGGTTGTGATGATTATTGCCCCAAACCCATAAGACCGGAGGTACTGAAAAAGCTGATAAAAAAATATACGAAGGAGTAGCATTAGGAAGATTTGACCACCCTTCCGTCTTCCAGTACAATGATACGGTGAGCTTTTTCAACGACCCTTTGATCATGGGTTGAAAAAATAAAGGTAATTCGTTCTTCATGGTTGAGTTTCTCCATGATTTCCAGAAGGTTTCTTGTTGCTACGGAATCAAGGTTGGCGGTGGGTTCATCGGCAAGGATAAACCTTGGATGAGAGGCAAGCGCACGGGCCACGGCCACACGTTGTTGCTGTCCGCCTGAGAGTTTAGAAGGGCGGCTGTGGATGCGCTCTCCCAGTCCGACGGCTTCAAGCAGCTCCATCGCCCGCTTCTGACGTTTCATCCGGGGTATTTTTTGAAGATGCATGATAAATTCCACATTTTCGAGGGCAGTAAGGACGGGAATAAGGTTGTAAGACTGGAATACGAATCCGATATGGTGTAACCTAAAGTTGATCAGCTTTCGGCTTCCGAGTTTGGTGATATCTTCCTCGCCGATCAGGATGCTTCCGCTGTCGGGTTTGTCAAGTCCCCCAATCATGTTGAGCAAGGTGGTTTTTCCGGATCCTGAGGGTCCCACGATCGCAGTAAATTCACCTTGTTCGAAGGAAAGGTCGATTCCATTGAGGGCATGGACTTTCACCTCGGAATCCTGATAGCTTTTGCTAAGGTTTTTTATGGTTATGATGCTCATAAGTCTGATTATTCGTTTCGGATTGACTCAGCAGGTCTCAGCCGGAGCGCCCGCCTGGCAGGATAAATGGAAGCCAGTATACCGGTGGCAATGACCATCAGGCTTAGGTTGATAAAAAAGATCAGGTCAATGGAAGGGTAAAGGATGGGATTATAACCGATTTTTTCAAACCCCTCGGCCAGGGAACCCAGGTTGATTCCGGTATGCCTGGTATAAAAGGTAATCATGCTTCCAAGGATGATCCCGATGATGCCGCCGGTAAGGGATAAAAATACTGACTCAAGCATGATCAGGGTAAACACCCGCTGTTTATTCATCCCAATGGCTGTGAGCATGCCCAGCTCCCTGCTGCGCTCCAGAATCGCCATCAACATGGTGTTGATAATGCCGAATCCAAGGGCCAGCATAATGATCCCCATGAACAGGTACAGCCATAAATCCATGAAGTCACTCATCATACCAAGGACGGGATCAATTTCTTTCCAGTTCTGCACTTGCAGGTTGGGGAAGAGGGTTTTTAAGATCCCTTGAGTAGTCATTGTCATCTTGGCATCCTTCATCCGGACGGCAATTTCATGACAGACCCGAGGATCGGCATTCAACAGGGGAAGGATATCTCTCCGGTCAACAAAAATATTCATTTCATCAAATACGGAATTGCTGGTACGGTAGATGCCGCATATTCTGAAAGCGCTGCCGGTAAGGTTTCCCTGCATGTCCTGAAAAGTGAGTACAAGCTTGGAATGTAGCTTTACCTTAAGCTTTTTTGCCAGGGCTTTTCCGATTACCACCGGAATACCCCTGGACGCTTTAAACCAATGACCACTGGAATCTGCAATCAGGGTGTGTATATCTGTGACCTGGCTTTCTTTTTGCGGATCAACGCAGGTCACCATTACCCCACTGCTGGCATTGGCGCTGGCAGCCATAGACATAAATTTAATCCGTGCCGACCATGCCTGGATGCTATTGTTGGTGTCGAGGATATTTTCCAGTTTTTCGAGTTCTCCTTTGATGAAATATTGCACATCCTGGTCTTCAGCATATGATTTGTGATGTATCTGGAGGTGTGATGTTTCCCTGCTTACGGCTTCCCTGACCCTTTGATCGGCAGTTCCTTTCATCACGGCCGATGAAAATATACCGCCCATCAATCCTAAAGCAATGGCCATGACCACCACGAAACTGCGCATCTGGTTTCTCCATACATTTTTCCAGGCAATGATCCAGATCATATCTTTTGTATTAACGTCTGATGGCATTCATCACTTTAAGCTTCCTGATCCTCATGACAGGCAGCAGCATCACCAGCAGGAGGATGGCCATTACCACTAGGGATTGGGAGATAAAGTAAGAGGTTTCCCAGGCCGCAGGCATGATGGGTTCAAACCCCATCCTGATCGTCGTCTCGGCCATCTCTCCGCTTAAAGGAATGGGGTGAATAAAAAAGTAGTAGATCAGTGGCAAGGCTGAAATCATTCCGCCGATCATGCCAAGCAATCCGAGGAAAAGGGTCTCGACAATAAGGATAACAATCAATTGCCCTTTCTGCATCCCGATGGCAATCATCATACCGAATTCTCTCTGTCGTTCATTTAGCATCATCAGCATGGTACCAAAGATACCGAAACCAACAATCATATATAAAATACCCAGCATGATGAGTCCCGAAGCGCTGTCGGCCCTGATCTGCTGCACCATATCCGGCATCATTTCATCCCAGGTCATCACCTCGTAGATATCAGGATCAAGTTTCCCCCTTAGAGAGGTGGCGGTTGTAGCATAGGTATCAGGTTCTGTGACATTGAAAGCAATGGATGTGACCAGTGAATCTGCGCTGAAAAGATTACGGGCAGCAGTCAGGCTGAGAAAGATCAGCCGGCTGTCGAGATCAGGTGAGGGAAAGCTGAGTATGCCTCTTACCGGGAAAACACCTGCCGCGCTGGATCCTCTATATCCCTGACCGATGATCACCAGGGTGTCGCCGATATCGATACGGAAATATCTGGCCAGTCGCTGGCTGACCAGGGCCCCGATATCATCTGCCACGAGGTAATGTCCCTTCACTAGCTTTTTAGCCAGGGATGTCAACCCGTTTTCAGATACCGGGTCAATCCCGTTGACCATTACCCCCTTCGTTTGCAAACCATAGGAAGCCAGCGCAAAGGATTCCAAACGGGCTGTATAACCGTTTGATCCGGGCAAAGTACTCAGGTTTTTTTCCAGTTCCGGGCGACAGATAAATCCATTGTTCAGGATCTGGTCAGCCCAGTATCCTTTGGCATGAAGCTGGAAATACCCCGAATAAGCATGCACGATGTTGTTTACCATCAGGTTATAACTGCCCAATTGAAAGGCTCGCATGACCAGGGCGAACCAAATGGCAAAGAACACCGAGGCTGCAGTGATCAATGTACGGCGTTTGTTACGCCAGAGGTTTCGCCAGGCAATACGAATCACCTCCATGATTGTTTATTTAAGATTTTTCATGTTTTGTTGGGAGAAAAATGAATCCTCAAGCGGAACATTGAATTTTGCGCTGAGAATCCTGACAATGGTTTTCTGGCTTGGTTTGTTTTCAGGGATGATCTCAAATCTTGTCGGGATCTTCCGATCGTGCATCATCCGGATTTCGGAGAGGAGGTGAGTTTTGGCTTTTGTGCCATCCTCGTCAAAGTATTCTGCCCTGAGCTCATAGTATTCATTTTTACTGATCCAAAGGATGATCTTCCCCCAGACTACCGCTGCGCCTTCCCTGGGATCGAGCTGTATCCGGTAACAATCATAGCCCGATACAACTTCACTGCCAATGATCCGGTGGGAATAATCCATGACTACCGACGATTCTTTGAGGATATCATCATTGGTATAATCCGATCCCATCCAACCCTGCGACATCATCGAAGGGGGCAATTTGATCATGCGGTTGATGGTTGGATTCCAGCTCCACATGTCATTTTTCAGCTTTAAAAAAGATTGTCCGCTTTCTTTAGCAGGTGCAGTGATCAGGGTCATGGAGAGATCCCGCCCTTTACTCCAGCTCTTGAAAGAGACTGTCCGCTGCCAGGCTGGCCTGACGATCCTCATTTCCATCACGCTGATGCTCGTTACCCCCTGCATGAGGTCATCCGCTCGCCTGACGATCTCCCTGGCATCCTGGGAAAACCCTGAAAAAACAAAGCCGGTAAAAAAAACAGTTGAGAAAATGATAGAACGCATCCTTACTTTTTTTTGATATGAACCCTCGGTCAGAAACTCCACTTCACCCTTACTGCTCCCATCAGTGCCTGAAAATAAACATCTTCCGCCAGGAGACCGCTTCCTTTAAAACGACCGTTAAAATACTGAATAAACAGACTCAGGTCAATATTTTGTTTCAAGCTGTAATTTAATGTCGGGCCGAGATAATACCCTTTCAAATCAGGAAAGTACATACATCCAAGGGAGGCATCAAAAAGCGGTGTTATGGGATATGATCCCATCAGGAAGATATTCCATTCCGTGAAAGAAAGCATTTTTGGAGAAGCAGGAGCCTGGTAAATCAGCATGATGTTTTCAGGCTGATACCCCGCGGGAAGCTGGTTGTAAAATACCTGGAAAGTCAACGCGATGGAATTGGAAAAGGTATAGTCGGCCCCCACCGTGGCCAGCAATACTCCTGAAGTATCGCTGAAATTTTTTTTTGGCTGATAATAACTCAGCTCTCCGCGAAATGCAGCCTTACTGATATTCCCTGACCATCCTGCCCCGAACACATAATCCTGGTCATCCACCAGCCCGGCAAGGAATTGGAAATCATAACTTCCTGCATTGAACCTTCCCAGCCCGGCCAAGGTGATTTTTCCCTGATGATTCCATTTCGAAGCAAGTTCCAGAACTGAGGTAGAAGTGGGATAATACTGTAAGCGGGCAGCATCGCTCCCTGGTCTTTCAGGATAATCCACATCGAAATAGGAATAGGTGTTGAAAATATCATTGGGGTTCCATACGATGGCCTGCCCCCAATTGATCCGCTGGCGACCGGCTGTCAGTTGAACTTTTCCTGCTGTAACCGAAATCCAAGCACGGTCAAACTGAGTAAGCAGGGCAAAGGATGGTCCCGAAACAATATCCCATGTCATATTGACCAGTCCATTATCGCTAAACAACATTCCCTTATAAGCAGGATTGGCCATCAGGGATTGTCCGAAAAGAAAGCGGTTACGCATCCCTATGCCCAGGCTGAATACTTTACCGGGATCCCAGCGGAAATCAAGTCGGTTATTGATCTGGTTGTCGAGAATCCAGGGATCTTTAATTTTACTGAACTGAAAAAGCTGCATATCATCAAGATAACCCTTGAATTGCCAGGAACGGACTGCACTGTCCTGAGCCGGGAGCCTTAACGGACTGCCTAAGCACAGCGCTAAGAATAGGATTAATGATGAAAAAATCTTTGCATTCACCCGATAAAAATAGTGAGAATTTAGCTTCAGAAACATGGAAAATTTCATCCG
>CAZSDU010000037.1:0-18386 GCA_964605775.1 uncultured Prolixibacteraceae bacterium | reverse complement strand
ATTAGAAAAGTCATGGAATGCTTTTCGGTTCGCAATAACAGCAAAGAAACAAGGTCATGAAGTCAAAGTATTTCTAATGGGTGAAGCAGTAGAATGTGAAGGTTTGACGGATGAAAAGTACAATGTTGATGAACAATTAAAAGCATTTGTAAATGTTGGCGGGGAAATACTTGCGTGTGGGACTTGCTTAAAATCAAGACAGTTATCTGAAACTGAATCCTGTCCAATTTCAACTATGATCGACTGTGTTAATCTTGTTGTATGGGCAGACAAAACGGTAACTTTTTAGGTTGCCAACCCTTTTTGCAGTCAGATAACCAAAGTCTAATCGAAGCGCTTGCCATTCAGAAATCGACTTGATTACCATTGAAAAAGCGAGTTCAAAAACCATGTCCATAATAAATGTTGACAAGGTGAACAGCGCAATATTATTTGGTTTTTTCTCATAGTTTGTTAACTTTGTACTATGCATTTAAAAAAGGAAATCGATAATACAGATAACCAGATTTCTCACGACAAAAAGGAAAAAAATTATGGGACGATAAGTCTGTTAAAGAATTCTTTATTACGGTTTTGAATTTCAGGAATCGCTCCGGCTATTTCTGAATTGGGTTCTGAAGAGAATAGAGAAAAGAATGTAAAAGGAATGGGAGGAACCCGTTTCTGCGACGACTTGCCATATTCAATTAACAAGTTCAATCACCATGAAACATAGGAAATTTGATAAAACAGAAGTACTGGCTGATTATAAACTGGCATGTGAAAGCCGTCAGGTCAGCCTGATCGGGAGACGGGAAGTATTGAGTGGCCGGGCCAATTTCGGCCTTTTCGGAGATGGCAAGGAAGTGCCCCAGATCATTAAAGCTAAATTTTTCAAGGAGGGTGACTGGAGATCGGGGTATTACCGTGACCAGACTTTCATGATGGCAGCCGGTTTGTCAAACCTGGATATTTTTTTCGCTCAGGTATACGGTGATACAGATCCTGATCGCAATCCCGACAATGGCGGTCGCCTGATGAACTGTCATTTTGCCACACGGAGCCTCGATGACAGAGGAGAATGGAAAGATCTGACCAAACAGAAAAATTCATCGGGCGACATCTCCCCCACCGCCGGCCAGATGCCCCGGCTTCTTGGTCTTGCCCTGGCTTCCAAAGTTTTCAGGAATAGTCCGGAGATGTGGGAACATGCTAAAAAATTCACGGTGAAAGGGAACGAAATTGCCTTCGGTATGATTGGTGATGCTTCGACATCTGAAGGCTATTTCTTTGAAGCCCTCAATGCAGCAGGCGTTCTTCAGGTCCCCATGGCACTCTCTATATGGGATGACGGGTATGGAATTTCTGTCCCTAAAAAATACCAGACCACCAAGGAAAGCATTTCTGAGCTGCTTAAAGGTTTTATCGGGGATGAAAAAAAACCAGGCATCCGGATCTTCTCCTGCAATGGTTGGGATTACCCTGCCCTTTATGAAATGTATGAAGAGGGTATTGCCCTTTGCCGTAAGAAAATGCTACCCGTGGTTTTTCATGTTACCGAACTCACCCAACCTCAGGGGCATTCCACTTCGGGCTCGCACGAACGCTATAAATCCGCAGAAAGGCTGGCCTGGGAAAAAGAACATGACTGTATCGTCAAAATGCGGGAGTGGTTGCTGGCCGGAAATATCGCCACAAAAGAAGAACTTGATGCCATTGAGGCAGACGCTGTAAAAACTGCAAAAGCAGCCAAAGACAGGGCATGGAAAGCATTTTTGACCCCTTTTAAAGAAGAACGGCAACATCTCGTGGACGTTGTGAAATCCACGCATTGTCCTTGCAAAAAGCAGGACCGTATTGATAAAATCGTGGCCGACCTTGAAGCCCTGGCTGAACCAATCCGTAAGGATATCATTTCCGCAGCCAAAAAAATCATGCGCGATGTGTGTACCACCTGCAGCATGAAAAAACCCATGAAAGCTGATCTGGAAGTTTGGATGGAAGAACAAGCTAAACGTAATGCCGAACGTTACAGCTCTCACCTTTATAGCCAGTCGGAACACAGTGCATTGAACATTGAGGGGATAAAACCTGTCTACAAGGATGATTCACCTGTAGTCACCGGCCGTGAAGTGCTGAATGCCAATTACAATATTCTTTTTAAAGAAAATCCCCTGGCTGTAATTTTTGGGGAGGATGTCGGGAAAATTGGAGGAGTGAACCAGACCCTGGAAGGGATGCAAGCCAAATATGGTGAACTCCGTGTCTCCGATACAGGCATCCGTGAAGCGACGATACTCGGGCAAGGACTGGGGATGGCTCTACGCGGATTAAGACCGATTGCAGAGATTCAGTATTTCGATTACCTGCTTTATGCCTTGCAGGTACTCAGCGATGATGTGGCCACTACCCATTACCGTACACGGGGTGGTCAGAAGGCACCCATGATCATCAGTACCCGTGGACACCGCCTGGTGGGCATTTGGCATAGCGGATCTGCCATGAGTATGGTATTGAACTCCCTTCGCGGTATCCATGTGCTGGTACCCCGCGATATGACGCAGGCGGCCGGATTTTACAACACCATGATGGCTTCCGATGATCCCGCCCTGATCATTGAACCACTTAACGGTTACCGCCTAAAGGAGCGTATGCCGGCCAACGTGGGTTACTATCGTATCCCCCTCGGCATTCCTGATATCCTGAATGAGGGCAGCGACATCACTGTTGTAACCTATGGCTCCTGCGTAAAAATTGCCCAGGAAGCCCTTCCCCAGATCAAAGACTTCGGAATTTCTGTTGAACTTATTGATGTTCAGTCTCTGCTTCCTTTCGACCGTAACCGGGAAATCCTGAAATCCCTGAAAAAAACAAACAAGATTTTATTCTTTGATGAGGATTACAGCGGTGGCGCAACCGCCTATATGATGCAAAAAGTCATGGAAGAACAAGGCGGGTTCAGCTACCTGGATGCAGAACCCAAAACACTAACAGCCAACGATCACCGCCCTGCCTATACCAATGACGGCGACTATTTTTCCAAACCCAATGCTGAGGATGTATTTGAAACGATTTACCAAATGATGCATGAATACAACCCAAATAAATATCCAAGGCTGTGGTAGAAGGTGACAAGGTAGTAAAGTAACAAAGTAACATGGTAACGGGTAATGTGATTAATGATATTCAATGTCTGAGCGCCTGGTTCTGATCAAAACCGGTGATGGCTCACATACCTTGTTCGTTCCTGAACTGAACGAACACTATCATTCGACCTATGGCGCTATTCAGGAATCTCGGCATATCTTCATCGAAGCCGGTCTTCGATTGAGGATTGACGATTTACGATATTCGATGACAACCACATCTGACAGATGTGATCCGTTATCTGAGTATCCAGTTATTGACATCCTTGAAATCGGTTTCGGCACCGGGCTGAATGCATTGCTGACACTGATAGAGGCAGAAAAAACGGGAATACATATACATTACACTTCCATTGAAGCTAATCCATTGGGAGAAAACATCTGGCGGAAAATGAATTATCCTGAGCTGTTGTGTTCTTCGGACAATTCGTTACTTTTTGAAAAACTTCATCAGGCTGATTGGAATAAAAAGGTAGAAATATCCCCTTTTTTTACCCTGAATAAAATTCATAAAAGCCTGGAAAATTTCCATCCTCCTTATGAGCAGTTCAACCTGATCTATTTTGATGCTTTTAATCCCGATGTTCAACCTGTTTTATGGACCGAACAGGTTTTTCGAAGCCTTTTTTGTTGTATGGTTTCCGGAGGCATACTGGTCACTTATTCTGTCAAAGGCATAGTTGTAAGAGCTTTGAAAGCTGCAGGATTCATCGTTGAAAAGCTTCCTGGTCCACCGGGGAAAAGGCAAATCCTTCGTGCCCGGAAGTCGGCATGAAACTTCCGGAATCGGGTTTATCAATACCCGGTAAAGACCGCACCTGATGTCTCGAAAAAACCAGGATTCCCCTGAGCGATACTTATTGCGATTCCATTCGGGAATGGTTGGCGAATCACTAGGTAATTTATTTATCTTTGAACCTTGATGGCAATAAACCAGTTCAATATCCGGGTTTACGGTTTTCTTTTTAATCAGGAGAGTATTCTTGTAACCGATGAATTCAGACTGGGAATTTTTATGACAAAATTCCCGGGAGGAGGACTTCAGTTTGGAGAAGGGACCATCGATTGCCTGAAAAGGGAGTTCATGGAGGAACTCAACACGAGGATTGAAGTGGTTTCACATGTTTATACCACTGATTTTTTTCAGCCGACTACCCTGCTTCCAACCCATATGCAGTTACTCAACATTTACTACCATGTTAAAGCTGAAAAACCTTTCTCATTCAAAACCACCACCATCAGAAACGACATCCCTTGTGTTGATGGAGCACAGCAATTCCGTTGGGTAAAGATATCAAGCCTGGGCGAGGAAAAATTCACCTTTCCCATCGATCAATGGATCTCCTCACGGATAACAAAACTTATCAACATACCCTATGACCTTTGATCATTTTACGGATTAAGCGAGAAAACAAATTATGTTGGAAAATTATATCCTAGAAAACATCCTGTTTCTCGACATTGAAACAGTTCCCGGGTCTGCAGATTATAATCAGTTAACAGATCAGATGAAATTGCTCTGGAATAAGAAAGCAGAGCAGCTTTCAAGACTTGAAAAAATGAGAAATGAACCCGAAAAAGAAGCGGCGGAACTATACAGTCGTGCCGGCATTTATGCCGAATTCGGTAAAATCATTTGCATTTCCACCGGGATGGTCAGCAACGGAACACTAAGTCTGAAGACCTTTTCAGGCGATGAAGAACAAAAGATCCTGATGGATTTTTCCGGGATGCTCCGGGTTCAGGAGAAAACAATCCGATATCTCTGTGCCCATAATGGCAAGGAATTTGATTATCCTTACCTCATCCGTCGTATGCTAATCAACGGGCTTATGGTTCCTCCCATCCTCGATCTTTCCGGAAAAAAACCCTGGGAAGTTAATCATCTCGATACCATGGATCTATGGAAATTTGGGGATTATAAAAATTATACTTCCCTCGCATTGCTGGCGGCTGTATTCAGCATTCCAACCCCCAAGGACGATATCGATGGCAGCGAAGTTGGCAGGGTTTACTGGGAAGAACATGATCTTCCGAGGATCGTTAAGTACTGCCAGAAAGATGTGATCACAATGGTCAACCTGTTTCTGCGTTTTCAGGGAAGACCGATGATCAACCAACAAGAAATACACTTCCTATGAAATATTCCGGATGGGTTTTTCTTTTCATGATTCAGTTGCTCTTCTCCTGTTCTGAAAGATCGGGGAAAGCATTCATTCTCGGCGAGATCAGCAATGCCGGCGGAGAATTGCTCGTTCTTCAGGAACTGTGCACCAAAGACATCCATAATCTCGATTCTGGAAAGATACATTCCAGCGGTCGTTTCAGCTTCCGCATTTCACCTTTGGAAACAGGCTTTTACATGCTTAAAGCACCCTCAGGGAAAGTGCTTGTCATGATGATCGGGAAAGGCGATACCATTCAACTGAAAGGAGACTTTTCTGCTTTCCCTGATCAGATTATTTTCAAGGGGAATAAGGAGGCGACGCGGCTTCATGATTTTTTCATTTTTACGCATAAAAACGAAAAGGAGGTGGATTCACTTGAAATGCTTCTGGTCGAAAAACAGGACAGTTCAGGATATTATCAACTGACACAAATGATAGATTCGGCATTTCAAAAAATATGGAAGCGACAGAAGGCTTATGAGGAAGACTTCATCACCCGTAACCCTCATTCACTTGCTTCACTTATCGTGCTGAACTATGCTTTCGGCATGAGTCCGGTTATCTCTCCCAACGAAGATTTTGCTTATTATTTAATCCTTGACCGTTCATTGCCTGCAGTTTATCCGGGAAACAAACATGTCGTCTATCATCAGCAGAGGGTAAAAGAATATCAGCGTCAGAAGGAATTAGAAAAGATAAAAAAATAGTTTTTGTAACTTGCATTAAATTTTCCCTATGTCTAAGAAGATTTATTTCGCGTCCGATTTTCATCTGGGGATCCCCGACCGGGAACAAAGTCTTGAAAGGGAGAAAAAACTTGTGGCCTGGCTGGAAATGATCAGGCATGATGCCGGAGAAATTTTCCTCTTGGGTGACCTTTTTGACTTCTGGTTTGAATATAAAACAGCCATTCCGCGGGGTTATGCACGACTTCTTGGCAAGCTGTGCGAGATTACGGATGCCGGGATCCCGGTTCATCTGTTCCGGGGCAACCACGATATGTGGGCCTTTGATTATTTACAAAAAGAAATGAATCTGCAACTGCACCATGATCCTGAATTCAGGGAATTTTCAGGAAAGAAATTTTATCTGGCTCATGGGGATGGTTTGGGGCCTGGAGACCAGGGTTATAAACTGATCAAGAAAATATTCGCCTGTCGTTTTAACCAATGGCTTTTTCGCTGGCTTCATCCAGACCTAGGAATTTCAATGGCCCTTTTCTGGTCGCGAAAAAGCCGTAAAGTCGCTTTGGAAAAAGAAAAAAAAGATGAAGAACACAACAAGCGCCTGATCGCAGAAAGAATCACTTTTCATTCAAAACAACTGCTAAAAAGCCATCCTGAGCTTAATTTTCTGATTTACGGACATTATCATTTCCCCCTGGATGAACCCTTGACCGAAAAAACCCGTCAGGTCGTACTGGGCGACTGGATTACCCATTTCAGCTATGCTGTGTTTGATGGAGATAAGCTCGAATTGAAATTTTTTAAATGATGCGGGATATCACATCTTGTATCCGCCTGAACAAAGAACAGCAGCCCTAAACCGGGGCTGCTGTTCTTTGTTAATCAGCTAAACTTCTGATTATTCAGGATGAATTGCTTCTGCCGGACAAACATCGGCACAAGCGCCACAGTCGGTGCAGACTTCAGGATCAATTTTATAAATATCACCTTCAGAAATAGCTTCAACAGGGCATTCATCGATGCAGGTTCCGCAAGCGGTGCAATCATCATTAATTTTGTAAGCCATGACTTATTGTATTTGTGTCCCGCGAAGCGGAACGAGTTAATAATGTGAATTCAGGGCAAATATACAAATATTTTTATTTCTGATCTCTTTCGGATAAAAGTTAAAAATGTAACTTTGCCGCGTAAAATGTATTAAACCTATGGCAAAGAAAAAAAGACCCGTTGTTGAACGGGAAAATGTAGTGGTTAAATTCGTCGGAGATTCCGGTGACGGAATGCAACTCACCGGGACGATGTTCTCTGATGTCGCTGCCCTCGATGGAAATGACCTAGCTACTTTCCCTGATTTTCCGGCTGAAATCCGGGCTCCTCACAATACCATTGCAGGGGTTTCCGGTTTCCAGGTACATGTAGGAAGCTCGAAAATATTTACTACTGGCGACCAGGTGGATGTTCTGGTGGCCATGAATCCAGCCTCGCTCAAAGCCAATCTTAAATGGGCGAAAAAGGGTGCGACCATCCTTGTTGACACTGATGCTTTTGACGAGAAAGCCCTTGAAAAATCAGGATACCAGAAAAATCCTCTGACAGACAATTCCCTCGACAGCTTTAACCTGATCAAGGCTCCCATCTCAACACTAACCAAGGAAAGCCTGAAAGAAAAGAATATCGACAATAAAACTGCGGAACGAAGCAGAAACATGTTTGCCCTGGGAATTCTTTACTATATTTTTAATCGTGACCTGAAATCTTCTTTTAAATACTTTGAAGTAAAATTCAAGAAAAAACCCGAATTGATCGAGATCAACAAGATCGTTCTTCAGCAGGGTTATAATTATGCAGAAACCATTGAAGCCCTCGAAAGTGTAATCCAGGTTGGCCCGGCAAAAATGGAAAAAGGACGATACCGTAATATTACAGGTAATATTGCCACAGCCTGGGGTTTGCTGGCCGCCTCTGAAAAATCAGGCCGACCCCTTTTTCTTGGGTCATATCCCATTACTCCGGCTACTGAAATTCTGATGGAGCTGGCTAAGCATAAATCACTGGGTGCAAAAGTTTTTCAAGCAGAGGATGAGATCGCCGGTATCTGTTCAGCCATTGGCGCCTCTTACACCGGAGCCATGGCCTGTACGACCACATCCGGACCGGGACTGTCGCTTAAAAGTGAAGCCATAGGCCTGGCGGTTATGACTGAATTACCTTTGATTATCGTGGATGTTCAAAGAGGAGGACCGTCCACAGGATTACCGACCAAATCAGAACAAAGCGATCTTTATCAGGCGCTCTTCGGTCGTAACGGGGAATGTCCCGTCATCGTGATCGCAGCATCCACTGCAGAAAACTGCTTCTATTATGCCTATGAAGCAGCCAAGCTCTCCATGGAACACATGACCCCTGTCATCCTTCTGACAGATGGCTATCTCGGATTCGGCTCTACCCTGTTTAAAATTCCCAAAATGGCCGATATGCCTCCTATCAACCCACCTATTGCCGAACCCAACGACCCTGACTATAAGCCTTATAAAAGAGATCCCGAGACCCTGGTCCGCAAATGGGCGTTGCCAGGAACTGAAGGACTACGGCATCGTATCGGAGGACTTGAAAAAGAAAATATCATCGGAACCGTTTCCACCGATCCCCTGAATCATCAGTTGATGGTAAATCTGAGAGCGGCTAAAGTTGAAAAAGTCGCTGATTGTATTCAGGAACAAACTATTGATGGAAAAGATGAAGGAGAATTACTGATCGTAAGCTGGGGCGGAACCTATGGCGCTGTTCACTCTGCCGTGAAGCAACTGCAGGATGAGGGTAAACCTGTCAGCCACGCCCATTTTCATCATATCATGCCCCTTCCCAAAAACACCGGGAAAGTGTTGAATGGATTTAAAAAGATCCTGGTATGTGAACTCAACAGCGGGCAATTTGTCAATTATCTGCGCATGAAATATCCGCTGCCAAACATTTATCAGTTTAATAAAGTGCAGGGACTACCTTTCATGATCAAAGAATTAATGGATAAGTTTAATCAACTTTTAGAGGAGAAATAACATGGAATTCGAAAATATGACCATTGAACGCTCAGGCGTTCAACTTTCCAAAACCGATTTTGAAAGCGATCAGATGGTTAAATGGTGTCCGGGCTGCGGCGCCCACGCCATCCTCAGTGCAGTGGAACGGGTATTTCCAAAAATCGGATACCGCAAGGAAAATTTCTGTATGGTATCCGGTATCGGTTGCTCTTCAAGGTTCCCCTACTATGTAAATACCTATGGCATCCACGGAATCCATGGCCGGGCAGCAGCCATATCCACTGGTGTAAAAATTGCCAACCCCAGACTCAGCGTATGGATGGCCACCGGAGACGGCGACTCCCTAGCCATCGGAGGCAACCATTTCATCCATATCCTCCGTAGAAATGTTGACATCAATATCATGCTGTTCAACAACCAGATATACGGCCTGACCAAAGGGCAATATTCTCCTACCACTCCAATGGGAAAAGTGACCAAGACTTCCCCTCAGGGTACCATTGAGCATCCGTTCACCGTGGGTGAGCTTGTGATGGGCGCCCAGGGAACTTTCTTTGCCCGGGTACCTGATAACAATATCGGCCTGATGACGGAAGTCATGTTTGAAGCCGCAAAACATGATGGTACTTCTGTGATGGAAATCATGCAGAATTGTATCATTTTTGCTGATAAAGCCCATAGTGAAATCATTGGGAAAGAAGTCAAGGATGAAAATATGTTGGTTGTCAGAAACGGACATCCCATGGTTTTCGGGAAAGATCTTTCCAAGGGGATTATCCTTAAAGATACCCACCTCAAAGTGGTTGAAATTGGCAAAAATGGTATCACCATTGATGACATCCTCGTACATGACCAGTATAACCAGGACCCCGGAATTCATCTGATGCTGGCCAAATTGGCACCTCCCCACTTCCCGATGGTATTCGGAGTGATCCGTTCGGCCATGTGCCCTACTTATGATGACCTCGTGGAAGAACAGATCAAATATGCCAAAGAAAGCTCGAAAATTAAAAGTGTTGACGACCTCCTTAATTCGGGAGATACCTGGGAAATTTGATCGTATCTTTACGGCCATATTCCGCCGTTCATGATGCAGAAAGATTTTCTGTCGCATTTGTTAAAGATCGTTGACCGACCCCGGACAAAACATTTTCTCCTGGCCGTGAGTGGAGGCCTAGACTCTATGGTCATGGTCGATTTATTTCACGGGGCAAAACTTCGCTTCGGAATCATTCATTGTAATTTTACCCTCAGGGGAAAAGAATCGGATGAGGATGCCAGATTTGTCAACAATATGGCGAAAAAACACAAGGTCCCCTTTTACCTGAAAAAATTCAAAACAGAACAATATGCCAAAGCATCGGGTCTCTCCATCCAGATGGCTGCGCGAAAATTACGCTACGACTGGTTTGAAGAGATCAGGGCAGAGAATGATTACGATTATATTACCACCGCCCATCATCTCGACGACCAGATTGAAACTTTTTTTATCAACCTGATCCGTGGCACAGGGATCGCTGGTCTGCACGGAATTCTTCCTCAAAATGGCCGGCTTATCCGCCCTATGCTTTTTACTTATCGCGAAGAAATTGAAAAATATGCGGAGAAAAAGCATTTCCCTTTCCATAACGACAGTTCCAATGATTCACTGAAATATACTCGTAATCAAATCCGCCATCAAGTGATCCCTGTTCTGAGAACAATTCAACCTGACTTTGCGGTCGTCATGACGGAAAACATTAAAAAACTCAGAAATTTCGAGATCATTGGTAAGGAAGCCATCGTCAGAACCAGCAATTCCCTGATTCACAGGGAGGGGAAACAAATCACCATCAGCATTGAAGCATTGAAAACCCTTATTCCTCTCCGGCCTTATGCCTACGAATTGCTCTCCCCCTTCGGGTTCTCCCTCGATGTAATAGAAAACTTGCTGAACAGGCTGGATGGAAACAGCGGTAAAACCTTTTTTTCTTCTACCCACCGCCTGATCAAAGACAGGAAAAGCCTGATCATTACAGAGATACATGATGCAGCGAATGACATGCAGGAAATACCTGAGGAATTTAACATTGAAGCGGGAATGAATCATATTGAAAAGCCTGTAAAAATGAAATTTCAGATACAGCCCCTGTCTCCTGATTTTATCATTCCAACATCCCTTGATTCAGCATGCCTGGATTATGACAAACTGAAATTTCCGTTATCCATCAGAAAATGGAAGGCAGGGGATGCTTTCTGCCCGCTGGGGATGAATCAGAAGAAAAAACTCAGCGACTTTTTTATCGATCAAAAATTCACCCTTACAGATAAAGAAATCACCTGGCTCCTATGCTCCGGTAATCAAATTACATGGGTGATCGGACATAGAATTGACCACCGCTTCAGGATCACTCCGAAAACAAAGAAAATGTTGTATGTTATGTTATTGCCATAATTTTCCTACCTTTGCCCTCCCAATTTTTGAAATTCATTTTTCGTTATGAAATATCCATACAAACATTGTTCATTTACCCTGCGAATGATAATAATGGATAGTCCATGTGACAAATGAAATATAAAATTATTAGCACATGAAAAAAATACTGATCAGTCTGCTTATCGTTATTCTGATTCCCTTACTATCATTTACCCAGATTCTGGATCCGGTGAAATGGACCTTCAGGGTCGATCAGACCAATCCAGAAGAAGCCACCCTACTGCTGATTGCTAAATGTGATCCGGGTTGGCATCTTTATTCCCAGGACATTCCACCCAATGGGCCCATTCCCACAACCTTTACTTTCGAACAAAACAGTCACTATGAGTTAGTCGGGAAAGTAAGAGAACCCAAGGCTATCCAGGAAAAAGATCCCCAATTCGACAACATGCTGCTTAAGTATTTTGCGGATAAAGCAATTTTCAGGCAGAAAATAAAAATCATAAGTAATCAAGACTTTACGGTTAAGGGCATGGTCAACTTCATGTGCTGTGATGACCATCAGTGCATTCCCCCGGCGGATGTGGATTTTATATTTCATGTCAAAGGGAATCCGAAAATTACGGAGAATATTTCAGGAACCCTGGCCGATCCAAATGCCGTCAGTGAGGATTCTATAGCCAGAACCCGGCAGGATTCCTTAATAAAAACAGTAGCCGTCAAGAAAGATGAACAGGTAAAACTCGCTGCCACAGCGGCCGATCATGCAGAAGGAGAATCCTTGCTTTGGTTTTTCCTGATTTCATTTATTGCCGGTCTGGCTGCCATTGTTACTCCTTGTGTATTCCCGATGATTCCTATGACGGTCACCTTTTTTATGCACGACACTTCCAGTAAACGCAAAGCAAGAATGGAAGCCATCGTGTATGGGTTATCCATCATCGTTATCTATACTGTGATTGGCACCCTTGTAGCCATAACCCTGGGGGCTAATTTTGCCAATTTCCTCAGTACACACTGGATCCCAAATGTCTTTTTCTTTCTGATCTTCATGGTTTTTGCCGCCTCTTTCCTGGGAATGTTCGAAATCACGCTTCCCTCCTGGATTGTTAATAAAGCAGATAAGCAAGCAGATAAGGGTGGATATTCCGGTGCGTTTTTCATGGCTTTTACCTTGGTCCTGGTTTCATTTTCCTGTACCGGCCCGATTGTCGGAGCCATTCTGGTTAAATCCGCTGGAGGGGCTTTGCTTACCCCCATCATCGGGATGCTTGGATTCTCTCTTGCTTTTGCCCTGCCCTTTGCCCTGTTTGCATTTTTTCCTTCCTGGCTAGCAGGTTTACCAAAGTCAGGAGGTTGGCTGAATTCTGTCAAGGTTGTTCTTGGTTTCCTGGAACTGGCGCTTGGTTTGAAATTCCTGAGCATTGCCGATCAGACCTATCACTGGGGCATCCTCGACCGTGAAGTTTATCTGGCATTCTGGATCGTGATATTTTTCCTCATGGGAATGTATTTGCTGGGAAAACTGAAATTTAATCATGATGCTGACCTACCCTATATCAGTGTTCCCCGTATAGGTCTGGCCATTATTACTTTTGCCTTCGTCATATATATGATCCCCGGTATGTGGGGAGCCCCATTAAAGGCCTTGTCAGGATATCTTCCACCCCAGACTTCCATGGATTTTGATCTTAATACCATCATTAGGAATGAAGTGAATGCTGTCTCCGGTGAGGCTAATTTCAACAGGAATTCCACGCTTTGTGAAAAACCCAAATACAATGAATTCTTACATCTGCCACATGGACTTCAAGGATATTTTGATTATGATCAGGCGCTGGCCTGTGCAAAAAAACAAAACAAACCGCTTTTCATTGATTTTACGGGGCATGGTTGTGTCAATTGCCGTGAGATGGAAGCCAATGTATGGTCAGATCCTCAAGTCTTAAAACGTTTAGGTGAAAACTTCATCGTGACGGCGCTATATGTTGATGATAAAACAGAAGTACCTGAGAATGAATGGATCACTTCAAGCTATGATGGAAAAGTAAAAAAGACTATAGGAAAAATCTATGCTGATCTTCAAATCACCAAATACAACGTCAACTCCCAACCATATTACATATTACTGGATACATCAGGGCACCTGCTTACTTCACCCCGTGCCTACGATCTGAATATTGATGCATTCATCAAGTTTCTGGACACCGGACTGGAAAAATTCAGAGGAGCTTCTGTGAAATGAAAAAATGGTTTATCCTTTCCACAGTTCGGTAAAGAATTTGTAGAAATAGGGTATGGTTTCAATGCCTTTGAAGAAGTTATCAAGCGGAAAGTTTTCATTCGGGGAATGACAGGCATCTGATTCCAGACCAAATCCCAGCAGGATTGATTTCACTCCCAGGATTTCCTCAAATTGCGGAATGATGGGAATGCTTCCTCCGCTGCGGACCGGAACAGGTTTCTTGCCCAGTGTAGCCTCCATTGCTTTGCTAGCAGCTTTATATCCAATGGTGTCGATGGGTGAAACATAAGCTTGTCCGCCATGCAATGCTTCCACTTTAACTTTCACTGATTTCGGAGCCATCTTCCTGAAATATTGCTCGAAAAGCTCTCCGATTTTTTTGTAATCCTGGTTTGGCACCAGCCTCATGGAAATTTTCGCATAAGCTTTTGAAGGTAGAACTGTTTTAGTGCCTTCGCTGGTATAGCCACCCCAGATCCCGTTCACATCGAGTGAAGGCCGGATCCCCGTCCTTTCTTTTGTCGTATAGGAAACTTCTCCGGAAAGCGCTACAACCTTCAGCTTTTCCATGTAATCTTGCTCATCAAACGGTGCCATGGCCATTTCATCGCGTTCCACCCGGCTGATTTCAATCACATCCTTATAAAAGCCGGGAATAGTAATCCTTCCTTCAGCATCGGTGAGAGAGGCGATCATCTTTGCCAGCACATTGGCAGGATTGGCAACCGCCCCGCCAAAAATACCGGAATGGAGATCATGGCCGGGGCCGGTGACTTCAACCTGCATATAGGCCAATCCCCTCAAACCAACCGTAACCGAAGGACAATGTAAACCAATCATACTTGTATCCGATACCAGGATGATATCTGATTTTAATAATTCCTTATGACGGATACAAAAGGGAGCAACATTCATGGAGCCGACTTCTTCTTCTCCTTCGATCATGAACTTCACATTGCAGGGTAGGGTCTCTGTTTGGACCATCAATTCAAAGGCCTTGGCATGCATAAAGGACTGACCTTTGTCGTCATCAGCGCCGCGGGCAAATATCTTTCCATCACGCACTTCCGGTTTGAATGGAGGCGACTCCCATAAGTCGATGGGATCCACCGGCATCACGTCATAATGCCCGTAAACCAATATCGTGGGAAGTGCAGGATCGATGAGTTTTTCACCGTATACAATGGGGTTTCCATCAGTCGAAAAAATCTCGGCTCGGTCACATCCGGCTTCATGTAAACTTTTTTTCCAGTATTCTGCCGCTTTTATCATATCATCCTTGTGTTCAGTCACAGAGCTGACAGAAGGAATACGGATCAGGCCAAACAATTCCTGAAGAAACCGGTCACGATTCTTGTCAATGTATGCTTTAATGTATTCCATAAGAGTAAAGAAATGCTTGAAAATTATCAGAAAAACTTATCATTCTGTCATCTGACAGCAACGCAGCGCCCCCTGTCAGATCGAAGCGACAAAGTTAGCGTTTTTTTTCTTTGATTACCGCAATGTTATTAAATTTGCCAAAAGCCTGACAAAATAGCGGTTATGGATAAATTTTCATATTTAAATACTCCTGATAATTCTGTGATCGAAGCATTATTCTCACAGTATAAAGAGGATCCTGAAAGTGTAGAAGAAAGCTGGCGAAAGTTTTTTGAGGGTTTTGAATTTTGTCAGAAAAACTACAAAGCTGAGAGTGGTGAAGCTTTCATCTATCCCAATGAATTCAAGGTTATGAACCTGATCACTGCCTATCGTCAGCGGGGTCATTTGTTTACCAAAACAAATCCGGTGCGTACCCGTCGCCAGTACAGACCTACCCTGGATATCGAAAATTTTGACCTGGAACAGGGGGAGTTGAACAAAACTTTTCAGGCCGGAAAAGAGATAGGGATCGGGAATGCCAGGCTTGAAGATATCCTTGCACATCTCCAGCAAACATACTGTCAATCCATTGGAATAGAATACCATTATATCCGCCGTCCTGAAATTGTTCATTGGCTGAGGACAAAAATGGAATCACAAAAAAACACCCCAGATTTTTCGGTTGAAAAGAAAAAAATGATTCTGAAAAAACTGGCTGAAAGCGTGTTGTTTGAAAAGTTTATCCATAAAAAATTTCCCGGACAAAAAAGCTTTTCCCTCGAAGGGGTCGAAGCCCTTATTCCTGCCCTTGAAGCAGTCATACAAAAAGGAGTCGGACTGGGCACCCGGGAATTTGTATTGGGAATGGCTCATCGCGGCCGTTTGAATGTTCTTGGAAATATTCTGAAGAAACCCATGGAACAAATATTCTCTGAATTTGAAGGGAAAGAATATGAAGATAAAGACTTATTAGGAGATGTAAAATATCATCTTGGATACTCCAATGAAATACTAACACCAGACGGTCATCCTGTCAGGATTACCCTGGCGCCCAATCCTTCACATCTTGAAGCAGTTGATCCTGTAGTGGAAGGTATTGTAAGGGCAAAAATTGATCAGGTCTATGAAGGAGATAGCAGGAAAATTGCTTCCATCCTTGTCCATGGAGATGCATCACTTTCCGGTCAGGGAATCGTTTATGAACTGATTCAGATGGCCGAACTTGAAGGTTACAGAACAGGCGGCAGCATTCACATTGTGGTAAACAATCAGATCGGGTTCACTACCAATTATCTGGATGGAAGATCCAGCATCTACTGTACCGATGTGGCCAAAACCATTCAATCTCCGATTTTCCACGTGAATGCGGATGATGTGGAAGCGGTGGTATACACGGTTGAACTGGCCATGGAATTTCATTCGACCTTTCACAAGGATATTTTTATCGACCTCCTGGGATATCGTAAATACGGACATAATGAAAGTGATGAGCCCCGTTTCACCCAACCCATTCTATACAAAGTCATAGAAAATCATCCTGACCCACTGGAGATTTACCTGAAAAAGCTGCATCAGGAAATAAAACTTGACCCCCTTGATGTTGAAGGTCTGAAATCTGAAATTCTTAATCGCCTTGAAAATGGTTTTGAGATTTCAGGGACCATTGAAAAAGGGGATATTAAACCCTTCCTCGAAGACGTTTGGAAAGAGATTAGTAAAGCCTCAGCCCAGAACATGGAAATCTCTCCGTTCACAGGAATCCCTGAAACAGAAATCAGGAAAATCGTGAGCAGTTTGACTTATCTTCCTCCCGAAAAAAAATTTTTTAGAAAAATCATTAAATTACAGGATGAAAGGGGAAAGATGTTAAGTACAGGGAAGTTCGACTGGGCTATGGGAGAATTGATGGCTTATGCCTCACTCTTAATGGAAGGATTCCCTGTCAGGATCAGCGGACAAGACTGCCAGCGGGGAACATTCAGTCACCGTCATGCTGTGCTTACCGTTGAAGACTCAGAAGAAAAATATATTCCGCTGGAACATATTTCGAATCATCAGGCCAAGTTCAGTATCTATAATTCCTTATTGTCCGAATACGGGGTTATGGGATTTGAATACGGATACGGGCTTTCCACACCAAACGGGTTAACGATCTGGGAAGCTCAGTTTGGTGATTTCAGCAATGGCGGCCAGGTGGTCATCGATCAGTACATCAGCAGCGCTGAAGATAAATGGAGGGTTATGAATGGCTTGATCCTTTTTCTTCCTCACGGTTATGAAGGTCAGGGACCTGAGCATTCTTCTGCCAGGCTGGAACGTTTCCTTTCGCTTTGCGGACATCTCAATATGCAGATCGTGAACTGCACGACACCTGCAAATTTCTTTCATGTTTTACGCCGACAATTGCACCGCCCCTTCCGAAAACCACTCATCGTTTTTACCCCAAAAAGCCTGCTGCGCAATCCCCTTTGCATTTCCGAACTCAAAGATTTTTCTGAGGGAGGCTTCCGGGAAGTGATAGACGACGCAACCATGCATCCGGATCAGATCGAAAGGGTTGTTTTCTGCAGTGGAAAGATATATTATGATATTCTGGAAGAAAAAGAAAAAAAAGCTATTGATAATACGGCCGTGGTCAGACTGGAACAACTCTATCCCTTGCCCCTCAGACAACTCGATGAGGTGATCGCCCGGTATCAGCATGCTACCCATTGGGAATGGATCCAGGAAGAACCTGCCAATATGGGAGCATGGAAATACCTGTCAACTCATTTCAACAGACTGAATCTGCATCACGTTGCCCGTCCGGCAACAGGAAGTCCGGCAACAGGTTCTTCCAGGCTGCATAAGATACAACAAAGACTCATTGTTGAGAAAGCACTGGGGAAATGTAACTGTGAACAATCCAATGTTTCCTGCCAACTTCATTGTGCAGAGCATGAAAGCCATTTTTAATCTAAGCAACAGAACATTGGCATGGAACATTTTCATTCCATGCACGTATAAACAATCAGGGAAAATACTGAATAAGATAACGTAAATAACGATGAACAAAGAAATCATAATACCCAGTCCGGGAGAATCGATCACTCAGGTACAGTTGGCCAGATGGCTGGTTCAAAACGGTGATATAGTTGAACGAGACCAGGAAATCGTGGAAATTGATTCGGATAAAGCTTCTTTCCCTATCGTTGCCCCGGTCAAAGGATCCATAAAAATTTTGGCCAGGGAAGGGGAAACCATTGCCGTTGGAAGCGTAATCGCAACCATAGAAACCAATCACTCTGCCCAACTCACCAACTCACCAACTCACCAACTCACCAACTCACCAACTCACCAACTC
>CAZSDU010000036.1:0-20852 GCA_964605775.1 uncultured Prolixibacteraceae bacterium | reverse complement strand
AGATCATTAACGAAGTCTATTTGTGCCCGGAACAGGACTCGAACCTGCACATCCGTACGGACACTAGTCCCTGAAACTAGCGCGTCTACCAATTCCGCCATCCGGGCGAAGGGGGTGTGGGTGTGGGTGTGGGTGTGGGTGTGGTATTATCAGGGGTGCAAAGGTAAAAATCTTTTTTATATACCCTGATGAAAAATCAAATAATTGTAAAACCTGTCTTAAATAATGATCAATTCATGGTTTTGTACAAAATGATATTGTTTTTTTTAAATAAAATAATATTTACCTTTGAGGTACCATCAACATAACATTAATCTGTATGATGTTTTCTATCCTGGACAAATAATCTTTATCCATTAAAAACTTGATCATGAGAAAATATTTATTTTTGATCTCCTCGGTCTTCATCGTGCTCTTATCCTCTCATCCAAGTCACGGAGAATGCCCGCCTCTTCTGACTCTGGTTCCCCAAGGATCCAATGTTGAAATTACAGGGAATAACACCATCGGTTTTACCGTCAGCCTTTGTCCCGGCCAGGCAGCAGAAATGATCACTTCTCCCGGATCTGGAGTGAGTTTTAACTGGTATCAGAATGGTACTTATGTACCCGATTCGACAAACAACCATTACTGGGCAAAAGATATAGGAACTTACTATCTGATCATTTCAGGTTGCGCCACCCCTTCTGCCACCGTCACGGTATCCCACAAATTACAACCAGTTTTTACCATTACACCAAGCATCATTCCTCCACATATCTGTGCCCAGCAAAGTATCAGTATGACTGTCAACGCCAATCCTCCCGGTTCTCCTTGGTTATGGATGTCGCCTGCCTCTCTTTTCGGAACGAACACCAATCCCACCGGGAATGTCATGCTGACCTCCCAAACGGTTTTCACCCTGGTTGGAACCCATCCTTCAAGCGGATGTCCTGCCACTCAAAGTGTTACCGTCCTCGTTGATGATATTATAAACGGGGGTAGCATAGCGGCTGATCAACAGATCTGCTCGGGGACAATACCTGACCAGCTTACCTCCACCTCTTTACCTACCGGAGGCGGGGGACCCGGAACCTATACCTATACATGGTCTTACAGCACGACAGGACCTTTAGGCCCCTGGACCGGAATCCCATCAACGAACACCATCAACTACCAGCCAGGAGCCCTTTATCAAACCACCTGGTTCATCCGCGGTGCAGCTTCACCCCCATGCTTTGCCGGTGGCAGTAATGCTGTACAGATTATTGTTGATCCTATCCCAGTGATGAGCAGCGGTACTGCATTGGCCATTTGTACCGGGTCAGGTGTCAATTATACGCCTGCTTCCAACGTTCCCGGGTCAACCTACAACTGGTCCGCTTCTGTCACCTCTCCCGGTGTCAATGTTTCCGGGTTCTCTGCCAGTGGTTCAGGAGCTATCAACGACCACCTCAGTCTTGACCCCGGAGGGACAACACCCGGTCAGGTAACTTATGTGATCACTCCGACAGGACCTTCTCCCACCTCCTGCCCGGGAAATCCGATTTCGCTTGTCGTCACGGTTAATCCTATCCCTTCTGTGACCAATGCCGAACTTTCCCAAACCATTTGTTCAGGAGGCACTACAACGCTGGTCAATTTGACTTCCGGAGTCAGTGGAACCACTTTTAGCTGGTATGCGACTGCTCCTGCAGGGATATCGGGATTCATCACTCCCGGGACTGGAGATATTCCGGCACGAACGATTAACAGTACGCTGACTAATCCTGCTTATGTTACTTACCATATCACTCCCTATGGGCCTAATCCGACCAACTGCCCCGGGTCAGAAATATCTTATACCATACTGGTCAACCCTTCTCCTACCGTAACAAACAACCCCATGTACCAACATGTCTGTTCGGAACAACCTACCTCTGAAGTGGTACTCACTTCCAACGTGCTCGGTACGGATTTTACCTGGTCGGTGACTGCTGTCACACCTCCTTCAATGACTGGAGTGATCATGTCGGGAACAAATACCATTCTTGTTCAAACCATAACCAACCCGGGGAGTACTATTGGCCACGTTACTTATCACATTACGCCAAGCGGAAGCCTTGGATCATGTCCTGCCACACCCCAGGACTACATCATATATGTGCATCCAAAACCAGGCATATCCAGTTCGCTGTCCGAAAATGTTTGCAGCAACTCCCCGTTTTCGTACACCATTACCAGCAATGTCAGCGGATCCTCTTTTTCATGGAGCCGGGCAACCGTTCCGGGCATCTTTAATCCACCGGCCAGCGGATCAGGTTTTACCATCAATGAAACCCTGATCAATTTGCTGACTACTCCCGTTGATGTGACTTATGTTTTGACACCTACCGGTCCACTGCCAACTTCCTGTACTGGCCTACCGGTTAATCTTATCGTCACCGTCAAGCCCCTGCCTACTGTATCTGCCGGACCAGACAAAACCATCAATTGCGGAACGAGCACCACTCTTGATGGATCAGCAACAGCAGGAACCGGCAGTATCACCAGCATCGCCTGGACGCCTGCAAGCCAGATTGAAGGTCCGTCCAATATTTTAACGCCAACGACCAAAAATTTAAACTCTTCACAAACTTTTACCCTGACCATTACAGATGCCGGTGGATGTCAGCAATCGGATGTGGTCCAGGTAAATGTCACAGGAACCTGCCTGGCAGTGTCTCCATCTGCCTCACCCCAGACAATTTGTATCGGACAAACCACACATCTGAATGCCAACGCAAGCGGAGGATCAGGTTCTTATACTTATTCCTGGTCTTCTGATCCGCCAGGTTTTTCTTCTGCTTCACCAACCCCTGATGCAATTCCTGTTGTTACGACCATCTATACAGTATCCGTTGATGATGGCTTTACCACAACCAACGGATCGGTTACAGTGACCGTTAATCCTTTGCCTACTGCCTACCAGGTAACAGGAGGAGGAGAATATTGTATTGGAGATATCGGAGTACCTATCGGACTGAATAATTCTCAAACCGGTGTCAATTATCAATTATACCGGGGAATAACTCCTGTTGGCTCTCCACTGGCCGGGGGAGGTTCATCCCTTTCTTTCGGAAATTTCACTACGGTTGGCACCTATTCTGTCAGGGGAGTGAATGGGAGTACCAGTTGCCAGAATGATATGACAGGAACAGTGACCATAAGCAGCAATCCAAACCCAACTGTCAATGCAGGTCCGGACAAAAGCATTGCTTACGGCACAAGTACATCGCTCAACGGTGTTGTTTCAAGCGGTACACCGCCTTATATTTATATATGGACACCCGTCAGCAGCATTGCCCCTGGACAATCTGGTTTGATCAGTCCGCTGACCACCAATTTATATACCAATACAGAATTCACCTTAACCGTTAATGATCAGAAAGGATGTACAAATTCTGATAATGTATGGGTTTTCCTCAATGGGGATCCGTTAAGCATCTCTGCCACGGCATCACCGGATGTCATCTGCAATAATGGCGCGATGGTTCAGTTAAATGTCATTGCTTCCGGCGGTTCTGGTGATTATTCCTACTTCTGGACATCGAACCCGCCAGGATGGACATCTTCAATTCCCAATCCGGTTGTCAACCCAACCAATAACACAGATTACATCATTGAAGTTAGTGATGGCTATAATACGACCTCAACGACAGTAGCCGTAACAGTCAATCCCTTGCCGATCGTATATAATGTTAATGGGGGCGGATCTTATTGTGCTGGTGGTTCAGGCGTTGAAATAGGATTAAGCAATTCTCAGAGCGGCATTAACTACCAGCTTTTCAGGGGAGGACTACCTTATGGTCCGCCTGTTCCGGGAAGCGGAAGTGCAATCTCCTTCGGATTCCATACTGCCGCTTTCATTTATACTGTCCAAGCAACCAATCCCGTTACGAATTGTGAGAATTCCATGAATGGGAGTGCTGAAGTAATCATTCTGCCTTTACCGACTTTGTATACGGTCACAGGAGGGGGATCTTATCCTGCTGGAGGTGTCGGGGTACCAATTGGTCTATCAGGTTCTCAGACCGGGATTAATTACCGTCTGAGGCTGGGACCGGATTATATTACACCTCCTCCCGGCATACCCGGCACAGATCATCCGATAAGCTTCGGAAATCAGACATTGGCCGGCACTTATGTGGTGGAAGGGGTAAATTCCGCAACCCTTTGCCTGGTTGAAATGCAGGGAAGTGCCACAGTGGTTATCAATCCTTTGCCCACAGTTTTTAATGTGACAGGCGGAGGTCAGCGATGTTCAGGAGATCCGGGACTTGAAATCGGACTTGATGGTTCTGAAATCGGGGTCAGGTATGATCTCTTGCTTGACGGAACAGTGATTGACAATTTAAACGGAACAGGGGCTGCGCTTTCATTTGGCCTGTTTGAGATACCAGGATTGTACACCATAAACGGAGTGAATATTTTGACAGGCGTTGATCAAATGATGAATGGCAATGCCCTGCTCACAGAATTCCCATTACCAGTTATATATTCTATGGTACCCTTAGGGAATGCCTGTCCCGGAGTGGAGATATACCTTAATGGTTCGCAGTCTGGCATTGATTATGAACTTCGAAGGGAATCCACCCTGATCATGGTGGTTCCCGGGACCGGGATTCCCGGACTACTAAGTTTCGGACAACATTTTACCCCCGGAACTTATACGATCACCGGCATCAATACCACAACAGGATGTCAGGCATTGATGAACGGCATGACGGTTATTCATCCCGCACCTGAAATTTATACGGTCAATCCCCCGGGGATCATTTGCCCGGGAACTCCGGTAACACTATCCTCCTCCGAAACAGGAATTTTATATCAATTAAGACGCAATGATGTCATCAATGTCGGCTCTCCGCTGACAGGAACAGGAAGCGGATTGGATTTCGGTCCACAAACCCTGCCCGGCACATACAGGGTTATTGCCTTTAACACCCTGAACAACTGTTATTCCTGGATGAATGGCAGTGCTACCATAGAAGTACTTCCGATTGTTTATACGATTATCCCGAACAAAGATACCTGTACCGGAGCTGTTGTCCGCCTCAATGGTTCAGAAATGGGTATTACCTATCGGTTGATGTATAACGGAAGTGTAATATTAAATACCTTAACCGGAAACGGATTACCCCTGGTTTTTGGCACCTATTATACTTCGGGGACTTATACCATTACAGCCGTTGTTCCTTCCACACTTTGCGAATCCCAGATGGAAGGGCAGCTCAGAATTTTTGACTCCCCCACGCTGTTCAACATCACACCCAACGGAATCAGTTGCTCTGGTTCAGCCATCGGACTGGATGATTCAGAGGTAGGGGTAAATTATACCCTGTTTCGGGATAACTGGGTGATTGTTGCCGGACCAATAGCTGGTACCGGGGATGCTATTTCTTTCGGACCACAGGATTCTCCGGGAGAATATACCATTGAAGCAGTTTACGCTTCCACTACCTGTTCACGAACCATGAACGGGTCCACTACCTTATCCCCAAGGCCAATCATCTATAGCCTGCAACCTCAGGGACCACAATGCGCCGGTACTGAAATCGCGTTGAATGGTTCCGAAACCGGTGTTGTCTATACTTTATTAAGAGATGGAATTATCGTTCAGACCATGGCGGGGACAGGATCCATTCTTCATTTCGGACCTCAATATATCAGTGGAATTTACACCATCAGAGCAGTCATATTATTGTCCACCTGTGATGCCGACATGGATGGAAATGTTTTCCTACAGCCCCTCCCAATGGCTTTTGACATTACCCCTGCAGGAGCGAACTGTGCCCCGACAATCATCGGTTTATCAGGATCCGAAATCGGGATGACCTACCAGTTAATGAAAGATGGATCCCCTTCAGGTGCTGCAATACCGGGGACGGGAACAACCCTGACTTTTGGACCGCAAACAGAAGGGAACTACGTCATTCAAGCTACAAATATTTCCACAAACTGTTTGAATACCATGAACGGACAGGTGAATATCTCGCCGGGACCTATGGTGAATACTGTCGCAAACCTTACGATTTGTGCCACTTACCCTGTACCCTTACTGGCAGAAGCTTTCAACTATACAACAGTGCTTTGGACAAAAACAGGCGATGGCGTGTTCTCTGATGAAACGATACTCAATCCCATATATACACCGGGCCCCGAAGATCTTCTGGCAGGAACGGTAACCCTTACGGTCACCGTTAACGGTAGCCCGGCATGCGCTTACCTGATGGCTTCCGCTTCTACAAATGTAATTTTTCAATCAAGACCTGTAAGTGACGCCGGACCGGATGCCAATATTTGCGCTTCAGGAACCTACCCTTTAAACGGAACCGCCCAATATCAATCCTCTGTATCCTGGTCAAGTAATGGCGATGGCTCTTTTGATCATGACAATATCCTCAATCCCGTTTATACTCCGGGGACAAACGACATCCTCACCGGAACCGTGAATCTTACCCTTTCAGCAACTGGAATCACGCCCTGTCAGACAGAAGTGACCAATGACTTCATGGTCCTTACCATCAATCCACTCCCCTTGGTCGATGCCGGAGCAGATGCCACGGTATGTGAAAACCTCAGTTTCCACGCGTTGGGAAGCATTACACACGCCACTGCTGCAATCTGGTCATCAAGTGGTGATGGCACATTCGACAACGCCGGGTCGCTCACCCCGTTTTATACCCCGGGGGCGCTTGACATCCAAAACGGAAGTGTTATCTTAACCCTTGCCGCTGATGGTCTGGCCGGATGCACATCCGTTCATGTCACTAACGATATGATGCTGTATATTGACAAATTGCCGGTGATCCAGGCAGGAATGAATGCAAGTATATGTGAAAATCAACTATTCAACCTGAATGGACAGGCTCAGAATTACAGCTCATTTGACTGGACTTCTTCCGGCGACGGAACTTTCAGCACACCCCCCTCCCTTAGTGGGACTTACACCCCCGGTCCTGTTGATTTAAGTAATGAAAACGCCACGATCACCCTGACTGCATTCGGACAGAATTCTTGTCTATTGCAGTCTGTTTCTGATCAGATGCTGCTCAGCTTTGAGCCTATGCCACTGGCAAACGCAGGCAATGATATCCTCTCCTGCCCTTTCCTTGCTATTCCGCTAAATGGCTCTGCTTCGCATTTTTCATCAGTTTTATGGACGACAAATGGTAATGGGACTTTTGACCATGATAATATTTTAAATCCCTTATATACTCCGGGCCCGGCAGATATTTCGGCTGGCTTTGTCATCCTTAGCCTGACGGTCAACGGTCAGGCGGAGTGTATCTCCCAGTTGTCCACCGATGATGTAAGAATTGATTTCATGACACCACCCTCTGCTTCAATTTCAGGCCCTTCAGCAATCTGTAATGGGGATCCGGTTGTCCTTAGCTTTTCCCTGACCGGGACACCTCCATGGTCACTGACATACTCGGATGGAACCCAGAATTACATAGCCAATAATATTCCGGTTTCCCCTTATACGGCAACGGTTTACCCGATTATAACCACGACCTATACCCTGATACAGGTCAATGATGTAAATTGCAATGGAAATTTCGGAACTTCCGCTGTTACCGTATCTGTTCTTCCCAATCCCACGGAATATAATCTGACGGTAACCAATAACGGAGGTTATTGTGAAGGGGGGTCAGGGGTGACCATTGGACTTGAAAGCTCCCAGACCGGGGTTATTTATCAATTGCTGTTTGAAGGACATCCTTCCGGATTACCTTTACCTGGTAACGGAGGCCCCCTTGATTTTGGAATGAAAACAGCGCCGGGAACTTATACCGTATTGGCAACACGACCGTCCACATCCTGTCAGACCATTTTTCAAAACAGTGTTCAGGTTTTCATCTATCTGAGTCCTGTTGTTGATTTCACAAGCGACGCGGCCTGCCTGGGGACACTGACACAGTTCCACCTTCAGGGACCTGATATAGCCAATGTTGCACAGTGGATATGGGATTTCGGAGATGGAACCGTTGTGACCTATAATTCACCCGTAGAACCTTCTCATTTGTACCCTGTTGCAGGATCTTTCCAGGTTGTTCTCATCGCCAAGGATATCCATGATTGTCAAAAAACACTGACTCATCAGGTGGTTGTCGGGCATTTACCTACTGCTTTGTTCTCCAATTCAGCCCCTATATGTCTGGGAGATATGATCACGTTTACGGATCATTCCTATTCCCCCTCGACAACTTACCTGACTCAATGGCACTGGGAATTTGGTGATGGGGAAGAAGTAATTATTAATTTCCCTGCAAATCCTAACGTTCAGCATCAATATGCAAATCCGGGCACTTATGCGGTTAAGCTCACGGTGACCAACAACCAACAATGCAATGCCGTACAAATCCGCCTCATCACCATCAGTCCCTCTCCGGTGGCCAATTTCGATTATGGGAATCCCTGTGCCAACGAAATACTTTCTTTCACTGATCTTTCACAGCCAAACGGCGGGGGCAGCATTGTAGAATGGCGTTGGAATTTTGGCGATCCGAATTCAGGGGTTGATAATGTCTCTACGCTTCAAAATCCTTCCCACCTATACCTCCAGCCGGGAGATTACATCGTCCAGTTGATTGTAATGACTGCCAACGGATGCGACAGTACCGCCACCAAAACCATTACGGTTGGAGCCAGACCACAGTCAGCGTTTTCATCCGATACTGTTTGTCTAGGCAGTCCGACACATTTTACAGACCTTTCGGTTGCCAACAATGGCATCATCACCGGATGGGATTGGAACTTCGGGGATGGATCCGCCCATTCTTTTATCCAGAATCCCGAACACACTTATGCCACATCCGGTAATCATACCGTAACCCTCACTGTGACGAATTCAGGGGGCTGCAGGCATTCCGTAAGTCAACAGGTCATGGTATCACTTCCTCCCGTGGCCGGATTCAGCAATTCAACCATCAACTGCTCAGACTCTCCGGTTAGCTTCACGGATCTCAGTTTTGCACAGCATGGTTACCTTGTTACATGGATATGGAACTTCGGGGACGGGAATACGCAAATTATTCATTTCCCTGATCCTCAAAATACCACTCACGCCTATGCCAACCCTGGAAATTACAATGTCACGCTTTCAGTACAGACCAGCGACAGTTGTTGGGCATCCTCCGCACATCTTGTCACTGTCGGCGCATCTCCTCTGGCCAATTTTGAATCTTCAGGTCAAAGCTGTAATGGTTCCCCGGTGCAGTTCAACGACCTTTCCCAACCCAATGGCGGAACCCAGATCGTTGCCTGGAACTGGAATTTCGGAGATCCAACATCCGGTGTAAACAATACTTCAAGCCTGACCAATCCGACCCATGTTTACCAGGCGGCAGGAACATATACCGTCCAACTGATTATTACCAATGTCAGTAACTGCTCCGATACCATGATTAAAACAGTAAGTGTTAATGGGCGTCCAACAGTTGTTTTTCTTGCAGATACTGTTTGTCAGGGAAGTACCACTCATTTCACCGACCAGTCGGTTCCCAATTCCGGTAATCTTGTGTCCTGGTTATGGAACTTTGGAGACGGAATCACATCCACCGATCAAAACCCCACACATACCTATGCTCAGGCCGGTATTTATAATGTAAGCCTGAGTGTCACCAACTCCTTCAATTGCCAACATGATACCATGCAACAAGCATTAGTCAATGTTACTCCCCTATCCATGTTTGGTTTTTCAGGAAGTTGTTCAGGAGCTGAAATCCAGTTCCAGGATTTATCAATCACTACAGCAGGTTCTATTTACTTATGGCATTGGGATTTCGGAGATGGGGACACCTCAAACCTCCAGAATCCAACCCATATCTACACCCTGCCTGGAACCTATCTGGTCAGCCTCACCATTACCAATACCCTTGGCTGTATGGATGAATTTTCTGCACCTGTAATCACCTATGCCCATCCCACGGCTGATTACAGCTATTTCAGCACCTATTGCCCAGCAGGGCGTGTTATCTTTACTGATCATTCAATTCCATCAGGAGTTCCGGTCATTTCATGGTTATGGTATTTTGAAAACGGTGTATATTCGACCTATGCCAATCCTACTCATACTTTCTCCGTCACCGATACCACCTATCCTGTAAAACTCATCGTGACAGATGCCAATGGTTGCACAGATACCATCATTCAAGATGTGTATGTCAATCACGGGTTTAATTTCACTTTCCAGGCTCTTCCGGTATGCGTTGGCACACCAACCCAATTTCATCCACAAAATTTAGCGCCTGGTGATACGCTTCATGATTTACGCTGGAATTTCGGAGAACCCAACAGCGGTACTTATAATACTTCATCCTTGTATTCGCCTGCTCATACTTATTCCAATCCGGGAACCTATATCGTAAAAATGCTGGCATACAATACCAACAATTGTTACGACAGCATCTACAAAGAAGTCATCGTTTACCCGGGGCCGATTGCTGATTTTATTTTTGACACCGTACCTTATTGCGACACCACGGCGATTTTCTATAATCGTTCTGTCGGAAGCGGGGCAAATGTCGATACCCTCATCTGGAAATTCGGGGATGGTACTTCGCTTACTGAAGTGCCCCCATTTATGAGCAGCATTACTCACCCCTATAGCGGTTTCGGAAGTTATATGGTCAGTCTTACCGCCATTAATGCCAATGGATGCCAGCATACTATTTCCAAAGAAATTCTGGTTTCCTGTATTGCTGCCGGATTTTCCAAGACCGATACCCTGGTGTGTTCCCGTATTAGCTTGTCTCTCCTTGACAACTCCGGGCCTGTCAGCCTGATCAACAACTGGCAATGGATATTCGGCGATGGAAAGGATACCACCTATACACATTTCACACCCTTTATCCAACATGTGTATGAAAGTCCCGGCTCTTATGACATTACTCAGGTTGTATCGTCAACCAACAATGGGATCATTATCAGGGATACTTTCCGCCTGAGTGTTCAGGTTTTTGCCTCTCCAATTGCCATATTCGAAGCGCTTCCCGTATGTTTTGGCGATACTACGAGGTTTATCAATCTTTCCGACAGCAATGGCGTTTCAATCACAAGAACATTCTGGAAATTTGGAGAAGTTCCACCCATTGCCGGAGATACCAGTTTACTGATCAATCCTGATTATTTCTACACTTCGGCTGGTGACCATAACGTGAAGCTAATCCTGACCAACAGCTCAGGATGTACTGATACGCTAAGACAGAAAGTCAGGGTCAACCGCTTGCCTGTTGCAGATTTCTCACACTCTGCCGCCTGTTCACGCGATCATGTTTTCTTTACGGATAAAACACTGCCGGGAGATACGCTGATCGGATCCTGGTCCTGGGCCTTCGGAGATCCATTGTATCAGAAAGATACTTCGCATATTCAAAATCCCTTCCATACATATGCACTTGGCGGTCAATACACCGTTTTCCTGAAGTCTGAGGACCTGTCGGGTTGTTCAGATACGGTTAGAAAAACATTGACTGTCCTCGAATCCCCGGTCAGCGCCTTTACCCTTGAAGAAAATTTCGACGGTATGCTCGGGAAAGTACGCATGAATAACCTGTCGGAAAATGCCATCAGTTATTCCTGGGATTTCGGTAATGGTTCACACTCCACCCAGGAAAACCCAATAGTCACTTATGCACAGGATGGCAGTTATATCATCAGTCTGGTAAGCTGGGCAGCCAACAATTGTTCGGATACCACGATTTATGACTATGAATTTATGTTCCACAACCTTTTTGTCCCGAATGCCTTTTCGCCGACAAATATCATTTATAAAGTCAGGTTATTTAAGCCTGTCGGCATCAACCTGAAACAATATCATATCCAGGTATTCGATTTGTCCGGCCATTTGATGTGGGAGTCCACTGCCCTCGATGATAAAGGCCGTCCGCTGGAAGGCTGGGACGGAACCTATAATGGAGCACTGATGCCTCAGGGAAATTATATGTGGAAGATTAATGCAACCTTTAAAGATGGTAAACCCTGGGAGGGAACAAGCATAGGGAAAGGAAGCGCTTCAACGATGGGGAATTTAACTTTGATCAGATAAATAAAAAGACCATGAAAAACAAGTTCTTTTTAACGCTATTTCTGATCCTTGTAAACTTAGGAATTTTTCTTCCAACATTCGGTCAGGATCCATTATTCTCCCAGTATTTCAGCATACCAAGCTGTTACAACCCCGCCATGACAGGAATAGGGACAGGGCTAAGACTCAGGTTCAATTTCCGTGACCAGTGGCCGGTTTTACCCACAGATTATAAATCTTATTATTTTTCTGCTGACCTTGGCGACAGAAACCTCCCCGGTTCGGGAGGAATTGGACTGATGGTCAATTCCGATAATGAAGGGGTTGGATTTATTCACAACCTTGAGATCGGACTGAACATAGGGGTACGTATCCCGATTTCCGGCTTTCTTGTCAGCCAGGTCGGGATCAAAGCCAGTGTCAGGCAAAAAACTGTGAATTGGGATGACTTTGTTTTCACGGATCAGTTTGATGAAAGATATGGGAATATATACCAGTCCGAATTTATTGCTCCCGATGCCAATAAAAAAGTTTATCCGGACTTTGCCGCCGGTGGAGTTTTGCAATTTGCCAATGAAAACAACAGTCTCAACGGCACAGTAGGCTTTGCCGTGGATCACATCTTTCAACCTGATGAATCCTTTTTAACCACAGGTTCTTCCCCATTACCCCGAAAATGGATTGCCCAGGCAGACATGGTGATATCTTTAGGAGAATCTTCATCTTCAAGCATTTCCTCTCATGGAGGCGGAGATCCCCTAAGAATCAATCCCGGCATCCTCTTCATCAGTCAAAGCAAGCTGAATGCGATTCAAGCCGGTCTGACTCTGTTGAAATACAATATCTATCTCGGAGGATGGTACAAAGGTACCCTGACAGGAGCGCCCTCAAATGCCATGGTGGTTCTGGCCGGTTACCGTTTCATGTTCTCTGAAACTTTCAGCGCTAAGTTCATGTACAGTTACGACATCCCGATTTCCGGCGCCATGATGGGAACAGGAGGCGCCCATGAAGTCAGCCTGGTCATTGAATTTGATAAATTATCCCTGTTTGGAGGCGGAAATCGGAGCTATAGCCCGGGCGGCAAATCGCGTGGTAATTTTGACCCGCTCGACTGTCCGGTATTCTATTAAATAAAAAAAACCTGTAAATCAATTGATTTGCAGGTTTTTGTGCCCAGGACAAGACTCGAACTTGCACAGCCTGGGGCCACTACCCCCTCAAAGTAGCGTGTCTACCAGTTTCACCACCTGGGCGATTGAAGTGTGGTTCTGCCTTAAGGCAGGCTTGGTATGGGTTAGGTATGAGGGATTAATTGGTCGGCAAAAGTAATATTTTTTTATCGTTTAGCAAAGAATATTTGCAATTTCAGACCATCGAAAATGAAAAAGCTACAGTCATCCAGGAATTAAATCATGAATTGGTAAACATCAAAGTTTTTCATTGAATATCTATTACCCTGAACTCCGTGCTGACGGGTACTCCTTTGAAATTTTCAATAAAACGGTCAGAAACGTGTTCCATACAACCTGTTCCCAGCGGTAATCCAAGGTTGATCAAATCATTTTTTACTTTGATATAAAATTTCTCGCTCAGCACAATACGGTTTTCAATGCTTTTTGTCATCAAGCGGGCGGTTAAATCAATATCGCTGCCATAATAATCGTTGGTTCCCTCAAAAAAAGTGATATTATGGACTTCTGTGCAATAATGTATCGCCACTTTGCAATTCAGAAAAAGATCAGGATCAGGGTGGTGACGAATAAGAAAAAGTGATGCATAGATATCTTCCAATAAAGCAAAATAATTATTATTGGAGGCCTTGTTTTGCAACTCTTCGTCGGTGATAAACAACATCATCTCATCTCCAATTCCTTTCACAATGTTATTTTGAAAATGATTTGCAAAAAGGAGATTGTTGAATGTATTGTTGAGCTTTCTGCCCCAGTCAGCCAGTCCGCCCTGATATTTCATATCCGTGGAGCGGTTAATATCCATGAAGAAACAGCTACCCGGGCATTTTGGAATGCTGTTTAGCACCCTGAGCATTTCCGCGGAGTTAGGATCCTTATAATGGATAAAATAAGCCATTAAAATACTTTCAGGGCATCTTCCTGGTTGGGATATATCTCAAAGATATTGGTAAACCCTGAGATTTCGAATATTTCTCTGATATTCTCCTGTAGCCCGCAAAGGACAAATTTACCTTTAGCCAGGGTGATCTTTTTCAAAGCCATCAATAAAATCCTCAACCCGCTGCTGCTAACATAATCCATATTGGAACATTCGATCAGGATTTTATCTTCCTGGTGATCGATCAAGTCCATCAGTTTTTTTTCCAGAATACTGTAATTCGTTGTATCCAGCCTGCCGTTGATCCTGACGATCATGCACTGATCTGTTTTTTGTTCCTTTAATTCCATATCTTGGGGAGGTTTTGAGTTAATATTTCTTGGTCAAAATTACTATATTTTTATCGTTTTTACGTTGATATTCCACCCGGCTCATCATTTCCTTGACAAAATGAATTCCAAGGCCTCCAATCTTTCTTTCCTCAAGGGACTGGTTCACCAGTTCATCCGTAGATTTTTCCAATAAATTAAAAGGTTTTCCCTCATCAGATATCCGGATTATAATTGTTTTTTCCGCTGGCATCTCCATTTCCAGTGTCACAGGGTGGGGCAGGTCATCATCAAAAGCATAAAAAACGATGTTTGTAAAAAGCTCTTCAATGACCAGGTTGAGCTCCATATTGATCTTCATTGGAACCTGCCATTCCACAGATAAGGCTTCAAGGAAAAGGACAATTTTTTCAAGCTCCGGAAGTTGGTTAGAAACCTTTAGTGATTTTTTTTTCATGGGATTGTCATTTTCAACCTAATTCCCCTTGTATGTCAGCACCAGTATGGTAATATCGTCTGCCTGCTCTGCCCCGGCGGCAAAATTTTTAATCTTCTGCATGAGATGATCTCCGATACCCCGGGCATCGAGGCGTCCGGGATGGGCAATGGTCTGGAACAGTTTCTTTTCACCGAAAAATGCCTCCATGGTATTCATCGCTTCAGTAACGCCATCCGTGTAAAGGAAAAGCGTTTCGCCTCGTGAAAGGGTCAACATCTGGGTGGTGAACATGGAATTACCATTGATCCCCAGTGGAATTCCATGCAGCTGTCGCACTGCTTCCGCTTCCCCATTATCCCTGATAATTAAAGGATTGTTGTGACCGGCATTGCAAAATCTGATTTCCCCCGATCTCAGGTCGATAATCCCTGCCCAGAAAGTCACGAACATCTGGTTGGGATTATCCCTGCATAGATCGATGTTGATCTGTCGGACTGCATCATGAATGGGAATATCCAGTGAAATATTCGATCGGAACAAAGTGCGAACGATGGTCATGAACATGGCAGCAGGAACGCCCTTGCCAGAAACATCACCGATGGCAATAACCAGGTGATCCTGATCCAGGAAAAAGAAATCGTAAAGGTCGCCTCCGACGGCTTTAGCAGATTCAAGCACGGCAAATAGATCCATGTCAGGACGATCCGGAAATGAGACTGGCAGCATCCCCATCTGTATGACGTGTGCAATATTCAGCTCACTTTCAATTTTCTCTTTCGCAATGGTAGTTTGCTGCAAATTCAAGACATAGGAGCGGAGTTCATCCTGCATCACAGAGAAGGAATTTGAAAGCTGAGCGATTTCATTTCTGGACTTTTTTACCGGGATTTTTGCATTAAAATCACCCTGGCCGATTTTCCTGGTGGCTTCCAGCAAGCGGATGATTGGGTTGGTCAGCTTGCGGGTAATGAGAATGGTGGCAAGAAGAAGAGCAAGAATACTGTAGCCAAAAATCCTCATCATTTGTTTCAGGAACTGGATCAGTTCGTCTGTAAGTTCTGCTTCAGGGAAAATAATCCCGAATGACCAGCCCGTTGAAGAAAGGGGTGCATAGGATAGATAACTTGCATGACGTTTAGATTCCAAGCCGTCCATACTGACAAAATCGCTTTTCCCCTTGAGCATCCCAGTAATGGCCTCCTGGGTTCGTTTCCCCTTTGAGGAATGGGCAATATCCAGAATGTTTTTATTGGCCAGTTTGGGGAGAGGTGATGCAATGATTTTCCCCATTCTGGAAACCAGAAATCCATAACCTGTTTTATAAACCTTAATGCTTTTTACAATTTTTTCAAATGAGGTCAGGGAGATGTCCATGGTCAGTACCCCGATGAAGAAACGCTGACCATTGACAAACCTGTAAATCGGCACCGAATAGGTACACATTAAAGTATCTCCTCCACCTTCATCGTAATAGGGTTCAGTCCAAACCGGGTGACCCAGCAATTTAGGTAAACGGTACCAATCCTTTTTAAAATAATCATAGGCAGGTCCGTTTAAAAACTTAAACTTCAACCCTCCAGGTTTTTCATACATATAAGGGGCATACCAATACTTATCTTTATCATATGCATAGGGTTCAAATGCGAGGCAACTCCCGAAAACCACCGGATCACGAAGAACAAAATCTCTAGAAATCCTTATAATATCAGAATAACTCACATTGGGACTTTCCAATGCGTTCACTAAAGTCTGAGGGACAATTTCCACCGGCTGCAAGACATTTTCAAATTGAACAATGGTCTGTCTGGTAAGGATTGATGCTTCTTTTTCTGAACTTTCAACCAGAAGTTTAATGGAGTATCCGTAACTATATCCGAAAGCGATGATAAAGATCATGACAATGGCCAGGAGGAAAAAAAGACTATAACGAAAAGCCAGTACGCTGAAGCGTAGAAATTTTGGAAATCGGATATGCACCCTAGTCTTGAATTGAAAATTTCAGGGTAAAGGTAGCAAAATAAAAATCCGGTGAAACAGAAAAAATATAATTTTGCATGACCATCAAACATAAAAATCAAGTCCCCTCACCAATGACTAATCCTATTCAAAATCTGCAACCAGGGCGCATATGGCACTATTTCCATGAAATTTGTCAGGTTCCGCGACCCTCAAAAAAAGAAGAACAGATCGCTTTATTCTTAAAAGCATTTGCTGCCAGACACAAACTGGAATGCCATCTTGATGAAGCCGGTAATGTACTGATCCGTAAACCCGCCACTCCAGGGTATGAAAACAGGAAAGCCGTTATCCTTCAGTCGCATCTGGATATGGTATGTGAGAAAAATGCAGATACGGTTTTCGATTTCGACAAAGATCCCATTCAACCCTGGATAGATGGTGACTGGGTCAGGGCGAAAGGAACGACCTTGGGTGCCGATGACGGAATTGGTATTGCAGCCTCCATGGCCATCCTTGAAGCAACAGATATCCCTCACCCAGCCCTGGAGGCGCTGTTTACAGTAGATGAAGAAACCGGCCTTACAGGGGCTTTTGCACTGAAACCGGATCAGCTCAAAGGAAGGATACTGATCAACCTTGATTCGGAGGATGAAGGTCAGCTGTTTATTGGCTGTGCCGGAGGAAAAGATACCATCGCCTGCTTTGACCTGAAAACTGACCCTACCCCGTCAGATCATCTTGCTTACAATGTAAGTATTACGGGGCTGAAAGGAGGGCATTCAGGAGATGACATTCATAAGGGACTGGGCAATGCCGTTAAATTACTTAACCGCTTTCTATGGAATTCGGTCGTTGAGTTCAAGGCAAGGATTGCAGGAATGGATGCAGGAAATCTTCGTAATGCATTGGCACGGGAGGGTTTCGCTATTGTGTTGGTGCCCCGGAAACTTGCTGTTGATTTCGAAAAATCAATCGGAAAGTATCATGAAGTACTCACGGATGAGTTGCATGTCACCGAACCCGATCTCAGGTTTTTCTTTGAAAAGGCAGAGATACCTTCCAGGGTGATCGAAGCAGCGCTTCAGCAAAAACTACTGAATGTTCTTTATGCCTGTCCTCACGGGGTCATTGCTATGTCGCGGGAGATTCCAAATTTTGTTGAGACATCCACCAATCTGGCATCAGTTAAAATAAAAGAAGAAAAAATCATCATAACCACCAGCCAGAGAAGTTCAGTGGAGTCTTCCAAGAAGGATGTTACGGATATGGTTGCCAGTGTGTTTAAGCTTGCTGGTGCAAGCGTGGAACATTCTTCAGGATATCCAGGATGGAAGCCGAACCCAGATTCGGAGATCCTGAGAATTACAGTCGATTCATACCGTAGATTGTTCCATCAGGAACCCCAGGTACTGGCCATCCATGCCGGACTGGAATGCGGGCTGGTGGGAGCCATTTACACGGGTATGGATATGGTATCCTTTGGTCCGACAATAAAAGGAGCACATTCACCGGATGAACGACTGAATATTCCTTCTGCCATTAAATTCTGGGAATTAACCCTGGATGTGCTGAAAAACGTACCGTTAGCTTAAAATTAATGGAAGAATGCAGGAATGCAGGAATGCAGGAATATTATAGATCTATTCTATGATTGTTTTCATTCATGCATTATTTGCAATATTTTAAAGACCAACTCCAACCCCCAGTCTGAAAATAGGATTGGAATAGGGTGAATTGTAGGAGTCATTCAGGTTAAAAAGGATCATCAGGTCCAGGGATACGCGGTTCCCAATAGGCTGACTGTATCCCCCGCCCACAAAAATACTGTTGATCTCCACGACTTGTTTTCCAGGCACAAATGAATTTCCGTAGGGATCGTAGATATGTCCGCCTTGGGTAAAAATATAAGGTCGGGTATAGGCAAGGTATTCAAATTCTACATGACCATAGAAATTTCCGAAGAAATTACTGAATAAGCTACGAAGGTAGTATCTCAGGTATATCCCACCTCCGTATACGTTGGACTCATAGCTCAGAAATTCTTTTGTATCGCTGTCATAGAAGTAATTCTTATACCTGAAATACTGGTAGATGATCCTGGTACCGACATAAAGCTGGTCAATGGTACGAATTCTAAATTCAGGAGAAAGGGTAATCCCGGTGACACTTCCGAGTTGAAATCCCAGGTTACCTCCAACGGCAATTCTCCGCCAGAAAGTATTTGCTTTCTGGGGCTTTGCCGAAAGGCTGGGAATGCTGTCCTGTGCAACACTTCTGAGGCAGATCAGGATCAGTAGTCCCATGATCAGAGGAAAGGCTTTTTTGAATCGATTCATGGATCAGGAAATATCGCTTTGGCCATGCAAATATACGATAATTCAGGCTAAATAAGCCGGAAACGGCTGAGAAAATCAACAATTCTGTTTTATGGCGTTATATCCGTGATTGTTTCCAGGGAGCCGAACATGGGAATGCGTTTTATCTCCTTCACAGAAAAATTGATTTTTTTCAGATCGATTTTTCTCAGCGTGCTATTGTCATAGGTTTTAAAATATAAGGTCAGATTGGTCTGATCCCGGAATGTAACCCACTGTGTTGATTCTTTTCGAACGGGTTTTCCGTCTGAAGAAAGATCATAGATCACCCCAAATGGAATGGTAAAAGTATTGATGACATGATTAGAAAGATTAAGGTTATGAAGGGCATCGGGCTGTGGGTCGACAAATCGGGTCAGCACGGCCAGGCGGACAAAACGGCTGGGGGGTGAATAATCGCCGGGTAGGCCGAACATCCCGGTACCATGACCGGTTGAATTCAGGGTTACTCCTGAAAAAGTGATGGGTTCCGGGCTGAGGGGCGACATATTAATATATTGCCGGAGGTTATTGATCTGCCAAGGGAAAGATGGGGCGTTGGTCATGATCCCCAAGGGGTTATCATAAATATGACAATTCCCCTGATCGAATTCTATTACGATGCAACCTCCCTTGGCATCATAGACGATAAAATGACAGGTGGGGGCCATTCCGGTTACCGGGTCTACATAGTTAAATACTTTCACTCCGGGGATGGCCTGGCGTAATTCATCGGTAGTTGCAAACATGCCCAGGATCCAGTCACAAAACATAGTTTGTGACAGGGCTATGCTGCTATCCGCCACTGTGACTTGCTGCCATTTCATGTTTGTTTCGTACCAGAGAACCCCGACCACCAGTCCTTTTTCGTTCATTCCATCAGAGAGACCATAATCCATTCCGAAGGAAGCCACACCGACATAGCCATAGTTTGTCTTCCATTTCAGCCCATTGACTCCGGCTGAAAACGGGCTTGCATAGTTATGATTTCTGGGAACGGTAATGAGATCGTAATGCATATCCACACCAAATTCCATGGAGCGTGTAACCATCCAGGAGCCGTCCTGGGCTTTCAACCTGAAGATCGTACAGGAAGATATATCCTCGAGTCCGGTAAAAAGGAATATGAGAACATACAACAAGAGATGACTGATTTTTTTCATATCAATAACTTTATGAGTGGAATAGAACGCTAGTTACTAGCAAAATTAGCATTTCCTAAAATGGAAATAAAAAAAGTTTAGAAGAAAAGGAAGGGAAATAAAAAAAATAAAAGTATTTGTTGCATGAGAAATAAATGTTTATACCTTTGCACTCCCGTTTCGACGTTCTTTGATGAAACTAATTGCAGAATTCAGCGTATAAGTTCTTTTTACAAGGATTTAGAAGCAAGTGAAAAACTTTTTTAAATAAAATGAAAAAAAGTTTGGAGGTTAAAAAAATATTTGTAATTTTGCAGTCCGTTTTTGAAAAATCTACCCGAAAGGGGACGGAATAAAGTTCTTTGAAAGACTGAAGTAAGAAGAGTAGCAAATATCCCAGAAAATTAACTCTGTTAATTTCTTTTTGGTAATAGTTAAACCTTGAACAGTTTTAAATTTTCCTTTTTACAATGGAGAGTTTGATCCTGGCTCAGGATTAACGCTAGCGGCAGGCCTAATACATGC
>CAZSDU010000035.1:0-23084 GCA_964605775.1 uncultured Prolixibacteraceae bacterium | reverse complement strand
CACTCCTGGGTAAATGCCATGACTAAAAAGTATGAAAAGGAATTTGAGGACGCCGGTACAAAGCTGTTTGACCTTGTGAAAGCGGGAATGGGCAGTCAGCATTATAACAGTTGGCAGACCATGATGAATGAGTCGCTGGTGAGGGCCTCCGTCATAAGGTACCTGTTAAAGCATAATCCCGATGGCAAAGAGGCAAGAAGTCAACTGATATCGGACTTTGGCCGGGGATTTTTCTGGATGAAAGACCTCGTGGAAAACCTGGGGGTATATGAAAAAAGCAGGACTCAATATCCCACGCTCGAAAGTTATCTGCCGGTTTTAGTCGATTTTTATAATGGAGTGGCCAAAGAAAGCGAAGCCATGTTTGAAATCAAAGAATGAATGTTGGTTAATAAAATGGTCGTGTTCGTTAAATGCATTTTTATATTCACAAACCCAGACTGATCTTTGTTTCATGTTTAACCAATTAAAATCAAAATCATGAAAAAATCACTAAGAACAACCCTGCACGCCTGTTTCTGGGCTTTGATCCCTTTGACATATACTTTGTTCAGCTGGGCCACCCAGGCCGATAGTTTTTTCGGTCTTCCCAACAATTCGAAAAGTTATTTTGAGATCCTCTATGGAATCTTCGTCAATCTATTTGTACGGCCCGACATGGGAAGTGAAATGTGGAGCCTCTCTAATCTGACCAACATCGTTGTTAATGTTGTGTGGTATATCATTTATCCCGCAATTGTATTCTACCTCTTCTATGGATATTTTTCACCGAAATTATTGAAAAAGGGAGGTTACCGAAAATATCTTGCCCCGGCCCTGCTCCTGGTAGTTTTACCTTATGGCATTGCGAAACTTTCCAGTTACGTGATATTCATGGTAAACCTGAGTTATATCTATTTCCTAAGCCTGACCTATATCATTACCCTGTTTTTTGCCATTTCCGGTTTCGTCTTTTACCTCCTGGAGCATTGGGTCCAGACTGAAAAACTTGCAAAGCAAAACCTTCAGAGCGAACTGGCCCTGCTTAAAAATCAGATCAATCCCCATTTTTTATTCAATACGCTGAACAACATCGACAGTTTGATAAAAAGCAATACCGAAAAAGCATCGGAAACCCTGCTGAAGCTTTCTGACATTTTACGTTACATGATTTATGACACAAATATTGCCAGGGTACCATTGTCGGATGAAATCAGCCACATTGAAAGCTATGTTGAACTTCAGAAACTGCAGTTCGCGAACAGGGAACTTGTTACGCTTTCCGTCCATGGCGACCCCGGAAATATCCCTGTCGCACCCATGTTGTTCATCCCGTTTGTGGAAAATGCCTTTAAACATTGTACGGATAAAAGCATCGCCGGCGCAATACAGTTTACCTTTACCATTCATGACCACCAGGTTAAGTTTGAATCGGTAAATGTGTCCGACTGTACACAACGGATCAACAAGGATGATGCGGGTGGCGTTGGATTGAACATTGTCAGGAGAAGGCTTGACCTGATCTATCCCGGCAATCACACCCTCAGCATTAAAGAGGAGAACAATACCTTCAGTGTAACTTTAACAGTGAACACCCATGAGCATTAATTGCATTGTTGTAGACGATACCCCTCTGGCCGTTGAAAAGCTGGAGGGGTTTATCAGGCAGGTTCCGCACCTGAATTTGTTAAAGTCGTTCAATAACGGAATTGAGGCCATATCATTCATCAAAACCAATCCTGTCGACCTGGTGTTTTTGGATATCCAGATGGAACAGCTTTCGGGCCTGCAATTTCTCGAATCGTTGCAGAACCCTCCCCGGATCATCATCGTGTCGGCATACAGTCAATATGCCGTGAGTGGTTTTGATCATTCGGTTACCGACTACCTGCTGAAACCCTATTCATTTGAACGATTCCTGAAAGCCATTGACAAAGTACAGACGGACCAGGGGGTCCAGCCTCAAAACGAGTACATGTTTGTAAAGACAGAATACCGGATGGAACGGGTCAGTTTTTCCGACATTTTATACATCGAGGGCCAGGGAGCCTATCTGAGGATCGTTACCCGAAAGAATAAAATAATGACATTGCAAAGCTTTCAGAACATGGAAAGCATGCTGCCGCAGGATAATTTCATGCGGGTTCATAAGTCATTCATCATTGCGATGAATAAAATAGAGAGCATCGAGCGGAACAGGGTCAGGATCGGGGCAGAATACATCCCGGTTGGTTTGAGTTACCGTGAGCGGTTCATGAAGAAGTTAAACATCGGCAGCGCCGACCGTTAGCCCATTGAACAAGCTGATAAAAAACAAAATAAATATTGACCACATGGGAAAGATGCATGCATGCATATGCTCAAAATACGGGCCTCCCGAGGTTCTTCAGTTCAGGGAGGTGGAAAAACCCACACCAAAAGATGATGAGGTGCTGATTAAAATACATGCAACAGCCGTAACAGCAAGCGACATCTTCATCCGGGGTTCAAAAATTCCTATCCAATATTGGATTCCGATGCGGCTACTCATTGGTTTGTCAAAACCGAGAAAGTCCATCATAGGCCTGGTGCTTGCCGGTGAGATCGAATCAACGGGCAAAGACGTAAAGCGATTCAAGACAGGTGACCACGTTTACGGACTAACCGGATTTGGACTTGGCGCCTATGCGGAATACAAATGCATGAAGGAGACAGACTCGACCTATGGATGCCTGGACCTGAAACCAGGCAATATTTCCTGGGAAGAGGCGACCGTAGCAGCTTATGGCGGACTGCTTGCATTTCAATACATGGAAAAGGGAGGTATCGGGCGTGGTCAGAACGTATTGGTTTATGGTGCTTCCGGAACAACAGGAACCATTGCAATTCAATACGCAAAGTACCTTGGGGTGACAGTGACGGCAGTTTGCAGCACAGCCAACCTCGACATGGTGAAATCCCTTGGGGCTGATGCCGTTATTGATTATACCCGGGAAGATACCTTAAATCCGGGGGTACAATATGATTTCATCCTGGATGCCGTTGGTAAAATGAAAACTTCAAGGTTGAAAGATGCATGTAAAAAAGCGCTTGTCCCGGGAGGAAAATATGCATCCATTGACGATGGAAGTCTGAAGTTGGACTCCGGTCGTCTTGCTTTAATCAGAAAATTGGTTGAAGCCGGGCATATCATGCCGGTTCTTGACAGGTGCTACCCGTTTGCAGAGATTGCCGAAGCTCACAGGTATGTTGAAAATGGGCATAAAAAGGGAGGAGTTGCTGTAAAAGTCATCTGAATATATCCTCAAAATCCGGAAAGAGCAAATCCGGTTTATCTAGTATTTATGGAATCAGTGGTTCATTCAAAGGAAATTAATAAGTTTAAATGCATAAACACATGAAATCAACAATTTTATCTTTAGCCCTTTGCCTTTGCACTGCATCGGTATTTTGTCAGACGAACACAGGCCGGTATGACGTTCTTATCCGGAAAGCAGACTCTTTGTACCAGGTAAAAGAGTTTGAGAAATCTGCTTTTGCATTTTCTGAAGCATTTAAAGCGCCCGATTCCAGGATAACAAGAAGCCACCGGTACAATGCGGCTTGTTCATGGGCTTTGGCGAACAACCCCGACAGCGCATTTTCTTATTTAAATTATGTTGCCACCAGAATGAATTACACGGATTGGGGGCATATAAAGGGAGATCCTGATCTCAAATCACTTCATGGGGATAAAAGATGGCAATCCTTTGTTGATTTGGTGAAAGCAAATAAAGACATCGCCTATGCCAATATCGATTTCATCAAGGTAAATGGATTCAAAGTTGAAGTATTATCTTCAGGGATGCAGCACAACAAAGCAAATAAGCCTGTGGTTGTTTTCGAAAATGGAATGGCCAGTAGTTTTGGGAGTTGGGATATCGTATCGGAAGAAATTTCAAAAACAAATGCCGTGTTACGGTACAATCGTCCAAGAATAGGAGAATCGGAAAATGACAGCCTTCCTCCAACCACAGCGCATATTGTTGATATCCTGAGAAAAATGCTTATGCAAAAAGGATTGAAACCACCTTACTTATTGGTTTCTCATTCATTTGGAGGAGCTTATATCAGGAGCTTTGCCTCCATGTACCCGGATGAAATTGCGGGTCTTATTTTTATTGATCCCATTGATTTCACAAAAAAGGGGGATATGGGCGACCTGCCTTATCTGGAAATTGGACTTACCCAGCATCAGATTGATTCTATATTTGGGCAACCATATAAGAATTTTATTGAAAAACTCTATACAGAAATGCCAGGGTATTATGTAGAAGAGGTAAAAATATCAAGACAATTGACCAAAACAGATTTTGCAGAGTGCGACCGTAATCCATTGCCTGACGTACCGGTACATTTTATTCAGGCAGGGGGGTTTTCTAATTCGGAGCCACCAACAATTTATGACAGGGAAAGGATGTGGAGAATTAACAGCAACATCCAAATGAAGCGATGGCTGGAACTTTTATATCCCCTGAAATATGGAAAGTTATTTTATTGTTCAAACTCAAGCCATTTTGTTCAAACGGATGAACCCGACCTGGTCATTTCAAGTATTAAACTGGCTTTGCAGGATTATGAAAAAATCAAAAAAGAGTAAAAACCCAACTACAAAGAAGTTAAGTTTTGTTAAATTGAAAGCTAACCTAAATACACAACTTTATGAAAACATTAATTATCCTGTTATTCCTGTTTCCGTTGTTTATATACGGACAAGTTTCTGACAACTTACGAGGCGACCTTTATGTGCAGGTTGACGGAGACACAGTATATCTGAGTCAAAGCATGGCCGTAAGAAATTGTGGCGCGGCCTACAACATGAATGTTATTCTTGCAGGAGATACCCTTTACTGGTACCAGGTTGATACCGGAGCGACTGCAGTATGTTTATGTAATTTTAATCTTTCAGTGACGGTTGATTCAATGCCGACTGGTCATTATACTGCAAAGGTATTCTATACAGCATGTCCGGATTGTCCTCCTCCAAGTCCGGATACTGTATATGTGGGATCTGTTGAATTCGATATTACTGAACAAAATTCAAATGCCTCCATAAGTACAATTAACCAAAACCAGAGTGATTGTTTCCCAATCAATTCAATTGATGATGACAATGCTCGAAAAATACCCTATTCAATCTTTCCTAATCCTGTTCAAAACACATTGCATTTCGTCACAACTGATTCAGGCGAAAAGGAAATAAAGATTTATGACATGCAAAATAGACACATGTTTGAATGTAAATTCGAAAAGAACCTGGTTGATATCGATCTTGCCAACTATAAAAGTGGAATATACATACTTGTATACTCCAATGAGCGAACGACATATCACAGGAAATTTATAAAGGAATAATAATTAGCAACACCTGGTAACGGAATCCCCTGCGGCACATAGCGGCGGGCCTTTAGCAGCAATTGTAATTCAAATCCCATGCGATAACATGAACAGGATAGACCAATCAATACCAAGTGAACAACCAACATAAAAAAAGTAGTTCTTCAAGTCTGAACAACCAGAACCGCATAACATATATATTCTGACCACACTTGGATGGTAATATCGCAATTAAAACGACTAACATAAAAATTCTATGTTGAAGAAAAATAAACTATTTTATTGCATCCTTAATTGTAAAAAAACAGCAACAATAACACCCATAATGGTTGCCATTTTGTTTTTTCTGGCTGCTCCACTTTATAGCCAGGATAATTACTCGAATTGGGTAGCTAAATTTAAAGGTTCACTAATTCATTTTAGTCAAGATACTATTAGAACATATTTCAAAGATGACTTTGCTGATGTGGAGTTAGAAAGTTGGAAATACAACATTCAGAATGGGTTTTTAAAATTTGATTCGACTAGAATTATAAGACTCTCTGAAAACGCAATTCTGTTCCATATCCCTACAAACAACAAACAGTACTCCGGTAAAAATGCAGGTTTTTATTTCGATTTTATTTACCGAATCTATGAAATCGCTTCCAAAGAGGATGGCTTTATTATAACCAAAAGAGTTATGGCGGATTACAATCCAGATTTTATAAAAACTAAAAATACAATTGAGATGCTGCCGACTGAGTCTTCATGCTTGGTGGAAAACGAAACCAAAGTAAATCTTAAAACCAACCATTTAATATTTAAACTTGCCAAAGAATTTAGAATAGATGATTTCCAAATAAATGGCAAGTCGGCAGTTTATGACAGATTCGGATACTTTATGCATGCCTATGTTGATAAAAAAGGGCTCACATCATTTTCAGTAAAGGGAAGAATAAGAGGGCCTGATGATCATAATCAATTTTTCAGCATAGACAGCACTAATTTGTTTTTCAGAACGGGAGGTTTCCCCCTGATTCCATCACCTCCCCCTGATAATATAGGAAGATATAATTTTTCAAAAGATACAACCGAATTTGATTTCACATATGTTTTTCCAGAAGAGTTTAAATATGTTCAATACGGAGAGGTTTATTCAAAACATTCATCAAATGGTAAAATGATTGTTTCAGAAATAAGCCAAGGTGAATGGATGGATAACCTGGCTTTTTATGCTCAAGAGGACTGGGATGTAGCATTCTTAAAAGATGGCAATGCACAAATTGATTTTTATCTCCCGAAGAAAGACAGTGCTGTTCTTCCTATTTTAACTTCCCGAATAAAAAAGATGCTCGATTGGAGTTATCCAATCTTCAACAGCTACCCAGATTCCAAACTTAAATTTATTGTTCTGGATAAATTTGTTGAAAATGGAGCATTGAATGGGAACAGTTCAATAATTACACAAAACGCTGAAATTATTTTAGATGATACGTATGTCCATGAAATACTCCATGGCGCTCCACAGCCAAAACTGAAAAATGATTTTCTTTGGATTAAAGAAGGATTTACTAATTATTTGTCATTTAATTATCTCGAATTCAGAGATAAACGTGATTTTTGGGCAAATCAAAAAAGGTCTTACCTGAATGCATTTGATAAATTCACAGAACCCTTGGATGCATTGACCAGTACTAGGCTGCCAACATACTGGACCGCTTATCAAAAAGGCCCTTGGATTTACCGAATGCTTGAATCAACGATAGGTGTCAAGAATTTCGAGAAAGCAATGCAGCAATTTAGCAAAATGGATGATCAGGTAATGGCAAATACCCGTGAATATTTTGCTATTTTCGAAACAATATCCGACATGGATTTGAAATGGTTCGAAAACCAATGGCTTAAAAGAAAAGAGAATCCGGCACTTCGTATTGACTATTCTGTTTCTTCTCAGAAGAATGATAAACTGCTAAAATTTAAAGTCATTCAGGAAACCGAACCATTTAAGTTACCACTCGAAATTGAGATTGTAACTGAGAAAAAAAAAATCAGAAAAACCGTTTGGATTGAAACTGCCGTAAGTGAATTTTCATTCCCTGTTAAGGATAAATTAATAACAGTCAATTTCGATCCGGATTCCAGACTCTTCGCTTTAATTAAAACAGATAAAATGTTATCCGTTGATATAAATAGATTTGTGTTCCCTTCTAAAGAAACTGTTTACAGATTCAAATCAAATAATGACAAATCGGAAGTTGAATATAAAATTGAATGGAGCGGGAATAAAACAACTTTAACTCAAAAAAGTGGCGAGAATATATCAGCGCTTGAACTCGATCATTCTTTTTTACCTGTAAAGCTAATAAACAATGAAAAAACAGTATATTCAATTAATTATTCAAACGGGAAGATTGATTTTGGAAACGCCGTTTATGATATACAGGAACCGGTATTTGGAAAGGATCAATTATTAATGCTTTATTTATCTGTTGACTGGACAAATGTTTCAGAAGAATCGTTCCTGTTTCATTGGCCTAATAGTAAGATGTGTTTTGTTTCATCGGCAAAATGCGAAAGAATATCTCGCGATGAGATAAAACTCGTTATTGATAACTATGTTAATTCGACTGATGTATTTATAAAGGATGGTGTACCTGTCAAATATATAATTGACAAAGATGAAACTTTTGAATTAATTAAATAACGAAAGAAGCCATGATACGAAAATTAAGGCTAGTGGTTGCCCTGGCAGTAGGTCTGCCCGGACTTTCGCTATCTGCTCAACCATCACTCCAGGTGATAAAAGCCAACTCGAAAATAGTCGACATTAAAGACGGGGAGGACCTTAAAAAAGGGACCTGGACAATTGTTCCGGAAACAAAACCGGATATTTACAAAACTTCAGCCAGGCGAGTTGCATTTTACACCGACCTGGATTCAATTTCCTTCAGGGTAAAACCCAGGCATGAATATAATTTCGTCATTCTGCTTAACGGGAAAGACTCAGCCTTTACACAAATTAAATATGTGAAGGCAGGCAATTCCCCAAGCAAACTGGAGATTTTAAAAAAAGCATCCAGGTATGATTTCAACGACCGGAGGGAGATAACAAAATTTACCTATAAGCCAGCCAGCGATAGTGGTTTAACTGCAATAAGAGTGGATTTTAAGTTGGATTCGATCATTGGTAAAGGAAATGAGATTTCACAGATTCTGAATTTGCTTCATTGGGTCCATACTACCTTCCCACATGACGGCACCAAAGAGGCACCGAAATATTCCTCCATCCATAACCTGATGAATATATGCACCAGCGGTCATAACACACTGGATTGCGGCACTTTGGCAACCGTACTCAATAATTGCTATCTCGCGCTTGGGTTTAAATCACGACGGGTTGTGTGCCTGCCAAAAGATTCGACCGATTTTGATTGTCATTCAATAAACACGGTCTATTCAAACACCCTCAGCAAATGGTTGTGGATTGACCCGACAAACGACGCATATGTAATGAATGAGAAAGGGGAGCTGCTCGGTATTGCAGAGGTGAGGAAGAGACTGGTTGAAAACAAACCATTGATTCTGAATCCCGAAGCAAACTGGAACCATCGGATGTCGATAACAAAGGAGGGATATCTCTATAATTATATGGCAAAGAACCTCTATGCTCTTCTCTGTTTTGTAACGGGTGGCGGAGAGAGTCAGAGCAACCTTTTGCTGCCTGTCGAATATAAAGGCATCATTCCCAGAGTAAAAATGAGCAAACCGAAATGCACCAACAATCCGGACGTGTTTTGGGCCAAACCTGATTAAAACCGAATTGACAAATGAAACCGACGGTATTCCTATCCCTCTTTATGCTTTCGACCTTGATTGGTGTCGGGCAAACGACAAGTCTGAAAGAACAGGCAATGGAAGAGTTCAAAAAGGAACATTATAATGAAGCAATTGCTTTGCTTGAACAAGCTTCAAGGGAAACGCCCGAGGATGCTGAGATCTATTACTATCTGGGATGGTTTAACCATTACAGGGCATACGACAGCCGGCCTCTGAGGGGGTACGATTTCTCCTATTCCGAACAAATCTTCAAATACCTGGACAAGGCACTCGAACTCAAGCCCGACTATGGTGATGCCCGTTACTTTTACGGTGCCGAATGCAGTGCAAACGCCTTCCTTTCCATGCAGAATGGGGATGCTGAAAGGTTGAAATACTATTACCGGTTAGCCCGGGAGAAAGGGGCCTATCCGGCCTGGCTGATGGAATTCGGGAGAAATTTCCTGAACAGTTGCGATGCTGATGCGATCTTATTCACAGGTGGCAATGTCGATTTTGACGTGTGCCTATACCTCCAATTGCACGAAGGAGTACGAGCAGATATAAATCTCATACCCATCGGAAACATCGACCGCCCCTGGTATGTTCAGTTTCTGAAAAGCGGACTGAAGGATGCAATCCGAAAGGTTGAAATACCCCTTACAGACCAGCAAATAATGGACATTCACCCGTTTAAATGGGACACGACAACCGTATCCATCAAGGTTTCCGATAATGACAGGAAACAGTTCGGTTTATCTTCCGACTTTATGTTACAATGGCAGGTCCTGCCCGACCTGTTTTCTGACCGGATGCACTCAAAAACAGGTAGCGAAAAAGCAAAAAAACGCGCTTATCTTAGTCCGCAAAGAGCGATACTCCTGCAAATAGTGGAAAACAATTTTTCACAGCGTCCGATTTATTTTTCAAATTTCTGTTCCCCGGCGCTGGTTGGCGGCCTGAACGCCTATTTTATGAACTGCGGATTGGTTTCCCGATTAACGCCTGTTCTGACAAAGGATACCGATTTTTCATTCAATTACGGTAAAATGGCCGAATTTCTCCGGGAACAACATGTCATAAATTTTAAAACACTGATCAACAATGATATGCCTCGCATTTCTGGTATAATCGTGTCGGGTTATTACAATGCTTTGCTGAGCCTTTATGATAAGTATGGTAAAACCAACGACTGGGAAGGGAAGATCCAACTAAAAGAACTTTATGAAAAGCACCTGAAAATCGGGTACGATACGGCATTCGAGCATGAGGTTCAACGTGAATTTGAAAAGCAGAAATGATAAAGGATAAAACCAGCGAATGAAAACAGCAATCATAGGAACAGGGGGCGTAGGTGGCTACTTTGGCGGAAAACTGGCCAGGGCCGGATACGATGTAACTTTTCTTGCCCGGGGCGAGCATTTAAAAGCCCTGCAGCAAAACGGGCTGCAAATTAAAAGTATCAAAGGGGATTTTACGGTAGCTCCTGTGAAAGCGACTGACAGAATAAGCGCCATTGAATCCGTTGATCTTATAATTCTTGCCCTGAAAGCATGGCAAATTAAGGACGTCCTAAAAGACCTGGAAGGCCTGGCCGACAGGGATACCATGGTTTTACCGTTACAAAATGGAGTTTCGGTGATTGATGAACTGAAAGACCTGCTTAATCAGGAAAACATTATCGGTGGTTTATGCCGGATCATCAGCAAAATTGAATCTCCCGGCGTTATAAACCATTCAGGCATTGAGCCAGTCATCATTTTTGGAGAACTTAACAATGCTGAAACAGAACGGATCAAAAAGATAAAAACTGTATTCGATCATGCAGGTATTGCATCAAGGATCTCCGATGATATCACTGCTGACTTATGGAAAAAATTCATTCCGATATGTGTCAGCGGGCTCCTGGCTGTAACAGGAACAACATACGGAGAATTAAGGGAACTCAAAGAAACAAGGCAACTGATGATTGAATTGCTGGATGAGATTTTCCGTTTATCGAAAAAGACCGGGATCCGGATCGAACCGGATTTTGTGGAAAAAGCGGTTGCATTCATTGATACTTTTCCCTATGATTCTACCTCATCCCTTACCCGCGATATCCGGGAAGGGAAGCCATCGGAACTTGAATATCAAAACGGGACCGTGGTGAAACTTGGTGAACTGCACCAGGTTGAAACACCGGTCAACAGGTTTGTTTACAGTTGTCTCTTACCCATGGAGAAAAAAGCAAGAAAAAGTTCAAAATCCAAATGAGATTTTTATTGTCATCGGTACTTTTTCTTTGCCTGGGGTACTCCTTTTCCCAAACCCGGATTAGTGGAGTGGTCAGGGATTCGCAAACAGGAGAACCATTGCCTTACAGCAGCATTGCTGTCAAATCATCTGCACAAGGAGCTATAGCCAATGCAGATGGTGTTTTCTCGCTTTTGTCGGATTTGAAAAGGGACACCCTGGTTTTTTCATACCTGGGATTTGAGCAGAGGGCAATTCCGGCAAAGGAGCTTGCAGGCATAAAAATAGTTTTGCTCAAAAGAAAGAATATTCTGCTGCAGGAGATTGTCGTGCATTCAAATGACGATTACCTCTATGAAATCCTGAACCGCTGCAGGAAGAATTTAATGAAGAACTGCGGGGAAACAGTGTCGAAAGTATATTATGGAATTGAAACGAAAACCAAAGACCAGCCGGTTGAGCTTCTTGAATGCTACTATAACGGTTACCTGAATGGCATTTCCGTGAACAGTCTGAGGTTGAAGAACGGAAGGATTGGAGTTGCCGAAATGGATAAGCGGTACTTTCTGACCCTTAATTCCTCGAAAGGGATAAGCAGGATGCCGTTGATCAGCGAAAGGGACGATTATCCTTCGTTACCCCTTCAAATGACGGTAAGAGAGGCAAAGAGACGTTTCATCCTGTCACCTGGAAAAGGCGACAATGAAACCGTGCACATTGTTTTCAAACCGAAGAAAGAGAGCCTGTCACAATTTTCGGGAGATCTCTGGATTGATAAACAATCCAATGCCCTGTTAAAAGCTGATTTCCATATCGCAAATGCCCAGATGCACCCCTTTCTGCCTCTGTTTCCTGCCGATTCAATCTGCAGCATCGATATGGACATCAGTCATGCATTTGAAAAGGAAAGCTTCTCCAGCCGGCTCAATCATATCAGTTTCAGCTACTGTATAACTTATAAAAGTGTCAGGGATACCCCCATGGTCGCCGTCCCGTCGGTCATTCAGCGTGAACTCATCACCAGCGGGATCATGTACTTCTATGATTACGGGAATCCTTTTGTACTTCCCTGCTTTGAGTATGATAATGAGTTTGACGATTACAGTAAGATATCGATAATCCCTTACAACGATTTTTTCTGGGATAACAACAATGCAATGGTTCTGACCTCTGCTCAAAAGGAAAACCTGGGTTTTTTTGCGAATGAAGGGAGCCTTGTCAATTACAGGGATAATAATTTCGGAAAAGACTTCTTAAGGATAAGGCACACCGATTCCACCTTCTCATCGCTTTATGAGAGCAATTACTATTTCTGGTCCCCGGATAAGCGGATCATGCTTAACAGAAAGCTGAACCAGAACCTGATTTACCCCCGGGAAAAGATCAATGCGTCAATTTTATCAAACCTGTACAGCCTGAAGGTTCAGTTTTTACTCGATGTTACTCAGAAAGATGGAACGTTTGACTTCAGGTCATACACTGTTTTCGACGCAGCAAAAACTTTTTATCACCTTGAAGAAGAACCCGAAACCCGGGCCTTTCTAAATATCTTTTTTGACATCTGCGAGATTGAAAGGAGAAGGATGGAATCTCAGCTCAACACATCCGCAAAAACAATTCAAAAAATAGATTCTATTTATAACGAAGCGGTGAAACGAAAAGACGGGATCACAAAACAATACCTGAAAGACGTACAACTGGGAAAGGCCTTGAATCTGTTGTCAAAATGGAACGAATATGTTGTTGAAAATCTTGGTATTGATAATCTGAAACTTTTCCCTGGAAAATTGAACTAAATGACATGTCAGCACATGGTAATACTTATCTACATGTAAATAAATACCCGATGTATGAAAAATCTGATTTTTTGTTTTGCTTTATTAACTGTTTCAGCGTTCACAGGCTTCTCCCAGAACTGCAATTGTCCTGAGTCTTTTGACTGGATGGTGAGTACTTTTAAAACCAATGACGCAGGATTTCAGTACATCGTGGATAAAAAGGGAACGGATGATTATGCAAAGCATACGAATTATTACAGGGACAAGGCGCTGGACACCAAAACATCCGACTCCTGTTTAATGGTATTGAACAAATGGTTATCATTTTTCAGAAAAGGTCATATCGGTGCTTTCCCGAAAAACGGGTTCGGTCAGAATACGCAATCCCCTGTATTGTCAGATCATGCAAAGGATTCCATCAGGGCGCTTTATTCAAAGGAAGAAACTATTGATTTTTCAAAAGAACAATTCATGGAGTACCTGCAGAAAAGGCAGGGTAAGCTGAATGCCCTGGAAGGGATCTGGAAAAGCAATACCTATTCAATCGGGATCCTGCAATCCCCCGGGAAGGAGAATCAGTTTGTAGCATTCATTATCAAAGCCGACAGTGTTTACTGGGTGCCGAAACAAAAGAAAGCAGAATTTACATTGGAGAAGGATTCATTGTTTTCGGTGGTGTTTTCGATGCGCGATCATTCCAGGAGGAATGAAAAGGCCAGGATCGTGGGCAAATCCGGGAATATCCTGTTAATTATGAATACCATCTGGCTGAAGGATTTTCCTGTGGGCGGTTTAACTCAGAATGATGAACTGTTCTTGAAACTGCGCAATGCCAGGTCCCCGTTCATAAACAGCTTAAGTAACAAAACGCTTTACCTGCGGATTCCGTCATTCGATTACAGCCAAAAGGTCCCGATCGACAGCCTGCTCCACAGCAATGACAGCCTGATCAGAACAACTTCCAACCTGATCATTGATATACGCAACGGCACAGGAGGCAGTGATCTCTCCTTTTTTGGCCTCATGCCCTACATCTATACCCAGCCCATCAGAACCATGGATATGAAATATCTGGCCACTGAATTGAATGCAGAGGGGTTTGAGGACTATGCAAAAGTCATAACAGATACTGCAAACGCCAACAGATGCCGGAGAATAGCATCGAAGATGAGACAACACATCGGGACTTTCATAACATGGGACAGTTGCAATGTCTCGGTCGACAGTTCATACGTTCCCTCAGTGTTTCCGCGGAAAATCGCCATTATCTGCAACAAGTACAATGGAAGCACAGATGAGAGTTTTTTAATGCAGGTAAAACAAAGCAGTAAGGTTAAAATTTTCGGAAGGCCGACTTCCGGGGCTCTGGATTTTTCGAATATCCATATTGTCGATTTCCCGAATGGTCTTTTTCAACTGATTTATACAATGACTGCCAGCTACAGAATACCCGATTTCCCCATCGACGGCATCGGTATCCAGCCCGATTTTTATATCGACGATTCTATCCATGAAGAAGATTGGATTTACTATGTTCAATCAACAATGGAGAGCTGGCCAAACTGACAAATACATAGATTTCAGTGGATTATCTGGAAAATAAATGACACCTGTCCCGACAAAAAACACCTATTTCCCGATTATAGCAAATTGGAGGAATTGATCGAGGAACAAGAACGAAACGCCACGGTCTGTTTCCCCGAATAAAAAAATGGTCCTTTTACCTGTTACAGGTCGATAATGGAAATTTTTCCCGGTTATTTTGTGCAAAAAAATCATGAACCAATAATTTTTTGCACTATGAAAACATCGTTACTGACAGCAAGTCTGATTTTATTATTCGGGAGTATTTTAAATTCACAAACAATTCCTCCCGACAGTTTATATCTTGGGCAAACGCCTCCGGGTAACATACCCCAGATATTTGCCCCGGGAATCATATCCGTTCCCGGAAGATTGGAATATGGTATTACCATTTCACCGGCCGGGGATGAAATGATGTTTGCACTGGGGAACTGGCCATATAAACGCACGATGATCCTGAAATATGTAAACAACCACTGGACAAGCCCCGATACGGTTTCGTTTTCAACAACCCGTTCGGCCGAGGAGGCCATCTATTCACCCGGCGGCCAACGGGTTTATTATTACGCCTATAATCCACCCAACCCGCTGGGAGGCTCTGATTTATGCTACAGTGTGAAAAACGGTTCGGCCTGGAGTGAACCCATTAACCTTGGAACGCCTCTGAATACTAACCAGGATGAATATCATCCGTGTGTGGTGGCCGATAGTTCTGTCTATTTTGAAAACGTTGCCGGAAAAATCTGCTATTCGAAATTCCAGAATGGCAACTACCTGCCAAGGATCATTCTGCCTGCCCTGTTCAACGATCCCAACATGGCATGGGGCAATCCCTTTGTATCGCCCGACGAGGACTACTTTATTTTCAATTCTTCACGGTCAGGTGGTTTCGGAGGCACCGATCTGTATATTGCCTATAAAAAAAATGACGGTACATGGACTAATCCGAAGAACCTTGGAAATATAATAAATACCGCTACCAATGAATGCGGATCAGAAATCACCGACGATAATTTGTATCTGACCTATGTGTCGAACAATGATATTTATTGGGTTGGATCGGGTTTTATCGACAGCCTGAGATATACCAATTTTATCCCCTATGTTTTAAATCTGATTCCCGATCAGACTGCCATCAAGGGAGAGTTGTTCGCTTTTACCATTCCCGACAGCACATTCGTTGATGATGATGGCAATAACACACTCACCTATCATGCAAAACTTACCAATGGAAATCCGTTACCGGCATGGTTATCTTTTGATACGATAGCAGGAACATTTACAGGCACCCCTTTAATCATAGAAACTTTGAATATTAAGGTTACGGCAACCGACACGGCCGGAGCCGCGGCCTCGACAAACTTTAAGATCATGGTAAATAATCCTGTTTCAATTGACCGGATAAACGGGACAGGCTCCGGTATCATGGTTTTTCCCAACCCGACAAACGGGTGGATCAATATTTCCCTGAATTCTATATCCGGAAAAACCGCCATTGCGGAGGTCTGCAATCTGCAGGGGAAGATCATACAAACAAATACATTCAGAAACAGTATTCGTATTGATATGACCGGTCATCCGAAAGGAATTTATTGTATAAAATTGCACATGGATAATGAAATAAAAGTCTATAAAATTTGCATTCAATAAGTACTTCATTCCTCAGACCAAGACATGCCTATTAAGAATCTGTTTATTGAAAAATAATAGAAAATATATCATGAAAGCATTTTTGATGAGTGTTTCATTTTTTACGGGGATCGTATTCAATATCTTTGCCCAGGATGCAGAATTTTCAGCTTTTTTAGCTTCCAGCGGGGGAGTGCACACTTCTACTCCTTCGGTGGTTGATAAGAGTGGAAATATATTTGTTGCCGGAGGAACAAGAGAGGGTCTGAGGGTGACAAACGATGCGTTTCAAAAAAGTTACGGCGGGTATACGGATAAGGATGTGACCGGGGGCGATGCGTTTTTAATGAAGTTGTCGCCCATGGGAGAACTAATTTACTCAACCTATATCGGCGGTTCGGGATCGGAGTTCTATTGCCTTCAAATGGCCCTGGATGAATCGGGCAATGTGTATGTTGGCTTTACCACAGATTCGCGTGATCTGCCGGTTTCTAAAAATGCTTATCAAAAGACAAATAATGGCGACAATGATCATTACATAATTAAATTCTCCAATGATTGCAGGTATATTGCCTCCACCTACCTCGGAGGTTCAGGCTCCGATCACTGGACAAGAGTTGCAGTCCATAAAAATGCCTTGTATTTATTTGGAAAAACCACGTCACAGGATTTTCCCGTAACACCGGGAGCGATTCAAAAGGCGTATGATAATTCAGCGCCGCCCGACAGCAGCCAAAGATGGTTAACCGGTGACATTACAATTACAGCTTTGTCATTAGCTCTTGATAAGGTTTTTCACTCTTCATATTTAGGTGGAAATTCTTTGGACTATGTCAGATCATGTTCTTTCGGCTACGATGGAAGCCTTATTCTTGCGGGTCAAACCTATTCTGCCAACTTTCCTGTCACAAAAAACGCGTATCAAAAATCCATGGCCGGGAAGCAGGATGGTTTTTTGACGATCATCAGTAAAGATCTCTCTATGATTGATTATTCAACCTTTATCGGAGGGGATTCAACGGATCAGGTCAATTCTGTCTTTGTCGGGGATGCGGAAAACCTGATTCTCGCCGGCCAGACTAAGTCACCTGATTTTCCGGTAACATTGAAATATGCTGAACCGGACAGCACCTGGACGAATTGCATCTGGAAGTTTGATCTGAACGGCAAATAAGATCAATGGAATAAAAACAGTCCGTTAACCTGCAGAAGGTCGATTAGAGAAATACTTTGCTGTTATTTTGTGCAAAAAATTATCAACCAATAATCTTTTGCCCCATGAAAACGATATTATTGACCTCCATTCTGATCTTCCTGACAGGAAGTTTTGCAATGGCACAACCGATACCCCCCGACAGTCTGTATCTTGGTCAGACACCTCCGGGTAGTACACCGGTAATATTTCCCCTTTCTGTTAATTCCGGATCATTCTCTGCCGAAAGAATCGCAATTTCCGACGATAACAAAGAAATTTACTATTCAGAAGTGCATGATTATTATCCCACTTCCGGCGATACGCTGAAGTGCTATAAATATTCCGGTGGGCATTGGACTGGTCCGTCCAACTTGTTTCCATCTTACCTGGCTCCCGCTTTATCAGTCAGTAGTGATACCATGTATTTTCAAAACAATAGTTCGATTTATGAATCATACTATGCTGTCAGAAATGGTACAAATTGGAACAGTCCCCAAAGACTATTAGCCAGCCTTAATTCGGCCCATTACTTGCAGGTTACCAACAGTGGCAACTATTATATTTCCTCCATTTCCAATCCCGGTATTGGCGCAGCCGACTGGTGCCGGTTATTGATCAATGGAAATGATACAAGCGCTATAAGCCTGGGACTTCCATTAAATTCCATCGGAGATAATCTTGATTTCTTTATTTCAAGAGATGAAACTTATATGATACTGGCTAAAAATGGTTTGAAAATAAGTTATCATAAAAATGATGGCAGCTGGACCAATCCCAAAAGTCTGGGTTCACAGATTAACTTTGGCCTGGGAATGTGGGGACCCTTTGTTACTTCCGATAGTAAATATCTGTTTTACACAACCGGGACTCAGCCAGATTATTCCGACACTTATGTTTACTGGGTTCGGGTTGACAGTCTCATGGATAGTCTCAGATACACTAATTATGTTCCCTATGTAAAAAACCCGATTCCCGATCAGACTGCCATCAAGGGAGAGTTGTTCACTTTTACTATTCCCGACAGCACCTTTATCGATGATGATGGCAATAACACACTCACCTATCATGCAAAACTTACCAATGGAAGCCCTTTGCCCGCATGGTTATCTTTTGATACGATAACAGGAACATTTACAGGCACCCCTTTAATCATAGAAACTTTGAATATCAAAGTTACGGCAACCGACACGGCCGGAGCCGCGGCCTCAACAAACTTTAAGATCATGGTAAACAATCCCGTTTCCATTGATCAGATAAACGGGAAACGGGAAGGTGTTATGATCTTTCCCAATCCCACAAGCGGCATGATACATCTATCCACCGATAAATTCACGAATCAATCGATTACCATAGAAATAAGAAATCCGGAAGGCAGGCTTATTCTGCAGAAATCGTTTGAAAAAGAGACAAGCATTGATTTAACCGGCAAGCCGGGAGGGTTATATATTTTGAAACTGCAGCATGATCATGAAATAATCGTCAGGAAGATAATGTTGAACAATAAAACACTATGACCGGAGAGGAAATCCGCGACAGCCGATGGGCTATGTTTTAAAAACCCTTGCGGATGTATTATATTTGTGGTGATTGAAAAAATTAACCAATAACCTAAAATCATGAAAAAATTAATCACTATTCTGTCCATCCTGCTGATGATTATTGCCTTTCCATCCTTTTCCCAGGATAAAAGCGAAAAACCTAAAGAACCGATCAAACCCGCCCTGCTGGTGATCGACATCCAGAAAGCCTTTCTGCCGATGATGTCATCGGATAAAGCGATGGCCATGGAGTATATCAACGCCATGATCGGACTCTTCCGCAAAAACGGCTATCCTGTCATACGGGTTTACCATTCCAGCGAGGAGTATGGCATCACACCAGGCACCGAAGGATTTGAATTTCCCGAAACGGTGAAAATATTACCCGGCGATCCTAAGGTGATCAAAACTTACCCCGACGGCTTTAACAAAACCGATCTCGACAAGGTCATCAAAGCTACGGGCAGCAATACCCTTTTCCTTTGCGGACTGAGTGCGACCGGGTGTGTACTTGCCACCTGGATCGGAGCACAAAACCATGACTATAAGGCCTTCATGGTGAAAAACGCCATCATCAGCCCCGACTCCGGGAATACGAAGAACATTGAACAGATTTTCGATGCAGTATCTTATGAAGTGGTGCAACTGCTGCTGGAAAATGCGGGTAAATGAGCTTGTCAGATTCGCAAAAATTAATTATTAAAAAATGACTTCATTTATCAATGCAGAAGGGTTTACCGGGCTGGAACGGGGTGTCCGTGCAGCTTTGGAAACCTATTCAAATGTTCACCGGGGCAGCGGGCATTACTCGATGACCACCACTCATTTATTCGAACAGGCCAGGGATATCGTACTGGAGTACCTGGATCTGGACAAACGCGGATACATCGTCATCTTCTGCACTCCTGCCAGGGCATCAGAACTCGAAACCAAACTTGAACCCGGAAGCTATACCATCATATCCGGCCATGATACAGGACTGTGTTTAGGTGTAAGCGCCCTGGCAGTGAAACGGAAAGCCCTTCCCGGGGGCGCTCCATACCAGAGCGGCGGAGGGACGGCAAAGCTCATTGCTCCCGGCTGGGTGATCTGGGATGATGCACCGGACCGTTTCGAAGCCGGCACCCCGGCCATCATCAATATCATCGCCTTTGCCAGAGCACTCAGGATGATCCGTCAACACGGAAAAATAAATTTCACGGATCATACAGGTGGAAAACTTTCCGCCGAAAAGATACTGTATCATGATGACCTGGAAGGATATTCAGGACATGAGCTGATCGACCGACTCCGGCAGACCCTGATCGGACGTGATATCCTTGTGCCTACCATGGAAGGCATACGGTCTTTTATCAACCTTGATAATGCTGCCAGCACGCCCACATTTACCCCGGTATGGGAGGCTGTATGCAAAACGTGGCGGCAACCTTTGAAGGTACAGCAGGAGCTCATTCATGAAGTCAGATCCATTTGCGCCAGGTTTCTGAGCGCTCCTCAGGATGAGTATGACCTGATCTTCACTTCCAATACCACCGAAGCCATTAACCTGGCTGCTGATAAGCTCAGCCATGAATCCTTCGGGGATACCGAAACAGTCATACTCAACACCCTTTCCGAACATTCCTCCAACGAGTTGCCATGGCGCATGCAAGCCGGGTTTTCACTGATCAGGCTTGGCGTTGACGATGAAGGCGTGTTGGACATTAAGGAGCTTGAGGCCACACTGAGCGCTTACAACCAGGAAGGCCTGCACGGAAAAAAGAGGATCAGGCTGGTGGCCGTGAGCGGAGCTTCAAACGTACTTGGCACTTTTAACAACCTGGAAGAAATCAGCAGCATTGTCCACCGGTACGGCGCACGACTGCTTGTGGATGCCGCACAGATGGTGGCCCACCGCAAAGTTGACATGAAGGCCGGCGGGTTCGACTATCTGGTCTTCTCCGCACATAAAATGTACGCACCATTCGGTACCGGCGCGCTTGTTATTAAAAAAGAACTGCCTGGGTTCATTTCCCGGGAAACGGAACTGATACGAGCTTCCGGAGAGGAAAATGCAGGAGGAATTGCTGCCATGGGAAAGGCGATGCTGCTGTTACAACGGATCGGAACTGACCTGATCCGTGAGGAAGAACAGTCCCTGACACGGTATGCCTTGTCGGGACTGGCGCAAATTCCCGGACTCAGGATTTTCGGGATCAGTGATCCCAACTCAGCCCGCTTCACCAAAAAAGGGGGAGTCGTTTTATTTAACCTGAAGGGCATGATGGCAAACCGGCTTGCCAGCGAACTGGCCCTGCGGGGAGGGATCGGCGTTCGGGCAGGCTGCCACTGCGCTCATCTGATCATCAAACACCTCTTGCATCTTCCGCCTGCAATGGAAAATTTCCAGCGCATCATCGTGACCCTGTTCCCGAAGATCAATCTTCCGGGACTTTTACGCATCAGCCTGGGCATTGAAAACACCCAGGAAGATATTGACACCCTCCTTCGTGTGCTGGGGAATATCGCCGGAAAACCCCGGGTGAATTCAGCCGGAACACATACCGCTCTCAAGGAGAAAGGGATATCCCTGCTTCCCAGGGCAAAAGTGAAACAGCAGATGAAGGATTTCGTTGAAGCTGCATCTTTGAGGGTTTATTCTTAGGCTACCTGCTTCTAATCAACATTCAAGCTCACCTTTACCTTTCCTTCAAATACGAAAAACGCCTTCACCGAACCTGGGGTGATCCGGATCTTTTCAGGGTCAAGCCTGTCAATCTGTCCGTTAATCCTGAAATTTTCTATTGACCGGTTCTCACGAAGCGTGGCAGTCACCGATTCACGGGCCGACCGAAGCTGTTCGCCCACCGGGAAGACAAGTTCCGCCCGGAGTTTCTGTATCAGTCCTGAATAAAACAGCCAGGAGGCCGTTTTTACGGCCACATTCTTCGTAGCTACTGAAAAATCAAGGTTGTCCATCTCAATGGTTAGGGAATCCTTGTTGAAAACGGGAACTCCCGCCAGGTAGATTGTGCCTTTCACGGTTCCCTCCACCGGCAGTGCCACGATGAGCTTATCTCCCTGCCCGTAAATCGTGATATCCCTGACGATCACCCTGTAATTCTTATAAGCCAGGGTGTAGTCCCGCATGCTTGTCTGCGCGAGCGAATTGATATAAGAAAGAGGAATATCGAGGGAGAGGTTGATGCTGAACTGCTCAGGCAGGGCTGAGGTGATCCTGAGGGGAGGAAGTTCAGGGTTCATGGTAAAGACAGGTTCCTGTCCATAATACAACTCGACCAGCGCCTTAAGTCCGAGCGAAGTCAGCATGCTCCCACCCTTTCCCTGTACCGGTAATGAACTCAGCTGGGCGGGGCTCAGTTTAAGCCAAAGCGAATCCCCGGGTGAAATCAGGAAAGGCTTCTGCATGGCAGTCCAGGCATCTCCCATGATCTTCCTCAAGTCCACCGCCGACTTCAGGGATTTATCAATCCCTCTGGCAATATCACTCAGGCTGCCATTCAGCAGGATATCCGAAATTACCGGTAGTGGCAGCTGAAACCCGGCAAAGGAAACTTTCGGTATGCTGATCCATTCATAGCCATCAGGCAGTGTCAGGGTAGAGAGGCTCCAGTTCCTGTTGATGTTCAGTTTTGTTTTGAACCTGAGTGCCACCTCTGCATTCGCATCTTTGATGTCGCCGATGTCCATGCCGAGTAGCTGAACTCCAAAGCGTTTCTTCAGGTAGATCTTCAGCGGTACACGATAGGTCAGGAAATTATTTTCGAATCCTACAAGGATGCTGTCCGTTCTGGAAGCAAACAGCATCAGGTTATCCCTGTCGTTATCCTCAAAGCTGGTATCGGCATAGAGCTGACCTGTAAGCCTTTTATTCACCAGCTTTTTCAGCTGTTCCATACTCACTTCCAGGGAAATATTGATATTCGAGTACTGCGGATAATATTCCGGTACATCATACCGCTCGGCCGGCTTCTCCACCCTGATCGTCCGGCA
>CAZSDU010000034.1:0-23309 GCA_964605775.1 uncultured Prolixibacteraceae bacterium | reverse complement strand
AGGGAGGAGTAGCCGAGCCTCCGGTAAAAGTGACCATTGGCTGTGGTGCATTCTGACAAACGTTAGTAGTTCCCGAAATAGTGGCGGTGGGAAGTGGTCTGACAACCACTGTAGCGTTACCGGTTTGTGTTTGTGAACAGGAAGTGGAACTTCCATCCTGAACGCTCAGCAGATGATAAACGAAAGTACCAACAGCAGTAGTAGGGGCATTAACGCTCACGCTGTTTCCGGAAACAGTGCTCACAGTTTGTGGACTTCCCCCGTTGATATCATAGGTGAAGGTATAGGGAGGAGTGGTGGTTGCTCCCGTAAAGGTGATCTGTGGTGAGTTGGCATTCTGACAAACGATGGCGTCACCGTTAATGGTGGCGGTAGGCAGGGGGTTAACCACGATGGTGGCAGTACCTGTCTGGGATTGAGAACAGGTAGTGGAACTTCCATCCTGAACACTTAAAAGGTTATAGTTGAAAGTCCCCACAACATTGGTGGGTGCGTTAATGCTCACGCTGTTTCCGGAAACAGTGCTCACAGTTTGTGGACTTCCCCCATTGATGTTATAGGTGAAGGTATAGGGAGGAGAAGCGGAGGCTCCGGTAAAGGTGATCATCGGGGCTGTGGCATTCTGGCAAACGGCAGTACTTCCTGAGATATTGGCCGTGGGAAGGGGGTTAACAGTGACCGGAAAATAGGTCGGAGTAACAGCTGAGCAACCACTTACCGGATCAGTATATCTGACGCCGACAGAATAGGTTCCTGAGGTGTTCCATGTTACGGTGGCGGAATTGGAAGTGGCCGTTCCTCCCGCAGTGAGGTTGGCCTGGGGAGGTATGGTCCAAACATAATTGCTTTTTCCTGCATCCGTTGTATAAGTTTTTTCACTGGCATTTACACAAACCGGGTTATCCCCGCTCAGGGCGGCAAGCGGCAGGGGTTTGATGGTCATAACCACATCTTTTGTGATACCGGGGCAACCCATGGCGGTTGGGGTTATGTGGTAGGTTACCGTACCATTAGCCTGATTGTTGACAGACAAAGTCCCGCTGATGGGATTGGCCGCAGAACCTGTCATGGTCGGACAACTGACAATATTGGCGCTGCAGTCGCCAGATGAAACCGTGGTGGAATAGGTTGAAGGAGTGTTTGCAGTAAGTGCAAAACTGAAGGGGACTCCTGAACAGCTTGATTGAGTGAGTGGGGTCGTCAGATCAGGAATGGGATTGATCGTGACGGCCAGGGTTTGGGTCGGGCCGCTGAATCCGCTGCAGTTGGTATTACTCCCGTAAACGGTAATATTTCCTGAAGTGACATTGGCGCCGAAATCAACCGTTACCGTATTGGTAGCGGTAGTGGCTGAAGGGAGAAAAGTAACCGTTCCTGTTCCTGTATATCCCCAATGGTATTGCTCTGTATTGGGCTCAGGATCCACAGTGAAACTTACCCCTGAAGTCCCGGCACAGATACTCTGGGGAGAGGTCTGAAAATTCATCAAAGTGGGTGTCCTCCACTGGGGCATGGTCACCGACTCTGTGCTGGTGGATACGGTGTACCACCATGAGTTGATAGTGTTCATATTACCCCAGCCAGAACCGGTAGAGGGCCATTTATGACAGCCCGGAAAAGTGGAAGGAGATGAACATCCGCCCGTCAGGTCATTCGATCTAACATCCAGTGTGTTTGAGCTTTGATGGTCCCAAATATTTCCATCATCCCAGAAAATTTTCAGGGCGGGGGATCCTAAGGGCGGGGGAGGTGAAATCAGATTGACCAGAAAGCCATTCGTATTTCCTTCTACATCATACAATGGAAGATTGGTCAGGCCATTGATATAACTGATGGTAAAAGCGATGTCAACATTATTGGGAACGTCCACCCCGCTCCCGTCTTTTCCATCCCAGGGAATGAGATTGCTTCCCACCGTCATGACTTTATTCAGGGTACGGGATGTGTAAGTGGAGGGCGTAAAAACAAGGTTGACCTGGGTGTTCCCCTCCTTGTCCACGTTTACGAAAAAGTCAACGGTTCCGTTACAATTTCTTACAGCATAAGGTTCCGGTGGAACGATCTGTCCTAAAGTGGTCGCGATGGGAAAAACATCGGGATCCGGTGAGTTCAGAAAAATTTTATACTGAGGATTTAATGCCTGTTGGTTCCACAGGGATTTTTTACCAATATTCCAGTCGCTGGCATGACAGCCTGTTTGATTAGCAAACTGTACCCAGGCGCCCCCGTCCATACCACTGAATTGAACTGAGGTGACAATGCCGTCGTCAGAAAGCATATAATTGATGCCCGAAAAGTTTGAGCCTTCCACGAATTGCCAGCTTTGGCTGTATAATCTTCCGGGCTTTTTCTGCAGGGTTGAAGGATCATAAATGGTGATGTCAAATAATTCGATGTTAAACTGCTGGGCATTAAAGGCATTGGTAGTATTATGTCTGACTGCAAATTCAATGTAATACGTTCCTTCAGCAGGAGGCGCCCATAAAATGGCATCGTATCCTCCCAAAGGAAGCAATTCTTGTGGTCCCTCACAGGCTTTTTGAATCGTAGCAATGTAACCTTCATTCCCGGTTGTCGGCAGGTTAGCTTCATCTTTGGCAGGAGTTCCATCTGCAAAATTGATCCTGTAAGCAATGTGGTTATTATATGCTGCACCACTGCCCTGAAAACCCATATACACCAATTCCCCCGGCCTGGTTATAAAATAAAGTCGCTCGGTTTCGGGACTGCTTCCCATTTCTCGGTATGTTGCAAACTGTGACCTCAGTCCTCCGGTTGTACTGCATTTATTGTCAAAATTACTGCAGAGATACAACCTTGTGCTATTGGAAGTGCAGCCGGTATTTAATTTGTCTGAACCTTCAGCGAAAACAGAAATATGGAATGTGAGTAAAATAAGGAGGTAAACAAAATGTAACCGCATAGGATATGATTTCACGCCATATGCTACCATGGCTTTTCGTTTCAGCCTATAAAGTTACAAAATTTAAATTACCTAACAATACATAACAAGGGAGAAATTTCAATTCAGATCAGAATTTCAGTCTTTAACACACCTGACAGGAAAGGCATTGGCTTTGTTGGTTTCGTAATAGGAAACCGAAGGGTTGACGGAATTGATCCCACGGGCGATGGGGTAGCTGGTACCCGTACTGGAAGTCCAGAACATGGAAGCTTTCAGGTTGTCGCTGGCTGTAAAGGCCCAGATGTTATTGAAATAAAGCATCCCGTTGAGCAAACCTTTAAACCCAAGAGAAATGGTAAGGTCCTTCAGCGCCCCCCCGGCAATACCATTTCCCTGGTTGGCATCGATCAAATCCTGCCACTCGGTAGCCGTTGGTATATGCCAGCCCGGTGGACAAACGCCTTTCGACCATCCTGGAGTGCTTCCGTATTGCATGACTTCATCCCATTGATAGAGAGCCCCATAAGAAGTGCAATTCAGGTCATTGGAAGGACAGTACTTTTCAACCACACAATTGTCGGTCTGGGGTTTATCGGCTGAAACGTAATCTCCCCAGTTCAGGTTTTTCAACATCCAGCAGGTGGTTCTGCCGTTGGCAGTCACCGTGGTAGTAGGATATTTATTGGTGGCGGGATTGTTGTTACGCGGATCAGTGAAAAGATTGTTATAACAGGCATAACCTGCATTGGATAGTCCGACAGTCAGGGGTCTTGAATCGGTGGCCACACAGGTGTTGGCATCTGTATAAGTAAAGGAAACTGTATGTGTGGTCGCACTCAGGGTGGATGGATTCAACAGGCCTCCGCTGACTTCGATGCCATCGACAAAATACTTCCCGCCATTGCCTAAAGGTTTCCCTCCTCTGAGTAAGAAGGGTTTTGCATTAGTTGTGGTGACTTCATCGAAACAGGCGGAAAGGGTTACCCCAGGCTTTGCATTCACGGTGATGAGCTGGGAAGAGGAGGAACTGCAGCCATCGAAGGTGACAGCATTCAGTTGCAGGGAGGCCATGCCTGCCATGATCCATTTGATGCTGGCCGTGGCTGCGGCAGGATTGTCTATGGTCCCGTAGGGTGACGGATTGATGCTCCAGGTATAGGTGCAAGCCGGGCCTGCTCCGGCAGGGTAGAGGTATTTTGTGGGATAATCCTGGCAAACGGTTGTGGTCCCTGAAAAACTTGTCACTGGTAATGGATTGACCTGAATGGTATAAGTAACAGGCGGTCCGTTACAAACTGAAGAAGTGGCATTGACGGAGGCTCCGATGGTATAGATGATGTTTTTCGGAGTAGTGGTGGCATTGCCCGGGGTAAAAGCAGAAATGGGATTGGATGAGCCTGATGAAGGCGGGCAAGCGGTAATCCCGGCTTCGCAGGTATTCGTCCAAGCGTAGGCCGGGCTCAGTCCGATGACATTGGTTTGTAAACTGACAGCCTGGGTCGGGGTGCCGCTGCAAAGACCCTGGCCCGTAGATGGGTTTCCCTGTACATAAGTCGCAACGGCCGGAACCGGATTGACATTGACGGTGAAATCTGTCGGGAGCGCTGGGGAGCAGCCATCAGCTTCAGGCATAATATGAAATACCAGGGGCTCAAGAATGTTACCGGAATTGGAGAAAGCCCTGCTGATATTACCTGTGGTAGGAGGAATACCCGAAGGATTTGGGGTTAATGTGGCCCCATTCCCACTGACCGTCCAGGTAAATATGGTATTCGTTTCTGTTCCGGCAACATCTGAACTCAGGTTGATTCCGAATGTTTCACCGGAACATACGGAGAAAGGATTTACCGGACTTGTTTTAACGTTCGGAATGGGCTTGACCGTCACATTCTGCGTGGTCGGAGCGACGGGTGAACAACCATTCTCATTGGTATAGGTCACTGAAACCTGACGGGCTCCCACGGCATCCCAGCGAACCGTCAGGGTATTGGTGTTCAGGGGTCCCATGGGCGTCCCCCCTGCTGAAACAGTCCATGAGTAACCGCTCATATTGATTTCGGTGGTATAGGTTTCCTGGACGCCCTGACAAACGCTGAAATTCAGGCTACCATTGATCTGTGGAACAGGTGATGGATTGACGGTGACAAAATGGTGAATGGTATTACCGATACATCCCGCATTGTTCGGAATAATGGAATAATCAGCTGAACCGGGAAGGCTATTGCTGGTCAGACTTAATGTGTTGGTGATAGAATTTCCGCCTCCGCCGGGGGGTACAACTGAAATATTGGAACAGACCGGCGCACTCCACGAGAAGGTTGTGCTGGGGAAAGTAGAGGCCAGGCTGATGTTGGTTGTCAACCCGGAACAAAGGCTTGAATTTGGACCCGGAGTGGTCGTGGCATCAGGCAAAGGACTGACTGTTAAAATCAGGGTAGATGGATTGCTGGGTTGGCAGGAACTTAAAGAGGGTGTTATGTGATAGGTGATGGTTCCTGTGGCCATTCCGTTGACAGATGGAGTGACGGAGATCAAGTTAGTGGTAAATGGACCGGCAGGCGGGCAGGAAGCAGCAGTGATTTCAGGGGAACAGGAAACCCTCGTCCAGGTATAGGTCACTCCTGGGTCAAAACTTGAAGTCAGGGAAATATTTTTTTCAATTCCGGAACAAACGCTCTGGCTTAATGCAGTCGTCAGGTCCGGTATGGGTTGGATTTCAATGGTGAGTGTCCTGGACAAACCTTGCTGGCAGGAAGTGTTGTTGATCCCGTAAACACTGATAATCTGACCGGGCCCTGGCGTCACGCTGTTAAGGTCGGGGTCGATGAAATTTTCACTGGTAGTAACTTCACCTCCCGGCCAGCTCCAATGGTAAAGTTCTGAATTTGGATCCAGAGGAATCGAATAATGCGGAGTGCTTCCCTGGCAGACTGTCGTCGGTCCCGTTATGGCAACAGGTTGGGCTGGAATTCTTTCTTCTGTTATGATGGCCGGTGATGTGGATTGATTGGCAACATACCACCAGGTGTTGATGGTATTCTGATCACCGATTGTAATATTCCATGGATGGCAGGCGCCAAGCGAACTCTGACACCCTGTGAAATTAGAGGTTCCTGACAAACCACTGTCATCCCAGTAAAGTTTGGGCTCATTGGCAGAAGGAGGTTTAACCAGGGTGACAATAAATCCGTTGCTGTTGTTTTCCACATCGTAAAGCGGGAGATGTGTGAGCCCGTTGATGTACTTCAGCGTAAAGGGGAAAGAACTTCCGTTCGGAATTTGCCTTCTGGGGATAGAATTGTCATATCCATCCCAGGTGATGGTGTTGTAACCGGCTACAACCGTCATGGGGACAGTGATATTGGTGTAAGGAGGAGAACCTGGTGGGACTGACTGGCTAAGCTGAAGGGTAACCTCGGCAGTTCCGCTTGCTGATACCTGAAAGGTAAAATCTATGGTACCGGTTTCACAGTGGGTGGTGACGGTCAACTCTGGCGTCTCGGGCGGAGGGGGCAAAAGCGTTCCAAGGGTGCCATATTCATAAGAATCCTCATTGGGAATGTTGAGGAACACCTTAAACTGTGGATAGGTGTGACGACCACTGACCGATTTTCTTGCCTGTTCGGCAGTCATGCTGCCGCTAATCGGATAACAGCCGGATTCATTGGATGCAAAAGAAAAATGCCTGCCATCGAACCCGTTTGGGTTCAGTTGGGTGACAATTTTATCATTGGTATAAATGTACATCAAGCCCTTGAAATAAAAAATATTGCTTAACTCATCATAAGTGGAAATTTGCCAGTTTTTGGAATATACTCTTCCGGGAATAGGTTGGTTCGTCAGGGTGTTAACTACGGTGATGTCGAAATAATCGAAAGTGCGACTGGTATTGCTGTTGATCTCAAAGGTCATGAAATAATCTCCCTGGATGTCTGGCTGTACAGATTGAGCGCTATACCCATTTGGATTGATAATGCTTGGCCCGGAAGAAGCTTCCAGGTAAGAGTTGATATAACCGATGCCGGAAGTTGGGATGTTGGCTTGGAATATCACCGAGTTGCCCGCATCCGGGCGTTGAATTCTCCAACCATTGCTGGCCACAGAACTCCCCCTGAGAAGACCCAGCCCGAAATATATTTTTTCAGTGGCAGGGTTTTCAATATGAATGCAGAGGCGGTAAGCTTCGTCAATGGAAGTGCCATAAACCGCAAAGGGATCCCGGGCTTGCCCCTGAACCGTTCCCCTGGCGATCAGCAGCCAGGTTTTCTGGGTTTGATCCGGCATCAGTTCTTTTGTCCCCTCTGCAAAAACAACACTTCCCCAACAGGCCAAGATGAAAAAGAAAAGATAGACGTATCGAAAAAAATATTGTTTCATGAAGAATCCGCTTAAGGATTTCTACGTTTTAGAGGCCATAAAGTTACAACATTTCAAGCGCAAATCTGAGTTAAAATTCTGATCAGTCCTTAACACACCTTAACGAAAAAGCATTGGCTTTGTTTGCGGGATAAAAAGACACGCTTGGATTGACGGTGTTAATCCCCCTAGCAATAGCCTGGGAAAGACTGCTTTCAGTGGAAGTCCAGAACACACTTGCGGTAAGGGTGTTGCCGGCCAGGAAGGCCCAGGTATCCGCGTAGTAATATATCCCTTTATTCAATGCTTCAAACCCCCTCGGAGTCAGGTACAGATCACTGAGGGCAAAGGCTGCCAACCCGCTTCCCTGGTAAGCGAGGTTCAGCATGGCATTCCATTCTGCAGCAGTAGGGACATGCCAGCCTCCCGGACATAATCCCTGTGCGCCTTCAGCGGTTTCAAAGCGCATCAGTTCATCCCATTGATACAATCCTCCGTAATCCCTGCACTGTTCATTGGTTTCGGTTGACAAACAATGTTTTTCAACCAGGCAATTGTCGGTTTGATGCCGGGCATCAGGTATCTTGCTACCTATCCTCAGATTATCTCCCATCCAGCATTTTCCGGCAATCAGTGCAGTGCGGTAAATTTCTCCGTCCCTCTGGTCAGTCAAATTTTGACCGCAGGAAAAGGCATTGCTGATGACGGAAAATTGAAGACTGGCTGATTTGGAGCATTGCTGGGCATTCTCATAGGTATAGGTGAGGGTATGATTGCCTTGTGTTAGGAGGGAGGGATCCAGTATCCCGGAGGGAACCATCGTGTTGTCAACAGCATAGTAACCAGCACTGCCCAGCGGGAAGCCTCCCTTCAGGGTAAAGGGCTTGGCCGTATTGCTCATGTATAGGTTCATACAGTTTTCAAGTCTGGTCTCGGGTAGGGCTTTGACGACGACCGGGTAAGCAAGTGAGACAGGACCATTCCCGCATTCGTTGATGCCGTAAACCGTAAAATTCCCGCTGCTGGAATTCAGCGAAAAATCAACGATGATTGGGTTGGTGGAGGCGTCCCTTATCCCTGCCCCGTTGCCTGAATAACTCCAGGAATAAGAAGTGGCATGGGGAATGGAAGGGACACTAAAGCTATGCCCTGAAGAACCATCGCAGACAGCAGCCGGGCCGATGATAAGACCCGGAGCCAAGGGTTTGGGGTTCAGCACGACAGGATAAGTGAGGGCAGAAGCCTGACATCCATAAGTATTCGTTTCTGTCAGGTTGATTGAAGCCGGTCCCGAAACACCCCATTGAACCCTGATCTCATTGGGATTAGCCATCGGCTGTATCATCCCGCCGTTGACACTCCAGGAATAGATATGCCCAGTTGAGAAAGGAGAAGAATACACGACCGTAGGGTAGGACAGCTCACAAACCGGGGTGGGTCCGCTAATAACCGGAGCCGGATTGCTGCGGACTGTGACCGGAAAACTTGATAAACCGGCTGAAGTACAACCAAATCCATCGGTATAACCAACGCTTACGGTTTGACTTCCGGGATTGTTCCAGGTCACGGTGACCGAGTTATCAGTGGGAGTTCCGCCATCGGTAATGCTTCCTCCTGAGGATATCTGCCATTGATAATTGGTTTTTCCGGTCTCCGTGGTATAGATTTGATTTGGTATCCCGGAACAGACGGAAACCGGACCGTCTAGGACGGGAACCGGCAGGGGGTTAACATCGACATTGTAAACCGAGGGTTGTTGGGGAGTACAGCCATGCTCATCGGTATAGTTCAGGGTGAGTTGTTGCGACCCGACAGTATTCCAATTTACAGTGATGTTTTTACTTCCCTGTCCTGATTGGATGGTCCCGCCCACGGTAATGGTCCATAGGTAATCCGTTTTTCCCTCATCACCACTGTAACTCAAACCGAGGGAACCCACACATGGGTTCTGAGAACCGATGATTGAGGGTACCGGATAAGGCCTTGCACTGACGTTCACTGAGCCTGTCCCGCTGCAGGTATTTCCATCGGTAACCGTCACCGAATAACTGCCCGGGGTATTGACATTGATGGTAGCGCTGGTTTGCCCGGTACTCCATAAGTAAGTGTTATAGCTTAACGCTGTACTTAGCATGATACTTTGTTGCTGACCCGGGCATATTAAACGATCCGGCCCGAGATCGGGAGTGGGAGCAGGATAAAAACTGATTATTACATCATCAGTAAGGATACAACTATGGTCATCCACGGTAACAGAATAAGTGCCGGGAGTACTGACGGTAATGGTCTGGGTGGTTTCACCGGTACTCCAGAGATATGAGTTTCTTCCAGGTCCGGCATCAAGGACTTTTGTATTTCCCGGACATATCCAGGCATCAGGACCCAGGTTAAGGTCGGCAAAATTAGAGAAATATCCATACCGGCATCCTCCCGTACCATTCGCTCCGGAAGCATTAATGATCCCCAGGTGAAAGATATCGGTGGAATTGGAAATGATATGCGGTTCGTTCTCTTTGATCTGGGTGGTTGTATATTCAATCCTGGCATAGACCATGCCTGGATTTCCGGGGACTGCCGTGAATGCGGATGCCGGAACGAGAGTGGGATCACCGTCAATCATAAAACTGCCCTTTGCTGCATCCTTGGTAATGATGATCAGCCCAAAGTCGTAAACCGTGGAACGCGTAAACGCGATTTCATCAGAACCGGTACAATTGATCGGGGGAAGCAAAGCACCTCCCACTTCACAGCCATATCCGCTGACATGCAAAACGTAAACCGGATGGCTCGTTTCAATATAACTCGCGGGACTTGTCTGAGGGATGGAAAAAGAAAAAAGCTCGGTGGTATTCCTGGTTGCAACCGGAACCGGGTTCCCATCCCTGAAAATATCCGTATTATCCATGGTAGCTATAATATAAACCCGGTCGTTGATGGCCGTATTCAGATACCCTCTGACTGCGACATACTGGGTGCCAATGACCGGAACCGGAACAATCTGGTCCCCGATAAGATCATAACATCCCTGACCGGAAGCCCTGACCGAGTCATCTTTAAAAGTGATGGCAATCGGTTTGTCGGAAGTTACGTGGGAACCCATCAGGTGACCTGCTGCACTTCCAGTACCTGTAACCGTAGCCTGGGCTGAATAGGTTTCACCCTTATTTAATACAATCGTGAATGCCCCGTCTTCCTTTAAATGTCCTACAATATTATTGCTTGGGGTGATCGTAATGGTAGTATTATCCTCCGTGGCCACAATATCAAATGTATTGTATGCCGCCGGCGTCAATTGCTGGTTATAAAAAAAATCCTGGGAAGGAATATAGAATTCCGTGCCTAAAGCATTGTCACCCTTAAGCGTAAAGATATCCGTATTATTGGTGAAGGCTTCTTCGTAATAGGCGGTAATTGGTTTTGTTGCCGTAATATGGATGCCATAGGGCAGGACAGTATTGGGTGGTTTGTTCTCGATCATGTCAATGCGGGAGGTCAATTCTTCCTGCCGGGTGCCATTGGCCGGAATATTGATCACAATTGGAGCGAAAGCAGGATTGGCCGGCTGCGTTATGGTAACGGTGGCCGCCTCGTCAAAGGAGGTTAAATAAAGAAAAATGGGCCGGTCTCCATGTCCTGAAGTCACTTCAGGCGCCACAAACCAGAATTCAGTATTGGATTGGGAAAAACCATAACCCGAAATAAAAAGGAAAAAGAAAAGGCAGTATATTTGCTTCATGGCGAAAGCAGTTTCATCAAAACTGTAAAATTATGAAAAATCGTTGTTACCCTAACATGAAATCAAAATTCCTCATTCTTCATTCTTAATTCTTCATTGCTTTATGCGTCTGGAAAAAGATTATATCGGAAGCAGAGAATTGCCAGAGGATGCTCTGTATGGGATACATGCCATCAGGGCCAGGGAAAATTTTCCTGATCATTCCCTCTTCCCTCTGGAATGGTACAAAGCCATTGGGATGGTGAAAAAGGCCTGCTATCTGACAGTGGAGGCCTACCATAAGGCAGTGGAGAAAAAAAATGAGGATGCAGGATGCAGCCTGCCTGCCAGACAGGCAGGGATGCAGGATGCTATACAGGGAGCGCAGCGATCTTTATCCTGCATCTCTTATCTGATCAAAGCCGCCGAAGAAGTTTCAGCGGGAAAGTACTTTGATTCCTTCATAGTCCCTGCTATCTCAGGCGGCGCCGGAACCAGTATCAACATGAACGTGAATGAGATCATTACCAATGTCGCCTTGATTAAAATGGGTAGAAAACCAGGAGATTACAAGGAAATAGACCCGCTTGAGCAAGCCAACGTTTTTCAATCCACCAACGATGTAATCCCGACTTCTCTGAAGCTGGCCGTGATGCAACAGCTTAACCTGTTGGAGAAGACCATCAATGATTTAAGATTTAAAGTGGAAGACTTGGAAGGAAATCACCGGAACGACTTACGTATCGGTTATACCCAGATGCAGGAAGCGGTTCCCTCTTCCTTCGGAATATTATTCAGCAATTACAACGAAGCCTTGTCGAGAGACTGGTGGCGGGTTTCCAAATGTTTTGAAAGAATCAAACTGGTTAACCTTGGCGGTAGCGCCATTGGAACAGGAATTTCCGTACCGCGTTTTTTTATCATGGAAGCCATTCAGCAGCTTCAGCAACTTAGCGGACTGCCGGTCACACGAAGCGAAAACCTGCCCGATACCACCAGTAACCTGGATGCTTTCGTAGAGGTGCATGCTACCCTGAAAGCCCATGCCGTGAACCTCGAAAAAATGGTTTCCGACCTCCGCCTCCTTGCCTCAGACCTCTGCAATCCGAATGCACCACTGCACCATGGCACCACTGCACAAGCTCACCACCTCACCACCTCACCACCTCACCAGCTAACTCTTCCCCAGGTCCAGGTCGGCAGTTCCATCATGCCGGGCAAGATCAACCCGGTAATCCCTGAGTTTGTGATCAGCGCCGCCCACCGGGTTTATGCCAACGATCAACTGATCACTTCACTTGCAGCTCAGGGTTGCCTTGAGTTGAATGCCTACCTTCCAATCATCGGTATGGCCATGATTGAAAGCCTGCGTTTACTTATTGCTTGTGATCAGACAGTAAAAACAAATCTTTTTGATAATCTTAAGATCAATGTCCGGATTAATGAAGAAAAACTCTGGTTCAGCCCGGCCATTACCACTGCACTGATTCCCTATATCGGCTATCACAAAGCCTCTGAATTGTCCCACCTGATGAAGGAAAAGGGACTCAATATCCTGGATGCAAACCTCGAAAAAAAGATGATGGAACAAGATAAACTGAAGGTAATCCTGAAACCTGAAAACCTGTTGAAAATGGGCTATCGTTTGGATGATTTGAACGGATAATTTAATGATGAAAATCATATGACAAAAGGAAGGGACAATAAACCACATATCGGTATTTTCGGACGCAGGAACAACGGCAAGAGTTCCTTCATCAATGCCCTGACAGGCCAAGATACAGCCATTGTTTCCGAGGTCGCCGGTACCACTACCGACCCGGTTAAAAAATCCATTGAAATCCCTGGCATTGGCCCGGTGATCATGATTGATACCGCTGGGATAGACGATGTTGGCGATCTGGGACAAAAACGCATGACGAAAACCAGGGAAATACTCAAGATCATTGACCTGGCTATCCTGATCATCGTCCATAATCAGTTTGATGACACTGAAACCTCATGGGTGAAAGATTTTCAGAAACAGGATGTTCCTTTTTTTATCATCCACAATAAATCGGACCTGGAAAAGTCCGACCTTGGTCTCTCCGGGATTATAAAGGAAAAATTCGGGGTTGCGTTTATTGAATTCAGCGCGGTTCATCCTGACAGCCTTGAAGATGTGATTGATGGTATCCGTAAATCCTTGCCCGGGTCAGCCTATCAGAAGGTGAGCCTGGTCGGGGACCTGATTTCCTATGGGGATGTCGTTTTGCTGATCACACCCATTGATATGGAAGCCCCCGAAGGCCGAATGATCCTCCCCCAGGTTCAGGTGATTCGGGATGTGCTGGATCATGATGGAATAGCTGTCGTATGCAAAGAACGGGAAGTGGATGCCTTCTTTAAAAAGATGAATCCCAAGCCTGCCCTGGTCATCACCGACAGCCAGGTGTTTCCTAAGGCAGATGCCTCCATCCCCAGAGATATTCCCCTGACCAGCTTCAGTATTGTGCTGGCCCGTCAGAAAGGAGATTTTATAGCCTATATGAGGGGTACACCCAAAATCAGTGAGTTGAAGGACGGAAACCGTATCCTGATCCTTGAATCCTGTACCCATCATGTATCCTGTGATGATATCGGCAGGGTGAAAATCCCCCGCTGGCTGAGTAATTTTACCGGAAAGCATCTTGATTTTGATGTGGTCACCGGACTTAGCACAATCATAAGACCCATCACCGACTATTCCTTGATCATTCAGTGCGGAGGGTGTATGATCACCCGTAAACAACTGATCAGTCGATTAAAACCAGCTATTGATGCCGGTATTCCTGTCACCAATTACGGTCTGGCCATTGCCTGGGTGCATGGCATTTATGCCCGGGCCATTGAGCCCTTTACCGGAATTAAAGCAGGGAGTGAGGATTATCTTTAACAGTAGTGTTAACGACCTGCTTTTTTGCGAAGAAATTGGTCAGCCCTTTGCTGGGCATTTTCCCGGATATTGAAAAAATAAAAGGGGTAATCAAAGCTATGGTAAACTCCCTTCCCAAAAGATTTGGTGTATTGATATAGCCCGTTGGAGTCAGCCGAGGTACAGATCAGGACTCCAGTTTTTATATCTACTCTGGCATCAGCATATTGAGGTACGGGTTTAAATTTCATGGTCACCGAATCGGGCATGAGGGACCCCAAACCCTCAGCAGTCGTTGCCTCTGTTTCGGTTCTTGTCCATGTAATCGGATTGATGACCAGACCTACAATATCTGATACCACGGGATTATGAGGCGGAATAACACTGGGAGCCTGGGTGTTATAGGAGATAATTACCCCTATGTCATCGGAACCTTCGGCAAATTTCAAATGAGGATTATTGGCCAGGAAGGTTGAAGTTACCGGATAACCGATAATATAAGCAGCAATCATACGCTGATAAACCTTAGGGTTGTCTTTCAGATATCCTGAAAGCAAATGGATCAGAACATTCGACCCTTGTGAATGTCCTGCTAAAATGAATGGGCGGTGCTGATTGTAATGCTGAATATAGTAGTCGAAGGCTGCAGTGGCATCCGATGTAGGAATTCCTCCTATGACCTTCTCCCGCTGATCTTCAGATAATGCCAAAGTATAGCCGGCATCGGCTTGACGGTAATAAGGGGCGTAAACATTTGCAAAAGTCTCAAAAGCTGTTGCCTGGCGTTCGAAAGCAGGGAGAGCCCCTGCCAACATCGAAGGGTTGTCGATGTTACATATATTTGGATCGCTTGAATTAACCTTCTGCCAGCAGGTCGGATAAAGATAAAAAACGTCAACTGCCATGACCGGGGCAGGTAAAGATAACCAATGCGCAGCTTTCGAATAATCAGTAGCTGTGGCAACTGGCTGGGAGCCATCATCTTTCTTGCAACTACAGCAAAAAATGGAAACAAATACCAATGCGATCAATGAATAATTCATCTTTATTATTTTTAATGCTGACACTTTTTATTCAATTTTTAATAGTTCGTGTCACAAAGATACTGCAATTTTTAGTTTCATGTCAACTGCCATTCCTGCAGCATTGTTTCAAAGGGATAATCACTGTTGTTTACAGTATGATGTTGAAGTTAAAATTCGATGCCCTTACGGGCCTTTACCCCTTGGGTGAAATAATGTTTTATCTCTTTCATTTCGGTCACCAGGTCTGCCATTTCAATGAGTTCTGGTGGGGCGTAACGGCCGGTAAGGATGATTTCCATAGGGTCTGGTTTGTTAAGCAAAATACTTATCAACTCACTGACTTCGAATAAATGATAATACAACGCAATACAAACTTCGTCCAGAACCACTATATCGTATTTGTTTTCCATCATTATTGCGGCGACTTCCTTCAGCCCAATCTGAGCTGCTTTAATGTCTTTTTCAGTAGGTTTATTCTTAATAAAACAATCCAAACCATACTGAATAATCTCGATTTCGGGAAATCTTTTTAAGGCATCTAACTCAGCATAGTGCATCCCTTTAACAAACTGGGCAATATGAACTTTTTTTCCGGCACCGGCAGCCCTTATCGCAAGGCCTATGCTTGCCGTGGTTTTGCCTTTTCCATTACCAGTGTATAAATGTATATAACCTGTTGACATTGTTTTTTAGTTTTTTATTCTAACCATGGATCCGGATCAAGATTGGTTGAAGTAAAATAATCTCTGTTATTATATCTTAAATTCGTCTCGATTTGCTCTATCTTCAATGGCTTTCTGAATAAAACGCCGGTATAAGCCAAAGCATAATGTATTCATAATCTTATCGTAATGTTTGGCAATAAAGGATTTTAATTCAACTCCCGATTCGGGATTAAGTTTTTCTACTTTTTGCATGCTGTCTTTCGCTTAGGAAATTTACGTAAATAATAGGTGTTCGGCAAAATTACCTGAAGTTGCAAAAGCATTGCCCTCGTATCCTGTCAGTAGTTCTGTTTGAACATTATGGCTGGAAAACATTTGGTAGGCGACAGTAACCATCTGCTCCGTTGCCGGAACAATCTGCTTAAAGGCTGTAGGACGTGTGGGAATGGAAATATAAGCTACTGTGGGCATCAGTGCTTCAATGTATTTTGATTTTTTTTCAATCTCATCAGGGGTGTCATTCAGTCCTTGTATGAGCTTGGTTTCTGTAACAAATTTGCCTATGAATTGTTTCCTGAATTGGGAGATTGCTTCCAAATTTGTATCGAAAATGGGTGTTGTATGAGGCGTGTCAATTTTTTCCATATGTCAGGAGATATGGCATCTGTTTTTACCGATACCAAACTGCCACCATCGTGTCCTCCGCCAATGCCTTGATGATGTTCATGTTGCCTCAAAAATTTAATTTTTTAAGGGTTCCACTTTTGTAATTTTCATACGCTTGTTGTAATGTCATATTATGCGCATCCACAAAAATCTGAATATTCAAGTGCTTTAAGGCTAAGGTGGCATTCTCTCCTGGTCCGTTGCCTGTTATCAGCACATCGGGTTTCATTTGATAAAGTTTCTGAACGGTGGCAGTGCCGGCGCCATGCGCTTCTTCTTTTATTGCCATATTATCAAAAGTTGTAAATTCTTTTGTTTCCTCATCGTACACAACAATAAATTCAGTTCTTCCAAAACGTGAATCAATCACTGATTCCCAGGTAGTTCCATTGGCTGTAAATGCAATTCTCATGGTTTAAAATTTAAATTGTTACTTTGTTTTCTATTTTATTTAATGTTTCCACCAGGGTCTTTTTTTAATACTCTGGCATCGTATTCCACAATGGTTTTTTCTTTCACCATTGTACTTGTGAAATTTTAGAATTTCTCTATATTCATACCAGTTAATTTTTTTTGACCATCTTTCAATTATGGGTCATTTTTACAGCAATCATTTCAGCAGCTTTAATAAGAGGATATGCCGCAGGAGAAGCTGTGAGGCAGGGATGGGTGCCAATTTGCATGGTTAAAAACGAATTGACTGACATGCGGTTTTGAATGGCTAAACCAATCACATTGGTTAATTCACCGGTTTCTTTTCCGCCGATTACTTCTCCACCAATAATTATTCCTGAATTTTCAGCTGCAATAAGTTTAACAATTTGTTTGTGAGCATCCGGTAAGTTACCTGGATGGCGATTTACACCTTCAAACGTGCCAGTAACAGTTACAATATCTTCTTGTCCGGCTCTTTGTTCAGTAACACCAGCAGTTCCAAAGCCTGTATCTCCGATTGCTGTAGAATAAATAGCTATAGTTCCACTAAATGTTTTTACCACATGTAAATTAAACAAATTCATGCCCGCAATTCTGGCTTCTGCACAAGCTGTTGAGGCAAGCATGGTGGATACACGTCCACGTGTAACAAAATCGCGTTTTTGTGCACAGTCACCTATAGCAAAAACATCTTTCACGTGGGTACGCATATATTCATCAACGGCAATAAAATTATCTTCATCAACATAAATACCAGAATTCTTTGCTAAGTCGCTATTGGGCTTGTAACCCATTGAAAGCACAACGGCGTCTATGTTCATCACTGAGCCATCTTCAAGCTCTATTGACTCAACTTTTTTTGTTCCCAAAATTTTTCTTATTCCTTTGCCTGTAATAATGTCAATACCTCTGTTTACAAGCAATCCATGGACCTTTTCTGCTATTTCCGGATCAAAAGCTAGCGTTAAAATATGAGGAAGTTTTTCAATAAGCGTTACATTATACCCTTGTTTTGAAAGCTCGTCGGAAAGTTCTACTCCGATAAAGCCTGCACCGATTACAGCAATGTTTTTTACCGTTCCAAGCTTGCTCTTCATGTCATCAAGATAGTTTTTATCCTTTGGAATGACAAAGACATTTTCCAAATCTGCACCCTTTAGCCATTCAGGTTTCACCGGAGTTGAACCAATAGCAATGACAAGTTTTTGATAGCTGATTTTTTCACCACTGGCAAATGAAACTTCTTTTTTTGCGGGATTTATTTCAATGGCTTCATCTACTATTGAAGTAATTCCGTTTTTTTCTAAAGAAGTATCTACGGGCATTATATTTTTGTCACTGCAATCAAGTGTTCCAAAAATGTATGGTATGCCACAGGGCACCATCATCTCTTTTTGTTTTTTTACCAGAATAAACTCCTTTTTTGGCCAATGAGCTTTCCCTGTTAAAGCTGCTACCATGCCGGCAGCACTGCCTCCAATAACTAATACATCTGTCGTTTTCATTATTTAAAATTTTATTAGTTCATAAAACTGTTTTTATTTTTTTCCAAGATTGAGAAAGTATCTTATTTATTTCACCTTGATCGTATTCAACAATGGTCATTCCGTTTACCATTGCTTTTGTAAAACTCTCATCGTAAGGCAAATCGGCAAGATGGACAATATTTTCTTCGATTAAGAAATCTTTTATTTCTTGCTGTTTTTCGGAATTTAAATCTGCTTTATTGATGATACATCCGGCTTTGATATTGAAATTTTTTACCACCTGATACACCCGCTTTAAATCGTGCACACCGGAAACAGAAGGTTCTACTACTAATATCACAAAATTAGCTCCAGACAACGATGAAACAACTGGACAACCAATGCCCGGTGAGCCATCAATAAGGATAAAAGGTTTTGCCTCTTCGGAAGCTATTTTTTTTGCCTCATTTTTTACTTTAGCAACTAATTTCCCCGAATTGTCAGCGCCAATGTCAAGCCTGGCATGTGTCATTTTGCTGCCTGTTTTAATAGTTGAGACAAACCATTTTCCCGATAAACGTTTTTTGTTTATAATAGCTGATGTGGGACATACAAGTGAGCAATAGCCGCAACCTTCGCAACTCAGAGGATGGATGTTATAGTGCGAATTGAGAAAAGAAATAGCATCGAAACGGCACACCTCAAAACATTTTCCGCAACCGGTGCAGTTTGACTGTGCAATAGATGCAATTTCGCCACTGTAAAATTCTTCTGAAAATTTAAAATCGGGTTTTAAAAGCAAGTGCATATCGGCAGCATCTACATCGCAATCGGCAACTACCACATCTTTGCCTCCCAACACGGCAAACGAAGCCGTGATGGAAGTTTTACCTGTTCCACCTTTCCCCGAAATAATGACAATCTCTTTCATTCTGATTCTTTTTCAATCGTTGCCGCGCAATAATTCATAATTTGTTTTAATGCCTCTTTTACTTCAGGAATTTTAATATAAATAAGCCTGCCGTTAGAATAATATTCAGCAATCTTACGATGATTGGGAATTTTGGCGATCATTGGAATATTTTCTTTATTGCAGTATTTTATTAGATCATCGTTACCTATGCCAAAACGGTTTATAACAATTCCGAAGGGTTTGTTAAGTTTACGCATGGTTTCTACAGCAAGACTTACATCGTGTAAGCCAAAAGGGGTGGGTTCCGTAATTAAAATAACAAAATCGGCATCTCTGGTTGCTTCTATCATAGGACAGGAAGTCCCAGGAGGACAATCAAAAACCTGAAAATAGACCTTTGAATATTTTGTTTTAACATATTTCTTTGTCTGAGCAATCAGCGGTACGGCTTGCTCCTCGCCAATATCAAGTCTGCTTTCGATAAAGTGAAGATTGTTATTGATTTGATATTCTGTTAGTTCTCCAATTTTTTCAGGTTGCATTGGTAGCGCTTGCGTGGGACAAAGTGCTGAACAGGCATAACAACTGTGGCATAATTCCGGAAAAACAACAATACTTTTGCCTAATTGCAATATAGCATGAAACTTACAAGCATTTTGACAAATCCCACAAAATGTGCATTGATCTTGTTCCCAGCGAGGAATCATTTTATATTTATCTTCCTGCCGGATGCGTGTGCCGCTAATAAAAAGCCCTGCATTAGGTTCTTCCACATCCACGTCAACCAACACTACTTCTTTTTGTTCGGCAATGAAGGCAGCTAAATTTGTAGCTAAGGTTGTTTTACCGGTTCCTCCTTTTCCGCTGGCAATGGCAATTTTCAAATTTCCTTTATTAATCATACTGCAAACGAGTAGCTTCGTCGGTAAGTGCATCTTTTATTGCTTCCTGATAGAATCCGGAGTTCCAAGTGTTCAGATTTATATGTGTGGTAAAGTACTTCTGAGGAATTGGATGAGTGCCAAATATCACTTTGAGACCATACTTTTCTGGTATAAATTTGGCAAAATGGTTAAGCCTAGGACAAGGAGGGTAACCAACTAGCAGCCCTGTGGCTAAATGGATGTGTGTAGCTCCATTTTTTTTCATCTCAGCAGGAGCGTACTCAATATTTCCCCCTGGACAACCCCCGCAAGTGGTGTATCCAACAAGTTCAACCTCTTTATCTTTATACATTTCAAAGGCTCCTTCACGATTTTGTAAGGCTCTGAAACATTTACCGCCGGCACAAGTATGATAGCGGTCGCAGATGATAATTCCGATTTTAATTGTTTTCATAATTACTGTATCCGAAGAAGTTTGTAAACAACAAAACTGCCTTTTACAACATTTAGAATTTCGGCAATGACGTCGCATTTTACCATAAGCAGGAAAAAAATCCGTTTATCGTTTTCGTTCATCAACCCTTCAAAATTTCCCTGCCCTTTTGAAATAATAAGGTTAGCCGAATTATAAATTTCGAGAAATTCTTTACTGCATTTATTTAAAACTGTTGAAGGGGCATTATATCCATTTGAAATCACGTTGGCAACACTTTCCATGTTTACCAGTTTTGCATCGTTCATGGTCGCATCGTTTATAATAGGAGCTCCTTTAACAGCATAAAAAACCTTATTATGCATTATTGTTTCAATGAAAAGCTTGTCAAAAACAATTTCTCCGGCATTGTCGCCGAGGTAGAGAATGGTTCCTGCTTCGGCAATTCGTGATTTCAATAAATCAGCATCATTGATAGCAAAAGAAGCGTTCATCACCCGCTCAATGGTTTGAGAAATATGAAAGCTGTTGTTTGCTCCGTAATCCATAATATTTCCGGCCACGGCAAGCCGAAGAGCAGTATCAAAGGGATTTTCGGAAGAAAGCACCTTGGGCTTCCATTCGTCGTACAATTTTAATGCAACCCGATTACTTAACTCCTTTTCCTCGGAAAATAGATCGAAATTGTCGATAATTTGACAAAATATGCGATTCAATTCCCGTTGAATTATGGGGCTGCTTCCGGTTTTGTATTTTAAAAATACCTCTTTTTCTCTTGTATTGAACAATAACATTTGGTTGGGAGAGCAGTTAAACTTCTCTCCCAACCGGTTGTAAGTATTGGTAAAACATTGAATACACCGCTCGTCAATATTGCGCTGAGTATTAATGGTTGCAGTGTTCATGAGATGGATCGTCGTGGTCGCAATAGTTGACGTTTAGCTCTAATTTTCCGGCAATAAAGTCATTTACTAATTTTTCAGGCGTTTCGACAGGTGCACCTATAAACACATTTACTTTTGCTGCATTAAATAGCGAAATAGCCTGGGGACCCATGCCACCTCCAATAACATCGGTAGCGCCGTTAGCAGCCACAAAACGTGGAAACGTGCCGGGCTGATGCTCCGGTGGGTCTAAAACGGTGATGTTGGTTATCTTATCATTTTCTACATCCACAAAGGCAAAAGCCTGACAATGCCCAAAATGAGCTGATAATACATTTCCTTCTAAAGGAATAGCAATTCTTTTTTTCATGTTTGTTTTTTAAATTTTTTAATTTTAATTAAAAACCACCTCTGAAACGGTTTTGTCGTCCCATACCGAACCCTCTTCCGCCTCTTCCACGACCAAATCCAAATTCTCGCCCCTGAATATTTTCAGACGGATTTTCGTTTGTGCTTTCTTTTATTTCATCAGTTTGATTTTTAAGATTCGCACCAAAATTAGTGCAGCGTCCCATTCTGCGCCCTGTCATAGGACCTTGTCCCATAGGGCCTGTTTGATTAAAGCCTGGCATAATAACCTCCTTTTAAAATTATGAATACTATTTTAATCCGTTTTTTAAACGTTTTCCTTTTCCTTTATCACCACCGGAATTGCGTTTTTTACCCATTCCTTTACCGATTTTTAGTAACTTTTCTTTATCAGACAATTCCGCACATTTTCCTAATTTTTGTCCGGTTTGAAAACCTTGTCCATCCGGACCTGTACCATCGTGTTTTGGCATACTATATTATTTTTAATGGTTTAACATTTCAATGATATCATTGATCTTTTTTTTAGATTCTTTTAGAACAATCATCTGTATTTTAAAGCTATCTAACAGTGGTTTTATCTTTATTCCAAAATCACCGGATATTATTTTATTGACATTACGCGATGCAACCATTTGCACTGATGCTTGCCCTGAGCCTTCTGCTAAATCTTTGTTAGGATTTGGAATAAATTCTATGGCTTTACTTTCTGTATCGTAAATTACAAAGTACTCACAGCGACCAAATTGTTGGCTAATGTTCGATTCTAAAGTATTCCCTGTGGAAGCAATCGCAACTCTCATATTATTGGTTTTTAAAATTTCTGCAATGAGGACTTCCTTTTCTTTTCATTAAACTTTGACATTGGGGGCATAGTTGTTTGCTGCATGGTTTTCCGTAATGGTGTTTTTGTCTAAATCCACACTGAGGGCAAATACACATATCTTCAACAATCTCTTCATCGGTATTCTCATAATCAAACTTGTCAACGCTTTGACTTCCACAAAGCGGACAATGATTAACAGGTATTTCTTTCTCGGGATTATTAAAGAAGCAACTACATTCTTTACAATGATACCAGTCGCTGTCGAAATAAACTTTTCCACCTTCAATAGTAATGGGTCTGCCTTCAACAAATGCTTTTGCAATCTTTTGTAAAGCTGAAGCATAGATTCTTGTAAAGGTAGGTCTGGAAACACCCATCATAAGAGATGCCTGATGATGATTAAGGGTGTCATAATCGCTAAGGCGTATGGCTTCATACTCTTCATATAATAAGTTAACAAATTCCAGATTCTGTTTTTCAGATTCTGAACCATAAGGCTTAAACCCTTTAATTATAGGTGGATTTGAAACTTTTCTTAACACTTTTATTCTTGGAGACATGCTTATATTAATCAATAGTTCGCCACAAAGGTAATGAACTATTGTTCAATAAGCAAGCTTTATGAAATAATTCTTCTTGAATGACTAAATAATACCAGAAAATATAAGCGGACAATCGAGGATCAGAACATCGTATTCAGGAATGGTTTATGTTAATCAAGTTCAAAAATTTTCATATCCTCTTCAACAGATGTGATTGTCTGTACACCAAAATTGTCTTGGACGGCTTTTAACAGAGTTGGTGTTAAAAATCCTGGTAATGTCGGGCCTACATGCGTATTTTTAATACCAAGATACAACAAAGCAAGATGCAC
>CAZSDU010000033.1:0-23499 GCA_964605775.1 uncultured Prolixibacteraceae bacterium | reverse complement strand
CCTTCAGCAGCTTTGGTAGTGGGTGTGATAATGGGTTCAGGAAAACGCTGATGTTCTTTCATCCCATCCGGAACCGTGACTCCACAAATATCGCGTATGCCTTTCTGGTAAGTTCTCCAGGAACTACCGGTAAGATAGCCCCGGATGATCATTTCCACGGGATAGATTTTACAATACCTTCCGATGGTGACATTGGGATCAGGCGAGGCGATTTTCCAGTTAGGACACAGGTCAGCAGTAGCATCCAGAAACATGGAAGCAATCTGGTTAAGCACCTGTCCTTTGTATGGAATTCCACGGGGTAAAACCACATCAAAGGCTGAAATACGATCGCTGGCCACCATCACCAGGTATTGGTCATCGATATTATAAACGTCTCTAACTTTCCCTTTATACAGGTTCTTCTGACCGGGAAACGAGAAATTGGTTTTAATCAGGACGGAATCCATAGGCTGTTTTTTTACAAAAATACATCAATTTTTTAGATGTTACCCGGGTATATAAAGACGCTATCTTTCACGTGAATAGGCATTCAGAATCCTGCTTACCAGTTTATGGCGGATGATATCGGAATGATCGAGACAGATAAATTCAATCCCGGGAATGCCGGCAAGTATCTTCTGGGCATGAATGAGCCCGGAGGTTTGATTCCGGGGGAGGTCGATCTGGGTGATGTCGCCGGTGACGATGAATTTAGCCGACGAACCCATGCGGGTGAGGAACATCTTAAGCTGGTTGGGAGTGGTGTTCTGTGCCTCATCGAGCAAAACAAAAGCATTGTTCAGGGTACGTCCGCGCATAAAAGCCAGGGGAGCAATTTCGATGACCCTGTCTTCCAGGTACTGCAATAATTTTTGGGTGGGGAGCATGTCCCCAAGGGCATCATAAAGCGGCTGAAGGTAGGGATCCAGTTTTTCTTTCAGATCACCGGGAAGAAAGCCAAGGTTCTCTCCTGCTTCTACTGCAGGACGGGTCAGGATGATCCGCTGTATCTCCTTGTTTTTCAGGGCGCGTACTGCCAGCGCAACGGCAGTATAAGTCTTGCCTGTTCCGGCCGGACCAATGGCGAATACAAGATCGTTTTTTTCACTGCTTTCCACCAGACGGCGCTGGTTAGGTGTCCGGGCACGGATCAACATGCCGTTTTTTCCATGAACCAAGATGCCGTCAGAGGATTCATTGCTGGAGGATTGACCATTTCCGGCAAGGGGTTCATAACCCATCAGGTTTTCAATGTCTTTTTTTGTCAGACGTCCGAACTTTTCAAAGTGCAGAATCAGTGAACTGAACTTTTGTTCAAAGTTGAGCAGGTCAGATTCTTCCCCTATGGCTTTAACAAAATTATCCCTCGAAAGAATTTTAAGTTTTGGATAGAAATTTCGAATAACCTCCAAATTCTGGTCATTAGAACCAAAAATATCAAGCGGATGGACGGATTCTATGCTGATTGTTTTCTCACTCATGAAAAATATGTACCTTTGAATACGCAAAAATACAAATAATTCAATGGCCATCATTACGCTGACCAGTGACTGGGGACTTAAGGATCACTATTCCGCTGCAGTAAAAGGCGCTATACTCCGTCATCTGCCCGGAGTGACCATCGTTGATATTTCACATCGCATCCCTCCATTTGATCTGAATCAGGCAGCTTTTATCATCCGCAACTTTTACCATGATTTTCCTGAAGGCACAGTGCATATTCTGGCCGTGAATACGGAAGCTGGCATTAATACCCCCCACACCCTGGTATTGTATCAGGGTCACTATTTTATTGCAGCAGACAATGGAATTTTTTCCCTGATCTTCGACCGGAAACCTGATCGCATCATCGATATCGACATCATTCAGGATTCTGATTACTTTACGTTTCCCGCGAAAGATGTTTTTGCAAAAGTGGCCTGTCATATTGTTAGCGGAAAACCCCTTGAAGAACTGGGTCATCCCAAGGATAAAGTCGTGGCCAAAATGGCCTTTCAGCCTGTGATACAGGGAGACTTGATCAAGGGCAAAGTGATCTATATTGATAATTATGAAAATGTATTCACCAACATTACTGAGGATCTGTTTAAAACCCATGTGAAAAACCGGAAATTTGTGATCACTTTCCGTTCTCCTTCATATCGCATCACCCAGCTCAGCAAATCCTATCAGGATGTCAATGAAGGTGAGATGCTGGCGTTGTTTAGTGCCAGCGGACACCTTGAAATTGCCATCAACAGGAGTAAGGCCAGCAGCCTTTTAGGCCTGAAGATGGACCAAGCGGTTACGGTAGAGATTTTATAAAGTGAAAAGTGAAAAGTGAAAAGTGAAAAGTGAAAAGTGAAAAGTGAAAAGAGAAGAGTGAAAAGTTGATAGTGTTATATCATGGAAAAATCCAAAAATATTGCTTTGGTTGCCCACGATAACAGGAAAATGGACCTGGTGGAATGGGTGGAATTCAATTATAAAACCTTGCTGGGACATCGCCTTGTCTGTACGGGCACAACCGGAAGACTGGTTGAGAAAACGATTCTGAAAAAACTTGAAGAAGGAGAAAAAATTGAACAGGATATCATTAAACTCAGATCTGGTCCTTTGGGTGGGGATATGCAGTTGGGCGCTCTGATCGCAGAAGGGAAGATCGATATCTTGATTTTTTTCTGGGATCCTATGCAACCTCAACCTCATGATGTGGATGTCAAGGCATTATTACGGATCACCGTGGTCTATAATGTGCCTACCGCCTGTAACCGGTCGACGGCTGACTTTCTGGTTTCCTCTCATTTGCTGGGCGAAAAATACTCGCCCAGGCTGGTCGATTATACCGGATACATTTCAAGGAGTGTTTTGTGAAGCTGTAAAATTGCTAATTTTGCATGCTTGTTAATGCCGATGCATGTTCACACTTTTCAAGAAAGAAGTTAACGGATTTTTGAATTCCCTGATCGGGTATATCGTGATCATTGTTTTTTTGCTGATCATGGGTTTGTTCCTTTGGGTTTTCCCCATGCAGTTCAATCTCCTTGATTTTGGTTATGCCAATCTTGATGGGTTATTCATTTTGTCCCCATTTGTTTTTCTTTTTTTGATCCCTGCCATCACGATGCGGTCTTTTGCCGATGAAAAGAAAAGCGGCACCCTCGAATTGCTGATGACGCAACCATTATCCGACCTTCAGGTCATCCTGGCAAAATTTCTTGCCGGTGTGGTTCTCGTGATTTTTTCCCTGCTTCCGACCTTCGTTTATTTTATCTCTATATATAAACTTGGGCTTCCTCCTGGAAATCTGGATATGGGAGGAATCTGGGGTTCCTATTTGGGTTTGCTTTTTTTAGCCATGAGTTTTGTCGCGATCGGCGTGTTTGCCTCTTCTCTTACCGATAACCAGATTGTTTCCTTTATCCTTTCGGTCTTTCTTTGTTTCTTTTTTTATCTGGGTTTTGAATTGGTCTATTCCTTTATCCTTTCAGGAAATATCGGGTTGATGGTGGAATCCCTTGGCATTAATGCCCATTATAATGCGATGAGCCGCGGCGTGATCGATACGAGGGATCTGATCTATTTTTTAAGCCTGACCGGATTTTTTCTGCTGCTCACCAAACTGTCCCTTGAAAGCCGGAAATGGTAGCTTAATTAGAGGAATAGCTAAATGAAAGAAAAGAAAAATATACGACAGGCAAATATTACCCAGATATTCCTGGCAGTAATTATCATTTTGCTGGTTAATATCATAGCTTCCTTCCTCTTTACCCGCTTTGACCTGACCTCGGAAAAACGTTATTCCCTATCTCCAGCTACCAAAAAGATCTTGACGGAGCTGAAGGATGTCGTATTCTTTAAAGTTTACCTCGAGGGTGATCTACCCCCCGGCTTCAAGCGTCTTTCCAATGAGACCCGGGAAATGCTGGATGAGTTCAGGGCATATAGCCATTATATTCAGTACGAATTCGTTGACCCTTCTGCAAATCCAAATGCAAAAGATCGGAATGACGGCTATCGCCTTCTGGCGGAAAGAGGGTTGCAACCCGCTGATCTTCGCGTCAGCAAGAAAGGACAGTCTTCCCAATTGATCATTTTTCCCGGCGCTTTTGTTTCCTACCAGGGTAAAGAGGTCCCGGTACAACTCCTGATGACGCAATTGGGACAGGATTCCAAGCTCGTGCTGAATAATTCAATCCAGGGCTTGGAATATAATCTTGCCAGTGCCATTCAGAAACTCAGCACGACAACAAAACCTCAGATTGCATTCCTTCAGGGGCAGGGAGAGTTAACCCGGGAGGAAACCATTGACATTGAAAAGGCGCTGGGTGAATTTTATAGTGTCGACCGCATAGAAATCAATCATAAGATCAACAGCCTGACGATCCGTGTTAAAGCGGATTCAATCCACGATCGGCTGGTCAACAAATACAAGGCAATTATCATTGCCAGACCCACCAAAGCTTTTGATGAGAAGGATAAATTTCTGCTCGACCAGTTCATCATGAGGGGAGGAAGGGTTTTGTGGCTGATGGATCCCGTTTTTGCATGCATGGACAGCCTTGGAAAATATGGCGCCACCATGGGGATAACCAATGATGTTAATCTTGAAGACCAGCTTTTCACCTATGGCGTACGGATGAATACCAATCTCGTCTTGGATCTGAATGCCCTTCAGATTCCAATCAAAACCGGACAAATTGGCAATCAGCCCCAACTTGAATATTTTCCTTTTTATTATTTTCCGGTACTGACCCCGGTGATCAGACATCCCGTTGTGAACGGGATGAATGTTTTGCGCACCGAATTCATCAGCAGCCTCGATACCGTCTCGGCTCCCGGGATAAAAAAAACCATATTGCTGACCACTTCACCCTATTCCAGAACTGTCATTGCTCCTGCTTATATCGATCTCGAAATATTAAAACAACAACCCGATGAAAAGATGTATAACAAAGGTCCTCAAACGGTAGCCGTTTTGCTTGAGGGTGATTTTACTTCTGCTTATCTTTACAGGATTCCTCCAGCTTTATCGGGAAATCCTGATCTCGACTTCAGGGGCAAGAGTAAAACAACAAAAATGATGATCACTGGGGATGGGGATATGATAAAAAATCAATTCCATTACAGCCAGGGATATCCTCTGCCGCTGGGTTATGACCAATGGACCCGTCAGACCTTCGGGAACAAGGAATTTATCCTGAATGCGATGAATTACCTTTGCGATGATTCCGGTTTGATATCTGTAAGATCAAGGGAGTTAAAAATGAGACTATTGGATACAACAAAAATCACGCATCAGCGATTATTCTGGCAACTCATCAATATTTTACTTCCGGTCATCCTGATTCTCGGTTTTGGAATGATCAAATCACATATCCGGAAAACATCCCAGACCATCGCTGAAAAAAACATTCATTCATCTTAGTATCTCTGCTGAACCATGAAGAAAAATAAGTATATCCTGATTATTGTCCTCGTTCTTGCCGTGATCACCCTCATTCTCTTTTTGACTCATTCAAAGTCTACCTTTAAAAGGGCACTGAGTGATTTCGCTGTTGACGACACCGCTACGATTACCAGAATTTTCATGGCAGATAAAAACAACAATACGGTAAAACTCAGCCGGGTGGAGCCCGGACGATGGATGGTCAATGATAAGTACCCTGCACAGAATCAATCCATCAACCTTTTACTGAAAACCATGCTTGATCTGGAAGTCAAGCAACCTGTTGCAGCTTCTGCGCATAATAACATCATTAAGGAGCTGGCAGTCAGTTCGGTCAAGGTTGAAATTTACCAACTCAGGTTCAGGATCAATTTTTTTGGTTGGCTGAAATGTTTCCCCTATGAAAGACTTTCTAAAGTTTATTATGTGGGAGGCGCCATTCCAAGCAACCTGGGATCCTATATGATCATGGAACATTCCACGGTTCCTTATGTGACATTTCTGCCAGGTTTCAGGGGATTTGTCTCTCCAAGGTTCACTCCCCTGGAAAAAAACTGGAGGGACTTTTCTGTTTTTAAAATTGGCATTTCCGGAATACATTCAGTACGTGTAGAATTTCCCTCCGATCCGGAAAATTCATATGAAATTAGAAAGGAAGGGGAAAAGCAATTTTCAATGCACTCCCTGTCAGGAAATGATCCGGTGGTGAATTTCGACACCCTGAAAGTCCTGAATTTTCTTTCCGGTTTCCGTGATCTGAATTTTGAAGCCTTGCTCAACGACATGGATCCGCTGATCAAAGATTCCGTACTGAAATCGCCGCCTTTTTTGATTATTACCCTGACAGATACCAGTGGGCAAAGCAAAAGGATGAAGGCATTCCATAAAGCAAATCATGGGGGACATATGAATTACGAAGGAAAACCCCTTCCCTATGATCCGGATCGGCTGTATGCATTGGTGAACGATGACCAGGATTTTGTCCTGATACAGTTTTTTGTTTTCGATAAAGTATTGAGACCAAAGTTCTTTTTCCTGACTCCGGGAAAAAAGAAAGGCCATCCTCACGGATGACCCTTCAGCAATCAACATGAACTGAAATTAAACAATGCCATGAGCCATCATGGCATCGGCTACTTTAACAAAGCCACCAATATTGGCGCCTTTTACATAATTGATGAAACCATCGGGTTCGGTTCCGTATTTTACACAGTTTTTATGAATATTGATCATGATGGTATGTAACCTTTGATCAACTTCTTCTCTTGTCCAGGCTAAACGCATTGAATTTTGAGACATTTCGAGACCGGAAGTGGCCACACCGCCTGCATTTGCAGCTTTCCCGGGGCCGTAAAGGATTTTTTTCTCAAGATATAATTCAATTGCTTCCGGGGTGGATGGCATATTGGCGCCTTCAGAAACACAGAAACAACCATTGGAAAGAAGCGCCTTGGCATCATTGCCGTCGATTTCATTCTGGGTTGCAGCGGGTAAGGCAATATCGCATTTGATTTCCCAAGGACGTTTGCCTTCAACAAATTTGGCTTCAGGATATTTGTTGCAATATTCCTTGATGCGTCCTCTTTTTACATTCTTCAGGTGCATCACGAAAGCAAGCTTTTCTGCATCAATACCCTTGGGATCGTAAATATATCCTTCACTATCGGATAAGGTTACCACCTTGCCCCCTAATTCAGTAGTTTTCTGCGTGGCATACTGGGCAACATTGCCTGAACCGGATACCGTACAGATTTTGCCTTTAAAATCTAACCCACGGGTTTTTAACATTTCTTCAGCAAAGTAAACCTGTCCGTAACCTGTTGCTTCGGGACGAATCAAAGAACCACCCCACTCCAGACCTTTGCCGGTAAGAACCCCGGTAAATTCATTGCGGAGACGCTTGTACTGACCGAACATAAATCCGATCTCACGGCCACCGACACCGATATCACCGGCAGGTACATCCGTATCCGGACCAATGTGGCGTTGCAGTTCAGTCATAAAACTCTGACAGAAACGCATGACTTCATTATCGCTCTTCCCTTTTGGATCAAAATCAGATCCCCCTTTGCCACCACCCATGGGCAAAGTAGTCAGACTGTTTTTAAATACCTGCTCAAAGGCAAGGAATTTAAGAATACCGAGATTGACCGTCGGATGAAAACGTAAACCTCCCTTATAAGGTCCAATGGCGCTGTTCATCTCTATACGGTAGCCGCGATTGATCTGGATTTCTCCCTTATCGTCCTGCCAGGGAACACGGAAGATGATCGTACGCTCAGGTTCAGCAATACGTTCCAGAATTTTGGCTTGCTTGTACTTTGGGTTTTCTTCAATGAATGGAATCAGCGTTTCTGCAACCTCCATGACAGCCTGATGAAATTCTTTTTCACCTTGATTCTTGGCTATGATCTTTGCCATGAATTCATCGAGTAGTTTTTGATGCATTGGGTTCATAATGGTTATTTATTTAATGAATAATTAGTGTGTTATTTTTTTCACAATATTACATAAATATTTTTATCAGTCTGAGAAAAAATAAAAAAATATTTTTTATAAATTATTAATTATCAATTTTATACGAAGTTTACTTAGGATAAATAAGTAAATCACGTATATTCTGTAAGTGAATTACATATTTTATTGAAACATAGTTTTTTATTTTTTTTCTTAAAAAGTTTTATACTATTTTTGACGCATCCATCCTCATGAATTATGCCCTCTGACGAAGAAAAATCATACAGGATTCATCCTCCCGATCCTGTCGATGTTGAAAAACTTGTTTACAATAACCGGGAAAGGCTGAAGGAGCTTTCCGCGATCAATGAAACGGTTACTATATTAAAACGGAATAAATCAATACCAGATGCGCTTCTTGAAATTTGCCAGGTCCTTCCTCTTGCCTGGCAATACCCCGAATCAACAGTTGCCCGCATCCGCTTTGATGAATTGGAGTTTACCAGTCAGGATTTTCTTGAAACCCAGTGGAAGCAAGAACAATTCTTTGAAACCATTGACAATACCACGGGCTGCATTGAGATTTTCTACCTCAAGGAATTTCCTCCGGCAGACGAGGGTCCTTTCCTGAAGGAAGAACGCGATCTCCTGCTAAACCTGACCAGCCTTATTGAAGGTTATCTTAACGGGATCAAAGGGAAAGAAGGACATTACATAACCCGGGAAAGACTCAAAGAACTAACGGCCATAAACCAGACTACCAGTATTCTTCGTACCGGAAAACCCATAGAAGAAGCACTTCATCAGATCTGCCTCATCCTGCCCAAAGCCTGGCAATATCCTGAATTTGCAGTCTGCCGTATCCGTTATAACAATATAGAATTGAAAAGTCCGGGTTTTCGTGAAACCCAATGGTCACAAAAACAGGTATTCGAAACCATCGACAACCAGGAGGGGTTCATCGAGATATGTTACACCAAAGCTTTTCCTGTCTCTTTTGAAGGCCCTTTTCTGGAAGAAGAGCGCCATCTGATCATCAATCTGGCCAACCTGATTACCGGCTACCTGAACAGTGTTAAAGGAAAAGCAATCCTGAAAAAAACAGTCCGGCATGACGATGCTGCGACAGTTGACAAAGAAAATGTTCCGGTAAAATACAGCCGTCAACTGCTCCAAACTTTTTTAAACCGCACCAACTATAACCGTGACCTGTATCATGATCTGATGCCGTTTAAGGTGAAAGAAATTTTACTGGTTGCAAATTTGTACGATGCCTATAGCATCGAAAAGGAAGGCCGTTTTTCAGAACATGTGCTGGGGGAGTTCTATGCGCTTTCCCTGAGTACAATGCCCAGAATTACAGGGGTTTCGACAGAGGAAGAGGTCATGGAACAATTACAAACCAAGCATTACGACCTCATCATCATCATGATAGGCACGGATAAGCAGTTTCCCGTGGAAATCAGTAAAAGGGTCAAGGAACAATTCCAGTATATCCCGGTCTTTCTTTTGCTCAACAGTAATACTGATGTCGCCAGGTTTGAGGAGACACCGGAAAAACTGACCTGGATCGACCGGGTATTTGTCTGGAATGGCGATTCCAAGATTTTTTTCGCCATGATCAACTACCTCGAAGATAAGATCAATGTCGAAAACGATACTTCCATCGGGATGGTGAGGGTCATTCTTCTGGTTGAAGACTCCTCAAAATACTATTCCCTGTATCTTCCGATGCTTTATAATATTGTCCTGGAACAGACCAAAAACATCATTGAGGATGTTACTACAGATGAACTTTACCGTATCCTCCGGTTAAAGGCACGCCCAAAAATATTGTTGGCCTCGACCTATGAAGAAGCTTTATATATTTTTAACCGCTACAAGGAATTTATCCTCTGCCTGATTTCTGATGTCAAGTTCAAAAAAGATGGAAAACTGAATCCCACCGCAGGCTTCAGCTTAGTGAAACATACCCGTAAAGAAATCAAAGACCTCCCTATTGTCCTACAGTCATCGAATGAAGAGAATATCCAGATGGCCTATGAACTGAAAGCTTCTTTCATTTCTAAAAATTCCGATACCCTGTTGTTGGATTTTAAAAGTTTTATTACCCATTACCTGGGTTTCGGTAATTTTATTTACCGGGATAAAGAAGGAAGCCAGATCGCTGTTGCCAAGTCGCTCAAAGAATTTGAAGATCTCCTGAAAACCATTCCCGAAGAGTCCTTACTTTACCATGCCCGCAAGGATCATTTTTCGCTTTGGTTGATGGCCAGGGGCGAAATCCAGGTAGCCAAAATCCTGAATCCTGCAAAAGTCACCGATTTCAAAGACCCGAGCAGTCTTCGTGAATACCTCACCAGTATCATACAGCATTTCAGAAATGAACAGAACATCGGGAAGGTGATCCCCTATGAAGAATCGGCCATCCTGGATGAAAGAAATATCATTGCCCTGACCGATGGCGCGCTTGGTGGAAAGGGAAGGGGGCTGGCTTTTGTCAATACCCTGATCTATAACTATGATTTTTCCCAACACCTTCCCAATATCAATATCCGGACTCCGAAAACATCCATCATTGGCACCGATGAATTTGAGTATTTTCTCGACCGGAATAAACTCAGGGAAAAGGCGGTCATGGAGAATGATTATGATCTGATCAAGCAATGGTTTATCGAAGGCAAATTAACGGAAACACTCATCCGTAAGCTGAAACAGATCGTCCGCCTGATCACAAAACCCCTGGCAGTGCGTTCCTCCGGACTGTTCGAGGATTCGCTGAATCAACCCTTTGCCGGAATATTCGAAACTTACCTTATCCCGAATAATCATCCGGATCCCAAAGTCAGACTGGAACAGCTCATGAATGCCATCAAACTGGTCTATGCATCCGTGTATTCACCCATTGCCAAAGGGTATATTGAAGCCGTCAACTACAGGATTGACCAGGAAAAAATGGCTGTCGTCATTCAGGAAGTCGTGGGTCATCAGTATGCCGATGTTTTCTATCCCCATATCAGCGGTGTTGCGCAATCCTATAATTATTATCCCTTCGCCCACATGAAACCGGAAGAAGGTTTTGCAGTGATCGCCCTTGGGCTGGGAAGGTATGTGGTGGAAGGGGAGAAGGCTTTCCGTTTTGCCCCGTTGTATCCCAACCTCGAGATCAATTCTCCGAAAGATCAATATACCGGTTCCCAGGTTTATTTTTATGCCGTTGACCTGGGAAAAAAGAATATCAATCTTCTGGAAGGTGAAGATGCAGGCTTAAGAAAACTCGATATTGATGATGCGGAAATGCATGGAACCCTCACCCATTGTGCATCGGTTTATTCCCTTGAGAATAACCGTATCACCGCGGGACTCAGGGAAGCCGGTCCAAGGGTGGTAAATTTTGCGGATATTTTAAAATACAACTATATTCCACTGGCCAAAACCATTGAAGTGGTTCTTGATCTGGTGAGGGAAGCCCTGGGTTCACCCGTGGAGATCGAGTTTGCCGTTGACCTTAACAAAGATGAAAACTATAAAGCCTCCTTCTATCTTTTGCAGATTAAACCACTGATCGGAAATGCAACGGATTTCGTGGTGGATATGGATAAAATCAATCAGGACGAAATATTACTCTATAGCGAAAAAGAAATGGGCAACGGAATCATGGAGAATATTCATGAGGTGGTGTTTGTTGACCCGGATACCTTCGATAAGGGAAAAACAGTGGAGATGGCTGAGGAAATGGACAGGATTAATTCTGAAATGGGTAAAGAGGGAAAGAAATACATCCTGATTGGACCCGGACGCTGGGGAACCCGTGATCGCTGGATCGGGATCCCGGTCGCCTGGCCACAGATATCCAATGCAAAAGTGATCGTGGAAACCAGCCTGGAAGGATTCCCTCTGGATGCTTCTTCAGGCTCACACTTCTTTCATAATGTAACCTCCATGAATGTCGGCTATTTCTGCGTTCAGCCGGAGTTTTCCAATAGCTTTGTCCGTTATGATATCCTCAGACAACAGAAAACTCTGAAAAAGACAAACTATTTTACCATTGTTCATTTTGAAAAACCACTGACGGTTCGAATGGACGGAAAAAAACGAATTTCCGTAATTACTTATTAAACTCAATATTAAACAAAATGCGCGTTGCAAGACTGAAAACCAATGAAAAATCCATCCTGTCCACTAAGGTTGATCTGAGTTTGCTTGATGCCCTGATCGTTAAATATAAAGGGAAGAAAGGAAATATTATTCCCCTGCTTCAGGGGGCACAGGAAGTGTTCGGATATATTCCCCGGGAAGCCTTCGAGAAACTGTCACGGGAAACAGGTATCCCGCTATCTGATATGTTCGGAGTGGCGACTTTTTATGCGCAATTTCGCTTAAGTCCAGTGGGTAAACATATCATCAAGGTATGTCACGGGACTGCTTGCCATGTTCAGAATGCCGTAGAAATCACCGAAGCCCTGGAAGAAGCGTTGAAAGTCAGAGACGGACAGACCACGGAGGATCGTCTGTTTACCCTGGAGTCGGTCGCCTGTTTGGGCTGCTGCTCACTTGCCCCCGTTATGATGATCAGCGACCATACTTATGGTAAACTAACCGGGAATGAAGCCGTAAGAATTGTGAAAAATATCAAACTGGCCGAAAGCAATTAACGGGGCGTAGGGAATCTTAATCTGAAATCGTAAATCTAAAATCATAAATCCTATATGACAACTACCGTTACAGTCGGTCTTGGAAGTTGCGGGATAGCTGCAGGTGCCCATAAGACCTATGAAAAGATCAAAGCCCTTAAGGAGTCGGATAAGCTGGACTTCGAACTAAAAAAAACGTCTTGTGTCGGAATGTGCTACCGGGAACCCCTGGTGGAAATTACTGATGAAACAGGCACTTATCTTTACGGAGAAGTGGATGCCGACAGGGCTGTGGAGGTCATCGAAAAACATATCCACCAGCATGATCCCATCCGCGATTATATTGTTTACAGTGATCTTTTTCCAGCTCCTGAAAATGATTTTCTGAATTCACAGGTGAAGATTGTCCTGCGCAATTGCGGGTTCATGGATCCTGAATCCATTGATGAATATGAGCAAAGAAAAGGCTATACCGCCATCAGAAAAATTGTAACAGAAAAAATAACGCGGGAAGAGGTTATTGATACCATCCTCAAATCAGGTATTCGCGGAAGAGGAGGCGGAGGTTTCCCCACGGGAATGAAATGGAAATTTGCCAATGCCAACAAATCTCCGCATAAGTATGTGATCTGCAATGCCGATGAAGGCGACCCCGGTGCTTTTATGGACCGCTCGGTGCTGGAAGGGGACCCACATTCGGTGCTGGAAGGGATGATCATTGCCGCTTATGCCATTGAAGCCACCGGCGGGGTGATCTATTGCAGAGCCGAATATCCTCTGGCCATCAAGCGACTGAACATCGCAATCCGTCAGGCTCATGAAAAAGGCTATCTGGGGAAAAATATTTTCGGATTGCAGGGATTTGATCTCGATATCTATATTAAGGAAGGTGCCGGAGCTTTTGTCTGCGGAGAAGAAACAGCCCTGATTGCATCGATTGAAGGCGAAAGAGGTATGCCCAGAAAACGCCCGCCTTTCCCTGCTGTTTCTGGGTTATGGAAAAACCCGACCAACATCAACAATGTGGAGACCTATGCCAATGTGCCTTGGATCATCCTCAACGGGGCAGAATCATATGCTGCTTATGGTACTGAAAAAAGCAAGGGGACAAAAGTTTTTGCGCTTGCCGGGAAGGTGCGCCGTTCAGGGCTTGTGGAAGTCCCGATGGGAATGACCATCAGGGATGTAATTTTTAAACTCGGCGGAGGGATTAAAAACGATAAGCGTTTCAAAGCGGTCCAAATGGGTGGCCCTTCCGGAGGCTGTATTCCGGAATTTCTGGCCGACACCATCGTCGATTATGATTCTGTCAATGCTACGGGCGCCATCATGGGCTCAGGAGGTATGGTGGTGATGGATGAAACCACCTGTATGGTGGATGTAGCCAAATTTTTCCTTGATTTCACCCGGAAAGAAAGCTGCGGGAAATGTACATTTTGCCGTATGGGAACCAAGCGAATGCTGGAAATCCTCGACCGTATCACCAATGGTCATGGCAAGCAAGGGGATATCGAAAAACTGGAAGAAATTGCTTTCCAGATCAAGGATAATTCACTTTGCGGACTGGGACAGACTGCCCCCAATCCGGTATTGACCACCATTCGTTATTTCAGGGATGAGTATGAAGCTCATATTACGCATAAAAAATGCCCGGCAAAGGTCTGCAGACCATTGCTGACCTATACCGTTGATGCAGAGAAATGTACCGGTTGCATGGTCTGTCTTAAAAATTGTCCGGTAAAGGCCATCTCAGGCGAACGTAAACAACCCCACCTGATTAACCAGGAAATCTGCACCAAATGCGGAGTCTGTTACTCGAAATGCAAATTTAACTCAATCTTATTAAGCTAGTGAGCTATAGAGCTGGTGAGCTGGCGGGTTATTGGACTCACCAACTCACCAACTCACCAACTAAAAAACTATATATATGGCCGACAATTTTTTGAATATCATACTCAACGGAAATATAGTCAAAGGAATTCCCGGGGAAACCATTCTCGGACTTGCCCGGCGAAACGGGATAGTTATTCCCACCTTATGTAATGATGATAGGCTTGAACCTTTTTCTTCCTGTTATGTCTGTGTGGTTGAAGTGGAGGGCATGCGCGGACATCAACCTTCCTGTTCCACGAAAATCACGGAAGGTATGAAGATCATCACCGATAATGAGGGAATCCGAAAATCACGGAAGATGGCCTTGGAGCTTATGCTTAGCAACCATTATGCCGACTGTATCGGTCCATGCAAACAAACCTGCCCGGCCGGCGTAGATGTTCAGGGCTATATTTCCCTGATCGAAAAAGGACTTTACCATGATGCCATCGCGCTGATCAAGGAAACTAATCCGCTTCCTGCCATTTGCGGCCGGGTTTGCGTTCGTCCCTGCGAGTCGGAATGCAGGAGGAACCTGCTGGATGAAGGTGCCCCGGTGGGAATCGATTACCTGAAAAGGTTTGCAGCTGATGCTGACCTTGAGTCGCCAGATAAATATGTACCCTCCGTAAAACCTTCTACGGGAAAAAAAGTAGCTGTCATCGGCGCCGGTCCCGGTGGATTATCAGCCGGACATTTCCTTCAGATTGAGGGACATCAGGTGGATATTTATGAAGCTGCCCCTAAACCGGGAGGTTGGCTTCGTTATGGCATTCCTGAATATCGTTTACCCAACGATATTCTCGATAAGGAAGTAAAGAATATCACCGACCTGGGCGTCAGGATACATTATCATCAACGCCTGGGAGATAACTTAAGCTATAAGGAAATTAAAGAAAAATATGATGCGCTGGTACTCACCATTGGTTCACAAAAGGGAACCGGTGTGGGATGCGAAGGCGATGATGCCGTTAATGTATATTCCGGTATTGATTTCCTGAAAAACATGGAAATAACCGGACAACGATACGATTTCAGAGGGAAAACCATCGCGGTGGTGGGCGGAGGAAATACCGCCATGGACTGCTGCCGTACTTCCATTCGCTGCAAGGCGGATAAAGTTTATGTGATATACCGCCGTACCGAAAAGGAAATGCCGGCCAATCCCATTGAAATTCATGAGTCAAAACTCGAAGGGGTGGAGTATTTGTTTCTGACCCTGCCTAAGAAAATCAATAAAAATGCCCAGGGCGAAGTGGAATCCATTAGCTGTATCAGAATGGAATTAGGTGAACCTGACGCCTCCGGACGCCGTCGCCCGGTTCCTTTGGAGGGTTCTGATTTTGAAGTGAAAGTTGATTATATCCTGGCTGCCATCGGACAAAAAACGGATGTGAATTTCATTGATGATATCAATGCCTTCGCGGAAGGAGGAGAATTAAACATTAATAAATGGGGAGATATCGAGGCTGATAAAGCCACCTTGCAAACCGGAATCCCATCGGTTTTTGCAGCCGGTGACGGGGTAACCGGACCCGCCACCATCATCGAAGCCATTGCTCAGGCAAAAGTAGCATCCACCAGCGTCCACCAATATCTCATGGGCTTGCCAATTATGCCATTGAAGAAGCCGTTTACCAGTAGAAAGGATAATTTTAAAAAGCAGAAAGCAGAGGAATACCAGGGCAGATTTGCCGTACAAAATCGGGAAGAAATGCCTACCCTTCCCGCCGGCGAGCGTTTCAATTTCAGAGAAGTGGAACTGGGTTACAACAGTGAAGAAGTGGCGCATCACGAAGTCCAACGCTGCCTGGAATGCGGTTGCACAGCTTTTTTAAATTGCGATCTCCAGAAATTTTCAAGCGAATATGATGCGCAGCAGAAAACCTATGAAGGTGAATTCAAAGAATACACCGTCGATTTCCGCCATCCGTATATCGAAATCGACAACAACAAGTGCATCCTCTGTGCACGTTGCGTGAGGATTTGCCGGGAAATGGCCGGGGCCAATGCCCTGGGGCTAATCAACCGGGGATTTGATACCTATGTGGCTCCGAGTATGGGTGATGCCTTACAGGATACTCCCTGTGAATCCTGCGGATTATGTATTTCCACCTGTCCTACAGGGGCAATTACGGAAAATGTTTTATTCAAACCGGGTCCGGTTACAACCACAGAAGCTGAAACCATCTGTAATTATTGTGGGGTTGGATGTGCCATCACCCTACATCAGAAAAATGGTTTTACCATGCGTGTTACCGGGAGGAATGGACTGGTGAATACCGATGGAAATCTGTGTAAATATCCAAAATTTGGTTATCATGTCCTGAATGATACCGACAGGATTACCCAACCCATGCTGAAAGTGGATGGAAAGTTTCAACCCATTTCTTTCCCGGATGCTTTTGCCTTGATTCATACAAGGATCAAATCTGTTGCTGCCGATGAAAACGCATTCTTCGGAGGTGCCAGGCTGTCGAATGAAGAGCTTTATCTGATTCATAAACTAGCCAGAGCTGCTGCCGCTACCAATAATGTAGGAAGTTTCCACTATCTGGAAAGAGCAGAGGGTTATCGCTCAAACTGTGAGATCAATGTCCCCCTCCATGAGATTGCAGAGGCCAGTAAAATCTATCTCCTGGGAACCGAGATCAACCAGGATCATGCCGTCGCCGGGTTTATGGTTCAGCATACCCGTCATCGTAGAAAAACACCGGTAGTTCTTGTTACTGAAAAGGAGAAAAATTCGATGTCCCACAAAGTTGACCGGCAATTCAGGGTAAAATCCTACTATCATTTCGTTAAAGCCCTGAATCATTACTTGCTCTCAAATGGACTGGAGAATGCCATATTCCTTCGCGACAGGGTGGATGGATTGGAAGACTATAAATCAGGCTTGCTGAAAGAAGATTTCAATGAGTTGGTTCTGATGTCGGGACTGACCTGCGAAGATATCGCTGCCTTTGCCGTTGAATATAACCATGAGATGAATGCCATCCTGATCTTCTCGGAAAAGGAAATTTCCGGAAATACCTGTAGGGAGATCTTTAACCTGGCCAGGATCACGGGCAAACTGGGAAAAACCGCCAACGGCCTGATCGCCCTCAAAGAAAAGAACAATTCCCAGGGAGTGTTCGATATGGGGGTTAGTCCGCATTATGGTATCGGTGGACAGGATCTGAATGATGTGAGCTACAATGAACGCCTGAAAATGAATTGGACCCTGGATGCATTGCCGGAAGCCGAAACGAAATGTTTACTCGACTCCCTCCAGGAGGGGAAATTCCGCAACCTGTTTATTTTCGGCGAAGATCCCATTGGCTGTGCCACAGATCGGGCTTTTGTGGAAAAAATGCTTGACAAGGCATCATTTATGGTGGTTCAGGATTATTTCATGACCGATACTGCTAATGCTGCAGATCTCGTGTTACCCGCTTCTTTCCCAACCGAGATCGGAGGGACTTTTACCAATTCCCAGAAAGTGATACAGGAGTTTGATAAAGTCATGCATTCACGTATTGAAATGAATTCTCTCCGCCAGTTGAGCGGGATCATGAAAGTCTTTGGAATCAGCTCACCGGAAAATCCAAAAGATATTTTAATGGAAGTCATAACGCTTTTACCGGAGCATAAAGAACACGGGAAATTATGGATGCAGCCTAGCTGTGATGAGAACAACAAAAGTCATTTCGATTTTGGCTGCGACTTCCTGGTTAAACGCTTCGATAACGAATTTAAACAAGCATTTAAGCAAATCTGAAATCGTAAATTTGAACACATGAAAACCTTTAATAATATATCCGAGATCCTCGATTTTGCCATAGGAGAAGAGCAAGCTGCCATTGATTTCTATCTTCATCTGGCGGAAAAATCAACATCATCCCAGATCAAAAAGGTGTTCCGGGAGTACGCCGAGGAGGAAATGCGGCATAAAGCAAAGCTGATGGGCGTTAAAGAACTGGGCATGGTCAGCCTTCAGGAGGAGAAAGTGAAAGACCTGAAAATAGCCGATTACCTGGTGGATGTGAGTGCCGCAGCCGATATGCCTTACCAGGATACTCTGGTGCTTGCCATGAAAAAGGAAAAAGCAGCATTCAAATTGTATACCATCCTGGCGGAGCGTACCGAGGACCCTGAAATCAAAACCCTTTTTTACCTGCTGGCCCAGGAAGAGTCAAAGCACAAACTTCGCTTAGAGCTGGAATATGATGATTATATCCTGAAAGAGAATTAGGAACCGGTGGATTATTCCACCATCATCTTGCCATTACCAATCTTTCGGCCATTGGAAGTGATAATATAGAAGTACAAACCAGGGTGGTAATTTTGCCTCCTGAGCTGTAATTCCTCTGTGAATCCATAAGTGGAAATTAATCTTCCTGTGGCATTGTAAAACTTAATAATGAATGAAGATGGAACCCCATTTCCATCAATCCTTATACTTGAAATATCCACTAATGGATTTGGCTGCAATGAAACAATACATCTGGGTTCTGCATGGTTTTCCATACCTGTGACCACATAGCATGACTCAACTGAGGGATTATCATATGTCAATACGGAATTTTCGTAAAAGCATAATAAATCAAAACCATCTCCACCGACCTTTCCGGTTGTATTATGCAGCATTCCACTCTTTAAACTCCCCACACTGTCAACCCATTGTTCCACCTCCTGGATAGAGCCTGGCCAGTTAAGGCTCAGATGATATTGTGTCCGGTATGTTTCCCCAATTAAAACACTGTCTTTACCGGTTACATAATACATCATGGAATCAAAAATGGCCAGTGGATAATTGTACAAAGTATAAACCAGCAGGGAATCTCCGGGATTGACATTTAAATCATACAATAATTTTTCGGAATGTAAAGCGTCAAGCCGGTAATAAACTTTTTTGTCGCTTGTTTCTCTGGCATATCCATGAAATTCCCAGACAGTGTGATTTTCATCCGTCGATTTTTCAACTTTTTTATAGTTGAATTCTCCAATGACCGTATCATTGGAGAATTTAATAAATTCTGTTGTATGCGAAAAATTGGAATAGTGAAAATACTCAACACTCCAGAGTTTAGTGGAATCAACGATAGTTTGTCCGGCAACCGGAAACATCCATGGGATGAAGAGGCATAAAAACAGTAACTTTTTCATCTTCTAAAATTAATAAATATCTCAACGGCATTCCCAAAAAGATTTCTATTTTTGAGCATAAAAAGACTTAAGCCCATGCCCCGATCGAAAAACCCCTTGGATCCCAAGAAGTACTATTTTATAGAGACTTCCTTTAATTTGATGATGAAGCGGAGGGTTTATCAGGTCCTCCTGATTTCGAGTACATACGATGCCTTTATGCTGGAGGAAGATGGACGAATTGATGAAGCGATATTCATGGAATATGTTTCCCTGAACCTCCGCTATCCACCACAATTTATAAAAGTTACTTCTGAAGAGGAAGCCTTTGAGGTGCTGGAGGATAAACGGATTGAACTGGTCATTTCCATGCTCAATATCGAGAAGGCTGACACTTTCGATCTGGCCATGAGAATCAAGGAAAAGTATCCCAAAATTCCCATCGTCGTCCTGACGCCATTCTCCCGCGAAGTCAATCTTAAACTCAACGAGAGGGACCTGAGCGCCATTGATTATGTTTTCAGCTGGCTGGGTAACGCCGATATTCTTCTGGCTATCATCAAACTGATAGAGGATAGGATGAATATTGATTATGATGCCAAATTGGGCGTTCAGTCTATTCTACTCGTGGAGGATTCCATCCGTTTTTATTCAAGTTATCTGCCGAATATTTATAAAATCCTGCTGAAACAGTCAAAAACTTTTATGACTGAAGGGCTGAATGAACATCAGAAAATGCTCAGAATGCGGGGCAGGACCAAGATTCTGCTGGCCACCAACTATGAAGAAGCTGTTTCGATGTGGGAGAAATACAAGAATAATCTCCTGGGCATCATCACCGATATCAGTTTTATGAGAGAGGGAGAGAACGATAAAACTGCCGGAATTAAATTTGTGGAAAAGGTCAGGGCTGAAGATGAATTCATGCCGGTACTCTTTCAGTCGACGGATACAGAATACGAGTCGCTTGCCCGGCAGCTTAAAGTGGGTTTCCTGAATAAACTTTCCAAGACCCTCTCCATAGAGCTCAGGAATTACATCAACGAATATTTTTCTTTCGGAGATTTTATTTTTATTGACCCGAATAATGGCAGGGAAATCACGCGGGCAGTTGATTTAAAGTCGTTGCAGGATAAAATATTTGAAATTCCTGATGCATCCCTGAACTATCATATGCAACGCAACCATTTTTCAAAATGGTTGAATGCCAGAGCGCTCTTTCCGATTGCTGAAATGTTCAGGGAGGTTTCTGTAAAAGCTTTTGCCAATGATATGGATGAGGCTAAACGTTACCTTTTCGATGCCATCACTGCCTTTCGCATTAACAAAGCCCGTGGGGTTATCGCTGATTTTGACCGGGATCGCTATGATGAATATTTGCAGTTTGCACGTATTGGTGAAGGATCCATCGGGGGGAAAGCAAGGGGATTGGCTTTTCTTGATTCATTGATTAAAAGAAACCGGCTTACAGATTTTTATGAAGATGTCGTCATTTCTATCCCCCGGACTGTCGTGTTGGGAACGGATGTATTTGATGAATTCATGGAAGAAAACAACCTTTTTGAAATAGCCCTGTCCGATCGCAGTGATAAGGATATTCTTGCCAGATTCGTAAAAGCAAGGCTGCCCTTCAGGATACACGAAGATCTCTATACCTTTATTTCCTGTGTCAACAGCCCAATTGCCATCCGTTCCTCCAGCTTACTGGAGGATTCCCACTACCAGCCATTTGCAGGGATTTATTCCACTTACATGCTGCCGAACATCAAGTTCAATGAAAGAATGATGATCGAAAAGCTTAGTGAAGCGATAAAAAGCGTGTATGCTTCAGCTTATTTCAAAGACAGCAAATCCTATATGGCAGCCACCCTGAACATGGTGGATGAAGAAAAAATGGGGATTGTCCTTCAGGAGGTCACCGGCCGACCTTACGGAGATCGTTTTTACCCCGCAATATCAGGGGTTGCCCGGTCCATTAATTTTTATCCCATAGCCCCTGAAAAACCTGAGGACGGCATTGCAAATATTGCTTTCGGATTGGGAAAATACATTGTGGATGGAGGGATTGGGATCAGGTTTTCACCCCAATATCCAAGAAAAATTTTGCAACTTTCCACCCCTGACCTTGCCCTAAGCGAAACACAGAAAAATTTTTACGCCCTGGATCTCCGACCGGAAAGTTTTTCCCCAAATATTGATGATACTGTTAATCTATTGAAGCTCAGAATTAAAGATGCCGAAGAAGATAATGCCCTGAAACTCGTTTCTTCTACCTTTGATTACGACAGTCATCAGCTCAAAGAAGGTACGATTTCACCGGGGAAAAGGATCATCACGTTTTCACAGTTGCTGAACCATGACACCTTCCCGCTGGCAGAAATTCTGCGACAGGTGCTGGAGATCGGTCAAAGAGAAATGAGTAAACCCGTGGAAATCGAGTTTGCCGTTAATCTTGATCTTCCTAAGGGAGAGTCCAAGGTGTTCAGCTTATTGCAGATCAGACCCATTGCCGGCAAGGATGAGACAGTCAACCTGAATCCCGGAAGCATCAGTCCTGCTGATTCGATTCTGATTTCCAATACGGCCTTGGGAAATGGGATCGTGAAAGGTGTTTTTGATATTGTATATGTGAAGCCCAACGCCTGGGATGCTTCAAAAAGCGCTGAAATAGCCAGTCGCCTGGAAATACTGAATGATCAGTTCATCCTCGAAAAGCGATATTATATACTGGTTGGCCCGGGTCGCTGGGGATCCAGCGATCCCTGGTTAGGCATACCGGTGAAATGGCCCCAGATCAGTGCCGCCCGTGTGATTGTTGAATCGGGCTTGGACAACTACCGCATCGATCCCAGCCAGGGAACCCACTTTTTCCAGAACCTGACTTCTTTCAGGGTGGGTTATTTTACCATCAATCCCTATATCAAGGATGGCTTTTATGATCTGGATTTCCTGTCGGCTCAGCCTGCAGCCTTCGAGGATGAATACATACGGCACGTGCATTTCGATAAGCCAGTCCGCATCGAAATCGATGGTAAAAAGAACTTCGGGGTTGTTTACAAGCCCTTGCTTTAGGGTTATCTGGGAAATATTCCGGAACAGTATACTTGATTGCCGAGGGTAATAAATGTCAGGTGGACAGGTTGAACAAGGATTACTGTCTTTCGGTTGTTCTATTGTAAATGATAAGGTTGACCATCTTAAATCATCATGTATTGGCCTTAACTGATCATTAGAGCGCATTCCTTTTTATTTAATAATAAATTTTTGGACAGAAGTAGAGAAATGATTGTTGTGAATTCTGCAAAAGTTAGTTCCTGAAGAAAAGTCGGAAACATTAAGTTTGATGTTGCGTTGAAATGCTATAGGAATCTCTTTCAGTAATTGACCGTTTCCTGTAAAAACTGACAAGATTAGGTTGTTTTCATTATCTGTTGCCGAAAACCTTATTTCAATTTCTGCATTAGCATTTTCATTGTCGAAGAAACGCCAACCAGCATCTTCTAAGAGCTTATTTATCTTTATTCTAGCTTTCGCTTCTTTGTCTGGTGCCATTTATATTATATTCAATTTATAAGTCGTAAAGTTATTATTTAAAATCCTGCTATCGTTAAAAACTGTTGTCAAATTCCAAGTCTTTTCCAGTTGGTTGGTGGGTGGGCTTGGGTGCGTTGGCAAGAAATGGCTCTTTTGGTTTTGCGAAGGGTGGGCTTTAGTGTCGGGCAAAACCAAATGTGCCATTTGTGCGGTGGCATTTTCTTTATTGTCTTTATGCAGCAAAAATTTCTTTGTCATTCTGTCGTCTGTCTTTTTACAATGAACGCTAACGGGCGGCCGGCAGCCGAAGTGCGGGTTTTACTTGTTGTATCTTTACTTTTCCTATATCGTTTGCCGGTTTGGTGAATGCTAACCTCCGAAAACCGCCCGCATTGCTCGGCTGACGGCTCGTGTGTGCCCCACATGAGCGGAGCACACCCGTCCGGAAGCTCTGCAAAAAGATCA
>CAZSDU010000032.1:0-24193 GCA_964605775.1 uncultured Prolixibacteraceae bacterium | reverse complement strand
ATATCGCAGATCTCATAGGCATTGTCAATAATGATTTGAAAATATTAGATCATTCACTGAAAATTGAAATTGAGGAAAACATACCATTTATACGCGCTGACATCAATTTGCTTAAACAGGTGCTTTTCAATGTGCTTCATAATGCCGTATCCTATTCTCCTAAGCAAACATTGATCACCATTGAAGTAAAAAGATCAGGTCAAGAAGGGTTATCCATTAGCGTCAAAGACGAAGGCCCTGGAATACCGGAACAATTTCGTCATCAACTGTTCGAAAAGTTTTTCAGGGTACCGGGTACACGAACAGGAGGGACCGGATTGGGATTGACTATTTCAAAAGCCATCACTGAATTGCATGGAGGGACTATCACCATCAATAACAGGCCTTCAGGGGGGCTTGAAGTGATCATCCATTTGAAAATCGACCATGGAACATATCAGTAAATACAAAGTATTGATCATTGATGATGAACAACCCATCCGCAGATTGTTACGGATGATGCTGGAGGCAAACAACTATAAAGTTATTGAGGAAGAAAATGCTCGTGCAGGTTTAATGGCTGTGGCCATGCACAAACCAGATGTAGTTCTTCTTGATTTGGGACTTCCGGATGATGACGGGCTTAACGTATTGCATCGTCTGCGCGAATGGTCCAATCTGCCTATTATCGTTTTAACCGTCAAAGATGATGAATCCATAAAAATTTCAGCGCTTGACAACGGCGCTGATGATTACATTACAAAACCTTTTAATGCCGGAGAACTCTTGGCACGGATAAGGGTAGCCATAAGGCATTCCCTGCGCCTGGATGAATCTCCTGTTTTTATCAGTGGAGACCTTGAAGTTGATCTTAATTCCAGGATAGTCAAAGTAAGAAATACCGAAATTAAACTGACAGTCACCGAATTTTCTTTGCTCAGCCTTTTTGTCAGAAATGCGGGAAAAGTGTTAACACATTCATTTATCAGTGAAAAAATCTGGTCAAATCCCTATTCCGCAAATGCCCAAATTCTCAGGGTTCATATTGCACAGCTCAGAAAAAAAATCGAAAATGAACCCTCTTTACCCACGCTCCTTATTACTGAGCCTGGTGTTGGTTACCGTTTAAAAAGCGATTTTGTATAAAAAAAGCCCCGTGTTGGGGCTTCTGCGGACCGGACGAGACTCGAACTCGCGACCTCCGCCGTGACAGGGCGGCATTCTAACCAACTGAACTACCGATCCTCAATTGGAGGTGCAAATTTACATTTATTTTTCCAAAATGCAAACATCTTTTTTAAATTCCCTGACGAATGCCCCGTCTCTTGTTACCGCATGACATGTAATTCCAGACTTTGCTGCTTCCTTCAACCATTTTGTCACATTATATGGATGGTTACTGGCATCAATCACGATCTCACCCAGCGGAAAAATCTTACGAAGATCCCGGATACTAATTTTTGGGTTTCCGCTAATGATGATGAAATCCAAATTTATCTCTGCATTTGTACCCGGGGAAATATATTCATTGATAATGGCGATCCTTTTTGACTCAAACTGTATGAAATGATTCCACTTTTTCCACCTGAAAAGAATTGGATCTCTGGCATTTTTTAACCATGTGGATCCAATCCAATACAATCTTTTGCGTTTTATTTTTCTGGCTTCCCAGCCAGGGGTGATCAATGCTGTTGCATGGTCGAGTTTCTGGGCAAATCCTTTTATTCCCTGGGTGTCATAAAAAAAATCAGCCCAGTCGTTAGTGCTAAGTTCTATGCCGGATAAACCCTTCAGGTTATACACCGTGATCCTGCTCATTTTTGTCCTTTCCAATTTATGGAATATGAATGAAAATTGCAACATGATCATACAGGTGAGAATGGGAAAAACCAAAACATGTTTCTTCTTAATCAGGAAGATACAGGCGAGGATGATCAACGCGTAAAAAATGAGCAGCTCAGTCAATGTCAGGTAAACACCTCTGGTTATAGAAAATGGTAGGCTTTCGACAAAGCGGATGATGAAATTCAAACCGCTTACAAGACCTCCGAGAGCAGATGTCATTATTCCTGATACCAATGGAACAGCGCCAAAACCCAAAGCCATTATGCCCGTGTATATGATAAGACTTGACAAGGGTGAGATGAAAAGGTTGGTCAATAGAAAGTAATTAGGAAACTGATGGAAATAGTAAAGACTTATCGGTCCGGTGGCCAGTTGAGCTACCAATGAGATGGCAAGCACAGACCAGACTTTATCCCAAAACCATATGGAGGTGACCAGGCAGTCATATACCGGTTTATAAAGCAGATAAATGCCTGTTACAGCAAGATAAGAAAGCTGAAATCCGATTTCCCGGATGATCAGCGGATCAAGGATAAGGATAAAAAACAAGGACGCAGCAAGGATATTAAGCGGCTCAGGATGTCGGTTCAATGCTTTTCCTGTGATGATAAAACTCAGCATTGCCGATGCCCTTACCACTGAGGGAGAAAGCCCGGTTATGAAAGCATATCCCCATATCAGGAACAACATGATAAAGGTCTTTAAGAGGCGTCCTGTTTTTGTTCTATCGAGAAATCCCAGCAAAAAATTAAAGAACAGGTATATCACCCCGACATGCATACCGGAGACAGAGAGGATATGCATGGCGCCAGATGCTGCATACGCTTTTCTCAGTCCGGTTTCAAGTTCATTCACCTGACCGAGAAGCAATGCAGCAGCCACTGCGAATTCATTTCCTTTCAGGTTGTTATTTCTCAGTAAATCAAGCAGATTATCACGTAAAGTAAAGGAATATGATTTCAACCATCCACCTGACCTGAGCACTGTTATCCAGTCACCATCCTCCACCCAGGCCTGATAATGTATACCCCTTCTGGAAAGATATTCTGAATAATTAAAACAATTAGGGTTGGCGGTATTTCTGATTTCCTGCCAATTGGTTTTTACAACAATAATATCCCCATAAAACAAAGGCCTTTGAGAAATATTCATTTTCATATTCAGTAGATAATTGCCCGTAACTGGAATCCATTTCTCCCCCTGATTGCGTTTATAGCGGGCCATAACGAATATTTTTACGTAGGATGACTTTACGACAGGCTGTTCTGTGAGTTCCAAGAGATAGAAGCCGTCTTCAGGGCTGGATTTCTGCTTGCACAGTCTGGTGATCGCAGAATGACTGAGCTCATAACCGGAAAAAATAAAAAAGACGAATAACAGGAGTCCGGTAATATAACGAAACCTGAATCCGTAATACCTTTTGGAGAGTATAATCAGAAAAAAACTGAACAGCGGGATGAGGACATAAACAGGAATGGGAATTGCGGGGAAAACTGGCTGGCAGATTCCGGTGACGATTCCGGAGAGGAATGGAATAATTAAACGTAGTAAGGGATAAGGTCGCCAGAAATTCATTCAGGTTTTTCCGCTTAATCCGGAAAAACAAGAAAGGTAATACGACTATCTGACAATATTATTGACAGAATTTTTTAATCAATTCCTCAGCTGTTTTTTCGCCATAGGATAAAGCAATTTTCCAATCGGCACAGGCACCCTCCAGATCTCCCATCAAATGCTTCACTTTCCCTCGGTTGTAAAACGCATTTGGATACTCTGCTTTCAGGCTGATAGCCTTATTTAAGTCATTCAGTGCCGCTTGATAATCTTTGGAAGCAAGTTCAGTTGCTCCCCTGTTATTATAGGCATTGGCATTGTTACTATCTGCCTTGATGGCCAATCCGAAATCATCTATGGCTTCCTTGTACTTATTCAGGTAATGATTCATCATTCCACGGTTCGTAAAGACATCCGGAAAATTCGGATTCAGGCGAGCAACGGAATCATAGTAAAGGTATGCTCCCTGATAGTCTTTCTTCAGATACCTAAGCGCAGCCAGGTAATTATAGGTCAAGGGATTCTTTTTATCAAATTTAATAGACTGGGTCAGACTTTTTTCCGCGTTTTCATATTCACCTCTTTCAAAACTGATCACACCAAGAATGAGGTGAGCCTGGGCGTTAAATGGCAATAACTTCAGTCCTGACTTGGCATCTGCCACAGCGGAATCAAAATTTTGAAGCGCGAGATAGGTATATCCGCGACGCACATAAGCATTTCCGTTTTCGAATATTTTCAGCGATCTGGAATAGTCAGCGATGGCTCCTTCATAATCCTTCTGTTTCACCTTCATATTTCCCAGGTTATATAACTGCAATGCTTTTGCCTGGTTGGTATCAAGCGGTCTTTGAAGTTTAGTCGGCACTTTCTGTCCCGGATTACCTGAATTCAGCTTCTTGTTCTTTTTTAAATTCGCCGTATCGGGTTTCACCGGGTTGACAGTAATCGTCATTCTGCCGGTATCACCCGGTTTCTGCAATTCGGATTGGGCATAAATAAAATGGCCTGCAAGGAAAACAATTAGGAGAAGTAAGAAAACTCGTTTCATAAAATAATTTTTTAAAACCAACTCAATTTTCTGATAAATATTGTATCATCAGCCGGGCAGCATGATGCGATGCGCCTGGTCCGCCAAGCTTTTGGCGCAGGATGGAATAACCCTCAGAAATTTTTCTCCTTACAGAGAGATCTTCAAGGATCAGTTTCAACTCCAGGATCAAGTTATCCGACGTGAGCTCTGACTGAATCAGTTCTCTGACCAGAGGTTTATCCAAAATCAGGTTCACCAGCGAAATATAATTAACATGGACAATTTTACGGGCGATGAAATAGGAGAACGCATCTCCCTGATAACAGACAACCTGAGGTGCACCGAGAAGAGCCGCTTCAAGGGTTGCAGTGCCTGAAGTGACCAGGGCTGCCTCACAATGTTTCAACAGAGGATAGGTCTCATCGAAAAAGACAGTAAGCTTATCATCCTTGATTATGTTTTGATAGAAGGAAAGCGGAATGGAAGGCGCGCCGGCAATAATAAACTGATAATCCTGAAAAAACGGAATCACTTTCAGCATTTGTCTCAGCATTTTTTGGATTTCCATTTTCCTGCTCCCAGGTAATAAAGCAATGACCGGCCGGTCTGGAAGTCGATGTTTCTGAAGAAAAGTTGCCCGATCCACAGGAAAAGGATCATCACTGATCACATCCAGTAAAGGATGGCCAACAAAATCCACAGGATACTGAAAACGGGCATAGAAATCCTTCTCAAAAGGAAGGATCACAAAAGTGTGATCAACATATTTTTTAAGAATTTTCACCCTGGAGGATCTCCACGCCCAGAGCTGGGGAGATATGTAATAAAACACCCTGATCCCGTGATTGGCCGCAAATTTGGCCATTCTCAGATTAAAACCCGGGTAATCAATCAGGATAACTACATCAGGGTGAAATGACAGGATATCTTTTTCACACAAAATAAAATTCTTCCTGATGTCAGGCAAATGGGTGATCACCTGAAAAAAACCCATAAAGGCAAGGTCGCGGTAATGTTTAACCAGGTCGGCTCCGGTAGCTTCCATTTTATCACCTCCCCAGCCGCGGAAAACTGCATCCTGATCAAGCTGATGCAAAGCAAGCATCAGGTTGGAGGCATGCAGATCGCCTGAGGCTTCTCCTGCAATCAGATAATATCGCATGGGAACATCTTTTGAACGGATTCAATGGCATGATTAGCCGTAAAATCAAACTGAACAGGAACAACGGCAACATAATGATGCTCGATGGCCCATTGATCCGTATCGGGACCATCTCCTGTTTTGGCAAATACCCCTTTCATCCAGTAATATTTTCTGCCATTGGGATCCTCACGTTCGTCAAAATCCTCCAGCCAGGTTCCTTCGGCCTGACGACAAACCTTGATCCCTCTGATATCGCTTTCGGGAAGATCAGGAATATTGACATTCAGGCAAACACCCTGTGGCAAACCGTCAAGGATTACTTTTTCCACAATGGTTCTGATAAATTTCCGGGAAGGCTGAAAATCCGCCATCATGCTATAATTATCAAGCGAAAAACCAACTGACGGCACACCTCCCATAGCCCCTTCAAAAACTGCTGCCATGGTACCGGAATAGATAATATTGATGGAAGCATTGGTACCATGATTGATCCCGGAAAAAAGAAAATCAGGGCGGCGTTTCAGAATGACCTTAAACGCCAGCTTTACACAGTCGGCCGGGGTACCATTACATGTATATTCCTCATAGTTCTCTTCCTGGCTGATCAATTCGATACGAAGGGGAATATTGATGGTCACGGCATGAGCTGTCCCGGATTGGGGGCGATCAGGTGCCAATACAACCACTTTGCCGAAAGGGCGTATAATATCTATCAGCGCCCTGATTCCAGGGGCTTTGACACTGTCATCATTGGTGATCAGAATAAGAGGTTTATCATGCATTGCAAGAGATTTCCGAAGATATATTAGGTAAATTTCAGCAAAATTAGGAATAAATCATGTAGCTTTGAGGTCTGATTTTATAAAATACCGATGCTCAGACATTCTTTTATCCTTATCTTCGTGTTTATTGGCTTCAGGATATTTGCACAAAACCTGATCCCAAACCCGGGTTTTGATCAAAAAAATGCTTGTCCGAAGCAGTCTGGTCAAATTTCCCTTTCCAATTTCTGGTTTTGCCCTAACCACACTACCCCTGATTATTTTAACGAATGTAGTACTTCCCTTGACTTTGGAACCGAATTCAATAAAAAGGGCGGACAGCTTCCTCATTCGGGTCATGCCTATGCCGGTATTCAGGTATATAATATGAACCGTAACGAATATTTTGAATACCTGTCCACTCCTCTTGACAGCGCTTTAATTGCCGGACAGCAATACTGCGTCAGTGCGTGGGTGAGTCTTGGTGACTCAAAATATGCACTCAGAGAACTTGGAGTCGTTTTTTCCGTCAATGAACTTAAATCAGTCAGCCCGAAAAAAATCAAAATCCCTTACCTCTGCCTGAGAAACACCAAACCTTTAAGCGATTCAGAGCAGTGGATGTGCATCAGGGGAGTTTACCAGGCCAAAGGAGGCGAACGCTTTCTGACCTTCGGTGATTTCTCTGAAAATGATAATTTTATAAGTCTTCAGTATGGCAATGCTGCTGATACATTATTCAAATCAGCCTATTATTTTGTCGATGATATTTCTGTTGAATTAATCAAGGGTTCTGGCGGATGTAAAAATGATGTGCCGGGGGAATAAACTCAGAACTTCAGTAATTCCTCATATAATTCTTTGACAGGCAAACCCATCACATTGAAAAATGATCCCTCAATTTTGCTGATTCCGATATAACCGATCCATTCCTGACAGCCATAAGCGCCTGCTTTATCAAAAGGCTGGAAATTCTCGATGTAATAGTCGATTTCTTCTGAACTCAAAGGTTTGAAATAAACGTAAGAAGAGTTGAAAAAGGTGATCTTCTTCTTTTTCGATTTCAGGCAAACCCCGGTAATCACCTCATGCCGGCATCCTGATAATTTTTCCAGCATGATGAATGCCTCTTTGTAATTGGATGGTTTTCCAAGAATTTCACCCCCAAGGTTGACAATGGTATCCGCCGCGATGATAATTTTGTTTTCAGGCAATCGGGTAGCATCAAAATTATCCGCTTTTAATGCTGCAAGAAAAACAGCAATTTCCCTGGGTTGCATCCCCAACGGAAAAGTTTCTTCCACCTGAGTGGACATGATCTCGAAATCCAGACCCAGTTCTTTGAGCAGGTATTGCCGCCTCGGCGATTGAGATGCAAGGATCAGTTGCTTATGTTCAAACCTCTTGTTCATCATAGGACTTTATTTTATCAGCATAAAAAGTAACATGGATAAGATGCCATTTAACATGATGAGCTTGGAAAGCTGGCTCATCCGGTAGAACTCCCTTTTACTCCGTGCAAAGGCAGTCATGAATGCCAGGAGCAGTAGTGGAAATTGTATCATCACAAGAAAATACCAGAAAAGGATTTGTAACTCCATTTGGAATAAGATCCATAGAACTGATCCCATGAGAAGAAAAGTGACAAGGATGATAAAGATGACCATCCAACGGGTAATCTCTGTTCCAAACACAATCGGAAGGGTGCGGCAGCCCAGCGCCTGATCACCTTCCTGATCTTCCATATCCTTAATGATTTCCCGAAAAAAAGAAACCAGAAAAGCAAACAAGGCATACGCCAGGGTCAGCCTGAGCACTCCGATCTGATACGGTCGATAATTAAAAAAAAGTTCAGGATCAAGCGATAAAAAATAGAAATCATATAACCAGACGATTAGGATGACCAGGGAAGAAAGCATTGATACCAGAATATTTCCCCAGAAAGCCATTCTTTTGAGACGGGCAGAGTAAAGCCATAAAAGTCCGGCAATTAACGGAAAAATTAATCCGAAGGCGAAAACCCTGATGCGGTAGGCCAGGATAAAACCGATGAAGATCGCAAGGATATTCAGTGAGAGGTGAATTCCCACGGCTCCACGGTAAGAAATAAAACCTGTTATTATATGCTTTCCAGGGTGATTGATCCGATCAATTTTTACATCATAGTAATCGTTAATAACATAACCTCCGATAGCGATTAGTACGGTAGCCAACAGCAGGAGGAGAAAATCGGGGAAGGGAGACAGGTTTTCAGATTGCCCCTGATAGAGGAGATGTTGGAAAATACAATACCGCAACAATACCTGGGTGAGGATGATGATCACCAGGTTTGGCCAACGGATCATCTGTAACAATGGCCTGATCCATTCCCCTTTACTGATCGTTTCTTTCTGCATATCATGTATCTTCAGCCTACCAATGGTAAGCATCATCATTCATCCACTTCCCCTGAATTTTCAGCACTTGTTCAATGACATCCCTGACGCATCCTTTTCCTCCCCCAAGATGGGAAATGTACTTTGCAACCGATTTGATCTCTTCGGCGGCATCGGCCGGACAAACAGCAACACCGCAGGCAAGCATGACTTCATAGTCGGGAATGTCGTCACCCATAAAAAGAACCTGTTCAGGGCTAAGGTGGTGCTGCTGAAGATAGCGGTTAAAGACATCCCGTTTATTTTCGACGCCCAGGAAAACATCGGTGACCTGAACCGTGAGCAGTCTTTGCATCATGGATTCTGATTGAGCTCCGGATATCACCACGACATTATATCCTTTTTTCCTGGCCAGTTGTAAAGCATACCCGTCCTTGACATTGGATATCCGGTAAGCCTCTCCCTGGTCGGTCATGAGGATGCTGCCATCGGTTAAAACGCCGTCGTAATCAAAGACAAAAGTGTTGATTTCTCTGAGTAATTCCTTATAATTTCCCATCTTTCTTTTTAAATTGGATAATATTTTGGCTGATCAGCTTGTAGATTTCCCTGTAAGCCGGGTAATCGTCGAGCATATCGAGGTGTTGCTGTATCACTTTATGATCGTCACGAACCGCAGGTCCAGACTGGTGCAGGAAGGGATTCTCATATTCCGCGTTCAGCGCTGTCTGCCTGATCAATGGTCGAAGCAATTCAATCGGGATTTTTCTTTCCTGAAGCAGTGCACCGGCCATGGTGTACATGAAATTGGTGAAGTTATTGGCAAAAACCGCGGCCAGGTGGAGTACTCTCCGCTCTTCTTCATGAATAGGATACACCCTGTTTGAAATCCTTTTCCCGATCTTCAACAAAACCTGTTCATCTTCCTTTTGATTTGCTTCCACGCAAACCGGAATGTCCTGAAAGTCGGCCTGATAAAAATGAGAAAAAGTCTGTAACGGATAGAACACTCCCCTTCTTGAGGAAACGGAACTGAGCGCATCCATGCTCACCGAACCGGAGGTATGAACGACGAATTTTCCCGGTAGCTGAATTCCTGCAGCTACTTCAGATATAGCATTATCGCTAATGCACAGGATATAAAGATCAGCATTGGTATGTATCTCAGAAGGCGTTGAAATATATGAAGCCTTTATTTTTTTCGCAAGGGTTTTTCCACGTTCGGAATTCCGGTTGTATATCTGGGAAATCAGCATACCTTTGTCCGTCAATGCCAAGCCGAGTTGTGTTGCCAGTCTGCCGGCGCCGATCAGGACGATATTTTTACAGGGCGTATTGACCATAAGGAAAAATAATACAAAAAATACAAATATAGGGTATTCAACGTATATCATCTGAAGGAAATTCACCGTTTAATCTTCAAACCTTACTTCATGAAAATAATAAGCCTTTCTCTAATTTTCACTCTGGCGTTTTCCTTTCCCAGTGTTTTCAGTCAGAACCGTTCCATACACTTCCTTGAAAAGCCCTGGCTGGAAATACTACAAACGGCAAAGAAAGAAAATAAGATGATTTTTCTCGATGCTTACGCAGCCTGGTGCGGACCTTGTAAATGGATGGCCGCCAATATTTTTACGAATGATACCGTAGCCGATTATTTTAACGAGACCTTTATTTGTACTAAAGTTGACATGGAAAAAGGGGAAGGTCCAAGGCTGGCCATGAAGTTTGATGTAAAAGCTTATCCTTCATTGTTATTTATCGATACAAGCGGAGCTCTGGTCCATAAAAAAGTAGGGGCAGACAAAAAACCTCAGGATTATATTACGCTGGCAGGGATTGCCAGGGATCCTGAGCAATGCCTGGCTTACCATGTCAAACAGTATAATGCCGGATTCCGCAGTCCAGAATTCATGCTGAACTATTTTAACCGTATGACGGAAGCTTATGCCTCCATTGAAATTCCGCTTAAACAGTATCTTTCTTCGATGCCGGATTCTGCATTACTGACTTTGCCAAACTGGAACATCATTTACAAATATGTGAATGACAAGAATTCAAAAGCCTTTGGTTTCTTACTATCCCATAGACTCCTGTACGAGCAACTTTATTCACCGGATTCAGTCAGGCAGAAAATTTGGGGAGTTTATGCTAATGCACTGGTTCAATCCATCAGAAGCCAGCCTTTCTCTCAGGAAAAGTACGAACAACTCAGGGAAGAAATTTTAAAAAGTGGCTTTATTTTGGCTCCTGACCTGTTAAAAGCATCAGATCAATGGCTTCAGCAGTACAGAGGGGTGCAAAAACCATAAACGATACTGAAAACAGAAGATCGTTTAAGGTTATCAGGCTTGAGCAACAGGAGGCAAATTCAGGTTAAAAGGTATTTCTCCTTCTGCATCCCTGATTTCTCCATACATGTTTTCATATTTTGCCACATTTTCCTTCAATGCCTTATACAGCCGCTTGGCATGCTGGGGTGTCAGGATAATCCGTGATTTCACCTTGGCTTTTGGAACACCGGGCATCATTTTCACAAAATCGATAATGAATTCGGCAGGGGAATGAGTTATGATGGCCAGGTTCGAATAAATACCTTCACCTACCTCATCAGAAATTTCGATATTGATCTGGTTTTGCTGTTTTTTATTATCCTGCATATGGCCTTTGTTTTATTCTTCTTCTTTTGAAGCCAGAAGCGTTTCATATTCTTCCTTACTGCCCACGATCAGCCCTTCATAATCACGGAGGCCGGTACCGGCAGGAATAAGATGTCCGACAATGACATTTTCCTTTAAGCCAGCCAGGTCATCCTGACGTGCATTAATGGCAGCCTGTGTAAGCACTTTAGTCGTTTCCTGAAAAGAAGCCGCCGATATCCAGCTTTTGGTTTGCAGGGATGCCCTAGTGATCCCTTGCAGGATCTGGAAAGCGGTGGCAGGTTTTGCATCCCTTGCCATGACCAGGGTTTTATCCTTACGTTTCAGCATAGAATTTTCATCCCTGAGTTTGCGGGCACTGATGATCTGGCCAGCTTTCAGGTTGGGGGAATCCCCGGGATCTTCCACAACTTTTTTTCCGTATATCCAGTCATTTTCATCCTGGAAATCGATCTTGTTGATCAATTCACCTTCAAGGAATCTTGAATCTCCAGGATCTTCCACTTCCACCTTACGCATCATCTGACGGACGATGGTTTCAAAATGCTTATCATTGATTTTCACGCCCTGTAAACGATACACTTCCTGAATCTCGTTGACAATATATTCCTGAACCTTCATAGGGCCTTTAATGGCCAGAATATCGCTGGGGGTAAGGGCACCGTCAGAAAGTGCAGTGCCGGCCTTTACATAGTCATTCTCCTGAGCTAGGATTTGTTTACTGGTCGGAATTAAATAGCGTTTTTCCTCTCCGGTCTTTGAAGTAATGATGACTTCGCGATTACCTCTCTTCAGTTTTTTGGCAAAAGAAACCACTCCGTCAATTTCGGAAACGATGGCAGGATCTGAAGGATTACGGGCTTCGAATAATTCCGTCACCCTGGGCAATCCTCCGGTAATATCGCCAGCCTTACCAATCGCTCTTGGAATTTTTACAAGAATCTCTCCGGCCTTGATTTTGGCACCATCTTCAATGATGATATGAGCGCCTACAGGTATATCATAAGTTTTGACAACCTCTCCAGAAGCCGATAAAATATTGATGGCCGGATTTTTTGCTTTTTGCCTGGATTCCACCACAACTTTCTCATGATAACCGGTTTGTTCATCGGATTCAATCCGATAGGTCACTCCTTCGATGATGTTCTCAAAACTGACTTTACCGGCTAATTCCGAAAGGATCAAGGCATTATAGGGATCCCAGTCAGAGATCAGCTCACCTTTCTTCACCATATCGCCATGTTTGAAGTACAAACGGGCACCATAAGGAATATGGGCAGAGGTAAGGGCAATATGTGTATTTCTATCTACAATCCTCATTTCGGCAGAACGCCCGATCACAATCTGTGATTTTTCTCCCGAAGCACTTGTATATTCGACAGAGCGAAGCTCTTCGATTTCGAGTAATCCTTCAAATTTCGCCTCAATCCGGGAAGCGCTTGCAATGTTTACTCCGGCCACCCCTCCCACGTGGAAGGTACGTAAAGTCAGCTGGGTACCCGGTTCTCCAATGGATTGGGCGGCAATTACACCAACTGCCTCTCCCCTTTGAACCATGGTTCCGTCAGCCAGATTACGGCCATAACATTTGGCACAAACCCCTTTTTTAGATTCACAGGTCAGCACGGAACGAATCTCCACGCCCTCAATCGGTGAATCCTCAATGATGGCTGCAATTTCCTCTGTAATTTCCATCCCTGCCGAGATGATCAGTCCGCCGGTATGGGGATGATATATATCATGTAAGGTAACGCGGCCAAGGATACGATCATATAAAGACTCTACTACTTCTTCCTGCTTTTTTAGGGCAGTAATGGTTAACCCCCTTAGCGTTCCACAATCTTCTTCAGAAATGATCACATCCTGGGAAACGTCCACAAGACGGCGTGTCAGATATCCTGCGTCCGCGGTTTTCAGCGCCGTATCTGCCAGACCTTTCCGGGCACCGTGAGTAGAGATGAAGTACTCCAGTACAGACAATCCTTCTTTGAAATTCGCAAGAATTGGATTTTCGATAATTTCACCTCCAGAAGCGCCTGATTTCTGTGGTTTGGCCATCAAACCACGCATACCGCCAAGCTGTCTGATCTGTTCCTTTGACCCACGGGCTCCAGAATCCAGCATCATATAAACCGGATTGAATCCCTGTTTGTCTTTGGTCAACTGGTTCATCAGCATGAGTGTAAGCTGAGAATTGGCATGAGTCCAGATATCAATGATTTGGTTATACCGTTCATTGTTGGTGATGAAGCCCATGTTGTAGTTGCTTACAACCTCATCCACTTCGGCAGAAGCATCGGCTACCAGTTTTTCTTTTAATTCAGGAACGATGACATCATCCATGTTAAACGATAAACCTCCTTTGAACGCCATACGGAATCCAAGGTCCTTGATATCGTCCAGGAACTTGGCTGTTTTTGCAGTACCGGTTTTCTTCAGGATCTGACCGATAATATCTCTCAATGACTTTTTCGTCAGCAACTGATTGATATAACCAAATTCTTCAGGAACAACCTGATTAAACAACACACGGCCAACGGTTGTTTCCATTATCCGGGTCACTATTTCCCCGTCCTCGGTGAAGGTATGGCGAACCCGGATATTGGCGTGAAGATCCACGACTTTTTCATTATACGCGATGATCACTTCTTCCGGAGAATAAAAAGTCATGCCTTCTCCTTTGACGATGATATTCCCTTCACTTTTCCTGGCCTTGGTCATATAATAAAGACCCAGAACCATATCCTGTGAAGGCACCGTTATTGGAGCGCCATTGGCGGGATTCAGAATATTGTGTGAAGCCATCATCAGGAGTTGAGCTTCAAGGATGGCGGCATTACCCAGGGGGACATGGACGGCCATCTGGTCACCGTCGAAGTCGGCATTGAAAGCGGTACACACAAGGGGATGTAACTGAATGGCTTTACCTTCGATCAATTTTGGCTGAAAAGCCTGGATACCGAGGCGGTGCAAAGTGGGTGCACGGTTCAACAAAACCGGATGACCTTTCAGAATGTTTTCCAGAATATCCCATACTACCGGATCTTTACGGTCCACGATTTTCTTTGCCGATTTAACGGTTTTCACAATTCCCCGTTCCAGCATCTTACGGATAATAAACGGCTTGAAAAGCTCAGAAGCCATATCTTTCGGCAGGCCGCATTCGCTCAGTTTCAATTCCGGGCCGACTACAATAACAGAACGACCGGAATAATCCACCCGTTTTCCGAGAAGGTTCTGGCGGAAACGTCCTTGTTTCCCTTTCAAACTATCGGAGAGTGATTTCAGGGCGCGGTTTGATTCGGTCTTAACGGCACTGGCTTTCCGGGAATTATCGAAGAGGGAGTCCACGGCTTCTTGGAGCATTCGCTTTTCGTTCCTAAGAATAACATCCGGCGCCTTGATCTCGATCAGTCTTTTCAGGCGGTTGTTGCGGATGATCACCCGGCGGTATAAGTCGTTCAGGTCGGAAGTGGCAAAACGTCCGCCATCAAGAGGAACCAGGGGGCGTAACTCAGGAGGGATCACGGGAACTACTTTGACAATCATCCATTCCGGACGATTTTCAAGGCGTTTCTGAGCATCTCTGAAGGATTCGAATACCTGGAGTCGCTTAAGGGCTTCAGCCTTACGTTGCTGGGAAGTTTCCGTATTTGCCTTGACGCGAAGATCATAGGATTCCTTATCGAGATCAATACGGGAAAGGAGTTCGGCAAGCGCTTCAGCGCCCATTTTGGCAACAAATTTTTCCGGATCTGCATCATCCAGGTACTGATTTTCCTGTGGAAGCTTGTCCATGATATCAAAATATTCCTCTTCCGAAAGAAAATCAAGGTAATTGATCCCATCAGCCTGCTTAATCCCTGGATTGATCACTACATATTTTTCATAATAAATGATAGATTCCAGTTTTTTGGTAGGTAAACCAAGCAAGGAACCTATTTTATTCGGGAGGGAACGAAAGAACCAGATATGAGCCACAGGAACCACGAGCTGGATATGCCCCATGCGTTCCCTTCTGACCTTTTTCTCGGTAACTTCTACTCCACAACGGTCGCAAACGATTCCCTTATAGCGAATACGTTTGTACTTTCCACAATGACATTCCCAGTCCTTCACAGGCCCGAAAATCCTTTCACAGAACAAACCGTCCCGTTCAGGTTTATAAGTCCTGTAGTTAATGGTTTCCGGCTTTAATACCTCACCGCTTGACATTTCAAAAATTTTCTCCGGTGAAGCAAGATTGATGGTAATCTTTGAAAAGCTGCTGTTTACCTGACCGTCTTTTCTGTAAGCCATATTTTATATTTTGACATTAGAAACACACAATAAACTCCATTAACCGCTGCTCAGTCCGGGTTTAATCAAATGTAAGGTTAAGTCCCAGTCCACGAAGTTCATGGATCAATACATTAAAGGATTCCGGGATACCCGGTATGGGCATGGATTCTCCTTTGACAATGGTTTCATACGCTTTGGCACGACCAATGACGTCATCTGACTTAACGGTCTGGATCTCAAGAAGGATGTTGGCTGCTCCAAAAGCTTCCAGCGCCCAGACTTCCATTTCACCAAAACGCTGTCCTCCAAACTGAGCCTTACCACCCAGGGGTTGCTGGGTAATCAGCGAATAAGGTCCGATGGAGCGGGCATGCATTTTATCATCCACCATATGGTGAAGCTTCATCATATAGATGTAACCCACCGTGGTAGGCTGATCAAACCTCTCTCCGCTAAGCCCGTCATAGAGGTACACTTTCCCGTTTCTGGGAAGACCGGCTTCCGTCAGATATTCATTGATCTGGTCCAGTGAGGCTCCGTCAAAAATCGGAGTAGTAAAACGCAATCCGAGTTTTTTACCGGCCCATCCGAGGATGGTTTCGTAGATCTGTCCCAGGTTCATACGGGAAGGTACGCCCAAGGGGTTCAGCACCACGTCCACCGGAGTTCCGTCCTGGAGGAAGGGCATATCTTCTTCCCTTTGAATACGAGCAACAATTCCCTTGTTTCCATGACGTCCGGCCATCTTATCTCCGACTTTCAACTTGCGTTTCTTGGCAATATATACCTTTGCCATCTGAACGATTCCGGCGGGAAGATCATCACCGACCACAGCCACAAACTTTTTGCGACCGTGAATTCCCATAACTTCCTTATGTTTGATGATATAATTATTGATCAGGATTTTGATCAGGTCATTCTTTTCCTTATCAGTCGTCCATTTATTGGGATTGACATTCATGTAGTCGATGTCGATCAGATTTTTTTGAGTAAACTTGGCTCCTTTGGCAATAATTTCCTGTTTGAAATTATTATACACGCCCTGGGAGACTTTACCGCTGACCAGTACATTTAATTTCTCGACCAGTTTTGTCCGCAATTTGTCGACATCCTTCTGGTAATCGTCATCCAGCTTTTTCAGATCATCTTTTTCTTTGGCTTTGGCCTTACGGTCTTTGATGACGCGGGAGAATAATTTTTTCTCAATCACCACACCCTTCATGGAAGGAGGTGCTTTTAGGGAGGCATCCTTGACGTCTCCGGCTTTATCGCCAAAAATGGCACGAAGCAATTTTTCTTCGGGAGTAGGATCGCTTTCACCCTTAGGGGTGATTTTTCCGATCAGGATATCGCCTTCACTCACTTCAGCCCCGATACGGATCAGTCCGTTTTCGTCCAAATCCTTGGTGGCTTCGACACTGACATTGGGAATGTCGTTGGTCAGCTCTTCGACGCCCCGCTTGGTGTCACGTACTTCAAGTGTAAACTCTTCGATGTGAATGGAAGTGAAGATATCTTCTTTCAGGACTTTTTCAGAAATGACGATGGCATCTTCGAAATTATATCCTTTCCAGGGCATGAATGCCACCATAAGGTTTCGTCCAAGTGCCAGTTCTCCGTCTTTTGTGGCATATCCTTCACAAAGCACCTGTCCTTTAACGACCTTGTCACCCTTACGCACAATGGGGCGAAGGTTTACGCAGGTATTCTGATTTGTTCTGGCAAACTTGGTTAGTTTATATGATTTGATATCATCTTCAAAGCTGACCAGACGTTCTTTTTCATCCCGTGAATACCGGATTAAAATTTCGTTGGCATCCACAAATTCAACCACTCCATTGCCTTCAGCGTTGATGAGTACACGGGAATCACGGGCCACAAGACTTTCAATACCCGTACCCACCAGGGCGATTTCCGGATTCAGTAAGGGAACTGCCTGTCGCATCATGTTTGATCCCATGAGTGCACGGTTGGCGTCATCATGTTCGAGGAAGGGGATCAGGGAAGCTGCTATTGAGGCAATCTGGTTGGGGGCGATATCGATAAGGTCCACACCGGTTTTGGCAACGATGGGATAATCTGCCAGATAACGAACCTTAACTTTATCATCTGTGATATTTCCTTTAGCATCCATCAAAGTGCTGGCCTGAGCGATAATTTTATGCTCTTCTTCTTCAGCAGTCAGGTAAATGGGTTCATCCTCCAGGGCCACTTTCCCTTCAATTACCTTATGATAAGGAGTTTCGATAAATCCAAGTTTATCGATTTTGGCATAGACACAAAGTGAACTGATCAGTCCGATGTTGGGGCCTTCCGGGGTTTCTATGGTACAGAGCCTACCGTAGTGGGTATAATGCACGTCACGTACTTCAAAACCGGCGCGTTCACGGGAAAGACCGCCGGGTCCAAGAGCGGAAATACGGCGTTTATGGGTCAATTCCGAGAGGGGGTTGGTCTGATCCATGAACTGTGACAACTGGTTCGTCCCGAAAAAGGTATTGATAACGGACGAAAGGGTCTTGGCATTGATCAGGTCCATGGGGGTAAAGACTTCGTTATCCCTGACATTCATGCGTTCCCTGATGGTCCTTGCCATTCTTGACAAGCCAACGCCAAACTGGTTGTAGAGCTGTTCGCCCACGGTACGGACCCTACGGTTGCTGAGGTGGTCTATATCATCCACTTCGGCTTTGGAATTAACCAGTTCAATCAGGTATTTGATGATGGAGATAATGTCTTCTTTCGTGAGGACTTTAGTCTCCATGGGAATATTCAGATTGAGTTTGCGGTTGATCCTGTAACGGCCTACATCTCCAAGGTCGTAACGTTTATCTGAGAAAAAGAGTTTTTCAATGATACCCCTGGCTGTTTCTTCATCCGGGGGTTCGGCATTTCGAAGCTGGCGGTAAATGAATTCCACGGCTTCTTTTTCGGAGTTGGCCGGATCTTTCTGAAGGGTATTGAAAATGATGGAGTAGTCGGTAGCGAGTGCATCTTCGCGATGGATCAGAATGGCCTTTATTCCGGCATCGAGGATCTGGTCAATGTGTTCGTTTTCAAGCAGGGTTTCCCTTTCAATGATCACTTCAGTACGTTCGATGGAAACAACTTCTCCTGTATCTTCATCAACGAAATCTTCGATCCATGTTCTTACCACCCTGGCTGCCAGTTTGGAACCTATCACCCTTTTCAGTGCGGCCCTGCTGACTTTTATTTCCTGAGCCAATCCGAAAATCTCAAGAATATCCTTATCCGTTTCAAAACCGATTGCCCTCAACAAGGTAGTTACCGGTAATTTCTTTTTCCGGTCGATATAGGCATACATCACATTGTTGATGTCGGTGGTGAATTCAATCCAGGATCCTTTGAAAGGAATGATACGAGCCGAATACAACTGGGCTCCGTTAGCATGGAAGCTGGTACTGAAGAAAACGCCGGGAGAGCGGTGAAGCTGTGAAACCACGACACGTTCCGCACCATTGATGATAAATGTCCCCCTCGGAGTCATATAGGGGATCATTCCCAGATAAACATCCTGAATGATGGTTTCGAAATCCTCATGTTCAGGGTCAGTGCAATACAACTTAAGTTTGGCCTTCAGGGGTACGCTGTAGGTCAAACCACGTTCAATACACTCGTCAATAGAGTAACGGGGAGGATCAATAAAATAATCGAGGAATTCGAGCACGAAATTATTGCGTGCATCAGAAATGGGGAAATTTTCCGCGAAAACCCTGTATAATCCTTCGTTGACCCTGTTTTCAGGATTGGTTTCCAACTGGAAAAAATCCTGAAATGACTTTACCTGTATATCGAGAAAATCAGGACATTCAGCTTGTATCTTTGTAGATGCAAAACTGATTCTTTCGATTTTTTTTGAAGCCAAGGTCTGTTTATTTTAGGCCCCGCCAGTGGCGGGACTGGTTAGAAATCAATGTTAACTTTCAATATCGTAAAAAACAAGTTATAGACCACCCCTTTCGGGGGTAGTCTATATCCTATGATCAGAATGCGAAAGTAATGTCTTACTTAATTTCAACCTCTGCTCCAGCCTCCTTTAATTGATTGTATAAAGCGTTGGCTTCATCCTTGGAGACACCTTCTTTAATGGCTTTCGGTGCAGCGTCAACCAATTCCTTGGCTTCTTTCAAACCAAGGCTGGTCAGTTCCTTAACCAGTTTAACAACGGCTAATTTCGCCTGGCCTGCACTTTTCAGGATCACATCAAAAGATGATTGTTCTTCGGCAACAGGAGCTGCGGCGGCGGCAGGAGCTGCGACTGCAACAGCTGCAGCAGCAGGTTCGATACCATATTCATCCTTCAGGATCTTTGCCAGTTCGTTAACCTCTTTTACTGTTAAATTCACTAACTGTTCTGCAAAAGCTTTTAAATCTGCCATTTTTCTTACTATTTAATATGATTACTAAAATTTACTTTTTTATTCAGGTTTTTCTGAAAGCGTTTTGACAATCCCTGATAATTTGTTACCACCGGTTTGTAAAGCCAGGATAACATTGTTAGCAGGAGATTGCAGCAGGCCGATCAGATCACCGATCAATTCAAATTTTGATTTAATGTTAACCAGGGCATCCAGTTGATCATCACCCAGATAGATGGTTTCTTCAACAAAAGCACCTTTTAACAAGGGTTTGGTAGAAGTACGCCGGAATTCTTTGATCAGTTTTGCCGGATCGTTTGCCACTTCAGAAAACAAAACAGAAGTAGGTCCGACCAATACCGGATAAAACTCTTCCAAAGATTTCCCGCTTTTCTCCATGGCCTTTCTCAGCAGCGTATTCTTGACCACTGTCAGCTGAACATTCTTTTTAAAACACGTCCTTCTGAGCCGGCTGGTGGTTTCTGCATTCAAGTTAGAAGTATCAGCCAGGTAGAAGGTGCCAGAATGTTTAAGCTGTTCTGCCAGGGAGTCGATAAGTTGGGATTTTTCGTCTTTTCTCATGATTTATTTCTCTCAAAAGTTCAGTAATTATGCGGAAACCGATTTAGGATCAACCTGAATGCTCGGGCTCATGGTACTGGAAATGTAGATACTTTTCACATAGGTACCTTTTGCGGAAGAGGGTTTCAGTTTGATGATGGTCTGAAGCAATTCTTTTGCGTTATCCACGATCTTTTCCTTTTCAAAAGACGCTTTCGCGATGGATGCATGAATAATGCCGAATTTATCCACTTTAAAATCAATCTTACCGGCTTTCACATCTTTCACGGCCTTACCGATTTCCATGGTAACAGTCCCCGTTTTCGGGTTAGGCATCAGTCCCCTTGGTCCGAGGATTTTCCCTAATGCACCAACCTTGGCCATAACACTGGGCATGGTGATGATGACATCAACGTCAGTCCAACCGCCTTTGATTTTTTCGATGAATTCATCGAGCCCGGCGAAGTCAGCCCCTGACTGTCTGGCCTCTTCCTCTTTATCCGGAGTACAGAGCACCAGGACGCGGATGGTTTTTCCGGTACCATGAGGAAGCGTCACGATACCCCTGACCATCTGGTTGGCCTTGCGGGGATCAACCCCAAGACGAACGTCAATATCCACGGATGAATCAAATTTTGTATTGCTGATTTCTTTCACAATACCTGCTGCATCCGACAGCGAAAAAACGGTATTCTTATCATATTTCGATAAGGCAACCTTCCTCTTTTTTGTCAGCTTTGTCATTGCTTTGTTTTTATATTTAAATTAATGAGGTCAGAATTGAACACTAACCGGCTGCGGAGATCAGTGTTTTGAAGGAACGACACCAGTGATGGTGATGCCCATACTACGTGCAGTACCAGCTACCATTTTGATGGCAGAATCAATGGTAAATGCATTCAGGTCGGGCATTTTATCTTCAGCGATCTTTTGAACCTGTTCCCAGGAAACGGAAGCAACCTTGTTACGGTTTGGTTCCGGAGATCCCTTTTGAAGTTTTGTTGCTTCCATCAATTGTACAGCTACAGGCGGAGTTTTCAAAATAAAATCAAATGATTTGTCCTTGTAGACTGTGATAATGACCGGGATCAGTTTACCCGTTTTATCCTGGGTACGCGCATTAAACTGCTTGCAGAACTCCATGATGTTCACACCCTTGGCACCCAATGCAGGTCCGACCGGTGGTGAAGGATTTGCAGCTCCTCCCTTGATCTGTAATTTAATAATACCACTAACTTCTTTTGCCATTGCTATTAATTTTATTTTCTTCTATTCCTTTTGAACTTGCATGAAACTCAGCTCCAGGGGAGTTTTTCTTCCAAAAATCTTCACCATGACCTTGAGTTTCTTTTTTTCCTCATTGATTTCTTCTATCACTCCGCTGAAACTGTTGAAAGGCCCGTCAATCACGGTAACCGTTTCGCCTATGATAAAAGGGATATTCATTTCCTCACCCTGTTCCGATAATTCATCGAATTTTCCAAGGATACGTTTCACTTCTGAAGGGCGAAGCGGGTGGGCTTCTCCTTTGGCTCCAAGGAAACCCAATACGCCGGGTATGTTACGGATGATGTGAGGCACTTCACCAGTCAAGACGGCTTCAATTAGTACATAACCCGGGAAATAGTTCCTGTCTTTGCTGACTTTTTTCCCGTTTCGGATCATGTACACTTTTTCAGTTGGAATCAGCACCTGTGAAATGTAATCCTGAAGATTCTGATTGACTATTTCACTTTCAAGGTATTGTTTCACCTTCTTCTCATTTCCAGAGATAGCGCGGACGACATACCATTTTTTGGCCAATTCACTCATGCTTGTAATGAGATTGATTCTTGAAAAATACTATTTTGTTCAGATAATGGATCCTAATTATTATTAGAAAAGCTGGTAAAACTGAAGAAGTACATTTCTGAAGACTTCATCCATTGCAAAAACAATGATTGCAATGATGAGGGAGGCGACAGAAACCACGATTGCACTACCCTGTAACTCAGCCCAGGTCGGCCAGGAGACTTTGTGCATCAATTCATCGTAGCTTTCTTTGATGTAGTTAACTACTTTATTCTTTGCCATTTATCCAACATTTTGCACGGGTGGTAGGAATCGAACCCACAGCCTACGGTTTTGGAGACCGCCACTCTACCAGTTGAGCTACACCCGTGTGTAATTAAACTTCAATTTTATCAGTCAAGAATTTCTGTTACCTGACCTGCGCCAACGGTACGTCCTCCTTCACGAATCGCGAAACGAAGACCTTTATTCATGGCGATTTCAGCAATCAGGTCAACCAGAATGGTGATATTGTCACCAGGCATACACATTTCAACTCCTTCAGGAAGATGAATCTCACCGGTAACATCTGTCGTTCTGAAATAGAACTGAGGACGATACTTGTTATGGAATGGAGTATGACGTCCGCCTTCCTGGGTTTTCAGCACATAGATTTCAGCTTTGAATTTCTTATGGGGGGTGATGGATCCCGGTTTTGCAATAACCATACCACGGCGGATTTCATCCTTATCGATTCCGCGGAGCAATAAACCGGTATTGTCACCAGCTTCGCCACGGTCAAGGATTTTGCGAAACATTTCCACACCGGTAACCACACTTTTCAGTTTTTCAGCTCCCATGCCGATGATATCGACGGGATCGCCGGAGTTGATCACACCGGTTTCAATTCTGCCGGTGGCTACAGTGCCACGTCCGGTAATGGAGAACACGTCTTCAACAGGCATCAGGAAGGGCTTGTCAACATCACGAACGGGTAAAGGAATATAGCTGTCAACAGCATCCATGAGTTCCATGATTTTTTCCACCCACTTCGGTTCCTTATTCAGTCCGCCGAGAGCCGAACCTTGAATAACAGGTGCGTTGGCACCATCGAAACCATAGAAGGTCAGAAGGTCACGGATTTCCATTTCAACAATCTCGAGTAATTCGGGATCATCCACGCTGTCGCATTTATTCATGAAAACGACCAGTTTTGGAACACCCACCTGACGGGCGAGAAGAATGTGTTCACGGGTTTGGGGCATGGGACCATCGGTTGCAGCTACCACAATGATGGCGCCGTCCATCTGGGCAGCTCCGGTAACCATATTCTTGATGTAGTCAGCGTGTCCAGGGCAATCCACATGGGCATAGTGCCTGTTTGCCGTTTCATACTCAATATGAGCCGTGTTGATCGTGATTCCACGTGCTTTTTCTTCCGGTGCATTGTCGATCGAATCGAAGGACCTGAACTCGGATAATCCCTTCTCTGCCAAAACCAGGGTGATGGCAGCGGTCAAAGTAGTTTTTCCATGATCAATATGGCCGATTGTACCAATATTGACATGGGGCTTGTTGCGATTGAATTTTTCTTTTGCCATTTTGATTAAAGTTTAATTACAATTTGAAATTTTGGTTGATTACTCCTGAGCCTTTGAGCAGAATTGAACTGCTGACCCCTTCCTTACCAAGGAAGTGCTCTACCCCTGAGCTACAAAGGCGAAGAGGGTGTGGGTTTGGGTTTTGGTGTGAGTGTGTTTTGGTTTTATTTTAATTTGAGCGGAAGACGGGGCTCGAACCCGCCACCTGAAGCTTGGAAGGCTTCCGCTCTACCAAATGAGCTACTTCCGC
>CAZSDU010000031.1:0-26204 GCA_964605775.1 uncultured Prolixibacteraceae bacterium | reverse complement strand
GTGAGTTGGTGAGCTGGTGAGTTGGTGAGTTGGTGAGTTGGTGAGTTGGTGAGTTAGTGAGTTGGTGAGTTAGTGAAATATGAAAAGATGTTGGTGATCAATAACATATCAAAGAAGTTCAAGGATTTTGAGTTGAAGGAGGTTTCGTTGTCGGTGGCTGCAGGGGAATATTTTGTTCTCCTGGGGGAATCGGGTGCAGGGAAGTCTGTATTGCTGGAAACCATAGCCGGATTGATCAGCCCTGATCAGGGTTCTGTTATCCTTGAAAACAAAGATATCACCCGCGAAAAGATACAGCATCGTGGTGTAGGACTTGTATTTCAGGATCATGCTGTTTTCCCTCACCTGAATGTTCGTGAAAATATCGCCTATTCCTTGCATGGCCGGGCACTTTCAGCATCAGAAAAAAGCCTGAAAATTGAACAGATTGCTGACTTGCTCAGCATCAGAGAACTCCTCAGCCGTCAACCGGACACTCTTTCCGGTGGCGAACTGCAAAGGGTGGCCCTGGCCCGCACCCTGGTACAGCAGCCTCGAATCCTCTTGCTGGATGAACCCCTGGTATCTCTCGATTCAAAAATAAAAAGCGAACTCAGGGCGCTACTGCGGAAGATCCACAAGGGAGGACAAACCATTTTCCATGTCACCCACGATTATGAGGAAGCCCTGGCGCTGGCAACGCGTATTGCCGTTTTTCACCAGGGAAAACTGATACAGCAAGGACGGCCGCAGGAAATTTTTCATCATCCCCGTTCTGAGTTCGTAGCTCATTTCATGGGAATAAAAAATTTTATCCCTGTCACCCTTGAAAAGGGAGAAGGATTTTACCTTGCCATTCCGGAAAATGGTCCCACGATGTTTGTTAACCCTGAAACGCCTGCCGAAAAGGGATTTATCGTTATCAGGGGTGAGGATATTTTGCTTTCCAATGGACCGGTGGAAACCAGCGCCCTGAATAATTTCTCAGGCAACATTCTGGAAATCGTCCCCACACCCCTGGGGATGGAGGTTTGTACCCATATCGGCATTCCCATTTATGCCCTGATCACGCTGGAATCTGCAAAAAAAATGGACCTTTCCATCGGTAAAAAAATCTGGATTCATTTCAAGACATCCGCAATCAAATTCATTCCCGATTAGCAATTTATACCATGCTCAGCCATGATCCTATTTGAAGAAGCATATGAAACCGTACTTTCCCAGGAATGTAAAGGGATGACCGAAAAAGTTCCTTTTATGGATTCCTTAAACCGTATCCTGGCCGAGGATATTTATTCGGATATGGATATGCCTCCCTTCGATAAATCGGCCGTAGATGGTTATGCCTGCCGGAGAAACGATCTGCATATGCCCTTATGCGTTATTGAGACAATCACTGCCGGAAAAATCCCGATTCTGACGGTCACCGAAGGAAAATGTTCAAAAATCATGACCGGCTCCATGATCCCCAAGGGATGCGATACGGTTATCATGGTTGAAGATACAGAAACCAACATTCATGGGAAAGTTGTTTTTACAAAGGGAAGAACCTCAGCCAACATTTGTCTGAAAAGCGAAGACCTGAAAAAGGGTCAGCTTGTCCTGAGCCGTGGCTACCGCATCACCCCTGCTCAAATTGCCGTCATGGCCTCCGTTGGTATCACTCATCCTCTGGTTTCATGCCGGCCCAGGGTCGGAGTCATCGCTACAGGAAATGAACTTACAGAGCCTGATACCTTCCCCAGGGAAGCCATGATCAGGAACTCTAATGCATGGCAGATCCTGGCTCAACTCGAGCAACTTAATGTTCCGGGAAAATATTACGGTATCGCCCTGGATACCAAAGAAAGCCTTAAGCAAATCATGGAGATGGCAATGAAGGAAAACGATGTCCTCCTCCTGAGCGGCGGGGTATCCATGGGGGATTTTGACTTTGTCCCGGAAATCTTTCAGCAATCAGGGCTGGACATCCTCTTTAATAGCATCGCCATTCAACCTGGAAAGCCTACTGTTTTCGGCCGAAAAGGAGACCAATTTGTGTTTGGATTACCAGGGAATCCAGTTTCCTCTTTTGTGTTATTCGAAATATTGATCCGTCCCTTTCTGCTGAAACTGATGGGATATATTTCATCTTCCCCTGAAGTGATCCTTCCGATGGGTGTCCCTTATTGCCGGAAGAAATCTGTCAGGAAAGCCATGATACCGGTGCGCCTTATCCATGGAGAAATATTTCCTCTGGAATATCATGGTTCCGCTCATATTCACGCCTATACCTCCGCTCATGGCATCATCGCCCTTGAACCGGGAATCACGGAAATACAAAAAGGAGAACAGCTGCATGTACGATTGCTATAACCGCAACATCAACTACCTCAGGATCTCCGTTACCGACCGCTGTAACCTTCGCTGTACTTACTGCATGCCGGCTGAAGGCATTAAACTCCTGCCGCATAACGATATTCTTTCTTTTGAGAAAATCGTGGAAGTAGTGAAAGAAGCAGTGGCGCTGGGCATCGACAAAGTGCGTATCACAGGAGGTGAGCCATTGGTCAGAAAAGGGGTAGTTGGACTGGTCACCAAGATTGCCGGGATCAGCGGAATTCGCGACCTGGGTTTAACCACCAACGGGATTTTATTAGAAGAATTCGCCGAACCCCTGGCACAAGCAGGACTTCACCGCATCAATATCAGCCTGGATACCGCGGATGCAGAGAAATTCTCCACCCTCACCCGGGGAGGAGATATCAATCAAGTGTTCAGGGGAATTGAGGCAGCAAAAAAAGCCGGACTATCACCGTTGAAAATCAATTGCGTGGTGAAAAATTCCTCTCTTGAACAAGATGCACTACAGGTCAAAGAATTCTGTCTGAAAAACGGATTGGAAGCCCGATTTATTCATGAAATGGACCTGGAAAGAGGCTGTTTTACGGTGGTGGAAGGCGGGAAAGGGGGCGATTGTTTGAGCTGTAACAGGCTACGGCTAACCCCAGACGGGAAAATCAAACCCTGCCTTTTCGATGATCTGGAATTCGATATCCATACCTTGGGAATAAAAGCAGCATTGAAAGAAGCCGTGAAGATGAAACCCAAACAAGGTTCGGTGAATAATTTAAATAAATTTCATAATATTGGAGGATGAATGGAATTTACAATGTTAGATTTTAGATTTACGATTTAACAATCTATTATGATTAAAAAATTAACCCATATCACTGAGGAGGGGAAATCCAATATGGTGGATGTCAGTCATAAACCTCCGCAAATCAGAACAGCCAGGGCAGAAGGGCATATCCGGCTTTCGGCTGAAACATTGGAATTGATCAGGGAAAATAAAATGAAAAAAGGCGATGTGCTGACTGTTGCCGAAATTGCCGGGATACAGGGGGGTAAACGCTGCAGCGAACTGATCCCATTATGCCATCCGCTGATGATCACCAAAATTGAAGTGCATGCAGCATTGGATGAAACCGGGGTGAACATCACCAGCCTGGCCCGCTGTACCGGAAGCACCGGTATCGAAATGGAAGCCCTTACTGCCGTAAGCATCGCCCTGCTGACCATGTATGATATGTGCAAGGCCGTGGATAAAAATATGCTCATCGGAAATATCCGGCTGGTAGAAAAAACGAAAAAAGAATATCGTAAATCGTAAATCGTAAATCGCAAATCGTAAATCGTAAATCGTAAATCGTAAATCGTAATGGTTCATGTAGTTTCCGTCAATATTTCCGAGCAAAAGGGTACGATCAAAGTCCCTGTGGATCATATCGAGCTGACCCAGCAGGGTGTTTTTGGCGACGCTCATTCAGGCAACTGGAACCGCCAGGTAAGTCTGCTGGGAACAGAAAGCATAGAAAGGTTCGAGAAAGAAGCCGGCCGGAAGATCCGGTATGGGGAATTTGCCGAAAACATCACCACCAGGGGTATGGAACTCTGGAAAACCCATCCCCTCGACCGTTTTATCATGGGAGACCTGGAGCTGGAAGTAACCCAGATAGGGAAAGCATGTCATGGTTCCTCCTGTAATATTTTTAAAGAAGTGGGTAATTGTGTCATGCCCAAAGAAGGGATCTTTACCCGTGTGCTGCACCAGGGGGTGATAAGGGCCGGCGATGAACTGGAATTTCACCCGAAAATGTACCGTATCCTGGTCATCACCCTCAGCGACCGGGCCAGTGCCGGGAAATATGAGGATAAATCAGGAGTCAGAATTCAAGAGCTGGTAAAAGCATATTTTAACGGTCTGGGGCTTCATCATTTCATACATTATTCCCTGATCCCTGATGATCCGGGAAAACTGGAGGAGTTACTGAAAAAGGCCAAGGATGAACTCGTTGACCTGATCATCACTACAGGAGGTACAGGAATCGGACCCCGTGACTTCACTTCCGACGTGGTCCGTCAACTTCTGGATAAAGAAATCCCAGGGATTATGGAAATGATCCGCATGAAATTCGGAAAGGAGAAGCCCCAGGCCCTGCTAAGCAGGAGTGTCGCCGGGGTGATGGGAAAATCACTGGTCTTCACCTTACCGGGAAGCACAAAGGCAGTGAATGAATACTTCGGAGAAATCTCCCGATCCTTGTTACACATCATCTATATGCTCCACGGACTCGACATTCATTGATCATCTGTACCCCGGGCGGGACTTGAACCCGCACGACCGCAATGGTCACAGGATTTTAAGTCCTGCGTGTCTACCAGTTCCACCACCAGGGCGAAGAGGGTGTGGGAGGAAAAAAAACCCTCACTGGGAGGGTTTCTTTCGAGCGAAAGACGGGATTCGGACCCGCGACCCCGACCTTGGCAAGGTCGTGCTCTACCAGCTGAGCTACTTTCGCGTTTTAATTTGAGCATGCAAAATTAAAAAAAATTTCATTGCCTTACTTCTTTTCCAGCAATTTTTTAATCTCATTCAATTTCATCAGGGCTTCCACCGGCGTCAAGGTATTGATCTGGGTGCTCAGGATGTCTTCCTTGATCTGCTGCAGAAGCGGATCGTCGAGCTGGATAAAACTCAATTGATATCCGGATGGCGGATGAGTGATGACAGCTGTTTTTTTCCGGGATCTTTCATCCGTTATCTGATATCTGCTATCTGCTGACCGCTGTCCCTCCAACTGTTGTAACATCTCTTCCGCCTTTGTCAGGACCGAAAGCGGCATCCCTGCCATCCTGGCTACATGGATACCAAAGCTGTGCTCGCTTCCACCGGAAAAAAGTTTACGTAAAAAGATAACTTTATTCTGAATCTCTTTCACCCCGATATGAAAATTCCGGATACGGGGCATGGTAGTGGTCATTTCATTCAGTTCATGATAATGGGTAGCGAATAACACTTTTGGGCGGTAGAGGGGATGTTCATGAAGGAATTCAGTAATGGCCCAGGCAATGCTGATCCCGTCGTAGGTGCTGGTCCCGCGTCCGATCTCATCAAGCAAAATCAGGCTTCGGCTCGAAATGTTGTTGAGAATACTGGCGGTTTCGTTCATTTCCACCATAAATGTTGATTCTCCTGATGAAATGTTATCGGAAGCCCCAACCCTGGTGAATATCTTATCGCAAAGCCCAAGCTCAGCTGCATCGGCGGGCACAAAACATCCCATCTGTGCCATCAGCACGATCAGGGCTGTTTGTCTGAGCAATGCCGATTTTCCCGACATATTGGGTCCGGTCAGGATGATGATCTGCTGTTGCTGATCATCCAGCAGCAGATCATTGGCAATATATTCATCCCCCGTCTTAAGCTGACGCTCAATCACCGGATGTCGCCCGTTTTTAATATCAATCACCAAGCCATCATTCAGCACCGGCCTGACATAATGATACTGTTCAGATATACGGGCAAAATCAAGCAGCACATCAAGCCGGGAAACCAGGTTGGCATTAAGCTGAACAGGTTGAATGTAATCTGCCAGAAAAAGGATGAGTTCCTGATAAAGCCTGAGCTCAAGCTCCAGCATTTTTTCCTCGGCATGCAGGATTTTTTCCTCGTAAATCTTAAGCTCCTCGGTAATATATCTTTCAGCATTAACCAGGGTTTGTTTGCGGTGCCAGTCGGCCGGAACTTTTTCCTTATGGGTATGGGTCACCTCCAGGTAGTAACCAAAAACATTGGTATAGCCTATTTTCAGAGAAGAAATCCCGGTTCTTTCAACCTCCCTTTGCTGGATCTGAACCAGGTAATCCTTTCCCGAAAAAGCCAGATGCCTGAGCTCATCAAGTTCAGGGTTGACCCCCTCCCGGATAATGTTTCCCTTGATGGCCAGGGCCGGCGGGTCAGGATTGATCTCACGGGCAATACGCTCCCTGGCCAGATTACAGGAACTGAGTTGTTCTCCTGTTTTTCTCAGAACCAGATCGCCAGCCTGCTCACATCCCTGCTTAAGTTTTGCGATCGCATCCAGCGACCTTCCCAGATGGATCATTTCCCTGGGATTGACCTTACCCACTGCCACCTTGGAAATCAATCGCTCCAGGTCACCAATGAGGGTGATCTGCTGGCGGAATTCCTCAGCGATCTCAGGGTGCAAAGTGAAGAACTCCACCATATTGAGGCGGTCCTCAATGGGAGTCAGGTCTTTCAGCGGTAAGATCAGCCAGCGGCGCAATAAGCGTGAACCCATGGGACTGACGGTCTGGTCGAGTACATCCAACAAGGTGCGGGCATGCTCATTGGGTGAATCCAGCAATTCAAGATTGCGAATCGTGAAACGGTCAAGCCATACATAATGGTCCTCCTCAATACGGGTGAGCCGGGTGATATGATCCGTTTTATCATGCTGGGTTTCGGCCAGATAATGAAAAACAGCACCCGCAGCGACAATGGCAGTATGCATATTCTCCACACCAAACCCTTTCAGGGATGTAGTGCCAAAGTGCTTAAGCAGTAAGGCATGGGCAAACTCCTGCTTGAAAACCCAATCGTCGAAAGTGCTGATATAGGGTTTGCTGCCGAATAATTCAATAAATTGTTGTCGCTTGTTTTTCTGGATGATCACCTCGCTGGGACGGAAACTCTGAATCAGTTTATCCAGGTAGTCCACCGGACCCTGAGCCAGGTAAAATTCTCCGGTAGATATGTCGAGGAATGAAATACCGGAAATCTTTTCCTCCAGATGAACTCCGGCCAGAAAGTTGTTCTCCTTCTGTTCCAATATCTTATCATGATAAGATACCCCTGGGGTAACCAGTTCCGTCACTCCTCGTTTTACAATGGTTTTCGCGAGTTTAGGGTCTTCAAGCTGATCACAAATGGCCACCCTCAGACCCGCTTTCACCAGCTTGGGAAGATACAGGTCGAGAGAATGATGCGGAAATCCAGCCAGCTCAATGTAGGCTGCGGCACCATTGGCCCTCCGGGTAAGCACGATACCAAGGATCCCTGAAGCCCGGATAGCATCCTCTCCGAAAGTCTCATAGAAATCACCCACCCTGAATAACAACAAAGCATCCGGATATTTTGCCTTGATGGCATTGTATTGCTTCATCAGGGGCGTTTCGGCTGATTCTTTGCGCTTGGACACGGATTTAGAATGAAGAATTAAGAATTACAAATTATGAATAAAAAGTCAAAATTAAGAATGTGTTATTAATTGTTTTGTTTTTGTTGATAAGTTCACATAAAACTATCTTTGTAAAAGTTGGTGAGTTGGTGAGTTGGTGAGTTGGTGAGTTGGTGAGTTGGTGAGTTGGTGAGTAATTCTTAATTCTTAATTATAATGTTTTATGCGTAAACGCTCCATGACTGAATTAAACCGCTTGACAACGGAAGAATTCAAGGATTCCGAGAAAATTCCGATTGTTATTGTTCTGGATAACATTCGTTCCCAGCACAATATTGGCAGTGTTTTTCGCACGGCTGATGCTTTCAGGCTGGAGGCGATTTATCTTTGCGGAATTACAGCTACTCCGCCGCACAGGGAGATACATAAAACAGCGCTTGGGGCGACGGAAACTGTTGATTGGAAGTACTTCGATTCAACGGAAGAGGCCATTAAAAATTTAAAGGATGCAGCCGGCCTGCCCGGCAGGCAGGGATACAGGATTATTGCTGTTGAGCAGGCAAATGGAAGTACCCTGCTTCAGGATTTTTATCCTGAATCTGATCAGAAACTGGCCATCATATTCGGGAATGAGGTCAACGGGATAGCCGAAGAAGTGTTGAGGCTGGCTGATACCTGCCTGGAAATTCCCCAGTTCGGCACCAAACATTCCCTCAATATTTCAGTAGCTGTTGGGATTGTGATATGGGATTTTTTTTGTAAACTGAAAAGCCATCATTCCATGTAACCCTTTTAAAAAACAGCCGTATAATCAAAAAATGAATAAAAATTTGTTTTTTTCTGACAAATCTTATTAATTTTACCGATCATATGAAGTGCTTTAAAATAAATTGCTTAAAATCAACACCTTATCGCAATTCACTTAAAATTGTTCATTTTGAAATGCATGATATGTTGAATTCCTATGATTATATACTATATTTGTAAAATCAGTAAACAAATTTATAAACAGAAAAATTTAGTGGTATGAAAAAACTTTTTCCAAACTTGTCGAAGTTCTTAATCGTCCTTCTTGTGATGGCAGTGCCAATGATCACATTCGCACAAAACAAAGAAACTGCTAAGAAAGAAGCAGAAAAAACGGAGACAGTCAAAACTTCAAAGTGTGAAAAGGCATATTCTCACAGTTATTGGGGAATTACCGGTTACGGTGCCTTGAATCAGTTCAATGGCGACCTGTCTAAAAATTTAATTTTCAACGACAAATGGACTTTTGGTGCAGGTCTGGCCGTGACCAAACAGTTTACCAGGGTAATCGGTGTCAGGTTCAGGGGAGGCTGGGTACCCCTGCAAAGTGCCGTGGTAAATAAATATGTGCCAGAAGCTTCCTCAAAACCAGATGGGAAGATCACCCAGAGTTTTAAATCTTGGATGGTTGAAGGCGACCTTGAAGTTACCATCAACTGGGTTAACTGGATCATGGGCTATAAACCGGAAAGATTTTTCTCTTCTTACATCATCGCCGGTATTGGCATGGATCACACCCAGGGAGTGAAATATGATGATCAGGGAAATATTATCGCTTACCTCGGTTATCCAAGTCACCTGACCAAAAATGCAGGATCCCTCGGAGTCGGGAACAACAGCGGACTGGGAAAATGGAACCTGGAGTTTAAAGCAGTCGCCGGTATCGGTTTCGACTTTAACCTCAGCAAACATTGGTCTATCAATCCTGAATTCCTCTGGAGATGGAGGGACGGAGATGTGCTCGACCTGACCAGGGGTGGTGCCAAACAAATCAAGAACGATATGTACAGCGGCTTCAACCTCGGGCTGACTTATAAATTCGGCTATTCAGGATGCAGTCTCAAAGAAATGGCCAAAAACTATGGCCTCGTGAAATATGAGACCACCCCTGCCGTCCTTACCGAAAAAGGCGACTCGGTTGTCTTTACCGTCAGGGGAATCATTCCTCCGAAATATTTCTGCCCCAAAGCAGCCATGTATTTCCAACCTGTCTTAACTTATGCTGGCGGACAAACCGAGATGCCCTGCGTTAAACATTTGATCGGCGAAAAAGTTACCGGAGACGGAACCATGATCCGCTTTAAAGAAGGGGGTACCTTTAGCTATACCTGCGCTTTCCCCTACAAGCCGGAAATGAATACATCCATGCTTTCAGTAGCTCCCGTTATTTACGAAGCCAAGGAAAAAATCCTGCCGAAAAAAGACGAGATCAAAGCCAAGGTTAAATTCATTGAACTGCCTTCACGCGATCTTGCACCCGGCGTGATCTATACCGACACCCGCGTTCATCATGATGAACTGGCTATCGTGGCCGATCATGGTTACCAGAAAGAAGTGATTGTTTCTGAAACAGGCGTCATTTTTTATAAAAAGAATAAATACGACCTTGACCTGAAATACGGTATCAATAAAACCGATCCTGCAAAGAACAAACTGATCGATCTCACCAACTTCCTGAAACAGGGATGGAAAGTGAAGAGCATTAACATGGATGGTTATGCCTCTCCGGAAGGAGAAGAAACCTTCAATGCCGGTTTGTCTGAAAACCGTGCCAAAACCGGTCAGAAATGGATGATTGACCAGTACAAAGCCTGGGTGAAAGAAGCCAATAAGGATAATAAAGATAAAAAAGCCGTGAAAGCTGCCATAGAAGCTGCAGGTAAAGATGTCAACATGGTTCTTGCCCATCACGGACCCGATTGGAACGGCTTCATGAAAAATGTTCAGGCCAGCAATGTCAAGGATAAAGATAAAATCCTGAACGTGATCAACTCTGCCATTGATCCCGCCAAGAAAGAACAGGAAATCCGCAATATGATCCTGATCTATCCCGAAATTGAAGAAAAAATGCTGCCTCCTCTCCGTCGTTCGGAAATTACTGCCAACCTCTATGAACCTCGTTTGACAGATGAAGAACTTGCCGCATATGCGCTATCCAACCCTGATAAACTGAAAGTAGAAGAGCTGCTCTATGCTGCTACGCTTACCAATAACAACGATACCAAGTTGAAGGTCTATGAAAATGCCGCCAATCAATACCCCGGTAATTGGAAAGCCCTTAACAATGCTGGCGTAGCAAACATTGAAAAAGGAAACCTGTCCAAAGCTGCCGATTATCTGAACAAGGCCGCTGCCGTTTCCCCGAATAACGGCATCATCGAAAACAACCTTGGTGTGGTAGCTGCTAAACAAAAAAATGCCAAACAAGCAGAAGCCCATTTCTTAAAAGCCGCCAAGCTTGGTGAAAATACCAACTATAACCAGGGAATTTACCAGCTTAGAAAAGGCGAATATGGAAAAGCTGTGAATCTGTTAGGCAACAACAAATGCAATTATAATCTTGGTCTTGCCCAGCTTGAAGCCGGTAATTACAGTGCTGCCGAAGCTACCCTGAAATGTGCTCCACAGAATCCCGACACCTACTATCTGCTCGCTATCGTCGGAGCCCGTACGAACAATACCAAGATGATGTATGAATACCTGATGAAAGCCTGTGCCGATCCTAAACTCAAGGCAGAAGCCAAAGGCGACAGGGAATTCTATACTTATGTCAATACCCCTGATTTCCAGAATATAGTGAAATAATTTGTTTGCTGATTGATAAAAAAACCCGGCGCTTTATGGCTGCCGGGTTTTTTTTTTACCCACCCCAAACCCTCCTACTGGTAGGGAGGGGCAGGGAGTGGGTATTTCCTGGTCATCCCCACGGGATAATCCTTCAATATCATCCCCTTAACCCATTGATAATCCTTCTCCTTTTGAACAAAATCAAGGTTATTGGTATCGATCAGCAGAATTCTGAGGTCAGACTGCTGGCGGAGAAAATCAAGGTAACCCGTTTGTATCTTCTCCAGGTAATCAAATTGAATATTCTGCTCATATGCCCGCCCTCGTTTCTCGATGTTCTTTTTCAGATTATCCAGGTTCAGATAAAGGTAAACAAGAAGGTCGGGCTTGGGAACAACAGAACTTACAATATTAAACAGCTTGCTGTACAATCCGAATTCGAGCTGCTCCAGGTTGCGACTGGCAAAAATCAGGGATTTGAAAATAAAATAATCTGCAATGCTTAAAGAAGTAAACAAGTCGGGTTTGTTGAAATGATTCTTCAACTGTTGATAACGGTCGGCTAAAAACGATAACTCAAGGGGAAAAGCATAACGATCAGGATCCTCATAAAACTTCGGCAGAAAAGAATTCTCTTCAAACTGTTCCAGGATCAGAGAAGCATTCAACTCTGCCGACATCCTTGTTGCCAGGGAAGTCTTCCCCGCCCCGATGTTACCCTCGATTACAATGTAATTATACAATTAGAAATTAATTAAAAAATTTCGCCTATCGCTTATCGCCTATCCTGCCTGCCGGTTTACCTGCCGCAGTCATGGCAGGCAGGCAGGCGCGTATTGCTCATCAAAAATAGTAAAATTATTTGTTGCTCACAAAATCGTGACCCTGGAACGGTCGGTGCAACTGGCTAATAATTCACTGACCGATTTTTTCAGGATAGGATGTATCCGTTCAGGCGCTATTTCATTCAGGGGTAACAGGGCGAATCGCCTTTCATGAAGCCTTGGATGAGGCACCACCAGGTTTTCGGTGAAAATGATCTGATTTCCGAAAAACAGGATATCGATATCGATGGTGCGGCTGATATATCCAAACGAAGGATGCAGGTCGCTTCGCTCCTGATCCATGATGCAGGATGCGTTATCGGAAAAGCGAATGCGGCCAAGACTGTTTTCTATGGACAGTAGAACCTTCAGCAATTCCTCTGCACTCAGTATAGTGCTGATCTCCAGCGCCTGATTGATAAATGAAATGTCATCTTTAAATCCCCAAGGTTCACTCTCGTAAAGGGATGAAGAAAGAAGGATAGTTCCGGCCTGTTCAGCAATGAATTGCCTGGCCTGAGCAATCAGGTCCATCCTTTCACCCCGGTTGGAACCGAGCAGCAAGAAAACCTTGTTCTTTTGGGAAACACTCATCGGCCATAAAGCTTCTTGAGCAGAAAGGATATCTTCTGTCCGTAATCTGGATCAGAAGCCCAGCGTCCGGTCAGATCATATACTGTAAAAACACTTCCTCTCCTGACATGCTTAATCCGTTTATCTACCAGGGGGGACTTCATGGGCTCCAGGCTGGCATATGCTTTCAGGTGCTGGATATGAGCCCTCACGCCTTCTTCCATGCTCCCAAACCAATCGCCTGCTGAATACGCGCTGACAGCACCCAATCCTGCAAAATTATTCTGAAAACGACTTACCGAACCTCCAAATTTTAAGAAACCAGTCTCCAGACACATCTGGCAAAATGCTACTTCATAATTCACCCCTTCCCGCTCACATTCAATAATATAAGTCCGGATAAGACGGTTTACATAGGCCGTATCCAGGGTATAATTATGCTCAAGCATAAATAAAACCAAATGAGCCGGTGGCTTAACGCCTCTGTCCATTATAAAAACAGAAGGCCCCGGAGAATTTGCGGAGACACTCTGAAAGTAAAGCAGAGGGAATAAGAAGAAAAATATTTTCAGAATCTTCATGGTATTTCTATGTACCCACCCCCTGCCCCTCCCTACTGGTAGGGAGGGGTTTGGGGTGGGTACACAGCACCGCAATGATACATTTTTTCATCGAGCAATCCCGGCTGTTCACAGAATTCTTATTCACAGAAAATTGTTGAAAAACTCTTTTTATATATATTTGTCTCAACCTTAAAAATATTTGCCATGAAACAGTTTTTTAAATTTATGTTCGCCAGTATGCTGGGAACATTTCTCACCCTCTTGATACTATCGTTCATTCTGGTCGGCATCATTGCAGGAATCGTCGCCAGCACCTCCAGCAACCAGGTGGTCATTGAAGATAATACCTTGCTTCAACTGAAACTGAACAACAATATCATGGACCGAGCTCCAAAACTACCCCTCTTTTCAGGTTTTAATATGCCCGAAAAATACATTGGTTTGAATGACCTCCTTGATAACCTGAAAAAAGCACAAAAAGACGACAACATCAAAGGAATCCTTCTTGATTTAAGCGAAGTTCCAGCGGGGGTCACAACTGTTTCCGAAATTCGTGAAGGACTGATCGACTTTAAAAAATCCGGAAAATTTATCTGGGCCTATAGTGAGGGTTATACCCAGAAATCCTATTACCTTGCCTCCACTGCTGATAAAGTATTTCTCAACCCCCAGGGAGGCATGCTTTTTAAAGGACTCAATGCAGAAGTCGTTTTTCTGAAAGGTTTACTTGAAAAGCTCGATATCAAAATGCAGGTGATCCGTCATGGAAAATTCAAAGCTGCTACCGAACCTCTCTTCCTGGATAAAATGAGCCCTGAAAACCGCGAACAGATCACCCGAGTCATTTACGGTGTCTGGGACAAAATGCTCAATGATATTGCTGAAAGCCGGAGTATCAGTAAACAGGATCTGAACCTTTTGGCCGATAGCCTCAAAATAGAAACCCCTGAAGATGCCCTGAAATTCAAGTTGGTAGATCAACTGGCTTATAAAGATGAACTTATCAAAGAGCTGAAGCAAAAACTCGGCCTGGAAGACAAAGCAAAAATCCGTTATGTCAACCATGAAAATTACACCAAAGTTCAGGATAGGAACAAAACCAAAACAGCTAAGCATAAAATCGCCCTCATCTATGCTCAGGGTTCCATTGCCGGCGGTGAAGGGGATGATCAGAGCATCGGATCCGAACGTATTTCTAAAGCCATCCGGAAAGCCAGGGAAGATGAAAAAGTGAAAGCCATCGTTTTCCGCGTCAACTCAGGGGGAGGTAGCGCCCTTGCTTCCGATGTGATCTGGCGTGAAATCGACCTTGCCCGACAAGTAAAACCAGTTATCGCTTCCTTCGGCGATGTAGCTGCCAGTGGCGGTTATTACGTGGCCTGCGCCGCCACGAAAATCCTCGCACCCCCCACCTGTATCACAGGCTCTATCGGAGTATTCGGAGTCATTCCCAATTTCCAGGGACTGTTCAACAAGAAACTCGGTATTACCTTCGATAATGCAGGAACGAACAAAAACAGTGATTATATCCCGGTCATGAAACCCCTTTCACCTTACCAGACGATGATGTTGCAGCGCGATGTGGATCACATCTATGATGTTTTTACCACCAAGGTGGCCGAAGGTCGTAAGCTGACCAAAACCCATGTGGACAGCATCGGACAAGGTCGGATATGGATTGGAAATGACGCGAAAGAAATTGGCCTGGTGGATGATTTCGGCGGACTGACCAAGGCCATCAGCCTGGCAGCAGAACTTGCTGATATAAAAGATTACCGCTTGGTTTCACTCCCCGAACAGAAAGATCCTTTACAGCAGATCATCGATGAGATCATGGGTAACTCCCCTTCCTCAAGGCTACAACAATTGCTTGGTGCAGATTATCAACTGTACCACTACCTGAAAGAAATCAGGGAAATGAAGGGCGTGCAAGCAAGAACCCTTCTGGAATTGGATATTCGATAGGCGTTAAGCGATAGGCGATAGGCGAAAAAAATGTAATCCTTATCGCAGATCTCTTATCGCCTATCGCTTATCGCTTATCGCATCGGGTATTTCTTAAAGATCTCCTCGCTTTTCATCAGGATGTCGATATACTGGGCACGCTTGTAGGCAAAGGGTTCTTTCATGTGTTTACGGGAAAGCCTTCCTTTGAACTGGTTTATGGTTTCATAATGCTTAGCTTCCATCCAGTCATCCAGCTCTTTAAGCATTGTACCAATCTGCCCAATGCCGTTTTTATACAGGGCACTCACTACCTGAACACAATCGGCCCCGGCAAGGATCATCTTGGCGATGTCTTTCCCGGTGAAAATACCTGTGTTGGCACAAAGTGAACCCCGGATTTCTTCATGCAGCAACCCAATATACCTTAAGGGTAAACGGCTATCCTCTTCATGACTTAAATGATAGGGATAATGATGCGCTTCCCTGTCCACATCAATATCGGGCTGGAAAAGGCGGTTAAACAGCACAAATCCGTCCGCTCCTGCATAGTACATCTGCTGAACGACCATCAGGACATTGGTATAAAACGGACTCAACTTGACGCTGAGGGGGATTTTCACCTGCTTCTTGACCTCGGTGAGCACATCAAGCTGCTCATTGATAATGGATTTACCTTCCTTTTTAAAGTCGCCCGGCATGGCATAAAAGTTCAGCTCGAGGGCATTGATCCCCGTGTTTTCCAGTTGCTTCGCCCATTCCACCCAGGTTTCTTCCAGATTACAATTAAGGCTGGCGATCACCGGAATGTTCACGGTATTCACCACTTTTTTCAGGTGACTGAGGTATTCCCTGGGACCAGCATGTTCCATGTCGGGAAACAGCTTGATCATCTCAGCATGACGTTCATTGTACTGGTTCAGCTCTTCATTGAGCTGCAAATGCTCCAACTCAATCTGTTCTTCAAAAAGTGTCTTGTAAACGATGGCCGCAGCTCCGGCCTCCTCCATCTTTTTGATGTTGTCTGTATCTTTGACCAGGTTGCTTGCCCCGGCGATCAGGGGATTCTTCAGCTGAAGACCCAAATATTTCGTAGTTAAATTGGCCATACAACGTTTGTTTTAAGTGACCAACAAATATACAGAAATACTCTGATGAAAAGATATGCGATAGGTGATACGCGATACGCGATATCCCCTATTTCCCATAGTTCATATCCGCCAGTCGCTTGTAATGATCGTAACGCCATTTAGCGTTGGATTCTGCAGCTTTGAAGAGTTCTTCGGCTTCTTCCGGGAACATTTTTTTCAGGGAAGTATACCGTACTTCCCCGTTTAGGAATTCCTGGAATTTACTCCAATCCGGTTCTTTTGAATCGAGTATGAAAGGATTTTCACCGGCATCTCCTTTGACCGGATTATACCGGTACAACTGCCAGTATCCTGAAGTCACGGCTTTCTCCATTTCTTCTTCCGACTTACCCATACCATTACGAAGTCCGTGGTTAATACAAGGGGCATAAGCAATGATCAGGGAAGGTCCTGAGTAAGCCTCGGCTTCCTTGACAGCCCGGAACAATTGACTGTTGTTGGCGCCCATGGAAACCTGAGAAACATACACATAACCATACGTCATGGCCATGGCGCCCAGGTCCTTTTTCCTGACTTTTTTTCCGGAAGCGGCAAATTTTGCTACTGCACCAATTGGGGTCGATTTCGATGACTGACCTCCTGTATTCGAGTAAACCTCGGTATCAAGAACCAGTATGTTGATATCCTCCCCTGAAGCAATCACATGATCCAATCCTCCATATCCGATATCATAGGCCCATCCATCACCTCCTATAATCCAAATAGATTTCTTGATCAGGTATTGACGAAGATTGAGGATATCCGTGGCCAGAGGATGGGTTTCTTGCTGAAGCAAGGGGATCAGTGTGGCAGTCGCTTTTTCTGAGGACTCCGCATGATACATGGCTGAAATCCATTCTTTCATCCCTTCGAGGGTGTCGGCACCCATCATGTTCTCCTTGATGGCTGACTGCATTTTTTCCGCCATGCGTTTCCGTAACTTAGCAATCCCGACAGCCATCCCGTATCCATATTCGGCATTGTCTTCAAAAAGGGAGTTCGCCCAGGCTGGCCCCCTGCCTTCTGAATTGGCCCGATAGGGTGTAAAAGGCGCGGTGCCACCGTAAATGGAAGAGCAACCGGTAGCGTTTGCAATGATCATACGCTCCCCGAAAAGCTGGGTAAGCAATTTTATATAGGGTGTTTCCCCGCAACCGGCACAAGCGCCTGAAAATTCAAAGAGCGGCTGGGCAAACTGGCTGTTCTTAAACGTCTTGAACCTATCGATGGTATCGGTTTTATAAGATACCCTGGTGGTCAGATAATCCCAGTTCTTCATTTCTCCGAGTTGGGATCCCAGATCGCGGAATTCAAGGGCCTTGGTTTTAGCCGGACAAACATCCAGACAATTTCCGCAACCGGTACAATCGAGCGTACTTACCTGAATACGGAATTCCAGACCGGCCAGTTCCTTTCCGACTGCTTTCAACGTAGCCATGCCTTCAGGGGCAGCGGCCTTTTCGCTTTCATTCAGAAGGAAGGGTCGGATTGCAGCATGGGGACAAACAAAGGCACATTGATTACACTGGATACAGTTAGCCGGGATCCATTCCGGGACGTTGACGGCAATTCCACGCTTCTCAAGCTGGGTCATGCCATGAGGGAAAGTTCCGTCTTCCCGACCGATGAATGCACTGACAGGGATGTCATCTCCGTTCATGGCGCTCACCGGATCAAAAATCTGACGGACAAAAGCATCCTTGCTTTCATCCGTAGGTGGTTTCAGCTCTAGTTTTGACCATTCGGCGGGAACCTCAACCTGGATGAGTTCTCCTCCGCGATCAATGGCCGCGAAATTCATAGCCACAATGTCCTCTCCCTTACGGCCATATGTTTTTTGAATGGCTTTCTTCATTTCCTTGACTGCATTTTCATAAGGAATCACCTTGGCCACCTTGAAGAATGCACTCTGCATGATCGAATTGGTGCGGTTTCCAAGACCGATCTCATCGGCTATCTTGGTGGCATCAATGATGTAAAAATTGATCCGGTGATCGGCCATGTATTTCTTCATAGCATCGGGCAAACGGCGCTTGGTTTCCTCGGCATCCCAAATGGAGTTAAGCAGGAAGGTGCCGCCGTCTTTCAATCCTTTCAGCATATCGTATTTTTCGAGGTAGGCTGGGACATGACAGGCAACAAAATCGGGAGTGATCACCAGATAAGGTGAACGGATGGGAGTATCACCGAACCGAAGATGGGATACGGTAATTCCTCCGGATTTCTTAGAGTCATAGGCAAAATATGCCTGGGCATATTTATCTGTATTATCACCGATGATCTTGATGGAATTCTTGTTGGCGCCAACGGTACCATCCGAGCCTATGCCGTAAAACTTGGCCGAATAGGTTCCTTTGGGTGCAATGTCAAGCTCAGGCATCAAGGGAAGAGACCGGAAGGTGACATCATCAATGATTCCTAACGTAAAGTGATTCTTAGGTTCAGCGGCTTTTAAATTGTTAAAGACGGAAATAATCTGGGAAGGAGTGGTGTCTTTGGAACTCAATCCGTAACGTCCGGCAATGATCATGGGGCGATCATCCTTATCATAGAACATATCGCGCACATCGAGATATAAAGGATCTCCGGTAGCCCCAGGCTCTTTGGTGCGATCAATGACGCAGATGCGTTTTACACTTTTCGGCAATACCTTGAAGAAATACTTCTCTGAGAAAGGACGATAGAGGTGAACCGAGATCAATCCCACCTTCTCCCCTTTGGCCATCAGGTAATCAATGACTTCCTTGGTGGTATCAGTGATAGAACCCATGGCCACGATAATATTTTCAGCTTCCGGATGACCATAAAACATGAATGGGTGATAAACCCTGCCGCTGAGTTTCGTAATTTCCTGCATATAGGTATCCACGATATCGGCGACTGGTTCATAGAATTTATTTATGGCTTCCTTCGCCTGAAAGAAAATATCCGGATTCTGTGCAGTACCCCGGGTTACCGGATGTTCCGGATTCAAAGCGCGTTCGCGGAATTCCTGTAGCGCTTTGTAATCCAAAAGCCCTTTCATATCTTCATTGTCATAATACTCAATCTTTTGGATTTCATGAGAGGTACGGAAACCATCAAAGAAATGAAGAAAAGGAATCCTTGATTTGATGGATGAAAGGTGAGCGACACCGGCCAGATCCATTACCTCCTGAACGGAACCGGAAGCCAGCAATGCAAACCCGGTCTGGCGGGTGGCATAAACATCACCATGGTCGCCGAAAATCGAAAGCGCATGGGCAGCCACGGTACGGGCGCTGACATGAAATACTGCAGGCAATAATTCACCCGCCAGCTTGTACATGTTGGGAATCATCAGCAACAATCCCTGAGAAGCCGTGAAAGTACTGGTTAAAGCGCCGGATTGCAAGGATCCGTGAAGCGCACCGGCAGCACCGGCTTCACTCTGCATTTCCACCACCTTGACTTCATCGCCGAAAATATTTTTACGGCCATGTGCAGCCCATTCATCCACGTTTTCTGCCATATTTGAAGAAGGGGTGATGGGATAAATGGCGGCCACTTCACTGAACATATACGCCATATGCGCAGCAGCCTGGTTCCCATCGCAGGATAAGAATTTTTTTGTTTTAGTCATAATATATTGAAATTTAAGAATTTAGCCTCTGTATTGTGAATCTTCTAACAAGCTGCAAAAGTAATAAATTTTAATGGAAGAATGAATGTTTTATGGGAAAAAGATGCAGGTCGCTGCGCTCCTGCATCGGAGCGAAGCGACCTTTTCCTATCTTTGCAAGCATGATGGTATTTCCAGACAGTTTCGAACAAAAACTCGGATTCGACAGCATCCGGCAAATCCTCCTCGATCATTGCCTTAGCCCTCTGGGGAGACAACGGGTGGATAAGATCAGCTTTTCCGCCGATGCTGAAACCATTCATCATCAGCTGTCCCTCACAGCCGAGATGAAAAAGATCCTCGAATTTGCGGAGAATTTTCCGGCCCAGGATTATTATGACATGATTCCACTGCTGCTTCATTTGCGGATTGAAGGATGCTACCCGGAAACCGAACAGCTTTCCGAATTAAAACTTTCCCTCAACGCGATCACGCGATTGCTGAATTTTTTTGAGAAGAATAAGGAGGAATACCCGGAACTATTTCAATTAGGAATGAGGAATGAGGAATTAGGAATTCATGAAGAATTAAGCATTCATTTATTCCAGTCGGTGGCGTATAAGATTGCACAGATCGTGGATGAGCGTTCGCAGATCAGGGATACAGCTTCACCGGCATTGCTGAAACTCAGGAAAGAAAAAGCATCCAAGCTTGTTTCCGTGGAAAAAAAAGTGGTTCAAAGCTTCAAACTGGCAAGGAAAAACGGATGGACCCCAGAAGATGCGGAAATCACCATTCGCAACGGCCGTATGGTGATTCCCCTCACGGCTGCCAACAAACGAAAAATCCCGGGATTCCTGCATGATGAGTCCGCTACCGGACAAACAGCTTATATTGAGCCTGCAGAAATATTCGAAACCAATAACGAAATCCGTGAAATCGGATATGCCGAACAACGTGAGATCACCCGTATCCTCATCGAACTGGCCAATTTCATCCGCCCCGATATCGACCCCCTCATTAAGGCTTACCTTTTCCTGGGTGAAATAGACTTTATCCGGGCCAAAGCCCGGTTCGCCATGGAAACCGGGGGAAATGCACTGATACAGCCTGTCTGCCGGATGGGCAGGGATGCAGCCTGCCTGCCGGACAGTCAGGGATACAAGATGCAGGATAAAATTATCCTGAATCCTGAATCGGGAGCGAAGCGACCCTGCATCGGGAGCGAAGCGACCCTGCATCAGGAGCGAAGCGACCCTGCATCCTTTTCCTGGCGGGGCGCCATCCACCCTCTACTGTTCCTCTCCCATAAAAAACAGGGCAAAAACGTAGTTCCTCTGGACATCAGCCTCGACCAAACCCATCGCATACTGGTCATTTCCGGCCCCAATGCCGGGGGAAAATCGGTTTGCCTGAAGACTGTCGGCCTGGTTCAATACATGTATCAATGCGGCTTACTGCCAACGGTAAAAGAAGATTCTGAATTGTGTATTTTCAGTAAGATATTTATTGATATCGGCGATGAACAATCCATAGACAACGACCTGAGTACCTATACATCCAAACTTTACAATCTGAAATACTTCCTTGAAAACCTCAATCATCAATCTCTCTTCCTCATCGATGAACTAGGCACCGGAACCGATCCAAGCCTGGGTGGCGCCATCGCCGAAGCCAGCCTCGAAAAACTGAACACCCTGAAGAGTTTTGGCATCGTTACTACCCATTACTCCAACCTGAAATTACTGGCCGGAAAGGAAGAAGGTATCCTCAATGGCGCCATGCTCTTCGACCTTAAAAACCTGAAACCCCTTTATCAACTGAAAATAGGAAAACCCGGCTCATCCTTTGCCTTTGAAATTGCCAGTGAAATCGGATTCCCCAGGGAAGTAATTGATAACGCCCAGTCAAAAACCGGAAGAAGCCAGCTTGACTTCGACCGCGAACTTCAAAACCTGGAAGTGGAAAAGGAAGCGCTGAACAAGCAATCCACTGAACTTAACGTGGCCGATAAATTCCTCTCAGAAGTCATTGCCAAATACGAAAAACTCACTGCAGAACTGGAAGCGAAAAAGAAAGAAATCCTTGAAACTGCAAGGGAAGAAGCCCGGGAACTCCTGGCTAATTCCAACAAAATAATTGAAAAAACCATCAAGGAAATTCGGGAAGCTCAGGCAGAAAAGGGCAGAACGAAAGAAGTACGAGCTGAACTGAAGGAAGTGAAGGAGAAGATGGACCAAGATGCGGGATACGGGATACAGGATACAAGATCCAGGATGCAGGAAAAAACCATTTTAAATCCCGGGTCCCGGATCCCGGATCCCGGATCGGTCGCGAAGCGACCTTATCAGGGTTATATCGACGACCTTCACGCCAAACTTTTGAACTTTGAACTCACCCTTGATCTCAGGGGCAAGAGGGTGGATGAGGCGCTGGCCTTGTTGCAAAGGTACATCGATGATGCTACCCTCCTTTCCCTGAATGAAGTCCGCATCCTGCATGGCAAGGGAAACGGAGTGCTGAGACAGATTACCCGCGATTATCTCCGTTCCCGGAAAGAAATACGCTCAGTCAGGGATGAAGCCTTGGAAAGAGGAGGCCCAGGAGTAACCCTGGTGTCATTTTAACATTTTTTATGAATTTTCTTTTGCTTACAAAGCCCCTGTCATTCGCTTCAACACAATATTCTATTTAGCTATATAACAGTATATTACGTTATGTTTGTAAACCCTCTATCCAGCATCCTGCATCCTGCATCATTTCCACCCACCTCCCCCACATCAGTCCTTTAAGTTGTTAATTAAAAATGCGGGTCGTACCTTTGCCCCCTTTGCGAAAAAAAACCAATCTATGAGTTTGAGAGCAAAAACCACAGAACTAAAAAAACGTATGCAGGTTGCTTTCCAGGGCGGCGGTGAGCAAGCGCTGGAAAAGCAGAAAGCATCAGGAAAAATGACAGCAAGGGAAAGGATTCTGGCCCTGCTCGATCCCGATTCTTTTCATGAATATGACTTATTTGTCAAACATGCCGGACAGGATTTCGACATGGATAAAAAATACCTTCCCGGCGACGGAGTCATCACCGGGACAGGTTCCATCAATGGCTGGCCCATTTGTATTTTTGCTCAGGATTTCACCGTTGCCGGGGGTTCCCTGGGATATATGCATGCCAAGAAGATCGCCAAGATCATGGATCATGCCATGAAAATGAAAGTGCCTCTGATCGGGATCAACGATTCCGGTGGCGCCCGAATCCAGGAAGGGGTGAACTCCCTGGCAGGTTATGGAGAAATCTTCTACCGTAATACCCAGGCCTCGGGCGTGATCCCTCAGATCAGCGTTATCCTCGGACCCTGTGCCGGGGGCGCTGTCTATTCACCTGCCCTCACTGATTTTGTTTTCGTGGTTAAGAATATCTCTAAAATGTTTATCACCGGGCCGGAAGTGATCAAGACTGTGCTGGGTGAAGAGATTTCCATGGAAGATCTCGGAGGCGCCCGCGTCCATGCTGAAATCACCGGTAATGCCCATTTCTATGCCGAAAGCGAAACCGAATGTTTCGACCAGATCAAACGACTGGTAAGCTATATTCCCTGGAATAATGAAAAGAAAGCCGAAACTTTCCCTAAAAAAGCGCCGAAAACCCGTCAGTTTAAGCTCGATTCCATTTTCCCCACCAATCCCATGCAACCTTATGACGTCCGCGACATCATTAAAGCCCTGGCCGATGATTCCGACTTCTTCGAAATCCATGAGATGTGGGCTGCCAATATCGTGGTGGGTTTCGGAAGACTCGACGGACAAACCATTGGTTTCGTAGCCAACCAGCCCATGGTCCTGGCCGGTGTGCTTGATGTCGATTCCAGTGACAAAGCCGCCCGCTTTATTCGTTTTTGCGATGCTTTTAACATCCCCCTGGTCACCCTCGTGGATTTACCGGGTTACCTGCCCGGTGTGGACCAGGAACATGCAGGCGTGATCCGTCACGGGGCAAAAGTGCTTTATGCTTACAGCGAAGCAACGGTACCTAAACTCACCGTGATCCTCCGTAAAGCTTATGGAGGAGGATATATCGCTATGTGCTCCCACCACCTCAGGGCCGACTTCGTATTCGCCTGGCCAACAGCCGAAATCGCTGTGATGGGACCGGAAGGAGCCGCTAACATCATCTTCCGGAATGAAATCAAAGCCAGCGATAATCCTGAAGAAACCCGCAAACGACTGATCGAGGAATACCGGCAGAAATTCGCAAACCCTTATGTGGCCGCCGCATATGGCTATGTGGATGCCGTGATTGAACCCGGTGAAACCCGTAACTTCCTGACCCACTCACTCGCTCTGGCACAGAGCAAACGGGAAAATCCGCCAAAAAAGAAACATGGAATACCACCTTTTTAATTAGGAGTTAGGAGTTAGGAGTTTTATTTTACTCACCAGCTCACCAACTCACCAACTCGCCAACTGTACATTATGGACGAAAACATTGAATTCACTGATTTTCCTTATGAAGAGGTAACCTACAGGACAAGCCTGACCAGGAAATTCGCTACCCGTAAACCTTATACCCCTCCCAATCCAAAGAAGATCACGGCGTTTATTCCCGGTACAATCATGAAAATATTTGTGAAAGAAAACCATAAGGTGAAAAAAGGAGATGAACTTCTGGTTCTTCAGGCGATGAAGATGAATAACCACCTTCTCTCCCCCATCAACGGCACCGTGAAAAAGATCTTCGTGAAACAAGGCGAAACCGTTCCGAAAAACACCCTGCTGGTGGAACTCAAATAGCCTATCGCAGTTCGTTAATAAAGGCCAGCACCTCCTCCCGTCCCAGTTTTGTCTCTGCCGAGGTAAGGATGATGCGTGGCAGTTCCTCCCAGCTTTCTGACAAGGATTTCTGATACTCTTTCAGGTTTTTCGAGCATTGGGTTTTGGAGAGCTTGTCGGTCTTGGTGAACAGGATCAGGAAAGGAATTTCATGATCGCCCAGCCAACTCATGAATTCCAGGTCGATTTTCTGGGCCGGGAGACGGGAATCAATCAGTAAAAACGTACAGACCAAATTTTCTCTTTTATCCAGATAGTTTTTGATCATCCCCTCAAACTTCTCCCTTTCTTGCTTGGAAAGCCTGGCAAAGCCAAAGCCGGGAAGATCAACCAGTCCCCACCCCCCTCCCCCCTCCCCCAAGGGGGAGCCCGAAACCTTAAAGAAGTTGATCAGCCTGGTTTTTCCGGGGGTGCCGGACACCTTGGCCAGTCCTTTATGATCCGCCAGCATGTTGATCAGGGATGATTTTCCTACATTCGACCGCCCGATGAAGGCGAATTCCGGAATATCTCCTTTCGGACAGGATTTGAGATCGGGAGCAGAGCAGATAAATTCTATTTTCTCTAATTTCATTATCTTTGTATCTTATTCAAAGATATGCAAATTATTCTTGAACCCACCTCCCTTGAACAACTTTGGAAAGACAGGTTGATTGATTTTGAAGAAATCATGAAGATTGTCGTCGATGTTGAAAAGAACATCCTTGCCATTGATGCGGAAATGCATGCTGACCTGGAAAAATTCCTGCTCGAATCAGGCTCAGCACAGAAAGATCTCTGGGGAGCCAATGTGTACCCTATGAACAACCCTGATGAGAACCTTGAGTACACCTCCTTCATCAACATCCGGCCAAGCCAGGGAAACCGGAGCATGGAAGTGAAAAATGAAGTCATTCGCGGGAAAATCAAACAAATTGTCAATACCCTCTTAGTCTGAAAATGTATCCCCTGGTATTTCATAAAACGCTCACCATAGAAAAATGGTTCTCTTATCCGACGCACCAGCAAATCCTGACGATCGCCAATGAGATGAACCGTGCCGGAAATGCACTCCGGAAAGGAGAAACTGTAAATGCCCTGCATGCCTGGGAAAGGGCTTTTGAATTGACCGACCTGACCGTGGAAGACCCTAAATGGAGCCTGAAATTGAAGGAACTGCTCCGTTTCCGTGAAACCCTCGGAGCCCTCTTTCTTCAACCCGACTTAGCAGAAAATGAGTTGCTGGCACGCACCCTCATTACACTCCACCCGAAAGCATGCCATACAATGTAAACAATGAGGAATGAGGAATGAGGAATTAGGAATTAAGAATCAGGAATTAACGCCAAGCTGATACGCTTTGGTTCTGACCATCTCCGCCCATTGGGTATCGGTTTTAGTTTTGTCGAATACAGTGTACGGAATGGGCTCTCCGAAAGTGATGCGGATGGTTTGTCCTTTCTGCCGAATCATTTCATCCACCAGGTAAAGCATTTCGATATTCGCTTTGATGCCCAGACGCTTACGCCAGTTCGCCAGGTTATAAAACCAGTTGGAGTTTTGTCCCGAGATATGCACCGGGATCACATCACGCTGGTATTTTCTGGCCTTGGAGATAAAAGTCTTTTTCCACTCCAGATCCATGATGAGGTGGTGAGTTGGTGAGTTGGTGAGTTGGTGAGTTGGTGAGTTGGTGAGTTGGTGAG
>CAZSDU010000030.1:18081-31397 GCA_964605775.1 uncultured Prolixibacteraceae bacterium | reverse complement strand
GGGCGTTGGAAACTTGAGGGCACCTGACTCTAGTACGAGAGGACCGAGTTGGACAGACCGCTAGTGCATCTGTTGTGGCGCCAGCTGCATCGCAGAGTAGCTACGTCTGGATGAGATAAGCGCTGAAAGCATCTAAGCGCGAAACTTAGCCCAAGATGAGGTTTCCTTTAAGGGTCGTCGTAGACCACGACGTTGATAGGCTGCAGGTCTAAAGGCAGTAATGTCAAAGCCGAGCAGTACTAATTACCCGTTAACTTTCTTCTAAGTATCAGTCTCATGACCTATTGTTGTATTTTCTTTCTTTATATGTCTTTTTGATATTTAAGATCTTACGGTAACTATAGCAGTGGTGATCACCTCTTCCCTTTCCGAACAGAGTCGTTAAGCCCACTAGCGCAGATGGTACTGCAGTCTTTGTGGTAGAGTATGTCGTTGCCGATCTTTTCTTATCCCGGTCTTTCTTAAGACCGGGATTTTTTTTGCCCTCCTTCCGGATGCACTTTGACACGCTTTTTTCTTACTTTTGCCTCTGATTCATGAATCCCACAATGTTCAAACAAATCCTAATCTGTTTTTACCTTACCCTTTTGCTCTTCCCCAGCATTGGTTATTCTTCCTCCCCCACCGACTCCACGATTAAACCACCCAAAAAAGATTCAACCTACGTCTCCTTCTTTTACCATAATTTCGAAAATTTCGGCCTCCTCGATTTGAAATCTAATGATACTGCCCTAGCGGGATTCCAGGATTATGACCCGCTCTATCGTCATGATCATTTTTCTGCCACCCTGGGCAATATCGGACAAAATTACCGTAAACTCAGCCTTCCTGCTACCCCCAAGGCCAGCGGATTCGATTACGGAATTCACACCGCTGATGCCTACCTTTACCAAAATGACAGCGTCAGGTATTATAAGGTATTTAAAACTTTTACCGAATTAACCTATGTCCAGGGCGCTAAAAAAGAACAAAACTTCCATGCCATTTTCAGCCGTAACCTGTATAAAAGCCTGAACCTGGGTTTCGATTTCAGGGTTACCAGTTCACCGGGTGCCTATCAACGACAAAAAACCAATCATATTAATTTTGTCCTGACAACCCAGTACTTTACAAAAAATAAAAGATATGGCGTCATCGCCAACTTCCTTTATAATCGCTTGCGTAATTATGAAAACGGAGGTATTCAAAACGATAGCCTGTTTGAAAATAATATTGAAACAAACCGTTCCACCATCTCGGTGAACCTGCAAAAAGCCCAAAACCGGGTTAAAGAAACAGGTTTTTATATGAAACATTATTTCGACCTGACCAGACATATAAAAAATGAAAAAGATAGTGTATTAAAGGGTAAAAAAAATATTGAACTGGGCAGGATCACTTACAGTTTCCATTATAACCGGCAAATTCAGAACTATATTGATGCCCAACCAAAAAGCGGGTTTTATAACCACTTCTATCTGGATACAATCCAGACACGCGACTCCATTGCCATCACAAAGATCGTCAACGAGATTTTCTGGAGTAATCCCAGTTACAATAAAGAAAAAAGATACCGTGTCATCCAAATCGAAGTCGGATTACGTCAGCAATATTTTGAAGTTTCCTTCCATCAGCAGAAATATTATTTTCTGCAGTATATTCCTACCGCTAACTTCTCCTTCCAGCCATTCGAGAGCCTCCGCCTGGATGCCAGGGGTGATTTTGTTTTCGGTGACTACAATGAAGGTGATATGAGTCTGAGGGTACAACTGTCAACTATACTGGGGAAAACAAAAAAAAATCTCGGGATCATCACTTTGCTGGGTAACTATGCACTTCAGAAACCAGGATGGTACTATGAACATTTTCTGGGAAACAACTTTAAATGGGATACCACATGGAAACAACAGGGTTTGATCTCCGGAGGCTTTAATTATCGCTGGAAATTCATCAACGCAGGATTCGCGATCAGCCGTATCAATAACTATATATATCTGGACATTAACGCTTCCCCGCAACAATATACCAAACAATTTGGTTACATTTATACCTACCTGAACGGAGAAATCGACCTCTGGCGATTCAAACTCAAAGCCCAACTGGCTTATCAAACCATTCAGGGAACCACCGTTTTACGTTTACCTGCTTTTTTGGGTCATTTGAATGTTTACTACTCCCAGCCTTTATTCAGAGGTGCAGCCCTGTTACAACCGGGACTCAGCTTTTTCTATAACTCCTCCTATTATGCCAATGATTACATGCCGGCCACCCGCTCTTTTTATCTTCAGGATGCGAAAGAAATAGGAAACTACCTCTATATGGATGTTTTTATCAACCTAAAAATCCAAAGGGCCCGCTTTTTTGTGATGTACTCCCATTTCAATTCCAGTTTTATGGGCTATCATTATTATACTGTTCCACACTATCCCATGCAGGATGCTGCTTTTAAATTCGGAATCACCTGGAGATTTCATGATTGAACGCTGAAGTTCTGGGAATAAAGGGTAATCCGGAAAAGGAATGGATGGTAAGAGGGAACTATGATTCCAGCGATTTAAGCCATTTTTCCGGAAGGGATTCTTCATGTTGGTAACAGGCCATTTTACCGGAATACATTACCGCAATGCAATAGTTGGTATGATGACAACCAGAGGAAGTGAGTTCTCCGGTCTTTAATTTCCGGATGAAACCAGGATCATGGATGAGAGATCTCGCCATCTGGATAAACTCAAACCCTTGAGATAACACATTTTCGATGCCGGAAAGAGAAGTCATCCCTCCGACATAAATACAGGGAATTTTAATATTTTTCCTGATCACCAAAGCATCCTCCAGAAAATATCCTTCACTGAATGGTTCAGCTTTCATCAATAGATTTCCAAAAAGTCTCAGACCCGGTTTCATCCATTTTTCATTGATAAAATGCGACATCACCTGTACAGGCATCCGCCCCCGCATAACATACATGGGAGCACGGCAAACGAATCCACCGCTGAGAACCAATCCGTGAACCCCTTCACTTTCCAGCATTTTCGCCACCTGTATGGACTCATCTAATTCCATCCCTCCCCTGAAGCCATCCCTAAGATTCATCTTGACCACAACCGTCATATCATGACCGGCAGATTTCATCACCTCCCTGATCACCTCAAGCATGAATCTGGATCTGTTTCCAAAAGACCCCCCGTAGGTGTCTTTCCGTTTATTGGTGTATGGGGAAAGGAACTGACTGATAAGATAGCCATGTCCGGCATGTACTTCAATGGCATCGAATCCAGCTTCCCTGGCGAGATTCACCGCAAGACCAAAATCAGTGATCACCTGACGGATATCTTCCTTCATCATTTTTTTAGGCCAGGTAGGACCAAAAAGATTAAACCCGCCGCTGGGTGAAAAACACTTTCCGCTGAGTGACTTTTTTGCCATTAACCCACAATGCCCAAGCTGAATTGCGACAGCGGCATTCTCCCTGTGAACGGCCTCGGTCAGTAACCTTAACCCGGGAATGGCTTCTTTCCGTAACCATAACTGGTGAGGGAATGACAAACCGGATCTGGATACTGAAGCATACGCCACCGTAGTCATTCCAATTTCCCCGGCAGCAACGGAACGATGATATGCAATCAGGTCATCAGAAACCAGGTGGTTTGGACTCATCCCCTCGAAAGCAGCAGAACGGATGGAACGGTTTTTCAGGGTTAGATGACCGAGTCTGGCGGGAGTGAAAAGTAGATGTGGCATGGATGAAAAATCTCAGAAAAACTGACGAACTTTGAACTTAGAAACTACGAAAATATGAGCTTTATCCCACATTTCAAAATCTATCCGTTATTTCTGTTTCTTTTCATTTGTTTTTCTTCCCATGGCCAGGAGAAAGAAAACCCATACGGACTAAAAATCATTTCGACCCTATCAGCATATCAGGAATCGGTAAAACAAGACACGCTGAACAAACTGATCAATCTGGAAAAGTTCATCCCCGGAATTAAACTGGACATTCGTTATGCAACCGACAACAACTTTACCCGTCACATAGTTTACACCCAAGCCTTAGCATATGCAAGGGTCATGGTGGCCAGGGCGCTTTTTGAAGTGGAAAAGAAATTAAATCAGAAAGGCCTGGGTTTGAAAATTTTCGATGCCTATCGTCCTTACGCAGCCACCTTGCTGTTTTATAAAATTATGAAATCAGCCGTTTATGTCGCTGCACCCTGGCAGGGTTCCCGTCATAACCGCGGTTGCGCGGTGGATGTTAGTCTGATCAACCTGAAAACCGGAGAAGAACTGGAAATGCCCACGCCCTTCGATGATTTCACTCAAAAAGCCAGTCCTTCCTATATGGATCTTCCTCCGGCTGTAATCAAGAACCGCCAATTGCTCATCGATGTGATGTCAACGCATGGTTTCACTGTTTTTCCGGATGAATGGTGGCACTTCGACTATCAAGGCTGGGAGCATTATGAACTCATGGATATTCCTTTTGAAGCGCTGGAAAATCAACAATAAGTGTTCAGAATTTGTGATAAATACCTGAAATCAATTCTTTAGCTTATACCTCTCTGCTTTTTAACTTCTTCGTATGCGGCATTGATTTTCTGGAATTTTTCAGTAGCCGAACGCTTTATATCTTCTCCAAGATTGGCCATTTTATCGGGGTGGTGTTTTTTAGCCATTTCACGATAAGCTTTTTTCACTTCCTCATCGGTGGCTTCTGGACTTATTTCAAGAACCCTGTATGCCCATCCGGGGTCTTTCACAAACATGGCTTTCAGGGAACTAAAATCCCCGGAAGTAATTCCCATATAGGTTGAGACTGTCGCAATCACTTCCACTTCATCCGGGTGAAATACCCCATCGGCAGCGGAAATGCCAAATAAATAGTGTAGCATCTGAAGTTTCACCGGATAATCCAGGTATTGCCCTGCCTGAACACTGACTTCCCTGATATTAATGTCCTGTTTTAAAATTTCCTTCAGCATCTGGGTCAAGCGATTTCCTTCTTCTTCCCCGAACTGGGAAATAAAAAAACTCCTGACGTACTCCAGCTCGGAACGGACTACCTTTTTATCAGCTTTCATGATGGCTGCTGAGATCACCAGCAGACTCATGGCAAAATCTCCTCTGGGTGACCCACGGTAAGCATACTTCCCTGTATTCATTCCATCAAGCATGGATCCAAGTGCAATCCCAAGGATGGCCCCTATAGGTCCACCGAAGGCCCAGCCAAGACCCCCGCCAATCCATTTACTATAACGGAAACCTTTGCTATTAAAAGAAGTCTTACTTCCACCGGTGTTTTGACTCTGGTCTGTCACATCAGGACCAGTTCCGGAGGGCTTTCGTTTTGACATACTGAAAATGGCATAGATAAAAATGCCAATAATAATCACAAAAAAAACAACAGATATATCCATTTATTGAATATTTTCCGACAAAGGTAATCCGAACTCTTCGGTCATTTTGATATCCAACTTTTCAAGCTGGTCCAGGATTGGATTGTATATTTCAGGAATGACAGGAATATGCACACCCTTGACATGAATTTCACCCTGTAATATCATTTCTACCGCTATTGCTGCCGGGAGTGCAACGGTTCGGGCGATGGAAGTATCAGTGGCAAGGGTACCATAATCAAGCATCCTGGAACGGATGACTTCCTTTCGTCCATCAGAATACGCGGCAAGGAATGTATGCTGCATGACTACCATATCGCGTTCTGTTTGTCCTAGTTCCATTTTTGCGATCATCAGATCCGATGTCACCTCGAATGTTGAATCGATGGTTCGGTTCATCGGGGAATGATCATAAAGGCCCAGCCAGTGAAGCGCTTCAACGGCATACGGATGATCCTGTATCCTGAATCCTGTATCCTGTATCTGATGTTTCATCAAGTCAGCATAAGTCATCCCGGTCATATCGAACCTTTCGTTGCTGATCAGGTTCAGTGCTTTGATAGCATCGAGTGTTTCGCACCAGCCTTTATACCGGAAAGTTCCGCGAAACATGGTCTGTGCTTCCGGAATACAATAAAGTTCTTTATAGGTCAGGGAATCGCGGTTTGGATAAACTTCCATTTCACCTACATTCGGGAAATTAACCCTGAATGGTTTTTTAAATAAATCAGCAGTAGGAATGCTGACTACCTCTCCATGTCTCAGGTAAACGGCATCATTATTCCCTGCCATAACCACTCCTTTGGGACTCCAGGAAAACTTATATTTAAAAGGATTATCGGCTGCTTCGGGAGCAGGAAGAGCCCCACAGATGGAATAAAATTCAAGGATGGCTCCTCCATTATGATGTACTTTGTCGATGATACGCATGGCCGACATATGGTCGATGCCCGGATCGAGTCCGCATTCATTCAACAGCATAACACCTTTCTGGACGGCTTCATCATGCAAGGCTTTCATTTCAGGTTTGACATAGGAAGTCGTGACCATATTTTTCGAATGGTTCAGGCAATGACGGGCCACCATGACATGAAAAACATAAGGTAAAAGGCTAACGGTGAGATCATGTTCAGCAACCATGCGGTCAAGCGACAGTTCATCGGTTGCTTCCCAGGAAACCGATTTCCCATTGGGATGCTTGCCGATCATGATATCTGAGCGATCCGGGGTGTTGGATGCTACAGTCAGCCAATAGTTTTTCTTCAGTAGATGTTGAATAAGCGGTCGTGCCACCAGGCCGGAGCCAAGTATGAGTACTTTTTTCATAGTTCAATGAATCAGAAAATCTTCAAGGTATTTATAGTCGGGGGTGAGTTCACCTTTATGGAGGATTAAACCTTTCTTAATGGCCCGGGGCAGGTCCAGGTCTTCAAATACTTCATCAAAATCGGCATCGGCTATAGGTTTCACGAAATTTACCAGGACATCGCCAAAGCCTGCAGAAGCATCACGGGGGAGTTCAGCCGGAAGTATGTCAACAGCCATGATCAGCATTCCATCGCCTTTGTGGCCTGTAGTAATATCCCCTTTGAAAGGGTCATATACATAAAGTGGTTCTTCAATCATTGCAGGTTTCAAGGTGCATTCGATGGAGCCTTCCACGTCGCAGCTGATGTCGCCTATCACCTTAAGCTTTGGCTGTCCCTTGGCATATAATTTTTTTAGATATTCCCTGGTGATCAGCCGGGGGTATCGTTTATCCCAATAAATGCAATTGATCAGCATTGACAGATGAGGAACATATTGTTCGAATTTACTCTTGTAGTGCTGAGGGTTGGCATAATAATCCTGGAGATCGAATTCCTCTCCGTTGATATGTTCCACCAGGTCAGCTTCTTTGAATATAACTTTATAAATAATATTGTCCGGAGTCTTTTTCCTGCGGTTGAGCTCAATCAGTTTTTCCGGGGAAATCTCCTTGACTGGAAGTAAGCCGCAGATCTCCTGAGCGCCCTGTGACACATTGCCATATCCGGTAAAACCGATGACATATGGCCTTAACTCATGGGTAATACCATTTTCAGCAATGATCTGACCGATTCCGGATATATCTTCCTTTGCCTCTTTCAGGGAATGATATTGATGCGCTTGTTTCAGGCGTGAAAGATTAGTAGGAAATCCCTGTTCCTTCAGGCGAAGTCCTAACGCCCAGAGAGCGTTAATCATGCCAGCCATACCTGCATACCTACCGAAAAAGATCAGTCGTTTTCCCTGTTCGTCAATCACCCTTTCATATTCAATCAGGTTGCATTTTAATTCCATCATGCGTTTCAGCATGGACATGTTATAGCGTTGTCCTTTGATGACATGCGAAAAAAACACATATGTCTTTTCTGCTTCAAAAAACGTCTCCGGCATTTCTTTCACACCGAAGATCACAGAACACTTCTTGAGGTCCTTCGCGATTTTCGCACCGGCTTTTAGATATTCATCGTCATGAAAGATGCGACGTTCAGAAGTCTGGACAACAATGTCAAGTTTCTTGTGTTTAACAAGCCATTCAACATGTTTTGGCGTCAAGGGAGCCCTGCGCTCGCTGGTGTACTTATCTTCATGCCGAATGCCAATAAAATTGCTCATAGACGGGATAGCTTTGGAGAGAAAGTGCGAAATTATGAAAAAATCTTACATTTGCAGCCTTGTTGTACAAATACAGTTTTTGTCGAAAGACAATTCAAACAATTCACCCATACATCATGAAAAAAATTTTATTCCTTGTAATCATGCTGTTTCCGGTTGGGGTTTTTTCACAACTGACCAACCTGGTCTTTTTCACCGAGCAGGGGGAAAAGTTTTCACTGATCTTGAACGGTATCCGCCAAAATGATAGTCCTGAGACCAATATCATGATAACCGGTTTACCAGCACCTTCCTATAAAGTCAATATCGTATTCGAAGATCCCAAATTACCACCCATCGATAAAACTTTGTTTTTCCAGCAGGGAACTGAAACCACTTATAGCATTAAGAAAAACAACAAAGGAGAATATGTAATCCGGTTTTTAAACCAGATACCGCTTGCAGAAGTGCTGCCTCCTCCATCCAACCGTCATGTGATTATTTTTTCCACCGAACCTCCCCTTCCGGTCGGAAATCAGCAAACGCAGGTGACTTCCACCACCATTAGCATGCCCGGGTTCAGCACCACTTCCACAACCTCTGTTCAAACCACGACCGTAACAAGCCAGGGGAATGCTCATGTAAAAGATCATGGGACACATGAAAACCCGGTTTACATCATGCCGGGCTATCATGGGCCTGTGGGTTGCCCCCACCCGATCACAGATCTTGACTTCCGTAAGGTTAAGGAAACCATTTCAGCCAGGACTCTGGAAGACAGCAAACTCACCATAGCCAAGCAGGTCACGGCTTCCAATTGCCTCTTTGCCGCTGAAGTTAAAGAAATTATGATGCTTTTCACGTTTGAAACCACAAGGCTTGAATTTGCAAAATATGCTTACCGCTACACCTACGATATCGGGAATTATTATCTTTTGAATGATGCCTTCAAATTCGAATCTTCCATTGAAGATCTCAACGAATTTATTCAGGGAAGATCAAATTAAAAGAAATATTCTCCATGAAAAAATTCCGTAAGGCTTTTTTTAAATGGACTTTATACTGTCTCCTGTTCTTTTTCCTTTCCAGTATTCTGGCGGTGTTGATCTACCGATTCCTCAACCCTCCCTTAACTCCGCTGATGCTTTTCCGTCTCGCGGAACAAGCTGCCCCAGGAGAAAACACTAAACTAAAAAAAGACTGGGTCGCCCTCGGAAAAATTTCACCCAACCTTCAACTGGCGGTAGTGGCTTCAGAGGACAACCTCTTTTTCCAACATCATGGCTTTGATCTTGAAGCCATTGAAAAAGCCGCCGAGTACAATGATAAAAAACATGGGAAAAAGCTAAGGGGTGCTTCCACAATTTCTCAGCAAACCGCAAAAAATGTTTTTCTCTGGCCGCAGCGTTCCTGGGTCAGAAAAGGCTTCGAAGTATATTTTACCTTTCTGATCGAACTGATTTGGAGTAAAAAGCGAATCATGGAAGTCTATCTTAATGTGATTGAGATGGGACCAGGAATTTATGGCGCTGAAGCAGCTTCGAAGGCATATTTCAATAAAAAAGCTTCAGCACTAACGCCAGGTGAATCAGCGCTATTGGCCGCGATTTTGCCGAATCCCAGGAAATGGGATCCTTCCAACCCGACTTCATACCTCAGAAGCCGTCAGGAATGGATACTCTGGAATATGGGGAACATTGGAAAGTTAGCCTATTGAAAGTATCCATAATAAACATCTTTTCGGCAAAAATTAATCCGATTTAAATTGCTCATGGTGAAATTTCTTGTAATTTTGCAGCCTTGAATTTTATCCTAACTAAAATATTGTAAATCATGGCAAATCAAGCTAAAGAAAAAAAGTTTGTGTACTTTTTTGGAGGTAAAAAAGCCGAAGGAAAAGCGGATATGAAAAATCTTTTGGGTGGCAAAGGGGCCAACCTCGCTGAAATGGTTAATATCGGGTTACCGGTTCCAGCCGGCTTTACGATCACAACAGAAGTCTGCACGTATTACCAGCAGAACAATAAAACTTATCCCCGGGAATTAAAAAAGCAGATCGCCGACTGTCTGAAAAGAACTGAAAAAGAAATGGGCGCCATCTTCGGGGACAAGACCAATCCCCTGCTTGTATCTGTCAGGTCAGGAGCGCGCGCTTCGATGCCAGGTATGATGGAAACCGTCCTTAACGTAGGTTTAAACGATTTCACCCGTGAAGGGCTGATAAAAAAGACCAAAAATCCGCGTTTTGTTTATGATTCACAACGCAGGCTGATTCAGATGTATTCCGATGTGGTCATGGAAAAAGCTGCCGGAATTGAACCCAGAGAGGGTATGGGCGTTCGCGTTCAACTCGAGCGGGAACTTCATAAGATGAAGGAAACCAAAGGGTATTACAGTGACACTCAGTTGACCGAAGAAGATTTGAAAAGCCTGATCGATATCTATAAAAAAGTGGTAAAAAAAGTGCTGGGTAAACCTTTCCCGGAAGATCCGATGGAACAGCTTTGGGGAGCTATCGGAGCAGTATTCCAGAGCTGGAACGGGAAACGTGCCATATCATACCGCAGGTTTGAAGGCATTCCCGACGAATGGGGAACAGCCGTCAATGTCCAGTCGATGGTATTCGGAAATATGGGTGATTCTTCAGCCACTGGAGTGGCCTTTACCCGTAACCCGGCTACCGGTGAAAATTATTTTTATGGCGAATGGTTAGCCAATGCTCAGGGTGAAGATGTGGTTGCAGGTATACGTACCCCTAACCCCATTAATGAAATCGGGAAAAATGAGCATACCAAAAAACTGCAGTCTTTGGAAACGGCCATGCCTGTAGTTTACAAAGCCCTGCATAAAATTGAGCGTTCCCTTGAAAAACACTACCGCAACATGCTCGACATAGAGTTCACTATCCAGGATGGGAAACTGTATATGTTGCAATGCCGCGTTGGTAAACGCAATGGACCGGCGGCTGTTAAGATGGCCGTTGATATGTACAATGAAAAACTCATCACAAAGGAAGAAGCCGTTTCCCGTGTTGAACCATCACAATTGGATGAACTCCTCCACCCTATCCTCGATCCCAAAGCCGAAAAAAACACCAAACCAGTGGCCAAAGGTTTGCCTGCTGGTCCCGGAGGCGCTACCGGACAGATCGTATTTACCTCAGAAGAAGCTGTTGCCTGGACCAAGAAAGGCAAAACTGTAATTCTTGTACGTGAAGAAACCAACCCTGAAGACATCGAAGGGATGCGTTCCGCTCAAGCCATTCTGACTGCCCGCGGGGGAATGACCTCACATGCTGCCCTCGTGGCAAGAGGCTGGGGTAAATGCTGCATTGTCGGTGCAGGTAGCATCAAGATAGAAGCAGCAAAGAAAACCATGAAAGTAGGCGACCTCACCCTGAGAGAAGGGGATTATATTTCACTGAACGGTTCAAAAGGATATATCTATAACGGTCAGATCCCGATGATCAAAGCTGCTGAAGAAAACCCCGATTTTCAAGCCTTCATGAGATTATGTGATGCCGTTCGCACCATGAAAATACGTACCAATGCCGATACGCCGGAAGATGCTGCCAAGGCACGCGCATTCGGAGCTGAGGGCATCGGTCTTTTCCGTACTGAACATATGTTCTACGGGAAAAATGCCGAAAAACCCCTCTTCCTCCTCCGTAAAATGATCGCTTCAAAAACAGAAGAAGAACGTCGTAAAGCTTTGAATGAACTCTATCCCTTTGTCAAGGAAGACATCAAACAAACCCTGGCGGCCATGGATGGATTCCCTGTTACCATTCGTACCCTTGACCCACCCCTTCACGAATTCATCCCTCAGCAGCAAGAGGCCAGGAATAAAATTGCCGACAGCCTCAATATCTCAAAAGAGGAATTCAACCGCCGTGCCGATGCCCTGCATGAAACCAACCCCATGATGGGACACCGTGGCGTCCGCCTGGGTATCACCTACCCCGAAATCACGGAAATGCAGGTACGTGCCATTTTTGAAGCCACAGCAGAATTGCTGAAAGCAAAAAAGAAGGTATTCCCCGAAATCATGATCCCGGTTACCTGTACCGAAAAGGAACTCAAGCACCAGTATATGATCATCGATGAGATTTATACAGAAGTCTGTAAAAAGTTCAAGGTGAAGGAAATTCCTCATTTGGTCGGAACCATGATCGAGATCCCGCGTGCTGCCCTCACTGCAGATAAAATTGCACAGACAGCCCAGTTCTTCTCCTTCGGAACCAACGACCTTACCCAGATGACCTTCGGTTTCTCACGCGATGATATCGGTGGATTTGTTCCCGAATATGTGGAACAGAAAATCCTCCCGGTTGACCCCTTCCAGGTAATTGACTTCGAAGGCGTTGGCCAGTTGATGAAAATCGCTGTCGAAAAAGGTCGCTCGACCCGCAAAGACCTGAAGATCGGTATCTGCGGTGAACATGGCGGTGAACCTGCTTCCGTTGAATTCTGCCATTCACTGGGATTCAGCTATGTAAGCTGCTCTCCTTTCCGCGTTCCCATCGCCCGTTTGGCTGCTGCCCAGGCCGTGATCAAACAGAATAAAGGGAAGGCTACGACCCGACCCGTAGCCAAGAAAACTGCAGTAAAAAAAGTTGCTGCCAGGAAAAAGTAATTGTTAATTACCAGGTTTAATTTTTGACGGTTGTTCCTTCATTGGAGCAACCGTTTTTTTATTGCAATGTCTAATAAAAAATACTATACTTGAATTCAGCATTTGAAAATTTTCTTCATTAAAATTTTTTAAGATTAATTTCTTTTTAATGTCGTATCTTTATCAAAACAATCGTGTTATGCCAGCCCCATTTTCAAAAAATCGGGTCCAGTGGATTTATTGGGGCATATTTTTAGTCCTTACCTGCATCATTATTGTCATTTCACTGATCATCCTGAAATATGCCAGGCAGTCGCTGATCATGGCTGAAGCAAAAACCCTGCAGTCAATTGCCCAATATAAGTCGGATGAAATCCGAAACTGGATGAAAGAAAGAACCAGCGATGCCATGGTGCTGATGGAAAGTCATAATTTTCCAGAGGAATTAAACCTGTTTCTCGATGATCCCGATCATGTCAAGTTCAAAAATGCACTCAAATCACACTTTTTTCCTCTCCAGGATTATTATGGCTACCAGGACATTATGATCACCGATTCCACCGGAAGGATATATCTCAGCCTCATCGAAAATGAAAAAATGCTGGGGATTCAATCTTCCACCATGATTCGGAAAGCTTTCCGTGAAAAAAATTACCGTTTTTCGGACTTTTATTTCTGCGAGCGTCATGACGGTCTTCATATCGATTTTTA
>CAZSDU010000030.1:13786-17981 GCA_964605775.1 uncultured Prolixibacteraceae bacterium | reverse complement strand
GCTGCCATGGCCATAAGGGGAACGGAGGGTTTCGTGAAAGGCCATGATTACAGGAACAAAGCAGTGCTCGCATACATCTTAAAGATTGAAGGAACTCCATGGTATATGGTCAGTAAGACCGATCGAACAGAAGTTTTGGCACCCATGAAATTCTGGACCATTGCAATTGCGATTTCTGCCTTTTTCTTAATTCTTTTTATTGGGTTTTTTCTTCTGATGATTCTCAACCAGCGAAAAAAGGAACATTTCAAATCCTTATATGAGATAGAACTTCAAAAAGAAGTGCTTTCGAAACATTACGAATACTTGATGAAATACGCCAACGACATCATTCTTCTGGTTGAGTGGGGAGATCATAAGATTGTAGATTGCAATGAAAAAGCGCTTCAGGCTTATGGCTATTCCCGGGAAGAATTGATTGGTATGACGGTCGACTCCCTGGTGGCGCCAAGCTTCAAAGAGTTACTGGAAGACCGGATGCAGGAAATCATACTCAAAAAGGGGATCATTTTTGAATCTGCTCAAATCAGGAAAGATGGCAGCATCTTCCCCATCGAATTAAGCGCCAGGAGCATTGAAATTAAGAACAGGACGTATATTCAATCCATCATCCGTGATATCACAGAAAGAAAAAAAGGGGAACAAGCCATTTTCGAAAGTGAAACACGCTTCCGGTCAATATTTGAAAATGCACCCATTGGCATTGGTATTTCTAGAAAAGGAAAACATCTTTTCTGTAATCAGACTTATGCAGGAATTTTTGGATATAAAAAACCGGATGAGCTTCTTGAAATCCACCTGGGCGAATTGATTCATCCGGATCATAAGAGGGTAATCGTAGAAAGAAACCAAAAACGGGAAAACCATGTGGCCGTTATTGATGCTTATGAAACCATAGGCATCCGTAAAGACGGTAATTTCTTCCCCTTCTTTGTAAATACCATCATCATAACCTTAAGCGACGGCCCGGCCACCCTTGCTTTTATCCAGGATCTCACACAGCAGAAAAAAATTCAGGCTTCTCTCGTGAAAAGCGAGAAGCGTTACCGAATGCTGTTTTCAAGTATGGTAGAAGGTTTTGCCCTGCACGAAATTATCTGTGATAAAAACGGTAAAGCGGTGGATTATTGCTTCCTTGATATCAACCCTGCTTTCGAACAACTGACCGGATTAAAGGCTTATGACATTATTGGCAGAAATGTCAGAGAGATACTACCCAATCTTGAAACAGAATGGATTGAGAAATATGGCCATGTGGCGCTTACCGGTGAACCTGTAACCTTTGAACAGTTCAATGCCAGCCTTCAGCGGTTTTACCGCGTGATGGCTTTCAGCCCGGGTAAAAATCAATTTGCAGTGTTGTTTGAAGATGTTACGGAATCAAGGAAAATACAGGAAGAAATTAAACAGCTGAACCTTGAACTGGAGCAAAGGGTCAAAGAAAGGACCATTTCCCTTGAAATAGCCAATAAAGAACTGGAGAGTTTCAGTTATTCTGTGTCCCATGACCTGCGTGCTCCTCTTCGCAGCCTTGATGGCTTCAGCCAGGCATTGTTAGAGGATCATTGCTCTTCACTGAACGAACAAGGGCAGGGTTTTCTTCACCGAATCAGGGCGGCCAGCCAGAGAATGTCTCATCTGATCGATGACATGCTGAATCTTTCGAGAGTCAGCAGGCAGAGCATGAAAATTGAACTTGTGGATGTTTCCGAAATGGTCTCATCCATTTGTCATGACCTGAACCTTGAATACCCTTCAAAAGAATATATTCTGGACATTTCTCAGGGGGTTAAAGTTTCAGCCGATTCCTCTCTGCTTAAAATCGCCTTGTACAACCTGCTGAATAATGCCTTTAAATTTTCCAGTAAAGTGGATCAGCCAAAAATCCGTTTTGGAATTTTATCCCAGGATGGAAATACCCCCTGTGAGTTATATATATGTGATAACGGAGCGGGTTTCGACATGAAATATGCCGGAAAATTATTCGGCGTCTTTCAGCGGTTACATACAACAGAGGAATTCCCCGGAACAGGTATCGGTCTGACCATTGTTCACCGGATTATCCAACGCCATGAAGGAAGCATCAGGGCGGAATCTAAAACCAAGGAAGGAGCTTGCTTTTATTTCCGGCTGCCTAAAATATCCATTGACAAATAATATAAATTAATATCTTTATTACATTAAAATTAAAGCCATGGAAAACCGGACCATCTTACTGGTAGAAGACAACCCCGATGACGTTGAACTAACCCTGAGGGCCTTCAGCAAGAGTAATTTAAAAAATCCTATCTCCGTGGTCAATGACGGAGCTTCTGCGCTGGATTTTCTTTTTTGTCAGGGCGATTACGCTAACCGTTCTCCCCAGCATATACCAGCCCTTATCTTACTTGACCTGAAACTTCCAAAAATTGACGGCATTGAAGTACTGAAAGAAATCAGGAGTAAACCGATGACCAAACTCATCCCTGTCGTGATATTAACCTCTTCCCTTGAGGAACAGGATCTGGCCAACAGTTATCTTAACGGAGCGAATAGCTACATACGTAAACCTGTAGATTTCAATAAGTTTATTGATTCTGTCCAGCAACTCGGATTATATTGGCTGCTGTTAAATGAGGTCCCTCCACAAGGATAATTAACTATGGAAGACAAGCTACGTCTTTTACTGATCGAAGATAACGAAGATGATGCCCTTTTACTGATCCATCTTTTGGAGAAAGAAGGATATCAGCCATTCATTCATCGCGTTCAGAACGCAAGCGAAATGGAAAAAGCGCTTGATTCCCAAGAGTGGGATCTGATCATTTGCGATTTTCGCCTGCCCGCTTTTTCCGGCGCTGATGCCCTGGAGATATTCAAACAAAAGGGAATGGATATTCCGTTCATCCTGCTTTCAGGAACCGTGGGGGAAGAAATAGCCGTTGGGATGATGAAAGCAGGGGCGCATGATTACATTATGAAGGACCATATCCGGAGATTGGGTCCTGCCATCAAGCGTGAATTATCGGAAGCGGAAGTTCGCAGACAGAGAAGGATGGTATTGGAAGAACTCAGGCTTGCCAAGGAAAGGGCTGAAGAATCGGATAAACTAAAGCTAAACCTCCTCGCCAGCCTCAGTCATGAATTCAGAACACCATTGAATGGTATCCTTGGATTTGCCCAGGTCATTGAATCCGAAACAAAGGAGCCAGTGAGCAAGGGAAATGCCCGAAAAATCCATGGAGCTGGGCAAAGATTAATGAGAACCCTCGATTCCATTCTCTGGATGGCCCAGCTTAATTCAGGCCTTCAACCCAGAATGTGTCAGATTGATCTTAAATCTTTCCTGTCTGAATGCCTGCAGCCGCTGTATGAAAAATCGCAAAAGAAGAATCTTACTTTTAAGATTGACATTACGCCCAACTTATCCCTTCTCACCGATCAGGACCTTCTTCGCGAAGCATTAATTAACCTAACCGAGAATGCCGTTAAATTCACTTCCAAAGGCGGAATTACCATAACAGCCCATGATGAGGATTCATCCAGACCGAAAAACCTGATCATTCAGGTAAAGGATACCGGGATCGGCATCCTGCCTGAGCATATTTCGGTTATTTTTGAGGCATTCCGTCAGGTTAGTGAAGGAATGGGAAGGCAATTCGAGGGCTGTGGACTTGGACTGACCATCGTGAAAAAAATCATTGAATTATTGGGTGGAGAGATCAGCCTGGAAAGCCAGTTGAAGCATGGGACTACCTTCACCATCAAATTGCCCTCCCAACAGATTCCCATCAGCCAATCCGTGAGCGATTCCAGTCATAAATCAAACCCTGATTCAGCACGAACAGAAAAACAGCATCAGGAGGATTCTTCTCCTCCTGTACTGGTGGTGGAAGACAATGAACTGAACAAAGAATTATTGTTTATTTACCTTAAAAATATTTGCCAGGTGGATCATGCCCCGGATGCCGAATCCGCTATCCGTAAAGTCAGACAAAAAGATTACAAAACCATTTTAATGGATATTAACCTTGGCGAAGGAATGGATGGTTTGCAGGCCACTGAAATCATCCGCCAGATCAAAGGTTATGAAAAAACACCCATTATTGCCGTCACGGGTTACACCCTGTACGGAGACCAGGAAAGGCTGATTTCAAGAGGATGTTCCCATTACCTTGCCAAGCCCTTCACCAGAGAGGAACTGATCAAATTGATT
>CAZSDU010000030.1:0-13686 GCA_964605775.1 uncultured Prolixibacteraceae bacterium | reverse complement strand
ATGTTCCCATTACCTTGCCAAGCCCTTCACCAGAGAGGAACTGATCAAATTGATTACAACAACACTCCATTCCTCGTCTTAATGTTATGGGGCCTTCCGACTTGCTTTTCAATGTATAAAAAACATAACCACCAAGATCGCAAAGAATTGGCATGAAGGGTACAATGAGCGGAATATCTACACCTTAATCATTGTGTACTTGGCGGATGACTTTGTGCCCATTGTGGTGATAACGGTTGAGTCAGCTTCTTCAGGGATGGCATTAAGGTGATTTGTTATTTAATGGCAACCCTTATCCCTGCATATAGCGAGATTCCCACCACCGGGCCCCAGGACATAGAGGCATCGAAGTGGGTATGATAAGGTTTCCAGTATTCGACAATCGGATCCAATTGACGGAAGTTAGTCAGGTTTTCACCCCCCATGTATACATCAAAAAATTTGAATTTTCTGGTAATCTGGGCCAGCAGGTTGAACCAAACCGGAGAATAGGCCGGTCGCTGCAGTGACACCGGCATCTTTTGCGTATCCGGAAGCCGGGAAGGTCCATTCAGTTGCCCGGTAAGATCAAACTTCCATTTCTCAAGCCGTGTCGCATAAGCCAATGAAAGTAATCCTTTATACTGGTTTACCATGGCTTTTTGCTTGAGTTTACCGCCTTCCGTCACTTTCACATCATTCCATCGGAATGCAGCGGTGATGACCAATCTTTCTAAGGGAGAAAAAACCAGTTGCGTCTGGAAACTGTTGGCATAAGATTTTCCTGAAAGTTTATAGAAAAACACTGCAGATGGCATACTATCCTGATCAGCTATAATCTGACGGATAAAGTCGGTACGGTACCCGTCAACTGAAAACTCGGCTTTCTCACCAAACAAATTGAAATGCCAGGCAAAGTTCAATCCATAATTCCAGGCTTCTTCATTACCCAGGTCGTTTGCGAAATACAAAACCCGCTGGCTGACAAAGATGGCGCTGTTCTCAGCCAAAAGATTGGGAGATCGGTAACCCCTGCCGATGGAAGCCCTGATGGTGGTATTCTCAGAGGGATTAGCCCGGATATGAAGACGGGGTGTAAAATAATAACCGAAACGGCTGTTGTAATCCCCACGAATACCGGCAATAAGAGCGAATTTTTCATGGATCTCGAAAGTATATTCCAAAAAAGTCCCGGCATTCCATTCTTTTCTGTCCATCCAATAAGTCACGACAGAATCACTGACCAGATGAAACAAGTCATTTTCTGCAATAACGGAATCAGGAGGAAGCAACTGATAACTGTATTTTAGCTGGGTCTGAATAAAATTTTCACTGTAATTATCGATGAAATAGCTTGCCCCTGCAGCAAGGCGATGCATCTTATGATGAAACGAAGTGGTGAAGAGTAAATTCGCATTAAAGTTCTGTTCATGTCCATGATAAAGGTTGATTCCGTAATAGGCATCCTGAACGTGGTTGATGCCTGAAAGGATAAGACCAAGGCTGGAATTTCCATTTTTCCCCAGGAAAACACCATTTTTCCAAAAAGCCTCCAGACGATTTGTCTTTACCCTGATTCCATATTTTTTAGTATCCTTACTGATCCCTGTAGTATCGGAACTCCACTCACTTTGATCAAATGACATCTGTCCGCCATTACGTTCTTCGAACAGGAATTTAATCCCGAACCTGGAAGTCCAATGGTCATGTATCAGGTAATCCCAGCGATTCATGGCAGTAATTGTTGTGGTTCTGGGCAGGTCCATGAACCCGTCATTGTTTCGGTCAAACTTATGCTGGAAGGTGGCAGCATGGACCAACAAAGAAGTGCTGAGCCGCTCATTGATTTTTATCGCACCATCGGCATTGGTCTCGAAACGCAGATTGCTGTTTCCGAAAATATTTAAAAAAAACTTCCCGGATGTTTCCGGTTTCTTGTATTCGACATTGATCTGCCCGGTGATGGATTCATATCCATGAACCACGGAAGAAGTGCCTTTGGCGATCTGTATGGATTCCATCCAGGAACCCGGGATGTAATTCAGTCCGAAAGGGGTGGCCAGCCCTCGAATCAGGGGTACATTTTCCGTCATGATCTGGCTATATATTCCGGAAAGTCCCAGAAGCTGGATCTGTCGGGCTCCGGAAATCGCATCTGAATAGGTAACATCCACCGACGCATTAGTTTCAAAGCTCTCTGCCAGATTGCAACAAGCTGCTCTCTGCAGTTCGCCCGTATTGATAAACTGGGTTTGTTGGGTACGGATTCTGGAGATATGCGTATTTTCCTGACTCCCCTGTATCTCTACCTCTTTTAATTCAAGTTTATCCGGCTGTAATTCGATATCCAATCCCTGTTTCAGTTCTGTAATTTCGATCGTATCCTTCCTATATCCAAGGAAGCTAACGATCAAATGACGGTCTTTGGGATTTTGTCGAAAAATAGAAAAGTGACCTTTTTCATCAGAAAACGTTCCATGGGTCGTTCCGAGCCAGTAGATATTAACCCCGGTGAGCGGAGATTTTGGATTTCCCGGAATGTTTTCATAGATGAATCCGGATATTTTCTGTGCTTTTAATGTTCCTCCTGTAAGCTGAAAAAGCATACATGCTCCCAGGGCAAGGGTGATTTTCAAATATTTCATTGGATCAGGCTAAACTTATTCTTAATCATTGGAATTTAACATTGCCTCCTTCCCCGGGTAATCAGGAAAAAGGCAGTGATATAATCTGATATGAAATGGTTTAGCTTAGATGGTCGGAAGCTGAATCTGTTTTGATTTGATGAAACAAAAGAATCCGTTGCTGTCCGCTTAAGGGTGGTGAGCCGAAAACAGCAGGATCACGATCAACAATGGCGATATCTTCCCGGATGGGGTTAATCGTCTCTGGAAGACAGATAACCGGAATGATGAGTTCGGGTGAATGGTATCGAACAGTAAGGGATATGATAGAAATCCTGAGATACAAGGAAATATTCTGGCAACATTCGTTACCTGCAATAGATGGATGATTACACTGATGGCTGTTGGCAGGATAAGAAAAGCCCGTTTCTCCGCAGCAGCAAGAGCTGTGCTTGGAAAATACTTCAGGATATATACTTATTTCAATTTTGGCGTGAGCTAAGCAAATATGCTTATAAATCGTAATCCCAATCGTACAGAACAAGAAGGTTGCCAAAAGAAATATTATCCCGATTTTTTGAACTGTCTTCATATCCTGAAATGAGCATACAAAGTTAGAAAAAAAATGAACTGTTTTTTTCCCGTGAAACAATGGGAATACGTCTGTCTATCTGACCTGATTGATCGCCCATTCCAGTGATTCCCGGATCATATCTATGGGTGGCATTTCAATAAAGCCGTTATCCATCAGGGAACGGGTAAGGTTTCTGGAGTGTTCAATATCTTTTTTAGATTTGGCAAACGCTTCCTCCCAGGTCATTTGAATCCGGGCTACTCCGTCTTTTATGGCCTGCATGGCTACATCGGCGGCCTCATGAGAAAACACTGCTGCTTCTTCCATATTCGGAACGATATCATTGACCGAAATACCTCTTCTTTCGGCAAAATCTGCAAGAGAATGGGCGGCTGCAATGGCCATGTTATCAGTGATTTTTCTGGCACGAACCATCAATGCTCCCTTTAAAATTCCCGGAAAACCAATCGAATTATTGACCTGATTAGGGAAATCTCCGCGACCAGTAGCCACGATAAAAGCGCCTGCTTCCCTGGCAGCATATGGATAAATTTCAGGAACAGGGTTAGCACAGGCAAAAACAATGGACTTTTCAGCCATACTACGGATCCAATGCTGTTTGATTACATCCGGACCAGGGGTGGATAAAGAAATCAGCACATCTGCACCCTTCATGGCTTCTTCCATGGTATTGATTTTCTCAGGATTTGTTGACAAACACAATTCCCATTTCCTGTAAAAACGCTTATCCTCCTTGATATCGAGACGGTCTTTATGCAAACCCCCATGGGTATCGAACATGATCATTTTTAAAGGATCTGCGCCATCGGTGATCAACAGACGTGCGATGGTAGTATTGGATGCTCCGGCGCCATGAAGTACGATCCTGACATCATGGAGGTTCTTTCCGGCGAGTTTCAGGGCATTGATCAAGCCAGCAAGGGTAACACAGGCTGTTCCTTGGGCGTCGTCATGCCAAACAGGAATATCACATTCCTCCCTAAGCACATCGAGTACCTTGTAACAGTTGGGTTGAGAAATATCTTCAAGATTCACGGCACCGAAACTGGACTGACACATTTTAACGAATTGGATAATCCGGTCCGGGTCATTTTTCCCGTTTTCGTCTTTGCTGTCAATACAAAGCGCAACAGCATCCACACCTCCAAGGTATTTCATTAAAAAGGCTTTTCCTTCCATCACGCCCAAACCCCCTGAAGGGGAGCAATCCCCATCTCCAAGAACACGGGTGGAATCGCTTACAACGGCTACCAGGTTTCCCCTGTTTGTCAGATCAAATGAGCAATCATGATGATCCCTGATATTGGTCGAAACCTTGGACACTCCGGGAGTATACCAGACGTTAAACCAATTGAAACCGATCACCGGCGCTTTGGGAACTGTTTGGATTTTTCCGGAATACAAGCAATGGGCTTTTTCAGCCAGGTTTTTCAGGAAAAGTGTTTTTGCTTTGGCAATTTTTTCTTCGGAAAATTCAGGTGGAAATACTTCATTTAAATTATCGAGAGAGAGGGTTAGATCATTCATAGCACAGATTTTGCGTAAAGTTAAAAAAAAATGTCAAATTTTTTTATTGTAAAATTATATTGTAACTTCGCCACAGTAATTATTTAATTTGTTTTGTTATGTCAACAGGTAAAGTTAAGTTTTTCAATGAAAGAAAAGGATTTGGATTCATCGTGGATGATGAAAACCAACAGGACATTTTTGTTCATGCAAGCGGTCTGATCGATAAAGTCAGGGAAAATGACCAGGTCTCTTTCGACGTCACTGAAGACAAAAGAGGAAAAAAAGCAATCAATGTAAGAAAAGATTAATCTTTCTTTTGAATGCAAAAAGAGAGCGCAACCGAAGGTTGCGCTCTCTTTTTTTTTACAATGGACTGATGGTCAACTTCAATTGGGAATTGATGTACATCATGATCCATGAATAAGGTACAGGGCCATTGGTTTGAGCTAAAATCCGGAAATAAAATTGAGACGTATTCAGATATGGCCTGATATTCACGTTATTCATGGTTAGGGTGATGGATTTTGATCCGGTGGTGGTATCGTTGACCACCGTTCCGACCACAGCGGAAGAGTCAAAAGTTGGAGTTTGAGAAACAACGACAGAACCGGTGTATAGCCAGTTAAAATTTGCTGTTTCTGGTTCAGTAATGGTAATACCGATATAGGAAAATTCCGTATTCTCGATCAGTCCGCTTGAATATCCGTGGGCATTCAGCAGACTATCCAGATTGATGCTATAGCTCCCTGAATACAGGATTACTTCTCCCGATTTCAGAGTCACAGGAGTATAGGTAAAAGGGATGCTCGGAAGATTATAGGTCACATCAAAAGTGGCCAAATCTTTCACTTTATTACAGGATGAGAAAAAAGCCAGGGAAATGGCAAGCAGCAGACATAAAGAAACAAATGTTTTTGTTTTCATGGCTTACAGATTGGTTAATACGCTATCATTAATAAAAACTATTTATTGAGCATAACCGGCATCACGAGCATGAGAATGTCTTCGGCTTTATTTTCATTGTTGACAGGGGTTAAAATCCCTGCTTTATTGGGGGCCGACATCTCCAGCCGGACTTCATCAGTCTCAATGTTACTTAACATTTCAACCAAAAACTTCGAGTTAAAACCGATCTCCATATCTTCACCTTCATAAGAACAACTCAGGCGTTCTTTGGCTTCATTGGAGAAGTCTATATCTTCAGCAGACAGCATCAATTCCTGTCCTGAAACCTTAAAACGGATCTGGTGAGTGGACTGATTGGCAAAAATAGAAACCCTTTTGATGGTATTCAACAGGGCATGCCTGTCAATGGTTAGTTTGTTCGGATTTTCTTTTGGTATGACGGCTTCATAATTGGGATATTTTCCGTCGATAAGCCGGCAAATCAGATGAACATTACTAAATGAAAAAAAAGCATTGGTCCGGTTATATTCAATTTTTACCGGAACATCCTGTCCTGACATGATGTTTTTTAGCAGGTTCAGGGGTTTTTTGGGTAAGATAAAAGCAGCTGCATCTTGACTTTGGATATCGCTTCGTTTGTAACGCACCAGTTTATGGGCATCCGTGGCAACAAATGTAACATCATCAGGAGAAAATTCGCAGAAAACGCCGGAAAGTACCAGTCGTAGTTCATCGTTCCCGGTTGCAAAAAGGGTTTTATTCACTGCATGCGACAACATGACTGAATCAAGTTGAATGGAAGTGGTTTCCTCCAGGACAGGAGTACGTGGATATTCATCACTTTTATGACCGGACAGTTTATATTTTCCCTCACCGGCAGAGATCTCTATCACCAGACTGCTGAGGTTAATATGGAAGGAAACTGGAATTTCCGAAAATGTCTTCAGGGTCTCAACGAGAATTTTTGCCGGAATGGCAATGCTTCCTGTTTCCTCTGATCTTTCAGGATTTATGGTCACACTCATCGTGGTTTCAAGGTCGGAGGAAGTGATGGTCAATGCATCTTCCTTCAGGTCAAAAAGAAAATCATCGAGAATGGGAAGGGTATTATTGGTATTGATAACACCCATGATAGACTGAAGGTTTTTCAGTAACAATGAGCTAGAAATGATGAACTTCATGGCAGTCGTTTTTGATTAAATTTTGTTCAAATATACAATATAAAATCTGTTTTTACAATATTATTTAAAATCGTTTTAATCTATGATTCTTCACTTTTCTTTTTACGAAAAACGAAGCTGTTTTCTTTCCCCTGGATCAGCCGCTGAATATTTTTTCGGTGTGTCAGGGGGATGAACACGGCAACGAGGACAGAAAGACCGATCAGTCCCGGATTTTGTTCCTCGGTTAGAAAAACCACGGCAAAGGGAAACACAATGCTTGCAAGGATTGATGAAAGTGAAACGTAGTGGCTGATTAAAAGCACGAGGATAAAAACAAGAAAGATCACCAGCAAAGCCAGCGGATATAAAGCAATGGCTGCTCCGGCAATGGTCCCGACTCCCTTCCCCCCCCTGAACCCTACATAAACCGGAAAAATATGGCCAATGACTGCAGCCAATGCCAGTCCAATCCTGACATACACCAGGGTATCAGAAGAAAAAATCCCCTCCGGGAAAAAAAAGGAGAGCTGAACCGCGGCCCATCCCTTGAATACATCCAAAAGCAAAACAGGGATCCCTGATTTATATCCCAGCACCCTGATCACATTAGTGGCTCCAGCATTCCCGCTTCCGTGTTCCCTGACATCAATACCATGAAATATCTTTCCGATCCAGACAGCTGATGGAACTGAACCAATCAGGTAGGCAAGCAGCACAGCCGATGAAATAACAAGGATATCCATTATTCGGGTTTTTCAAATTTTCTTAAAAAATCCCGTTTCTTCCGGTCTGTCGATATGATGTATCGGAAGCCCTTCGCTTCCTTATTGACCCTGTTCTGCTCTGTTTTTGACTTCTGTGCATCGGTAATCAGATCATTATATTCCAGATTAGAAGAAATGGTTTGCAGGATATTTTCACGAAGGTTAAAATAATACCAATCATCCCTGCTCAGCTCAAAATAGAAGGAAAGGTCATCACCGTTACGTTTTTTTGAAAGCTCAATAATTCCCTTGACGTATCGGTTCACCTGGGTCTTATTGATACTGCCAATTCCGATCAGCCCATAGGAAACATAGGATTTGGTGAGGGTATCAAAATGCAGCCATACATCTGCCAGGAAAAGTGTTCTCACCATTGGTTCCGGAAACTTTTTATACCTCCCAACCAACTCCAATTCAGACCTGAGCTGATCACTCTGCTTTTTATCCAGAAGATATTCCATGGCTGTTGAATATGGCGTCCGGGATAAAGTAAAACCACTCAGGTTTACCGACTCCAGATGGCTGCTGAACTTTTGAAGGGCATTTTCAGAGAACGGGAAATTCAGTGCCATGCAAATATGAATACGGGTCGAATCAGGAATAATGAAATAATCCATCATGCCATACGTTTCCATTTTTACTGCTCCGGTTTTTATTCCAAGATTTATTCCGCCTTCCGTCCGGAGCATACAGTTGGTGTTATTCAAAGCAAAATAATTTCCGGATTCCTGGGGATTGGCAAGTTTTTCAGCGGTGGCAATACGGAATTCAGTGGTTGTCGGGTAATACTCAACAAATCCGTTCCCGACAGCCATAACGGAGTCGCTGAAACTATTCCTTGGTCTGAAAAAGGCCGGATAGATCTGTCCACTGGTACTAGAAAAAACCATGGCGAGATCGAGCTTGTCTCCCTGATAACTTTTCAAAGGGCTGGTCAGGGGAATTTGAACATGCAAAGGATCCAAGGTCCCATTGAATTTAACCCAGGCATTGGTTTTGATACAATCAGTCACAGGGCGAAACCCACCATCGAAACTGAGATTTTTATTTCTTGCGGCAAGCACTACGTCGCCTGTAAAAGCAAACTGAGGACTCAGCATAAAATGAGTCGTATCCGGCACATTGCCGTAGGCTGTAGTCTGACCAGAAGTATCCACGAATATTTTATGGAAATGTACCTTATTCCTTTCTCCAGTATGTTCAAGATAATCATAATCTCCTCTCCCAGTGTACTTTTTTCTCGAAGCGATGGATATATCCGCATGATAAAACTGATGATAGCGAGACTGAACATTGGCAATGACAATGGCTCTTTCCAGTGTCTGCATACGGGCATCCTTGAAGATTGACACTTTTCCAGAATCCGGATAAATAGCCGCATCCGCCACTTTGATGATCCTGACCTCATCCGCGTTGATCACATTGGTTCTCAGATTATACCTGGCTTTTGCAGCGAAAAAACGAAGTGAATCCTGAAGGGGATGAACAGAAATGAACTCTGAACCGGTATAGCCCACATCGATCAGTTGCCTCAGGTTTAATGAATCTGAAATACTTTCTTTACGCTGTTCGTTGGTCAGTTGTATTTCTTCATTATCGATCAGCCAGTCGAAACGATCCATGGAACAGATATACTTATTGAAAGGAAATTCCATTTTTGATATGCCGATATTGGAGCGAAATTCTCCCCGGCGTTTGTCAAAATCGAAATGGGTTTGGTAATTCCTTGTAGAAATTGTCAGGTCTTCAAGATTATAAGCCCGTATCCGGAAGTTGGCTATAAGGGCATCGAAAGTACGGCTTTTAAACCTGAATTGCTTGGAATCCATTTCAGCATCCCTGATCTTCACTGTTCCGTCACCCGTCAGCTCCCTGGGCGTCATCGACAAGTCCCCGCCGAATGTTGACTGGGCATTGTACATGACCATTTCCCTTTTGACACTTGAGATGATCAGGGAATCACGGTAAGGCAACCAAAACTGCCGGACCGTATCTCCGTGTACCCTGGGAAACTCGACATCGGTCATGACTTCCTCAATATCAAAGGAAAGTGCAATGGTTTTCATCGAATCAGGCAGAAACAGGAAATCATGAGATAAAGTAGTTGAATGCAAGTATTTAAGCATTCCATCACCCCTCAACCCACGATCGCTAAGATCAATTCTGGAGATAAATGTTCCTTTGTCGCCATAGGCCGGTAATCCCGTGGCATCGGTTGTTTTTTCAAGCCCAAGGGAATAGTCCGGCCTGACTTTTAGGGGTTCTTCAATTTTCGGGAAAATACCTGCAGAACTCAGGAAACCAGTGAACCTCAGACTGTCGGTATCAACGATATCAAGACTGTTGATGGTAAACGGGTATACTTCAAAGAAGAATTTTTCTCTTTTATATACTCCTTTTTGAATATATCCTTTATCCCAGAACACATAAGCATTGTTCCGATTATTAAAAACAGGATATTCGGGAGGGGATTTCAGACCTGATTTATTTTTCGGATCATCAATCAGCAGATCGCCACTCAGTCCGGTGATGGCTGTCCTGACTTTAACGAGCGGGTAAGTTCCGGCTTTAGGGTCCCGGCTACGGCTTTTCACATAAAAGATCAGGGAGTCCACCTGGGGGAGGTCTATCTTGAACTGATCATATTGAAAAGAACATTCACGGGTATATATGTCAAACAATCCGGCTTCAATTTTTCCGCTGAATTTAAAATCCTTGTCTTTGCACAAGATAATGACCTGGTCTTTAGGATATATATGCACCTGCTGGGAATCGCTGATGGTGACGCTGGGAACTCCCTGTATCCTGAGATCGAAACTATCAAGACTAAGAATGGCATTGCTGGTACCTGTGACATCGGAATTAAAAAAGATCACATCATAATCTGCTTTACCGATTTTAGCGTTGACATAATTGAACAATTTATCCTTGATACTGGCTGTTTTATCGTCCTCATCATATACCAAAAATCCCCTATTGGCCAGTGAAAGCAATTGAGCTTCAACCTGTGCCCTGGGTTTTTTCATATATTCCGTCAATTCATTCAAGGAAAACACCCTGGATTTTTTTTGTTCTGAAAACCGCTTGATCAGGTTCAATGGATTGACTTCGTCTATTCCCTGAAGTTTTTCATAACGTTGAAGGGAATAATAATTACTCGATTCAAATACCGCTTTACTGTTTTTACTTGGACCTTTCATCATTTCAAAGTTGATCCGGGGATCTCCGATCTTCCAGTTCAAGGCTTCGCAGTATATTTCGACTTTATGGTAAGAATCGAACCATGGACTGATGGTCGCCACCCGTTCATCTTTGGTAAAGGACAGTTCTTTTTCCTTATCCACGTATTTCAATTGCAGGCCGGGATGGTAGATAGAATCGTTCTCGTAGTAAATGGTTGCAGAAGCACGAGAAGCATTTATCCTGTCAGGGCGAATGACAAAAGTCTTAGATTGGGCCGTCACAAAAAGTCTGTCCTTGTTTTTTATGAAGAGATGGGCATCGCGGATTCTGTCGCCGGAACCGATAACCCTTGAGCCTTCAATGGCGAAACCGCCAAGGTAATCTATTCCCGGGAAAAGGTCCTGAATCCCTATGAGTTTATCGTAAGAAGCAAACCGGGGATAGGAAGCTTTTTCTTCCGTTACATCGGCCAGTACTTTATCGGTATAAAAACCAAGAAGGGGAGATGAAAAATATTTTTTATGATAAAAATCAACTGAATCCGCGGTAAATTTGGAATAACGCATTTGTATTCCGTATTTCCTGAATTCCGTGTAAATCATAGCAGGATCCAGTCCAGCTCTTCTCCAATCAGCCTTTCCTCCTTCACCCAGCCACAAGGTGGAAAGCGGATGGTAGCGTCCTTTGGTGTCATGGATGTTCAGGCTATCATCATTGGCATAGCAAACAAGATCGGTAGTGTTGAATTCGACAAAGGGCACTGAATCATACCCCATCCGGAAGTGATTCGAACTAACCCTCCATTGTGTGGAAGGCGATTTATAGATTAGCTGTTCACCGAAAAGTCCTATGGTGGACTCCAGAAAATGAATATAGGCCCGGCTGTTTTTTTCCGAAATGAGTTTTTTCAGCGCCTCCGACCAGGGTTCAAAATATTCTACAGGCTGATGCCTTTCAATGAAAATATTAAGTGCATTGATGTAGTTGAAAAAATCAGGATAGGCGCGAATACGCTTTTTCAGCATTTCGTTGCATAGAAAATAGATGGTCTTTTTCTGGGAAGGTAAATATTGTTCGGAATTCCATTTCTGGACAAAAGCGACCATGATGGGAGCAATGATTTTTTTTTCATTGTCGCTAAGGTTAAAGAATACGGAATTCAATTCGCCGATAAACTTTGTCGAATCCCCTGAGATCCTAACTGAAGTTTGACCCCTCACAGCATGATCCGATAACCCGCAGAAGATAAAAATCAAGATCAGAAAAACAGATGTCGGGGCTTTTATCATTGTTTGATGAATTTCGCACAAACCCATTGATTTTTAGAAGAAAACCCTTGAAAAGCCAATGCGTTTCCTGAAGCACTTTCCCTGATGGACAAGAGGTCTTGCTGATAAAATCCACTTAACAGAAGGATGCCGCCGGGCAACAGACAGGAAGCCAATATACTCATGTCATGCAATAAAATATTACGGTTAATGTTGGCCAGAACCAGATCGAAGCCAACAGAAGGGATGGCCATAGCATCTCCAAGCATCACATGGACGTTAGGGCAGTTGTTTTTGACAACATTATCCCTTGCGTTATCGAATGCCCAAGGGTCATGGTCAATGGCCTCTACCTGAGCGGCTCCCATCTTACTGGCAAGGATGGCCAGCACTCCTGTGCCGCAGCCATGGTCAAGTACTCGTTTACCCTGAACATGCTCATCCAGCAGCGCAGAAATCATGAGGGCTGTGGTTTCGTGATGTGCGGTTCCGAACGACATCCTCGGTTCAATCACGAGGTCATAATCAATGTCCATGATGGGCGCGTGAAAAGGCGCCCTGATCAGGCATTTGTTTGCAATAAGCACCGGCTCATATTCTTTTTCCCAAATCGCATTCCAGTTTTGCTCGCTGAGCTTTTCCCTGGTAATGGTAAATCCCATTGCCTGGCTTTTCTCCCGGAGGTAAACAGCAATCTCTTCATGATGATGCTCATCCTCCGGGATAAATGCCTGCAATCCATTTTCATCTTCGTAAAAACTGTTGAATCCCATGGAAAGTAATTCCGCCATGACGATTTCACGGTTCTCACCCATGAGGGGAGTTAGGGTATAGGCCTGATAGTCCATTTAAAAAGAGCAAACGACATGAATGAATTCATCCGCTTGAAGAGAAGCTCCTCCGATCAACCCCCCATCAACATCAGCCTGGCTGAATAGTTCACGGGCATTCCGGGCATTACAGCTTCCTCCGTACAATAAAGAAATCCCAGCGGCTATTTCATCTCCGTATTTTGCACGGATCAGTTTACGGATATAAGCATGCATTTCCTCTGCCTGTTCAGGGCTTGCATTGACACCTGTTCCGATTGCCCAGACCGGTTCATAGGCAAGGACTAGTTTCCGGAAAGCATCCCTCTCAAGATGAAAAAGAGATTCTTTGAGCTGTTCTTCCACCACTGCAAAATGATGGTCAGCTTCCCTGTCCGGAAGCAGCTCTCCACAGCAAAAGATGGGTGTGATTTCATGTTTCAGCAAAGCATCAACTTTTTCTGACAGGAAGCGATTTGATTCATGGAAATATTTCCGGCGTTCGGAATGCCCCACGATGCAATAATCCACTTCCAGGGCTTTCAACATGGCCGGGCTTATTTCACCGGTATAAGCACCGAAGTCATGGGGATAAACATTCTGGGCTCCGACCCTGAACACAGAGTCCTGAGCCAAATCTGTAGCCAGTTCGAGATAAGGAGAGGGGGGACACAGCACAACGATGCTGTCCACCCGTTTAATATCATCCAGCGCTTCTGCAATCCCGGTGATCAGATCGTCGGCTTCCGTGAAGGTTTTATTCATTTTCCAGTTCCCTGCAACTATCTGTTTTCTCATATTCTGATAATCATTAATAATTATTATTCACTTTTCACTTTTCACTTTTCACTTTTCACTTTTCACTTTTCACTTTTCACTTTTCACT
>CAZSDU010000029.1:0-35259 GCA_964605775.1 uncultured Prolixibacteraceae bacterium | reverse complement strand
CCTTTTTGCCTGAAAGATCATAAACCTCCAGATAGGTGGATTTCCACTGATGATAGACCGTGGTGGCTGGGATATTGACTGTGTTTCAAGGCTAAATTACAAAAAAATGTTAAGTTTCAAGCCACTGCAAGTGGCCCTAAAAATCCTACAGGTTAAAAATAGGCATAAATGTCTAATTATAACTTGTAGTACGAAAAAGAGCCGATTTACCGAAAGCCAGATCACGCAAGCTCTGAAGGAGCATGAAGCTGGCAAAAACGTTCTGGACATCTGTCGGGAACTATAGATAAACTGTCTAAAATTTTGACACTATATCCCGATGATCATGATTTTTTCTTGATGCATTTACAACAGCTCATTCGCCAGGTTTGCCAGTTCTGAGCGTTCCCCCTTTTCAAGCCTTACGTGAGCATAAATATCATGCTTTTTCACTTTATCGATGAGGGTTGAAAGTCCGTTGGACTGGGCATCCAGGTAAGGGGTATCGATCTGGTATATGTCGCCGGTAAAAATGATCTTGGTGTTTTCCCCTGCCCGGGTAATGATGGTCTTTATTTCATGGGGGGTAAGGTTCTGGGCTTCATCCACGATGAAGCAGACATTGGAGATGCTGCGGCCACGGATATAAGCCAGGGGGGTGATCATCAGTTTTTCATTTTCCACCGATTCCGTGATCATTTTAAACTCCTTGTCTTTTTCGCTGTACTGGTTCTGGATGAATTTCAGGTTATCCCATAAAGGCTGCATATAGGGATCCAGTTTTGATTTGATGTCGCCGGGCAAAAAACCAATATCCTTATTGCTTAATGGGACTACTGGTCTGGCCAGGTAAATCTGCTTGAAATTCCGTTTTTGCTCCAATGCCCCGGCAAGGGCCAGCAAGGTTTTCCCGGTACCGGCTATCCCCTGGAGGGTAACCAGCTTCACGTCCGGATTCAGGATGGCATGCAAGGCAAAGACCTGCTCCGCGTTCCGCGGCGTGATCTTATAACAACTCCGCTTTTCCAGCTTTTCTATCCTTTCCGTCACCGGATTGAAGAAAGCAAGCACAGAACTTTTTCCATTCTTCAGAATGAAATAATGATTCGGGATGGGATTCTTCACCCCGATGTCATCCGGCAGGCACCAGCCGGCCTCATAGATGATGTCGATGATGGTTTTATCCAGGTTCTCCACCAGGGTTTTACCTGAATACAATCCCTCCACATCCTTGATCTTGCCTGTTTCAAAATCTTCGGATGAAATATTCAAAGATTTGGCCTTCAGCCTTAAATTCACATCCTTGGATACCAAGATAACCTTCTTATTCGGGTTTTCCATCATCATCACCAGGGCAGCATTCAGGATGCGGTGATCCGGTTTGTTTTCGCCAAAAACCTTGATGGCATCCAGTTCGCTTTGCTCATTCATGACCACTTTAAACTTCCCGCCTTTGGCGCCTCCCAATGAAATCCAGCGGGTCAGCGTAGCTTTGTTGGACAGTTTATCGATGATGCGGATGAATTCCCTGGCTTCAAAATTGATGGTATCATTGCCCTTTTTGAAGTTGTCAAGCTCTTCTAAAACAGTGATGGGAATAGCCACGTCATTGTCGTCGAAACTATGGATCGCGTTATGGTTGTAAAGGATAACTGAGGTATCCAACACGAAGATTTTCTTCTCTTTTATTTTCTTTTTCAGCATAAAAGATGGTTTGAGTCTGATCAAAAGTAACCAAGAAAATGCCGATTTCACGGTTTTGAAAAGGAAGATTTAAACAATGGATTGTTAAGTTCGTAGAAGTCTTAACTTTGCGCTGATTAACCTCCATGAAAGAAAAAAAACTATTCCTGCTTGATGCCATGGCCCTCATATACCGGGCTTATTTTGCATTCAACAAAAACCCCAGGGTAAACTCCAAAGGATTTAACACTTCAGCGATTTTTGGCTTTGCCAACGTCTTGTTCGAACTGCTGAAAAAAGAAAGGCCAACCCACATCGGGGTGGCTTTTGACACCATGGCCCCCACGGTGAGAAAAATCGGATTTGAAGCGTATAAAGCCCACCGTCAGGAAACACCGGAAGACATCATCAAATCCCTGCCCTATATCCATGAACTGATCGGGGGTTTTAACATCCCGACTTTATTCGTGGATGGTTACGAAGCCGATGACGTGATCGGAACCCTGGCAAAAAAGGCCGAAAAAGCGGGGTTTATTACTTATATGATGACCTCCGACAAGGATTTCGGACAACTGGTAAGCGACCGCACCTTTATTTATAAACCGGGAAAATTCGGCAATGATTCTGAAATCCTTGGAATCAGGGAAGTTTGTGAAAAATTCAGCATTCAGCGCCCCGAGCAGGTGATTGACCTCCTGGGGCTCTGGGGTGACGCTTCCGATAATATCCCCGGAATCCCCGGCGTTGGAGAGGTCACCGCAAAAAAATTACTGAATGAATTCGGTTCCATTGAAAACATCATTGCCAACGCGGATAAAATCAGCAATGAAAAACTCCGGCAAAAAGTTATTGCCTTCCAGGATCAGGCAATGATGTCGAAAGCCTTGGCAACCATTATCCTGGATGTTCCCATCGAGTTCGATGAACATAAGCTGATCATGGAAACCCCGGATATGGAGCGTTTAAAGCGGCTTTTTGATGAACTTGAGTTCAGGGCATTTGCACAAAGGGTCACCACCTGGGTATCGACAATGGAGCGTTCGGAAAGCAGGCAGGAGTCAGCAGACGACGGATTAAAGATGACAGATGACCGTCAGCAGATATCCGCCATCCGCCATCCGTCATCCGATATCCAGTCTACTAAACATGTATATTTTCTGGCTGACACCCCGGAAAAACGCAAGGAACTGATTTCCCTTCTGAAAACTCAGCCTTCTTTTTGTTTCGACACAGAGACGACGGGACTGGATCCCAACAACGCTGAACTTGTCGGCATGTCGTTTGCCTGGCAGGCACATGAAGCCTGGTATGTTCCTTTCCCGGAAAATTACCATCAAACGCTGGAGATTGTTGCTGAGTTCAAAGCATTTCTGGAAAATGAAACCATTGAAAAAACAGGACAAAACCTGAAGTTCGATATTTCTATCCTTAAATGGTACGATATCACTGTCAAAGGACCCTTGTTTGACACCATGCTGGCCCATTATCTCATTCAGCCGGATATGAAGCATAACATGGATTATCTGGCGGAGACCTACCTGGGGTACAAACCTGTTTCCATTGAAAGCCTGATCGGTAAAAAAGGGCAGTATCAGCTCAGTATGCGCAGCCTTGACCTGGAAACCATCAAAGAGTATGCGGCCGAGGATGCCGATATCACCCTTCAGTTGAAGAAGGTCTTTTTACCCCTCCTGGAAGAATCCGGTACACGGGAGCTTTTTGACCATATCGAAATTCCCCTGATTCCTGTATTGGCATCCATGGAAGCTGAAGGGGTAAGAATTGATCCGGTAAGCCTGAATGATTTCTCTGCCGAACTTGAAAAAGACATCGAACTCCTGGTAAAAGCGATTCACCAGGATGCCGGAATAGAATTTAACATTGCTTCTCCCAAGCAGCTGGGGGAAATTCTTTACGATAAATTAAAAATCGTAGAAAACCCAAAGCAGACCAAAACCAAGCAGAATTCAACGGCTGAAGACGTTCTGGCCAGGATGGAGCACAAACATCCCATCATCGGGAAAATCCTTGAATACCGGTCCCTGGCCAAGCTTAAGTCGACTTATGTAGATGTTCTTCCCACCCTTATCAATCCAAGGGATGGCAGGGTACATACTTCTTATAACCAGGCTGTCGCAGCGACCGGCAGGCTCAGCTCAAATAATCCAAATTTGCAGAATATCCCGATCCGGACAGAGAAAGGCCGGGAAATCCGTAAGGCGTTTGTTCCCCGCAATGAACATTACTGCCTGCTTTCGGCCGATTATTCCCAGATAGAACTTCGCATCATTGCCCATTTGAGCAAAGACCCCGGCATGATTGCCGATTTCAATGCAGGACTGGATATTCACACTGCCACAGCATCCAAAGTATATGGCGTAGATCTCGAATCCGTGACAAGAGAAATGCGAAGGAATGCCAAAATGGTTAATTTCGGGATCATTTATGGAATTTCCGCTTTCGGACTGGCTGAACGGCTCAATATCCCCCGTCGGGAAGCCGCAGAGATCATACATCAGTATTTTATCAAATATCCGGGGATAAAAAATTATATGGACATCACCATTGCGTCTGCCAAAAACAACGGATTTGTTGAAACCATGATGAAACGCCGGCGATATCTCCGTGACATCAATTCCGGAAATGCAACGGTTCGTGGATTCGCGGAAAGAAATGCCATCAATGCACCGATACAGGGGACCGCAGCGGACATGATCAAAATTGCGATGATCCATATTTTCCGTGAAATGGAAACCCGGGGACTAAAATCAAAAATGATACTCCAGGTTCATGATGAACTGGTTTTTGATGCCCATATAGAAGAACTCGACCTGCTCAGGCCCTTGGTGTCGGAAGGAATGCAAAATGCCATTCGCCTGGATGTGCCTGTACTGGTAGAAATGAGTACAGGGAAAAACTGGCTGGAAGCACATTAGAAGTTGGTGAGCTGGTGAGTTGGTGAGTTGATGAGTTGGTGAGTTAATGATTTTTGTTACTTTGTTGCTTTGTCACACTGTTACTTTGTCACTTAAATTACCCTTATGACCTACAAGCACGATCCCCGGACTGTCATGACCCTCGATGCAGGGGGCACCAACTTTGTTTTTAATGCCGTTCAGGCAGAAAATGAAATACTGGAACCCATCATCCTTCCCGCCAAAGGGGAAAACCTGGAAGCGGTTCTGAAAACCATCCTCAGGGGATTCAGGGAAGTGGAGTTTAAACTGCTACACAAACCCGTGGCCATCAGCTTTGCATTCCCGGGACCTGCCGATTATGAAAACGGCATCATCGGAGATCTGCAGAACCTGCCGTTTTTCAAGGGGGGTGTGGCATTGGGACCCATGCTTTCGGAACAGTTCAATCTTCCGGTATTCATCCATAACGACGGGGATCTTTTTGCCTATGGGGAGGCCATCGCGGGACTTTTACCAGACATCAACCAGAAGCTGGAAGAGGCAGGAAACCCGAAACGCTACCATAACCTGCTCGGGGCCACTTTCGGAACAGGCTTTGGAGGAGGGATCGTTACCCGGGATGGACTGCATTTTGGAGATAATTCATCAGGAGGGGAAATCAACCGGATACGGAACTTCACATTTAACAATTATGATGTGGAAGAAAGTGTCAGTATCCGTGGCTTAAAACGAGCCTATGCCCTTTATGCAAACATCGACCCGGCAAGTTGTCCGGAACCCAAAGAGATATTTGAGATCGGTAACGGTAAGCTGAAAGGCAATCCCCAGGCTTCCCTTAAAGCATTTGAAGCGTTCGCCATTTCTGCTGCCGATGCCCTGGCCAACGCCATCACTTTGATTGACGGACTGGTGGTGATCGGAGGGGGATTATCAGGCGCTTATCCCCTATTCATGAATACACTGGTCGCGGAAATGAACCGTCCCTTTGAAACCCCGTCCGGGCATTTGCTTGATCGCATGGAAATCGCCGCGTATAACCTGGAAGATAAAGATCAGCTGGCTGACTTTTTAACTCCATCCAAAACAGAAATTCAGATCCCCTTCAGTCAGCGAAAGCTTCACTACGACCCTAACAAAAAAATGGGCATCGGAATCAGCCGACTGGGAACATCACGCGCTGTTTCTATTGGCGCTTATGCCTATGCATTAAACAAACTTGATCATTGACAGTATAATAGATCACATATCAACGGATATTGATGATTTAATATTTTTTTAACATTTTTTTGTTCTGCTATTAAAAATCCTGTATTTTTGTCCCTAACATTTAAGTTAAACCCATTTAAACCCTATTCGCATGAAAAAACTGATACTTTTTGGTGTTTTGTTGTCCTGCTATTTTTCTGTTCAGGCCCAGGATGTACCCCGTGAGATGGTGATCCTGGAAATTACCACCAGTACGAAATGTACTTATTGCCCCGGTGCTGCCATGGGTGCTGAAGACCTGCTGGCCAACGGAAAATTCGTGGCCGTGATTGAGCATCATAATTCAGCCTAGGGTTCGGATCCCTTTGTCACCTCGGCCTCTCAGGCGCGTTGTGTGAATTTAGGCTATGGGGGTTCTAATCCCACTGCTTTTTTCGACGCAAAACTCAAGGTTGTCGGCGGAAGTCACACCCAGAGCATGTATTCCAATTACCTGCCCAAGTACAATACCCGTATATCCAAACCCTCTCCTCTTTACCTGACCATGGATGTGACCAACGTAGGGCCTGATTATTCTGCAATAGTTACAGTGGTGAAAACCAACACCATCTCTTCCACCAACCTCCGCATGATGTTTGTCGTGACACAGTCGCATATTGCTTATAACTGGCAGGGTCAAAATCAACTCAATTATGTAAACCGGATTATGCTTCCCGATGCCAACGGAACGGTAGTTGATTTTTCCTCCGGCAATACCCAGACCTTTACGATGAATTTTACGCTGGATGCTGCATGGCCATTGGAAGATTGCGAGATCATCGCTTTTGTTGAAGATATGAGCGGAAAAGAAGTTTTAAATGGTAAAAAGAGGGCAGTGATCGATCTGCAAACTGAATTCACAGCCAGCGAAACTTCGGTGGTGACCAACCAGCCGGTTTCTTTTACCAATGCCACAACCGGAGGTTATATCGATGCCCCGGAAACTTATCAATGGTTTTTCCCTGGCGCAATTCCCGATGCTTCTACGGAAAAAGATCCCACTGTCACTTACGCCGATGCCGGAAATTTTGATGTGACCCTGATCGTGAACAGAGGGGGGCAAATTGACACGCTGACTAAATCCCAGTATGTTCAGGTGAACTATCCGGTGGGAGCTCAAGATAACATCATCAGCAGTTCCCGCATTTTCCCAAATCCCAGTAATGGTGTTTTCCGCCTGGATCTTTTCAGCACAACAACCATTTCCATGAACATCTCCGTGGTTAACCTCATCAATGTCCCCGTATTTCAGGAATCAGGCGTCATCTTTACTGGCGCTTATACCCGGGATCTGGATTTGAGCCAGCTTGCCAAAGGTGTCTATTTTATCATCCTTGAAACGCAAGGGTCTAAAACCGTTAAAAAAGTCTTGATCAATTAATTGATGATTTTATTGGATAATGAAAAACCGTCATATAAATGACGGTTTTTTTTATTTACCCTAACATCCAACCATTTTTTTCGTAATTTTGTCTTTATAATAAACAAATGATGAGAACTACCGGAATTTTTACCCTTGCATTTTTCCTTACGCTTTCAAGCTTTGCCGGAAGCATTGAAAAAACTTATTATTTCGCCCATCCAAAAATCCTTGAAAACGGGACTTATCAGACCATCCATTTTGAATACACAAGGTTAATGGCAAAACCCGGAGAGCCCGTTATGCCCTATCATCCTGTTTCTCTTCTTCTCCCGCCTGGGGATATCGCTACCGGGATTGAAATTATTGGAGAAGATGAGGTGGTGATTCCCGGACGGTTTGACATTTATCCCCAGCAACACGCTCTGCCTTTATCACAGAGCGAAGATATCAGGTTTATTAAAAACGAAGCCATCTACCTTTTGAATGGGAAATATCCTTCCTCCCCTGCTGCTGAAGTGTCAACACATTATATGAACGGATATGCCTTTGCCCTTTCGGCTTTTACTCCCCTGACCTACCATCCATCAACGAAAACGATTTCCTACTTCAGCAAAGTGACCCTTAGGATTTCCACCAAACAGGATGAAAAATCAATCCGTGCCATGGAATTTTTAACAAACGCTGAAAACACCTTCAGCAGGGTTCTTGGTTTTGCCCAAAATCCGGAAATGATTGATCTTTATCCGAAAAAACCATCCTCCCCTACCGCCTACCAATACCTTGTCATCAGCCCTCAGCAGTTCGTCAGTCAATACGACTCCCTGCTTGATTTTTATGCCGAAACAGGGATCTCAAGCCAGGTCAAAACAACAGAATGGATTAGTTCCAATTATCCCGGACATGATCTTCAGCAAAAAATCAGGAATTGTATCAAACAGGAAGTCGCCCTGAATGACATTGAATTTGTCCTTCTGGGTGGTGATGTGGAGCATGTTCCTTTCCGTGGATTTTATTGTTATGCCGTCTCCGATCCCAATCAGGAAGATATTAGCATCCCTGCAGATCTGTATTATTCCGCGCTTGACGGGGAATGGAACGATACATCCCTGATCGGAGGCCATATCGAATGGTGGGGAGAACCCGGTGAAGACGATCTTCTGCCCGATGTTGCCGTGTCCAGATTCCCGATCAGCACAGCTGAAGAATTACAACACATGGTACACAAATCTTTGTATTATCAGAAATATCCTGTCCCTGGAGAATTCACCAAGCCATATATGGCCGGTGAATTTTTATACAGCCCTCCCCCCACTTACGGGAGCGATTTTATGGAGCTGCTCATTGATGACCATAATGACAATGGCTATTTCACTCATGGGATCCCTTCGGCCGGTAACACCATCACCCGTCTTTATGATACTCCCTCTTATACCTGGAATAAATATGAACTCATTGCCGGGATCAATTCCGGAAAATCATTTATCCATCACCTGGGTCATTCCAATTGGGATTATATGATGAGATTGAGTGTCAGCGATATTACCAACCAGACTTTTTCAACAGTAAATGGAGTGAATCATAATTTCACCCTGATTTATACCCAGGGCTGTATTGCCGGTGCTTTCGATTATCCGGACTGCATCGCTGAAAAAGCCGTTACCATCAATAATTTATGTGTTGCCGGTGTCTTTAATTCCCGCTTTGGATGGTTCAACCAGGGGACGACGGATGGCCCTTCCCAGCATCTTCAACGGGAATTTGTAAGCGCTTTATATAATGACACCGTGGAAAACCAGGTCAGGGAACTTGGTACGGCCCATATGGTATCGAAAATAAAAACTGCCCCCTGGGTCGGATTGCCCGGAGAGTTTGAACCCGGCGCCCAAAGATGGGTTCATTATGACTGCAATGCCCTGGGCGATCCGGCCTTGAAAATATGGACAACATCCCCCACCTTGTCTGTTCTTCCGGCAAACCAGGATGTCCCATCTTCTTCCGGGAGCACTTCTTTCGCAGTCACTTCCGATGCTTCATGGAATGCCATTAGCGATGCTGTTTGGTGCACCGTCACTTCTTCCGGAAATGCGAATGGAAGCATAATTGCAACCTATGAAGCCAATCCGGAAGAGCTCTTCCGTACCGCCCGCATCACGATAAGCGCCATTGGGGTCACCCCTGTCATGGTTACAGTAACCCAGGCTCCGCTCGTTTCTGTGGAGGAATTAATGACAGGACATGTCAGCATTTTCCCCAATCCGGTTAAAGATGAATTAAGCATTTCCTTCCACCTCCTGAATCCGGGGGATGTGCATATCCGGTTGACCAATATCACAGGACAAGTGGTTCGTGAAACCTTTCTCCCTTTACAATCTGCCGGTAATCACCTTATCTCCATGAATGTTAAAAATCTTGCCCCCGGTTTATACTCCTGTTCATTTGAGATGGAACAAGGGAGGGAAACAAAAAAAATCATGATCATTAAATAATTTTAAATTTCACCAACAACCCCAAGTAATTATGAAAAAAATCACTACCCTTTTAGGCTTGCTTTTGATCCTGGTCGTTTTTGCCCGGGCGCAAAAACATGATTACCCCGATGCATGGGGTAAAGCCGGTTTTAACCTTACCGATAACCAGTCTGCTTCCGTTCAGGTGGTTCATTCCATCCGCACATTTGAATTCAGCCCGGTTGAGGTGGAAGGTAAAATCATGCAAAACATTAAATTGCCAGGCACTTTTCTTCCCAATGAAGAAGGAATGCCCAACCTCCCGGGGAATGGAAGGTATATTGCCATGCCCAATGGGGCCACTCCTCATTTCAGGATCGTTTCCCAGCGTGTTGAAACATTTCACAATATAGACATTGCACCAGCGCCAAAAATTCCTACCGATCTGGAACCTGATTATCCCCTGATTAAAAACCCGGAAGTTTATTCAAAAAATACTTTTTATCCTGAATCCCCGGTTCAGCTTTCCGACATTCAGCAAATACGCGGTGTTGATGTGGTCATTCTCGGAATCACTCCGTTTCAGTACAACCCTGTGACCAAAAATCTGGTTGTTTATCGCGACCTTAAAGTGGAGATCGATTTTGAAGGAGGTAACGGGGTATTCGGAGATCCCGCTTTTCGCAGTTCCTGGTGGGATCCCATCATGGAAGATAATATTTTAAACTATGCTTCACTGCCCGCCATTGATTACCATAAAAGGCTTCAATCCCATATCAACACCAAAGGATTAAAGGATAATGAATGTGAATATATCATCATTACTCCGACAGGCTCAAGCTTCCAGTCCTGGGCAGATACCGTAAGGAAATTTCGCAGTGAACAGGGGATACTCGCCAAAGTTTTCACCCTGGATGATGTGGGTGGCAATACCGTTAGCGCCATTGAAAGCTTTATCGACAATGCTTATAACACCTGGTCCATTAAACCTGTTGCCTGCGTTCTGTTAGCCGACTATGGTTCAGATGCAACAAAAAACATCATCTCTCCCTTGTTAACCCATCCAGCAAGCTATCCTAATTTTGCCTCCGACAACCAATACGCCGATGTGAACGGGGACAAGTTACCGGATGTGGTTTTTTCCCGTATCGTGGCCAATGATGCCAATCAGTTACAGGTGCTGATCACCAAATTCCTCGAAAACGAACGGAATCCTTCGGTAGATCCCCTGGTGTACGACAAGCCCATTTCGGCTTTGGGTTGGCAGACAGTTCGGTGGTTCCAGCTTTGCTCGGAAATCGTAGGAGGATATTTCAGAAATGTCTGGAATAAACATCCCCGCAGAATCAACGCAATTTATGAAGGGACACCGGGTTCCACCTGGTCCACCGCCAGCAATACTTCATCAATTACCAGTTATTTCGGACCCGGTGGTTTGGGATATATTCCTGCTACACCTTCAGAATTAGGTGGATGGTCAGGAGGAAACGCTGCAAAAATCACCAACGCTATTGATTCCGGCGCGTTTATGCTGCTTCACAGGGATCATGGCGAATATACAGGATGGGGAGAACCGGCTTATTCGAATTCTAACATCAGCCAATTGACAAACACTGTTCTGCCATTTGTGTTCTCTATTAATTGCCAGACTGGCGCCTATCACCGTTCTTCAGAATGTTTTGGCGAAAAGTTTGTACGTCACACTAAAAACGGACATAATGCCGGCGCCTTGGGGATTGTTTGCCCCACTGAGGTTTCTTACTCCTTTGTCAACGATACCTTTGTCTGGGGAATGTTTGATAATTTGTTCCCTGATTTTATGCCTGAATATGGTACCACTCCTCCTTCAAGAGGTGTCCTGCCTGCTTTCGGTAATGCAGCCGGGAAATACTTCCTGAAACAGTCATCATGGCCCTCGAATCCCGGAGATAAAACGGTTACCTTTAACCTCTTCCACATGCTGGGAGAAGCTTTCCAGGTGGTTTATTGCACCATTCCTCAACAGCTTACCGTTAACCACAGCCCCATCATTGAATATGGCAGTACAGAATTTCCTGTTCAAGCCAATGAAGGCGCGCTGATTGCCTTAACCGTGAATTCGGAAATTATTGCCACTGCTACTGGTATTGCCGGTGGACCGGTTATCATTCCGATCCCTGTACTCTCCGTGGGAACACAGGTTTTAATCACCGTCACCAAACAAAACTTCTTCCGTTATACCGGCATGGCCAGTGTCAATTCGACACAGCTGGTAGCCAATTTCACTGCAAATCATACCGCCATGTGCATTGGCGCCAACGCTGATTTTTCGGATCTTTCAGGAGGTAACCCCGAAAGCTGGCAATGGGTATTTAACGGAGGGGTACCCTCTACTTCAACCCTTCAGAACCCTACCGGAATCGTTTACAGTACGGCAGGAGACTATGATGTTACCCTGACCATACAGAAAACCGGTGCGGATCCTGTCTCCACTACAAAAACAGCCTATATTCATGTTTTTGACTACCCGGAAGCTGCTTTTACAACTACCATCAATTGCCCGGGGGAGGAAAGTACCTTTACCGACAATTCTAATCCTCATGGCAGTACAATTTCAAGCTGGGAATGGACTTTTGGTGATCCTGCATCGGGTGAAGCCGATACCTCCTATCTGCAAAACCCATCGCATACTTATGCCCTGCCCGGGACTTATCTGGTCAGCCTGACGGTTTTCAATGCCATTGGATGTACCGATCTTCACACCATGGAAATCGTGGTTCCCGATATCCCCGGAAAAGCTGCTGATCCCACAGGACCCATTCAGATTTGCCAGGGACAAAGCTCTCCGGAATATTCGACTACCGGATCAACCGATGCCACCTCCTATGCCTGGGCAGTGACCCCGGTTGAAGCAGGAACCGTTAGTGGTGATGAAGCCTCCGTGATCCTTGAGGTCTCCCCTGGATACACCGGTACACTCAGTCTTCAGGTCAGCGGAGTCAATGCCTGCGGGAAAGGTGAAATTTCAAATGCGTTTGATGTCAGTGTCCTGGCCACTCCTGTTGCGCCGGACCAACCAGCCGGAGCCGACAGTGTGAACCTGAATAAAGTCAGCACTTCCGAATTCACCATCCCTGAAGTTCCCGGCGCCACTGCATACGCTTGGGGAATTTTACCCACAGAAGCCGGAACGATTTCCGGAACAGGTCTTAACGGCACCGTCATCTGGACCCCGACTTTCAGGGGAGTTGCCGGTATTTCTGTCTCAGCTACCAACCAGGATTGTCCCGGACCGGTCTCTGAAGTGAAAGAAGTGACGGTTTATGCCCCGGTGGGTATAGGAGAAAATGATAAATTCCACTATGAAGTTTACCCGAATCCGACAAGCGGTAAGATCAACCTCGATCTTTCCTTTGAACAAAATGCGATCATCAGTATCACCATTTATAATACCATTGGCAACATCGTCTACAGGGATCAGCATGTCAACATTCCGGGCAAACTGCACCGGGTGATTGATTTATCTGCTTTACCCGGCGGTATTTATCTGCTGAAACTGGAAAATGAGCACATTTCCAATTCAACCCGTATCGTGATCGGGAAATAGTATTGCTGCTTACTTTTTTGAGAAGCTGTCCCCTCCGGGCAGCTTCTTTTTTTATTTTTCCGATCGCTTGATGATCAGTTTATCAATGCGGTTCCCATCCAAATCGATGATCTCAAATTCAAAGTCCTTCCATCTGAACTTTTCACCCGGTTTTGGAACATGTCTTAGAACACTCATAGCCAAACCGGCAAGGGTATTGAATTTTATTTTCCCTTTATCGAAACCTTTAATATTAAATTCATAGGCGAATTCGTAAAACGGCATTTGACCATCAGCCAGCCAGCTTCCGTCCTCCCTTTGGGTAATCTGAAGTTCATCCGGACTGGGTTCATTAAAATCACCGACGATGGCTTCCAGGATATCATTCAATGTTACCATGCCAACGGTGGAACCGTATTCATCGATCACCAATCCGTAATGTATTTTGTTTTGCTTGAATAACTCAAGGGTTTCATAAGCCGACAAAGTTTCCAGGATAAACTGGGCGGGCTTGATCTGCTGCTGCAAATCAAAATTTTCCTGGCAGATGTTATCTAAAAAAATATCTTTGATGAATACCACGCCAACAACATCATCCAGATCTCCTCTGCATACCGGATAAACCGAATGAAGCTGGTCTCGCATTTTTTCCCTCATCTGTCCGGCGGTATCATGGATGTCCAACCAAATCAGATCAGAATGGTGGGTCATCAGGGATTCGATTTTCCGGTCACCCAAATGAAAAACCCTGCCCACAATATCCTGCTCGATTTCCTGTACTTCTCCGTCTTCCGTGCCTTCCTGTATCATGGCCTTGATCTCCTCTTCTGTAACCTTTGAGTCCACGGAAGGTTTGATCCTCAGTAATTTCAGGATAAAATCGCTGCAGACGGAAAGCACCCAGCTTATCGGATAGGTCAGATAGGCGAGTGCAAGGACAGGGCGGATCATCAACTTGATAATGCGTTCGGGATTAACCAATCCTATTTTTTTGGGAACTAGTTCGCCGATCAGCATTGAAAAAAATGTGACCAGCGTTACAATGATCAATACTGAAAGGGAGCTGCTCAGGGAGGGGGAAAGCCCTGCTTGCATCAATAATTCCGAAGCGTTCCGTGAAAACTCAGCCGCAGAAAACACTCCGGTCAGAATACCAATCAGGGTCACGCCAACCTGAATGGTGGACAAGATCTTCGAGGGGTTATTGGCCTGCTCCAGGGCAAGTTTTGCCAGTTTATCCCCTGCCTGGGCATCGTAATCCAGTTTTGATTTCCGGGCAGAAACCAGGGCTATTTCTGTCATGACCAGTATCCCGTTAATGAGAAATAAACATAAAAGCACAAAAACAGCAGTACTCATGATTTTCTATTTTATTGATTTCAAACTACAAAGATATGCAAACCCTTTGTACCTTTGTTTTGGACAACAGAAATTCCATCATGCAGAAAATTATTCTTCTGATTTTTTTACTGATTTTAATTACCCCTTGGGGTCATTCCCAGCGACCTGGTAAACTGCCTGAAATCACCCCTGCCGGAAAAGGTTTTGTAAATACAAGAATTGATAATATCGGATACTGGAAGGAGATGGTTCAGTTCGGATTTGTCAAACCAGGCTTGGTTTATCCTGTAAGACCAGCCACTTTTACCAACAGTGAGATTTTCGGAACAGCAATACCCCTTCAGAATTCACCGGATATTCCGATCAGCGATCTGGATTCTGTCACCCAGAGTGAAAATTCCATTTTTATCGACCCGCAGGAAGAAGGAATGATGCTGAATTCAAACAATTCAAGCAACTGGGTTGATCATTATGCTGAGGACAAATATGGGGCAGATGGTTTATTTTCTCCGGATGGGGCACAGTCATGGGACGGAAGTCTGAGGGGAGTGGGAAAGGAAAACGCCGGAGACCCTGCCACGGCCATTGATTTGAATGGACGTTTATATGTTGGAAAAATCAGCAACGATGGCGGGCAATCTGTTGCCTTCAGCGATGATAGAGGAAAATCCTGGCATGAGGTAGTCGTTTTTCCTGGGCCTACCAACGTATATGGTCTCCTCGATAAAAATCATCTCTGGATTGATAATGCACCGGGAAGTCCGTTTACGGGCAACCTTTATGATGCCTGGACGAATTTTATTCCGGGTTCTTCCGACACCAATCAGGTTCAGCTATCCCGTTCCGTAAACCGGGGAATTCAATGGTCTTCACCCTATACCCTCAGTCGGGCAGTCTCAGCCGGAAAATTGAATCATGGCGTAAATATACAAACAGGACCGATGGGTGAAGTATATGCCGTGTGGAGTATTTATGATACCTGGCCTTCCGATGAAGTGGCTCTGGGATTTACTAAATCCATCGATGGAGGAGGAATTTTTACCCCTGCCCGGCGTATTGTCGATAACATCAAAGGCATCCGTGCCAGCCTGACCGGAAAAAATATGAGGGTAAATTCTTTCCCTTCCATGACAGTGGACAACAGTAACGGCCCTTACCGGGGAAGAATCTATATCGTCTGGACAAACATCGGAATTCCCGGTGTCAATACCGGGAATGATATCGATGTTTACCTTATCCGATCCGATGACCAGGGAGAAACCTGGTCAAGCCCTTTGAGGGTCAACCAGGATGCTCCGGGACTTGGAAAACAGCATTTTTTTCCATGGATCTGTTGCGACCCTATCACCGGAGGATTGGCCGTCATCTATTATGACGACAGAAACCTTCCTCCCACCGATTGCGAAACCTATGTTTCCTGTTCCCATGACGGAGGAATGTCATGGGCAGACATGAAAGTGAGCGATGTTTCCTTTACCCCTTCCCCAATCCCGGGAATCACTTTTAGCTATTTCGGAGATTATATTGGGATACAATCGCGGAATATGAAAGTTTATCCCATCTGGACCGATAACCGCACGGGAAAGGCCATGGCCTATGTTTCCCCCTTCGATCTGGGACCTGCCCCCGGCCAGGCCTGGGTCGTATTTCATGCATATGAACTGGAAGAAATAAGAAAATCAACTTCACAAAAAATGAATTACGGTGACTCCCTTTATCTTTCACTCTGCCTGAAAAATGTTGGAGACCAGCCCGCTCAGGATGTGCAGGTAAAAATCACTTCCCCTTCTCCCTACATTCTAATCACCGACAGCCTGGCAGATTATGGTGAAATCCTTGCGGATTCCGTAAAAACCATTCTCCATGGCTTTTCGTTGAGGGTATCAGATACCATTCCCGATAAGCTCAGTGTCCGTATCGATATTCAGGTAACTGGTAATGATACGAACTGGCTAAACCATTTTTCCATCGAATCCCAGGCTCCCGGATTGAACATTGCCGGACTTCGCGTGGTTGACAGCGGGGGGGGGAATTACAATGGTCATCTCGATCCCGGAGAAACAGCAATCCTGGTAATCAGCCATAACAATAACGGCGCTTTCCCCTGTGATCCCGTAACAGGCCGGCTGAATACCGATACCCCCCTGATCAGTCTTGATAAGGATAGCGTTTCCTTGGGAGAAATCTTACCGGGGCAGTATTCAGATGCCTGCTTCACAGCCACAGTAAATGAAGATCTGCCATTGGGTACTACCGTATTTTTGCAATATCAGGTAAACTCGGGAAAATATATCCGAAAAAAAACCTTCCGGCAGGTGATCGGAATCATAGCAGAAGACTGGGAGTCGAATGGCTTTCACAAATTCCCCTGGGAGTTTTCCGGGAATAACAACTGGACCATCACCAATAAATTGCCCTGGGAGGGATTGTATGCATCAGCATCCGGTAAAATCGGTCATGGTCAGACTTCCCAGCTTACAGTCAGTTATTGCTCAGCCATTGAAGACAGTATTTCTTTTTATTTTAAAACATCCACAGAAGTCGATTACGACTTTATGTTTTTTTACATCGACAGTACATTCATGGGGGCCTGGTCGGGAGTCAATCCATGGACCAGGCTTGCTTTTCCCGTGGCCGGGGGATTACATCACTATACCTGGAGATACGTGAAAGATGTTGCCCTGAGTGTTGGAGAAGATAAAGTCTGGCTGGATATGATCACTTTTCCTGCGCCAATGCTTCCGGAAGTATCTGCCGGTGAAAACGACACCATCTGCCCCGGTCAGACCTACCGGCTAAAGGCGATCGCATCCGGTTTTGATTCCCTGCTTTGGAACAGCAGCGGAGATGGGAAATTTGACTCGGCCACTTTGCTGAATCCCATCTATACACCTGGACCCGGGGACATTCTAAACGGAGTTGTCCGTCTTAAACTTAACGTTTTTGCCAACTACAGCAGGATAAGTAAAAGCATGGATCTTCTGATAAACTGTGATGCCCTCCCCGACCCGGAATTTTTTTCCATCATCGAAATTTATCCTAACCCCGGTGATGGTCATTTTACCTTGGAAGTATATTCTCTTCAGCCCGGGCCAATGACCATAAGTTTGTCAAATGCAAGCCATTCTCTTTTATATCTTAAGAAAGAAAATATTAACCAGGGCTTTTGGAAGAAAAAATTCAATTTTTCGTCACTTTCTTCAGGTGTTTATTTTCTTAGCCTTGAAAAAGATTATCGTTTGCATTATCAAAAATTAATTTTTATCAAATAATTAACCTTTCAAAGAAAGAAAAACCCCACGCCAGATACGGCAAGAATTGCTCCGGCGACTTCTTTAAATGTTATTTTTTCCTTATAGATAATCCTGGAAGGAGCAATGATCAGTACCGGTACAAGAGCCATGATGGTTGCGGCAATTCCGGTATCGGCATATTTTATCGAGATCAGGGAAAATGAAACCCCAAGAAAGGGTCCGAAAAAGGCCCCGAGCGATAATTGAATCATGGGCTTTCGCATGGTCAGGGCACGGAATGCTTCTTTCCAGAAGCCGAGGAAACTGAATAAAATTCCAAATCCTACCATGCCGGCTATGACCCTGATCTGGGTGGAAGCAAAAGTGTCATAATCCTTCATGCCATATTTGCTGAGAACCAATCCGGCTGCCTGACCAATGGCGCCTCCAAGACCAAGCAGAATACCCCATACCGGATAATTGAACCTTACCCCGGAAAAATTATTTTTATTCCCCTTCTGATGATCCCGTTTTAATACCACCAGGGCTATTCCGATGATGGTCAGGGTCATTCCGATCCAACTTTTCAAAGACAGAGTTTCATCCAAAACCATCCATCCGATCAAAGCGGTCATAGGCGGTGCCAACGCCATTAAAAGCATGGAAATCCTGGCTCCGATTACAACAAAGGCCTGAAATAAACAAAGGTCACCGAAAACAAATCCTATCAGACCAGACAATGTGAGATAAAACCAGGCTTGAGGCGATGCATCTAGCGGGAATAATATGCCGCGGTAGAAGTAAGTAAACAGGCTTAAAAAAATAAATCCGACAGTTAACCTGAGGAGATTAACGATCATGGATCCGATTTTCCGGCTTGCCGATTCAAAAGCAAGGGCGGTGATGGTCCAAAAAACAGCAGTCAGCAATGCTGCAAATTCCCCAATGTGATGTTCAAACAAAGCTTCCTCCTGTTATCTACCCGTCAGCCAGACTTCCGGATTCTGAATGAGTTTACCTTTCCATATTTCAAAATGCAATTCCGATTTTGATCCATCAGCGGATGAAAAAACCCTGCCTATGGTCTGCCGGGTCGAAACTTCCTGACCTTCTTTAACCGTTACATCCGACAGGTTTGAATATACCGTAAGATAATCCCCATGACGTATAATCACTACTTTGTTCAGGTTCGGAAAAGACATAACCCGACTGACTTTGCCGCCAAAAACGGCCTTGACCAATGAACCCCTTTCCGTCATTATATCAATTCCATTGTTTTTAACCTTCACATGTTCTAGGACGGGATGGGGGTGTTCACCAAAAGAACTGGAAATAAATCCCCTTTCGCAAGGCCAGGGCAATTTACCCCGGTTGGCTGAAAATGAATTGGACAGTTCTCTTTCTTTTGGAGTCATTTCGAGCCCCGGCTTGGCAGAAGGTGTTTTTGCCCGTGTATCTTCAGAGATCAGTTTTTCAATTTCATATTCCAGCCGCTGTGCAGCCTGTTGCTTGGCCCTGAGGGTGGCCAGTAATTGCTTTTCCTTACTGCTATATTCTTTTACAGATTTTGCCTTTTCCTGCTTTTCTTTATCCAGTTTCTGCTTTTCATGAATCTGAGACTGAACCAGTGATAATTTCTGACTTTTTATCTGCTCCAGCTCCCTGCGTTTAGTGTTGAGGGTCAGTTGGGTGGAGTGAATCCGTTCAGCCTGCCTGCGGCGATATGAAGCATACTGCTGATAGTATTTCAAACGTTGATAGGCCTGGTTGAAATCTTTCGCTGAAAATATGAACATCAGCTTATTCTGGCCATTCATCATCCGGTATGCATGATAAATCATACGGGCATACTCATTCCGCAAAGTTTCCAGCTGTCGCGACATTTTATCAATCTGATGATTTTCAGTGAGAATTTCTGTCTGAACCTGGTTCAACTCCCGGTTAATCGCATCAATTAACGCTTCACGGCTTTTTATCTGTTTGGATAGAATCTGGAGTTTGTTCAGGGAACTTTTTTTATTCTGCTGGGTTTTTTCAAGCAGTTCGGTAGTATAGCGGATTTCATCCTCCAGCTGCTTTTTGGTTTTCTGAAGCTTATCCCTGTCCGTCTGGGTGAATGCTGTCAAATGAATGACAAGGAAAACAAAGGAAAGAATCAATGGATAACCCCAAGATTGGACTCCAATATTCTTATCTCGTAAAGGCTTCATTGGCATTGATCAGACTAGTTTACAGGGTGGTAATGGTCAGGGATTTTAAACGGGAATAACTGTGGGGCATTGATCATGATCCTTGAAAAATCTGCTTTGACCCGGATAACATTTTCCGCTCTGATGAAGTATTCAACCCTCTTAGGGAAAAGTTGATCCGTAACGGATTCAAATTGATCATATTTCGCCTCAAGCTTAATGTTATCCCGACGTATTTCCTTTACATCAGCCTGAAGGATTTTAAAAGTATGAGGGTCAAGCCAGATATTTTGGATATAAATTTTCAGGGCATCCAGGTTGGTTCTGGCAAACTTACGGAGTTTTCGTCTTTCCATGGTCGATAGTTTATATACCCCCTGATCTATGCCTGCCCTGAATTTCCCGTCTTCATAAAACTGGATATCTGTCCCGATTAAAAATGCCTGAAGGATATCGAAGTCGATATTCGTGTTTAAAAACCGGTTGACATATTCATAATTACCTGTAAAATATGTATCGTTCAAACGGTTGATCATTTTTACAGTATCCCTCGAAATCAGAATCCTGATCACCTCAATTCCCAATATAGGGGTCAGGGAGATCCAAATCAGGCTATCCTTTCTAATCCTCATCTGGCCACTAAAGGAATTCTTACTCCCTTTATTCTCGTAATCGGCAGAAAATTTTGCAGAAAGCCACTCAAATTTTAATTCATTTTCCTTGAGCTTATTGAACAGATAATCCGCCCCTTCTTCTTTAATCGGCGCTCTGATGGCTTTTCGTGAAGGATTGCAGGCAATGAAAAATAAAAATAAAAACAAAACAAGAGAAATATTTCTTCTATTCATATAATTTCTTTTCAGCCAATTTTTGTTCCAGAAAGGGAGATCCCCCTCCTTTCTTCTTCGCTTTAACCCAGTATTCGTAAGCCCTGACCGTGTCGCCAAGCCGGTAAAGAACATCTCCGTAATGCTCGAGTACTTCACTGCTGACACCCTCTTTGTCTTCCAACGATTTCCCTATCCATTCCAGCGCTTCACTATATTTCCCCTGCTTATAAAAAATCCATCCATAGGTGTCCTGAAAGGAGGAATTACGGGGTTCAATTTCGACGGCTTTTTTCGCCATTCTTTCCGCCTTTTCAAGATCTTTCCCGCGCAGCGACAGATAATAGGCATAATTATTCAGCACATAGGCATTATTGCCATTGATCTTTAACGATTGTTCGTAGGAAATAAAAGCATTTTCATCTTGTTTCAGGGCATGATAGGTGTCTCCGAGGTACATGTAAAACTGTGCCAGCATTTCATCATTATTGACGACCAGCTTCAGGCCTGAATTCAATGAGTGGACACCTTCTTCAAACTTTTTTAACTGATAGCAGGCCAGCCCTGAAAACAAGTAAGGCAGGGGTTGTTCGGGAAAGAGTTCAAGGGTACGCTGACTGTAATCGAACAGGTGTTGATAATCTCCGAGCTGCAGATCAAGTCGGAGCAATTGTTCCCAGACAATATATTTGCTGCTGTCGAGGGTCAACACTTTCAGAAACGATACCCTGGCTTCAGGATATTTTTTTTCCTGCAGCAATAAATCTCCATAAATGGAATGTGATTTGGGATCGCCAGGATGGGTATCCATCAAAATTTTTGAAAGGATGAAGGCTTGATCTTTCAGTTCAGTATATATTTCATTGATGGAATAAAAAGAAAGGAGGATATTCACTTTGGTGTCCACATCCAGATTCGGATTTGCAAAACCAAGTTTGAGCTCTTCAAATGCTTTATCTTTTTTCCCGGCTTTACGGTAATAGTCAGCCATCGACATATGGATATAGGCATTATCCGGCTCCATCTGGGCAATTTTCTTATACACTTCTAGGGCCTCAGTAGATTTTCCATTGGCCATAAAAAACTCTGCAAGTATTGAATAATAACGGCTTTCACCTGGAAATGCCTGAATCAGTTTTCGGAGTTCATTTTCGGCATTAGACATATCGTTCAGGCGAAGATAAATTTTATTCTTTTGTAAGGTGATCTCCTCCGAAATACCGGCTTTTTCTTCTACGCGATCATACATCCTGATCGCATTCCTGTAATCCCCTACCATCAGGTAGAGGGTAGCCAACTGATAATAATAATCCAGGTTTTCGGGATTTTTACCGACAATGGTCTCAAAAATCAGGATAGCCTTTTCATATTTTCCGCCCTGTTGGTATAAATCCGCAAGAAATAACTGGTACCAGATATTTTCAGCATCCAATTCATTGGCTTTTTGTGCAAGGTGCAAGGCGTCCGAAAAATTCTGGCGGCTGGCCTCCAGTCTCGCCAATTCAAAACATCCGGCCGGATCCAACGGATAACGGTTGATATAATGACGAAACATGGTGATCGCACCTTCGGTATTCCCAATCAGGGCTTCTTTTTTTGCTTCAATCAGCATGCTGAGATTGCTGATCGGTTTTTCTTTATCCCGGTCAGGAGAAGTTTCTGATTGTCCGTCTGTTGAAATCAGATTGAACCGGCAGGCAGGAGCTACAGTATAAGCGGTTTGCATGGAAAACAAAAAGGACGTCAATGCTATAAGAAAAAAACCGAATTTAAACCCAGTATTCCTCATTCCTCAATCCTCTTTATTCATTTTGAATACCCTAATTGTTACCCGTGTGACCAAATCCACCAGCTCCCCTTTCCGTCTGAATGAGCTCATCCACCTTTACCCATTCAGCTCGCTCATGACCGGTAATGATCATCTGGGCAATACGGTCTCCATCCCTGATCACAAAAGTTTCATGGGAAAGATTGATCAGAATCACCATGATTTCACCCCTGTAATCCGCATCAATGGTTCCCGGCGTATTTAGCACCGTGATTCCGCTTTTTATTGCTAATCCGCTACGTGGCCGCACTTGTGCTTCATAACCAACAGGAAGTTCGATAAAAAGTCCGGTGGGGATCAAGGCCCTTTCCATGGGTTTAAGGCTGATCTCTTGATTCAGATTGGCGCGTAAATCCATCCCCGCAGAAGCCGTTGTTTCATAGGCAGGTAAAGGATGTTTGGCGTGACTTACAATCCTGATCTTCATAGTGAAATATATGAAGACAAAGGTATAAAAAAACTTGATCTAACCGGATGGTGTACGGCTTGGCTTTTCAACGAACCAGGCAGTGGATATAAAAACCATCAGCAATACAACACTCAATCCAAAATTCAAGACCATGTTCTCTACATGTATCCAGCGACTGAGGAAATAAAGCAGAAGGGCCAAGCCGAGATAACCGAAAAACTTTTTCAGCTGATACGGAATGGGATAGTATTTCCGTCCAACCAGATAGGCCAGCACCATCATGCTTGCATAACAAAACAATGTGGCCCAGGCCGACCCCAGGTAACCGAATATCAGATGATCCGAAGAAAGAGGTATCCAATAGATGTTCAACCCCAGGGAAACCACTGCTCCGGTGAAAGCAAAAAAAGCGCCCCACATGGTTTTACCGGTCAGTTTAAACCATATGGACAGGTTGTAATAAACACCTAAGAACACCTTGGCCATCATAAGAACAGGAATGACATTCCGCGCAGCACGGAATTTTGGACCGATAAAATAGATGAAAAAACTATCCAGGAAGAGCAGGGTGGTCAGAAAGATCAGTGATATGGTAATGATGAAGAAATTCATGACGCGGGCATATACCACTTTGGCATCCACATTTTTCATCTGAGAAAAGAAAAAGGGTTCAGCAGCAAAACGATAAGCCTGAATGAACAAGACGATCAGAATTGCAATCTTATAACAGGCACTGTAAATCCCCACCTGGGCTTCGGCAATATCCGGCGGTAAAAGATAACGCAAAAGAATCCTGTCAAAGGTCTCATTGATAATTCCTGCCATACCTGCGAATAACAGAGGAATAGCATATACCAGCATACGCTTCAGGAGGTTCAGGTCCAGTATCCACTTTAGGTGCAGAACCTGAGGGATCAGCAGTACCAATGTCAGCAGACTGGCCAGGAGATTGGAAATAAAAATGTACTCAATCGTCCAGTCGGGGCGATACATCCACAGGATGGCCCTGGATATCCCTGATCCTTCATCATGATGATATATCAAGGGTAGTAACAACAGGAAAAACAGATTCAACAGTATGGTGGTAATGATATTGATGGTTTTTACCGTGGCAAAAACAACAGGGCGGTTCAGGGCGCGAAGCCGGGCAAAGGGGATGGCCGCCAGCACATCGAGTGCCAGAATCCAGGCAAACCAGAGGATGAAGTTGGGGTATTGTGGATAATCAATCCAGCGGGCAATGGTTTGCGGAAACAGATGAACCAGAATAAGGAACACCGAAGTGGAAAAAACCAATGAGATAAGCCCCGTGCTATAAACCCGTGATTTATCCGTTTCCGTTTCACTGAAACGAAAAAAAGCAGTCTCCATGCCATACGTCAGAATCACCATCAATAAGGCCGTGAATGAATAGAAAATATTCACTACCCCGTACTCCTGCTGTGTCAATAGTCCATAAGTGTATAAGGGAACCAGCAAATAATTCAGAAAACGTCCCAGAATGCTTGGAATTCCATAAATGGCTGTTTGCCCTGCAAGTCGCTTCAGTGGGTTCATCGAAACAAAGATAAATATATTTAATGAGCTGGTGAGCTGGCGAGTGGGTGAGTGGATGAGTGGGTGAAAAGAATTCTGTTAATTCCTTTACCTTTGTGGCATGGCCAAAAACAGGTTTTACGTCGTCTGGCAAGGTAAAAAACCCGGAATCTATGAAGGCTGGGAAGCATGCAGCAAGCAGGTAACGGGTTTTACCAGTGCAAAATACAAAGGGTTTCCCACCCTAGATCTGGCCAGTGCCGCACTGAATGATGATCCCCGGAAATACATGGAGAAAGGACTCAATGCCCCTAAAAAGATCATTTGTTCCAATCCGCTTATCGGTGAACCTATCGCTGACAGTATTTGCGTTGATGCCGCCTGTGCCGGCAATCCTGGCATCCTTGAATACAGAGGTGTTGACACTCAATCGGGAGCAGAACTTTTCAGGATGGGTCCATTTCCTGAAGGAACGGTTAACCTGGGTGAATTCTTGGGTATCGTGCATGCGCTTGCCTACTTGAAACAGAGGGAATCTGACTGGCCTGTTTATTCCGATTCCCGTACTGCCATTACCTGGGTGAAGAAAAAAGCCATCAAAACCAATCTGGCCGTTTCACCAAAAAATAAAAGTCTTTTTGATCTGGTCAACCGGGGCCTCTCCTGGCTTAATGAAAATCAATGGCCAAACAAAATTTTAAAATGGGAAACCGAATTTTGGGGGGAAATTCCGGCCGACTTCGGAAGAAAATGATCAAAGTGTGGCATAAAATGCGTCTTCGATATGATTGATCTGCTCTCCTCCCGGGCTGAATAAAATGGCAATCACATCAAAACGGACTTCAAGGTTTATCCGATTGTAGCGCACATAAGCATTGGCTGAACGCACCAGTATTCTTTGTTTATCCCGGGTTACTGCCGTTTCAGGCTCTGCAAAAAAGCTCGAACTGCGGGTCTTCACCTCGGCAATAACAACGATATTGCCATCCCGGGCAACAATATCGATCTCGTTTCGCCCGAATCTCCAATTCCGCTCAAGAATCCGGTAACCTTTCTTCTTCAGGTACTCCGCCGCCATATCCTCTCCAGCCTTTCCCAGTTCATTTGTTTGCAGCATCCGAATAAATTTTAAACCCCTCCTGCTTTATCCTATACAATCTGTCTGTTAAGTGATTTAACCACAAAGGTCACAAAGTCATCCACAAAGTACACCAATTAAGGTGAGATCATCGTATGCTTAATCCGGGAAATGTAAAAAGGTAATACGGATTGTTAATAAAAGGATAATTCTGTTTTACGACCAACTGTAAGACGTAATTTCCGACCGAGGATAAGGGCAAGGTTTTTATCGAGATGACCGGCCTGAAAATCAAAACATACCGGATACTTAAATTCACTCACCGCTTCTGCAACAATTTCTACAGGGGTTTTACCAAAAGGAATGACATTGTCATTCATTTTTGATAACCCACCCACAATCAAGCCCTTTAATTTTGACAGTTTCCCTGCCCGCTTCAGGGTGATCATCATCCGATCGAGGTGATAGAGGTACTCATCCACGTCTTCAATGAAAAGTATTTTTCCGTCGGTATTCAATGCAGACAGGGAACCGGCCAAATTCACCAGAATGGACAGGTTGCCCCCAACCAGCACGCCTTCGGCTTCGCCTTGACGAGAAAAGCTTGCGCTTGGATAGGAATAGGAAATCCGATATCCGAACAACGCATTGATCATAGTGCTCACGGAATCATCCGGAATGTCCGATACAATATTTTTCGGCATGGTGGCATGAAGCGTTTCCACTTTATACCGCTCATGAATATGCGAATGAAATACCGTGATATCGCTGTATCCGATGATCCATTTGGGTTTTTCCACAAATCGGGAAAAATCCAGGCGGTCTATGATCCTTACCGATCCATATCCTCCCCGGGAACAAAGAATGGCACGAATGGAATCATCATCAAGCATTTGCTGAAAGTCCAGGCAACGCTGCTCGTCAGTTCCGGCAAATTGATGATGCTTACTGAAAACATGCGAACCGAGAATTACTTCCAGTCCGTGTTTTTGCAATACACGAATACTGGGATGCACTTCATCAAAGGTGATGCTGCGCGAAGGGGAGACAATGCCAATTTTATCTCCTTTGACCAGGTAGGGCGGTTGAATCATCATGGCAAAATTAACAAAACTGAAGGAATTCGTATATTTGTCTTTTCATCCATGCTGAAAAAGCAAATACCGCAGATAAAAATGAACGAACTGCAGAAATTCAAACGCTATACCGTCACTTCCGCCCTCCCCTATGCCAATGGCCCCATACATATCGGACATCTGGCCGGAGTCTATATCCCTGCTGATATTTATTCGCGCTTCCTTAGAATGAATGAACAGGATGTGATTTTTATCGGCGGCTCAGATGAGCATGGCGTACCCATAACCATCAAAGCCTTACAGCAGGGGGTTTCTCCACAGGATATCGTGGACAAATATCATGGGATCATTAAAAAATCATTTGAAGATTTTGGGATTTCCTTCGATATTTATTCCCGGACCTCAAATCCTGTGCATCATGAAACAGCTTCGGGATTTTTTCGGAAATTGTATGATTCAGGTCAGTTTATCGAAAAAGTTTCACAACAATATTATGATGAAGCAAGCGCGCATTTTTTAGCTGATCGTTACATCACGGGAACCTGCCCCCATTGCGGCTATGAAAAGGCTTATGGCGATCAATGTGAGAAATGCGGCACTTCCCTGAATCCCACCGACCTGATCAATCCCACTTCAGTACTGAGCGGCAATAAACCCGTTTTGAAAGAGACCCGTCATTGGTTCCTTCCCCTTGATCAGTACGAATCATGGTTGCGTGAATGGATACTGGAAGGCCATAAGGATGACTGGAAAATCAATGTTTACGGACAATGCAAATCATGGATCGATCAGGGACTTCAGCCCAGGGCTGTAACCCGTGACCTGGACTGGGGAGTGAAAGTTCCGGTGGAAGGCGCCGATGGAAAAGTTTTATACGTCTGGTTTGATGCCCCCATCGGGTATATATCGGCCACCAAAGAACTGACACCGGATTGGGAAAAATACTGGAAAGACAAAGAGACCAAACTGGTTCATTTTATCGGAAAAGACAACATTGTTTTCCATTGCATTATTTTCCCGGCCATGCTTAAAGCAGAAGGCTCTTACATCCTTCCTGAAAATGTTCCGGCCAATGAGTTCCTGAACCTTGAAAATGATAAAATCTCCACTTCCCGCAACTGGGCTGTCTGGCTACACGAATACCTGGAAGATTTTCCCGGGAAACAAGATGTCCTCCGCTATGTGCTGACATCCAACGCTCCGGAAACAAAAGACAACGACTTCACCTGGAAAGATTTCCAGGCCAAGAACAACAATGAGCTGGTGGCCATCCTGGGCAACTTTGTAAACCGAACCATCGTACTCACAGAAAAATATTTTCAGGGGAAAGTCCCCCGCCAACATGAGTTGAGCAGTTATGATCAGTCAACCCTCGGGGAAATGAAAACTTTTCCTGAACGGATCGGAAAAAGCATTGAACATTATCGCTTCCGCGAAGGCTTGGCAGAAATGATGAACCTGGCCAGGCTTGGCAATAAATATCTTACCGATAACGAGCCCTGGAAAATCTTTTCCTCCAATCCCGGAAGGGTTGAAACCATTCTTAACATCTCCCTTCAGATTTGTGCCCAGCTATCTATTCTCTCGGAACCTTTCCTTCCTTTCAGCGCGGCAAAAATCCGGCATACCTTAAATCTTCGGTCTTTCAGATGGAAAGACGCCGACCGCTTAAATTGGTTGACCGCAGGTCATCAACTTAACCCGGCTTCCTTGCTCTTCGAAAAAATCGACGATAAAAACATCGAAAACCAGGTGCAAAAACTGTTGAATACCAAGCAAGCCAACGAAGCGCTTCAATCACAGGTGAAGCTTAAGCCGGGAAAAGACCTGATTCAATATGAAGATTTTGCGAAAATGGACATTCGTGCAGCAACCATCCTGGATGCAGAAAAAGTCCCAAAAACCGATAAACTGCTGAAGTTAAAAATCGATACAGGACTTGATCAGCGAACCGTGGTTTCAGGAATAGCCGGCTTTTTCAAACCGGAAGAAATCATCGGGAAAAGAGTATGCATACTGGTCAACCTTGCTCCACGGAAACTTAAGGGTATTGATTCTCAGGGCATGATACTGATGGCCGAGAACCCGGATGGGACACTGTTTTTTGTAAGCCCGGCTGAAGGCGTTTCAAATGGAGCAGATGTGAAATAGCGAAAAACAAGTAAGCAATACCAGGCCGATACTATTACAGATTTTTCTATCTTTGCAGACCGAATGAAAGATTCCGGACGACAGATTAGTTGTGGTCAATCGAAAATTGTTTCGGCCCTGTAGTTCAATGGATAGAACGGAAGTTTCCTAAACTTTAAATGCAGGTTCGATTCCTGCCGGGGCTACAAATTAATACTTAAGCGACTGATAATAAATATTTTATCAGTCGTTTTTATATATGGGTGCCACATGGGGGTAACAATTTTTCAACTTCTTGCCCCACTATGGCAGAGAAGTTTCCTGACCCGTTTGAAATGTAAACGTATTGCCCTCTATGACATGTCACATCAACACATTGAAATCCAGATATCATTGAAGGAAATAATCCCTAAGTTATTTACAGTTAACTTTTCACCCTTTGTCGTTTTATTGGGTGTACCGCCCTTTGCCATTGTGGCTGCGCCGGTATTGGATATAAACCTTGGTTTGAGTGGTTATGCGAATGCCAATATAACAACCTCTCTTGCTCAGAATTTCACAATAGATAAGGGTATGCAATACTTAAAAGAAGAGGGTTGGTCAAGCTACGTGGACACCGTCTAATCTTTATACTACACTCCCCCACCGTTAAATATGAATGCAGGGGGCTGAAGCCTAAATAAAACCGGAATTACAGATAGGGGTTAGAGCATAGATTCTCGGAGAAGTAATCGAATATTCCGTTGATGATCTGCTGACCTGGGAGCAGCAAGTCGGACAATCGGCCGGAACGCCTCCAGTTGTGACAACGACCAGCGTGACCAACATAACAGATACCACAGCCACTGGTGGCGGAATTGAACTTCGAATATTGAACAACGAATCTTGAATGATGAAGTTATTGCGATTTGAATCAGTATTAACCTTTAAACCTTAAATGTATGAAAAAATTTACCATTTTTGCATTTTCTTTGTGCTTGCTATGCTGAAAACCCAGGCACAGGACTATCTGATCAGTTTTGTAGGTACAGGCGATACCACCGAGGTAAGCACCATAAAAGTTGATAACCTGATAAGCGGAACTGTTACCCTCAACGGGGAAGATATTTTACATTTAATCATTCTGGGCACTGCGTGCCACACGAAGTCCTATTTATTATGCCCAGAAGTAATTTTGTATAGGGTTTTGTTTTTGTCTCCAATCCGAGAAAAGAGATTTAATTCTACTCCTTTTTTAAGATCTCTGCTTGCGGTTGCACTTGAAAGATTTTTGAATACACTCATGTAATCTTTTCTAGAAAATTCCGACTTGCCTTTTGAGATGAAATATTCTATTCTTTCAATGTCCGAAACAAGTCTATTGGTCTGATTCAACAACTCACTTAAAGAACTGTCAATTATATTTAGCATGTATTCAATAAATTCCGTAGAATCTCCTTTATTGTCACATCTTGAAAGGACCTCATAATATTCTTTCTGCGTATGACTTATTAAGGTTTCAAATGGCAGAAATTCAAAAACAGGATATTCATTCATTAAAATTACCGTTTGCCAAAGTCTTCCCATCCTTCCGTTTCCATCCAGAAATGGATGAATGAATTCAATTTCGTAATGAAACACACAGCTTTTTATTAATGTCATTTCATCCTTGCTCTTCAGATATGTAAAAAGATCCATCATTAGCGAAGATACATTGCCTGGGGGTGGGGCTATATGTGCTACCTTGGTACCTTGGAAGATTCCTACATTCTGATTTCTGAATTTTCCCGGATTGTCAATTAAACCATCCAATAATAACTTGTGAGCAGATAAAAATGATTTTGATGAAAATGGATCGAACAAAGCAAGCTGGTCATAAACTTTTATAGCATTCAGAACCTCTTTAATATCCTTTTGAGGCCCAACAACCAGCTTATTTTCGATTAGGGCAGTTATTTGCTCCTGAGTAAGTGTGTTCCCTTCAATTTTCAGTGAGGAATGAATGGTTTTAATCTTATTCTGTTTTCTAAGCTGGGGAGACGGTTTCTCTAAGAAATATGATTTTATCGCACCGATTTTCTCGGAAATTGAAGCAATCCTGGTTAGGATTGTGTGTGTTATTTGGTAGGGCGGCTTCATTGATACTATCATTTGATACTATCAAAGGTATGAAATTTGAATTTATGGTACAAATTTTTCATACTTTTGGGCATAACGGGTGGCCGCTTTGTGACGGGCGGGAACAGAATTGGTATTTCTTTCGGGGCTCATATTCAGTGTGTTGCCTGGAATTCGTTTGCGGTTACCTATAATCCAACACCCTTGAAGCTGCTGCAAGCCTGGAGGTGCTTAAAACAGCGATTCAACAATACGGAAAGCCGGAGATTATTAATTCCGATCAGGGTAGCCAGTTTACTTGCAAAGAGTGGGTCGATTTTCTTAACGAACAATCCATTAAAATCAGTATGGATGGCAAAGGACGGGCCATTGACAACATTTACATTGAACGATTTTTCCGTACTCTGAAACGTGAACATGTTTACCTTAATCCTGCCAAAGACGGTCTGGAACTTTACACCGGTATAGATGAATATTTTTACTATTACAATAATCAAAGAACGCATCAGGGCATTAATAGACAGATGCCTGTAAAACTTTATAGAAATGCAGCTTAACAAACAAAAAATACACCTAAGAATTAATTAGTCGTGGTCTAAGAAAGCGGGAGTACTATAGCAGGCATAAATTTATTCTTTTATTAAATTATTTAACTCTATTTCATAATCAAACTGCAAATCCTCATGTAAAGAACCTATAATTTTTTTGATCGCTTCCATTTGACGTTTGTAAATATTATTAAGCGCCATATTTACTTCCATCGTTGGGCTCAATTTTTTAAGTTCACAGCAAAAACAAAGCAATAATTCTACCTCTGTTTCCTTTTTCTTTGAATATTGGATATACTTCTTAGTTACGCGCAATATTTTACGTACACTCTTTTTGATAAAATAATAATTCTGTTTGTTTACCTGTTCAAATAGTTTCTCAATTTCCCTTTTTACACTTTTTACATAAGCCGGTTCATTGGATGCCTCATACAAGAGATAAGTCAATAATTCTTTATTTTCCTTTTTGAATTTTGCTAAATGCAAACAAAGTTCCAACAGTTCACCTTTTGAACGACTACTTAATTCTAGTTTGAGATCCTTTATAGAGGCCACTTTCACAAATGAAATCTTATTATTGTTTGGTCATTTCTTTTTGCTTGCCGCTGACGCGTGGCCGCTATGTGACAGGCGGAAACAGAATTGGTATTTCTCTCGGGGCTCATATTCAGTGTGTTGCCTGGAATCCGTCTGCGGTTACCACAACCTACGCCTGGCAAAATAGCGACTTGTTACCAACCGATTTTAAGTTCTTAGTCATAATGAAACCGACATTTGGCAATCTGTATCTCATCATCGTTGACCCGGTATATTAGCCTGTGTTCGCTGTCAATCCTTCGGGACCAATACCCCTTGTACTTATATTTTAACCGTTCCGGTTTTCCAAGTCCATCGTATGGATTTCTCGATATATCCTTTAACAGAGCGTTTATTTTTTCCAGGATCTTCTTATTGGTCTTTTGCCAATATAGGTAATCCTCCCACGATTCATCTACAAATATGTATTTCATGGTTCAATCAGCTCTTTTTGAAATGATTGACCTTTTGAAAACTTTTCAATAGCTGAATCCAGCCGTTGTTCATTCACCTTGGAGGATAATTCATGTTGCGTAGCTGTCAATGAGTTGTATTCATCCAACGAAATGATGACGACGCACGAATCCTTACCTCGGTTGATTATTAAAGTTTCAAAATTTTGAGTTACTCTATCAAGATATCGCTTGATATCCTTTCTAAAGTCTGAGATTGTCGCTGTTAACATATTATTTATTCCTTTCTGTACGTTTTATGGTACAAATATAAGTACAAAGAGTGAATTGTCAATATTTTTTTTTCGTTTTAAAATTGGTTGGTAACTTTCGAGTGTATGTGCCGTAAGGGATTGCGAAGCAGTTTCCTGTACACCGGCACGAAAGTTTGAGCGGGCTACAATGTTTGAATACCCACTGAAACCCGCCCGCCGCCGATGATCATCGCATCGCAAGATTTAATCAGAAAATTGCAGTAACATTAAGTGGTTCAGAAAATGAACCTGATATCGTATTGTTTATTACCAATGAAAATGCTAAATCAACATTATAATCAGAATATTATTCTCCTCTTTTTACTACTTTCGGCACATGAATCCTGCAATTCTTGTACGGATTCTCCTTGCTTCAGATGATCCAATTTGACTTAACACCCATACTCTACAGACTGCTTAGCCAGCGCGGGCTTCCGTGCAACATGGCTTCATGTTGGGTCGCGAAAAGCGACCACACGAAGCCTTACTTATTATGGCCCGTTGTAACTCGCTTGCGAGAAATATTACTTGTCAATCGCTTTAAGAACTCTGTCCTCCTGGATTAAAACATCCCTCATCAGTAGATTATATGGGAACTGTTTGTGCTTTGATTTTTTAAATCCATCTAAAATGTTTATCAAAGTTGACGCTGTAATCAAGGACAGATTCAATTCGTATTCGAGACCGCAATCCTTTACAAAATCATCTGAGAATTCCGGCGCTACCAATAGAGATTTTAGAACCTTGAGGTCTTTTGATCGTGCCAATTCTGCATAAGCTTTTAATTGCCTTGATACTGAACTGAATTTATTATAACCACTTTCTTTGATAGTTTTACACTCGATTAGAATGATATCATTGTTTTCAAGATTTAGCAGGATATCAATCTTATCCTTTGCTGTATTCAAAGATTTACGCAATTTCTCATCTACATTAAATCCGAGGCCGGTGAAAATTTTCTTCGTCAGATCCTCAAATTTTATCCCTAAATCTGCTTCTTTAATAGTAATCCCATTTTCTTTCAATGCAGAAAGATTCCGGAATCCAATATTCTCATAATTTTCCAGATATAAATTTTCAGCATCTTTGAATGCTTCTAGGATATTCAAAATGAGGTCTCCTCTGGTTTTGATCTGTTTTGATTGACAGAATTTTGTCAGTTCTTCCTCTGAAATAAGTTCAAGAATATCACGTGGTTTTATATTATAATCGAGCAAATAGCCGCTTTTAAGCACTTGTTCCTCCTGAAGTTCGAACTCTGTTCTCATTTGTTGGTTGATGGTGGGAATTAGTTGACCCAGTTCAAGTAGCAGTTTTTCGTATCCATCAACTGAAATCCCAACCCTTTCATCCCTTTCGGTATCTTCGAAATATTTAATCAGGTTGGAAATTTTTTCTTCAATTAAGGTTCCTTTAAGAGATGGCGTGATTTTAAGACTTTTATCACAGAAGTCATTTATGAATTTTTTCTTGTCGGTTAGCTTTGTCCCGTCTTTATGAATGTCATCAATCAAAATACCGGAGACGGAAATGCCTTTGTTGATTATCTCCTTGATTTTTTGATCGATGGAAAGATGTCTGTCTATACCATGCTGTTTGCAAACTAGATTTATCTGGGGTTCTCGGAGGAGCCTTAGGATTCTTCTGAAAAACTTATCCGCTACTTCCTTCCCTCTGACCTTCCTGATTAGTCGTACAATTTCATCGGCGATATAAATCGTGCTTGTTTTTTTAGAATAAAACAGCACGCCGATGGATTTCAGATCATTAATAACAGTTTCTATATCAATTTTCTGAATCGGAATGATCATGTAGTTAATGAGTTTAACCTCTTCTTGAGACAAGCCTAGTTCATTTGCTAATGTTATCAAGATGGACTGCTCGTCAAGAGTAATTTTCCGTTCAACATTATTAGTGTCATCGTTGAAATATGCCGTTTTTAGGCATGCGAGATAGATTTTGTAATCCCGACGCCTTTGATCACTGATGTCAGCTTTTTCATCATTTAGGTTTGATTGGAACTCTTTCAACTTTTTATTGAAGTGAGCCAATTCTTTCTCATAAAGCCTTGCAAACCAATCTTTTTTAATGACACAATTTCCATCTCTTGAGATTATATCGGTCAATAGATCAAATTGAGAGGATGTGTTAATGAATTCCTCACGTAAATAGTCAATAAATTCATCTTCAACAAGGGAGAACACCTTGGAAATGTTTATGTTATCCATGTTCTTTAAATCCCTACTGGAGTCTGAAAGTAGTTTTTCAATAGCTTGAGCATTTTTTGGTTTATCAACAAGAATGCTATCAATAATTTTCAGGAAAGAATTCTTCTCAAAAGAATTCAAGTTGTCAAGAATACGCTCTAACTTCATGAGGTTTGATTTTTATTTGTTTGAGTTTTCAATCATGTATTCATACAATGGGCCATAACGTTTTGCGGCTTGGCGTAGTGGCGGATTTTTAGCACAAAAGTTCAATCGAA
>CAZSDU010000028.1:0-35839 GCA_964605775.1 uncultured Prolixibacteraceae bacterium | reverse complement strand
GAAAAATCCACAGGGTCAGGTATCGGTCTAATATTTTAAGTTGGGTCTTCATTGATTTGAAAATTTGAAGATTTGAAAATGATTTATGTTTTGATTTTGTAGTGCTTATGATTTTCAATAAGATATTGATCAGCAATTGAAGTCCCGGCTTTTTAATAATGGTCTGGCAACGTCTGCATATTTCCTTGCTGAAAGGGTGATACTAACGATCCCTTTGTCACTGGTTTTGAAGGTTTGAATCTCTTTGGTGGAAAGATAATTATCCAGGATGGATTCGGGGAGTTCGATGGATTTTTCTTTATGAATAGTGATCTCCCGGAAACCTGTTGTCCGGATAATGGCGGTATATTGATCCCGGTCGATGGCTCCGGAAACGCAACCGGCGTATAGTTCAGCATCTTTTTTCAGGGCTTCGGGCAGTACTCCTCTCAGAACCACATCGGAGATACAGAAATGTCCTCCGGGTTTCATTACCCGAAAGATCTCCTTGAAGGCTTTTTCTTTATTGGGAACCAGGTTTAGGACGCAGTTGGAGAGGATCACATCGAAGCGGTCATCCGGAAATGGCATCGCTTCAATGTCGCCTTTCACAAATTCCACATTGATAAAACCCATCTTCCGGTTGTTTTCCCTGGCCTTTTCGATCATGGCATCGGTGAAGTCGAGGCCGATCACCTGACCCGATGCTCCCACCTGCTCCCGGGCAACAAAACAGTCGTTGCCAGCTCCGCTGCCCAGATCGAGAACATGGTCACCATTCCGTATTCCTGCGAATTCTGGGGGTATTCCACAGCCAAGTCCCAGATCGGCATCCGGATTATAGCCTTCTTTGCCAGTATAGTCTTCGCTGAACACGGTATACTCCATCTCTCCGCAACAGGGTCCACATCCACAGCAAGAGGATTGGTTAACTGCTTTTGACTGGCTTGCAATCTCACTGTATTTTTGCTTTACCAGGTCTTTCAGGTCAAGTTTGTTTTTCAAATCCTGATAGAATTCCGAGAACCGTTTATGAATCAGATCCCGTATTTTCCGGTACACAAGCAGGATCTCTTCCCGGTTCCCGGTGGCATCTGCCGGATCTTCAAACCCGATGTGAAGGCGGTGATTCACCTTTCCCGTGAAAAACGGACAAACTTCTTTGGCGCCGTCGCATACCGTTATCACATAATCAAAGGGTTGGTCCACAAACAGATCAACGTTTTTAGGTTGGTTGGAGGAAATATCGATGCCTGCTTCCCGCATTACCTCCACCGCATACGGGTTGGGTTTAGAGGCGGGATGGGTACCGGCGGAAAAGACCTCCAGGGTGGGGTCAAACGATTTCAGGAAGCCTTCGGCCATCTGGCTTCTGCAGGAGTTTCCGGTGCAAAGGATGAGGATGCGCATACGATTTTCAAATTTTCAAATCAATAAAAAACCCACGCCCAACCTGCACAAGTTCTTTGATTTTGCTAGGGTTCAGACAGTAGTTTACTTTTGCGCCTTCGACAGTACCCCGGATCAGTCCGGCCTTTTTCAACGCTTTCAGGTGCTGCATCACGGTGGTTCGGCTCAGGGGCAATTCCTCGCAGATGTCACCGGTCATGCACACCTGCATTCCAGCCAGGTATTTCAGTATAGTCAGGCGGGCCGGATGACCCAGTGCTTTGAAGAAGGTAGCACTGGTTTTAAGATTTTGGTTGAACAGTTCTGTTTTAGCTACGACCATTAAAATATGAAGATTTGAAAATTTTTAAATGAATGACGCAAATATACGTTAGTTTTTGAAATGACGTATTTTTACGTTAAAATTTAACAATAATTTCATTTATTTGTTGTTTTTTTTCTGGGACGAAAGTTTTCCGCTCTTAAGGTGTCTATCTGATATGAAGTTATTTTTTCTCCTTTGTTTAATTTCCTGTCTTTATCTTCCGGATGCCTTTTCACAGAAACCGGAGACGGTCATATTTTCAGGAATGGTGATCGATTCCATGACCAGTCAACCGCTTGAATATGTCAGTGTGGCTTTATGCCGGACTACCGACACCGCGCTGATTACCGGTGCGATCACCGCGGAAAAGGGGGAATTCCGGATTTCCGGAGCTACACCGGGTAATTACCTGCTCCGCTGCAGTTTTGTTGGGTATAACCATGCCTATATACCGGTTCGGCTTCCGAACCGATTATACCATCTTCCGGATCCCATCAGGATTAGTCTCTCTTCGGTTTCACTCAACGAGGTACAGGTAGTGGGAAGGGTCAGACAGCAAGAGACCACCGTCGAAAAAACCACCATCCAAGTTGCCAAAAGTGCGGGATCTGCTTCCGGTAATATCCTGGATGTGCTGAAGAGTCAACCGGCAGTCACCATCGATCATAACGACCAGATCTACCTGAGGGGAAATAAAAACATCCTGTTGCTTCTTGACGGCCGACCCACTACCCTATCGGCACTTGATGCTATTCCGGCCTCCCAGGTCAGCAACATCGAACTGATCACCAGTCCTGATGCTGCCTATGATGCCGAAGGAACCGGTGGCATCGTCAACATTGTAACCAAACAGCGCAAAGCTTCCGGGATTTCCGGATCAGCCAACATGAACTGGGGGATTTCCAATAAGATCAATGGAGGAGCAGCATTTTCATATGCCAACGCGGTTTGGGATGCTGGTATCAGGTATACCGGCCGGTATGACCCCCAGGAGATCAGCAGTTCACTCAACCGCACTTTTCCGGCATCCGGGGAGAAGGTGAACCAGACAATGTACACCCGGCGTTTCAGCGAGACACATCAGGTGTCGCTATCGGCCGGATATAGACCAGGGAAACGGGATGTGTTGTCGCTGGATGCAAAATTGTCCTTTCCCACTTTAAGGAACGACCAGCAAGTGGAAGGCTCTCAGATTACCGGAGCCGATACAGTTGCCGGACTTCACCGATAGTTTCCCGGTGTGGATACCCATTGGTAGCGTTCGGCATAGGTTCCGGAAGCCACTTCATCTTTCCCCTGCTGAAAATGAAACCCTTTGGTGATTTTACCATAATCATGGCATTTCCCGCAGGTTTTTTTCGGAGAATAGGGCAATTGGGCATTGATATTGTGAACAGGATCGATCAGACTGCCGTCTTCAGCATAGAGGTAAAATGGAGGGCAAACGCCTGTTTTGGTGATGAGGTTACGATCATTCCCAGGGCTACGGTTCTCCTGATGCATAGACACCATGAAAGCCAAAAAGACAGCCAGCAGCACCAAACTGCACAGAAGATATATTTTCATTTTGGTTGAATTTTTTCAAATAACCCAATCAGTTTGGTGTTGTATATCTCTCTGATCTGCGCCTTGTGCTCCCCGATGGGCTTTACCGGAATCAGATCGATGACCTGATCGAAGGTCATTCCAGACGCAAACAGTGTTTGTATCGCTTTTTCCAGGGTTTCCATGATGAAAGGCTTGCAGAATGATCCTGGTCACTCTGCCACCGCCGATAAAACCGATTGACTTTTTCATACGCGATTGAAATATATATTACGGTTTATTTTCCATTGATCATTATCAGCCTGGTTAATAAACACATGTTGAGCAATTTTAGCTTGTTAATCTTATACCATTCCAAAAATCAACCCGGCAACCGTCGATAGAACAATCACCGTCACTACATAAACCAATGTTTTTTGCGTGCCAATCACCCCCCTGATCACCAGCATATTGGGCAGTGATAATGATGGTCCGGCCAGCAACAACGCCAATGCCGGGCCTTTCCCCATCCCTGAAGCAATAAGTCCCTGCAGGATAGGCACTTCGGTGAGTGTGGCAAAGTACATGAACGCCCCAATAACGGAAGCAGATAGGTTTGCCCAAACGGAGTTACCTCCTACCAGCCAGGCCACCCAGGTGTTGGGAATCACTCCGGGGATGCTCACATCATCGTGGGTCGATCCCAGGAGGAATCCGGCGATCACAACCCCGATGGCAAGCAGGGGAACGATCTGTTTGGTAAATCCCCAGCTTGAAAGGATCCATTCGCGGTTTTCACTTTCCGGGATCTTGTCAAACAAACTGATGATGCTTACGGCTGCGATCCCGGTTACCATGGAGATCATCGGGTTGTGAAAGAGCAGGGCTGTTAATCCTGTAGCAGCAACAGCCATGGCAACCTGCCAGCTTTTCAGCTTCAATACCGTCACCATGATAATTCCCAGAATCAGTCCGAAAGCCCCGGTGATGTACCATTTGAGGTGCCATATCTGGTACCATAGCCCGGTGGTCTCTCCCACTTCAGGTTTTCCCCAGTTGGCAAATACCAGGATCAGTACCAGTGTGAAAAAGAAGGAGGAAGTTTGCCAAAGCGGACGGGTTTCAGGAACATCCGGGATATTCATTTGATCTTCGAACTTCGCTTTCTCCTCTTTGCGGTAAATAAATGCCATAACCAATCCAATGATCACGCTGAAAGAGACTGCTCCGATAACCCGGGCTATGCCCAGTTCAAATCCAAGGATCCGTGCGGTAAGTATGATCGCCAGGATGTTGATGGCGGGACCGGAATAGAGGAACGCGATAGCAGGACCAAGTCCAGCCCCCCGTTTGTGGATGCTTGAGAACAGTGGTAAAATCGTGCAGGAACAGACAGCCAGGATGGTTCCTGAGACCGCTGCCACGGTATAGGCTACCCATTTTTTTGCTTTAGCTCCGAAGTATTTGATCACGGAGGCCTGACTGATAAACACTGAGATCACCCCGGCAATCAAAAAAGCAGGCAGCAGGCAAAGCACCACATGTTCCCGGGCATACCATTGGGAAAGGTCCAGGGTAGCATCAATAGCTGTGTTGAATACCTGATTTCCCAACGGTAAATAAAACACCGCCAGGAATCCCATCAACAACCATCCCAGAATTTTTATATCTTTCTTAAATTCCATAATTGCAAGATATTATCAAATATTTACAGGCCCACATCTTCAGATTTTCAAATCTTCAAATTCTCACATATTTAGATCAGAAAAATCAGGATATAATACATCCCCACCAGGATGAATAAAACAGCCACAACTCTACGAAACCAGAGTTCGAAGGTTTTAATCTGGTTGTATAGTTTCCCCACATTCCCTACTGCATAGGCAAGCAACCATGCAAAAATGATCACAGGCAGTCCGGTTGCAATGGCAAAGACAACTGGCAAATACAGTCCACTGACACTGGTTATCGTCATGGGCATGAGCATGGCAAAGTAGAGCACGCCGCTGTAAGGGCAGAATGCCATTGCAAAGACCATTCCTAACATCAATGTTCCCCAATAGCTGCGTTTGCTGTGTTCTCCTATTTTTTCTGTCAGTCCTGAAAAACCGGGAAATTTTATCTTGATGAAATCGAGCATCAACAGTCCGATGATGATCAGCAATGGCCCAAGGAGTTTCTCACCCCATCCCTGAAAAAGCATTGTAACATGCATTTTACTTGCACCAAAAAACAAAACAAACCCCAAACCTGTATAGGAAACTGCACGTCCCAGGGTGTAAACCAATCCTTTGATAAACACCCTTCGGCGGTTTTCAATATCCCTGCTGATGAATCCGATTGCGGAAATATTGGTTGCCAGGGGACAAGGGCTGATGGCCGTCATCAAGCCCAGGATAAATGCTGTAAGCGCTGCATATTGGGAATTTTCTAATATGGTTTGTAACCATTGCATAATTGGAAGATTTAATGATTGGTTAATGAGATTAAGTGGGGTTGATTATTTGCTGTTCAAGCAATTCTATCAATGAAATTATCTCTGATGGAAATTCAAGAGACCGCTTTACGGTTAAATATTCCTTATCCTTCCTCATGCTTAAATCATTTTCACATCTCCATATCTTCACGTTATTTTATCATACTTTCCACCACTTTCTTTATCTCCGCTTTCAGTTTCTCCGGGCTGTTGTTGGCGTACATAAATCCCTTATCGGTAAGGTCAACACGTTTATCACCGGAAATGATGATCAATGATTGTCCTTCGACTTTATGCTTTGCACCTATCGCTTGACCATCTTTTTCGTCAAGGTTGACACTTAAAAATGTTATCTCACCCCTTTTCACCTGTGCTGCAAACTGTTTTTCAACAGCCTCCTTGGACACTTTTTCCACGTTGTTGCAAGTCATGCACCGACGGGTAAAGTGAAAATAGAAAACCTCAACTTTTTTATCCGGAGCCATAGTTGCTGCTCCGTTTGGATTGTTGGATGAGCCACCTGTGCATGCATAAATGCCGGTTGTTACGGCCAATGCCATAAAAAAAATGATAATTCTTCTCATTTTAATCGTTTTATTTGGTTAATAGTTGTTTGATTTCCTCTGCTGAAGGGACACGCCCCTTAACGATGACTTTGCCATCAACCACCAGCGCAGGGGTTGACATGACCCCGTACTTCATGATTTCCATGATGTCTTCTACTTTTGTAATGGTGGCATTAATGTTGTTATTTTCAACCACTTCATGGGTGAGTTTATCCAGTGTCTTGCATTTCGCACAGCCCGGACCTAATATCTTTATTTCCATATGTTATTTAATCTTTAAATTTTCAAATTTTCAAATCATCCTATTTTCTAAAAAAAACCTCAAACATCTCCCTTGCTTCTTCCCAATTGGTTTTATTGATACAATATTTGATATAAGGAGGATTGATTTCGCCCTGGATAAGGCCAGCCTCCTTCAATGCCTTCAGATGTTCCGAAAGGGTTGATCGGGCAATAGGGATATCTTCGGCCATGTCGCCGCTGTAACAGCACTTATCAATGTTATCGGCAAGGAAATCGAGGATATAGACCCTTGCCGGATGTGCCATGGCTTTCGCATAACGAGACATTTTCTCCTGGGCTTCAGTATAATATTTCTTTTCTGTGATCATATGTTTTGTATTTCGTAGAATAACGAAACAAAAATACAAAAATTGCAACACTTTGATCCATATTTTCGAAATTTATAAAGTGTCCAGATAATCCGGCTGGTATTTTGCTCCTTTTGGGCTGGGATCAATGAAACCCGTTTGTTTGTGACCTGACGGTACAATATGTTTAAAATGCCAAGCTCGAATGAGTATCAGTACTTCCCATAAAAAAGATCACGTTGAGCAAAGGCATGCTCATGCTCAAGCAACCATTTCTTGCGCCACAAACCACCGGCATAACCCAGGAGTTTACCATCTTGTCCGATCACCCTATGACAGGGAACGATAATGGAGATCGGGTTACTTCCGTTGGCCCCGCCAACAGCCCGGAGTGCTTTGGGGTTTCCCATCTTTTTTGCCAGTTCTATGTAGGATACGGTTTCTCCATATGAGATTTTAAGGGTTTCCAACCAGACTTTCTCCTGGAAAGGAGTACCAACCAGGTCCAGGGGCAGAGAAAAAGATTGCCTTGTCCCCTGAAAATATTCTTCCAACTGATCGATACAATCCCGGAGTGCATGAGGCACCCTTGTTATCCTGACCCGGAAATTAACGAAGGATAAACCCTTAATCCCCTTTTCTGAAGCAATTACTTCAAGATAACCGATCTGTGTCTTTAAAAACGCCCTTTGGATTGATTTCATATCCTGTATCTTTTTTCTTTCGTGTAAAAAATGCAAGTAACAGCATGATCAGGCCAAAGACCAGCATTCCGATACCCGACCAAAGGTTCACATTGATGCCTAAGGAACGATCATAGAGATCCTGATCGGCATTGGTAAAAACACCGAAAAAAGCAAGTAGGAGTCCCATAATTGAGAACATTAATCCAATTGGAAACTTGATGTCAATGCCCATTTTAATTTGATGTTATGATGTTCCATAAAAATGGTAATAAGGTACTAAGGTAACAAAGTTATAGGATAACTGTTTTTCACCAGAACATTATTGATAAAATGATGGCTATGGTCATTACCATTGCGGCAAGAGTGGAAGAACGATAGTACCAGGCCACATTTCCTTCCTTGTATTTCGGTGTGAGTGAATAGACAAGGCCTTTAAGATCTCCATCTGATTTCAATTGTTTTGTTGAGCAGGAGATGACGATGGTAAAAACGGTGGCAGAAGTAAAGGCAAAGATGGCTGTCCAGAAATTCTGTGCCATTTCGACCGGATAGGTGTACAGATGACTTATCCATCCCCCTTTCACGAGTGTGGCTGCTCCTTGCGGAGCCGTTAGGCCATGATGTAACAGGGCGATGATAAAACCCGAAAGCAAGCCGATAAAAGCGCCGTGTCCGGTGGTTCGTTTCCAGAACATTCCCAAAAAAATAACAGCAAACAAGGGGGCATTGATCATGGAAAAAATGGTTTGCAGAAAATCCATAATATTTCCGAAAAGGCTTGCCAGATATGCTGCAGCTATGCTCACCACAACCCCGAAAATCGTTGCCATTCTGCCCACCAGCAGATAATGTTTCTCATCTGATTCTTTCTTATTAGTGACCGGACGAATATAACTCTGGTATATATCATAAGTCCAGACTGTATTGAACGCAGATACATTTCCGGCCATACCTGACATGAATGAAGCCAACAGCGCTGTAATCCCCAGTCCGAGCACACCAGCCGGAAGGTATTGCTTCAACAGGGCAATGATGGTATAATCATAATTATATTGTCCTGGAGAAATTTCCGGTAAGGAAAAACCGCTTCCGGGTTTATTCAAGAGCACAAGGGCGGCAATACCCGGAACGATGATCAGGAAAGGAATAAACATTTTCGGAAGGGCTCCGATAAGGGGAGTATTTCTGGCAGCGGTCGGTGATTCGGCTGACATTGCGCGTTGTACGATCAGAAAATTCGTACACCAGTATCCAAAGGAAAGAACAAACCCAAGACCTGCAAAGATGCCATACCATTCCACTCCCAGGGGATTGGTCGCTGCCCTGGCAGTATATTTCCAGGTAGTGGTCCAGGTATCAGGGGCAAAACCTTTTTCCGCGACTATGGGTGAGAGCTGCTCTTTCATCCCTGTCCAGCCTCCAAGATCAGATAGCGACAGGATCACGACCGGCAATAGACCGATGACAATGATAAAAAATTGTAATACTTCATTATAGATGGCGGAGGATAGTCCTCCCAGGTAAGTGTATCCCAATACAATGGCGGCAGATAAAATCAGGCTAAGATGGAAATTCCACCCAAGAACTCTTTCCAGGAGAATGGCAAGGGCGTACATGGAAATTCCGGAGGCGAGGATTGTCATCAGGGCAAACAGAATGGCATTCAACCCCCTGGTTTTTTCATCGAACCTCAGTTTAAGGTATTCTGGCACGGATCTGGCTTTTGATCCGTAGTAAAAGGGCATCATAAAGAGAGCCAGAAAAACCATGGCCGGGATGGCCCCAACCCAGTAGAAATGTGCGGTAAGCATACCGTATTTAGCCCCTGATCCTGTCATACCCATCACCTCTAAAGCGCCGAGGTTTGTGGAAATAAAAGCCAGTCCAGCCACCCAGGCAGGCATCGCACGTCCTGCTTCCAAAAAGGCATTGGCGGTTTTCATATACCGTTTCAAGGCCCAACCGATACCAAGCACAAAAACGAAATAAACAATCATGATGGTATAATCAATCCAAGTCAGAAAGAACCCAGAATTCATGACCAAAGTATTTAGTGTTGGTTAATCTGTTCAAATTTAAAAATAATCAGCATCGAAAAAGTATCTTTGCAGCAATAATTCAATCAGGGAATATTTCATGAAAGTAAGTGCGTTAATCATTTTCCTTAGCCTGGTCACCCTGATATATGGTCTGGTCAACTATTACATTTTCATCCGCGGACTGCAAGCGTTTATCCCAGGAAGTCCCGGAAGATTATGGTTTACGATAGGATTCTGGAGTATGGCATCGACCTTTATCCTGGCCCGCATTCTCGAGCGTACCTGCCCCTGCATGTTTACCGGGATCATTACCTGGATCGGTTCATTCTGGCTGGCCTTCATGTTGTATTTTTTTCTGATTGTCCTGATTCTTGATATCAGCCGGATTGCGAATCATTTTTTTCATTGCTACCCCCGGATTTTCTTTTCAGATTACGCAAGAACGAAAATGCTGGTATTTTTGGCATCGGTTATCCTGGTCTCCATCCTTGTCGCGGCCGGCTATATCAATGCAAGAACGCCAAGGATAAAAGTACTGAATCTTCACATCAGAAAAACAGTTGCGGGATGCAAAACCCTCAAGATCGTCATGGCCTCCGACATTCACCTGGGAACTCTGATCGCGAAGCGTAAAGCGGGGCGACTGGTCCGCTCGATCAATGCGCTTCATCCCGATATTGTATTGTTTGCCGGGGATCTGGTGGATGAAGATCTGGCTCCCGTCATTCACAACAATCTGGGTTCTGATCTGGTAAGGATAAACAGCCGTTTGGGCGTTTTTGCCATTCCCGGAAATCATGAATATATCGGAGGCGCCGAATCTGCCATCAACTACCTCTCGAATCATGGAATCACTATGTTAAGAGATACCTGCCTGCTCATCCATGATTGTTTTTACCTCATCGGTCGGGATGACCGTGATAAACCAAGATTCTCTGGAAAACCCAGAAAGGAATTATCTTCTCTCATGAAGGGAATAGACCTCTCCCGCCCTGTTATCCTGATGGACCACCAACCCTTTCACCTGGAACAATCCGCTGCCCTTGGTGTTGATCTGCAGTTATCGGGTCATACCCACCACGGGCAACTATGGCCGTTGAATTATTTTACATCTGCCATATATGAGATCAGTCAAGGATATAAACAAATTGGAAAAACGCATTTCTACGTTTCTACTGGTTTTGGCACATGGGGGCCTCCTATCCGACTGGGAAACAGGCCGGAAATAGTACAAATCAGCCTTACTTTTAATTAATCAATTTAATTAATCAACATGTCAGGAATTCATTTCAAATTTACAGCTATCGTAGCGTTTACCTTTGTCTCTGTCATCATTCTTTTTCTTTTGGTTTATTTCTTTGTTATCCATCAAAAGACTCCCATTTCCCATACGCCTCCAAAACCTCATGTGGCCTATAAAATCAACATCGATAGCCTGGATATTCACCAAGGGATAGTAGCTGGTAACCAAAACCTCGCGCTACTGTTATCACCTCACGTATCAGCACAGATGATTGACAGGATCGCGAAGACCACCACCTCTGTTTTTGATGTAAAAAAACTGAAAGCAGGTCAACCTTTTGCCAGGATTTCAAAAAAGGATTCTACCCGAAAAACTTTATATTTTATCTATGAAATCAACGAAATTGAATTTGTGGTTTATGACTTCCGGGATTCCCTGAGGGTTTACCGTGATAAAAAAAAGGTCACGACCCGTGTGAAGACCGCCAGCGGACAGATCACTTCTTCTCTGTGGAATGCCTTTTCTGAAGGCAAACTGGACATGAACCTGGGGATGCACATGGCTGATATTTATGCTTGGACCATTGATTTTTACGGTCTGCAGAAAGGCGACAGGTTTAAAGTGGTGTACGAAGAAATTTTGGTTGACAGTATTCCCATTGGATCCAATAAAATCCTTGCCTCTTTATTTTTCAGCAATGGAAAAAATTATTATGCTTTTTACTTTGAACAATCAGGCAAGGGAGATTATTTTGATGATCAATCCCAGAGCCTGAGGCGGTCATTTCTAAAAGCGCCCTTGAAATTCTCACGCATCAGTTCTAAGTTCACCAAATCCAGGATGCATCCTATTCTTCGCATTGCCCGTCCGCATTATGGTGTGGATTATGCTGCACCCAGAGGAACACCGGTCGTTTCACTTGGTCATGGGAGGGTTATTGAAGCAGGCTGGCATGGCGGTTATGGAAGAAAGATCAGCATCAGGCATAATGCTGTTTACACCACGAGTTATGCCCATCTTTCGAAAATTGAACCTAGAATTCGGCCTGGCGTGCAGGTAAATCAGGGTGAAGTCATCGGATATGTCGGAAGCAGCGGGCTTTCCACCGGAGCTCATCTTGATTTCAGGGTATATAAAAACGGCATTCCGACAAATCCATTGACCATGGAATCCCCTCCGGCCAATCCGGTAGAAAAAGTGAATGTTTCCAACTATCAAAAAATGGTGGCAAAAATGAAACAACGGCTTGACTCAATCCGTTAGGCGCGTAAAAGGATGCTCATTTTCCCACATTTTCCAAACCAGAAAAATCGGAACAAGAGCCCAGGGAGCATTGGCGAAGAGCACAAGTGGCAAATTCAGGGCAGGAGTCTGACCAAATATTTCTTCGCTGCAAATGATGAATACATTGGTGAATAGCACCGGCATGATGATCAAGGTTGGAATTCGAATCCATTCTTTTCCCTTGATAAAAGCGTAAACAGCTGCAGCATAATAAGGACCGAATAAAACAACATCCAGCCAGATGGTGGCTTTCCACCACACCGGGCGGGCCGACTGAAGGGGATCAAACGTATTTCCCCACCAGTGAACCATATCGACAAGAAAAGGCAGAGGCCAAACCGGATATTTAAAATTGTTTACGTCTTTGATCACGAGTTGTTCCAGATCAACGATATAGGTGATATATAACAGATTCAACAGAAAAAATGCGATGTACAGATAATCCGTTTTTCTTTCTTTCAGGGGAATGGTTTTTCTCATAGGGCTTGTATTGATTTTATTTTTTTTCGGGCAGTGCTGGCCATCTGTCTGGAAATAATCAACCGGAAAGCAGGAAAATTCGAGATCAGGGTGCCGATTTTGACTTTGAAGGAAGAACACCTTAAAGGACGGGGCTTAATGGCCAATCGGACGATTTGTCTGGCCACCTCTTCCGGGCTCTGGGGTCGTGTAAAAAGCTTTGCAATAAAATGTTGTTTTTCTTCCATCAGGAAATTCTGTGGAATTTCCCCAATCCGTGACTCAGGTGCTGAACGCGTCAATACGTAGCCCGGAAAGTACTCTGAGATTTTCACGCAAGATTCCGCCCATTCAGCCTGAATGCTTCGGGTCCAGGCAGAAAATGCCGCCTTTGAACAAACATATGGTGTGTAGAACGGGATCCCCATCATGAAACCGGGCGACCCTATATTGATGATCTGACCTGAACCTTGCTTTTGCATATATGGAATGACCAGCTGGGTTAGAATGACCGGCCCGCAAAGATTTGTCCTGAATGCTTTCAGCAGGTCCTCTGTCGTGACTGATGCTGAGGGAACCACGATGATGCTGGCCGCATTGTTGATGAGGATATCGAGACGGCCAAAATGGGCAATGGTTCTTTCGATGATATCACTGCAGGCTGTCTCCTCGCTCAGATCAGCCGGGATGACCAGGCTGTCCCTTAAATCACTGGAAAGTAATCGTAAATTTTCCTCCCGTCTTGAAACCAAAACAATACGGCCTCCTTCATCGTCGAAAGCCCGGGCAAGCGCCTCTCCAATCCCGCCTGAGGCGCCTGTTATCACAATAACTTTTCCCGTGAACCTGGTCATGGTTTATCGATTATAAACTGTCCATTCAAGGATGCCAAGCGAAATCATGACATAGACGGAGCCAAAGATAATTTTTTATTTATTTCAAATTTCATTAGGTTTGTGAAGGATAAAAAAACAATATGAAATCTTCCTTTGTATTCATGCTTAAGATTTTCCTGCTTTCCATTTTGATTTCCTGTAATGAAACAAATTCAGTGAAAGTCAAGCTTAACGATCCTGAAGATCTGGACGATGACATTAACATGGACGCCTTGATCAATAAAGAAAAATCAGGTTCTATGATAAAAAAAATAAAATTCGGCGAGGTGGATGGCCATGCTGTGTTTTTATACACCCTTTCCAATACCCGAGGGATTAAAGTAAAAATTATCAATTACGGAGCCCTCATCACATCGATCACCATGCCTGATAAAACCGGAAAAGATGGCGATATTGTGCTTGGTTTCGACAGCCTGGAACCATACTTGTCCAACAAACCCTATTTTGGTGCGATCGTGGGCCGATATGCCAACAGAATTGCCCATGGAAGATTCAGGCTTGAAGGGAAAAACTATCAGCTTGCCATTAACAATGGTAAAAACAGTCTTCACGGGGGAATCAAGGGTTTTGACAAAGTCGTCTGGAATTCCCGGGAAGTTATTGACGATAACGGGTCGATGCTTGAATTAACCTATGTCAGTAAATCCGGTGAAGAGGGTTACCCGGGAAACCTGAAAGTGAGGGTCGCCTATACCCTGAATGTATATAACGAGCTGATCACCCTCATTGAAGCCGAAACCGATCAGGCTACTCCGGTCAATCTCTGCAATCATACTTACTTTAATTTAAGCGAAGCGGATACCAATATTCTGGGACATTTCCTGACCCTGAATGCAGATCTGTTTACCGAAGTAAACAGTGAACTGATCCCTACCGGAAAACTTGCAGGGGTCAGGGGAACACCGATGGATTTTAATAATTCTGTGAAAATCGGAGATGGGATTTCAAGGGTCAAAGGTGGTTATGATCATAATTATGTCCTGAATAAAAAGGAGGGAGAATTATCGCTTGCAGCCCAGTTGTATGATCCGCGAAGCGGGAGGCAAGTTGAGGTGTTCACCACCCAGCCGGGTATCCAATTCTATTCCGGCAATTTCCTTGACGGAAGCATCAGGGGAAAAGGTGGAAAATTGTACCATCAGCATGATGGTCTTTGCCTGGAAACCCAGCATTATCCTGATTCACCCAATCAACCAAGCTTTCCATCTACAATTTTAAAACCCGGAGAATATTATATCCAGAAAACGGTTTACAGATTTTCTGTGTTGAAATGAGGGGATTGACTCAGGAAAAAGAGGGGGAATCAGTAATCAGGTGAGTGTCGGTTTCGTCAATATTTTTTGGGCACGAAAGTTTGTTCCGACATGGGCGGCCTGACGTAGGCTTTGTCTTTTTCCAAAGGAGGAAGAATGATGGCCTCACGGGGAACATCCTGATAAGGAATCTGGCTCAGCAAATGAGAAATACAGTTCAGCCTGGCTCTTTTTTTATCATCTGCCTCCACAACGTACCACGGGGATTGCTTGGTGTCGGTATAGGCAAACATTTCATCTTTTGCCTTGGAATATTCCACCCATTTACTTCTGGATTCCACGTCCATCGGACTTATTTTCCAACGTCTGGTGGGATCATTGATCCTTTGCCTGAACCTTAACTCCTGTTCTTTGTCGCTAACCGAAAACCAATACTTGATCAGGATGATCCCTGAACGGATCAGCATGGTTTCAAAATTCGGACAGGACCTGAGAAAATCCCAGTATTCTTCTTCTGTACAGAAACCCATGACCCTTTCAACTCCGGCACGGTTGTACCAGCTACGATCGAAAAGCACCATTTCTCCTGAGGCCGGTAAATGGGCTACATAACGCTGAAAGTACCATTGCGTCTTTTCTTTTTCCGTGGGAACGCCCAAAGCAACAACCCGGCAGACCCTCGGATTCAGACTTTCGGTGATCCGTTTGATGGCACCTCCCTTTCCGGCAGCATCCCGTCCTTCGAACAGTGCAACCACACGGAGACCTTTGTACTTGATCCATTCCTGAAGTTTAACAAGTTCAATCTGTAATTTTTCAAGCTCTTCTTCATAGAGTCTGCTTGGCATTTTGTCCACTTCCGTTTTTTCTTCTATTTCGATTTTCTCTTTTTTTTGTTTATGGCCCATATTTCATTGTATTTAAAAATGCATCATAAATATCAGGGAAACATATTTATTTAATTTGTCTTACCCCATCTGAAACCTCAGCCAGATAAAATGTTGGTGTCAGGCCTGTTTTTTCTTGGTATTCCTCACCTACCTGCTGAATGAAATTTTCCACGGCATCTGTTTTCACAATATTCACCGTACAGCCACCAAACCCGGCACCGGTCATGCGGGCTCCCAGCACTCCATTGATTTTTTGAGCTGCTTCCACCAGGGTATCAAGGTCAAAACCGGTAACCTCGTAATTGTCGCGAAGGGATTCATGGGAAGCATTCATCAGGGCGCCGAACTGAGCAAGGTCGCCTTTCAGCAAACCAGAAACGGCATTCAGCACCCTCTGGTTCTCGGAGATCACGTGACGGGCACGTTTCCGGATCACCTCGTCAGGTATCCTTTCCTGAATTTTAAAAAACTGCATATAACTGATTTCGCTCAATCCTGAGATGGGTAAAACCTGACTAAGATAGGTAAGGGCGAGCTGACATTCTGCAACCCGTTCGTTGTATTTGGAAGAAGACAGCTCCCTGGGCTTGTTGGAATGAGCAATGATCAGCCGGAAATCTTTCAGAAAAAAAGGAATCATTTTATATTCCAGGGTGTGGCAGTTCAGGAAAAGGGCATGATCCTTCTCTCCGAGACCCACAGCAAACTGATCCATAATACCGCAGTTTACCCCAGCAAAATGGTTTTCAGCCCTTCTGGACAGTTGAATCAGATCAAGGTGTTCCAGATTTGCCTGCAACATTGAGTTCAGCGCGAAAGCCGTCACCATTTCTATGGAAGCTGAAGAAGAAAGTCCGGCACTTTTTGGAATATCTCCTGAAAAGAACAATTCAAAACCTGAAAGTGGAATGTTTAACTGACTGAACTCAGAGAATATCCCTAAGGGATAATTCACCCAGGCATTATTTTTATCCTTGAGCAATTTATCCAAGGGGATTTCAGCATAGAAATCCTCATTGTTCGAGGCAAGTTTGACGATGTCATCTCTCGTTTTCCTGATCAGTAAATAAGTTCCGTATTGCAATGCACAGGGAAGTACATATCCTCCATTGTAATCGGTATGTTCCCCGATCAAGTTTACCCTGCCCGGGGCAAAGTAAACAAAAGGTTGCTGATCAGCATGACCATATCGGGAGAAAAAAAACTCAAGGAGAGGTCTGAGTTCCATCGTCATTTTTTTAATAAGTGGTGAAATTAAGAATTAATTTCTTTTCTGGTAATTTTGCATCTTCTATTTTATTTCCTATGAATCGACTTTTATTTCTTTTAATCATTCAGGGTTTGATTGGTATTTCGCTCTATTCACAGGATATTCAGACCATTGATCTGAACGGGGAATGGAAGTTCAGGAAAGCCGGCAGCAAAGAATGGAAAAGGGCTATGGTTCCCGGTTGTGTTCATCTTGACTTGCTTAATACCGGAGTCATCAAAGATCCTTTTTACCGGGACAATGAAACATCGCTTCAATGGGTCAGCGACATTGGATGGGAATACCAGAAAGAATTTCAGCTTGAGGAGAAAGCTTTCACAGCAAGACACCTTGAATTGGTGTGCAAAGGCCTGGATACTTATGCCAACGTCTATCTTAACGACAGCCTGGTTGTGGTTGCCGACAATATGTTCAGAGAATGGATAAGGGATGTCAAACCCTTATTGGTCATTGGTAAAAACATCATCCGTATTCAATTCCCATCGGTAAACCGGGAGAATAAAAACCGTTATACAAAATTAGCATACAAGTTACCCGGAGATGAAAGGACAGTCTGCCGTAAAGCCGCCTATCATTTCGGATGGGATTTCGGTCCGACGTTGATTACCAATGGGATATGGAAACCCATTTCCCTGCGTTCCTGGACCCAGGTGAATCTGAGGGGAGTACAATTCATCCAGAAAAAGCTAAATGACTCACTTGCCGCTCTCACGGCTGAGTTCACGCTCGTTTCTGACCTTGCTGATTCAGCCAGGTTAAAAATATCTCTGGAAGACGGGAGAATCATACGAAAAGCTGTCTTGGTCAGGAAAGGGATCAATTATTTCAGTCTGGACTTTGAAATTTCAAATCCCAGGCGATGGTGGCCCAATGGTTTAGGTGAGTCCTATTTATATTCTCTGCGCTATGAAGCAGAATTTGCCGGGCGAATCGTAGGAAGTGGAATGAAAAAGATTGGATTACGAACGGTCTCACTGGTTGAGGAAGCCGATTCGCTTGGCGCCAGCTTTTACTTTAAAGTGAACGGGCAGAATGTTTTTGTCAAAGGAGCCAATTATATCCCTCAGGATGTTTTTCCGACCCGTGTCAGCGATTCAAACTATCGCAGGATCATTGAAGATGCCAGATCAGCCAATATGAATATGCTCAGGGTATGGGGAGGCGGATTTTATGAGAAGGATATTTTTTACGATTTATGCGATGAGAACGGGATCATGGTTTGGCAGGATTTCATGTTTGCCAATGCCATGCCCCCACCAGAAAAAGAATTTAACCGGAATGTGGTCGCCGAGCTTGCAGAAAATATTTTACGGTTAAGGAACCATCCATGCCTCGTCATGTGGTGCGGTAATAATGAGATTGAAGAAGGATGGAACAACTGGGGGTGGCAAAAACAATACCAATATTCTTCAAAGGATTCTGCCGATCTTTACCTTGCCTATCATTACCTGTTTCACCAGCTTATTCCTGACCTCCTCAGTCGGTTCGACTCGCTGCGTCCCTACCACCCCTCCTCTCCCTCTGTTGGTTGGGGAAACCCGGAGAGCCTGACCCGGGGAGATTCGCATTATTGGGGAGTCTGGTGGGGAAAAGAACCATTTTCTTACTACGAAAAAAAAACCGGACGTTTTGTGTCAGAATATGGGTTTCAGGGGTTTCCTGAACTGAGCAGCATCAAACGGTTCAGTTTGCCGGAAGATCATCACCTGGATTCCCCAGTCATGAAATCACACCAAAAAAACCTGAGCGGCTATGAAACCATAGCGGAATACCTTCAGCGGGATTTTAAACAGCCCAAGGATTTTCAATCCTATCTCATCGTCAGTCAACTCTTACAAGCTCAGGGAATACAATTTGCCATTGAGGCACATCGAAGGGCCAAGCCATTTTGCATGGGAAGTCTTGTATGGCAATTCAATGATTGCTGGCCAGGAATCACCTGGTCGGCAGTAGACTACTATGGAAAAAAGAAGGCTTTATATTTCAGGATGAAAGATGCTTTCCAGAAAATCATCCCGGCCGTGACCTTTGAGAAGGGAAAGCTTCAACTCTATGTAGTCTCTGATGATCTGCAGAACAAATCCGGAGAACTGGACCTGAAACTCATGGATTTTGATGGAAATATAAAGATGGAGAAAATGATCAGAACCGATATCCCGGCAAATTCATCCCGGGTGTATTTTGAAAAAATGAGGGATGAGCTGGTACCTGATTCCGATACTGGAAATCTGGTACTCTCTGCTGAATTTAAAACCCTTGATTATTCCTCCCGCTGTCTGACCTATTTTGCTTCACCCAAAAATCTTATGCTCCCGACAGTAAATATTCAGAAAAAGGTCGAAAAAACTACTGGAGGCTATCAAATTACTTTAACCTCTGACAAACTGTCCAAAGGGGTTTATTTATCTTTTCCTTTTGAAGGTGAATTTTCTGACAACTATTTCGATTTACTTCCCGGGGAAATAAAAACGGTGACTTTTATTACAAAAAAGAGTTCAGGGAATGGATTGCCGACCCTTTCTGTGAGTACACTGATAAACACTTATTAAAAATGGAAAAAAAAATCCTGTTAATCCTTTCATCTATCCTTGTATTTTCGTTTTCCTCTTTCAGTCAGCAGTTTTTTTCTCCTTCCTCCTTGGTCAATCCATTCATTGGAACCGGAGGGCATGGGCATACTTATCCCGGCAGCAGTCTTCCTTTCGGTATGATTCAATTAAGTCCTGATACCCGCCTTGAAGGTTGGGACGGGTGTTCCGGATATCATTACACCGACAGCATTATATACGGTTTCAGTCATACCCATTTAAGCGGTACAGGTTGCTCTGATTACGGGGACATCCTGATCATGCCGGTACTTGGTGAGTTAGGACTAAAAAACCATGCTTATGCGTCATCCTTTTCAAAATCCAAAGAAGAAGCATCTGCTGGGTATTACACCGTAGTTCTGGATAAATATAACATCCAGGCTGAATTGACCACCACAGAAAGGTCAGGATTTCACCGTTATACCTTTCCGGCATCTGACGATGCAGGAATAGTAGTGGATCTTGAACACCGGGATAAAGTGATTGGATGCGGGTTAAAGGTTACGGGCAAAGATGAAATTGAAGGGTATAGGATTTCTCAGGCATGGGCTGCAAAACAAATCCTGTATTTTGCAATAAAATTCTCAAAGCCATTTACCGAAGCGAAACTGGATTCTCTGCATTCTCTTTTCTCCTTTTCTACGGAAGAAAATGAAAAGATCTTAGTCAAGGTAGGGATATCGGCAGTCAGTTCAGAGGGAGCCAGGAAAAATCTGCTGGCAGAAATACCGGGATGGGATTTCGATTTCATCCGCAGTCAGGCTAGCCTGGCATGGGATAATGCCCTGGCAAAAATCACCTTGGAAGGCGCAACACTGGATCAGCAGCAAATCTTCTATACAGCCATGTACCATGCCATGCTACAGCCTAATGTATACAGTGATGTGGATGGCCAGTACCGGGGTCGGGATCTAAAGATCCATCGGGCAGAAAACTTCCGGTATTACACCGTTTTTTCTCTGTGGGATACTTACCGTGCCGCTCATCCTTTATACACCCTTCTGGAAACCAAAAGAAGCAATGATTTTATCCTGACCTTTCTCCGTCAGTATGAAGAAGGAGGTCTCCTGCCGGTATGGGAATTATCAGGGAATGAAACAAATTGCATGATTGGTTATCATGCAGTGCCGGTCATTGCAGACGCCTACCTGAAGGGGATCCGGGATTTTCCTGCTGACAAGGCGCTGGAGGCCATGAAACACAGCGCTATGCAAGATGCTCTGGGACTGAAATATTATAAAACCAAAGGGTATATTCCCTCTGATATGGAAGGGGAATCCGTTTCAAAAACCCTGGAATATGCTTACGATGATTGGTGTATTGCCATGATGGCCAAGGCTATGGGCAAAGAAGATGATTATAAAACCTATATTATCAGGGCACAGTATTATAAAAATATTTTCGACCCTTCCACCGGATTTATGCGGGCAAAATCCAATGAGACCTGGTTCTCTCCTTTCGATCCGGCGGAAGTTAACTTTAATTATACGGAAGCCAATGCCTGGCAATATTCCTTCTATGTCCCCCAGGATATAGATGGGTTGACTGAACTTTTAGGAGGAAAAGATAAATTTGCCGCAAGACTGGATGCTTTATTTACTGCTGATTCAAAAATTACAGGACGTGATCAGGCCGACATCAGCGGGATGATCGGGCAATATGCGCATGGAAATGAACCCAGTCATCATATGGCCTACCTGTATAATTATGCCGCACAACCATGGAAAACACAGGCTCTGGTGAAAAAGATCATCCATGAGTTTTACCGTAACAGTCCGGATGGTTTGATCGGAAACGAAGATTGCGGACAGATGTCGGCTTGGTATATCTTTTCCGCCCTGGGATTTTATCCTGTCACACCTGGTTCCGGTATTTATATCCTTGGATGTCCTGTCTTCCCGAAAGCCAGCCTGAATCTTGAAAATGGCAAGATTTTCACCATCCTGGCGAAAAATGTCAGCGATACGAATATTTATATACAATCGGTTGTTTTAAATGGGAAACCATATTTCAAAACCTTTATCCCTCATGAAGACATTATGAATGGAGGCGAAATAGTCTTTACGATGGGAGCTAAGCCAAATAAGGCCTGGGGTAACAATCCCGGCTCTTCCCCTCCTTCCAGGATTCATGATCATTATATAACACCTGTGCCCTCTGTTGAGATCGGGGAAAAATCGTTTTTTGATGCAACCTATGTCTCACTTGCCAACCCTATTAAGGGGACAACGATTTATTATACCCTGAACGGAACTGAACCCAGCCATAAATCGGAGCTATATACTTTTCCTTTTAAATTTACCAAATCCACAAAACTCAGAGCCATTGCCTCCCAGGAAGGGATTTTAAACAGTTTCCCCATTGAAGCAAATTTCTTGAAAATCAAAAAAAACCGTAAGATCAGCCTGAACACGCAATATGCCAATCAGTATTCGGGAGGAGGCGACCATGCCCTGATTGATTTTATCCGCGGAGGAGAGAACTTCAAAACCGGTACCTGGCAGGGATATGAAGGGGTGGATGTAAATGCAATCGTGGACCTGGGATCATTGCAAGCGTTACATAAAATTTCACTCGGTTGCCTAGAGGATCAAGCTTCATGGATTTTCCTGCCAGAAGAAGTGATCTTCTCGGTCTCATCGGATGGGAAAGTATTTACTGAGGCAGGCCAGGTAAAAAATGATTTGGCTGGTCATACACAGGTTTCTATCATAAAAGAGTTCTCTTATCCGCTGAAAGTGCAGAAAGCCCGTTTTATCAAGGTTGTGGCTAAAAACATTGGAAATTGTCCCGAATGGCACCCGGGTGCCGGACATAAGGCATGGATCTTTGTGGACGAGATAAGCATAGAGTAGTCCCGACTGCTTAAAACAACACTTAGCTGGAAATGCCGGAAATATTCATTCGTGTTCAATAGTAGCTGATCGGAAAAAATATGTCAGTAAAATTCAAATCCGACCTGATCCTGATTCTTGCCGCTGCCATCTGGGGTTTTGCTTTCGTTTACCAACGGCTTGGGATGGAGTATGTAGGTCCGTTTTCTTATAATGGGGTGAGATTTGCCCTTGGAACCCTTATCCTTCTCCCTGTTCTCTGGTTTAGGGCAAAGAAGAAAAAACCCATGCTGCATACCACAAATCCTTCAGATCGCTGGAAAATTCTGATCGGAACATTCATAACAGGCTTGTTTCTCTTTGGTGGAGTTTCGCTTCAGCAACATGGATTGCAAACCACAACGGCTGGAAAGGCAGGTTTTCTGACCGGACTTTATGTGGTGCTGGTTCCTTTCGTGGGCTTGATGTTCGGCCAGCGTTCCACATTGCTTATGTGGATCGGGGCAGTGCTTTCGCTGGCGGGACTTTACCTGCTGAGTATAACCCAAGGATTTAATATTGATCCTGGCGATAAACTGGTTCTCCTCTGCGCCCTTGTCTTTACTTTCCATGTATTGTTTATCGGTTGGCTCTCCCCGCTCATGGACTCTTTCCTGCTCGCTGTTATACAGTTCGCAATCTGCGCTCTTCTCAGCCTGATCTTTGCCTTTACGATAGAAATTGTCACTTTAAATTCCATCATCCAGGCTTGGATCCCGATTGCCTACGGTGGGATTCTCTCCGTAGGCATTGCTTACACACTGCAGGTCATTGCACAGAAAACTGCACATCCTGCTTATGCTTCCATCATCCTTAGCCTGGAAGCTGTTTTTGCTGTCCTCGGAGGCTGGTTAATGCTTCATGAACTATTGACCATAAGGATGCTGATCGGTTGTGGACTGATGCTGGCAGGGATGATAGTGGTACAAATTAGAAAAGTAAATAGAAAAATGATTTAGGGAAAGATTTTTACTTTTGTCTTTCATATTGATAAAAAATTAATGATGAGATTAGTATCATGGATATTTTTAACCTTTCTCCTGCAATCTCTTTCCGGATATGCGCAGTCACCCGGTTTTGATGCCTGGTTCACTTCCAGGGCATTGAGGGTGGATTATTTCCTGGCCGGGAACGCAACGGAAGAGACAGCATATTTCAGGGAAATGAAGCAGGAGCCTTTCTGGGGTGGTTCAAAGCGTAACCTGATTGACCCTTATGATTATGGAACTTACCGTTACCTGGCCTTTGATTCTGCTTCTCAAAAACTCATTTTTTCGAAAGGATTCAGTTCACTTTTCCAGGAATGGCAAGGAACGGATGAAGCAAAGAAAATCAGACGGACATTCCCCATGAGCGCAATTATTCCTTTTCCAAAGGCAACGATACGGTTTGTGATTGAAAAAAGATCGTTTGAAACCGGGGAGTTCCTGCCCTTACATGAATGTAATATCAATCCATCTGATTATTTCATCAACAGGGAAAAACCGCATTCTGTTCCGGTAACCAAGCTTTCTTACATGGGTGACCCTGAAAACCATGCCGACATTGTGTTTATTGCTGAAGGTTATTCAATACAGGAAATGCCAAAATTCATCAAGGATGCCAGACGGATGATGGATACAATGCTGAGCACCAAACCCTACTCTGCATATAAAGATAAGTTCAATTTTTATGGCATCCTTTCACCCTCTGATTCATCGGGAGTTGATATCCCAGGACAGGGAATTTATACAAATACAGCGGTCAACAGCCAGTTTTACACCTTCGACATGGATCGTTACCTGACCACTTTCGATACCAAATCAATATACGACCTGGCTGCCAATGTTCCCTGTGATGCCATTGTAATCCTTGTAAACAGCAAACAATACGGCGGAGGCGGTTTTTTCAACCTGTACGCGATCACAACAGTTGATCATCCGTTATCGCCTTTGGTGATGGTCCATGAATTTGGCCATGCTTTTGCCGGACTCGGGGATGAATATATCGGTAATGTTTCCTATTCAGGTTTTTACAATCTGAAACTCGAACCCTGGGAACCAAATTTAACCACCAATGTTCAATTCGAACGGAAATGGAAAAATATGATGGACCCTGATACTCCTGTCCCAACCCCAAGGATTGAGGCTTTCCGTAATACAATAGGCATGTTTGAAGGGGGTGGATATGAAAAAACAGGGATATTCAGTCCCTATATGGATTGCCGGATGAATTCCAATGAAGCCCCCGCGTTTTGCCCGGTTTGTCAGGAAGCCATCCGGAAAATGATCCTCTTCTATGGAGATTGAAGGGCTGATCTTCGATATCCGGCGCTTCTCAGTTCATGATGGACCAGGAATCAGAACAACGGTTTTTTTTAAAGGCTGTCCGCTGTCCTGCTGGTGGTGTCATAATCCTGAAAGCCAGGAGATAAAGTCAGAACAGACCATAAAGACCATTAAACTTTCAGGTAAGACTTTTCAACTTACGGAAACAACCGGGAAATTCATGTCAGTGGATGAGGTGATGCAGGAAGTGATCAGCGACAGGGTTTTCTATGAAGAATCTCAAGGCGGGGTGACTTTCTCTGGCGGAGAGCCCATGATGCAGGAAGGATTCCTGATGGAACTGCTGAAAGCTTCAAAATCGTCAGGTTTCCATACCGCCCTTGACACTTCCGGGTATTCCAGTCTTCAAGCCATGCAACACCTCTCACCCTGGGTGGACCTTTTTCTCTTTGACCTGAAACTCATTGACGACACATTGCATCAGCGTTACACCGGGGTCTCCAATATTCCCATCCTTGCCAATCTCAGATACCTGGTTCAGAACAGGTATCGCATCATCCTCAGGTTGCCGGTCATTCCTGGAATTACAAATACAACAAAAAACATCAGTGAGCTGAAGATGTTCATGCAATCGTTAGCCCCCTGTCATCCTCTTATGATTGATCTGTTGCCGTTTCATGATTCTGCCCGGAACAAATATTCCCGTTTTTTGAAAGTGAACAAACTCGCTGATCTACCCTCCCTAAAACCGGAAAACCTCCGCTCACTTGCCGCTGAATTTGAATCTTTGGGTCTGAAGGTCAGGATCGGTGGGTAAGCGGTATTTTCCGCTGATCATTTCAACCAGGATCACTGTCCAGATCACAATACAGGGAAAAACTTTCACCATATAAGGAATCAGAAATCCGTCTCTGAAACCGACCGGAAAAAGATCAGTCGGAGATAATGATGTCAGAACCAAAGCAAAAACAAGTAAAGCCGTTTTCCAGGGTTTAATCTCAGCAGATAATCCCCATAAGCTGATCCCACTCATGGCTATGATAAAGGTAGGCGATTCTGCTTTGTGATTGAAAATCACCACCCATATGAGCAATGAGGCTAATGCCATCAGCCTGAAATAAAAGTGCTGATACTGTTTTATCCTGAGGTAAGGAATCATCAGTAAGATCATACCACTCAGGAGGGTCATGACTTTATCGGCATGAAAACCAAACCAGGCATGCAACCAACCGGCTACTGAAAGGCCATAGGAGGCGGTGAAATCTGATTGCAGGAGTTCAAACCAGCGAATGTAATGAAAAGAGAGTTCCTTCAGGTTGATCAATAATAATGGTGCAGCAAGGAAAAGCAGGAACCAGATCAGGGAATAAAGGATGAGCTTCCATTTTTTAGGATAAAACAGAAAGATCAACAAGGCCAATACCCCGAATAACTTGATATAAAACATACACATCAGGCAGAAACAAGCCATACAATAATGCCGCTTCTCCAGCAATCCGAAAGTAAGGATGAGCAAACCTGCCATCAGGCCATTCGCCTGGGAATTCTGAAGGGAGGTCATCAATTCAACCGCGATGACCATAAGCATTAGTATTTTTCTTTTTATATCGAGCTGAGGCAGGAATACAAAAGCAAAGAAGAGAATGAGGGCATTCAAGACATTCCACAATATCAGTCCCAGGGCATCCGGTAGCATATAAAAAAATCCAAAGAAAAGGGCAAAACTCGGACTGTATTTGTAGAGGTCTTTATATTCTTCCGGATAAGCCTGGTATAAATCCTTTGCCTCGGTCAAATGGACAAAAGATTGTTTAAAAATCATGTAATTATTGTACTTGATATGAGGAGGCTGATCAGCGTTTTCGGGTAATCTGCCCAGCATTACCGACTGAAGGCCGGCAACAATGGCAAGCAGGAGGTATAGCAGCAGGATAATCCTGTAATTCCTGAATAAAAAATTCCATTTGAAGCTTAACATATATACTTAGTCGTCAGCGAAAGAATGCAAAAATACATTTATTTTAACCTTTCATCATTTCATCCTGAAAACTGCACTATCTCATGAGGACATTTTTTTGGTCAAAGAAGATCAGCCGCTTCTTGAGTTTTTATTTTCAGCTATCTTTGTAAGAAATTATACGGATGACGGATAGGATCAACACACTGAGGGAAAAAAGCCTGAAGGCCATAAACAGGATTTCTGCCGAAAGAGCCTTACTGCTTACCGAATTTTATCAGACGGGAATAGACCGTGAAGTTTCTGTTCCCGTCATGCGGGCCATGACCTTTGAATATATTCTCAGGCACAAACACATCTGTATTAATCCAGGGGAACTGATCGTCGGAGAAAGAGGTCCGGCCCCCAAAGCGGTCCCCACCTATCCCGAAATCACCCTGCATACGATAGAGGACCTAGAAATCCTGAATGACCGGCCTAAAGTGTCCTTCAAGGTGGATGAAGAGACCCGGAAAACATACAAAGAAAAGATTATTCCTTTCTGGAAAGGAAGAAGTAACCGTGACCGGATCATGCGTTCACTTCCACAGGAGTGGCTGGATGCCTATCATGCGGGTATATTTACGGAATTCCAGGAACAAAGGGCGCCAGGACATACCGTAGCCGGGAACAAAATTTATCATAAGGGCATGCTTGATCTGATTGATGATATTCATCATTCCATATCCCGGCTTGATTTTTTCAATGATCCCCAGGCTTATGAAAAACAGGAGGAACTCAGGGCCATGGAAATCGCGGCCAGGGCAATGATCATGTTTGCCAATCGTTGTGCTGATCATCTTGAAATCGAAGCATCTAAAATCCTGAATAATAAAAATTCATCTGATGTCGGTCAATGGTCATCTGCAGAAGAATTACTTCATCTTGCAGGCATTTGCCGTCATGTGCCGGCCCATGCCCCCCGTACCTTCCATGAGGCCCTGCAATCCTATTGGTTTATCCATCTTGGGGTGATCACCGAACTTAATCCCTGGGATTCCTTTAACCCCGGCAGGCTGGATCAGCATTTATATCCTTTTTACAGAAAAGAGATGGAGGATGGTAGCCTGACCCATGAAAAAGCCAAAGAAATCCTTCAAAGTTTCTGGATTAAATTCCATAATCATCCGGCCCCTCCGAAAGTCGGTATCACCGCCCTTGAAAGCAATACCTATACAGATTTTTGTCTGATCAACCTCGGCGGATTAACCCCTGAGGGCAAGGATGGAGTCAATGAACTGAGCTACCTGATCCTGGATGTCATTGAAGAAATGCGTTTGCTTCAACCAAGCGCTATGATTCAGATCAGTAAAATGAATCCGGATCGATTGATACACCGTAGCCTCGAAATCATTAAAAGCGGTTTTGGTCAGCCTTCCTGTTTTAATACCGATGCCATCATACAGGAACTTTTAAGGCAGGGGAAAGACATCTCGGATGCCCGCTGCGGCGGTGCAAGTGGTTGTGTGGAAGCCGGCGCTTTCGGTACTGAAGCTTACATTCTGAGCGGATATTTCAACCTTCCAAAGGTTTTAGAGATCACCCTGCATGATGGACTTGACCCCAGAACCCGGAAACAGATCGGTATCCGTAGCGGAAATCCGGCGGAATTTCGGTCATTTGAGGACCTGATGACTGCCTTCAGAACCCAACTGAATTATTTCACTGACCTAAAAATCAGGGGGAATAACATCATCTCCCGTATTTTTGCCGATCACATGCCTGTTCCTTTTCTTTCCCTGATAATAGAGGATTGTATTAGCAAGGGGATGGATTATAATGCCGGGGGAGCCCGTTATAATACCACTTATATCCAGGGCGTCGGAATGGGAAGCATCACTGATTCCCTGACTTCCCTGAAATATCATGTTTTTGATCACCAGACGATTTCCATGACTGCGATGCTCAAAGCCCTGGAAAATGATTTCCTGGATTTCGAAGAATTCAGGGTGGAATTGGTTTATAAAACGCCCAAATATGGTAATGACGATGATGCTGCTGATCAGCAGGCAGAAGAAGTGTTTGACATTTTTTATTCGGCCGTTGACGGACGATCGAATGCCATAGGAGGAAAACACCACATCAACCTTTTACCAACTACTTCCCACATTTATTTTGGAAGCGTTACCGGGGCACTCCCTGATGGCAGAAAAGCCGGCCAACCCTTGTCGGAGGGTATTTCTCCGGTTCAGGGCGCCGATACCAAAGGGCCGACTGCCGTGCTGAAATCTGCAGCCCGGATCGATCATCTGCGTACCGGAGGGACCCTGCTGAACCAGAAGTTTTCTCCCGCATTCTTTGAAGGCAAGGAAAGCATCCATACCCTGACCGCCCTGATCCGTTCCTATTTCCGCATGAATGGTCATCATATCCAGTTCAATGTTGTATCGGCGGATACATTGAGGAATGCACAAAAAAAGCCGGAGCATTACCGCGACTTGATTGTCAGGGTGGCCGGTTACAGCGATTATTTCAATGATCTCGGGGAGGACCTCCAAAATGAGATAATCCGGAGGACAGAACATCAGTCGGTATAAGTAATCATCAGGATTTAGGTTTCAGGAATTATGAAAAAAAAACTTATTCTGTTCATTGGCATCTTTTTTGTTTTCAGGGTTTCGGCACAATCTGACCAGGTCATCCAACCAGGTAAAATGAAATCCCTGTCTCCCATTGACCATGGGGTATTGATCCGATCGGAAAACGCGCTTATGATGATACTGGTCTATGCACCGGATGTCATCCGGATCCGGCTATCCCAGTCTGATTTTGCAGATGATTTATCCTATTCGGTCATTCAGCAAGCCTCTGGAAATTTCAACGAGATCAGGGAAGATGGAGGAGAGTGGCAGTTAACTACGGATTCCCTGAAAATATTTATCGATAAAAATTCACTCGCTTTAAGGTTTTTCAATCTGAAGAACCAGGTGATCAGCGAGGACTACCGCGATTTCGCCTATACCTGGCAGGGAACAGCAGTGAGCTGTTATAAAAAAGTCTTTGCCCGGGAAAGATTTATCGGTTTGGGAGAGAAGACCGGTAACCTCGACCGCCGCGGCTGTAAATACGAGATGTGGAACGCAGATGTTCCTGCTTATGGAGTGAATGAAGATCCGTTATATGTCAGCATCCCGTTTTATATGGGTATTCATGATCAGGTAACTTACGGTATTTTCCTCGACAACACTTACCGCACCCAATTTGACTTTGCTGCTTCCAGCGATAACCGGTTCTCCTGGTTTTCAGCTGCAAACGGGGAAATGAACTATTATTTCTTCGGAGCGCCTTCCATCGCAAGGATTATTGAAGATTATACCTGGCTAACCGGACGTATGAAAATGCCTCCGCTGTGGAGCCTTGGATACCAACAATGCCGCTGGAGTTATTTCCCTGAAACAGAAGTACTCTCACTGGCTCAGAAATTCCGCGACAAGAAAATTCCCTGTGATGTGATCTATCTGGATATTGATTATATGGATTCCTATAAAATCTTCACCTGGGACAAAGAACGTTTCCCGAACCCTGGAGAAATGATTAAAAAGCTTAACAATATGGGATTTCACCTCGCCACCATTGTGGATCCGGGCATCAAGATTCAGAAAGGGTATTTGGCCTATGATGAAGGAGTGAAAAACGACTTTTTCATAAAGTACCCCGATGGATCTTATTATACGGGCGATGTATGGCCGGGACGATGTCATTTTCCTGATTTCACCAGTGAGCTAGTCCGTCAATGGTGGGGTAATTCATTCAGCAGTCTGACAGAACCCGGCGTGGAAGGTTTCTGGAACGATATGAACGAACCTTCCACCTGGGGACAAAACATACCCGACATCGTTCAGCTTGATTTCGACAGTCATCAGGGAAGCATGGCCCGTGCACATAATATTTATGGGCTGAATATGGCAAAGGCAAGCTGCGAAGGAACCACGGCATTAATGAAGGGCAAAAGACCCTTTATCCTTTCCCGTGCGGGCTTTGCCGGAATTCAGCGCTATTCGGCAGTCTGGACAGGAGATAACGAAGCTACCGATGATCATATGCTGCTCTCCTGCCGTATGGTAAACAGCATGGGATTGTCGGGAATAGCCTTTGCCGGTCCCGATCTCGGAGGATTTATGGGCAATCCGACAAAAGAACTCTACCAACGTTGGCTGAACCTGGGTGTTTTCACCCCTTTTTTCAGGAACCATTCAGCCTGGGATACCAAAGCCAAGGAACCCTGGTCGTTCGGAAAAGAGGTGGAAAACCTTTCCATCGAATTGATCTCCCTGAGGTACAAACTCCTCCCCTACATTTATTCAGCCTTTTACCAGTCATCCCGGAATGGAATGCCTGTAGCCAGAACGCTTGCCATCCATTACACCTACGATGAAAAAATCTGGGACCGGCGTTATCAGAATCAGTATATGTTCGGGGATAACCTGCTCGTTGCGCCTGTTTCCTCCACACAAAATTTTGCCAAGGTTTACCTGCCTGCAGGAGAATGGTACAGGATGAGTACCGGACAGTTTTTCCAGGGTGGCCATGAAGTGATTGTGGATGCCCCTCTCCACGACTTGCCTGTTTTTATCAGAGCATCCGGAATCATTCCCATGCAATCGGTCATCCAGTTCACCGACCAGAAACCCTCTGATGTTCTTGAACTCCATATCTATCATGGAACCCAGCCTAACACTTTGAACTACTATGAGGACGATGGGACAACTTATAATTATGAAAAAGGAGCCTACTACCAGAGGAACATCAGCTTTATTCCAGCAGAACGCAAAATTATATTCGAAAAGCCCATGGGTTCATATTCCTCAAAATTTTCCTCCATCCGACTGATCCTTCATGCTTTTCATGATGTCATGGCGGTTCGTGCCAATGGAAAGAACGTCAGCCTGAAATTGCAATCTGACGGTACACGTGCCGGTGAGTTTCCACTTTTTACATCAGCATTTGAGGTAACCTATTGACGAACAATTCAGGCTAATGCATGAAGTGAAAGTGCTTAAGGTAAGATGAACCAAAAACGAAGCGTTAGAAAATATTCCTGAAGTTAGAAAAATCAAAGCAATATCAAATGAAGTTCATTCAACACTTAATTTCCTTTCGGCAGATAAGTTCTTTTCTTTTCCTCTCCATCCTTATTACATCCTGCCATCACGACCCTCATTTCATTACCAATAAAGCTTATCGGGAAAAGGTGGAGATTCAGTTTGAAAAACAAAAGAAACTTGCAAAACAACGGTCCGAACAGCTTTTTAAAGTTTTTGATGAGGATTTATCAACGGCAGAAAAAGAAGCATTAAAATTCCTGTATGCTTATATGCCCCTCAGCGATCTTGCTGATTATAACGGGGAGTTTTATCTCAAAAATGTCAGGGCAACCCTGGCTGCCAGGGATACCTTTTCATGGGGAAAGCAAATTCCGGAAGCGATTTTCAGGCATTTTGTTCTGCCCGTCAGGGTAAATAACGAAAACCTCGATTCAGCAAGATGGGTGTTTTTTACCGAGATCGAAGACCGGGTTCGAAATTTAACGATGAAAGAAGCTGTGCTGGAAGTCAACCACTGGTGCCATGAAAAAGTCACCTACAAGGGTACAGATGGCCGTTCTTCTTCACCTCTTGCAACCGTAAAAACTGCCTTCGGGAGATGCGGGGAAGAATCCACGCTCACCGTTGCTGCCCTGAGATCGGTCGGGATACCGGCAAGACAATGTTATACCCCGCGATGGGCCCATTGCGATGACAATCATGCCTGGGTGGAAGTCTGGGTCGATGGTAAATGGCATTTCATCGGTGCATGTGAACCTGAAACCGACCTGGATATCGCCTGGTTTACGGCTCCTGCAAAAAGAGCGATGCTGGTCAGCACCAATGTATTCGGAAATTACGATGGACCAGAAGATGTGCTTCTCAGGGATGAAAGGTTCACTCGGATCAATGTGCTTCCTAACTATACACAAACCAGAAGGATCATGGTAAAGGTCAAGGATGTTAACATGAACCCTGTCGATAGTGCAAGGGTTGAATTTCAGCTGTACAATTATGCGGAATTTTATGCCCTATACACCACTTTTTCAGACCTGGAGGGCAGGGCTTCTTTTCTGACGGGGTATGGAGATCTGATCATCCGTGCCGCGAAAAACGGATTTTACTCCTCAAAAAAGGTTAATGCAACAGATAAAGATACCATTATCGTCGTTCTTGACCAGAAACCCGGGATGGTATATCGGGAAGAATATGACCTGGTTCCTCCTCAGGAGCAAAATGTGGTAATGGAGAGAAACGATTCATTGAAGCAGTCAAATGCTGAAAAACTGGCATTTGAAGACAGGGTAAGAACAAATTATGAATCCACCTTTATTGACTCTGTGAAGACTTTCCGGCTGGCCAGGATACTGAAAATAAATCCCGACACGCTTTGGCGTTTTTTAAAACAAAGCCGCGGAAACTGGCGTGAACTGATTAATTTTATTTCAGAAATCCCACTTGAATTCAAGCATCTGGCCTTCCCTTTATTGTCTTCCGTTTCGGAAAAAGACCTGAGGGATGTGGATCCGGAAGTACTTTCTGATCATATCCTTCATTCCGCTCCCTATGTGCAGTCTGGTCTTAGCCGGGAAATGTACGTTCAATATGTTCTTTGTCCGCGCATCGATAATGAATGGCTTAAACCTTACAAAGTATTTTTTCAGAAAAAATTCGATACCGCTTTCATCCTGCTGGCAAGAAACAATCCGGAAAAAATAACGGAATGGATTAAATCGAACATTGCCATTAACAAAACGGCCAATTATGGCAGGGCTCCGCTGACCCCAAGAGGGGTATATGAACTCCGGATATCGGATGAACATTCCAGGGATATATGCTTCATTGCCATTTGTCGGAGTTTCGGAATAGCGGCGAGGTTGGAACCCGGGACACGTGTTCCACAGTATTTTTTTCGGGAAAAATGGATGGATGTCTTTTTTGATGAAGCCCCTTCGGATTCAGGAGAACGAGGGACATTAGGACTTTCGTCAGATCCCGGAAATAAAATCACTCCGGAATACTATACCCATTTCACGATCGGGAAATTTGCAGAGGGCTTCTTTACCTCTCTCGATTATGAAAACCATCCCTTGCTGAAATCATTTCCGTGTTCACTGGATCTGTCCCCGGGATATTATGTTCTGGTAAGCGGGAACAGGATTACAGGCGGGACGGTGCTAGCTGAAATGCAATATTTCAACATCGAAACCGACCAGCTTTTTAAGGAGACCATTCACTTGCGAAAGCACTACGCGCCTATCGCTGCATTAGGAAAGCTTGATCTGAATACCTTCATCCCCTCTCTGGTTCAGGAAAAGAAAGCATCGCTCCGTACCGGCAATGGATTGATCCTGGCCTGGATGGAACCCGCTAAGGAGCCAAGCAAGCATTTTGTGGCTGAGATGAAAGCGAAAAAGACTGATTTTGAAAAATGGAAAGGAAACATTCTTCTTCTCTTTTCCAGTGATCAGGAGAAGCATGATTTTCAGCAGCAACATCAAACCGCATTACCCAGTGGAATTCTTTACCGTACCGCCCATCCGTCAGGCATAAAAGCATTGGCAGCAGCCATGAAACAATCTGAAGTACTGCAGCAACCCGTAGTCTGCTTTGTGAATGATAAAGGTGAAATCCTTTACTTTTCAAAGGGTTACCGCATCGGACTCGGAAACGATCTGGTGAAAATTATTTCAGCAGCTTCGCATTGATCTCAGCCAGTTTGGCATCAGTTGAAGCCCATCTGGTTTTCAGCTTTTCTTCAATCATCTGAATGGCTTCTTTCTGTGATTTGTCCATCATTTCTGTTGAATGCAGAATTTCATTGAATTTTTCCTGAATCTTTGCTGAATATTCATGATGATACTCCTCATTTTCTTTCTGCTGTTGATGGAATGACGATTCTAATTCCGTCAACTTCAGCTTCAGCTCATTGTTATGGTTAATGATTGCTTCAGCCTGCTCAGAGATACCTGAATGGATCTTTTCGAACTCCTTGTCAGTTTTATCCTTTAAAACCCCAACCGCCTCACTGAGTTCAGCTTTAATTCCACGCATTGCTGAACGTAAAAAGAAAAATACGATCAGCACAAGGACAAAAGAAATGATCAGAATAATGTAAAAATACACCCTGAAGGAATTGGTTTTTTCCTGGGAAAACTCAACTTTTTCCTGGAGTTCCTTAAGGGTCGCGGATTGCTTGTTAATGGAATCCGACAGCCTGGAAAACTCGGCTTTCAGCAAAGCCTGGGTTTGGTTGAGGCTATCCTGAAGCTTGGATTGTGCAGACAGCGATTTCTTCACCCCGTTGATACTTTCAACAATTTTCTTTTTTTCCGTCTGGAAGTCTTTTTTCTGTATGTATTCTGCATTCTGGGCGTATAAGCCCACGCAGATAATAAGCAATGAACAAATGGCGAATAATTTTTTCATGGTTTACCGGTTTAAATTTACTGCGGTAAATATACAATATAAAATACTGAAAGTCAACAGGATTTATGGCTTACATTTCGGTAAGCCTAAGGGTTAGAAACCCTTGTTAAAATATCGGAAAATGCGATTCTGATTTGAGGAAAGCTAAAGATGACATTTTTTTTCTACTCAAACGCAACGAATGACAATTTTTTTACCCTGTATTCATTCTCTTTTCCTACTTTTGAAAAGAGAATCATTCCTTAATCATACAATTATCCCTCTTATCCCCACGAAAATCTCTCAATAAGGCCTTTTTAAAGAAAAAACCTTCCCGTATCGAGATAGAACTCTTCAAGAAGAATCTTATCGGGTTGCTGGATGGGTTAGATGAAAAAGAATCAGAGGAACACAACAAAAATGACCTGGGTGATTTTTTAAAGAATACATTTTATTCCCCAAACTTTTATATCAATACCAAAGGCCGGAATGATCTTGTGATCCATACCGGTAGTGATTCCAAAAGTTTGCCTGGCGTTCTTATTGAAGTCAAGAAGCCGGGTAATAAAAGCGAGATGGTTCAAAGGGAAAACCTGAATGCAAAAGCATTTCAGGAGTTGATCCTTTATTATCTGAGGGAAAGATATATAATATTTCATTCAAGGTTTTTATCTATTTTTACCTTGAAAACAACTTCAACCTATTTGTACTATATGAAAAAATCAATAATTAGTAATCTTTCTATAATTACCTTATTAGTAATTTTCCAGAAAATATTTTACTGTCATTTCTAATTAAAATAATAAAATTCCCT
>CAZSDU010000027.1:0-35885 GCA_964605775.1 uncultured Prolixibacteraceae bacterium | reverse complement strand
AACTCACCAACTCACCAACTCACCAACTCACCAACTCACCAGCTCACCAACTCACCAGCTCACCAACTCACCAGCTTTTTCCCTTGCCAATCCACCTCAAAGCAACAAACAAGGTCAGTGTTACCAGAATAAAAAGTACTGCCACTGGCTGGGCATATTTCAGTCCGAAGGCCCCGAATCGTTCAAAAATCATCACCGGGGTGGTCATGGGGTGATAAGCGATGATGATCACAGCCCCGAATTCGCTCATCCCCCGGGCAAACATCAGGATCAGTCCGGACACAATATTCCGCCAGGCAAGGGGAATTGAAACGGTTAAGAAAACCCTTGCCGGTGATGCGCCCAGGGTGAGCGCCGCCTTTTCCAGTCGCTCAGGAACCATGGCAAATCCATCCCTGGCCGAATTGAGCAGGAAGGGCAGACTGACAAAGGCCATGGCCAGCGCAATGCCGGCCGGATGACCGATAAAATTCAATCCCAGGGAAGATCCTAACTTCCCGACAAAGGTATCCCTGGAAATAAACCCCAGAAGGGCGATGCCAGCGGCGGAATGGGGTATGACCACCGGCAGATCAATGATGGCCGAAACCAGCTTTTTCATTGGAAAACTTTTCCGGGCGAGGATAAAGGCGAAGGGAATGGCAGCAACGGAAAAGATCAGGGTAGCGGCCATGGAAGTCCACAGGGTCAACCATATGCTGTTGCGTACCTCCGCTTCGCCCAGGGTGTCGAAAAGCCTTCCGGGTGTGGTTGAAAGAAACATCCCGGTAAGCGGAGCAAGGATGAACAATAGCACCAGGCCGGAAAGAAGGATGAAGGTCAGTTGAAGGGGATTGGGTTTCAATTAGGAATTAGGAATTAGGAATTAATTGAAGTGGATTTCTGATACGGCTTTGACGGCGCGGTCGGAGAAGAAATCGCAGGAGGGGAAAATCCTGAACATGCCTCCGTCTTTCTCATCCGGGCAGGGTACAAGAAGCACTTCTGCCTGGTCGTTCCGGTTCATGATCTCACTCACCGTATATACCGAACGGTAGCCATCAAGCCCGACAATGGCTATCAGTCCGTTTTTAAGGTTAGCCGCATGAAAGGGAATGGTTTTCGCCAGCAATTCTTTTAAAGGAAGCCCGGTGAAAGGCTGGGTGGTATGAATCCCTCTTCCTTTTCCATAAAAAACAGTATGCAGGGTGACCAGCGAATGGGAGTTTGGAATGGCAGAAAAGCGCTCTGCCAGGTGATCACCTGAAAACAATTTTATTTCTTTGGAATACAGGGGATTGATCTCCCGGTTGACGGGGAAGGTTTTAGCATAGGATTTAACGGTAATTTTTACCGGATGGGATATATTCCTTTCAGTCAATAGATCGGAAGCGATGACCAGTTTGTTGTCTGCCGGCAATGGCCAGAGATCCTTGGTTTTACTTGGAACGATCCGCATGACATCAGTAGCCAGGATGCAATTGTGAAGGTGATTCGGATAATAGATTTCTCCCCAGCTCAAAATGGTCTTTTCTCCCTTATCGTTTTCGATTTCGACGTAAAGATCGATAATTGGACGGAATTCTGTCGCATTTTTCTTATTCAGTATCCTGTCGTTCAGGATGTCGAAAAGGGAATAACCATCATAGCGGTAAGCCCCTGTAAAACTGTTGCTCCCATCTTTATTCAGACGGGTTTCCTTGACGATGACCGTTCTTTTCATGAGCTTTGAAAAATCAACCGGACCAGGATTTTCAATTTCGCCTTCCACCACCAGGGGAGATAAAGGGAGGGAGTAGGTTTCCTCATTGTCATAGAAATTGTTGTTCCGGTCAGCTTTATCTGCTGAAACTACCGGGTTTTTTACAAGGGTTTCCTTGCCTGAATTCTGAGGTTCGTGTTGTGCGGTCATCTGCATGCTCAGGATGAAGAATGCGAAGATAACACTGATTTTTTTCATGTTTACAGTTTTTAAATTTCAGAATGTGACAGGGTGGAGAGGATCATCTTGATCAAAGAGCTTACGCGATGAATCTTGGTATTTCTGTTTTTCCTTCAGGTTTGAAGTTATAATCCAGAGGATGTGGCAAATACTATGCGGACTTAGCGCCATTGTGAACATGTTGGTTAAATATTATTTTTTTTTGATCAATGGTTTAAGTTCAGCCGGGATCATCTCATAATTCTGAGAAGTCATCGGGATCACCGAAGGTTGCCCGTTACGTTCGAGGATCTTCATCCCTTTATCCTTTGAAAGGAGAAATTGCAGAAAGGCAGTTGCAGCTTGTTTGTGGGTTGCATCTTTCAGCATGGTTATTCCATAGAGCATGGCTTCCCCGCGCATGGTTTCTTTCTGATCAGGCTGTTTGCCATTGATGTCGACCGAAGCCTGCTGGTAAAAGGTTGAATAAGCCGGGTTTTTCAGGTTGATTTCATCAGGTAATTCAAGGTATTTAAGGTGATGCTGAACAGCTACAGATTTGTATATAAAAATATAATCAAGGGCTTCAATTTCCAGTAAGGCCACCAGGTCAACTTCCTTCGGACGCATATAGTTCTGGTCTTTAGCCATCAGCATTTTAGCCAATCCGGGCTTTTTATAGTATTTTTCAGCCAGTTGCATGGTCATCACCGAGCGGTACCCGCAAGGGTCGGCATTGGGATCTGAACGACTGTAGGCTACATCCTTCTTCAGGAGGATCTCAAACCAGTTCTTGTTATCGATCTTATCCTGGTATCGGGACTTAGCCGTATAAACGATACACATTTCGTTGGCTATAAACCGGATATTCCAATCGGCAAAGCGGGGGATCAGCATTTTATCGATCACTTGATAATCGGCGGAAGCCATGATATCGCAGGGTTTCTTAAGATCCGTGATCTTTCTGGCACATTCCACGCTACCCGCAGTTTCAAGCAAAAGGTTGACATCCGGATGAAGTTTTTTAAATTCAGCTGCGATCTCTTTCATTGGAACCGCAAGACTACCGGCGTGGAAGATGACGAGATCCCCGCTCAGGCCGCCCTTCTTTTGCTGCGCAAAACAGAGGACAGAAATACAGCCAACGAAAACAGCAATAACAAAAAATCTATTTAACACGTTATACCAGATTAAAAATCATCCTGCATCCTGCATCCTGCATCCTGCATCCCACATCCTGCATCACGCCCCCTCGTCCCCCAGATCCCGAATGAACTTCTCAAATCCTTTATTGATGGTCTTATCCACCGTCGCATGAAACTCATCAAAAGCTTTCACCAGTTGCCGGCCTTCGGGTGTCAGGGTCATTTTTCCTCCGTCAGCGCCGCCACGGAATTTTTCAAGTAAAGGAAATCCAAAAAATTTTTCAATTTTTTGAATATTACCCCAGGTCCGGCGATAAGTGTAACCCAGCTCGTCACAGGCTGCCTTCAGGGAACCCTTTTCCTCAATCAACTTGAGCATCTGCCATTTGCCATCGCCCATTATTCCGGTTTCGAGATGATCAGACATCCAGATTTTATAATGAAGTTGAATGTCTGAAAGCTTGGTTTTAAATTGAGTTTGCATATACTAATAGTAACAGAGTGACAGAGTAACAAAGTAACATAGTGATAAAGTGACTATTGCATTGTCGGTACAAAAATAATTCTTTTTACGATATGTTGAACGATGCATATCCAAACCTGAACCATTTCGGCTTCCAGAGGACTTACACACAGGGCATTTTACGGATTATTATCTGGATGGATCAGTGAGCCGGAGCATTGCTCGATGGAGGTGGGGAGCAATAGAAAGCAGTGAAGAAAAAGGTGTTGAAGAAGGCATAAAATATAACTCCGGCTTGCGTTTCCAACATAGACTCCACCGCGATGTTAAGGGCGAAAATCAGAAGAAAGGAAAAATAGAGATAATTTTCATCCTTTAAAGCGATCAGGGCCGGGAGTGCCAGCATGAGAATCAGCAGGAGAAAACCTGCAATTCCCAGGGCAACAAAGGTCTGAAGATACTGGTTGTGGGCATTCATTTTCTTCTGAAAGCCTTCCATGATATTTTCGTTTTGATATTCCTTTAACAATTCATCTTTTACATCTCCTGTGCCGACTCCGAATATGAAATGTTTTCCGATGAGCACAGAGGCCGCCTTCCATATCTCGATACGGTCGGAAGTGCTTTTCCGTTTCGGATCCATCGGTTGAGGGCTGTCGGATTGCAGGGATTCCTTTGCCTGTGAAATTCTTTCAGAAGCAAAGGGAAAGACCTTCAGTCCGATATAGAAAGCCAGGATGCTGATCAATACGGCCGACATGGCAAGTTTCCATTGTTTTTTTTTAAAGAAGAGGATCAGGAAGCAGAATAATAAGACGGAGACCAGGCCGAGCAGGCCTGCTTTCGAGCTCAGTAGTATAATAAAAATAAAAAACAAAAGGATCAGAAAAGAGCCTGTTATGGTCATCCAGGCTTGAATATGACGGTGGTTTTCAATCAGGAGCCAGATCAGGGTAGCAATGGCAAATGAATAGTACATGGACAGGTAGCTGGGGTGAAAATACCAGGAGAGATTTGAATAATAGAAAGAATCAATCAGGCCGGAATGAAGTGTGTTATACAAAGCATGTCCGAAGAATAATAAAGAACCGGCCAGGCACCCGGTGATATAGGACAGGAGCAAAGCATTGATCCTGACGCGGGTGAACAAATGCTTATCCGTGGTGGAAAAGATCAGGGGAAAAGCGAGTAGTGACAATTTAACCTGAATATCAAAGTAGCCATAATCCATGTTATCTGAATAAAGCAGGCCAAGTAGGTAAAGAAGGTAAAACAGACTGAATGACAGGAGCCGGAGGCGGTTTTTTTCATGCAACAAAGCAGGGAAAACCCGGATATAACTTCCTTCTATCAGCCAGTTCAGCGCCATCAATGCAATCAGGAGGGGAAGGATACGCCCAAAGACTGGCATCATGAAAACAAATGCAAGGCAGAGGTAATAAAAGGCAAACTGGTGAAAGCGGATTCTGGAATTTGTTTTCAAGGATTGACCGTTCTGTGTTTCCCATTGATATAAGGGCATGCTAAACTAATACTTTTTCAAACATCAGTCAAGATAACTGAATTATCCGGCGTTTATTTATCTTTGTGTCCTTTGTAGTGAAGGAATTTACAATCCGTTTGACATGATTTTACTGGCAGGAATCAGCAGAACCTGGAAGGAGAGACCCTTGTTGATCATCATGGGATCGGCTGTCTTTTTCCGGATACTATCGGTCATATTTGCCAAAGGCTGGGGAATGATCGACGACCACTTTCTGGTCATAGAATCGGCACAATCATGGGTAGATGGTTTTGATTACAACTCCTGGCTTCCGTGGTCGAGGGATAACCATGGGCCGACAGGACATAACTTTTTTTATCCCGGGTTGAATTTCCTACTGTTTTCTTTTTTCAGATGGATACATCTTGATGATCCTCAGACAAAAATGTTCTTTATCCGGCTGATCCATGCCGGATGGTCGCTGATCACAGTCTGGCTGGGATACAGGATTACAGAGAAGATCAGTGATCGGCGATCGGCGGGGACCGTTGGATTATTGCTGGCCATATTGTGGTTCATGCCCTGGATGAGTGTGAGAAACCTTATCGAGATGGTTTGCATTCCCTTTCTTATGCTTTCGATCTGGATGCTTGTAAAAAATGAAGGTAAAACCTCACTGGGAATCTATTTTTTATCGGGTATCCTGCTCGGACTCGCATTCAATACGCGTATGCAAACGGCTTTTTTTTCAGCGGGTCTTGGCCTGGCGCTGTTGTTGCAAAAAAAATGGAAGGAAACCCTTGTGCTTACCCTGGGTGTTCTTGTACCGATTATACTGATCCAGGGCGCCATTGGATATTTTTTATGGGGTCAGCCTTTTGCCGAACTTTATGAGCATATACGGTACAACCTGACCGCTGCCAATGATTACTTTGTGTTGCCTTGGTACACCTATTTGCTCTTTCTTGCAGGGATTCTGATTCCTCCTGTCAGCCTGTTCATCTTCTTTGGGTTCATTTATTCCTGGAAAAAGTACCTGATCCTTTTTATACCTGTTGCCGTTTTTCTTCTTTTTCATTCCATTTTCCCAAATAAACAGGAAAGATTTATTCTCCCCATCATCCCCTTGTTGATCGTGACAGGTATCAGCGGATGGAATGCCTTTTTCACGAGGTCGGCATGCTGGCCAAATCATCCCGGTTTGCTGAGCGGTTGCTGGACTTTTTTCTGGGTTGTCAATATGATTCTTCTGCCCGTGGTATCCGTCGTTTATTCCAAACATGCCCGGGTGGAAAGCATGACCTATCTGTCAAAATATCCCTGTCTTGAACAAATTCTGGTAGCCGATGCAGATAATTCTCCAGAACTCTTACCCCGTTTTTATACAGGGCAATGGCCGCATGTTTATGATGAATTGCTGGACAATGAAACAACTGAAGACATGATGCTCAGGGTGGCGCAAAAACCCCGGGCGGAACAACCCCGATTTATTTTGTTCACCGGAGACCAGGATCTGCAGAAAAGGGTGGTCAAAGCCCGGGTACATTTTCCTTTTCTGGTGTATGAAACCGCTATTAATCCGGGTTTTATAGATAATCTGATGCATTTTTTAAATCCGGTGAACAAGAATAAGAAAGTGTACATCTACCGGAACAAAGACCTCTATCCGTTTCCAATTAATTGATATCCCGGATGATTAAAAAGCTGACCGGCTCATCGGATTTTTTCAGAAGTACACTGATATTAATTTTTGGTACTGGTCTGGGTCAGGCGATCCCCTTGATCATGCAACCTGTCCTGAGGAGGGTTTATACTCCGGAGGATTTCGGAGCTTTTGCCATCTATTTCAGCCTTTTCGGAATCCTTACAGTAATTGCGAATTTTCGTTATGATCTGGCCATCGGTTTGCCGAAATCGGATAAAGACGGAGCGAATCTGCTCTTCCTTACGATCGGGCTGAATTTTTTATTTAACCTCCTGGTTTTTTTCATTCTCCTGTTCTGGAGAAATGAAATTTCCGGTCTGCTGAAGTTTCCTGCCCAGCTTGTCAACCTACTTTTCCTCCTTCCCTTGAGCATGTTCTTCTTCAGTTTTTTTCAGTCTGTCAATTACTGGTTGGTGAGGAAAAAAGCCTTCCGTTCGATCTCGGTCAATAAAATAACCCGCCGGGGATCCGAAGGAATTGTTCAACTGAGTTTTGGTTTATTAAAAAATCCAGCCGGTCTTTTCTGGGGCGATCTGGCCGGAAATATTTCCAATACCCTGTCCGGAATTCTTCAGCTGAAAAAAACAAGTTTTTCATGGAAATTTTTTTCCATGACCGGGATCAGGGAGATGGCGGTATCTTACAGGCATTTTCCGCTTTTTAATCTCCTTCCTCACCTGTTGGGCACCATCGCCATGCAGTACCCGGTTTTTATCATCAGCCGGATGTTCACCAAAACCGACCTCGGATTTTTCGATCTCACCCAGCAAGCGATCTTATTGCCCTTTGCCCTGATCACCATGGCCGTCTCTCAGGTTTTACTTCAGAAAGTTACCGAAAACAGGAATACCCGCCAATCCATACGGCCAGACTTTCTTCGGGTGTCAGCCATCCTCGCAGGAATCGGCCTTGTGTCGCTGATGGTCATCCTGTTTTTCGGGCCATTTCTTTTTTCTTTTGTGTTCGGAGCGAAATGGATACTGGCAGGCGACTATTCCCGCATCCTCATCACGGGTTACATTTTTTTCCTTGTTGCATCCCCTATGAATGCCGTATTGATTGGTCTTGAAAAAATCCGTACCCTGGGCTTTTGGAACCTGATCCATTTTTGTCTTATGGTCGGATTGGGAATGATCAAGGGAATTCAATTTATTACTTTTTTAAAATTATTCGCGGTCCTTGAGATCATTTCGTTCACGATATTCTATCTCCTGACCCTGAATGCAGTCATCAGGCATGATCAACAAACAGCCATAAAAAAGTAAGGATTATGCAGCCATTTGTCACGCTTATCATCCCCGCTTTCAATGAGCAAGCGTATATCGGGAAAGTACTTGATCAACTGTTATCTCAGGATTATCCATCGGAGAATGTGGAAATCCTGGTAGCGGATGGCGGCAGCAAGGATGGCACGCGGGAAATCGTGGAGCAATATGCAATGGGAAATACCCGGGTACGTTTGCTGATCAATGAAAAGCAATATGTTCCTTATGCGTTGAACATGGGTATCAGGGAAGCAAAAGGAGCGTTGATCTTCATCATCGGATCTCATGCAGAGTATCCCGGTAATTATATTTCCAAACTGGTAGAATCTTCCCACGCGCTGAATGCAGATAACGTCGGCGGATTATGTTCTGCCCGACCGCCTGACTCATCCTTGAAATCAATGTCGATTGCAAAGGCTTTATCCTGTCCGTTTGGTGTCGGGAATGCCCATTTCAGGATCGGTTCAAAAGACATCAAAAGGGTGGATACCGTGACTTTCGGATGTTACCGTCGGGAGGTTTTTGAAAAAATCGGCATGTTCGATGAAGAACTGATCCGCAATCAGGATGATGAATTCAATGCAAGACTGGTCAAAGCAGGAGGAAGCATATACCTCATTCCGGATGTTTCTGTGACCTATTATACCCGGAATAAAATTAAGTCGGTGATCAGGATGTTTTATCAGTATGGCTTATTCAAACCCCTGGTTTCGTATAAAATCGGTAAGCCGACCACAGTAAGGCAATTGGTACCATTGGCTTTCACCTTGTTTTTATTGATTTTCCCACCAGCAATGCTGTTACATCCTGTTTTTGCCTGCTTGTTTGCAGCAGGATTAGGCATTTATCTGCTGACAGATTTGATTTACTCCATTTCGCTTTGCAGGGATGCTTCGGAATGGCGACTGATCTTCTACCTTCCCTGGCTTTTTTTTATATTACATCTTGCTTATGGATGGGGATATCTCCGGGGGATTTTTGTTTTTATTTTGCTGAAGAGACGCAGACAGGAGATACTTTCCAGTCGTTAAAATTCAGGAAGACTTATCCTTAATCCTTGCAGATTTTTTTCAGGAAATCTTCCTCCAGGATTCGGCTGAATTTCTCAGCGCCCCTGGTGTTGAGGTGGTCGTTGTCGTAGAAATCATCTTTCTGAAAACGGGGATCTGAAGCGTAATCAAAATAGGATACTTGATATTTTCCGTGGAGCCGGGAAATGATATCGTGATTTCTTTTTATGATTTCTGGGTCCAAATGATTCGCATAGGTACTGAAGACCGGAGTGGTGACCAGATAAATGGCAATGTTGTCCTGTTTTAATCGGGATAATAAACCCTCAAGACGACCCAGGATGAAGGATGCCCTGGATTCATGCATGAGGCTTTTATGCAGGCTGGCCCGGGCCTGGCCACCCTGGTCTGAAATGGCTGAAGGATCGCTGATGCATGAAGTCTTTTCCCAGCCATTGGACTGAATATCCCCGAATTCCTTTTTGCATTCGAGCTTCCCGAAAACCAGATCGTTGATGAATCCCTTGGTGTAAAGGGTAGTATAAAAAAAAGCGCGAGGATCTGACAAATCCAAACCTGAAGGGTGGATGCCATAATGATGATAATAAAAATATTGCCGCCAGTCTTCGGGTGAATCACCAAGGGTGTAGAAGAAAGAAAAATAAGAAATTTCCAGGATGACGGCCTTCAAACTGGGCATATGGGAATTGAATTCATGGTAAATATAAGCGTCAAAATCCAGGGACTGGGAGCTGTTGCTGAAATTAAAGCCTTTGCATGAGAAAAGATCCGGATTAATGCCTTTTAGTGCATGGGAAGACCCCAGCACCAGAATGCGGACGGAATCATGGATGCGTTCAAAATTACTTTTTTTAAGGGAATAGGAATTGGGTAGTTGGCGGGTCTGGTATTCTATCCAGGTAAAAAGCAGAATAAAAGGCAGGGCCAAAAAAAAGATTTTCAGGAGTAATATGTTCACCTTGCTGTGCATCAGAACTGGAGGTAAATGAATTGACGGTTCCCGCCGGCACTATATACGATAATGACCAAAATAAGCAGGTAATAAATACTCCAGCGAATCAGAATTGAATGTTCTCCAAGGCGCTGAAAAATATCCTTTTTTTCTGACAGGATGTCTGTCAGAACCAGAATTCCGGTTGAGATAGCCATGATTCCCATGATCCGCTCGTTGATCCCGTGATGAAGCAGGATATCCCAGCTTACTGTAAGCCCGGAAAAGGTCCACCCGTGAAAGAGGTGGGACAGGATGTCCCTGGCTTGATACAGGTCATCTGCCCTGAAAAAGATCCAGGTCAAACAAAGGAGTGTAAAAGTCATGAGGATACGGAATTTTTTATACCCGACAGCGGTCTTGCGAATATGGAATCTCTTTCTGATCTCTCGAAAGGGTTTTTGCATCCAGTTGGAAAAGGTCAGGAAAAGGCCGAAAAGCAATCCCCATACCTGGAATTTCAGCCCGTTTCCGTGCCAGAGCCCGCAAATGTAAAAAGTGATCATGATGGAGAAAAAATAAATCCATTTTTCTGTGGACAGGCCAGCGTATCGCTCTTTTTTCATCCTGGCTGAAAACCAATAGGCCAAAGGAAGAAAAATATAATCGCGAAGCCAGGTCGAAAAGCTGATATGCCATCGGTTCCAGAATTCCTTAATGGAATCAGCCAGATAGGGCCTTTTAAAATTTTCGGTCAGTTTAAATCCAAAAAGTGAGGCAGTTCCTAAAGCAATATCAGTATATCCTGAAAAGTCAGCGTATATCTGGAAGGCAAAGAGGATGATGCCAAGTATCAGGTAAGGACCATTGATGTGACTGGAATCGGTAAAAACGGCATTGACATAAAGCGCCAGGGTGTCCGAAATCACCAACTTTTTAAAAAATCCCCAGGCCATACGTTTCAATCCGCCGGTGAAACGCGCATAATCAAAAGGGTGAATGGTGTAGAACTGAGGAATTAATCGTTCCCCTCTTTCAATGGGTCCCTGGGTTATTTTGGGAAAAAACAGGAAATAGGTCGCCAATATCCCGGGGTGCTGCTCAGCGGGTATTCTTTTTCTTTTTATATCCACCAGGTAGGCGATCAGGGTGAAAATCAAAAAGGATAAACCCAGGGGAAGTATCACCCGGATCATGGGAGAGGGATAGCGCAGATCCAGCAATCTGGCAATACGCAACATATCCATTTCCAGATAGTCGAAATATTTGAAAAAACACAAGACCATTAGGTTGATTATCAAACCTGAGAAGTAATACCGTTTGTTAAATAGTCCCTGGTCTGAGTAGATGTTCTTCCCCAACCAATAATTAATCAGGATAAGAACCATGAAAAATAAGAGAAATGCCGGACTGAAAACCGAATAAAATATCATGCTGGCCAGCAAGAGTAAAATCCATCGTGAGGTGTGGGGAAGCAGATAATAAATTGAAAGGATAAGCGGCAGGAAAATAAAAAAATGAAAGGAGGTAAAAAGCATTCCGGATGGATTGATGCGTAAAATTAAAAATTATTCTGCTTAATAATTTAGAAACATTCTAAATTGTTTATACCTTTGCAGTGGTAAAGAAACTTTCGATATGCAAAAAGAAGCATATCGTTAAAAAAAGTAACTTTGATTAAAAAACATCCGCTATGAATAATGCAATTTTTTATATGGAACGCCCGTCGAATGAGCATACCCTGAACTATGCCCCGGGTTGTAAAGAACGTAAAGCATTAAATACAGAATTGGATCGCCTTGGCAATGAAGTTCAGGATATCCCTTTGATCATTGGGGGAAAGGAGATACGGACAGGGAAAACGGGCAAGGTGGTCATGCCTCACGATCACCAGCATTTACTGGCAACCTATCATATGGCCGGGGAAAAAGAAGTGAAGATGGCCATAGATGCGGCGCTGAAGGCACATAAGGAATGGGAGGCTTTTCCCTGGGTTGACCGGGTTTCCATCACCCTGAAAGCAGCTGAACTGATCTCTAAAAAATACCGACCGCTGATTAATGCTGCTACCATGCTGGGACAAGGGAAAAGCGCCTATCAGGCTGAAATTGATGCGGCCTGTGAAACCATCGACTTTCTCAATTTCAATGCTTTTTTCATCACAGAAATATACAAGGAACAGCCGCATTCCCAACCGGGCATCATCAACCGTATAGAATACCGGCCGCTGGAAGGGTTTGTTTTTACAGTAACCCCCTTCAACTTCACAGCCATTGCTTCAAACCTGAATATGGCTCCGGCCCTGATGGGGAATACCACCGTTTGGAAACCGGCAACCACCTCACTGCTTTCCAATTATTTTCTGATGAAAATATTTCAGGAGGCCGGACTCCCGGATGGCGTCATCAACTTCCTTCCCGGGCCTGGCAGCCTGATTGGTAAGGCCGTCCTGAATCATTGCGACATGACCGGAATCCATTTCACCGGATCAAACAATACTTTTAACATGCTTTGGAAGACCGCTGCACAAAATATGGATCATTACCGCTCTTATCCCCGTATTGTCGGGGAAACAGGAGGCAAGGATTTTATTTTCGTTCATCCTTCTTCCGATCCCCAGGAGGTATCTGTTGCCATTGTCAGGGGTGCATTTGAATATCAGGGACAAAAATGTTCGGCGGCTTCCCGTGCTTACATTCCTGAATCCATGTGGACGGAGGTGAAATCCAGGATAGGTGAAATGATTGGACGAATTACCGTAGGAGATGTCAGGGAATTTAGCCATTTTATGAATGCGGTGATTGATGAAGCCTCTTTCGACAATATTATGGGGTACATCAATGAGGCGAAGAAATCGACCGATGCAGAAGTGATCTTTGGAGGAAATGGTGATAAAACGAAGGGATATTTTGTTCAGCCGACGGTAATTCAAACAACCAACCCTCATTTTAAAACCATGGAGGAAGAGATCTTCGGTCCGGTGATGACTATCTTTGTTTATAAAGACAAGGATTTCGAAGAAACGCTAAGGATCTGTGACCAGACCTCTCCTTATGGTCTTACCGGTTCCGTGTTTTCAAAAGACCGCGAAGCCATCAACCGGGCATGTCGTATTTTACGGTATGCAGCAGGGAACTTTTACTTCAACGATAAACCTTCAGGTGCGGTGGTAGGGCAGCAACCCTTCGGGGGAGCCCGCGGATCGGGAACCAACGATAAATCAGGAAGTCATCTGAACTTGTTACGCTGGACAAACCCGCGGACGATCAAGGAAACGCTGATTCCTCCGACGGAGTTTACCTATCCGTATATGAAGGAAGATAAATGTCATGGCTAAATCTGTTCTGCATCGCGGAATTCACGCAGGATGTTGCGAAATGTTTCTTTGACGGAGATGATCTTTGTAGCCTTGAAGGCATTGGATCCTGCAAAAGCAAATCCGTTCAGGAAATTTCCTTTCATGGCATTCAACAGGGCAGCGAAAATACAATAAGGTGTTTTCTCGATGTCGCAGGTCTTGATGCATTTATAAGGGCATTTTACCGGTTTTTTTTCTCCTTTATTGATCTTGTCGATAAATTCGTTGGAGATGGCCCGTCCCGGCATCCCGACAGGGCTGATGATGATCTCCATGTCTTCCTGGCGGGCATCGATGTAAGCTTGTTTGAATCCGGCTGATGCATCACATTCATCAGTGGTAACAAATCGGGTAGCCATCTGTACGCCATCGGCGCCCAGTTCCATGATTTTGAGGATATCTCCCCCGGTATAGATTCCGCCGGCGGCAATGACAGGGATATGTTTATGATACTTTTCTTCGTATTCCCTGACCTGTGATTTTACTTCCGGAACCAGTTTTTCAAGCGCGAAATCCGGATTGTTGATATCGTCACGCTTGAAACCAAGGTGGCCACCGGCTTTTGGTCCTTCCACCACGAAGGCATCGGGGAGGTAGTTGTAATGTTCTGTCCACTTTTTACAAATAATTCCTGCCGCCCTGCCGGAAGAAACGATGGGGACCAGCTTGGTTTTCGACCAGGAAGGAAGAAATTCGGGCAGGTTGAGGGGTAGTCCGGCTCCGGAAAAAATGATATCGATCTTTTCGGCAATGGAAGTTTTCACCATATCGGTAAAATTGGTCAGGGCGACCATAATGTTGACCCCAAGGATTCCATTGGTTTTTTCTTTTGCGATCCTGATTTCTTTTTTCAGGGCACGGATATTGGCTTCGATGAAATCACGCGCATAATCCGGTTCCCGCATACCGATCCCGGCAACGGCAATCACTCCTATCCCTCCTTCATTGGCAACAGTGGAAGCCAAACCCGACATCGAGATCCCGATCCCCATGCCCCCCTGGATGATGGGTAATCGAATTTCCAGGTCCCCGATGCGTAACGTTTTCATAATGTAAATGAATTGAAAATCAATTTACAAAGGTAGTCATAAAAGCAGGCTTGCCGACAGGAGACTGGAAATGACTTCAGATAGATTTAAGTTCTTCTCTTTTTTTTCGGTAAAGGATGATGGGGTAGTCGCCCGGAATAAGGTTTTCCTCCATCTTCAGTGAAGTGGGCATGGGCTGATGTGTTTCCACGATGCGCCTGTCCTGGTGAAGCACCACCCGATTATAAAGATTGAGCAAGCAGAAAAAGATGTTCCGGAATCCCGTTAAGGTCACCATTTTCTGATAAGTCCTGAGGTAGAACAGGGTGTTGCTGTCATCTATCGGAACAAAAGCGACCACAATACGTAAGGAATCCATGATGTGATTCTGCCATAGATTTGGGAATATGAAGGTAAGGTAGGTGGACGAGTGTTCTGGTTTACTCATTTGAGCCGGTGGAATGGGCTTCTGTCCCCTGTCCTGTTCATTGGAAGGCCAGAAAGATAAATGGGTTCCCTTGGTTTCCGTGTAGGGTCCGTTGACCAGGGTACCGATCCCGCGGCCAATGGTGGTACGGTGGATAAATGGCACATGAACCACATCAAGTTGGTTTTCGATAGCTCGGGAATAATGGGCTTTCCAATGATCTGTGAAGCTGGATGAGGGCACGTTCTCGTCCAGGTCGTCGAACCAGGGTAAATCAACGGAAGGAGCAAATGTACCGGTCTTACACCAGAAAAGGTAAATAAAACCATGGGCTTCCGATACCGGATAGGAGTAAAGGTGAATATGTTCCTGAACCAGGGCTGCTTTTCCATTTGCCGGGATTAGTTTGCATTTACCATCGGGATCATATTCGAATCCATGAAAGGGACATTGAAGGTGATCGTCCTTTACCTTGCCTTTACTCAGGGCAACGCCACGATGCGGGCATTGGTCGAGGGCCGCTCCCAATTTTCCCTGGCGGTCGCGCCATACAACGATGTTCTCGCCCAGGCGTTTGACGCCAACTACTTGGGTTTTTTTAACATCCTTGGATTCCAGGATAACGTACCATTGATTCCGGATCATAAAAAAAGCTTTTTACGAAGTTAAATAAAATCAGCCGTGCTTACTGATTTTCTGAAGACGATCGGCATCGAGGATGGTGATTTGATTGTTCGGGAGCAGATTGGTCAATGCCATTAAAAGCAAAAGATGGCAGCCTGAAGGTCAGAATTGAAAAACTTATTTCCGTATAGTCTGCAACTTGTTTTCAGCCATAAACGAAGCAAAGTTATCATAGCCATCAGCCTTGATTTTCGCTATACAGGCAGCCCGGTCGGATTTGAAAATCAGCGCAAAGAATTTGGAAAAAATGTTGTTGAATTTTTTACAATCCATCGGATTGGTGAATTCTTCGCAATCAGCACAACTGCCATAGCCATGTTCCATGTTGCAACTGCGTATTTTGCACCAAGAGGCTTTGGTGTTTTCATGACAACCGGGACAGGACCCTGTCAGATACTTTCTGCATGCTCCGCAATATAGCCCGCAAAAAGCAACCATCTCTTTATTTGCTGTAATCTTTTTCATGACTATATAAATGTTTTCTAACTCACCAACTCACCACCTCACCAACTCACCAGCTTTTACTGCAGCGGTGTGATCACCTCCAGCAGTTCCGGCAGGTCCATTCCGATTTTTTTCAGGTGCTCAATCTTAGGCACCCCGTTTTTTGTCCACCCGCGGCGTTCATACACGGCATCGAGTAGCTGTTCGTAACGGTTTTCGCGGTACTGACGAAGAACTTTCATCTTCTCTTCTGTTGTTTTTCCTGTTGGATCGAAGTTTACCTGTTCCAGTAACTGCTTGTCGTAGCGTTCCGCACGGGATTCGTATTCTTCTTTGGTAACTGGTCCGCAAGCACGGTAGGGTTGGGCGTCGTGTTTTCTAAGGCCGTAGCCCCGGCGTATATTGAAAATCCGCTGAAAATTATATACCCTTTCCGATTGGCGGATGATTTCGTGCTTATCAATATTTAAGCCCGTAACGGCATTGAAGATGGTCACGTAATTATCCACGTGTTCGGGAACTTTTGCCGGTTCATCGGTTTGTGCATTGTTCTCAGGCTCCACATCATTCCAGGGTAGCTTACAGAAACCTCCCAAACCGAACCAGGTACGGAACATGGGAAAATAGTGCAGGGCTTCAGCTTTTTTCTCAAAAGTAGGGATCTGGTTATTGACCATATCCATGAAGATCAGCCAGGCTTCATCATGCTGAGGACCTTTGTTGGTCATGGCATAACCACCCTGCTGAGCCAGTGATTCCTTGGATACGTATTGGGAATATTCAAGGCCTTTATTTTCCATGCCGATATCCTGGAGGAAGGCGGCATCTCCCCAGCCATTCTTTGCAAATAATGCTTTCATTTTACGTACACCCTGTCCGGCAATCAGTCCAAAGCCTTCACCACGGGAAACCTGGTGAAGCAATTCCATAGCTGCATCGGCATTGCCGAAGTTGAGTTTTAAGCCACCGGTACGTGATTCATTGAGGATACCGTTTTCAAAGCATTCCATGACAAAACCGAGAATGGTTCCCCAGGAAATGGTGCAGATCCCATAGGTATCACAATAAAAGTTGGCTTCGATGGTAAAGTCAGGGTTGAAGATCCCTGCAATGGAACCCAGGGAAGAGGTCGTTTCATATTCAGGTCCGTCAACGATGACTTTGTCGCCTTTGTATGGTCCTGAGCGAAGTTCGTAATTGTCCACTCCCTTGGCGCAGGCCATGTTACATCCAACCCAGCATCCGTCGGGCACATTCTGCGTAAAATACGACATCCAAACATCCCCATGGATATTCCCGGCATCTTTATGGCTGCCATATTTGAAATTATTGACTGGTAAAAGATCATAATCATTCATGATATTTGTAAGGTGGGCCGTTCCTTTTTTCCGCATCTCACATTGCTTGTCGTCGAGTTCGCGCATCTCTTTGTTGAAACGGCGACCCCGTTCCTGAATGGCTTCCATGTTCGCCACATTATTCCGGTTTCCACCAATGGTCTTTACATGGGCGACCATGGCTTTGATTTTTTTATCCCGCAGTACCGTTCCTATTCCCCCGCGGCCGGCTTGTTTCAGACGAACTTTCTTGCGTTTGATATCGTAAAAGCTGAAATTCAGCATACCGATAAGGGAATGTTCGGCAGCAGTACCTGCTGATACAACTGAAACATTGTATTTGTCTTTTTCATTATCCGGATCAGCCATCATGTCGTGCAAGTGTTCGGCAAGGACATGACTGTCGGAAGGCAGATCATCGGCTTCATAAATTTCGATGATTTCTCTTTCTTCTTCAAATACCACCAGGATTTCTTTATCCGATTTCCCCTGGATTTCGAGGGCATCGAAACCGCAGAATTTAAGAAAAGGTCCGAAGAAACCACCTACGTTGGAATCAATCACGATATCCGTTTGCGGACTGATGGTACAGCAAATGGCTTTGCCGGTTCCGGAATATTGCGTAATCCCGCAACAGGGACCACCGGAAATCACGATTTCGTTTTCCGGATCATTCCATCGGGTTTCGGGTTTTGTGGCATCCCAGAGCAATCGGAGGTCAAACCCTTTACCACCGATGAATTTCTCTTTCATTTCAGCAGTGACGGGTTTTTCCCTGATGCTCAGATCACCGACATGGAGATAGATACTGCGGTTATTATAACCTTTATCAATGGGAGCCCAGGTATATTTATATTGAGCCAGAAGTTGGTGTGTTTTTTTGAATTCTTCGAAAGTCATAAGCCGGATTTTTTTTGTTTCAGGGAAACAAAATTATTAAAAATTAGGAAATCTATCAGTAAGTAAATCAAAAAGTTCGACTGGTTTTTTTCTGCATATCGGAAATGTTCAGGGATTGACCCCAAGTGCCCCAATAGGGATACCTATGATCTTCCCAGATCTTCATCCGGATTTGACAACCACTGAAAATTATAGAGTCCATCGATCAGCTTTTCCCTTTTTTCTTCAGGACTAAGCCGTTCATAAGCCTCTCGGGCTTCCTGGGCTTTTTTTCGTTTCTCATCCTCGATGGCATAAATATTGGTGAGATACTTTTGTTCCACCTCTTTCTGGAGAAAATCCCGGGCTACCGTGGGGAAAAGTTCAAGAAGGAGCTCATCCTTTTCATTTTCTGCCAGTTTCATGTCGCCATATTCCTCAAAAACAGTATTTTCCTGTTTTTTGTAATTTTTTGTATCATAAGGAGTTTCTTCCCTGACTCCAGTCAACTGTTCACGAAAATCCGGATCAACGGGAATGGGAGTTGTCCCATAAATTCCCTTGACGAGATTGACAAACTGTATGGATTTTGTCGTAAAGAAAGGCTGGCCTTTGTTTTCATCAATCACGCAATTGACGGCTTGAACGCCAACAATCTGGCTGGTAGGGGTAACCAGGGGAGGGCAGCCCGATTTGACACGTACCAGGGGAACCAGTTCAAGCACCCTGGGCAGCAGATGGTCCAGTTTTAACTGTTTTAGCTGGGCCAGCATATTGGTGTACATTCCTCCGGGGATCTCTGCTTTTTTAACCATTTCATCAGGCTTAGGGAAGTTGAAATAGTTTTCAATTTCGTGACACGCGGCAAGAAGTTCTGATTCCTTGTCATGTTTTGCCATATAAATGGCCTTGATGAACTGTTTATTGATCTCTTTAGGCAAGTCATAATCTGTAATATCGAAATCGATGGGGAACTGCTTGTAAGAATCGAATTCTGCCAGTTCTTCCCGGATTGTTCTCAACTCCTTATTGATTTTAACCACTGCCTCCAGGTTGACTCCGGTATCAATACCCAGCTTATCGCAGAAGATCTGTACCAGTTCAAAGGCCGGGGCAGCTGGGCCTCCGGCAAAATTCATGATGGAAGTATCCACGATATCGGCACCATGAATGATAGCGGAAAGTAAGGAAGCAAGTCCAAATCCCGGTGTGCAATGCGTATGAAAATCAATAGGTAGGTTGACTTCCTCTTTCAGACGCTGGATCAGCTTGCCGGTTCTCAGCGGCGGAATCAGGCCAGCCATATCTTTGATGCTGATCATATCAGCGCCAAGCGCTTCCATTTGCTTTGCTTTATCAACAAAATACTCAATGGTGAAAATGTTATGAGGCAAAGATTTGAAATGAACGAGGGATTTGAATTTCTGTCGTGTGGAAAATTTCGGATCAACTGTATAGCTGATGGCGCAATCTGCAATCCCTCCATTTTCTTTCACGTAACTGATGGTAGATTTCATATTTTCCACATCGTTCAGGGCATCAAAAATCCTCATAATGCCTATGCCCGACTGAACAGCAAGACAGTTGAACCCTTTAATCACATCTTCTGGATAAGGATTATAACCGAAAAGGTTACGGCCTCTTGAAAGTGCAGTCAGCAGGGAAGCATCACCGACTTCTGCTTTGATCTTTTCAAGACGGGTCCACGGATTTTCTCCCAGGTAGCGCATGATGGAATCCGGGACAGCTCCGCCCCAGACCTCCATGGCATAAAAATGAGCCTCTTTGTATAAAGGCAATACACGGTCAACCTGGCTTTGATTCATCCGTGTTGCAAAAAGGGATTGCTGGCCGTCGCGTAAGGTGAGATCCCTGATCAACAACTTTTTTCGGCGCATAAAATGATTTTCAAATGACTAATGATAAATGACAAGTTACAAGTGCTCAGAGAAAAACTTGCAGCAAAAGTAGTCATTTCAGGAATTCAAAAAATGCTAATTTTGTAAAATGACAATCGGAGAAATTAGAAAAAAATTGTCAGGAAGAACAGTCGGTATCGCCGGTTGTGGTGGCCTTGGTTCCAACTGTGCCGTAGCTCTGGCAAGGGTTGGGGTGGGCACCTTGATCCTTGCGGATTTCGATTCGGTTACCGAGAGCAACCTGAACCGTCAATATTTTTTCTTTGATCAGATCGGCGGGAAAAAAGTGCTGATGCTCAAGGAAAATATCCTCAGGATCAATCCGGGAATAAAAATAATCGTTCATGACTTCAGGCTTAATGCTGAAAATATTTTCTCCGTTTTCAATGATTGTGATGTCATTGTAGAGGCTTTTGACCAGGCAGGGCAAAAGAAAATGCTGATTGAAACCATACTGACCCGGATGCCTCATAAAGATTTGGTGACCGGAATCGGAATGGCCGGATACGGAATGAATGACCTCATCCATTACCGGAGGTTGGATCGATTGCATATCTGTGGGGATGAACTTACGGAGATTTCCAGTGATCAACCTCCTTTGGCACCGAGGGTAGGGATTGTGGCCAATATGCAGGCCAATGTTGTTATGGAGATTCTTTTAAGATATGAAAATAACGCTTAATAATAATCCGGAAGTTATTGATAAAAACCCTGTTTCAGTAACGGAATTACTCCGGCTGAAAAATTTTACTTTTAAAATGCTGGTCATAAAGATCAACGGGAAACTTATCAAAAAGGATGAATATGAATCAGCTCAGATTCAGGATGGAGACGATGTTCATATATTGCATCTCATCTCAGGAGGATAAATCCCTATCCCACCGTATCCCTTATCCTTTCTCACACCACTTCAGCCACCACAAAAGTGCTTCCTCCGATGAATACCAGATCTTCTTTCCCGGCAGCGAAGCGGGCTGCGTTCAATGCAATTCGGACGGATTCATAAGCTTCCCCTATCAATCCGGCTTGACAGGCCATTTTTTTCAGTTTATTGGCATCCAGACCCCTTGGAATATCCGGTTTACAGAAATAATAGGTAGCTGTTTTCGGGAGGATGGCGAAAATAGAGGATAGGTCTTTGTCATTCACTGCTCCAAAAACAAAATGCAGATGCTGGTAGGAGAGTCCTGAGATCTGATCAACGACCTCGGTCAAACCACCGGTATTATGTCCGGTATCACAGATGGTCAGTGGTTTTCCGGAAATCACCTGCCAACGGCCCATCAAACCTGTGTTGCTGATTACACGGCGGATACCGTAGCGTATGTCCTGTTCTGACACCGTCATGCCCAGGCTGTTCAACACCTGGCAGCAGGCCATTACGGTCTGGATGTTTTTAAGCTGGTAATTACCTCCAAGCGGTGAAACCAGGTGGGGAATATGTATTTTATCCTGATAAACAATATCGGCAATCAGGCGGTTTGGTTTTGCAGAGAGTTTTGATTTCCTTGCCATATAAAGCTGATCGGCAAAGAAGACGGGCGATTTGTTTTCCCGGGCTTTCTGAAGGAAAATATCTTTGGTTTCAGGCTTGGTTTCTCCGATTACAACAGGAATGCCGGGTTTGATGATCCCGGCTTTTTCATGGGCTATTTTTTCAAGACTGTGGCCCAGGAATTGCATATGATCGAAACTTACATTGGTGATCACGGAAACAAGGGGTGAAATGACATTGGTAGAATCCAGCCGTCCACCCAGACCGACTTCTATGATGGCATAATCCACCTTTTGATCTTTAAAAAACTGAAAAGCCATGCCCACTGTCATTTCAAAGAAAGAGGGCAGGATCTTTTCAAAGTCCTGTTTATGCTTACCGATGAAAGCATTAACATATTCCCTGGGAATTTTTTTTCCATTTACCCTGATGCGTTCACGGAAGTCCTTCAGGTGGGGAGAGGTATAAAGTCCTGTCCGCAGACCATGCGTCTGAAGAATGGAGGCCAGCATATGGGATACAGATCCTTTTCCGTTAGTCCCGGAAATATGAACTGTTTTAAACGAATTTTGCGGATTTCCCAGAAGGTTGCAAAGAGCCAGGGTATTGTCGAGGTTTGCCTTATAGGCTGCAGCACCAATCCTATGGTACATAGGTAGCTGAGCATTTAGGTATTCAAGCGTTTGCTGGTAGTTCATTTCAGGAAATAGTCCCTCCGATTGAGTTTCTTGAAGCTCCGGTAACACTCTTCAGGCAGTTCGTTTCATTTCTCAGCCTCAACACCCCAAGGAAAGCAAAAACCAGGGCTTCTTTGAAATTGATGGTGTCGGGGTCAGGCAGTAAAACCTCTGTTTTCGTATGCTTACGGATACGTTCTATCAGATAGTCATTAAATGCACCGCCTCCTGTTGTGAGCATTGTGTTTTCAGGATTGTCGCTGAGGATTCTGGATACCTGTATGGCGATATGTTCTGTATAAGTTGACAGCAGATCTCTGAGTTCTTGTCCGGAATTGTTCAGCAATGGCCAGATATGTTGCTGTACCCATTCTTTTCCGAGTGATTTCGGGGCAGGCTGACGGTAATAGGGCAGGGCATTCAATGGTTCCAGTATGACAGGAATAATTTTACCCTCCCTGGCCATTTTTCCTTCCTGATCAAAAGATTTACCGTTTTTTTCGGCGAGCTTATTCAGCACGATATTAGCCGGACAGATATCAAATGCCAGTCGGTTTTCATCCTGTTCAAAAGATATGTTGGCAAATCCCCCCAGGTTCAGGCAATAATGATAATCGCCGAAAAGCAGGCGATCACCGATGGGGACAAGGGGCGCTCCCTGTCCGCCGAGGGCCACATCAAGCGCACGGAAGTCGCAAGCGACCGGTATGCCTGTCTCTGCAGCGATGGCCGGGCCCCTTCCAATCTGTGAAGTTATTCTTTTATCCGGCTGATGAAAAACAGTATGACCGTGGGAGGCGATGAGGTCCGGTTTGAGCCGGTGTTTATCGATGAAGTCTTTCGAAAGATGCCCAAGCAAATGTCCGTATTCGATATCGGTTTGCACAAAACCCAGGGCTGTGTCATCCGCTGCAGTGGCCAAACGGGATTTCCATTCGGGAGTATAAGGGATGGTCTCCGCATGGGTGATGGTGTAATGCCATTTTCCGTCCATCCATTCGAAAGCACAGTGAGCAATGTCAAGACCATCGAGGGAGGTTCCCGACATCAGGCCGATGATGTTATATTTATTTTGAGGGTTAATCATGGGGGACAAGATCAGGAGATCATCAGGACATTAGTTTATCGATGATATTTTCCAGCTTAATGCCTCTTGACCCTTTAAGTAAAATGTGGGCATGGGTAAGAGGGTTTTCTGCGAACCACATCCGGGCCTGATCACTGTCGGGAAAACAGATAAATGGCTTTGTTTTGTTCACGCGAGAAAATATCGGGCCGACCAGATAAACGGCAGAAAAATTTATTTTTTCGAGGAGGTGGAGAATTTCTTCATGTTCCTGATCGGTATTTTTTCCCAGTTCGAGCATATCTCCGAGAAGGGCAATTTTTTTGGTATGGGAGGAAGCAGCGAAATTCTCAATGGCCGATTTCATGCTGCTGGGATTGGCATTATAGGCATCGAGGATCAGGAGATTGGTAGGTGTTTGTAAAATCTGAGAACGGTTATTTAAGGGGGTATATGATTCGATGGCTTCCTTTATTTTTTCCGGGCTAACACCGAAGTACTGACCGATGCAGGCAGCAGCCATCATGTTATCGGCATTATATCGTCCAAAAAATTTAGCGTTGATCTTCTCCACCGATTTATCCCTGAAGACCATTTCCAATGACAGGCAAGGGCTGGAAGATATTTCCCTGGCCGAAAGCTCTGATGATCTTTCACCATATGTAATTTTCATCAGCGTTGTTGCATTTTCCATGAGCAAGGTATTATCTTCATGGATGAACACTTTTCCTTTCGATGCATCAAGGAAACGGTATAATTCCGTTTTTGTCCGGATTACTCCTTCGAAGCTGCCAAATCCTTCCAGGTGTGCCTTTCCGATATTGGTGATCAGTCCATAATCAGGCAGGGCGATCCGGCAGAGGAAATCAATTTCCCCAGGATGATTGGCTCCCATTTCGATCAAGGCTATTTCCGTTTCCTGCGTCAGGTTTAAAAGGGTGAGGGGAACGCCGATATGGTTATTCAGGTTTCCCTGGTTGGCCAGGGTATTGTACTTCTTTGACAGGACAGCATGGCTGAGTTCTTTGGTAGTGGTTTTTCCATTGGTGCCGGTAATGGCAATCACGGGAATGGAAAATTGTTTCCTGTGATGACCGGCGAGTTGTTGTAAAGTCAGCATCACATCATCAACAAGGACGCATCGGTCGCTAATGTTTGCAGCGGGGTCATCGATGACCACATATGCTGCGCCTTCTTCCAAAGCGCGGGAAGCGAAAGAATTTCCGTTGAATTTTTCTCCTTTTAAAGCAAAAAACAAACACCCGTTCTGTATTTTCCGAGTATCGGTCGAGACATACGGGTGTTCAAGGAATATCGAATAAAGACGGGCGATATAGTCAGGCATGCTATTTTCCGGGAATGGCACTTCCGACACGGGTCATGGCACAACGGAATCCGACGGCATTGGAGGCGTCGTTTTCATCAAGATAACGGCGCATGCCCGGGCTCAGGTAATATGCCGGATCTTTCCAGCTGCCACCTTTATAGACCCTGGCGTGGTCGGTGATGAGTGAAGATTCTCCATATTGATACATCATGTTGGTGGAGGCGGCGGCTGAGGAATCTTTCCACAAATTATTATCAATATTTGAAGCAAAATCACCATCCAGATAGTTGATGTTATCCGCCTGACGATAATTCTTGCGGTTCAGCGCTTCTGCAGTGGTGATCGGGCGGTTCTTCAGGTGTCCCAGGCTGTCTTTTTCTGCCAGGAATCCTTCAGCATCCCGTTGGGGAGTAGTGAAAATGTTCCCCCGGAAGGGACGGATATCGGAAACTTCATAAGCATTTAGCGGTCGGTACACATCAAGCACCCATTCGCTGACATTTCCGGCCATGTTATAAAGACCATAATCATTGGGAAAGTAAGATCCGCAGGGAGCGGGGATTTCTGCCCCGTCGTTCAGGTTACCGGCGACTCCCATATAATCCCCTTTACCCCTTTTGAAGTTATCCATGAAACTTCCGTAATATCTTCTTTCGCTTGTTCGCACATAATTTCCATTCCAGGGATAGTTCTTTTTTTCAACAACCCTTTCATACAACGTATTGCCAATCAAACCGAGGGCAGCATATTCCCATTCGGCTTCAGTCGGGAGGCGGTATTTCGGGAGCATGATCCCGTCTTCCATTTTCACTTTACGGGTTCCTGTACCATTGGGATTCAGATCAGGAAGGGGTTTATCCACCAGTCCTTCATATTGTCCGGCAAGATAGGCTTCCGTATTGAAATTGTTTTCATTTTTCTGGGCTGGATCCATCGCAAGAATCCCTTTTTTGATCAGCAGGATCTCGTTGACCCGATCGGATCTCCAGGCGCAGTAATCGTTGGCCTGAACCCAGGAAACCCCCACAACGGGATAATTCCGGTATGCAGGGTGACGGAAATAATACTCCACCAGGGGTTCATTGTACGACAGTTTGTCGCGCCATACCAGGGTGTCGGGCAGGGCTTTACGGTAAACACCGGGATAATCAGTACTGTAAACCCGGTTTAACCAGTAAAGGTATTCAATGTAATCCAGGTTCCTGACCTCTGTTTCATCCATATAGAAACTGGCTACAGTAACCCTTCGGGGTTGATTGTTCCAGTCGAACATGACATCGTCCTGGGTCTGCCCCATGGTGAAGGTGCCACCTTCGATAAAGACCAGGCCGGGACCTGTTTGTTGTTCCTGGTAATCCCTGACTTCAAATCCTCCGTTTTTCGGATTGTTATAATCCCAACCGGTGGATCGGGATCCTTGTTTCTTACAGGAACCCGTGAAGATAATGACCGCTGCTAAGGCGCTTACATGAATTATGGTTCTCACTTTCATGCTTTAAAATTTTTTGCAAATATATAACTAAAATCTGGGGCATTTTATTGCCCTAATATGTCTTCTTTTTTCTGTGCAGGGGAATTGCCATGAGGCAGATATCTCGTGAGCCCCGCCAGTCGCGCCTTTTAGCTTTGAAATCGTAAAATCATAGCTATAGGCAACGGTTAAATTTTTATAATGAACACCCAACATGGGAATCAGGGCGTCAGCGTTTTCAAAGTTATGGCGGAACCATAATCCACCGATGACCGGATCCACAGTCATATAAAAACCGATATTCAGCTGATGAAATTGGAATTGTTGCTGGTATAAAACATTGGGAGAGATGGAAAACTCACGCTCCTCATCTTCCCCTCCCCGGCGAAGATTGATTACCGAGCCTGCATGAATGGTGAATTTCATATATAACTGGGTGTTGTTATCCGCATAGAACCCCACTTTGGGCTGGGAAAGATGATCCACAGAAATACCCCCGTAAATTTTGCCCTCATAATCCATGAATACTCCGGCGGAGAAGTCAGGGACACCTATGGTGCTGTTATCCGGAGGCTGTTCATCCGTATAAGGACGAATATTGCCGTTCAACGGATCGATCTGATCTTCGAAAATCAGTTTTTCCCAGGCTAAATGACGCTGATAATAACCCACTTTGACGGCAGTACTGGCAGAAAGACGGTCGGTGATGTTGAATTTATAAGCATAGATCAGACTGATGGTGGTGGTATTCAGATTGCCACCACCCGCCCGGTCGGCCATAAAAAGCAATCCGACCCCTCCATGCAGGAATTTAACATACTGATCATAAGAAGCATTGTAGGTGTTGAATGCTTTGCCCAGGGCGGGCCATTGATTACGGTAGTTGCCGATCAAACGCGGACAACCCGTGGCACCTGCCAGTGCAGGGTTCAAATATAGGGGATTGGCATAGAACTGTGAAAAATGCGGATCCTGAGTAAACCCTTTCATGCTGAATAATACAAGAAAAAAAAGAATGATTACGATGTTTTTTTTAAACATAACTACGATCGCAACAGGGTTTATTTCAGTTTACAATATTACGAAAAAAATGAATTTCCACCTCCGGGTTTCGACAATATTAACCAGGGTATAACGTTTAATGAATTAAAAAAATATCAATCCGGGTTTTTTTTGCAAACTTTTTGCCAGCCCGGTATGTCTGATATAGTACTAACTTCCGGATTATGGATTTAAAAAAGATACTTCACCAGCCAGGTTTAATCGTATATTCCCTGTTGATTTCCGTTTTCTTTTCCCTGATTGCACCGGTTCTGGCATCTTCCTATACAGCCTCCCGCAAGATCAGCTGGAACACTGTAAAACTGATTCACGAGCCGGGATTTCCTGCTGTTTATTTCCTTTCTTTTGACGGATATATCCAGCGTGATGGATTCGGCAATCTCCCTTTTTATGTGTTGAATTTTCCATCGGAAAACAACAGCGATGATATCCTTTCCATGGAACTGCTTGACATGGTCGTCCTTCCCATCCCTGATTCTGTCTCATCCATGATGCTGGACAGAGATAAAGTGACCTCCGAATTTCTCCTCTACCCTGATCTTTCGACATACCGGAAAATTTCTTCCCTCATGGTCAGCATCCTGCCCATCCGGAAAAATCCCGAAAGTGGTATCTTCGAAAGACTGGTCTCCTTTACCCTGAAGATCGAAACCCGGGAAGAAACCATGGCTAAACAACATAAATCCGTGAGTTCCCATGCGACCAATTCCATTCTTGCTACTGGGACATGGTTCAAATATGCCGTCAGCAATAACGGAATTTACAAACTGTCGTATAATGACCTGAAAAAAGCAAATATCGATCCCTCCGGAATAGATCCGAGAAATATCCGTATCTATGGTAACGGGGGAGGAATGCTGGCGGAATCCAACCAGGTTAAACGGATCGATGACCTGATGGAGAATTCGATTTATGTGGCAGGTGAAGCAGACGGAAAATTCGATCCCGACGACTATATCCTTTTTTACGGGGAATCTCCCGATACCTGGTATTACAGTAAACAGGACAACCGCTTTCACCATAAGAAAAATGTTTATTCCGACCTTACCTATTATTTTCTGAATTTTGATCTGGGCAGAGGTAAACGATTGGTTTCCGAATCTTCGACGACTGTGCCTGCCACGCATATCATCACCAAGTTCAACGATTATGCCTTTTATGAAAAAGACGATGTTAACCTGATTAAATCAGGCCGGGAATGGTATGACCGGGAAAATTTTGATGTCACCACCATAAGAAATTATACCTTCAGTTTTCCCGACCTCGATACGGCTTCATTTGCAAATCTTACCGCGGTGGTGGCCGCGCGTTCCACCAAGGGAAGCACTTCCTTTACGGCCACGGTAAAAGGTAAAAACCTTATCAATATCCTTGTACCGGCGACCGGAAATCAATATACCGATGAATATGCCCATGAACGAAGCGGTTCTTCCACTTTTATTTCGACCAGTCCGGTGATTGATATCCGCCTAACGTATAATAAACCAAATCCCAGCGCTTCCGGTTACCTGAATTATTTCGAGATGAATGTCAGGCGCTTGCTGAAAATGTCGGGCTCGCAGATGGCTTTCCGCTCTGTGCTGGGTTCCGGCTCTGGAAAGATCAGTGAGTTTACCCTGACCGGACAGGGACAAACCCTTACCCTATGGGATGTTTCCCGCAGGGATTCCATTCGGCTGATCCTCACGGCCAAGGATGGGAACAAGGAAGTCTTTCGACTGCCTACCGATACCATCCGTGAATTTATTGCTTTCGACGGAAGTTCATTTTACAGCCCGGAATTTTCCGGCAGTGTTCCGAATCAAAACCTGCATGGACAGCCAGTCGTGGATTATATCATCGTTTCTCCTCAGGTTTTTTTTACTGAAGCAGAAAAACTGGCCGAATTTCACCGTCAACACAGCGGTCTGAGTGTGCTTACCGTGACACCGGAGCAAATCTATCATGAATTTTCCTCCGGAGCACAGGATGTCGCGGCCATCCGTGATTTTGTCAAAATGATGTACGACAGGGCAATTCCGGGTAAAGAACCCAGATACCTTCTTTTTTTTGGAGATGCTTCCTATGATTATAAAAACAGGATTCAGAACAATACTAACCTGGTTCCTTCTTACCAGTCTGAAAACTCGCTGGATCCCATTAACTCCTATGTGACGGATGATTTTTTCGGATTGATGGATGATGGTGAAGGTCAGGGTTCAGTAGGGGAAATAGATATAGGCATTGGCAGATTTCCCGTTAGCACTGTGGAAGAAGCTCAATCAGCCATTGCTAAAGTGTTTCATTATTGCGCCAATTCAGATTCGGTGAAGAATGATTGGCGGAATGTAGTTTGCTTTGTAGCCGACGACCAGGACGAAGGGGGGAACCTTTTTATCAATGATTCTGAAGACTTGGTAAAGATCCTTGAAAGCAATCACAAAGCTTATAACAACGATAAAATCTATCTCGACAGCTATACCCAGGTTTCTACTCCGGGGGGAGCCCGTTACCCTGAAGTGAATGAAGCCATCAATAAACGGGTAGAAAAAGGCGCATTGGTCATCAATTATATCGGACATGGCGGCGAGGTAGGCTGGTCGCACGAAAGGGTACTTGAAGTTCCGGATATCAAAGGTTGGAGAAATTATGACCGTATGCCTGTATTCATGACGGCGACCTGTGAGTTCAGCCGTTTTGATGACCCGGAAAGGGTTTCTGCTGGTGAATACGTATTCCTGAATTCATACGGGGGAGGGATTGCCCTCTTTACAACCACCCGACTGACTTTTGCCGGATCGAATAAGACCTTATCGGTGAATTTCTATAATAATGTATTTAAAAAACCCGGAGGCATCCCACATAAAATGGGAGACCTGATCGTGCTTTCCAAGAAAAATATGGGAACCAATATGAATGCCAGAAAATTTGCCCTTATTGGAGACCCCGCTCTGAGAATGGCCTATCCGGAGCTCAATGTGGTGACCACTTCCATTATTGACAACCATCAGCTTTCCGTTGCTCCTGATACCCTCAGGGCCCTCTCGGAAATAACGATTACCGGTGAAGTCCAGGATGAATCAGGGCAAAAGGTTAACAATTTTGACGGTACAGTTTTCCCTACCGTCTTCGACAAAGCCTCTGAAATATTCACCAAAGGCAATGACGGCCTTAACCCGGTAAAGTTCTACCTGAGAAAGAACCCTGTTTATAAAGGGAAGGTCGAGGTGATGAATGGCGATTTTTCCTTTACTTTCATCGTTCCCAAGGATATCGCCTATCAATATGGTCTGGGAAAGATCAGTTATTACGCCCGTAATGAAGAAACAGATGCCCAGGGTTTCGATGAGGATATCATTGTCGGAGGGTATAACAATGAAGCCATCATCGATGACCAGGGTCCGCTGATCCGACTTTACCTGAATGACCGGAATTTCGTTTCAGGCGGGATCACAAACCAGAACCCGCTTTTGTTGGCCGACGTCAGCGATGAGTCGGGGATCAATACCGTGGGAAATGGTATCGGCCACGATATCACCGCGGTTTTGGATGACAAGACGAGTTATCCCTTTATTTTAAATGAGTACTATGTATCTGACCTTAATACTTATAAAAGCGGAGTGATCGCATATCCCCTGAGTAAACTACCGGAAGGTTCTCACCATATTACCCTTAAGGTGTGGGATGTTTATAATAACTCATCGGAAGCCGGAATCGATTTCCACGTGATCTCTTCTTCCGAATTTGCTTTTCAACGCTTGATCAACTATCCCAATCCGATGAGAAACCATACCACCTTTTCCTTCGAGACCAATCAGATCAACCAGGTCCTTGGGGTGGAGATCAGAATTTATAACCTCTATGGTGCACTGCTGAAAACGATCCGAAAAAGTCTTTATTCCGATGGCTACAGGGTGGAACCGGTGACCTGGGATGGAACGACTGATCAGGGTTGGAAGATAAGTTCTGGGACTTATGTATATCATGTACTGATGACCCTACCCAATGGAACTTCCAGCCATCTTTCCTCAAAATTGGTGGTCATCCGTTAATTACCTAAATTTGCAAACTTTTTACAACTGAGCTTTGAAAATCCGTTTGATCATATTCCTGCTGTTGCTTCCGCTCTTTTTACCAGCCGGCCATCCATATACCAATGCATCGGTGCTGGCCACGGGCAGGTGGTTTAAAATCTCGGTCACCCAAAACGGGATTTACCAGGTGACTTATCAGGATCTCCTCGCCCTGGGGATGGATGTTAGCCAGATCGATCCAGGGCATATCCGGTTGTACGGAAATGGCGGTGGAATGCTCCCTGAATCAAATGCGGCATACCGTATCGATGACTTGCGTGAGAACACTATACAGGTGGTTGACGGAGGGGATGGTCATCTTGATCCAGGGGATTATTTTCTGTTTTTCGGAGAATCCCCTGATCAATGGATTTATGATCCGGAAGTGAAGACGTTTAACCATGAAAAAAATCTTTATTCCGACTCAGTATTCTATTTTATTACTGCGGATCTCGGTCCCGGAAAAAGGGTCAGAGATCATGCTTCCACCACGGAACCAAAGAATTATACCTCACAGCGATTTAATGAGCATGTGTTTCACGAAACGGACGCCATTAATCTCATCCGTTCAGGCAGAATTTGGTTTGGCGAAGTCTTCGATAAGGATAAAACCAGCTATGACTTTTCCTTCCACTTGCCCCAGGCAGATTCGACTTCTCCCTGTTATGTGAAGACTTTTGTGGCCGCTAGATCCACCTCGGTCAGCCGCTTTGTTTTAAGTCAGAATGACAAGGTGGTCGACTCCCTTCAGGTCGACTTAACTAACCCCGACAATACCTATTATTTTGGAAAATCAAAAACCAAAAAGACCCTGTTGTTAAAAATTAAACCAAATCTGCGCCTTGGCTTGCGCTACACTCTTCCCAGTGAATCTTCTGTTGGCTGGCTGAATTATCTCGAGGTCAACTGTTCCCGCCGTCTTGTTTTTGAACCGTCTCAGATGTTTTTTCGTGATATCCTGACCATTTACCCCAATCGGGTGACCGAATTTCTGCTCAAAAACGCCAGTACGGAGCTAAGGGTTTGGGACATCAGTGACCCGGGAAACATCCTCAATATCCTGGGCTCGATTTCCGATACGGTTTTTCGTTTCCGACTGCCAACGGATTCCCTTCGTGAGTTTGTGGCCTTCGATGGCTCGTTATTTTATCCGGTCAGGATTTCCGGGCCGGTCCAAAATCAAAACCTGCATGGAGATCAGGCTTCCCAAATGGTTATCGTGACCCATCCTGATTTCCTTGATCAGGCAGAAGAACTGGCCGGATTCCACCGCTCCAAATCACAGATCAGTGTGAATATTGTCACCACGACCCAGGTTTATCATGAATTCGCTTCAGGCAAACCTGATCTCACTGCCATCAGGGATTATATGAAAATGCTTTATGACAGAGGGAAAGCAGATAACGCACCCCGTTATTTGTTACTTTTCGGCGACGGATCATATGATCCGAAAAACAGGATCCCCGGTAACAATAATAAGATCCCGACATTTCAATCAATCGAATCCCTGAAATTTGTCGGCACATTTGTCACAGATGATTATTATGGCATCATGGGTGATAGCCAGGGTCAGGAAGCCAACGGGCAGATTGATATCGGGATTGGAAGATTTCCAGTGTCAACGATTGAAGAAGCCAGGCAAATGGTGAATAAAATACAGCATTATTCCCTGAATCTCGATTCGGTCATGGCAGATTGGAGGAATGTGATCACTTTCGTAGCCGATGATGAAAATGACAACCTTCATTTTGATCAGGCCCAGGAACTGTCCAGGATAACCGCTCAGAAATACCCCGTTTTCAACATTGAAAAAATCTATTTTGACGCTTATCCCATCGTTTCCATTCCCGGGGGCTATCGCTTTCCGGAAGCCACCAAAGCCATCAACAAGGCGGTGGAAAAAGGAAGCCTGATTATCAATTATACGGGTCATGGCGGGGAAGATGGCTGGAGCAATGAAAAAACACTCACCATTGCCGATATAAACAGCTGGAAGAACTATTCAAAATTACCGGTCTTTGTTACTGCTACATGCGAATTCAGTCGTTTCGATAACCCCGAAAGACTTTCGGCCGGAGAGATGGTCATTCTGCATCCCGGGGGTGGAGCAATCGCCCTCTACTCCACTACAAGACTATCGCTTTCAACTTCCAACTTCAGGCTGGATACCAGTTTTTTCCATCATCTGATGGATAAGGTCGATGAAAAATACCTGTATATGGGGGACCTGATCAGGATCTCCAAAAACAAAAACGGCAACAATGTCAATATCCGGAATTTTGTTCTCCTCGGAGATCCTGCCCAAGCTATTGCTTTCCCTGAGTATAAGGTCAAAACCCTGACAATCAACCAGAAACCTGTTGGTGAAGCCGACACCTTACTGGGTCTTTCCATGGTCAGCGTCACAGGAATCATTGAAAACAGTGCAGGAGAGAAGATGCCGTCCTTTAATGGTTTTCTTGATGCCAAAGTCTTTGATAAACCGGTTACTTATACTACCCTTGGAAATACCAATGATGCTTATCCCGCCAATTTCAACATGCAAAACAGTCTCCTGCATACCGGCTCTGCTCCGGTAAGCGGTGGGGAATTTTCTTACACCTTTATCCTTCCCAAAGACCTTGCCCTGCAGTTCGGGAAAGGCAAGTTGAGTCATTATGCCGGGAACGGATTTACCGATGCCGCCGGATTTTCTGATCAGCTGATCATAGGCGGAAGAAATCCCGACATCGATCCGGAAAATGAGGGTCCGGGAATTCGTATTTTTATGAACGACAGGAGCTTCGTTCCGGGAGGTAAGACAAGTTTTAACCCGCTGCTGATCGCGGATCTTTATGATACCAACGGAATTAATTACCTGGGTCTCGGCATCGGACATGAAATACTCGGAGTTCTTGACGGAGACTGGAAAAATGCAGTCGTACTCAACGATTACTACCAGCCGGAGTTCGGGAGCTTCACCAGGGGCAGCCTCAATTATTCATTTTCAAATCTTGAACCGGGAGAACATACCCTCCTGATCAAGGCCTGGGATATGTATAATAATTCCTCAGAAGAAGAGATCGCATTCCGGGTCACTTCTAACCTTATGGTCAAAGATATTATGAACTACCCTAATCCCATGACCGACCAGACGAATTTCCGTTTTTCCCCGGTCAGGGGAAGCGGGTCCCTGGATGTCGAGATCGTCATTTACAATCTTCAGGGACAGGTAGTCAGAAATCTGAATTACAGGCATGTCGAGTGCCCGGAAGAACCTTTGATGTATTCCTGGGATGGGACCAACAATTATGGGATGAAGCTGCGCTCAGGAATTTATCCTTACAAAATTAAATTCAGAGGAGCCCATGGAACATATGGAGAAGCCTCTCAGAAGCTCGTGATAATCAGATAATGACTTTATGGGATAGGGTCTTTCTGCTGTTACAGGCAATATTTATAACTACAATGCGTTACTTTCTCTAATTACGAAAATTGAAATCAAATGACAGGAACCAGAAAAATGAAGAGCAGATTTTTTTTATTATGCGGACTTACGTTGATATTGACGAACACCTTTGGACAAGATAGCGAGCAACCCAATGTCATTACGACAGCCGTGCCCTTTTTAACCATTGCACCGGATGCCCGTGGGGGGGGCTTGGGAGATATGGGTGTTTCTACCACGCCTGATGCTTATTCCATATTCTGGAACCCTGCAAAATACGCGTTTGCGGATAAAGCTTTCGGTTTTGGTGTGGGTTACGTTCCCTGGTTAAGGGGTCTGGTCAATGATATTGGCCTTGCTTCCGTGGTTGGTTTTGGGAAGCTGGGTGATAAACAAGCCATTGCCGCCTCACTAAGGTTTTTTTCCATGGGGGAAGTCAATTATACCGGCGATCAGGGTCAGGATCTCGGAAGCTATAAACCCAATGAATTTGCCATTGACGCAACCTATGCCAGGAAATTTTCTCCTTCCTTCTCTGGAGCTATTGTGGGGAAATTTATTTATTCTAACCTGACCCCTGGCTATAACGGGACCATTGAAACCCGCCCGGGCATGTCGGGTGCTGCAGATATTGCCATATATTATCATAAAGAATTAGAAATCAAAGGGCTCAAGGATGCCTGGATTGATTTTGGGTTAAGCATTGTGAATATCGGAACAAAAATTTCTTACAGCAGTTCCACAGTGTTTCCCGACTTTATTCCTACTACCCTTCGCCTGGGCCCATCCTTTACCATGGACCTGGATGATTATAACCGCCTTTCTTTCGGGGTTGAATTCAGCAAACTCCTGGTTCCTACTCCCCCAATCTATTATCAGGATTCAGTCGGTCCGGACGGACAAAAGGTGATCAAAAAAGGGATGAATCCCAATGTGTCGGTGGTTCAGGGAATGATACAGTCATTCTATGATGCTCCCTATGGATTCAAGGAAGAATTGCAGGAAATCAACGTTATGGCTTCGGCAGAATACTGGTACAACAAATTGTTTTCTATCCGGGCAGGATATTTCTATGAGTCAAAATATAAGGGCGATCGTCAGTTTTTTACCCTGGGCGCCGGTCTGAGATATAATGTCTTTGGACTCGATTTCTCCTATCTGATCCCGGTACGCCAGAACAACCCCCTGCAAAACACCCTGCAGTTTACCCTCTTATTCAATTTTGATAAGATAAAAACCGCCAAGGAAAAGGGAGCTAATTAAGCTGGTGAGTTGGTGAGTTGGTGAGCTGGTGAGTTGGTGAGCTGGT
>CAZSDU010000026.1:0-41305 GCA_964605775.1 uncultured Prolixibacteraceae bacterium | reverse complement strand
GAATGATCTAATATTTTCAAATCATTATTGACAATGCCTATGAGATCTGCGATATCGCAAACCTGTAAGTTCAGCCTCAGAATTCCGGATTCGATCCGTGACATGTCAAGAATATTTTCCACCAGGTGGTTCAGCCTTAAAGAGGCAATTTCAAGTTCTTCCCCGATTTGTTTCCTTAATTCAGGTTCAGAAGAGGTCTTCATGTCATTCAGGTTTGCAACAGCCGCGGAGATGATGGAGATAGGGGTTTTAAGCTCATGTGAAACGCTGTTCAGAACAGTCCGGAATAATTTTTCTGATTCCGAGCTGATTTCTTTTTCCTTTGCCTGATCGATGTTCATTTCCCGATCAAGGGCAGAAGCAAGAAGAGTAAGCAACGATGGTAATAAAATCAGTTGCTCATCCCTGGGAAATTTTTTATCCGGAAACTGAATACCGATTACGCCAATCAATTTTCTGGCTTCTGCCAACGGATAAAAAATGATATCTTCGGTCGTTACCGTGTTTGTTCTCGTTGGGTCGGAAAATACAGATATGGCTGCATTAAAGGCCTGATCGCCGTGTAAACGTGTATTCCCAAAAGGACGACGAGATAATCCATTTCCGTTTTTCTCTTTGAGATATATTAGAACAGTACTGCTGAAATTATTTTGGATTCCTTCTTCAGCATGTTTGACCACATCTTTGATGGAAACGGAGTCATTTAAGGATTCGAGAAAGCAGTGAATGCGCTGAAGCTGTTCTTGGCTTTGCTGCAGTGTTATCTTACTTTTTCTGATCCGGTTGATCAGGGCGCTGGCAGCAATGGCAACGATAAGATTGGTAAACAAAGCAATCAGATCATGCAAACTATGAACCCTGAAGGTGTACAAGGGTTGAATGAAGAAGAAATTCCAGACCCCGAAATTCAAGATTGCAGTGAAAATCAGGGCTGCTCGCCCTAAAAAGAGAGACAGAACTGAAATGGTCATCAGAAAAATGAGTCCGACAGACTGATATCCTATGGCATCCCGGATCGGGTAACATACCGCTGTCACCATAATACTGGCGGCAAATGCAATAATAAAATCCCAAATGCTATATCTGGTGTGAGGAGTTCTCATGGAAAGAATTTCCATTCAAACATAATCAATAAAATGTATCCTTTGAACACCTCTTTATAAAATCTTTATATCCTGGCTATTAATCTTTACAGTCTTCTTATAACTCCTCATTTACCTTTGACTCTTTTTCCAAACTATATGGTATGGGCTTAGGGAAAAACGGTATTAACAAAGTCAGCGGAGCAGGTCTGATCGTTACGCTTGGAATTGTTTTCGGAGACATTGGAACCTCCCCCTTGTATGTTATCAAAGCCATAATATCAGGTGGCAATGACATCACTGAATTATTTATTTATGGTGGACTATCCTGTATTTTCTGGACCATGACCCTTTTGACTACCGTAAAATATGTGATCATTACGTTAAGGGCAGATAATGAAGGTGAAGGTGGTATTTTAAGTCTTTTCGCGCTTATCAGGAGCAAGGCAAAATGGGCTTATATATTTGCCATTATCGGGGGCGCCGCGCTTCTGGCAGATGGTGTGATCACTCCTTCTTTGACTATTCTTTCTTCCGTTGAAGGTTTGCAATTGTTAAATCCCCGGATTCCCGTCATCCTGATAGCCATAGGTATCTTATCACTTTTATTTTTCATGCAGCAATTTGGGACCCATACGATCGGGAGATTTTTCGGGCCACTGATGCTGGTTTGGTTTATAATGCTGACCATTCTCGGAGCCATCCAGATTGCTCAGGAACCTGGAGTTTTGCGTGCGGTCAATCCGGTATACGCCTACCGGTTTCTTACGGTTTATCCCGAAGGCTTTCTTTTATTAGGTGCAGTTTTTCTGGCTACCACAGGGGCCGAGGCGATGTATTCTGACCTGGGTCACTGCGGATTAAAAAATATCCGGGTCAGTTGGGGCTTCGTCAAGTTGGCTTTATTGATCAATTATTTCGGACAGGGAGCCTGGGTGATCGGGATGATTTCCGGATCTTCAGATTTTGGTAACCCTTTTTATGAGATCATGCCCCACTGGTTTCTCATCCCTGGCATTGTGATCGCAACGATTGCTTCCGTGATTGCCAGCCAGGCGTTGATCAGTGGTTCTTTTACCCTCATCAGCGAAGCGATTTCTCTCAATTTCTGGCCGAAAATACGAGTCATTTATCCGACCCGGGTTAAAGGACAAATGTATATTCCAACCATTAACTGGTCTCTCTTCGTTTGTTGTATCATTGTGGTACTGATTTTCAGGGAGTCTGCCAATATGGAGGCTGCCTATGGACTGTCGATCACCATCACGATGCTGATGACGACTCTGCTTCTTGCCTTATACCTATATAAATACAAAGTTTCCCTATATATAATCGTTTTATTGCTATTGGTTTATCTAACCGTTGAAGGTGCATTCCTAATGGCAAACATGAATAAATTCATCTATGGGGGATGGTTTTCCATTCTCCTTGCCGGAATAATCGGAGTTGTCATGTTTATTTGGTACCGGGGAAGAAAAATCAAAAACAGTTTTACCGAATTTGTCAAGATCAAAGATTATAAGGAGGTGCTCATTGCATTGTATGAGGATAAAGCCATACCGAAATATGCAACCAATGCTGTATTTATTACTAAGGCAAACAGGGTTTCAGAGGTTGAGTCGAAAATCATGTTTTCAATCCTTAATAGGCAGCCCAAGAGGGCTGATGTTTATTGGCTTTTACATGTGGATATCCATGACGACCCACATCTTATGGAGTACCGGGTGACACAGGTGATTCCCGGTATTCTGATAAAAGTTGATTTCAGGATTGGTTTTAAAGTACAACCAAGGATCAATCTTTTTTTTCGTCAGGTAGTGGAAGAGATGAACCGGAACCATGAAATCGATACACTAAGCAGGTACGACTCCCTTAGGCGGTTTAATATCCCGGGTGATTTTCGATTTATTCTCATCCACCGCGTTCAGAATTATGATTTTGATTTTCAGATGTTTGACCAGGTAATCCTCAACGCTTATTCCATGATAAAAAAAATAGGCATCAGTGAAATCAAGGTATTCGGACTGGATACGAGCAATATTACCGAAGAGACTGTCCCACTCCAAACAGGATCACATAACCAGATTTTTTCCCGGGATGTTGGTTTCGGGTAAATTCAATCCTATTTTGCATAGCTGACCGCTCTGGTCTCTCGGATGACAGTGATTTTAATCTGTCCGGGATAAGTCATTTCGCTCTGGATTTTCTTGCTAAGGTCGAAAGCAATGGTATTGGCTTCGACATCGGTCACCTTATCGGCTCCGACGATGACCCTAAGTTCGCGGCCGGCCTGGATGGCATAGGTTTTTACCACACCGGGATAACTCAGAGCAAGTTCCTCGAGATGTTTGAGCCGTTCGATATAGGCTTCCACCACTTCGCGGCGAGCCCCCGGCCTGGCGCCTGAGATGGCATCACAAACCTGGATAATGGGGGAGAGGAGATTGTCCATTTCCGTTTCATCGTGATGCGCTCCGATGGCATTGATGATCTCCGGTTTTTCCTTGAACTTTTCAGCCATTTTCATTCCCAGTATGGCATGGGGTAATTCGGGTTCCGTATCGGGAACTTTCCCAATATCATGCAGCAATCCAGCCCTTTTAGCTAGTTTCGGGTTTAAACCCAGTTCGGCTGCCATAGTGGCACTCAGTTTGGCTACTTCGATGGAATGCTGAAGGAGGTTTTGTCCGTAAGAGGAACGGTACTTCATCTTGCCGATCATACGGATCAGTTCATGGTGGATATTGTGAATCCCTAAGTCGATGGTAACCCGCTTACCTGTTTCAATGATTTCCTGCTCGATTTGTTTCCTGGTCTTGGCGACTACTTCTTCTATACGGGCGGGATGAATTCGTCCATCGGTGACCAGCTTATGGAGGGAAAGACGGGCTATTTCCCGACGAACCGGATCAAAACCAGAAAGGATGATGGCATCCGGGGAATCATCAATGATGATTTCAACCCCCGTAAGCGATTCCAGGGTTCTGATGTTTCTGCCTTCCCTGCCGATGATCCTGCCTTTTACCTCTTCGTTTTCGATATTGAAAACGGAAACGGTATTCTCAATCGCATGCTCAGAAGCTGTCCGCTGGATGGTTTCAATGATGATCTTCCTGGCCTCCGTATTGGCCGTCATTTTTGCTTCATCAATAATATCCTTGATATGAACCAGGGCCTCCGACTTGGCTTCTTCTTTGAGTGTTTCCAGAAGCTGGGCTTTAGCTTCCATGGCTGAAAGGCCGGAGATGGATTCCAGTTTATCCACCTGGACTTTCATGGCTTTTTCAAGTTCAGTCTGTTTTTTATTGACAATTTCCATCTGCTGTGCAAGACCCTGACGGACAGCCATGGTTTCTTTCTGCTTTTTCGTCAGTTCTTCCATTCGCTGATTCAGGGTAGACTCCTTCTGCTTCAGACGGTTTTCATTTTTATTGACTTCTTCATTTTTTTCATGAATATATTTTTCATGCTCGGTCTTCAACTGAAGAAATTTTTCTTTTGCCTGAAGGATTTTATCCCGCTTGATGACTTCGGCTTTGTCCATGGCTTCCTTCAGCAGTGCATCACGTTTGCGTTCAAGCGCTTTGTTCAGGATAGTTCCTGTGATTACCCCGCCAATGATAATGCCGGTTACCCCAATAATTAAAAATAATATCATACCTTCCATCGTTTAGTGTTTTTGTAAAGGGTGATGGGATCACGCCTTTGAGTTTATGAATGATGAAGGATCGTTAAAGGATAAAAAAAACCCGCAATAATCAGCGAGGTATTGATAAACCTCAATTGACACGAATAGGGCTGCCAAACTTTTCGAACTTCCACTGCCCGGGAACTAACCCGGATCTTCGCCGAAACGAAGTGAGGCCTGTCCTACAAGTTGATGAGCTTTGCCCTAATATTTGTAATGTTAGGTTTACAAACTGTCTGAATTACTGCGGGTAAAATCATATTATTTTTCAAAGAACGTAGTGGCTTATTCCTGAAGTTGTTCGTCCAGTGTCCGGTCTATTTCCATAAGGTGTGACTCCCATTGGTCTTCCTTATCCCTCAGCAACTGCTCATCCTGTAAAAAACTTGTCGCATATTCAATGGCAACCATGGCAAGCAGATCCTGTTTATCTTTATACGCGTAACTGGTTGAATAATCTTTTATTCGCTTTTCTATCAATTTCGCCGCCTTACGGAATAATACCTCATGCTCTTTTTCAATCACCAATCGGTAATTCCTTTCAGCAACGCTTAACGATATGGAAAGTTCATCCATTTCAGGTATTTAAAAGCCCAATGCATTTATCAATTTCCCGCAACAATTCGTTGATTTTTAATTTCGCTTCAACGTTTCCTTCTTTTGTTTCAAATGCTTTAGCCAGTTTTAATAGGTTTACTTTTTCTTCTAACTGTTCTATGTTTTTCTTTTGCTGGGTTAAATTTAATTTAAGTTCGTCAATTTCATTTAATAATTTTTCACATTCCGTCTTCAGCAGTTGATTTCTTTCCGTCAATTTCCTGACTTTATATTCAATGCCGGAAACCAGTGTGGAAACATCTCCCATGAGAACGGTTTTAATATTCTTATGCAAATATAAGCATTCGGTAAATGTCGGACAACATTAATGAAGAGATAATTTTTTTTCAACAATGTATTACTTTTCTATCATTAACCAGATTAAGCAGCGTATAGATAACATGAAAAGGATGGAAGAGCATTTTCTTCATTATCTCTGGAAATTCAGACTGCTGAATCTCCAACTCAGGCTTCTCAGTGGAGAACCGTTAACCGTTTTGCATCCGGGAGTATATAATCATGATGGCGGACCCGATTTTTTCAATGCCCGGATCAGGATAGGGCAGACTACCTGGGCAGGTAATGTCGAGGTCCATGGAAAAGCCTCAGACTGGTATCGCCACGGACATCATCGCGACAAAGCCTATGATAATATCGTATTGCACGTGGTTTATGAAAGTGATCAGGAAGTGAAAACCTCAGATTTTCATCTGATCCCTACCCTGGAATTAAAGCAACAATACCCTGCACATCTTATGATCCAATATCAGAATATGATGACAACACATCAGTGGATCCCATGTTATGCGCTGCTGAAGGATTTGAATAAACAGGAATTTTCCGTTTGGATGACCGTTCTGGCATTGGAACGATTGAAAAACAAATCAGAAACGATCTACCCGCTCTGGGATTCCTGCGGAAAAGATTGGAAAGAAAGTTTTTACCGGTTCATGTCCCTGAATTTTGGTTTTCGTATCAATGCCCTGCCCTTTGAATTACTGGCCAAAGCCTTACCCTTTAAAGTTTTGACCCGACAGGGATATGATTTGTTTATGCTGGAGGCTTTGCTTTATGGGATGTCAGGATTGATTCCTCCGGAAGTCCGGGATGATTATCCCAGAGCACTGAGGCATGAATTTGAATTTCTCCGGGAGAAGTATCAGCTTCAACCCCTATCTTCAGGGCTTTGGAAGTTTTTAAGACTAAGGCCCGGCAATTTTCCGACGATCCGGCTGAGTGAATGGGCAGTATTTCTCCATCATCATCAGGAAAACCTTTTCGATCTTTTGTTGGAAAATGATCTGGAAGTCTGGCGGAAGGCTTTATCCGTCAAAGCCTCAGTCTACTGGAATGAGCATTTTATTTTCGATAAAAAATCAGCGTATAAACCAAAGATTCTTGGAGAATCTTCCATTAACCTACTAATCGTCAATGCACTGCTTCCTTTTCTTTTTTTTTATTCCCATCAGAAATCTGTTCCAAGCCTGGCTGATCGGACACTGCAAATGCTCGACCAGCTTCCCGCTGAGAACAACCGAGAAATATCCTTATGGAAAAAAGGAGGAATAGCAGTGAATTCAGCCCTGGATACCCAGGCGTTGATACAGTTGAAACGCACATACTGCGATTTCAAACGTTGCTTGGAGTGCAGAATCGGTCATCAAATCCTGAAAAACAAAACCCATGAAAAAAATCAATTGGATCAGGGATTACCTTTGCTTTAACCGGACGGAATTAAGAGGAATATTTATTTTACTAACGCTCCTCGTCATTATGATTTTCATCAATGCTTATTATCCGCAGGAGATCAGACAAAAGCCCATTGATTTTTCGAGTTTCGAAAATGAAGTTATGGCCTTTGAAATGGCATGGGAAAATGGCCGGAAAAAGGAAAATGCTGATAGATCGAAAAGATTACGTTATAAAAGCCTGGACTATCAACCTTCGCATCAGGATAGTACAAAAACATTCAGAAAGAGCCCAAACCTCAGTTTTACCATTGAACTAAACGCTGCCGATACATTTGATCTTCAGCGATTGAAAGGAATAGGTCCTTCCTTTGCCCGGAGAATACTTTCGCATCGGGAACGACTGGGCGGATTCCTGAGAAAAGATCAGTTGCTCGAGGTTTGGGGAATGGATACTGCCCGTTATGTACTCGTTGAGAAATACATCAAGGTTAATGGGGATTCCATTAAAACCATCAACCTAAATCAGGTTACTTTCAAGGAATTGCTGCGTCATCCGTATTTCTCGTTTGAATTAACGAAATGCATTATCCAGTACCGCCAAAAGAATAAGAAATTCAGTGTTTTGGAAGAATTAAAGAACATACCCCTGGTCAATGATTCAGTGTTCAGGCGGATCACTCCCTATCTCAGAATCGATCCCTGAATCATCTTCCTCTTCCTCTTCCCAATGATGTTCTTTTGCTTGTGGTCCAGATTTGCGGTAATAGACTGACAGGACAAACCCAGCCAGCAGTCCCATCAGGTGAGATTCCCAGGAAATCCTTTGCTTTGGGAAAAACTCTGGAAAAATTCCCCAGATCAGTCCTCCATATAGAAAAGTAATCAAGAGGGTGATCACCATCAAAGCAGGTTCCCTCCTGATGATCCCGCTGAAGAATAGAAAAGCGGCAAGGCCATAGATAATCCCACTGGCACCTATATGAGCTGCCCCCCCACGGGCAAAGGTCCAGACCCAGAGGCCAGTAATGAAATATAAAAGGATGAGGATCAACCAGGCAATTTCCTTGTAAAAGAAAAACAAAAGGGCCCCGAGTAACAGTAAAGGAACCGAATTCGCAAATAAATGCGATAAATCAGCATGAAGAAAAGGGCATGTAAAAATGCCGATCAAACCCTTTGTTTCCATCGGATATAACCCAAATTGATTCAGATTCAAGTTAAAAACAAGGTCAATTCCTTTGATTAACCATAAAAGGAGAACAAACATGAAGGGAAAAAGAAAACTCCGGAAAAATCTTATTTTATCTGATTCAGCCAAATGGCATAATATTTCTGGTTAAAATTAGTTAAAATTACCATTACCGGACAACCGAAATTAAAAATAACTTACCTTTGAATACTCAAAACCTTTTATTAATAAGCCATTCATGATGAATATCAAAATTTCCTCCAACGTTCAGCTTTTGGTTTTAACCTTTTTATGCTTTGCTTTCTTTCATTCCGGATTACAGGCTCAAAAACCCGATCCGAATTCAGGTATGAAGAAGTACAATACGGCCATGCAGATCATCAAATTTGCTTATGTAGATACCATCAATGAAGGGAAACTTGTTGAAAAGGCCATAGTTGAAACACTCAAAGAACTTGATCCACATTCCGTATACATACCCAAAAGTGAAGTTCAGCGTGCCAATGAGCCACTGGAAGGGAATTTTGACGGGATCGGAGTCCAGTTTGAAATACTAAGGGATACGATTACCGTCGTTCATCCCATCCCCGGCGGACCCTCTGAAAAACTGGGGATCATGTCAGGTGATAAAATTATTAAAATTGATACCGAACTGGTAGTTGGTAAAAAAATCAACAACCAGTTCGTGCTGGATCATCTACGCGGAAAACGGGGTACAAAAGTAGGAGTATCCATCTACCGTAAAGGGAAAAAGGAACTGATAGACTACCTTATCACCCGGGATAAAATTCCCATTAACAGTATAGATGCAGCTTATATGATTACCCCGGAAACAGGTTATATTAACCTGAATCGTTTTTCACAGTCTTCCATGCAGGAATTTACTGAAGCAGTATTTAAACTGAAGGCTGAAGGGATGAAAAGTCTTATCCTTGACCTGAGGAATAATTCCGGGGGTTATATGGGTACCTCCATCGATCTTTCAGATGAGTTCCTTGGCCCTAACCGGCTGATCGTTTATACCCAGGGACTACGCAGTCCCAAAGAGGAATTTTTCTCTACCGCCAGGGGTTTATTTGAAAAAGGTAAGCTGGTGATTATGATCAATGAAAATTCGGCTTCTGCCAGCGAAATTGTATCGGGTGCGGTACAGGATTGGGACAGGGGGATCATCGTCGGACGGAGGTCGTTTGGGAAGGGACTGGTTCAACGCCCATTTCAACTTCCCGATAGTTCACAGATGCGTCTGACGACAGCAAGGTATTACAATCCCTCCGGCAAATGTATCCAGAAACCATACCAGGCGGGAATGGATAATTACTACGAAGATTTTAGACAGAGGGTCAGGCATGGTGAACTGGTGCATGCAGACAGTATTAAGTTTCCGGATTCATTGAAATTTTTCACCTCAAAGAAAAGGGTTGTATACGGTGGGGGAGGCATCATGCCCGATGTCTTCATTCCCTGGGATTCAAGTTTGGTCAGTGATTATTATCTCGATCTCCGGCGAAAAAATGTGATTAATTTATTTGTCGGGGATTACGTTGACCGTGACCGTAAGAACCTGAAGCAAAACTACTGTATATTTCCAGAGTTCGATAAAAATTTCACCCTGAATGAGGCTTTTATGAATTCCTTTTTTGAAGCTGCAGAAAAAGCAGGGGTAAAAAAAGATGAAAAAGGATATACCGCTTCTGAAGTTTTAATCAAATCGCAGATTAAAGGATTGATCGCCCAGAAATTATGGGATATGAATGAACTTTATGCGATTGTAAATCAAAGTGATCAGGAAGTCCAGAAAGCCATTGAGGTGATCAATAATGATGGTTTATTCGAAAGACTGCAGATCGATCATTGATTTTTAATTCAGTACTTTAGTTACCAGCTCGGCAGCATCAAGTAAAGTTATCGCTGAATGGACTTTTAATCCTGATGCGTCAATGATTGCTTTTCCCTCTTTGGCATTGGTGCCCTGAAGCCTGACGATGATGGGAACATTGATTTCTCCAATGTTGTGGCAGGCATCCACGACTCCCTGAGCGACACGGTCGCAGCGGACGATACCCCCAAAAATATTCACCAAAATAGCTTTTACTGCCGGATCTTTTAAAATAATACGGAAACCCTCTTCCACTCTTTTAGCGCTGGCAGAGCCGCCGACGTCAAGGAAGTTGGCAGGGTCGCCTCCTGATAGTTTAATGATATCCATCGTGGCCATGGCCAGTCCGGCTCCATTAACCATGCAGCCGACATTCCCGTTAAGTTTCACATAATTCAAATCATGCCGGGTGGCTTCCACTTCCGTGGGGTCTTCTTCATCATAGTCCCGCATGGCTGCAATGTCAGGATGACGGAATAAGGCATTATTATCGATCACGACTTTGGCATCTGCAGCCAGGATTTTATTATCTGAGGTTTTGAAAACAGGATTAATCTCTACCAGGGAAGCATCACTTTGTTCGTATGCTTTATATAAGGCAAACACAAATTTGACCATATTCTTATAGGCATCATCTTTCAATCCGAGATGGAAGGCGACTTTCCTTGTCTGGAAAGCCTGAAGTCCGATTTTTGGATCGATTTCTTCCGTGAAAATCAGTTCCGGCGTTTCTTCGGCCACCTTTTCAATATCCATGCCTCCCCGGGGAGAGTACATTAGTATGGTATGCCCCCTCTGCCTGTTGAGCAGGACACTCATGTATAATTCCGATGGTTCTGAGGGGCCGGGATAATAAATATTTTGTTCTACATATACCTTTCTGACCAGTTTTCCATGGGCCGTAGTCTGGGGCGTCACCAATCTCATGCCCAGAATGGCATCCGCAGCCTCTCTGACCTCCTCAATGGACCTGGCTACTTTTACTCCACCTCCTTTACCCCGTCCCCCTGCATGTACCTGGGCTTTTATAACCCATTTGTCTGTACCGGTGGCTCCTGCCAGGTACTCAGCAGCTTTCACCGCCTCTTCTATCGTATGAGCCAGAACACCTTCGGGAACGGCAACACCGTATTGCTTGAGAATGGATTTGCTTTGAAACTCATGTAAATTCATATCGGAACGGATTGTATTGGAAGATCAAAAATAGGAGTTTCTTACGGATATCCAAATCCCTGACGGGGGATTTTATTACCTTTGCATTTCATAATGGATTTATGATATCTGCCCGCGACATTAGAAAATCATATGGCCCGCTTGAAGTTCTAAAAGGAATTAGCCTGGATATAAAAAAAGGTGAAATCATTTCTATTGTGGGAGCCTCAGGTGCTGGGAAATCAACTTTGCTGCATATCCTTGGCACACTTGATATTGCAGATTCAGGGATGCTTGAACTCAATGGAATAACTATCCAGGGATTATCTGACCGGAAACTGGCGTCCTTCCGTAATCAGCATATTGGTTTTGTTTTTCAGTTTCATCATCTTCTTCCGGAATTTTCGGCCCTGGAAAACGTCTGTATTCCCGCTTTCATTGCCGGGAAGAAGAAAAAAGATACAGCTCAAAAAGCGAAAGGAATTCTTGAATTCATGAACCTCGGGGATCGCATCCATCATAAACCTTCTGAACTTTCGGGAGGTGAACAACAAAGGGTTGCAGTCGCCAGGGCACTGATGAACGACCCGGGGATGATCCTTGCCGATGAACCCTCTGGTAATCTCGATTCTGCAGCTTCTGTAGAGCTGCATAAATTGTTTTTCCGCTTAAGGGATAGTTTTAATCAAACATATGTCATCGTAACCCATAATCTCGAACTGGCGGATATGGCAGACAGAAAACTTACCATCAAGGATGGAATTATCCATTCATAAACGCAAGCTTGGCCGACGCATGAAAATGACACGATTCATTAAACCCTTCTCGATATTTATTATCTTATTGATATCTGGCATAGTTTTCGGAATATTTCGACAAACAATCTTCCCTATCATCGAACAGAAGACAAACGGAATTCACAGCCTGGACAATGCTGTCCCTGATTCCACTCCTTTTCAGCGTGCCCTGTCCAGGGGTGATCAATATTTTAAAAACAAAGATTACCTCAATGCCAAAGCTTCCTATCAGGTGGCCATCGACCTGTTACCTACCGACAGCATCGCAAAAGTGAAATTGCATCAGACCATGGATATCCTCAGGTCGCAAAAGGCTCAGAATATCCTTTACGATGTGGCGCTGGCCAGCGCGGATAAACTATTCCGGCAAAAGGACTATGAGAGGGCCAGGCAGGAATATGAAAACGCTTCCAGGTTAATGCCTTCGGAATCTTATCCAAGACAAAAAGTGAACGAAATCATAAAAATCCTGGTGGATCAACAGGTGCTGGAAGAAAATTACGCACAATCCATCTCCAGAGCAGATGTTTTTTTTCTTGATTCTAACTTCATGGCTGCCCTCCCGGAATATCAGATGGCCGCATCACTTAAACCGGAAGAAAAATATCCCGCCGACAGGGTCGCTCAGCTTACGGTTCTCGTTAAAGCCATGCAGGTTAGGGATGAGGCGTATAAAAAGATCATTGACCGGGCTGATCTGCTGCTGAATACATTGAAGTACGCGGATGCAGAAAAAGCATACAAGGACGCGCTTGTCATCAAACCAGAACAGGTTTATCCAAAGACAAAAATCTCGGAAATTGACCGCATCCTTGCCAGGGAGAAGAGAATCGCCGAAGATTTCGATCGGTACATCAATCTTGGCGACAGTTTGTACATTGCCAAGGAATACCTCAGGGCAAGGGAAAATTATAAACTCGCTTTATCGGTTAAACCTGCCGAAGCCTATCCCCGGGAAATGGTCAGAAAAGCTGAAAGCCTGCTGACTACACAGGAATCAGAAATGGCCAAAAACCTCGATGATCAATATTCTCTGTACATAGCCAACGGAGATAGGTTGCTGGCTGAGAAATCCTATGATGCCTCACGATCAGAATACGAGAATGCATTGAAAATCAAACCGGCCGAAACTTATCCACAAGAGAAACTGTCAGAAATCAAAGCAGAATTGGATAAACTATCGAAAAACAAGAATCAGGAGGATCAGTACAATGCCCTGATTATAAAAGCAGATAAATTGTTCACCAGCAAGCAATATCAACCCTCGCGTAACGTATACGAACAGGCGCTCAAAATTAAACAGGGAGAATCCTATCCGGCTGAAAGAATCAGGGAACTGGATAGTATTTTCTCTGATCTGAGACGGCAAAAAGGATTAAATGAGCGGTATCAAACCATTCTTGCCCTTGCCGATAAACTCTTATTGGATAAATCATACGAACAAGCCAGGGTAGAATACCTGAATGCTGTTAACTTGAAACCTGAAGAGCAATACCCTAAGAATAAAATTGCTGGAATCGATAAAATTTTATTGGAAATTGCAGCAAAAAAATCACGCGATGAACAGTTTGCTCAGCTTATTGTCAATGCCGACCTTCTTCTTACAGAGAAGTCCTATGAGCAGGCCAAGGACACTTACCGCCAGGCTCTTGAACTAAAACCCTCTGAGCTTTATCCGAAAACTAAAATTGCCGAGATCAATCAGGCATTGGCAGCCATTACCAAGCAGCAATCAATGGATGCCCTCTACAATCAGATATTATCTGCAGCAGATCAACTGCTGGAAGCAAAAGATTACCCAAAAGCTAAAATGCAATATCAGGAAGCATTGAAGATTAAACCCCTTTCAGAATATCCCCAGTCAAGGATAACTGAAATTGATCTTGCCCTTCAGTACCTGCAGCAACAGAAAATTTTGGATGATCAGTATGCAGCTATCGTACAGAAAGCAGATAAGTTAATGCTTGCCGGGTCATACGAACAGGCCAGGATAGAATATGTGAATGCTGAATTATTAAGGCCTACGGATCAATATATCAAAGATAAGATCGCTGAACTTGATAAGATAGCCGCCGAAATTGCAGCCCGGAAAGCAAAAGAAGAGCAGTATAATCAATGGATTAACAATGCTGACCAGCTTATGGCTGAGAAGTCTTATGAACAGGCTCTCAATGCATATCAGCATGCGACAGAACTGAGACCAGAAGAAACGTATCCAAAATCAAAGATATCAGAAATTGGTCAGGTGCTTGCCGGGATAGCTAAACAAAAAGAATTGGAGGCGTATTATACTCAGTTGATTTCTTCCGCTGATAAAGACCTTGTCGATAAATCTTATGAGTCCGCCAGGGCAAAATTCGTGGAAGCATTGACCCTTAAACCTGCAGAAATATATCCAAAATCAAAAATTTCTGAAATTGATCTTATCCAGGTCGAAATAAATCAAAAAAAAGCCTTGGATGATCAGTATGCTGAAGCCTTGCAAAAAGCTGACAGACTTTTTGCAGATCAGTCCTATGCCCTTGCAAAATCTGCTTATCAGGATGCCGGATTGATCAAACCTGGAGAGCAATATCATAAAAATAAAATCGCTGAAACGGATAAAATCCTGACACAAATAGAAGCACTCAGGATTCTGGATCAGCGTTACAACGCTGCCCTGGCAAAAGCCGATAAATCCTTGGAGGAAAAATTATTTGAACAGGCCAAATTGGATTATATCAATGCTGGCAATATCAAACCTGAAGAGCAGTATCCTAAGGACAGGATTCTGCTTTTAGACGGTATTATAGCTGAAAATAAAGCAAAAGAAGAGGCCTTTAAAACTTCAATAACAAAGGCAGATGATTTGCTGTTACACAACAAATACGATCAGGCCAAAGCAGAATATCAGCATGCATCTGCCATCAAGCCCGAAGCGACTTATCCCATTCAGAAAATAGCGGACATTAATAAAATTCTGGAAGAAATTCTTGGGAAACAACAGCTTTTTGATAACCTGATGTCGGGAGGCGATACATTCCTGAAGGAAAAAGATTATTCCCAGGCATTGGCTTCTTATACCCAAGCAGGAGGATTATTCCCTGAAGCGTCGGGGCCAAGGGAAAAATTAGCCTTGGTGAATGCCAAAATAGATTCCATCTATCGTGCCAACAAAGGTAAATACGATAAAGTGATCGGCGATGGCGACCGGTATTTCAGCGCTTATGAATATGATAAAGCCATTGATGCATACAATGAAGCGATGACTATCCTCCCCATGGAAAATTATCCAAGGGAAATGGTGTTAAAAATTAGAAAAATCATTACCGAGAATGCCATTGTGGATGTGTTTAAATCAACTGTCACCATTGCTGCCGGTGAAGAAAAGCAATTCTCTTTTACCCCAGTGAATATGGCTTCCAGGAAAGATAATTTCATATACATTAAACTGAGAAACCTTTCGGATAAGACTTTTAATGTTCTGTTACGTTATGGAAAAGACAAGGCTCCTGGAGGCGGGGTCGTGATCCGTAATGTCACCCCTGACGGCAAGGTCAACGAGCGTCTGATCAGTGTTAAGGATCAGGATACCTGGTACCGTATGGAAAATAACTGGATCAGTCTATATCCCCAGGGTGGAGATATAGAAGTGTCGTTTATTCAGGTTTCCAGATCACGATAATGCTTCACAGGGCAAGGTGAAATGAAAGTTGCTGCCTTTATCTGTTTCACTTTCCACCCATATCTTTCCTCCGTTTTTTTCAAGGAGTTCTTTACAGAGGATAAGTCCCAGCCCGGTACCTGTTTCTTTTGCAGTACCTTTTCGGGTATAAGAAATGTCTATGCGAAATAATTTATCCAGGTCTTCAGAAGACATTCCAATGCCGGTATCTTTGATTATGACTTCGATAAATCCATGCAGTTTCTCTGCCATGATATCAACTTTGCCCCCTTCAGGTGTGAATTTAATGGCATTGGAAATCAAATTCTGAAGTATAGAACGGATCATGTTATGATCGGCTTTTACCATGTATTTCTTACCTGAACTGTAGGTCACCCTGATGTTCTTTTTTAAGGCATTACCCTGATAAAGGTTAACAGCCTCTTCAATCATATGGGAAAGATCCAGAGTCTCTGGCAGGAAATCCATTTTCCCTGATTGTAATCTGGACCATTGCAGGAGATTCTCGAGGAGATCATAAACATTTTTGATGGATTCCCGAAGGATTCTGATATACTTTCTTCTTTCTGTTTCGGACAGCGTTTCATATTCATTGGTCAGGATTTCCGTGTACCCGAGTAAAGCATGAAAGGGAGATTTCAGATCATGGGCCAGAATGGAAAAGAATTTATCCTTACTAATATTGGATGCTTTCAACTCCCTGGCAAATTGTTCTATCCTTTCTTCAGCAAACTTCCTGACTTTGATTTCATTTTCCAGTTTTTTCTTTGCCTCAAAAAATGCTTCCATACGTTCAGAGATGGCAAAAAATTCAACATCCTTTTTCCGTATTTTATACAGGGGAAGGGGGTCTTCATTACTCAGACTCTGTGCGATCCGACTTAAAGGCGAAGTAATCCATCTTCTGATAAAAAGGGAAAAAATAATAAAGACCAGAAGGGCGACAAAGATCGGGATTACAGTGAAGTACAGGAATAGTTTCCGGTCAAGCCCCAACTGTGTTCTGGGAAGGAAATCGAGGCGTGCGACGACCCTTCCGGAAGCATCGTGTATGAATTTCTGAACAACGACCATTTCCTTTTCTCTCCCTTCTTGGGTATATTGAGGTAGAACCAATTTTTCAACGGGAACAATCTCGAGATTTGCATTCGCGGCATTTTGAAGATCAATAAGATATTGCTGGTTCCATAACCTTCCCGTAACCAGCCAGCCCAGCGCCGGGGTTTTACGTTTGATGTCGATGGTGGGAACAATGGAGGCACCAAAGATTTCCATGATTCCGTTTTGATGAAAAAGAAAAAAATGAAAACTGCTATGAATACGGGTGGCTTTTTTCAGGCTCTCCACGGGAATGGACAACTCAGGAAATTGAAAGTGAGAGGAATCAATAACAGTGTACAGAAGCTCGAATCGTGGATTATAGACCTGAATAAAACTAAAATCAAGGGTTTCATAGATCGTGCCCAGGTTTTCATTGGCCCAGTTTGATCGGTGATTACGGACAAAAGCAACCAGTTCATCCCATGCAGCATCATTCAGCGTGCTTTTCAGAAAGCTCTCTTTTTTAATATTTAGAATGCTCTGAATACTGGCCTTCGAATTTTCATGGTAAACATAATTGAAATTGTGTTCTTGCTTTGTCCTGGCATAATGATAGGCAAAGGTACTGCCCAGCAGAATTATGGCTGCCAGCACGATCAATCCTATGATTTTTGTACGAAGGGAGAGCATAGAAAAGTTGATTATGAACGATCAAGGATAGGACGGAGAATCTTAAGAATCTCACTTTTTGTAAATGGTTTTGAAAGATAACCGCTGCATCCCTGTTTTATTAAACGCTCCCGGTCGCCGAAAAGTGTATATCCGGTCAGGGCTATGATCGGAATATCTTGATATCCTTCTATCTTCCTGATGGCCTGTGTGGCCTGAATGCCATCCATGCCGGTACCGAGGTTGATATCCATCAATATGACCGAATATTTCTTCTTTTTCACTTTTGCTATCGCTTGACTTCCATCTGATGCCCAGTCCATCTTATAGTGTTGTTTTAGATAGGCAAGGGTAAGTTGCATATTCACCTCATTGTCCTCAACCAGAAGAACTTCCTTTTGTGAAGGTAAAACGTTTTCATGGGTCAATGTTTCATAGACATCATCGGATGTATGGATGGTTGCATTCCGGGGCCCCGAAGGCTGATCCGAAAAGGGAATTTCGATCAGAAATTGAGTGCCTTTACCAATCTTACTGCTTACTTCTATGGTGCCGCCCATCAGATGAATCATCTTTTTTGCAATGGTGAGCCCGATGCCGGAACCTTCAAATCCACGATTATGTCCTTCACTAACTTGTCGAAACTCGTCAAAAATAATCCGGATATGCTCTGTGGAAATACCGATGCCGGTGTCTTCAATTTGTATCGATAACCATCGCTGTGAGGTTATTATCTTTTCCCTGACCATGATCGAAACCCCGCCTTCATAGGTGAATTTAATGGCATTGTCGAGGATGTTGGTAATCGATTGAGCAAAAAAGAAAAGGTCTAGATAGCCCGGATTTGATGGGACCTCCATTAAGTTGAGGTATAATCCCTTTAGCCTTGCCTGGGGATGATATATTTCCATCATCTGCCCAAACAACTTGTCCGGATAGGCTTGTTGGAAATTCAAGGCATTGTTTCCGGATTCCAGTTGAGTAAGTTGCAGAATGGAGTCAAGGGTACGCATCAGACGTTTTCCGGAATTATGGATATGTTTTGCCATCCCGGAAAATTCGAGATTCCCCAACTCATTGGCCAGAATTTCCGAAAAACCTAAAATGCTGTTCAAAGGGGTCCTCAGCTCATGGCTCATATTATTCAGCAGGGTGGATTTCAGACGGTCGGATTCTTCGGCTTTTTCTTTGGCTGAGATGAGCTCTTTTTGTAATAACTTTCTTTCCGTTATATTTCGGCTGATCGACAATACCTGATCCTTCTCAACATAAACCTGCCGTGATTCATAATAATTGACTGTTCCGTTGATCTCCAGTTCATATTCCATACTGATGATATCCCTTGTCGACAAACATTCTTCGATGACTTTTTTGAATCTTTCAACAAATGAGGGATCAAAGAACTCAGTGATATGATGTCCGATGATCATTTCCATCGGTGCCAGAAGCTGAGCGGGGTCGGAAGCATAACAATCGAGAAAATTACCTTCCTTGTCATACAGAAACATTAGGTCAGGAAGTGCTTTCAGAATGGCCTTGTTTCTGATATTTACCATGGCCAAATCTTTCTCAATCTGCTTCTCCTTGGTGATATCCCTGGCACTTCCCACGACCCCCATCATATTCCCCTCCGTATCAAGAATGGGCGCTTTATTGACATCAAGAATTAAAAATTGCCCCTGAACATTGCCAAATTCCTCAAAGTTTCCTTCTTTTTTGGTCTGAAAAATCACTTCGTCTGAGTCCGTACATATTTCTCCGAAAGTATGCCATTCAGGCTGATCAGGATACTTTTCCCTTTCCCGCTCAGCAAAAAACAAATCCGTTTTTCCAATGGGTTCTTCGGTATCAATAGCTTTGAGTAATTTATCACAAATGGCTTTATTAGTGAAAAGGAAACGTTTTTTCATGTCTTTTGCCCAAACCAGGTCAGGCATATTATCTGCCATCAGCCTAAACATTTCTGAGGAATATTTATATCGTGTTCGGCTCTCCATCAGTTCTTCCTGTATTCTCTTCGTTTCTGTAATGTCATAGACCAAACCAATGATGCCTTGAGGATTGTTTTCGTTATCGCGGACAAGCACCTTACGGGTTGCATAAGTCCGTTTTTCTCCGTCTACCGTAATTTCCTCCTCAAAACCCTCCATGATCTCTCCGGTATTGATTACTTCTATATCCGATTGCCTGTAATCTAATGCCCGTCTTTCCTCATAGAAATCAAAATCAGTTTTGCCGGTAATTTGTTCGGGAGTTGTCCCAAGTTGTTTGCAAAACGCTTTATTGGCAGCAACATATTTCCCTTCCAGGTTTTTATAAAAAACCATGGCAGGAAGATAATCAATAATCGTTTCAAGGATCAGTTGTTCGTTAGTTTGCGGAAGTTTCTGCATGGAAATATATCAATAAGCTTCAGTGACATTTAATGGTTGATTGCATAAGTTCAAGCAAGCCTTGCTGGCTAAAAGGTTTTCCTAAATAATGACTGCAACCGCCAGCAAGTAATTTCTCCTGGTCCCCTGACATGGTATATCCCGTTATGGCAATGATCGGAACATTTTGATAATGATCGAGTTTGCGTATTTCCTTGGCGGCTTTTAAGCCGTCGATACCAGGCCCCAGGTTGATGTCCATCAGTACGCCGTCAAATTGTTGCATCGAGGCCATACTGATGGCGGCATAGGCATCTGAAGCCCTTTCTGTTCTGAATTTCCCTTTCAGATACAGTTTGATGATTTCAGCATTGTCATCATTGTCTTCCACGATCAGAACAAGGGGAAGTTCACGGGGCTCATAGATATGCAGTGCGGGTGTATGGGGGCTTACAGGAATATATTCAAGATCCACCATTGTTTGCCGACTGAAATTCAGAGAGGCTGGCAACCATAAAGTAAAAATGGAGCCAAGCCCGACTTCACTTTCCACAGTTATGTATCCATTGATCATCCCGGCCATACGCTGAGCAAGCGTCAAACCCAGGCCATTTCCTTCATAACTGCGGTTAAATCCTTCGCTAAGCTGCCTGAATTCATGAAATATGGTTGAGAAATACTCTTTGGATATCCCTATTCCTGTGTCTTTGATAAGAATAACTATCCGTGACTCATCATTGACTTTCCTGATGTCGGTCTCGATGGTGATTCCTCCCTGGTGAGTAAATTTTACAGCATTATCAATAAGATTGAAAAGGATCATTTGCAGCAGGTTTTCATCCGCCAGGGCAATGAGGTTGTCCTTCAATTCCGTGATCAGGTATAAGTTTCTCTCATTGGCAACGGGATAAAAAGGCTGAAGTGTTGAATGAAGTGTTTTCTGAACATTGATTTCCTGAAGTTTTAATTTTGATTTCGTACCCTCAAGGTCAGCAAGATCAAGAATGGATTTCAAGGTGATCATCAGCCTTTGCCCTGCTGTATGGATTTTCTGTGCAAAAAAAACAATGTCAGGATCATGGGATTCAGAGGTAATCAAGGCGGCAAAACCCAGTATAGCATTCATTGGCGTCCTGAATTCGTGACTCATATTGGCCATCAGGGAGGTTTTCAGTCGATCAGACTCTTCAGCCTTCAACCTTGCCTGATGTAAATCCTCTTCAACTTTTTTCCTGTCGGTTATGTCCATGATCATCCCAAGGATATTTTCCCCTTCTGCGAAGGAACTGATCAAAACATGTCGTAAGTTCCCTCTTTTTGAAACCAGGGTTAGTTCATGTTGATGAGTGGATTTTTTTTCACTTAAGTGGGCTAAGAAAGAATCACGGTCCTTCTTGTTCTTGTAGGTTTTCAATATGTCATAGGACAAAGCCTCCTCGATGGATTCAAATTCAAGTATGTCAACCAAAGCCTGGTTGACATAAAGTATTTGACCTGAAAAGTTGGTTTTATAAATACCGACGACAGCATTATCAATAATATTTCGGTGATCTTCTTCGCTTTCCTGAAGCCGGAGTATCAACTTTCGATTTTCTTCCGTTTTGATCACCAGGGAAATTATATCAGTCACAGAGGATACAAAGTCCTGTTCTTCAAGGGTCCATTTTTTTTTAGTCCCTGACTTTTCACAGCATACTACCGCCCTTAATTTTTCCTCAATGTTGATGGGGAAATCCATTTTCGATTGAATGCCAAGTACTGAAAGGGGGGGGTGAACGAATTCTCTGTAACGGACATCTAAAGTAACGTCATCAGCCACAATACAAGCGTTTTTCTTCAAGGTATCGAAATAATCCGGATAATCCTGAAAAAGCATCCGAACTCCTGATCCATGGGTGTTCTCTTTTCTATCGAAAAAATCAGTACAAATAATACTGTTGTCAACATTATCGGAAATCCAGATACTGACTCTTTCGATATCGAAAAAAGTGGCAAGTGTTTCAGTGATGTGTTGAAATATTTCACAGGTTTCACCTAATGCCTTCTTGTTGAAATCCAGGAGGATATTTTGTTTTCTGATGACCTGTTCGAGTCTTTCTTTTGGGGAGTTCATGGTTGCGGGCAAGTGATTTTTATCTTTACTCATGGAGTTGCAAAAAATGGAAAGACAACATCAATATTCGATAAAAATAGGATTTTTTTTTGGATTGGTTGTAATTCCTGAATTTTATTCAAGGACGATCAGACTGATTTCCGGTCTAATCCCGATTCTTCCGGTATATCCTATGGTGCCAAGCCCCTTGTTCACATGAATATATTGTTGTATCGAGTGATCGGGATGTTGATATAAACCACAACAATACGGATAGATCATGCTGACAGGGTGCCATTGAATTCCTAACCCTTCCATACCGAATTGCCCCCCGTGGGTATGGCCTGACAAGGTGAGTGCAATTTCGGGATACTCTCGGCTGATCACACTGTCCCAATAAGTGGGATCATGGGACAAAAGAATTTTCACTGCAATATTTTCTGTTCCTTGTGAAGCCTTTGTGATATCCCCCAAACGCTGAAACCTATGGGTTGCTCCCCAGTTTTCCACACCGATCAGGGCAATGCTGTCATATTCTTTATATAGTATGATGTTCTCATTCCTCAGTAATTTCCATCCAATCTGATGGTAAAAAGATACCAGGTCTTTCATGTTTTGTTCCTTAGTATCAGCCTTCTTCCATGTGATATAATCCCCATAATCATGATTCCCGAGAACGCAAAAAACCCCCATTGGAGCTGATAATTTTTCTAAAATTTCCTGAAAGCCATTTCCATCTGCAGTGGAATAATTGAACATATCCCCGGTGAAGACGATAATATCTGGCTTAAGCTCGTTGATTCTGAACATTGCTTCCGACAGCTTTTGCTTGGATAACCAGCTTCCCAGATGGATATCTGAAATCTGAACAATTCGGAAACCCTTGAATGACAATGGTAATCTCTTTAAGCTGACATGTTTTTCGGTGGTGATGAAATTATATTTTCCCCAAATCATTCCGGAAAAAAGCAGGAGAAATAATAAACCACCGAGCAGACAGCTGCTCAGAAAAAACCATTTTTTTCGTTTTATATCATGGTATTTTAATTCTTTTTCTCCGGAAATGCGACATGTCAGTAAAAGAAAGAAGCGATACATGTCCGTCAGCAATAATCCTGAGATGGGAATCAAAGCGCTGACTGAGGTAATGATTAACAAGCTTACTGACTCTGTCTTAAGGATTACCGGCCATTGTCGGAAAGGGTAAAAAAAACCGAGTAGGAGCAGGCAAAAAAGGAGCAGGGGTGGCGACCAGAATGCGAGCTTCAATATCGTATGCAGTATCTTATCCGGCTTTTTGAATCCCTGAACTATCCCACCCCATAAGTACAGGGTTAGGATTAAATACACAATCAGCAGGATTAAAATACCTGAATATTTCGGAAAGGCAGGATGGAGAATGAAAAAAACAGTCAGCGACAGCATGACCACTATCGCCGGCTTCAGAATTTTTTTCATTTATTTGTTTTTCACATAATTGATGAGTCCTTTTGCTTCGAAAATCTCAAGTAGTTTAGCCGGCAATGGAGCGAAAGCAAAATTTTCCTGGTTCACCTTTACGAAGCCGTTCCCGAAATCAATAGATACGGTATCTCCCTGTTTGAAAGCATTCACGGCATCGGGTACAAGGATGATCGGAAGTCCCTGGTTCACGGAAGAACGGTAAAAAATCCGGTTTACTGATTTGCAGATTACAGCTTTGATGCCTGCATAGGCTAGTCCCACAGAAGGGTGTTCCCTTGAGCTTCCGCAACCGAAATTGGCGCCGGCAATAATGATATCACCTTGTTTCACCCTTTCTGAAAAGCTGTTGTCAAAGCCCTTGAATAAATGTGGCATAATCTTTTCCGGTTCCGTACTTTGAACATTATAGGTCAGGTTTCCAGCAAACATCTGATCGGTGTTCAGGTTGTCCACATCGCCGTAGTTCCAGGTTCCGGCAGCATAGCGGTCATCCCCTTCTGCAATGTCAACCTTGGCGCTCTGTGGGCTATGGTATGGATATTGGTCATGGGATTGGATTCCCCTGGGGTCGGTAATTTCCCCCTTTAAGGCAGATATGGCTACGGTAGCCGGGGAAGCAAGATATACGAAGGAGGCGGGATTTCCCATGCGTCCTTTGAAATTGCGGTTGGCTGTTGAAATTATATTGTATCCATCTGCAGGAATTCCTTGCCCTGTCCCAAGGCAGGGGCCGCAAGAAGAGGACAGGACATTGGCGCCGGCTTCCATGAAAATTTCAATGAGGCCTTCTTTCATCGCTTGCAAATAGATTTCTTTGGAAGCAGGGATGATTTGTAATTGCATGTATTTAGGGATTTTTTTGCCATTTAAAACAGCAGCCGCTTCACGCAAATCCTCGAGACGTCCGTTGGTGCAAGTCCCGATAAGCGCTTGCTGGATTTTTGTGCCCTGGAGTTCCGCTACTGCTTTGACATTGTCCACATGATGTGGAGCCGCAACAACCGGAAAAATTTCATTCAGCCGGATGTTGATTTCTTTTAGGTAATCGGCATCCGGATCAGCCCAGATTCCATCCACTTTATGTCCAAGGTGTTTCTCAAGTACTTCATCTGCAGGAAATACTGCATTCTTGGCACCCATTTCCGAAGCAAGATTGGAAAGCACCATGCGATCTGAAATACTCAGGTTGCAGACACCTTCGCCATGATATTCGATCGACATGTAATCAGCCCCGCTTGAACCTATCATCCCTATGATCCACAAGGCCAGATCCTTGGCAAAAACTCCGCTTGGCAGTTTTCCGGTCAGGGTAATTTTTATACTTTCAGGAATCCTGAACCAGGTTTCACCCTGTTTCCATAATCCTGCAGTCTCTGTGCGGTCGATTCCTGCAGCAAAAGCGTTATACGCTCCGGCTGTACTGGTATGGCTGTCGCTGCCAACAATGATCATTTTGGGCCGGGCATAATACGCCATCAATTGATGACAAATCCCATCTCCAACGTCATGAAATTTTTGAATACCGAATTTTTCCACAAATTCACGGATCACCTGATAATCATTGGCAAGCTTGGAATTGGTGGGTGGGGCATTATGATCAAGGGTGATCAGCAATGCATCAGGATTGGCCAGAGTAGTGCCTCCCATTTTTTTAAATGTACTGTATATACTTGATGTATTGTCGTGGGACAGAATAATATCCGGTCGGGCAAAAACAATGGCTCCTTTTTCTGCTCCAAAAATTTTTTCTGCGAATGTTTTTCCTTTCATTGTCGTTGATTTTATGGATTGCTTAACGACAAAAATAAAAATATTTTGCTAAACCCGCGGGATTTTCTAATTTTGCAGCCCCAATAAACGGATAGATTGCTAATTGGGTTATTGGAGAGGTGGGTGAGTGGCTGAAACCAACAGTTTGCTAAACTGTCGTACGGGAAACTGTACCGGGGGTTCGAATCCCCCCTTCTCCGCGAAGAGGGTGTGGGTTTGAGTGTGGGTGTGAGTGTGAAAAAAAAGAGACATGTTTGATTTTGAAAAATTGGATGTATATCAAATTGTAAAGGAGCAGAACCTTAAGGTGCTTTCTATCCTTAAATCAAACAAATCAATTGATCCTTATATAATGGATCAGTGGAAAAGAGCCAGTCTCAGTATCCTTTTCAACCTGGTTGAAGGCACCGGCCGGATGTCAGAACAGGATAAACGCCACTTTCTGACCATCGCAAGGGGAAGCGTCTATGAATCCGTCGCCATTCTCACACTTATAAAAGATCTTAAGCTTATTACAGAAAAAGAATACAACGAACTGTACCAGGGCTACGAGTCATGCTCCAAAATGCTGCTCGCCATGTACCGTTCTTACGGAAAATAATTGAATCTCAACACACCCACACCCAAACCCACACCCACACCCACACCCAAACCCACACCCACACCCACACCCAAACCCACACCCACACCCAAACCCAAACCCACACCCAAACCCAAACCCACACCCACTTCGGGGTATAGCGTAGCCCGGTTCATCGCGCCTGCTTTGGGAGCAGGAGGTCGCAGGTTCGAATCCTGCTACCCCGACTTTCTAAAAATAAGATGGCTGTAAATCAAGTATTTGCAGCCATTTTTTATTACGTAATAAATACTGTAATAAAGTTGGTAGGGAGAAATGACCATTTCTGCATTGTTTTTGCTCCCATCCTTTCAAAAAAACTTATCCAAATTTTTTATAACTCACCCCTTCTCCACAGAGCACGCCACACACTCATTCCCAAATTTCCGACAATTTTTTTTGGTCGGCCCAGACGTGACCAACGCCTTGATAACCATAACCAACTTTTTACGAACGCACTTGCGCCGTCCTTTGGGGGACTTCCCGCCATAACGGGGGGGCGGGATATATACAAGGCGGCGGTCTGCAAGCCCTTTTCAGGTCAATTTGAATGGATTAGTAGAGCGATTAAGTAACACTTAAACAACACTGTTACTGATACGGTATGCCAAATATTATAATATTTTCAGGACTCGTCAAGTAAATGGACTCAGTTTTCCACGTATCAGATAACCCATTCTGGTATTCGTTTACCTAAATAACAGAAAATAACAGTATTTACGGACGTTATCGGATTTCTCGTCATTTAGAACCAATAAATAATAATTTTTTGCGATAATTTGAATAGTATCAATAGGCTAATTCTATTAAAGTATCATTTTTATTTGAATGTTGCTACCCCACCATCGTCACTACTAACTTTTATTACATCGTTAGTTTCATCGTAATTAATCGTTCCTAAAAACAAACTTGCCCCACAAGTCGAGGTTTTAAAAGATAAACCTATCCGATGGTAATTGATTTTATAACTAAAATAAAAGGTACAGGCTATTCCGTGAAGCGTCCTTGTAAGAACCATAGCTCCTACCGTTGGATTGTCAGAAGGGTAAAACTTCATCACAGAATAGACCTCATTAATATCATTATTAAAAAAAAGCCGATTGCATATTTTTTTCGCGACCTTTGCACTCGCATCATACACTTGTTTTTCTAATTCCGCATCTCTCCTTTGCATTTCTCTATTTTTCTTTTGCTCAGCCAAGTAATCAGCACGTTGAAAATCGTAATTTGTTTTTAATGAAGGTTTTTTTCTGGCTAACAAGGCTTGCGGTTGTCTATAAGATGCATACTCATATTGAGGGAAGGACGTTAATAGTTTACCAGAAGAATCGGTTAGAATAATTGCTGGTTTTGTAACATCCGTCACGTGAAAATATAGACAAAATAGGTGTAAAAGACTATCCTTGGAAATCTGTGTGCTACTTTGATAATATGAAGCAGTATGAATTTGTTCTTTTTTTAACGGGCTGATAATGACCTCAGAGCCACTTTTTGACAGAACTGCATTTCCTGCAACAATACTACCTTGCGGGATAAAGAACTCGCAAACAAAACCTAATTGCTCTTTACGGAGTTTTAATTCATAGTTATCTTCACAATACATATCTGGATTTTCTGGGTAATAAGTTCCATACCATTTTTGATAGGGTTGTTCTTGAATGCTCCTTATTCTTCCAATTAATTCTTGATTATGTTTACTGCTGGGATAGGTTTGCATAAACTTTAGATATTCATTGATTTCATCTATTTTTTGCACCTGTTCCCAAGTCCTTTCTTCGACATTTGTTAGGGAATCTATCTTGTTCTGAGCCAATGTTCTATACAAGCCTTCTGGATACTTTTGGATATAATACCTGTAAGTTGGAATGCTGTTAGCCCTAAGTACTTGCGACCACTCTTTTTTTTCGCTATTATTTTTCTGGAACCGTAATATTGCTATTATACTTGGAGCTACCAACACAATGATGAAAATGGTAAAAAAGATTATTTTCAAATTTTTACGTTTATGCTTGGTACGCAAAATCTTGGAGTGTAAGGAAATATATTTTGGTTCATCTGGTGATAAAGTCAGACATTCATCTAATAATTTTAAACTCCCCTTGATGTCTTTATTAGAATATTTCTGACTGGCAATATTAAAAAGCTCAGATGCCAGCCCTGCTTTCAACTTCCTTTTTAATTCTTGGTAGTTCAAGTTTTCTGGGAATATCCTTATAGCCTGATCAATATAATCAAGCCCTTGCGGGAACTCTGATCGCTGAAATGACTCAGCTGATTTGGCAAAAATTGTATCAAGGGCATCTTTTTGGTGTAAAATCCTGTTAATATTATCTTGCAAAACAAGGAACCTTGAGTCATTAGACGTTTTGATTGCTTCATCAACAGTATTTAAAGCTCCTGATAAGTCCCCCTTTTCAAAAAGATCAATAGCTTTTAACCTTAACTGCTCTACTTTATTCTGATCTTCAAATGCTTTTTTGATTTCACTACTTAATTTTTGATAATCAAGATTATGAGGAACAAGCTCAATCGCAATCTTTATGAAATGCTGAGCATTTGCAAAGTTCCCTTTTGAATAAAATCGATTAGCTTTCGTAAACGCTGCTTCAGCATCTTCGTTTTTTGAAATTATTATTGTACGAAATGGATAACCTTCAATACTAATTCTTTCGGTGCAGTTTGGACAAGTAATAGATGTAACATCTAAGGACAGACCTGTTTCATCAATTAAAAAAGACGCATTGCACTTTACACATAGGATCGTTTGCATTTTCTATTGATATTTAGGTTAATAGTACAAGACATTTAATTCACATTTGCATTCTAAAACCTCTTTCAAACAATAAAAAAGCGTTAATGAATTTATACCCTGATGTTCTTAGGTACTCAATCCCCAACTGCTTTTCCCAGAGAAAATCGCTGGCATAGTCCACAAATCCGAAGAAATACCTTATATCCTGAGCACGTTTAAGCTCGTTGAACACTTGACCTGCGGTTCCATAGCCGCCGTACCAAATTGTGTTTATCAGGAATCTTTGGTAAGGATCGTTGAAAAATCCCAGCAACAGTAAAAGGTCGTTAGTGGGTAGCCTGCGCTCTTTCCCATAATCTAACAATTCAAATAGCGACATCGGTTGCGAAAAATGCAGAGCTTTTGTAGCCTTGAATAGGTTTCTGGATATCCTGTTAATGATCTGTTCTTTTCTTTCATCGAATACCAGTTCATCCCCTGAGCTTATAATTCCTGCTTCCCGCAAAATATCCTTGAGCTGCCGAAAATCACCAAATCTTTGATCGTTATCAAGACGTGGCAAATTCTCCCCGATTATTTCATCATTTACCTGCGGTACATCCAACAGCTTGTAATTTTCCGCGGTTTCGGGAAGTGCGAAATATTTGAAGAGCGTCGTTCTGTGTTCAACATATGTATTCCAGATCGCAGGGGCTTCTTCAGCTCCGCCATAATGGATCAGCTCTGTTCGAATATCAAGCAGGACGCGGATCAGGTTCTTTGCTTCGTCTGAGTTCATTTCTTTTTGCGCTTTTTCTCCAAAAGTACGCAGGGATCAACCGAAAGCAGGTCGGCAATCTGGAATAGACGTGGTAAGGAAGGTTGCGACCGCTGTGTACACCAGTTACTCATTGTATTAGCTGAAATGCCAAGCTTCAAGGCAATCCATTTCTGAGTCCTGCCTTCATCGGACAGTGCTTCAGCGATTCGGTTGTACTTCGTTAATTTTTCCATTTTATTCATTAATACAAAGGTACATAAAATAATGTAAATATAGGATAAAATTACAACTAATATTTGTATTTCACCAAAATAGTACGTATATTTGTATTGTATTTCAGTGATTTAACAATACAAACAAGTTTACCAGTTTATAAGAATCCAATGGAAATTTACAAATTATTTGATAATCAAAGTTTATCCGCCAAATCACTGTAAAGATTTACTGCCGACCTTTTCCCACGAAACATTAAAAACAAATCATATGAACCAGAGAACACAAATTGTGAACCAGCGGCGACCAGTGGTGCCAACGGTCAACCCGAACGGAAACGGTAAAGAGATCATCGAAACCCCGTCCGTTCAGCTTATTCAGGGTAATAACGACCCCGATCAAAGTACATTCTTGTCAGTCCTTTCACAGAACCCTGATGAACGGCAAGTTAAAACCAACAAATACGCGAATAATTCTGAGTATTTGTCAATCTCTTACATTGAAGCCCTGCTGGATTCCATATTTCAGGGAAAGTGGAATTTGCGGCACAAGGGTACGCAGTTCGTAATGAACTCAGTGGTTTGCGATGTTGAACTGGAAGTCTGGTTTCCTGACGGCACTCAGATTGTGAGAGCTGGGTCTGGTTCCTGTCAGGTACAGGTAGACACCCAAACTGGCGAATTTAAGCCGAAAAGCATAGAGAAAGCCTATACAGCTTCGTTATCAATGGCATTCAAAAATGCCGCCAAACGACTTGGGAATGTGTTCGGCAGAATGCTTAACCGTGAAGACGATGTCCATTCGTATTACAAAGAAAATTACGGTCAAACTCTAAACACAGCAAACCGATGAAAAAGATGCTGATTTCACAGAGTATGCTCAGGGACTGGTTCGGCAGTCCCTCAACTTCCCCTATCTGCCGCCAACTTTTTTACGAAAAGTATATTGCAGGTGTACCATTCCTTCCAAGCGAAAGTATGAAGCTGGGTCTTGCTTTCGAATATAAATTACTGGGGGCTTGTCGTGGCGGGGTAACTTATGAACTTCCTAAGCTCAAAAATGGTGTTTTAAGTAAAATAGAATCCGATCTGGATACAGTTGTGGCTAAGGCAAGGGACTTGTTTATGCACCTGAAAATGGAAATGATCGATCTTCAACCTGAGTGGACAGTCGACGGGCTTGTTGGTCATCCTGATTTCGTCGGCAAATGTACCCTAACGGATAAAGCCATTTTCGATATTAAATACACTGGGTATTCTTCCACCGATAGGTTTTCACCTTGGTATGATCTTGAACGTGTGGACAAAACACAAGCCATCCATTACGTTTACATAAATTACCTGCTTACTGGTGAATACCTTCCATTTTACTTCATCATTTTCTTCAAGGACGGCGGCGTAAGGATTCTGGACTGTAAACTAACCGTGACCGCCTTGAATGCTCACGTTGCAATGATTGATCAGTTCAGGAAGGATGTTGGACAGTTAGTACCCAATATGCCGATTGAAACGGATTACAACCAGTGCATTAAATGTCCACTCTTTTCTGAATGTATTGTAAAATCAACCATTCCAACGGTTATGGAACTGGTTGCTTAACAACTAACCGCTTTGGACAACACCAAAATTCAGTTACTTATGAATAAATGAAATTGGTGCTGTCCAGCATTCGGTAGATGATCGGAAACGGGTCAGCCTTGATGGGCTTGCCCGTTTTTGTTTTTACGGATAATGTTGGTAATTTCGAAGCTCTGGAAATCATTCAGCGAACTGCTTCATTAATTTTCTTGAACTTAGCATTCTTGTAATGTTTCCTTCATCATTGCTATCAGGCAATTAAACGTATCTTTGAAAAAACATTTTGTACTATGAGTGAGGATCAAAAACGTGCACTTGAACAGCAGCTTTGGAATATTGCCAACACGTTACGCGGTAAAATGAATGCGGACGAATTTCGCGACTACATTCTGGGCTTTATCTTCTACAAATATCTTTCCGAGAAAATGGAAATTTACGCCAATGCGATCCTAAAGCAAGACCATATAAAATACACAGATATTAAAGAAAACATCCAACAGGGCAAGGATTATATCGCAGCCATTAAGGAAGAAGCCTTGGAAAAACTGGGTTACTTTTTAACCCCATCCGAATTATTCAGCGCAGTTGCAAAACGTGGGAATGGGAACGGTTCCAAAGAAAAGGAAAGTAACTTCATCCTCGAAGACCTTCAAAAGATACTTACGAATATCCAGCTAAGTACAATGGGCACGGCAAGCGAAGAGGATTTCGATAATCTCTTTGAGGATATGGATTTGAATAGCACCAAACTGGGTAAGACACCCGAAGCACGTAACGAAATTATTGCGAAGGTGCTTTCGCACTTAGACAAAATCGACTTCAAGCTGGAACATACGGAACTTGATGTATTGGGGGACGCATACGAATACCTGATCGGGCAATTTGCCAGCGGAGCTGGTAAAAAGGCTGGTGAGTTTTACACCCCCCAACAGGTTAGTATGGTTTTAGCTAAACTGGTTACTACAGGTAAATCCAAACTGAAATCAGTGTACGATCCTACCTGCGGTTCAGGTTCTCTTCTGTTACGCGTAGCGAGGGAAGTAAAAGACGTCAGCAACTTTTATGGGCAGGAACTCAACCGTACCACATACAACCTTGCCCGAATGAATATGATCCTGCACGGTGTTCACTATCGAAGATTTGATATCAAGCAGGAAGACACGCTTGAACACCCGCAGCATTTAGGAAAACAATTCGAAGCCATAGTAGCTAATCCGCCATTTTCAGCACAGTGGAGTGCAAGCCCTCTGTTTATGAGCGATGACCGCTTCGGTCAATATGGCAAGCTGGCACCATCCAGCAAAGCAGATTTTGCGTTTGTCCAACATATGATCTACCACTTGGCAGAAAACGGTGCAATGGCTCTTGTATTACCCCACGGTGCGTTGTTTCGTGGTGGTGCAGAGCAGCATATCCGCAAATACCTTATCGCTGATAAAAATTACTTAGACGCCGTAATTGGTTTACCTGCCAACATATTCTATGGTACCCCCATCCCCACTTGTATACTGGTTTTTAAAAAGTGTAGGGAGAATCCTGAAAACATATTATTCATCAATGCTGCTGAATACTTTGAACGTGGCACACAAAACATTCTCCGTCCAGAGGATATAGATCGTATCATTTCGACATACAGGCAGCGTACAGAGATTGAAAAATACAGCAGCATTGCAACACTTGCATTTATTGCCGAAAACGAATACAACCTGAATATTCCCCGATATGTGAACACTTTCGAAGAAGAAGATGTCATAGATATCTCCATAGTATCAAAACAGTTAAAAAAGCTTGAACAAGATATGAAAAGGACTGATGAAGAACTGATCGCCTTTTGCAGGGAACTAAAGATAGATACGCCGTTCTGATTATGGAAAAATTGCATAGTAAATATCCGAAAATCCGATTTCCTGAGTTCAAGGATGCTTGGGAACAGAGGAAATTGAGCGACCTGTTAAGTGAATCAAAGAAACGAAACGAAGATTTGAAATTTACTAAGGAAGATGTACTTTCTGTGTCAGGTGAGCTGGGCATAGTCAACCAAATTGAACACTTGGGAAGAAGTTACGCGGGCGAATCAATCCACAACTACCACGTGGTCGAAACTGGTGATATTGTATATACGAAAAGCCCATTAAAAGCTAATCCATTTGGTATTCTTAAGTTAAATAAGGGAAAAGCGGGTATCGTTTCAACACTTTATGCAGTCTATAAAGTAAATCCACGAAACGCCTGTGGTGAATTTATCGACAACTACTTTTCTTTGGATGCAAATACCAATCGCTATTTACGCCCATTGGTGAGAAAAGGAGCTAAAAACACTTTGCAAGTGACTAATGAAGAAGCTATAAGTGCAGAAATTTATACTCCTTCGATAACTGAACAAAGACAAATAGCTAAATTCTTGACTGTTTTAGACGAGAAAGTCACCCAACTCAAGCAAAAAAAGTCCCTTTTGTTGCAATACAAAAATGGGATTGTAAAAAAAATCTTCTCGCAGGAATTACGATTTAAGGATGATAGTGGTAATGAGTTTCCAAAGTGGGAAAAGAAGAAATTGGGTCAAATAGCCAAATTCCATAAGGGAAAAGGTATTGCCAAAATAGACATTAAAGTAGATGGGAAGTATAATTGTATTCGGTATGGGGAACTATACACTCATTATAAGGAAGTGATTTACGAAGTCAAGTCCAAAACAAATCTCAGTGAAAAGGACTTGGTTTTTAGCGAAGCAAATGATGTAATTATCCCAGCATCTGGTGAAACCCAAATTGATATCGCAAAAGCATCTTGTGTTTTAGAATCAGGAATAGCACTGGGTGGTGATCTAAACATTATTAAAGGACGTTTTAACGGTGTATTCTTATCGTATTACTTGAATTATAAGAAGAAATCCGAAATAGCTGTTTTAGCTCAGGGTGTTTCTGTCGTGCATTTATATTCAAGCCAACTAAGTTTGTTGGAAATAGAAATACCTTCACTACACGAACAAAATAAAATTGCAAGCTTTTTTTCAAGCATTGAAAATAAAATTAATCACTGCGAGTGCCAGTTACAACAGATTCAGCATTACAAAAAGGGACTTCTACAAAAAATGTTTTGTTAATTAAACATACAGCAATGGACTATAAAAAGCATTTCGAAGCGATAAAAAAATTGACACCCCAAAAAAGAGGTACGGAATTTGAAAAACTTATAAATAAGATTTTCGAAGATATTGGTATTCTGGAAACTGCTCGATTTAGGACTCCAAATTCACAGCAAGAAATTGACGGTGCAATAAAAATTTTTAATCGCATTTTTTTACTTGAAGTAAAATGGGAGCGCGAGGAAACACTCGCAGCATCAAAACTATATTCCTTCTTGGGTAAAATTAATTCGAAGATCGATGGCACATTAGGGCTTTTCATCTCTTACAATGAATTGAAATCAAATTTTATTGATGGTTTTAGGAATGGACTAAAACAGAATTGCATATTAATTCACGGTGAAAATAATATTATGGATATTATTGAGCAGAAGGTCGACATCCAACGCTACATAGAATATTGCTATATCCAAGCTTCAACAAAAGGAAAGGTCTTTGTCGATACCGCTGAGTACATTTTAATTCCCCAGAAAGATGATAGACATCCATCAGCTCAGGAGGAAAATAATAAGAAATGGGCTATTATTTTTAATAGTTTGACTGGTTCTGATAGTTTGTCGACATTTACTGCTTTGCTTGAAGCAAATTATTCAGCCGAACTTGAATTGAGTATGAAGATTTTAAATGTATACAATACTTTGACTCTTGATACACTTGTGAAAGAAAAATTAGGTAAGTTATTTGAAAAGTTAATCAACGACGAAAAACCAGCATTAACAAAGTACTTAATCCAAAAACTGAAAAGTGATTATTGGCAGGATTTCTCTGATGAATTTTTGACAGAGGTTGTAAAAAAAGGTGATTTAAACATTGAATTAGCCGATAGAAAAATTATCGCATCTAATGTTGTCCAAGTACTAAACGGTGACTGGAACCAAGAAAATAATGCATCCAATGTTATCGACATTTTTTATCATAGGCTTACCGATGACGAGAAAATAATTTTGGCAAATAAATATCTTGATCTTTATTGTGATAGGAATAGAATGGAAAGATTCCAACAGAAAATTATTGCAAAAAGACTTTTTAATGATCTTAAAGAATTATATGGTAATTACTTTGATAAAATAAAAGATGAACTTATCGAAAAGATAAAAATTGAAAAAGCAACTGAATATTTGGTTTATAACGATGAAGAAGAAAGGGATGTAAAGAAGCGGTTTACTGTGAAAAGTATTTTTGCAAAATATCACAAGGTGTTTTCCGATAATGGGATGAATACCCCAGAATTTATCGAAGCTGAATATGATAAAATATGAGTAAACAACCCGAACAGATATTAGAAGAGAAATTAGTAGATCAGCTTCAAAAGCTGGGTTACGGATTGGTGTATATCAAAGACGAAAGGGAGTTGATATCCAATCTTAAACGTCAGTTGCAAAAGCATAATAACATTATCTTCTCCGATAAGGAATTCGAAAAAGTCCTTAATATCCTAAGCAAAGGATCGGTTTTTGAAAAAGCTAAAACGCTTCGGGAAAAGCAGCATATCGTCAGGGACAATGGCGATAACTTGTACTTTGAGTTCATTCAAACTGAGCATTGGTGCCAGAACCAGTTTCAGGTAACGCATCAGGTTACGATTGAAGGGCAGTACAAGAATCGTTATGATGTTACGCTGCTCATTAACGGATTGCCATTAGTACAAATCGAGCTGAAGCGAAGGGGACTTGAATTAAAAGAAGCGTTTAACCAGATCAACCGTTACCAGCGTCATTCCTTTGGCGCAAATTCGGCGTTGTACCAGTATGTGCAAATATTTGTGATCAGCAACGGCGTGAACACGAAGTATTACGCAAATAACAGGTATCAATCGTTCAAGCAAACGTTTTTCTGGACGGATAAAGAAAATACCCGCCGAACAAATATCCTGAACGGTTTCACTTCGGAATTTTTAGAGCCTTGCCACATATCGAAGATGATTTGTAAGTACGTGGTGCTGAACGAAACCAGTAAAATACTGATGGTATTACGTCCTTACCAGTATTATGCAGTCGAAGCACTTGTCGACAAGGTTATGCACAGCCACAGTAATGGCTATATCTGGCACACAACTGGATCGGGAAAAACTTTAACTTCATTTAAAGCCAGTCAGGTACTTACAAGCTTGTCAAAGGTTAAAAAGGTTGTCTTCGTGGTCGATAGAAAAGATTTGGACTATCAAACAATCAAGGAATTTGACAGCTTCAGGAAAGGATGCGTAGACAGTACGGATAATACAAGACAGCTGGTTGGACAATTTTTAGATGATACCAAGCTTATTGTTACAACCATTCAAAAATTAAATACCGCGATCAGCAAAAAATGGTACGCGGAAAAAATGGAAAAGCTCAAGGACGAACGGCTTATATTCATTTTTGACGAATGCCATCGCAGCCAGTTTGGAGAAACACATAAACGAATAAGGGCGTTTTTCGATAACATTCAGATGTTTGGGTTCACTGGAACCCCCATCTTCGCAGAAAACGCCGTTATAAATGAGTTAGGCAAGCGTACGACCAAAGAATTATTCGGGGACTGTCTGCACAAGTATGTGATCACCGATGCCATAAAAGACGAGAATGTGCTGAAATTCTCGGTCGAGTACGTGGGCAGGTACAAGAAGAAGGAAAGTGCTACCGAGATCGATATTGAGGTTGAAGATATCGATAAAAAGGAGCTAATGGAATCGCCTAAGCGATTAGAAAAGATCGCGGATTACATTATAGCTAATCATAACCGCAAAACCCACAGCAGGGAGTTTACGGCAATGTTTTGCGTGAGCAGCATCGAAACCCTGATAAAATATTACGAACTATTTCAGAACAGAAAGGATGCAGGGAAACACAACCTGAAGATCGCCACAATCTTTAGCTATGTTTCCAACGAAGACGATGCGGACGCGAATGGTTTTATTCCTGAAGAATTATCAGTAGCCGAAGAAGCAAAGGTACTGTACGGATTGAACAAGCACAGCAGGGAGAAATTGGACGAGTACATCGAACATTACAATAAAATGTTCGGCACCAAATTTTCGACCAAGGATAACGAGTCTTTTTATAATTACTACAAGGACATTTCAAAAAAGGTTAAAGAACGCAAGGTCGATATCCTGCTGATCGTAAATATGTTTCTGACGGGCTTCGACAGCCCCCCCTTGAACACCCTGTACGTCGACAAGAACCTAAGATATCACGGTCTGATCCAAGCTTATTCGCGCACTAACAGAATATTAAACGAGCAGAAATCACAGGGTAACATTGTAGTCTTCCGCAACCTTAAAAGTGCAACAGATGAAGCCATAACGCTGTTCAGCAACAAGGAAGCGATTGACGTCATCATAATGAAACCTTATGAAGAATACGTAAAGAAGTTTAATGATGCGTTTATCACCCTGCTGAGCATCACCCCAACCGTGAACAGCGTCAACAACCTGCCAAGCGAAGATGATGAACTCAGGTTTATTACCGCCTTCAGGGATATCATTCGAATAAAGAATGTGCTGACAGCCTTTTCCGATTTTAAGTGGGAAGATTTAGCGATGAACGAACAGCTTTTCGAAGACTTTAAAAGCAAGTACCTTGACCTTTACGATAAAGTAAAATCGGATCATCAAAAGGAAAAGGTATCCATTCTGGAAGACGTCGACTTTGAGCTTGAGCTTATTCACCGCGATGAAATAAATGTAGCCTACATCCTGCGGTTGTTAATTAAGCTGAAATCTAAGGTTCAAGCTGAGGTTTCACAGACCGAAAAGGAAATCTTCAACTTGTTGAGCACCGAAGCCCACCTGCGCAGCAAACGTGAGTTGATCGAGAAATTTATCAAGGAAAACTTACCCGTTATCGACGAAACAGACGAAATCCCACAAGAATTCGATAAGTTCTGGAATGAAGAACAGCAAAAAGCATTTGACCAGTTGGTAAAGGACGAAAACCTGTCGTCAGCAAAAACCCAAGCCGTTATTGAGCAATACCTTTATGCCGAGCGTGAACCGCTACGTGATGAAATCTTAGAGCTTTTGGAAGGTGAACAGCCCAAAGTACTGGAACGGAAGAAAATTGGTGACCGAATTCTGAAGAAGATACTGAACTTCGTCGAAACATTTATTAATGGGATGACAGGGCAATAGGATTGCTCGCTTGCTATAGTAAAATAATAAAATTAGGGGCTTCGGAAGCATTTTTCATACGACGGGCGGACTGCACCCCCAATCTACATTAAAGATTCATAATAAAGCCTAAAAACGACTTTGGGGTGTGGACAACATCATTTGGGAGTTTTCTTAGAAATTACAGATTTGATGTTGTCCTGTTTTGTGTAAAAAGAGCAGCCTACTAATGGTCTTTATGCGAAAAAAGTCGTTCCAAATTACCAAAATCTGGTTGTCCCCAAAGCTCCCATAAGGGATTTTTATATTCATTTACAATATCCTTGGACAGTGCATCTAAGTTTTGAAACATCGTTCTATGGTTGATCCCAAGTACCTGTAAATCCTTGAAAATTTTCTCTTTTGAACTATGTGGGATACAAAAGCAAAATAAGTCACTTTTGTCCGTAAGCTGATTTTTGAGTTTCTCGCTATCTGCTGGACTATTATGGATCGTGAAGGTACCAAGCTGGTATGTTATCCTTGGAAAGTTAAGCGTAGGGAAAAATGCCACAGGAAGTTCTGGTATGGCAGTCAACTCAAAATTTTCCGCAAGTTTTTCGGGTTCATTATGAAAAGGTACCGAATATAAATAACGTAAAACAGGGTGATTTTTTAATGGGAAACCATAAATGCCACTTTGCTCGTTAAGTCTTGTTGGATAAATCGTCCAAAGTTCACCATCTTCCTCAGAATGTTTATCGCTATTCACAGCAAAGAACAACGCTACCAAGATATTCTGTGTCCAATCCAACAACCTTGTTGGACATCCATAGTGCTGCATAATAATAAGCCAATCAAGCATAGCATCGTAATCAGGTAATGCGCCTGAAACGGAGGGAGCTAATCGTTGAAATTTTTCAATAACAGCAAACTCTGTTTTGGGAACGTAGGGAATCACATCTTCACCGCTAAATGGTTTTCTAAAGATTCTGGGCTTTAATTCATTATACCTTATTGAATGACCCCGAAACCAGTTTTGTGTAAAATACGTGCCAATTTCAATGGCATCTTGGACGGATGTAATGCTGTCTAATATTTTGCTCATTTTATAGTTATCTCGCTTTTCATAAGTCGATAAAAATCAAAAAAGAAGTTACAAAAGCCAAGAGCTATAGTAACTACGCAAGAAAGGGTAATCCACCTATTCCATTGATCTAATAAACATAATGATTGAGTATAAAGGGGTATCACTACTCCGAAAATGAATATGATTACCAGATTTAAAAACACCATATTAACGTTTCTTGGCAACGGATCAGTGTTTTGGCGGGTCAATCCAATCATTTTCGGGATATAAATCTCATAAAAGTCTGTGGATAACTCCGCTAAGGTATGCCTGTTAAATTCCTTATTTTTAAATTTTGAATCAATCTGGGAGAACCATCCACGAACATTATCGACGAATAATGGACTTAGATTATTATCGTTAATTAATCCTTCTGTCATCTTCGGGTATTTCCCTTCTAAATAATACCATATTTGGTTGGATGGCATATGATAAGTGGAAAGTTGATTTATGCTATAGTTGAAAAACGAAGTCTTTTGGTATACCCAATAATCCCCGTGACCATCAGGATTGCCACCGTAAATAGCTTCCATTGCTTTGAATAAATCAACAGTAGTATGGGAGATTTCTTTTTCTTCAAGCCAGAATTGTGAACTTAATTTATCATTTACACCTTCACTATGAAGGCTTTCAAAGTTTAAGGTTGGGTATTTTAGATCAAATTTTCTGATATCGTCAAACTTAACCCAAAAACTGTGGCTCTTCATTACCGCATATAAAATTCGCCTATAGGACGTCAATTTTTCAGAAAGCTTGTCGATTTCTACTTGACGTAATGACCGTTCCTGCTTTATGCTGAACAGTTTGGAAGCAAGGTAGGCAATGACGATTCCAGCAAATATCCCAGATGCCGTTATCAGATAATTTTGGATGTTGATTATGCGATCTATTGGAGCTGGCGAACTAATAATCAGCCCAACCAAAATTATTGCTCCTAACAGTAAAGCCAGATATTTAAAAACGAGCAAGTTGAACTTTGATGATGCCATATGAAGAGTATTAAACTTTCGTAAAGGTAGAAAATTGATTTGCAAGTTTACCCAGTATCAAGCTCTTTTGGACTGACTATTATAATTTGAGTAGCTCCTTATAAATGATTTTTCTTTTTAAATTGCACGGAAATATTTCTTGTATGAAAACTCAAAAATACTCGGTAAATCAGCATCTAATAGAAACGCTTTTGACTTGGGTAAAATCAGGTGAAATAGCTATCCCTGAAATCCAACGACCTTTTGTATGGGACAGTACAAAGGTTCGCGACCTGTTGGATAGTCTGTACCAAGGATACCCAGTTGGTTATGTCATCGCTTGGCGTAATCCTTATGTCAGGTTAAAGGATGGTACACGTTCGGAAGGTAAAAAGGTGTTGATTGATGGTCAACAACGGGTGACGGCACTGACTGCTGCCATATTGGGACAACCCGTTATTAACAAAGAATACAAGAAGGTACGAATTGTTATTTCCTTTCACCCGATTGATCAACGGTTTGAAGTTTTTAATACAGCTATACAGAAGGATACCGCGTGGATTCAGGACATTTCACCCATCATTACAGGCGAAGAACGGGTTAGTAAAATTGTGAAGACATACTGCGAAAATAACCCGTCAGCAACACAAGAGCAGGTCGAAGATGCTCTGGAAAACTTGAAATTTCTTGTAAAAAAGCAGATCGGGCTTATCGAACTCGACGGCGACCTTGATATTGAAACCGTGACAGAAATCTTTATCCGTATTAATTCAAAGGGTGTCGTACTTAGTCAGGCTGACTTCGCAATGTCAAAGATTGCATCTAATGAAATATATGGTGGCAACATCCTTCGCAAGTGCATTGACTACTTCTGTCATTTAGCAGTTGCTCCTGAGTTCTATTCACATATAGCCGAGGTAGACAAA
>CAZSDU010000025.1:0-42929 GCA_964605775.1 uncultured Prolixibacteraceae bacterium | reverse complement strand
CTATGTGTGTTGTGAATTGCTTTCAGATTGTATCTTTGACATAGAAACCACAACACTTCGCTTGAAAAATTGTTAACAAGTGTTGTTGTGAATTGCTTTCAGATTGTATCTTTGACATAGAAACCACAACCATACGGACTTCGACCCGTCACAGGCAACCGTTGTGAATTGCTTTCAGATTGTATCTTTGACATAGAAACCACAACCAATAATTTCTGTAGGTGTAAGAGTTCTGTGTTGTGAATTGCTTTCAGATTGTATCTTTGACATAGAAACCACAACATATATCGCCGAAAGGCTTGATATTATTATAAAAATGGGGTTTCTGCAAAGAAAAAAATGTGGTTTTAGTCCCGCTGTCCTGACCGGATGCGGGACTTTTTTTATTTCTGCAGGTCAGAACAATTCAAGTTGCTGAGGGGTTCCCGGCAAAGTTGTTTCTTGTTTTCCATAAAAAAGTTCCATGCTGCCAAACTGTTTGTCAGTAACAGTAAGAATTCCGACATGACCTTTTTCAGGGAGTAGTTTTTTCACCCGTTTGATATGCATATCGGCGTTTTCTCGGCTCGGACAATGGCGCAGATAGATAGAAAACTGAAACATGGAAAAACCATTGTGCATGATATCCTTACGGAAACGTGCAGCAATTTTCCGATCCTTTTTCTTAACAACCGGCAAGTCAAAAAATACGAGAATCCACAAAATCCGATATTCATTCAAACGGCTGAGTGCAATACCAATCTCACTCATAGACCATTATTTTAGTTCCGGATAAATTATTTTCCTCCTCTCCCCTTCAAAACATTGTGCCAGAGATGCCGTTGTACGCTGCATTCCCACCATCAGCGGACTGCGTTCATCCTCAAAATAAATATCTACCGTGCAAATAGCCAACAATCGCTTTTTAAGTTCTGCTGAGAGCTCAGTACAATCCATTCCGATTGCTGAAATGTTGAAAACAATTTCATCAACAAAAGGCCGGTAGGGTTCCATAATATCATCGGCCAGGCAATAGGCATTGTATTTATTGGAATGATGAATACCCAAAGTCGGGAGCAATCCTGATCCCACCAGGGAACGTGCTGTAATTGCCCGGAGAATGGCATAACCATAGTTCAGCAAATTGTTCGGAGGATGTCCATACCGGTCGCGGGTAAATCCGAAATGATCTTTAAATAAGTTACTCCAGTAATAATGTGCCGCTGTACCCTCAATGTTTTCGGGGTCGCCTGATTTCACTGACCTGGCAAAGGCCATTAACCTTCCAGGGTCATACCCTGCTTTTTTTAACAGCGCGGCCTGGTTTCCGACTTTTGCTTCCACGGTTTGTTGCCAGAGTTGCTTTTTCAGCGGAATGGTTGCATCAATTTGGGCTTTAAAACGTTCGTGCTGAATATTATGCATATCCAATGGCAACATCAGTCCGGTGGGGTGATGGGTATCGTTGCAAACAATGACAGCGGCATTGTTTTCGATAAGTGCAGCCATCAGTCCCTGAGTAATCGTTACTTGCTGATGGTCGATCACGACTACCCCAATATCCTCGACTGGAATCGAAGCAACTGTCTCCTTTTTAAATGATTCTGGCAAAGTATCGTTATTCTCAATTTCAGGCAGCCGGACAATCAATTGTCCATTCCTTAAATTCAGGTAGGCTGGATTTCCAAAATAGAGGGTTCGTTTGATCATACAGGAAATAAATTAGTGATCATTCAACGTTTTCATTCGTTGGGGATTGGTAGAAATATACTTCCGAACTTTATCCAGATTATTTTGCCCCCTTATGATTGACTCATAGTAATTTCTTTGCCAGACAGAAACGCCAGGAGTTTTACGTAGTTCATTGATCCGTAGGGCAGAAAATGTTTTAAACTGACGGATAATTTCGGACAATGGTTGTTTTTTTCTGATCGGATTGGGCATGGTTGGCATTCCGGGATTGATTGAATCACAGGCACACGATGTAGGGGCGGGTTCAGAACCCGCCCCTACATCGTCCCCTGTATCCATGCCAAACCCGATATTTAAATCATTATCGTCATCATGAACCTTTTGATTCACGTTTATTTCGTTTTTGTGAATGACAATGATCCCGTGAAAATGATCGGGCATAACAACAAATGCATCAAGGGTGATATTGTGATTGTGCCGGGGTAAATCAAACCAGGTGGTTTTTACTATTTCTCCCAAGGGATTGAGCAGAATATGCTCATCAGCATATGCCCCAAACAAAGGTTCATGATAATGTGTACATGTTGTAAAAAAATAAATTCCGGGTCGGGAATAATCATACCCTTTCAACCGGATTGACCGGCGATGAAATAAATTTGGATCAAAGTGACGTAATAAAACCATTAGGTTATTTTTTCCGATAATTGACCAAGCCGATCAACATTTAACTTTTGGCATATTTCCTTAATCATCATTCCATCAAGTGATTTCTGATTTTTTGATTGTGGGCTGTTTCCTCCAAATTCATTTTGTATGATTCCGGGATAATTAAGTTCATATTTTTCCTTTAATTTACTAGCATCTTCTTTTGAGAGTTTGTAGATTAGATCAGACACATAATAGGGCACGAAGTTGGCAGTTGTTCCACTACTATCAATAAACTTGTAAATATTTTTAATTTGAATATCTGAAATGGTGCAAATTGGATTTAAAATTAAACTTGTGGAATCTTCCAATGACGGAATATAAACCAGATCATTTGGTGAAAGATAAAACAATAAGACAGAGCCGTTTTCATCGACTTCAGGGACGGACGAAAGTCCTTGTTTCTGTCGTTCAATCACAATATTAAGCGGAATGCTTGCATAACTTCGTTTGCCTTCCGGATCACGGTAAATGGCAAAAAACAGGTTAGTCCCTTTTGCGGCCTCAACAAATTTGAACTTTTTATTCCCGGTAACCCCAACATTGAATTTATTGCCTTTGGGTTCAAAACAACGCACCTTATAAATGGGTTTATGGTCCTTTCCATTATTTAGGGAGCCGAGTGATTTATTTAAATCATCAAGCCCATCGGTGGAGAATGCAAGTTCGGGGCGCTCAATCAAAGTGTTATTTTTTTCCTCATTATATTTGGCCAGATGATTGTACAAAATCTTTTGCACTCCGGTATCCGTAATCTTGCTGATTGCAGAATAGTTGAAACTTTCATCAACAGCAACCCTGGAAGCAACGTTTTGCTGATCAAAGTAATAAATTTCGACCCGCGAAATATCCCTCTCCTGGAATTTATTCATATTGGCTTTAAAATATTTAAGAATTGCTTTTTTATCAATCCCTTCTGAAATCAAATCTTTGATTTTGTCTTTAAGGGACTTATCAGCAATCATTTCCACTTGTTCCAGTGCAGAGGAGAATTGAACCTGCTTTTTAAATTTCAGGGTAACGGCGCCGGCAACAGTATCTTTATGCATAGGCTTTCTGATTGCCCAATGGTCGCCTTTCTCCTGTTTTACAAAAACTTTACGCAGCTTTCCATCCTCATCCATCTTCCATTTTTGATACCGGTTAACCGTTTTATTGATGACCCTGTTGTTTTGTTTAAAACTAACGATGACTGCTTCAAGCTTTTCCTTTGCCTCACGCGTAAAATCATCCCAGGGTTTATAGAAATTCCATTTATAATTTCCATTTCCTTCGGTCTTATCCTTGAAACACAGCAAGGCTCTCAGGTCATACCGTTTTGATGATCCGGCAGATTCATTATTAAGATAATTGATATGGTTACGGGAAGCACAGGCAATTACCAGTGCATCCATGGCATGGTGACGATGGTCAATTCTTTTTCGGTTAAATCCTTTTTGCAGTTCCAGCGGTACACGGTTTTGAAAAACACGTTTCCCATCACGATTAATCCATTCACCAAACTGGTTTGAATTCGTAATCTGGTTCAGCCTGATAAAACGAGATGAGATCAGCTCATTCCAAACATCATTCAACCCCCACGCTCTTTTTAATTCCGTGGTGATCGATCCGTTACTTGCAGCAACATTCTTTGAAGTGGTTTCCTGTTCATTTTCTTCTCTTACAATATTGGACAATAAGTTCTTCACCACTTTACTTATATATCTTGTATCATTAAGCTGACGGGCAATAAATGCCTCCGGAATGTCATCCATGAGAAGCCTTTTCATTTTTCCCTTGTTGACAGAAAAATGAGTTTTTACATAATCCTGATAGGCTTCCAATGTAAATAGTCTGACCATTTTCCCCATGCTGAGTTGCAGTATTTTCCCAGAATTCTCCCTGATATATTCAAAGCCGGTACTATTGTCCTTGTCTTTGTTAACTTCGGCTTCACATATCACCTTATTGTTCAGGGAATCATCAAAGTATCTTGATTGTGGAATGATGTGTTCAATTTCATATTCCGGGGTGAATAATTTACTCAAAGGGATCACTTCGCCGGTATAAGGAGATCTGTATTTCTGCTCAAGCCAAAGTCTATATCTGTTAAGTTCAGATTTTGACGGCTGTGCATTTTTACTGATTTTCAAAATATCTTCAGGCAATTCAAGGTTTGATTTGAGGGCACCGTCTTCATAAATCTTCAATATCTCTTGCTGGGCGGGGGAGTATGGACGAACATTTTCTATGTCGGGATCATGCGACATTTCTTCAAGAAGCGCCTTTATCCGCAGATTGGTGTTTTCATTAACAGAATTCTGTTCCGACATTTGCTTCCGTCTGTCTGCCGGGTTTTTCATTTCTCTTCCCAGTTCAATATGAATCTCGTCGAAAAAACCCTCCATGCCCTTCCCATAGTGATTCCAGATGTCCCTGACCACACGCAAAGTCTCCGCTATTACCTGTTCAACAATTGGATTGCGTAATGAATGCTGGTGGAATACAGATTTAAGGTAATGGTCAACTTCCGAAGGATTTTTCCATTTCAAAATCTCTCCTTCTTCTGAATGTCTGCCATATACTGCATAACATGCCTGATAAGTGTTCAGTGCCTGCAATGGGTTTTTGCAATCAATAAAACTTTTTAATACTTGTTTAGGGATATCATCATCGGTAATCTTCGGGAGCTGGGCATGATCATATCCTATCGAAATCAATCGTTCGGTAATTGAATTGATCCTGCTTTTTACAGTCTCCCCAACATCTTCCTCTCTCCAATATTTGCCCCGTCGCATCAGGGTCAATAACTTTTTAATCGCTTTTGATGAATACGCTCCATATTCTTTCTTAAATCGTGGAAATTTTTTAAAGTTTTCCACAAAGTCCGAATCAAGTCCATGTCTGCCGGCAAATGTTGTCAAAGCTTTTTCAATCTCTTCAGCGTCTTCAACCGAATAAAGAAGATGCCAGAGACTTTCTTCAACTTCCATGTTTAAAAATCCTTCAGGAATATTTCGACATTTCTCCATCCTGGATAAAATCAAAGCCCTGGTTTCATTGGCAGGATATATTTTGTCTTCTACATAATTCCAACGGTAATTGCAGATTTCTTTCTTCAGTTTAAACGGAGGATATTTTAAGAATACTTCCTGCTTGATTTCTTTTTTATTATTTAGCCAATCAAATAAGGCTACCCAATCATCCTCTGATGTCAACATTTGGGCTGTAACTTCCAACTCGGATATAATCTTGCCTTCGATCTCAGCATTTTTTTTATATACCTTTAAGTTCCGGAGAAATTGCCATAGCCTGAATTCCTGATACAATGGGTGAGATTTGGCAATACATTTCACGGGTTCCGATCCCAGGGATCCATCCTTGTTTTTATAGGTTCTGACTTCATAACGGCAATTAGCAATCTGTGATTTCTTGCTTTTCAAAGGCCTCTGGAAAAAAATGATATCATTCAGGAACAGATGCACAAAATCTTTCTCTTCCAGACTTTTTCGATGGCTTTCATTTCTTTTATATAATTCTTGAATGCAGAGAGAATAGATTTGACGGTCCTGCAGTTCAGGATTAAATTCCATCTGCTTCTCCAGGATACGCCTTAATTCTGTCTTGTAGAATTTCCTCTCAATGGTTCTTACCAACTTCCCCCTGATCTTTTGACTAGGGTCCTGAATCAAAGTATCGTAGATAAAACATCCGACCGTTTTATTGCTTTGACCTATTTCAAACTCGGTTTTCTTTTTAACCAGCGTCCAATCATCTGGAAGTGGGGCTCTGAATGTTCTTTTTTCCTTGCCCTCTTTATCTGTCTTAACACTACCATCCTCATTTAAATATGTTGTTACGACAAATTCTTTAACTTTTCCTATCCAGTCAAGCGGTACTTTGCTTGTACGCCGATAAATCCATCCGTTTTCAAGCAACACATTGTACCAGACTTCATCTGTCCCTTTACGGTCTCCGCTATCGATAACATCGACAACCCTGAGCGCATGAAATTCAACCAATTGATTTACTGAATCTTCTTCATCTTCCCCCCTTAATTGAAAATAACCTCTTTTCTGATTAAAGTTAAGCAGGATCCATGCCAGCTCCTGCTTTTCTATCTTCTGGGTTAATGCTTTTTTGCGTAAATAATATATTGTCCAGTCGTAAGGGATCTTTTTATTATGTTCAATCAAATCAGGATGTTTTCCATAAAACTCATTCAACATCTCGTTAAATGATTGTTTAAAGATAAATTCCGATTTTCCATTATCAACATTTGGCTTATATACAAATTTTGGCTCACAATCGCTTTTAAATTGCCCGAAGTGTTTTTCAAAATCAATTTCCCGGGAATAGTGTTCAGGCAGGCAACCAAGAATATTCAGTACAGCATGTAATCTTGATCTTCTTAGTAAATGTCGCTCTCGAAGCCTTCTGGTACTCCGGAAAGTTGTTCGTTCCTTTGTTTGTGAAACCGAATTACCTCTTTCAAATTCACCTAACGTTCCTTGATCCATTGGAATAATCCTGGAACCCAATCCTATAATCTGACCTTCATTTTCCTTGTAATTTTGTTCAACAAGTGCCCAGCCAATTGAGTTGGTCCCAAGATCTAAACCTAAAATTCTTGTCATCGTATTGTTTATTTTTAAATGATGCTTATATTTGCATTACAATCTGAAGCAATTCACAATAAGGATTATTCCGTTGTGAAAACATTCAAGGCGGCTCTCGGGTCGCCTTTTCTTTTTCCCGCCTATCAAAATTAAAACAAATCATAGATAAATGCATATTTTCCTGATAAAACTTTGTCTCTGAACGGGTCTTAGAAATGCCGAATACCAGGTTTTAACATGAATAAACAATATTCCCCCGCTTTTTGCGTAAGATTTATCATCGGTTGAATGTATGCATAAAACAACAAAAGGTAAACGCGTAAAATGTATTTTTCCGGGCTTATTGGTTATTTTGCTATTTATTTGCTTTGTAAACCTCAGTGCCCAGCAGCCAGCAAACCCCTATGCCCTGATTGATCAAAAAGCCAGACATATCCCTTCTGCCTTTACCGTATCAACAGAAAAAATGTCAGCTTTTATCAACGATCATGGCTATACCGATGATGAAAAAATCAGAACCATTTACACCTGGATGGCCACCCATATCGAATATGATATCCATCGTTTTTATTCCACCAATTCCGGCAGCTCCAGGGAAGAAAAGATCATCCAGATATTGTTAACAAGAAAAGGGATCTGTGAGGACTATACCGCCCTTTTTCAGGATCTTTGTCTGAAAACCGGGGTAAAATGTTACATGATCGAAGGATATACAAAGCAGTTCGGAGCCATAGACCAGATCCCCCATTCCTGGTGCGCTGCCCTGACAGAAAAGGGCTGGAATATGTACGATCCTACCTGGGGGTCAGGATATATCAGTCAGGGAAAATTTGTCAAAGCCTTTAGCGAGGAATATTTTAACGTCAGTCCTGATATTTTTATCCGGACCTGCATTCCCTTTGACCCCATCTGGCAATTTCTTTACTACCCTGTAAATGGAGAAGAATTTAAAAGCGGAACATTAGACAAAACAAAGCAGAGGGATTACTTTAATTACCCGGATTCTATCTGCCTTTATGAAAACCAGGACCTTGTAACCCGCAATAAAGCAGTCATCCTCAGGATAGAAAAATACCAGGTTAAAAACAAAGCCGTCAGGGAACAATTAAAATTTCTCAGAGAAGAAATGGAAACCGAAAAACAAAACCGGGCGGTCAGACAGTACAATGCAGCAGTGAGTGATTACAATTCGGGGATCGCGTCCCTCAATGCCTTTATCCATTACCGTAATGCTCAGTTTATTCCTCAGCAACCTGAGCCGGAGATAAGAGAGATGATCAGCCGGGCCATTGAATTACTGAAATCCTCCCTTGAAAAATTAAAAAAAATCGGGGATGCTGATCCCAGAACGGCCGAGGGAATCCATTCTTTACAAGAAATCTGCCTGGAAGCGCTTCATCAGTCGCAGCAACAGCAGCAATGGCTGGAGGTATTCCTGAAGCAAGTGGAATAAGGATTTTAGGTATCTGCAAACGGATACCAACCAAACCTACTTATGTACCTTCCTTATGAATTCTTCAATTTCTGGCACACCGCCCTGATACACCAGGTAGCCATTGTAAGGCTCACGGGGAGTAATATCATCGTTGATGGGAGTCAGCATCAGCCGCCTGACTTCTTCCGGATCACTGGTCTGTCCCAAAACCCAGCCTAACTTGATATAGGCCACTTCGGGAAGCATGTTTTCTGCAGGAACGATGCCTTTGGCCATCAGGTCGCGACCGGTGTCGTAAACGAACATGTGAACATAGCCCCAAAGCGTCTGAACGGTCATATAAATATGAACCCCTTTTTTAGCCGCCCGCTCTATGGCAGGGTATAAGGGTTTATTCACATGTCCCAGCCCTGTTCCGGCTATGATAATTCCTTTATAACCATTGTCCACCAATGAGTCGATGATATCTGGCTGCATATTGGGATAATAATAGACGATGGATACCTTTTCTTCAAAGTAGGGCTTAATGATGACCTCCCTGTCCTTACGGCGATGGTTATATACCGGTTTCAAGGGAACCACCCCTTTGCGGGTCACCGTGGCCACGGGAATATCGCCAATGGTGCGGAAAGTGGAACGGTAAGAAGAATGCATTTTACGCACCCTCGTACCACGGTGCAGAAATCCATATTCATCGGAAGTAGGGCCGAACATACAAATCATCACCTCGGCGATATCCCCATGCCCTGCAGCGGTAGTGGCATGCATCAGGTTGAGAGCGGCATCTGAACTCGGACGGTCAGATGATCGCTGTGAGCCGACCAGGATGATGGGAATGGGTGAATTCTGCACCATAAAGGTCAGGGCAGCTCCGGTATGATGGAGGGTGTCGGTACCATGACCGACCACGATCCCTTCCACCCCGTTCTCAATTTCTTTCCCGATAGTGATGGCCAGCTTTTTGTATTGTTCTGGTCCCATATTCTCGCTGAACACAGCGAAGATCTTCTCTGTGGTCAGATTGCAGATTCCGGCCAACTCGGGTACCGCCCCATACAACTCACCGGGTGAAAAAGCAGGAATAACAGCGCCCGTACGGTAATCCAGCCGGGAAGCAATAGTGCCCCCGGTGCCGATCAGCTTGACCCTGGGAAGTCCCGGCGTAATGGGAAACTCCTTCTCCGGAATCTTGTAAACCGCCTTCTTATAACCGGTTTCCTTCATGCCGGTAATGGTGGCAATATCAATCCCGATATTGTAACCCGTGATGATTTTTACCACGATATGCTGATCGTCGTCATTTTCGGAACGGGGCAGCACCGTCCCCTTGAATGATCCGCGGGTGGTATCAATTTCCGACTGCCCCCATACCCTGACGTTATATTTTTTCAGCACCTCCAAAGCGGCACCTTTATATCCCTGGAAAAAATCTTCTGACATCCCGATCTGAATTTTAGTTTTCTGAAATTGCTTTTTTGAGTTCATTGAGTGAGATATTACCGACTGCCATGGTCCTTAGCTGGCCCATGATCCAGTTTTCTTCATGTTCTTGTATTTCCGACTTACGGATGGTCCTGAATTTTTTCTTCAGAAAAGGAATATGGGTCAGAATCTCATCTCCTGTAATTTTTTTGAATTTTATGCTGGTCAGCACCGATTCAAAATCCATTTTGGGGTGCTCATAGATCACCGGGATCATCAGCTTCATCAGCTCCAGGCTGAGTTTGTTCTCAAGCATGAACCGGAACAACTCGTAGATGAGGTTAAAATTGAATTTCCCAGGGCAGTGATAATGACCTTCCACCCATTTCATGTAATGCCCGAAAAAAGTACCGGCGAATACAGGTTTCACCTTCAGCTCCCGGACAATTTTTTCAATAACCGGGTAATGATTCTTAGTGAAAATATAATAATAAGTATCCTCGGGAATTCCCCATTTTTTAAGCTGGCGGTAACGTTCGACAATATCCGTAGGCAGTTTTTCCGATAATCTGGTGATATGTGAATCGGCCAGGGGAATGGGTTTTGAATCGGTATCCGGATACATGCGGTCAGCGCCAGGGAGCACCCGTTCAAATATCGTCGTCCCGTCTGGTAAGCCTTTACGGGTTTCGTTAGGAACACCTGTAAAAGCCATCAAACAACGTTCTTCTATGGTTTCAAGGGCAGTTTTAAGGTCGGCTTCAGGCCCCCAGAAAATGATCTGGGCATCGGTTTCTTTCGCTTTCAAAACCGCCCTGATCTTATCCATGTCGTTTTCAGCAATAGAAACCTCCATTTCCTCGCTGTGGATCATGTTCGGCTGCTCAATGCAGGCAATGACCTTCAGACGTTCACTGATTTCGTTGGCAAACATTTTTCCGGGCTGGGTGAAGTGGGAAAGTATTCCCTGAAAATCAGGAAGGTTGACCCCCATTATTTTATACCCTTGACGCTCTGCTTCCACGATGGCCTGGCAAGGGAAAGCAAACATATAAAAATTCAGCTCACGGGGCTGGATCTTCCATTTTTTCGGTTCCTCAACTTTTTTCTGGAGTAAGTCCCTGACATGCAGCAAAGCCCACTGACGAAAACATTCGTTATGTGTCAATTCAGGAATCCATCGGGTATGGGCTACGCCTTTAATTTCCACCCTAGTCCCCCCGCTGCAACTGACGTTGACATCTTCCCTTCCTGCACCGATGCCTGTCCTAACTTTACCGGTACTACGGTTCAGGAAACGAATATAATCACAGGCTTCTTTCACCTCATCCGGTGTGGAACAATCAGGGTAAGTGACGGTCTCAATCAGGGGCATACCCAGGCGGTCGGTACGGTAAACACGGGTATGTGCAATATCCGAGACTTCCCTGCAGGAGTCTTCTTCAAGACTGAGCTGGATCAACCTTATTTTCTTATTCTTCAGGGGGATCTCTCCTTCCACGCCGATGATGGCTGTACGCTGAAAACCTGTCGGAATGCTGCCATCAAGATACTGCTTCCGGGTGATGTGAACTTCCCCGACAATTTTCAGTTTGGCCAAAAGCGAAATTTCGAGGGCAATATCCAGCGCCTCTCTGTTCAGTGGGAAAGGCGGAGTATCATCAACTTCATAGGTACAGGCCGTTTCATTTTTGATCCGGTAGATGATTTCTTTTCGGGTTTTAAATTCCATCAGGGCCGTGCCATCATATTCACCCAGCTCCGATAAAGTGGGGCGCATGTGACGGATCAGTTCGGCATCAAAATCCTCGGCTTTCTGATAAATCCCGGCGGGACAATGACAAAATAATTTTTCTTTGGTCAGCAATTGCTGATGAACTTCCAGTCCCGACATAAAACCAATGCGCTGGTAATCTTTAAGACCGGCTTTTTTGCGCGGGATATAACCGATGTCTTTCCGGGTATTGGCATGATTGTGTTTGGGGTCAAATTTCTGTTTCATGTTGAAGCGTAGTAGCAATTAATAGAGGCCTTCAAAATTAGGGATTTCTTGAATACGGAAAAGGATTTCCTCAAGATTTCATTAGCTTTGCAGGAGATATTATATGAAACATGTCAGGAATCAGGTTTGCCATCCCCCTGTTCGTTTTCTCTTTTTGCTTTTCCGGCTTTGCCCAGGAGCGGACCAAGATCATCCTGGATAGCGCCAATACCTGGGAATACAACAAGGATTTCAAGGACGTCCAGCGGATTATTGGTCATGTGAAATTTACCCACGACAGCGCTAATCTATACTGCGACTCAGCCTATATGAACGAATCCCTGAACAATGTGCTCGCATTTGGCAATGTGCATATCCGTATCAGCGACACCCTGAATATGTTCGGGGATTCCCTGAAATACGATGGCAATACAAAGATTGCAAGGATATTTAGCAATGTCAGGTTGATTGATAACCAGACCATACTGACGACGGATACCCTCGTTTATGACCGGAATACACGGATCGCCCAATATGATTACTGGGGGAAAATCGTCAACGATAAAAATATCCTTGTCAGCAAGCATGGATATTATTATACCGACCTGAAACAGTTCTTTTTTAAGCATAAGGTCATGCTGATCAACCCTGAATATATCATGCGTTCGGATACCCTGATGTATAATACCGTTACGGAAACCTCCTATTTTTATGGACCCTCGGATATCGTAAGTATGGATAAAGAGGACTCCATCTACTGTGAAAACGGTTGGTACGATACCCGGACAGATGTCGCCCGTTTCCGGGAAAAAGCAAAGATTTTTCATAAAGACCAGTATCTCACCGGTGACAGTCTTTATTACGAGCGAAAAAACGGTTTTGGTCAGGTCTTTCAGAATGCCTTCCTTAAAGACACGACCCAGAATGTCATTTTAAAGGGGAATTATGGTGAAATCCAGCGAAAAATAGGATTTGCATTCATGACAGATCGTGCCCAGATGATCATGATCGATAACAATGATTCCCTTTTCATGCATTCGGATACGGTAAGAGCGACCTTCGATACTGCCCAAAATATTAAAAACATTTTTTGCTATTATAAGATGAAATTTTTCCGGGACGATCTTCAGGGCAAGGCAGATTCCCTGGTTTATCACGGAAAGGATTCTTCCATGACCATGTACCATGATCCGGTGGTCTGGTCGGATAAAAATCAGTTGACGGCTGATTCCATGACCATGACCATGGCCGGAGGTCAGCCCGATTCTTTGAAGCTTTTCAATGCTGCCTTCATCATCTCTCAGGACGACACCAATAAGTTCAACCAGATCAAAGGGCGGAACATCATGGCGAAATTCAGGAACAAGGAAATTTATAAGGTTAATGTGCTGGGAAATGCGGAGACCATATATTATGTTCGTGAAGAGGATAAGACGCTGATCGGGATCAATAAAGCCGTATCGAGTGATATGCTGATCTTTCTCGAGCATAATGAAATCCAGACCATCACTTACCTCGACCGCCCGACAGCCACCATGTGGCCGGAAAAAGACATTTCTCCCTATGATTTAAAACTGAAGAATTTTAAATGGCTTGATGATCATCGTCCCCGCAGTAAAGAGGATATTTTTATTCGCTGAATCCGGCCTTCGCTGTTTTACTTCCTGTTCGCCTCGTGATGGTGTTCAAAATACCGAGACCTTTACATACTTTTTGGGATTGGCTTTGATGTCTTCCAGAAGCAAATTCAAATCCCGGGCAGCTTTTTCCACTTCCTGATAGAGTTTATCATTATTCAGAAGCTGTCCGACCGTACCTTCTCCCCTGTTGATCCTGATTAATACAGAATCCACATCGGCCACGGCTTTGTTTACCTGTGCCAGGGTATATGGAATTCTGGCTTTAGCCAGGGAATCGCTGATATTGGAAAAATTGTTCAGAATGTTGGTGATTCTCCCGTTATTCTGTTTAAGATTAGTAGTAATGGACTCAAAATTCATGATGATATCGCTCAGGTTATTCCGCTGGGATCCGATCAGGGTATCCAGGTTATGGGTGGTATGAGCAATATTTTCGAGGGTTTGTTTGACATGTTCAATGGCCTGAACCAGATTTTCCCGTGTATTTTTATTCAATACCTGCTGGATGATAGTGGCTACGGTATCGATGGAGCTGATCAGGTTTTCCGCCTTTCTCTTCAAGGGCAGGATCTGACGGTTGACTTCTTCTCCAAGGGTTGCTTCAGTTTGAGCCAGCAAGGTATCTTTATCCATGGCCATAACTTTTGAATCGCCTGGAATAATTTCAATCTCGCGTGATCCGAGCAAACTGGAACTGAAAATTCTGGCATAAGAATTTTTCGGGATGGGATAATCACCCAGGATATAAAGCTCCACAATGATCTTTTGGGGATCATTGGAATCAAAATAGACCTTTTTCACCTGTCCGACCTGTAATCCTTTGATGGAAACAGGGTTGGCTACCACCAGTCCGTTGACATGATCATATGAAGCATAGAATGTCCTGCTGGTTTTAAACAGTTCAAGGCCCTTCAGGTACATGAGACCCCAGATCAGGATAGCTGTGGCAATCACAAAAACAATCCCGATTTTAAATTCTTTCCTGATTTTCAATGTTGTTCTGATTAAATAGCATACAAATTTAACAATTACCTCCGTTTTTCCAGCAAACGATTTGCTTCCTCCTCAGAAATCCGTTCATTGTCTCTGAAAATGACGATAAAGGCATCCTTTATCCCCTTTCGCTTTACTTCAGCCAGCAAACGCTGAGCATCAGCCAGCTTAGCCTCATCTCCCACCGTATATTTGAACATGCCTTTATGCCGGTACATCCTGACTTCTCTGATCCCGGTGACCTTTGGCGCTTCGGATCCGAGATCCATGCTTGAAGAAGCGATCTGTACCCGAAAGGACAGCTTTTCGGATGATCCTTGTTTTACCGGCTTTTCCTTTTTTATTTCGGGAGAATTGTCATAGGCTGGTTTCACGACCTGGATTGTTTCCCGTTTTGGAATATATGATTTGGAAAGCAGGGTTTCCGCAGAACCCGGATTCTCAATTTTCTCTTTAAAGTTTTTGAATGCTTTGTAGATGGCAGTGGCAATATATTCCTGACCCCTGTCGGAAACCAGAAATGCTTCATCCGATGGATTACTGAGATAGCCGGATTCCACCAGGACACTAGGCATAGCCGTTTTATAAAGAACCATAAAGCCTGCCTGCCTGACCCCTCTGTTATTCAAACCCGTGCGTGATTCGAGTTGATCCATGATCTCAGCAGCAAATTCCATGCTTTGATCAAGATTTGAATTCTGATAAAGTGAAAAAATAATATAGGATTCATCAGAGTTCGGGTCAAACCCTTCATAACGGGCAGAATAATCCGTTTCCAGGAGGATGGATGCATTTTCAAGTTTGGCAATTTCAAGATTTGCCTGTGATTTATGCAATCCCATGACATAAGTTTCTGAACCCTTAAGGGTTTTTTGCTTGTTGGCATTGCAATGAATGGAAATGAAAAGATCGGCTTTATTGTCATTCGCTATTTCAGCCCGGCGATGCAGTTCAACGAAATAATCCCTGTCTCTGGTATAAATCACTTTGACGTCCCGCAAATTCCGCTGGATCATATTCCCCAGTTTCAGGGCGATACCCAGGTTGATGTTTTTTTCTTTCGCTATCCGCCCCAGAGCACCGGGATCGTGTCCACCATGCCCGGCATCGATCACAATTTTCCGGATTGTGCTTCGTTTCTGTGCGTATAGATTTGAAATACCCGGACAAAATAACAGTATACATAGCAAAAAGCCTGTCATTAGCCAAATCCGTGACTGCCGTTTGTTAAAGTATCTTAAAAAAACCAATTGTCTTGATATTTTGATTAGTTTTGAAACCAGAAGAATAACGGTCTATAACGCCTTTTTATTCTGAATTTGATTTCAAAACAAAGATAGAATATAAACCCTGGAATTCAGAAAAGAAGTTGTTAACGAAATTATTAACACGATCTTCCCTCCGTTCTCTTTTTTTCTTCCTAATCCTCCTGTGGCCCTTGTTTGGTCTTCAAGCCCAGGATACGATCGGACAAAGAAAGCAGGATTCATTGTCATCCGTGTCTAAATCACAGGATGACAGCCTGAAAACACAGCCTAAAAGTAAACCTAAGCTAGAAGCCAAAGTGGACTACGCTTCCAAAGATTCACTCAGGTTCGACCTGAAGTCACAGAGAGTTTACCTCTTTCAGGACGCCGATATCAAATATAAGGATATCAGTCTGAAGGCCGCTTACGTGGAAATTGATTTTCCAAAAAATCATGTTTTTGCGGAGGGAGTTCCCGATTCCACCGGGAAAGACCAGGGAGTGCCCGAATTTACTGAAGGCTCCCAGACATTCAAATCCAAAAAGATCAATTACAATTATACAACCAAGCGGGGGTATATCAATACCGTTATTACCAAACAGGACGAGGGTTATCTGCATGGCAGCATTGTAAAAAAAATGGAAAATGACGTCACCTATATTAAGGATGGATCCTATACGACCTGTGATCTGGAAGAACATCCGCATTTTGCTTTCCGATTCAACAAAGCAAAGGTCATCCCTGGGAAAAAAGTTATTACCGGTCCTGCCTATATGGAAATCGCCGGTGTTCCCACACCCCTGCTGATTCCTTTCGGATTTTTCCCTAACCGTACCGGTCAGCGTTCCGGAATCCTCTTACCCACTTACGGAGAATCGAATAACCGGGGTTTCTTTTTTGAAAATATGGGCTATTACTGGGCAATCAACCAATACATGGACCTTAAAATCCAGGGTGACATATACACCCGCGGAAGTTGGGCCATCAAGCCTACCTTTACCTATAACCATCGGTATCATTACAATGGGCTGATCAACCTCAGCTATGCCCAGAACCGTATCGGAGAGGATGGCTCTCCTGATTTTCAGAAATCCAACGATTTCCGGATCCGATGGACCCATAACCAGGATCCTAAAGCCAGACCGAGAAGCAGTTTTTCCGCCAATGTCAACATCGTCAGCAACACTTTCAATAAATACAATCCATCCTCAAGCACGGAGGCTTACCTCAGCAATACTTTTCAGTCAAGTATTAACTATTCTACCAATTTCGCCGGTAAATACTTTCTGAACCTTAATTTCGGTCATAGTCAGAACACCCTGACCAAAGTATTCAATGTTACCCTCCCCCAGGTCGCTTTTTCAGTTAACCAGTTCTATCCCCTTCGACGTAAAATTCCGGTAGGAAAGTTACGCTGGTATGAACAGATCAGTACAAAGTATAACCTGGATATGGAAAATCAATACAATACCTATGATTCCCTGATATTCAAACCCGGTTGGCAGAAAAAACTGCAAAACGGAATCCGGCACAGCATACCCATCAGCGGAACCTTCAGGGTGCTGAAGTACTTCAACTGGACCAACTCCCTGAATATGACAGACCGTATGTACTTTTCCACGATCAGAAAACGATTTGTCCCTGCCGTTCTTACGGCTTCGGATACCATTCCCGGATATTATAAAACCGATACGGTTTATGGATTTGCCAACGCCTTTGATTTCAGCGTTAGCTCTTCCCTGAATACCAGATTATATGGCATGTACCAGTTTAAAGGAGGCCCCATTGTGGCCATCCGGCATATGCTGACCCCTTCTGTCAGCTTCTCCTATACCCCCAACTGGGGTTCCCCCACCATGGGTTACTGGAAATATATCGAAAACGACACCAACCGTGTAAATCCCGAACGATATTCAATATTCCAGAATGGTATTTACGGTGGCCCTCCGGGACAAAAATCAGGGCTGGTCTCCATCGCCCTGAGCAACAACCTGGAAATGAAAGTCAGAAACAGGAAAGATACCATCACGGGATATAAAAAGATCGCGCTCATTGATGATTTCTCCTTCCGCATCTCCTATGATCTTGCACGCGATTCCCTTAACTGGTCACCATTGACCATGAGTGGCCGAAGTTCAATTATTAAAGGTCTTACCATTCAATATGCCAGCTCCTGGGATATTTATGCACATGACTCCATGAACCGCAGGATCAATGTTACGGAATGGAAAGCCCACCGGAGATTGCTGAATCTGGATAATACCAGATGGGATATCGGCCTGAACTATAGCCTCTCCTCTGACAAGGTAAAGAGTAAGAAAAAACCAGATAAGGGAACGCCCCAGGAAAGACAGGACGTGATTGACTATTATGACTATTACGTGGATTTTGATATCCCCTGGAGTTTCAGCATCAACTATAATTTCAGCTATACAAAAGCTTTTGACGCCAGCAGTAAAAAAAGGAAAGGAAAAATTGTTCAAACACTGGGGTTTAGCGGTCAATTAAACATAACACCAAAATGGAAAATCAGTTTGACAACCGGATGGGATTTTGTCAATGGACAGCTTTCCTATACTTCCATTGATCTATACCGCGATCTGCATTGCTGGGAAATGAGGTTTGGTTGGATTCCAAAAGGAGCCCAGCAAAGCTGGAATTTTTCCATCAATGTGAAAGCATCCGTGTTACAGGACCTGAAGCTGAATAAAAAGAAAGATTTCAGAGACTTTGCCGATTAATCATTCTGTTACTTAAATATTTTTTATGAAAAAAATTATCTCTACCACCCAGGCGCCAAAGGCTATAGGCCCATACGCTCAGGCTGTTGAAGCCAATGGTATGTTGTTTATTTCTGGTCAAATCCCCATTGATCCCCTTACCGGAAAAATTGTTGAAGGAGGGATCACTGAGCAAACGGAACAGGTGATGAAAAACATAGGGGCAATCCTGAAAGAAGCAGGTTACTCCTATCAGCATGTGGTCAAATCCACCTGCCTGCTCAGCGACATGAATGACTTCGCTTCCATGAATGCCGTCTATGGGAAATTCTATCCCGAAAATCCACCTGCCAGGGCTGCCTACGCGGTAGTTAAATTACCCTTAGGGGTCTTGATTGAAATTGAATCGATCGCGATCAGAGAGAAACAGGCCATTTAACGCCCGATCAGAATATAAGACGCCCAGATGGTCGGGAGAGCCGTTTCCCTGTATCGAATCAGCTCAAGTTTCACTTCCCGTAAGGCCTGGCTGAATGTTTTACCAGATAACCATTTTTGGTAGAAACACAGAACAATCCGGTATGCCATGGGATCAGTCACATCCCATAGCGTGGAAAGGATATTTTTTGCCCCAGCTTTGATAAATCCAAGGGGTAAGGATATCCATTTAGAATTCTGACGGGATGTTGTGGCAGCGGAAGAACATGTATTCAATACAATCAGCTCTGCCTGTAGTGTCAGTGACCCGATATCGCTGCAGGAAAATACGGTATGATCACCATGCTGGGGATCAGTATCCATTTTAACTGGAAAAAAAATCTCTTTTAATCCGGAATGGATAGGGTTGGGAAAAGAATGCGCGGCAAGGTGAATGATACGCGATCTCCCGGCTTCTTCAGTAAAACGACGGGAAATGGACTGTTCACCAGATATGACATTGGCCTTCAACCCTTTTTGTTTAAATAATTCCGAAATGGATTTCAGTTCCAGCCGGGCATATGGTAAAGGCGGAATCTCGGGATTTTGGTTATAAACGGGTGAATAACCTGTGAAATCAATCTTGGGTGAACATGCTTCTTCCTCTCTAAGCGAATTAATGAAAGTATCCAGCCATGAGCATGCCGAATACTGATAAGTGATTTCAAAATCCTGGATCAGGTAATGGTAATTGTTGAAATGTGCCGACTTACCTTCAGCGATCCTTCCCACAACAAGCGCTTCAAAGGGAAAGTCAAGGAGATCTTTTCCGGGAATAAGGATGATGCGTTTTTTTTCCAACAGCAATTCCCTCACAGGAGCAAAAAGTTCAAGATATAACAGGTGGCTTAAAGAGGCCAGTTCTGTTATATCTGCCAATCTGATTTTTCGTTGATACTTCTCTTTGACCTCCCTGAAATTTTTGTTGAGCTTATGCTCATGGATGGTAAAACCGGAGTTTGAGATGATGAATATCGACAATGAAGTATCCGACAGATAATATTCCATCATGATTTCATCAGGTTTAAGTATTTGCTGGATCTTCGAAATTTCTGCATGGCCGCTTTTGCAAAGAAAATCCGAAAATAACCAATGATGCAAATGAGTGTCCGATAATCCGAATAAATTATTCATCAGGGTTCGGGTATCACCTGGATTCAAGATTAATAAAGAATCCTGAAACATAAAATTCCGTGCATCAGCATGGTCGATCATCAAAAACACGAAAATGAACTGGGCCAAAAAATATCCTGATCTTCTGAAGCTCATATTATTCTATTTATAAGGATTACATCAGTATAATGGTACCTATGGCTACAATTTCATCTTTCATGATCATTTTCCAGTAAATTCTGCCTTTCCCGAATGCTGCCGTCTCCAGGCTGTATTGATCACCCATTAAAGGGAAGACCGATGTTAACTCCTTTCCATGATTATCCATTACCTGCAATGAAAGATCAGAAACAGGGTAAAGATATTTCCATTCAAAAAGCACGATGGATCCTGAGGAAATTTCCAAACGGGCTGTTGGTGAGGAAAGATGAACCAAGCCCGCCCTGGTAGCAACACCGATGAATAACTCAAGTTCGGGAAGTTTTTCATATCTGGCAATCATGTTCTTCATTCTTTCCGTTTTTCTCTGCTTTTCAACCGGATTCATGGTGAATGTTGCTCCAGGATCCAGACCGGGTATTGTTTCCCTCAAGCCTGTTTTGTCATTGTTTCCCTGTACTTCCTGCACTGTCGTTGGGATTGAAAAATCATACGGTTTATAAAAAAATAAAAAGACTAGAATTCCGCTGGCTAACAGAATCAGAAAAGAAGCCGCAAGCAAAAAATGAATATGTCCAGCGTTGGTTTTCTGCAGTGATTTTCTTATCTTTTCCAGCTTTTGTATCAACATGATCGTATCCTCATCCCCGATGATCACATTCAATTCCTGATCAACTTTCACCTCTGCTTTTAATACAGGATGCTCAGACAGCAATAATGAAAATTGATGGTTTTCAGTATCGGAAAGATCATGGTTATTATACCGGTCTATCCATTCAGCTATTTTATTCTGTTCAATCATATTCAAGAAATTGTTGACAATCCGGGTCGTTAAGAATTCTTTTTCTCAACATATTTTTACATAAATACTTACGCGTTTTGGCATACTTTTCATCCTTATATCCCATGAGGTCGGCAATTTCTTTCAAAGGAATTTTTCTGAAAAATAATGTCAATACCGTCTGACAATCCTTTGGCAGGTTTAGAAAATGATGCTGGTACAATCTCAGTTTTTCAAGTTGTTGCTCTCTTAGATGGTTGGCATCCACGGAATAATCTTCCTTATCCTCATGCACTTCAATATCCGCCTGGTAGCATAAACGATATTTTCTTTCCAATCTTTGTAGCCAGATATGCTTGCAAATGGCGTAAAAATAAGTTTTCAGACTGCAATGCAAGGCAAATGATTGGGAGTTGATACGTTTAAATAATACGATTAATCCATCCTGAAACACATCTTCAGCATCCTGATGGTTACCAGAATTCCTTTCAACAATAGACCTGATTATGGGAAAAAATTCCCTGTATAAAAACTGAATGGCAGCATCATCACTCTTTTTAAGACCATTGATAATTCTATCGTCTGAATAATTAAAAAGCATACATTTCAATTCTTAGTGCTTAATCCGGAAAAACAGAAAAGGTAATACACCTGTTAATAACTTTTGACCCGGGCCAGACAGGGATAGGATATAGTTATGATAACATAAGGGTATAAATGGTTGCATGCATATCAAAAAAAATGCAAAAATGAGGCATGTTTAAGACCTTGTGCTATTTTTTATTAATTTCGTAACAGTTAAAAAACCTAAAATGATCAAACGATATATTTGTTTTTCTATCCTGATTACAATTTTTGCTCTATTCCTTTTTTCCTGTGTCAAAGGTTATGATCCTGAACCCGATCCTGTTTTTCCTATCAAGGATTATATCGGACAATGGAAAGGGTCATTCCCCTATTCCAGCAGCGGCCCCGTGAGTGAAATCCGGATTTCACTGATTACTTTTAACAAAGGCAACAGTCTGACCGGTTACATGAACACTCCTGATGGTATCCTCATCCTGGACGGTCAGCAGTATTTTAACGGAATGTTCTTTTTTTCTATCCGGAAAAACAACAACTGCCCTGACTGGAATGTTACCGGATCTGCTTATCTGATCACAGCAACCAATATGGGACTGGGGTTCGGCGGGACTTTCTGTGAAGAACATCCCCGGGACATTGAAGGGACTATGGGCAGGATCAACCCTTCACCCGACACTACCATTTTAATGAATCTGGCAGCCGTTGGACACCGTTTAACCTATGATATTACGGATACCTCAGGATCAACGATAGAGATGATCCGTGAGATTGAACATGAACTCGGCAACGGGGTCTGGCGAGAAAAAACCACCTTGCCCGGAAAATACAATTCTTCTGTTGCACTAAATTATCTCTTTAGCACACCTGTCGATTGGGGGGAGTTACCTGATCATGACTCCCTCTATGTCGACAGGATGATCAACTATAGTATTGACGCCCGCCCCGGAACAACCTATATCCATGTTACACCGGATGATTCCATCACAACCAGGATACTCTCCATGAACACCCTGATCAATGTTCCGGCTGGCACTTTTAAGTGCATTAAGATGAGTAAAAAATATGTGGCCCTCACTCCCCGGGGGTCTGATCGGTATTTCGAAATCTGGTTCAACAGCAATTATGGAACGATACAGATGATGCAATACCATGGTGATAGTGTCATCATGACCCAGGTTTTGAGGGAAAAGAGCTGGTGAGTTGGTGAGTTAAAAAATTTCTGAGATTAGTTTTTCATCAACTAAATTGGGCAGGGTTACCTGAAGCCTTGGCTCATTCTCCATCGCCCTGCTTATCGCATACACTGCTTCCTTGTTTCTGGCCCATGCCCGTCGTGCAATACCGTTATTGACATCCCAGTAGAGCATGGAATGAAGGCGATGGCCGGCTTCCTCACTTCCATCCAGCAGCATCCCGAACCCACCGTTTATGACTTCTCCCCATCCCACTCCACCTCCATTATGGATAGAAACCCAGCTAGCTCCGCGAAATGCATCTCCAATGACATTCTGAATGGCCATATCGGCAGTAAAGGAAGAACCATCATAGATATTGGAAGTTTCACGATAGGGCGAATCCGTCCCGGAGACGTCATGATGATCGCGGCCAAGAACTATCGGGGCTGAAATTTTTCCCGCTTTGATTGCTTCATTGAAGGCCGAAGCGATCTTCATCCTTCCTTCACAATCGGCATAAAGAATCCTTGCCTGTGAACCAACCACCAATTTGTTTTTTCCGGCCTCCCTGATCCAGTGAATGTTATCCCGCATCTGTTGCGCAATGACTTCCGGCGCATCTGCTGCGATAACTTCCATGATTTGGGCAGCAATCTCATCAGAAACCTTCAGGTCTCTGGGATCTCCGGAGGTACAAACCCAACGGAAAGGTCCAAAACCATAGTCAAAAAACAATGGCCCCATAATATCCTGAACATAGGAAGGATAGATAAAACTCCCATCGGATTTCAACACATCGGCGCCTGCTCTGCCTGCTTCAAGTAGAAAAGCATTTCCATAATCCCAAAAATACATCCCCTGATCTGTCATTTTCCGGATCGCTGAAATTTGCCGGCGTAGGGATTTCCGCACTTCTTCCTGAAAAGCAACTGTATCTTTGACCATAAGCTCATTGGATTGTTCCAAGGTCAATCCTGCCGGGTAATACCCACCGGACCACGGGTTATGCAAGGAGGTCTGATCCGATCCAAGTTCCACCCGAATATTTTTCTCCGCCAGTTTTTCCCATAAATCCACAATATTCCCCTGATAGGCAAGAGATACTGCTTCTTTGTTCTTTTTCGCATGAAGTAACCTGGATATCAATTCATCCAGGCTAACATACACTTCGTCAACCCAACCCTGGGTAAAACGTTTTTCAACCACCCTTGGATTGATTTCCGCAATGACTCCGATGGCTCCGGCTATCACGGAAGCTTTTGCCTGTGCGCCTGACATGCCTCCCAATCCGGACGACACAAAAATTTTCCCGGCTATCTCCCCGGAACTTTTCATCCGGGCTGCATTCAGAATCGTGATGGTGGTTCCATGAACAATACCCTGGGGCCCGATATACATGTAGGAGCCTGCTGTCATCTGCCCATATTGAGTCACCCCCAGGGCATTATACCTTTCCCAGTCATCCTGACGGGAATAATTCGGAATCATCATTCCATTGGTGATAACTACCCTCGGGGCATCTTTATGAGAAGGGAAAAGCCCCATGGGATGACCTGAATACATCGCCAGGGTTTGTTCATCAGTCATTTCAGCCAAGTATTTCATGGTCAGAAGATATTGTGCCCAGTTTTGGAATACGGCTCCATTCCCACCATAGGTGATCAGTTCATGCGGATGCTGCGCTACTGCGGGATCCAGATTGTTTTGTATCATCAGCATGACAGCAGCTGCCTGAACCGAATGAGAAGGATATTCCTGAATCGGTCGGGCATACATGGGATATTCAGGCCGGAAGCGGTACATGTATATCCTTCCATATTTTTTCAATTCTGCTGCAAATTCCGGAGCCAAACGGGCATGATGCTTTTGATCAAAATACCTTAAGGCATTTCTTACTGCAAGCTTTTTCTCCTCTTTGCTTAAAATATCCTTGCGAACGGGAGCGTGATTAATATTTACATCATATTCCCGGATTTCCGGCAGTTGATCAGGAATTCCCTGAAGAATCGTTTCTTTGAATGTCATCATGATGGATTTTAGGTAATCATATTTTTTCCTGTGCATTCCTGAGCACCTGGAACAGGAATTCCCTGGCCCGGAATAGCTGGGCTTTCACGGTTCCAATGGGCAAGTTAAGTTCAGTGGCAATTTCCTCGTACGACCATTCCTTAAAATACCTTAATTCAATCAGATTACGATAGTGGGGCTTAAGTTTTTCTACCACTTCATGCATGAGGGCGATTTTTTGTTTTTCAATGATCTTCTCCTCCGGATCAAGGGTGGCTGAAGGAATATTGGACGGGTAATCGGTCTTTCCCTCTTCTTCGCTGCTGAAACCTTCATCAGCAAATTGAATACGTCGGGTTTTTCGTAAAAAGTCAATACAGTTGTTTGCGGCAATCCTGAACAACCAGGTACTGAATGCAAAATCAGTTGAATAATGAGACAAGTTTTTAAATGCCTTTCCAAACGCTTCAATGGTAAGGTCCTCCGCATCGGTCGGGTTGCCTGTCATTTTCAGCATCATGAAATAGAGAGAATCCCGGTAATTTTTTAATAATTCAGCATAAGCCTGTTGATTGCCATCACCCAAGGCCTGTTGCACCAGCTTGTAATCGCGCTGGGCTTTCTCGGTCAGATGCAGGATCACTTCCATTGGCGGGATTTGCTGAAAATATTGGAAATCATGATCACGGTATTAAAAAACAGAAGCATGATCTCATAAACGGGGAGGAAAGGTAGTAAATCTTTTTCATTCAGTTTCTTTAAACATCTTGACCATACAATGTACTGGGTGATCAAGCGAAGACCAAATAAACCAAGAACAGGATAAGCATTCCAGTTTAAACCAAGTAACATGATCATCAAAGCATAAAAAATTAAAAGGCTGAATGAATAAAGTCCAAGAACAAACTTATGTGAAAACCTGTAATGGTGGGAAGTTGAAAGATGTCTCTTTTTTTGGGTAATCCATTGACCATAGGTCTGCTTGGCATCAGAAAAGGTAAAACTTTCGGGGGAGATGATAATGGCAGTATTCTTCCGGTTCGCTACCCTGTTGATAAACAGATCATCATCTCCCGACCGGATTTTATAATGAGGAATAAATCCTTTGTTTTGGTAAAAAACCGATTTGGCATAGGCCAGATTTCTCCCGACACCCATATATGGAATGCCGGCTAAAGCATAAGAGAGGTATTGTATGGCAATGTGAACGGTATCAAAACGGATCAGACGGTTCAGAATGCCTTTTTCCCTGAGATAAGGTCCATAACCCAGCACTATTTCCTTATTCTCGTTAAAACCAGATTGCATCTGACTGATCCATTCCCTGGAGGCAGGCCTGCAGTCGGCATCGGTAAGCAATACCCTTGGATATCGGGCCGATTTAATTCCGATGGAAAGCGGAAACTTCTTTCCGCTGAAAAAGTTCAATTCCTGCTTGATCGTTATGGTTTTCAGTCTTGGATATTTTTCCTCCATCCCTGTCAGCAGGTATTCCGTTTCATCATCTGATGCATGGTTGACTACCAATACCTCAAATTCAGGGTAATCCTGATCCAGAATAAGGGGAAGGTTTTTTCTGAGATGTTCATGTTCATTCCGGGCACAGATGACAATTGAAACGCCTTGTTGTTGAGTGCTGGATTTTTTTTTCTGATACCGCCCAAGTCGCCAGAAAATGACCCAATAATAAACCATCTGAAGAAGAAATACAAGGGTTAAAAAAAAGAAGAATGACAAGGGAAAAAATCGAAGATCGATCAATGATTCAGGCATTTAACATCGTTTAACAGGGTGAAAAGGCAAAGTTATTCATATTAGGTGAATAAAATTTACCTTTGTGAAAAAATTGATGGAATTCACCATCGCTCACCGTGACCCTGAATCTTCGGCCCGTGCCGGAAATCTTTCCACCGACCATGGAAAAGTGGAAACGCCTGCCTTTATGCCCGTTGGCACGGCCGGTGCTGTTAAAGCTCTTCATATCAGAGACCTCCGTGAATCAGTCGGGGCACAAATCATGCTCAGCAACACCTATCACCTTTTTCTCCGTCCTGGCGCTGAAATCATTGCTGAAGCCGGAGGTTTACATCGGTTCAACGGTTGGGATAAGCCCATCCTGACCGACAGCGGAGGTTACCAGATCTATTCTTTGGCAGATATTCGTAAATTTACCGATGATGGTGTCGTTTTCCAATCGCATATTGACGGTTCCAAACACCAGTTCACTCCTGAAAGGGCGATTGATATCCAAAGATCTTTGGGGGCTGATATCATCATGGCTTTTGATGAATGTACTCCTTACCCCTGCGATTTTACTTATGCAAAAAAATCCATGAAACGTACGCATAAATGGCTTGTACGCTGCATGGAACAATTTGTCCGTACGAGCTGTCCACATGGTTATACCCAGGCGCTTTTCCCAATCGTTCAAGGTAGCATCTATCCCGATCTCCGAAAGGAATCCGCCGCATTCATTTCGGAAATGAATGCCCAAGGCAATGCCATTGGTGGACTTTCAGTAGGAGAGCCGGCTAAAATGATGTATGAAATGACCGGAGAAGTATGTGCTCTTTTACCTGATGATAAACCCCGCTACCTCATGGGCGTGGGAACCCCGGCCAATCTACTGGAGAGTATAGCCTTGGGGATTGACCTGTTCGATTGTGTAATACCTACAAGAAATGGCCGGAACGGCATGCTGTTTACTTCCCGAGGCATCATCAATATTAAAAATGAAAAATGGAAAGATGATTTCTCTCCATTGGATGAGGAAGGAAGTGTATTTGCAGATCTGCAGTATAATAAAGCGTTTTTACGGCATCTTTTTATTTCAAAGGAGATCCTTGCTGCCATGATTGCTACCATTCACAACCTGGGATTTTATACCTGGATGATGCAAGAGGCAAGAAAACAGATCTTACAGGGAACGTATTCGGCCTGGAAAGATCAAATGGCGAAACAGTTCATGCAAAGAAGATGAAAAAGATCGACATCTATATCATTAAAAAGTTTCTGGGAACTTTCTTTTTCACCCTTATCCTTTTGATTTTCATCGTCATCATCTTTGATATCTCAGAAAAAATTGATGATTTTCTCAAACGGGATGCTCCTTTAAAAGCAATAATTTTCAGTTATTACTTTAATTTTATCCCATATTTTATCAACCTTTTCAGCTACCTGCTCACCTTTATTGCCGTTATCTTCTTCACTTCACGCATGGCATCAGATTCGGAAATCATTGCCATACTAAGCAGCGGGATCAGTTTCCGAAGGATGCTCTTTCCTTATTTTCTTTCTGCGACCGTATTGGGAATATTGTCATTTCTGCTGGCTAATTTTATCATCCCATACACCAACAAGGGTATGTTTGCTTTTGAAAAGCAATATATCAATGATCCGAGAGAGTTCAGTGATCAGAATATCCATAAGCAGATCAGCCCGGGAACCTATATTTATCTCGAAAGTTACAATACCCATACGAATGCGGGATGGAAGTTTTCCATCGAGCAGTTTAAAGATCGTCAGCTGGTTTATAAATTAAAGGCCGACCGCTTAGCATGGGACAGCATTCACCGGCGATGGACTATGTCCAACTATTTTATTCGTCATCTTCACGGGATGGACGAAACCCTTTACAAAGGGAATAAACTTGACACGGTTTTATCGCTTCAGCCGGCCGACTTTACCGAGGACATTGAAGAAGTAAAAATCATGGATTATATGACCCTGAGAAACCACATTAAGAAAAAAGAATTACGCGGCGATCCGGATGTGGTGAAATACAAGGTTAAGAAGTACGAACGCATTGCATTTCCTTTTGCCACCATCATTCTGACCATCATCGGGGTATCTGTTTCAAGCCGGAAGGTAAGAGGGGGAATCGGCTTTCATCTGGGATTCGGACTTGCCCTGACGTTCATGTATATTCTCTTCATGCAGATATCCACTGTCTTTGCAACTTTTGGTGATTTTCCACCAACACTGGCCGTGTGGGTACCCAATATTCTTTTCGGGATCATCGCGCTGATTTTGCTGAAGAAAGCGCCTAAATAAATTCCTGATGCTGGATGCAGGATCACTCCAGCATTGACGACCAGATGAAACAATCTTTAAAAAGACCAGAAGTATCTGGCAATTCTTTAAACAGTCCATAAACAGCAGATCCGCTTCCGCTCATTGAAGCATAAACGGCTCCCAGCGAATACAGTGTATCTTTGATTACCCGAATCTCGGGATATTTTCCCATGACGGCCTCTTCGAAATCATTAAACAATAAATTCCTCCATTCCTCCGGGGGCCTTTGGATGATTTCCCTGACAGATTTGCCAGGCTTTTTAGGAATGACCAGGGAATAAGCCAGCTGTGTTGACACATGGATGGAAGGAACCAACAGCATTATTTTATAGCTGTTCAGCGATAGACTGACGGGGATAAAATGATCCCCTTTCTGGAAAGCAAATACCGGTTTGTTTTCAAGGAAAAACGTTGAATCACTACCTAATTGCCGAGTGTAATTTGCCAATTGCTCAGGCGATAAGCCCAGTTTAAACAATTTATTCAGGATTTTAAGCATAAAAGCGGCATCTGAAGATCCCCCTCCAAGCCCGGAACCCATGGGAATGACCTTGTGAAGATGGATGTTTAATGCCGGGATAAGAGGAGAAACCTCACTTAACCCCCCCCCCTCTTCAAGGACAGCCGGATGACAGAGTTCTGAATGTATCAGCTTCAGCGCCCTGAAGCATAGGTTCTCCCCAATGGCACCCGGAATCGGAAGTCCGGAGAAAGTAAATGTGGTCATGCCATCACCGGAAGGGAGGATTTCGAGGGCATCATGAAGCGAGATAGGAAAGAAAACCGTTTCAATGTCGTGAAATCCGTCAGACCGTTGGGCAACAACGTTTAAGCCAAGATTGATTTTTGCATTGGGAAAAGTAATCATTCATCAGGCATTTTTTCCGGTTTCATAAAAGCCGGGTTAACAATAAAGCTGCTGTCGGTCAAGGTTAATAAAAACGCTTTCAGGCTGCTTTTTTCTGCTGGGGTCAGGCGTACCCCTCCCCGGTTAAGATGATGCATCAGTGGACTTACTGAGGGAGACCAAACAAGTTTATAACTATAAAAATCCAGCACTTCGTCAATGGTTGTATACCTGCCATCGTGCATATACGGAGCGGTAAAGATGAGATTACGCAAAGTCGGAGCCTTATATGCCCCAATATCTGAGGCATTTCCGGTGACTACTGAATGGTCACGGGGATCAGTAAATACAGAATCCTTGGCGTTATTATAAAAACGGTTGGTTGTGAACAAAGGATTCCCCTCTCCTCCGTGACAATGGAAACAATCTGCTCCTTCTTCCGTCATAAACAGCACATACCCTTTAAGTTCCTCCGGCTTAAGCTGGTATTCACCCCTCAGGAATCTGTCAAACTTGGAATCGGCAGAAATCAGGGTTCGGATAAACTGAGCAATGGCGCGTCCCATATTTTTTGCAGTCACCTTCTCACTGCCAAAAGCCTTGAGAAAAAGTTCAGGGTAACCCTTGATTTGCTGAATAACTTCCTTTGTTCTGTTGGTGTCACCGTTCATTTCATGAGGAGCCACTATTCCCATCCATATTAAATCTTCCAGGTTCCTTCGGTAAGGATCAGGATTCTCAGCATAGACTGAGCCGTTCCATAAAAATCCATGATCGGTCCAAACCAGGTTGATAAGGGGCATCATGAAATGGTAGGTTTTTACTCCGGTAATCCCGTGAGGATGGCCCCCGGAATATTCCGGATGATCGATCCCGCATTCAAAACTCCTCGACTGCAGATGACAACTTGCACAACTCATCAGGGAATCAGCATGGGTTCTGCCGGATAATCTTCCATCATAAAACAAGAACCTGCCCAGGGTCACTCCCTCCATGGTCATGGGATTATCTGAGGGAATCATGAGTTGAGTCGGGAAATATTTCGGGATATAGATGATATAGGGCGTGGTGACAATAGTCTCTTCCTTTTCCTTTTTGGTACAACAAAAAAAAGAAAAACAGATGGACAGCATCAACATCCACTTCCATGTCATGATTTTCCCGTTTCTCACTTTCTCAATATGGCTGATCAAGTCAAAAGTGCATTTTTTTATTCAATTTTCCAATCTATTTCTTCTTTCCCCATCTGTTTCAATAATTGATTAATCCGTGAAAAATGCCGGCAACCGAAAAATCCGCGATGTGCCGATAAGGGAGAAGGATGCGCTGCAGTCAGGGCAAAATGCCTGGCAGTGTCAATCATGGATTTTTTAGCGATGGCAAAATTTCCCCAGAGCACAAAGATGAGACCTGATTGATGAAAAGAAAGCTGAGCAATGATTTCATTGGTAAAAATTTCCCATCCCCTGTTCTGATGGGAACCGGCCTGATTTTCTCTTACCGTAAGGGTGGCATTCAACAGCAACACCCCCTGATCAGACCATTTGGTGAGGTTGCCGTGAACAGGGGGAGGAATTCCCAGATCGCTTTCAATTTCCTTGAAAATATTGATCAATGATGGAGGTTTGGGAACTCCTTCCGGTACAGAAAAACATAATCCATGGGCCTGTCCATAGCCATGATAAGGATCCTGACCTAACATGACCACCCGGACTTTTTCCAGGGGAGTATGATTTAAGGCATTGAATATCAGTGAACCTGGAGGAAAAATACGAAATTTTTTCCGTTCCTCCAATAGAAATTTTTTCAATTCAAAGAAATAAGGCTTGCTGAATTCATTGTTCAGTAAGCGCTTCCAGCTCTCTTCCAGTTTGGGATCAATGTTATCCATATTAGGTTATAAACCAGGTCACGTTGATAACTTTATACAATAAATGTTGATTTTTCTTGTTCATATCATTAAAAACCACTTATTTTGCACTGTAGTTCAACGAAAACCGGAACCTGACATTATGAAAAAGACCATTTATTTTTTTCTGGCCGTGATTATTTTAGGCATTATTGCCTCTTGTACATCGAGTCGTTCCTGCGCTGCATATGGCGAACGACAAAGATATCAAATCGAGCGACACTAAAAATATTTTAATTGTTTTTTCGTAAATGGGGAGCTTTGGCTTCCCATTTTTTTTTCTTTCTTACCTTTGCTTATTAATTTCCGGCAATGCAACGCTTTCTAATTGGTCTGACTTTTCTTTTTTTCTTTGCCGCGATTCAGGTTGTCCAGGCACAATATGAGGCAGAACCCGATACCACTCCCGATAATGTGCTCTTTGAAAAGCAATGGACGCTTGGAGCTCTTCTTCATACCAATGGATGGGGCTTGAAATTCAGAAAAGGCAAAAATATTTCTGCCCTGCGTCATTTCATGTGGGAAATTGAATTTTCCACCTATAAATCCGTCAAGGAATACCGAACCATCAATCCCTATTTTTCGGATTCCCGAAGTTATATTTATGGCAAGTACAATTATGCATTTTTCTTAAGGGGTGGGGTTGGCCAGGTGCATATTTTAAACCGTAAACCATACTGGGGCGGAGTACAACTTGCCTGGTTGTATTATGGCGGGTTTTCGGTCGGATTCACCAAGCCCTATTATCTTTACATTATCCACCTGAATAGTGGTTATACGGATTATGATATTACCGAAGAGAAATATAATCCCGAAATCCATTTCCCTGACAATATCTATGGCCGTGGTTCTTTCCTTACCGGAATTACACAACTCGGCCTTCACCCGGGGATTTATCTGAAGACAGGCCTGGACTTTGAATTTGGCGTAAAAAATAAGCAAATCAGCTCACTGGAGGTGGGAGCCACCTTTGACTACTCTCCCATTCCGATGGCCATCATGGCTTACCGTTCCAAACAGAGTTTTTTCCTTACACTCTATGTGAGTTTGTCATTTGGAAAAAGGTATAATAAATAAAGTGTTGGTTGCATAATGCGGGTTAATACATCACAGGTGATATTCGATCTCTTTGTGATTATACGCCATTAGCTGTCCATCACGGGTGTTTATCAGGAGCCGTCCGAGAGGGTCAACGCCTGTAATCTTCCCTTCCATCATATTTCCCTGGCTGACAAAATTCCTCCATTCTTCAAATCCCATCAGATGACGGTTATAGGCCTGATCGAGGTCACCGATGAATCCCTCACGGAGAACTGAATACCAATGGTCAATTGACTTACAGACAGACTGAAGTGCCGCTTTCAATTCTATTTCTCTGTGTAACAAATGTATCATCGACATCGGGTGAGGGGTTTTTTGATCAAAGATGGACTGGTTAATATTCACTCCAATCCCTACCACAGAAACATCCAGACAATTGCCGATGATTTTATTTTCTATTAAAATACCGGCAATTTTATGCTTGATAATAAAAATATCATTAGGCCATTTAATACAAAAAACAGATTCACGAGCATCTCCACCATGATATGATCCATCTGCCATTTCGGTGGGGTTATCCGAATCCGACACCCGCATGGAGTTGCGGATGAAATCAAGAACGCCCAATGATATGGCTTTGGTTAACAGAAATTGTCGATCAGGACGGAGGAAAACCGGCTTAAGAATGATGGTAAAAGTCAGATTTTTCCCAGCCTCGCTTTCCCATTTATTGCTGTTCTGACCTTTCCCGTCAAACTGCTCATGGGCCCAGATCACGGTACCTTCTTTGAGATCGGTTTTCTCCAGTAAGGAATTGGCATAAACATTGGTTGAATCAACCCGTTGCAACTCAAGAATCGGACTACCTATCATTTTTGTACAGAATTTTTACTCCTTTGTCCATTCCTTTCCCAAGGTGAGAAAGCAAGGTTTATATGACATTAACGACAACTCCTTGCCGCTTAGTGTTGCAGGAATCGGAAAGTTTGTTAAAAATTTGACCGTATCCATATATCACCTTTGCTATCGAAACCCGATTAAGCAATAAATGCTTATGGAAAACTATTCGCAACATATCTCAATACGTAATTGGGCAGAAGATGACCGTCCCCGGGAAAAATTCCTCCTAAAGGGAAGGCATTCCCTGAGCGATGCCGAACTTCTGGCTTTATTGATTGGCTCAGGCAACAGAAAGGATTCCGCACTGGATCTTGCCAAGGCTATTTTAGGAAAAGGCAGGAATAACCTTGTCGAACTATCGCGCATGGGAGTCTGCGACCTTCTCCAGGTCAACGGGATCGGGAAAGCAAAAGCCATTACCATTCTGGCTGCTCTTGAGTTGGGCAGGCGACGCAATGAGGCGGAAGTCATTTTAAAGGAAAAGATAACCAGCAGTAAAGATGCTTATGAAATACTGAAAAGCACGATAGGTGACCGTCCTTATGAAGAATTCTGGATCATCCTTTTGAACCGGGCCAACCGGATCATCAGAAAGTGCAGTATCAGTGAAGGAGGAATTGCTGGAACCCTGGTAGATCCAAAAAAAATTTTCAAAATAGCCCTGGATCATCATGCCTCTTCTATCATTCTGGGTCATAATCATCCCTCAGGGCAGGTCATCCCCAGTGAGGCGGATGTGAAGCTGACACGAAAAATCAAGGAAGCCGGGAACATGCTTGACGTTTCAGTAATCGACCACCTCATCATCGGGGAAAATACCTTCTACAGTTTTGCCGATCAGAATATGCTGTAATCCGGATGCATCGTGAAACCAAAAAAGCAAATCCGAAAATCAACCATACCATTTATACAGCACATCCTGAACATGCTGATATCACCAATGTGGGATTACAGCAAAACTGAAGTCTTGATTGCTGAGGTTTTCAAGATAGCGTGGTAAAGCGTAAAGGACATTTTTTTTTGCTTTAAGATGATCATGAAAGACCACTATGGCTCCGGGAAATGAATATTCCAGGGCAATCTTCAGACATTCTTCAGGGGTGGTCTGAGAATGAAAATCATAGGTCAGTACCGACCAGAGAATAAACCGGAAACGTTTCCTTAAAAGCAAGTACTGGGATGGAGTAAACCGGCCATAAGGAGGGCGAAACAACAGGCTGTTGATGTATGTATTGCAACGGAGAACATCGTCTGCATAAGCAGCGGAGGAAGTTTGCCAGCCGTTCAGATGGCTGTAAGTATGATTTCCTATGGCATGACCCGCTGCCAGGAGCTGACTGAAAATATCCGGATGTTTCCTGACATTGTCTCCCACGACAAAAAATGTTGCCTTTACCTTGAATTCATCGAGAACTTTCACAATATCAGGTGTCACTTCAGGAATGGGACCATCATCAAAAGTCAGGTAAATCACCTTTTCCTTGACGGGAATCTGACAATTCAGATATTCCGGACTGAAAAGCCTGAGCAATAAAGGCGGACGTATAAAGCGCATCCTCTTACTTTTGATAAATCTTCTCGATATACAGATTATAGTATTTCTCGAGGCCAGTTTCGGCTTCCTTAGACAGTTTTTCCTGCTTGACTCCTTGCGTGATCACAGTCAATCTTTGAATCGTAAAAAGGGATTGCTGGATATTGACATCCAGATCCTTCAGATCGGTGTCAGGAAAAGAAAAATAGTAAGCCAGTTCTTCAACGGAAGTCCGGATCAGTTTTTCTGCAATGTCGTTCGCCTTTTCCGTTTCACCGGCTTGGTAATACCCTTCAGCAATCGGAACCACAAACATATCAAAGGCTAAGACATCAGCGGGAAGTACTTCCATGCAACGGTCAAGGACTCGTTTTGCCGAATCTGTCTTCCCTTCCTGTATCAGTGCCATGGCTAAGCGGCTGAAGAGATTGCGCATACTCATCAGCATGCGGGCATTGGTCTCATCAATATAGACGCCCTTTTTATTTACATTCCCCCATTTAAACCTGTTCATCACATTTTCATAAGCCACAGCAGTATTGACCTCGCCGATTTGTCCGTCCTGGCTTTTCGACCTGACCGGGATCAGTCGATAGGCCAACCCTTCAAGCTGAAAATATTTTTCAAGGCCGAGATAGGTATCTGTTCCTGTCGTGCTGACAAAATATACGGGACGCTTCCAGTCGTTGGTCGCAAGCACATCGAGGATCATAAGGTTACTCTTTTCCAGAGCATGACGCTTGATTTCCCATCGAATAGTGTCCATCCTGCCTGCAAGATGGGGTGGAACAGTTCCATTACCGGTTACCGACATGGAGTCATAGGTAACCATGAATTTTTTGGTGGGGAAAAAATCGATCATTCCGATCTGACTCGTACTCATCTTCAACTTGCTTTCATCCTGATTGATGATGTTGAACAAGGTTTTCAGGTCAATGTACATATCCTTTAAACCCTGATCTTCTATAAGATAGGTCACATCATGATTACCCTGTTGATACTTATCTTTCGTCAGTGAGATCGGGACAGGGTCAGAGTCATAGGCTTTGCGTTTGATCTGATCAATATACCAGTCCATGTTAAGCAGGCTCAGGTTGACAATCCTCACATCGGTTCGGATTCCCTCCACTTCCTGAGCATACCAGACGGGGAAGGTGTCATTATCTCCATTGGTAAACAAGATGGCGTTGGGAGCACAGGAATTCAGGTAATTTTCCGCCATGGCAAGGGCGGTATAGCGATCAGAGCGATCATGATCATCCCATCCCTGCTGGGCCATAATGCCTGGCACAAGGATGAGGGAAATAAGGGTTGCCGTTATGGCAGACCATTGGGGATTAAGTTTCTTGGTCAGCCAATCGGTTAGCTGAAGAATTCCAAAGCCAATCCATATCGCGAAAGCATAAAATGATCCGGCATAAGCATAATCCCGTTCCCGAGGTTGAGGTGAATATTGGTTGAGATACAGAACAATAGCCAGACCTGTCATAAAAAACAAGAGGAAAATCACGAACGCACTCTGGGGGTCCTTCCGAATGGTGAAAACAAGACCAATCAGGCCAAGGAGTAAAGGAAGTAAATAAAAATGGTTTTGTGCTTTACTGTGGAGACTCTCGGGTTTTTCCTGGGAGCCAAGCCTTGCTTTATCGAGAAAAGGAATACCGCTTTCCCAATTTCCCTCCACTTTTCCGCCATTACCCTGAATATCATTCTGCCTCCCGGCAAAATTCCACATAAAATAGCGAAAGTACATATGGACCACCTGGTAATTCCAGAAAAATGTCAGGTTTTCCCCAAAGGTCGGTTTGTTTATCGTTTCTGTTCCTTCTCCCTGGTTAACCTCAAAGGGAACTCCCTTGACTTTTCCCCAGCGCTCGTAATCCCTTGCATGACGGTCTTCCTGTTGCGACCACATCCTCGGGAAAATTGTGACAAATCTCGGATCATAAACCGGAATCACCTTTTCCCGTTTATCCTTAATCGTATATTTTCGAGCTGATTTGTTCTTTTCGTAAACCGGATTCCCGTTTTCCCGTCCAATCACCGGAGCATTATAATACTGGCCCTTCAGCAGAGGCCAGTCGCCGTATTGTTCCCGGTTCAGGTAAGTCAGGAGGTACATGGCATTCTCAGGGTTGTTTTCGTCAATGGGAGTGTCGGCATTGCTCCTGATAATAAGCAAAAGAAAAGAGGAATAACCGATCAGAATAAAGGTGAAGGCCAGAATGATTGTATTGATCACCGGTTTCAGTTTTTTCTTCGAATAAATCAAACCGGCCAAGATGAGACTGATCAGCATGACGAAATATATGATTGAACCCCAGTTGAAGGGCAATCCGATCAGATTGACAAAGAAAAGCTCAAACAAACCAGCCAGTTTAATAATCCAGGGAATGATCAGATACATTACCAGGGCCAGGATAATAAAAGAAAACAAACCAGCCATAAGCATCCCTTTCCAGTTGGGATTTGGGTACTTTTTAAAATAATAAACAAAAGTGATGGCAGGTATAGCCAGGAGGTTGAGGAGGTGAACGCCTATAGAAAGTCCCATCAGATAAGCGATCAGGATCAGCCAGCGATAGGCATGTTGTTCATCAGCCACTTCCTCCCATTTCAGGATGGCCCAGAACACAATGGCCGTAAAAAATGAAGACATGGCATAAACTTCTCCTTCAACGGCTGAGAACCAGAAAGAATCCGAAAAAGTATAGGCCAGTGCACCCACCAGCCCGGCGCCCATGATTGCATAGGTCCTGTTCCCGATCTCACCATATTGACGGATGACGATCTTTTTAGCGATCATCGTGATCGTCCAAAACAAAAACAGGATAGTAAATCCACTGGCCAGGGCCGACATGGTATTGACCATACGGGCCACGAGGCTGAGATCTCCAAAGGCAAAAAGTGAAAAAAACCTTCCGATCAATTGAAACAACGGAGCACCCGGCGGGTGACCAACTTCCAGTTTGAAAGCCGTTGCGATATACTCCCCGCAATCCCAGAAACTCATGGTCGGTTCCGAAGTCAGGATATATACCGTGGAAGCAATGGTAAATACCACCCAGCCAAGGATGTTGTTCAGGCGTTTATAGGTCTTCATAGGCGCTGATATTGAAGCAGGGCAAAGGTAGAAAAATAAAGACTATTTTTTGTACTTTTGTCACTCACCCAAACCTGAGTACATGTACAGACTTGTTTTAATCAGACATGGCGAAAGCACCTGGAATAAAGAAAACCGTTTCACCGGCTGGACGGATGTGGAATTGACTGAAAGAGGAATCAATGAAGCCATCGAGGCCGGGAAGTTACTGAAACAGCAAGGATTTGATTTTAAAATCGCTTATACCTCCTATCTGACCAGGGCCATCCGTTCCCTCTGGCTTGTTTTGGAACAAATGGATCTGCTGTGGATCCCGGTCATCAAAACCTGGCGTCTAAACGAGAAACACTATGGTGTTCTTCAGGGTCTCAATAAATCGGAAATGGCTGAAAAATACGGGGATCAGCAGGTTCTGATCTGGAGAAGAAGCTATGATGTGAGACCCCCCGCGATGGAAGAAAACGATCCCCGCCATCCACGGTTTGATCATCGTTACCGTGATCTCGATCCTAAGGATATTCCTGCCACTGAAGCCTTAAAAGATACAGTCGATCGCATCCTTCCCTACTGGAAGGAAAAAATGGAACCTGACCTCAGGAAATACAAGGAAATCGTTGTATCTGCTCATGGCAATAGCCTCAGGGGTGTGGTCAAACACCTGAAACATGTTTCCGATGAAGACATCGTTTCCCTGAATCTTCCAACCGGGATCCCTTATGTTTTCGAATTTAATGAAACGATGAATCTTCAAAAGGATTATTTCCTCGGTGATCCTGAAGTCATTAAAAAACTGATGGAAGAAGTAGCCAACCAAGGTAAGAAAAAATAAGATGATAAAACGCTGGGTCATCCCCGATGTTCATGGCTGCATTCGGACCTTGAGTTCACTGGTCCATGAACTGATCCGTCCCATGCGATCTGATGAACTATATTTCCTGGGCGATTATGTTGACCGTGGACCTGATTCCAAGGGAGTGATCGATTTTATCCGGAATCTGCAAAAAGAGAAATACAATGTTACCCCACTCAAAGGAAACCATGAGGATTTTATGGTGGAACTTTACGAAGCAGAGCAAAAAGCAGTAAATTCCTGGTGGCATAATTTTGGCAACCGTAAGCATAAAGCCTGGATGAATATCGGGGGAAAATCCACCCTGGAGAGTTTCGGCGTTCACCGCATCAAGGATATCCCGCTTGAATACATTGAATGGATGAAAGGGCTTACCTATTTTGTTTCCCTCGAGGACTTTGTCCTGGTCCATGCCGGTCTCAACTTTAAAAATGAAGATCCCTTTGAGGATAAAAGAGCGATGCTGTGGCTGCGCGATTACCCGATTATCCCTGAAAAAATCGGAGGAAGAAGGATCATTCACGGACATGTCCCGGTGAATATGGAATTGATCACCCTCGCGATTAAAAACAAGTACTACAAATTCATCGATATCGATAACGGCCCCTATATATCCGGCAGGTCAGGTTTTGGCCAAATGGTCGCCCTGGAACTCAACTCCATGGAGATGGTCATACAGTATAATATGGACTTGTAGGGAGGTGGTGAGTTGTCAGTGGTTGAGTGTTGAGAGTTCTTGCTGAAGTTTTTCTTCTATGGGAAGGTAGTTGAATCCCGCCCAGAATTCAGGATCGGGCTTACCGCTTATCTGATCCCAACGCTGACCGATACCCAGTGATTTATCTCCTTTGAAATTTCTGATTATTTCCGGGTCCCGGCTGACCTCGGTGACGACCACATCATTTTTATATCTTGCTTTAAACCTGGCTCCGGTTGACGGAAGTGAATATACCATCCAGTAATCGTTATGAATGCTGCTGAGGCACCATTGACCTCCTTTTTTGGCGTAAGTAACAATGGTTTCACCCATGGGCATTTCCTTGATCCATCCCTGAGTCCCGAGGATGGAAAAAGTATGTTTGAATTTTGTTTTTTCGTAATGGTTGAATGCTTTAATACTGGGCTTCATGATAATCCGGAGGATGGCATAAGTTGCTGCCTGGATGAGAAGCTCTCCTTTCCAGCCCGAAATATTTGCATGGTCTTTCTGGTCAAACGTAATCCTGTATAATTTCCCATCTTCGGGATGGGATTGTTCCAACATCCTGAAGTCATAGTTTTTAAATTCCTTTTCATCAAGAATACCCTGATGATAAAATTCGACCATATCCTCCTTGAAATTACAACTCAGACAGGTAGCCTCCTTGCCGATATCTTCGAGTGAATTGACCAGACTGGTATCTGAAATCACCCGGCCTTTAAAAAGATGAGGAAGGTTAGAGCGTTTGAATTTTTCTTTCATTTCTGACCGTGGATAAGAATAATATCCATCCTTCAAGTTTTCCACTATGGCCTCGGCATACTCGGCCAGTTTATTGTTGGCTGTTTTCTGTACCCGGATATAGGTGGTGAGGACAAGGGAATCCCTTCCATAATTTTCCGGGATACGCTGCACTGCCCTACGAATCACTTCTCCAGGTGTCAATCCCAGGATTTCAACCTCTGACAACTGAATCGCTTTAGGTTTCAAGCGAAAAAGCGTGGAACAACCTGTAATATGATGGACAGGGGTCTTCAGGGTCTGATACCCCAGATAGGCAATAAGAAGGCTGTCGTTGCAGTATCTGGGCGGAATGTTCAGCTGGAATTTTCCGTCTTCATTGGTAATGGTTCCCAGGGTTGAATGGGTCAGGGAGACAGCCGCAAAAGCGAGGGGGAGCCTGCTTTCATCATCCAGAATCTGTCCGCAAAGATTGAGCATTTCCTGGGCGTTCAGTCGGGGTAAGAACAGGGAAAACATGCCGGTAAAAAAAAGAAAGCGTATCCGTCGCATAGACTGCTAAGATAAAGGAATTCCATGGAATAAATTTCCCGGTCAATCCTCTAATATAAACAACCTGACTTTTTTTTCATCCACTGGAGTACCGAGTTTATCCACAAGATTTTCCCTGCTGCCGAAATGGTGAATCATTTCCTTCCTGCATATCAGGGATTCGTTCACTGTCACAGTCGCCCTGTAAGAAGAGAACCTGTAATGGCTGAAGTTCTCCGTAAGCTTGTGTTTCTTGACATTTTGATTGATGTACCTGACCATGTCAAAGATGCAGGGATCCCTGCTGATCTCCACGCGTTTCAGTTTGAATTGAAAAAGTTTGCCCTGTTTCCCGTTCATCCGGTTATATCCCTTGGTATAGGCATTGAATAGCAAGGCAAAGGGGCGGTAAACACTTCCGTTCACCTCTTTTTTTATGCGTAAAAGAATATGCAAATGATCTTTCAGCAGACAGTAGGCGTAGGTATCGGCCACGGGAACGATATGGGTTTTATACAGTCTGAGGAAGAATTTGCAAGCTTCATCATTGGCAAACAATGGATCTCCGTTACGTGCCCGGTTGTAGATATGATAACATTTCCCGGGTTCGAGGATGGTGGTTTTCATATCATCAGGGTGTTGAATTCCGGGGTAACCGACGTTTCAAAATAGGCGGCCAGTTCTTCTTTATAGGTCCTGTGGGCATGTTGGCGCTCCTGTCCAGCAATATAATGTTTCACCCCTTTGAGGTTACCTTCGCTGACGGAAGCCACATAGTACTCTCCTGACCATAAAAATCTTTTCTTCTCCAGGTGATTTCCGTTTATCCAATGAGCAGCTTCTTTTTTAATCTGCTGTACCACTTCCGCTATATTCTGTTCGGGTTTCAGGCGGATCAGGCAATGAACATGATCAACCCAGCAATTGATCAGGCTGATCTCTATCTCTTTTTTAGATACAATCTCTTTAACATGGTCGAGAAATTGCTGACGCTGTCCGTTCGACAGCAGGGTATGCCTTCCTTTAACTCCCCAGACGGCATGAACCCAGATTTTTGTGTACGACATAAGCAGGTTTTTCTGCTTAATCCGGGAAAAGTGAAAAGGTAATACGCTTGTTAATAAAAAATCTCTCCAAGAAATGTTTTTTTATATGGATACTGTTTAGATTTGTTATTCAATTCTATTACTTTTACAGTAAAAAACATAATATATGTCTGCTAAGTACAATACTTCGGCTATCACCCCCATTTTGATGTCAGCAACATCATTTTTGTTAGTATAATCGCAATTGCGGTTAGCGAGACGTTAGGGCGTATTTAAATAGAAAAGTTTATCATGCCAAATTACCATCTATTGATTGATTGCCAAATATATTTTAAAATCTTAAGTCTCCTAACGGATTTATTTATATCGTTTTTTGGAGCATTTACTGGATTTTTATTTGCATTATATCTGAACCGCCGATCAGAGAAAAAGGTTAGAATGAAAGAAGAGGAAAATCAAATCAGATACTATAATGATATTTTGATGCATTTGACACTTTTTCTTGAAATGGTTGTGAAGAATTATCAAGTTCAATTGAGAAAAAATACAGAACACTCGAAACAAGTAAGACAAAGTCCGTATGAGCTCGTTGAACCGGAAATTTTAGCTTCCTATGATTTAGAAAGATTGAAAAATTTAAATACGGATGAAGTTTTTGTCGCTTATCGGTACTATTTAAAAGGAAATGAAGACATTGATGGCTTTAAAAAGTTATTTTCAAATATTGATTTTCTGTATAGAATCTTTCAAGATCTGGAAAAATCAAATGAAAAATACCAAAATTTCATTCATAAGGATATCTTAGTCATCCGTGATTGCTGCGAAGTAATTACATATCATATCGGAATGTATGTCCAAAAGATGATTAAACATGAACCGTTGACATTTTCAACGAGGCCTGAATTTATCTTCCTTAAGCATTATGATGATATTTACCATGAGAT
>CAZSDU010000024.1:0-43183 GCA_964605775.1 uncultured Prolixibacteraceae bacterium | reverse complement strand
TATCCGACTACCGATACCACCTGGAGCCTGCTGCGGTATCATGTAGTGCAGTAAGAAGCGGGGAAATGATTCTATTTAAAATGTGCAACAGGGCATTTTTCAGCTTTCTGATCTTTTTCGTGCTTGCGGGCGGAGCCTGCACTCAGAATACATCCACGCCTTCCGATAAAAAACAAGACAAGATGAACCATAAAACCTTAACCCCTGAAGAAGCCAGGGTAATCGAGCAAAAAGAAACTGAACGCCCGTTCACCGGGAAGTACGAGAACTTCAACGACCCCGGAACCTATGTGTGCAAGCGTTGCGGAGCACCGCTTTACCGTTCTTCAGATAAATTCGATGCACATTGCGGCTGGCCTTCCTTCGACGATGAGATAAAAGGAGCCGTAAAAAGAATACCCGATGCCGATGGCATGCGCACCGAAATCCAATGCGCCAAATGCGGCGCTCACCTGGGGCATGTATTTTCAGGGGAAGGGTTCACCACGAAAGATACCCGGCATTGCGTCAATTCCATCTCCCTTGATTTTATTCCCGCGGGAAAAGTAGTAACAGATACGGCCATCTTTGCCGGCGGATGCTTCTGGGGCGTGGAGTTTTATATGCAGAAAATCAAAGGGGTGATCTCCACGGAAGTCGGCTATACCGGGGGGCATAAGAACAATCCCACCTACAAAGAGGTCTGTGCGGGAACGACCGGCCACCTGGAAGCCATTGAGGTGGTGTTTGATCCGGTACAGACTTCCTATGAGGAAGTGGCCAGGATGTTTTTCGAGACCCATGATCCCACCCAGTGGAACCACCAGGGGCCGGATTTCGGGGAACAATACCGTTCGGCCGTATTTTACCGGAATGAGGAACAGAAAAAAACGGCAGAAAAACTGATCGCGCTGCTAAAAGATAAAGGGTTTAAGGTAGTCACCGAACTCCGGCCGGCATCAACATTCTGGAAAGCCGAGGATTACCACCAGGATTACTACGATCACAAGGGCAGTACGCCTTACTGCCATGGCTATGTCAAACGTTTCTGATGCTGAATCCTGTCACTTGGGTGTAGTCAGGTTCTGGGGCACCTTGATTTTTTCCTTGGCGTTAAGACCCGAAATAACCTGGATATTCAGTCCGTCGGATAACCCTGTTTTGATGAAGCGTTTCTCGAATTTCTGAGGACCTGTTTCAACTTCCACGTAAGCAGAATCTTTTTCAAACTGCAGCAGGCTTTCTTTAATTGCCAGTACGCTGTCGACCCTTTGCAGGACGATGTCGGCATTGGCGCTGTAACCTGCCCTCACAAACTGATCGGCCTTGAGGTTCACATCGGCTTTGATCTCGAACTGAACGGCTCCGTTTTCCAGAACTCCCTTGGGGGAAATGTACTTGAGGGTAGCATGAAAAGTATCGTTTTCGATGGCTCCAACCGTCAACAGCAGGTTCATGCCGGGTTTAATCTTCCCGACTTCGGTCTCGTCCACCTTGCCCTGGAAGATCATGTCGCCGATGTCGGCCACGCTGGCAATGGTCGTCCCGGCATTGAAATTATTGGCTTCGATCACGGAACTTCCTACCTTGATCGGGATATCTAAAATCATCCCCGTAATGGTGGAACGGATGAGGGTGTTGGTCGTTTTGCCCGACTTTTTATTGACTCCCTCCCGGATCAGTTCCAGGTTGGCCTCGGCGGCCTCCACTTCCTGCCAGGCATTTTTATAAGTAAGCTGGGTTTTCTGGTATTCGGCCTCGGCAATAACGCCTTGTTTGAATAGCTTTTCCTGACGATCGAAATTCAGTTTCGCATCATCAAAGGCAATTTTGGCTCTTTCCACCCGGCCTTCGGCATTGTTCAGGTTCACCAGGTCGGGAATGATGCGGACCTTGGCGATCACATCCCCTGATCTGATGTTCTTTCCGGCTTCCACATATATTTCTTCCACAATACCCGAGACCTGAGGTTTAATTTCTATTTCCTTACGCGGAATCACAGAACCTGTCGCCACCGTCTTTTTAATGATATTCGCCTTGAACGGAGTCTCGGTCTGAAATACCACCGGCTTCTCTTTCGACTTATTGTACAGGTAAACGATGGTGATCACAAAAGCCGCAAGAATAACCACCAGCAACGAAATTTTTAAAATCTTCTTCATAACCTTACTATTTCCTTGAACTAATTCTTAATTCCTAATTCTTAATTCTCACTCATACCTCAGTGCATCTATCGGTTTGATCGACACTGCTCTTTTTGCCGGGATCAGTCCCGCCATGGCGCCCGAGATGACCAGTATCGCCAGTGCCGTGATGGCCACTTTGAAATCCACTCCCGGATGAACAAACATCTGGGTATTGGCCCCGGAACTGTCGAGCAGGTAATTGATCAGTTCCAGCAATCCTACGCCTATGACCAGCCCGAAATACCCGGCAAAGGTAGTGAGTACCACCGCTTCGGTGATGATCTGGGTGATCACATTGCGGGGGGAGGCACCCAGGGCACGCTGAATGCCGATCTCCCTGGTTCTTTCCTTGACCACGACCAGCATGATGTTGCTTACGCCGATGATCCCAGCCAGCAAAGTTCCTATACCCACGATCCAGACCAGCATACTGATGCCGAAAAATAACCCCCGCATTTTTTTGTATTCCACATCCAGGTTAAAATGCCCGATGGCACGATCATCCTCGGGCGCCACGGCATGTCTTTTTTTCAGGATTTCTATGGCTTTCTTTTCCACGATTGCCACGGGGATCCCATCCTGTGAAGTGATGTTGAAGAAACCTACCGAATTTCCCAGGTTAAAGGTCTGCTGGAGGGTGGTAAAGGGCATATGGATACGCTGGTTGTCGTTGGCGGCCGCCTCTCCGTTGCGCTTTGACTGGAATACTCCGATCACATTGAAATACACCCCGTTGATCCGGATGTACTGATTGATGGGGTTTTCTCCTTTTTCGAAAAGAATGTCAACCACGCGCTGACCCACCACCACAACCTTACGTTTTTCTTTCAGGTCGAACTCGTTTAAAAATCTTCCTGAAACCATGTTGACAGGATCTATTTTATTGAATACAGGATAATCGCCGAAGATCTGGAACTGACCCGACTTCAGGAACCTGACCACATTGCTGCTGCCATTATATCCCCCAACATTGGTCCGGGGCGCCAGGTATTTGATTTCAGGAATACCCTCATTCAGCGCCCGGATATCGCTGTTTTCATAATCGAACGATCTTCCCCGGGTAAAGCCTTTATAGGGTATGGTTGTCTGCTGAGCCCAGATGAACACTGAATTGGTAGCCATATCGCCAAAATTCTGGGTAACCCCGTTTTCAAGTCCCCTGCCCGATCCCAGCATGATGACCAGCATGAAAATCCCCCAGAATACGCCAAAGGCCGTAAGGAAGGTCCGGAGTTTATTCGAACGCAACACATGGTAAATTTCAGTCCATCGGTCCAGATCAAACATGTTATTCGTCTCTTAATGCTTCAATGGGTTTGATTTTTGCAGCTTTCATCCCGGGGATCAGGCCTGCTATCGTACCTGCAATGATCAGTAAAACAGTAGCGCTGATCGCAATGGTGAAGTTGGCTTCGGGATTCCGGAAAAAATCGGAGGGTGGCAGGTTTTTCGAAACGAGTTCGAGCAGGCCGATACCCAATACGAGCCCGATATAACCGGCAAAGGCGGTAATCACGATGGATTCCTGGAGAATCAGCATCACGATGGAAGTTGGTGTAGCGCCTAAGGCCTTTCTGACACCTATTTCCTTGGTTCTTTCTTTTACGGCGATCATCATGATATTGCTTACCCCGACCACACCGGCAATGATGGTGCCGATACCGATGATCCAGATAAACAAACGTATCCCGGAAAAAAGCGCATTAAACCTTCTGACATCCTCACTTTTATTCCAGATCTCTATCGCCCGGTCATCTTTGGGATCGACGATATGCTTGGTCGAAAGCATGGTCCTTGCCACCTGTATCATGGCATCCGACTCGGCCTGGGTGGCTTTTCCCGTGGTGAAGGAAATCTGATTGATGACGGTATTGCCTTTAAACACCCTTTGCGCTGTGGAAATGGGAATATAGATCCGTTGCTGTTCATGGTCATTCCTGCTGTAATCCCTGAAAATACCCACTACTTTAAAAAGCACCCCGCTGATGTTGATGTACTTCCCTATCGCAAGGCTATCGTTGCCTTTGAATAAAGCCGCTTTAACTTTTTCACCGATCACGGCGACTTTCCTGAATTCATGAATGTCGATGGCGTTCAGAAACCGTCCTTCCACAACGATCAGTTCTTTGATCATTCCATAATCCGGGTGACAGGGCGAAAGAAAAAAACTGCCATAGTTGTTTTTATAGGAGGTCAGTTTGTTCCCTAAGAATAGTCGGGCCGACATCAGATCATATCCGGGTACCGTTTGCTTCAGCAAGTTAAAATCCTCGTTGGTGAACCGGATCTGACGGCCGGTTTTCATTCCTTTGTACTGCATGTTGGTCATCCCGCTGCTGATCCATACTCCGTTGATGGCACCTCCCTTGAAATTTTCCCTTACCCCGTTTTCCAGTCCGTTGCCTGACCCAAGCAAGACAATAAGCATAAAAATCCCCCAGGCTACACTAAAGCCGGTGAGAAATGTACGGAGCTTGTTCTTTTTTACCGTACTATAAATTTCCTGCCATTTATCCAGTTCAAACATGGGCGAGGGGCGAGGGGCGATGGGCGCAGATCGCGCATCGCCTGTCGTGCTTAGTTGTTGACTATATCCGTTATCAGTCCGTCCGTTATCCGTATTGTTTTCCGGGTACGGGCAGCAATATCATGTTCATGGGTCACAATGATCAGGGTAATTCCTGTCTTATTAATTTCCTGGAGCTGGTCCATCACTTCCAGAGAAGTTTTTGAATCCAGCGCCCCGGTAGGTTCATCAGCCAGAATGACTTTTGGTTTAGCGATCAATGCCCTGGCAATGGCTACCCTTTGTTTCTGACCGCCCGACATTTCATTGGGCAGATGGTGTGCCCATTCTTTGATGCCCATTCGTTCAAGGTATTCCATGGCAATCATATTTCGCTTTTTCCGGCTGACATTCTGGTAATACAAAGGGAGGGCAACATTTTCCATGGCATTTTTAAAAGAGATCAGGTTGAAGGATTGAAAAACAAAGCCTAGCATTTTATTCCTTAAGCGGGCTGCTTTTCGCTCATTGAGTTTCCTGATTTTCATGCCATCCAGGAAATATTCTCCCTGGTCATAATTATCCAGGATGCCAAGAATATTCAACAGGGTTGATTTTCCGCTTCCGGAAGCGCCCATAATGGAGATCATCTCTCCGGGATGAATGTCCAGATCAATCCCTTTCAGAACGTGAAGACTGTTTTGTCCCGTGGTATAAGATTTATGGATGTTCCGGATTTTTATCATTGCAGTTATTATTTACTGATGGGCATTAGACTGAATCCGCATTAAAACGTTACAATGAAACGGCAAAATCGAATTTTTTTTATATCCTCGTGGACGGAAATCGATAAGGTTGGAAAAACAAACGCTGAACAGTAATTTTTAGCAGTTCAGGAAAAAGCTGGTGAGCTGGTAAGCTGGTGAGTTTATATAGTTGTTACATTTTTCTGTAAAAATACCTAAAAACTAAATATTTCCATTTGGTAAAAAAGAGTATTTTTGAATTCATTTTTAACAATGAATAGGAAACATTTGTTTTTGACTCATGTGCTGCTGTTCTTCCTGCTTTGTATACGGGGATGGGGACAGGCGCTTGAATTGAAAGAAATTTACACGGTTTCCTACCGAACAGATATTTCTTCCCTGGCCGATTCAACCAAAGAGGATCTTTTCCCGAGAAGCACCACCACCGGAGCTGTTCACTTCTACCGGGGGATCAGTTACATGGAGGAAAAAAGTTACATCGAAGCCATACAGGATTTTAAAATCGCCCGTAACGACTCCACCCTGTCCAAGACCATTTGCAACTTTTATCTGGGCATGGCGTTTATGCAGCTCGACTTACCCGACAGCATATACAGCATCTGCAGTTATGCCCTGGAAGCCCCGGTATCTGAATTAAAGAAGCCGGAATACTGGGAAAACCTGCCTTTTGCCAAAGACAGGGTCTTCTTTTCCTATCTGCTGGGCACCAATGAAGTCCTGCATCAATCCATTGATACTGCGTTGATAGATGCTTTGTTCGGATTTTCCACCAAGGAAAGCAAATTTTATGAAGCCCATTATAATTATGGCAATTACTGCTTTACTGTCGGCCGGTATAAAAAGGCCGTGGATTTGTTTTTAAAAGCCAGGGAAATGAACAAATCAGAAGATTCCATCCTTTTGCTGGGGATGGGATACTTTTACCGTCTTTCCGGCGATTTGGACCAGTCGGAGAAAGCATACGATATGTTGCTGATCTCGCGGCCGAACGATGCCCGTGCATATAACAACAGGGGCTGCTTGTTCGGATTTATGGAAAAATTCGATAAATCCATTTCGGACCTGAACAAAGCCCTCAAGAAAAATAACCGTCTTTTACCCGCCTATTGTAACCGCGGTATCGTTTACCTTAAGATGCAACGATTTGAGCGGGCCATACGCGACTTTACCACAGCCATTCAGTTCCAGCCCGATTTCGGAGATGCCTATTATTACCGTGGTTTTGCCCGTAAAGCCAAAGGCGATATACCGGGATCGGTAGTAGATTTCACCCAGGCCATTGCACTGAAGAAAAGTCTGGAAGCGCAACAACCCTAAAGGAATTCTGCTTTCTGTTTCAGGTTGAATTTTTTTGTACCTTTGCACCCCCGAAAATCAACCTGATTATGCCCTTAAATAAATTGAGAAACATAGGAATTGCCGCTCATATCGATGCCGGTAAAACAACCGTGACGGAACGAATTTTATTTTTTACCGGAACCAACCGCAAAATGGGGGAAGTTCATGACGGACAAGCCACCATGGACTTTATGAAGCAGGAACAGGAGCGCGGTATCACCATTGCTTCTGCGGCCATCACCTGTGCCTGGAAAAACCACCAGATCAACCTGATTGATACCCCCGGCCATGTGGATTTTACCGTTGAAGTAGAAAGATCCCTGAGGGTTATCGACGGTATGGTTGCCGTGTTTTGCGCCGTTGGCGGAGTCGAACCACAAAGTGAGACCGTCTGGCATCAGGCCGACCGTTACCGGGTTCCGAGATTTGCCTTTATTAATAAGATGGACCGTACAGGCGCTGATTTCCCTGCCGTAGTCGCCCAGATGAATAAATACCTTGACGCCAATGCCGTTCCTTTTCAGATCCCCATCGGTGCCGAAGAACATTTCGAAGGAATCATCGACATCATTCACCGGAAAGCCTATGCCTTCCAGGAGCTGGAGCAGATTGAAATTTCCCTTCCGCAAGAATACAAACAGAAAACCGAGGATGCCCGCGCATGGGCTGTTGAAAAACTGGCTGAATTCAACGATGAGATCATGGAGCTGTTCATGGCAGACCAAGAAGTTCCGGCAGAACTGCTCAAAAAAGCGCTCAGAGAAACCACCCTGAAGCTGTTGATCACCCCGGTATTCTGTGGCGCTGCCTATAAAAACAAAGGGGTACAGATGCTGCTGGATGCAGTCATTGACTATCTGCCTTCCCCCATCGATGTTGGCGCCGTCACGGGAACCGACCTCGATGATCCTGAAAAGCTACACACCATCCATCCTTCTCCCAAAGAACCATTTTCAGCCCTGGCCTTTAAACTGATCCATGATCCTTTTGTGGGACAGCAGACGTTTACCCGAATCTTCTCCGGCACACTGAAAAGCGGCATGCAGGTATTCAATGCCACCAAGGGCAAGCATGAGCGCGTTGGCCGGATTTTCAGGATTCACGCTAAAGACCGGGAAGAGATCTCCGAGGCAGGTCCCGGCGATATCATCGCCCTGATCGGCATGAAAGTAACCAAGACAGGAGATACGCTTTGCGATGACAGTCATCGCCTGATGCTCGAAAATATTCATATCCCGCCCAGCGTCATTGAACTCAAAATCAGTCCGGCCAAACGTGCCGACCAGCAGAAGCTGGGCGAAGCCTTGCATAAACTGGCCATGGAAGATCCCTCATTCAATGTCAGGTTCGATGATGAAACCGAAGAAACCGTGATCGCAGGGATGGGGGAACTTCACCTGGAGATCATCATCGACCGCCTGAAACATGAATTCAAAGTGGAAGCCGAAGTGGGTGAGCCCTCTGTTGCTTTCCGTGAAACCATTACCGCGGAAGTGGAATCGAATTACAAACATGCCAAGCAAACCGGCGGTAAAGGACAGTTCGCTCATACCGTCATGCGCCTCGAACCCAACGAAGGCAAGGGTTATGAATTCATTGAAAAAATCAAGGGCGGAAATATTCCGGCCGAATACATTCCATCGGTGAACAAAGGTGTTCAAAAAACCCTGGAACGTGGCGTCCTGGCAGGTTTTCCCATAGTGGATGTGAAAGTGGTGCTGTTAGACGGGAGTTTCCATCCGGTTGACAGCTCCGACATGGCCTTCCAGACCTGTGCCTCCATCGGCTTTAAGCAAGGCTTCATGAAAGCCGATCCGATCTTGCTGGAACCCATGATGAAAGTGGAAGTAAATACTCCGGATGAATACATCGGGGATGTGGTAGGAAACTTGAACCGCCGTCGCGGAAAAATTGAAGCCATGCGCCGTTACCGTAAAGGCTCACAAAAGGTCAATGCTTTTGTTCCCCTGATGGAGATGTTTGGCTATGCCACCCAGTTACGGAATATTTCCAGCGGACGGGCCAACTATTCCATGGAGTTTTATAAATATACCCCCCTGCCAAAACTACTTCAGGAAGAAGTGATCAAAAAAGTTCAGGAGAAAAAGCGATGAAAGAATCTCAAACCGAACAGGTCAATCATGCCGTATTCCGCATCCTGGAGCTGCTGCACGGGAAAAAGGACCTGAATTCCATGTTCGAAACCATTCATGGCATCCTTAGTGAATTAGTCCAGAAACAGGGGGATGCCGACCGTACGGAAAACCATGAACTGCAGCAATTATGGTCGGAAATCGATCATCATCTGCGCAGTCCTTTGTGCGGAATCCTTGGTTTTGCCGAGATGCTGAAAGACGAAATAAGAGAAGAAGAAGCAAGGTGGAAAACCGAACAAATCTATGTCTCGGCACAGAAAATGAGGGCCGTGCTGGATTATACCAGTCAACATCTGGCAAGGGAAGCGGGACCGCTGATGTCTGAGGAAAGCAATCCCGACAGACCGATGAGTCCGGAAAGCATGCCGCAAGTTCCAGGACGAAAGCGTCCAAAATCAGCCGGGAAAAAGCTCCCCAATGTGCTGATCGTAGAAGATAATATTGTCAATATCAACCTTCTGATGATTTACATCCGGCGTTACTGCAATATCTTTTCCACCAAGACTGCCTTGTCGGCCATTGAGCTGACCCGCCGTGAAAAAATTGATGCCATTCTCATGGATATCAACCTTGGACAAGGAATGGATGGCACCCAGGCCATGCACGAAATCCGCAGGCAACCCGGCTATGAAAAAATACCCATCATTGCAGTAACGGCTTATGCTGCCACGGGCGACAGGGAGAAGTTTCTATTGGAAGGGTTTGATGAATATATCAGCAAGCCCATCAAGCGGGAAGAAATCAAATCGGTGATGGAAAAGTTGTTTAAAGAAGAGCATCCTTAATGCAGTCATGCTGGGGTTCTAATCCCTGACACACCTCACGCTGACTCCGCTTTTAGGGTTATGCAACTCATAAATGATCTCCGGGCCATTACAACTGAGGTTAATGGATTGTAGATTGTCGCCCAGGAAATCGCTGGTCCACCAATATCCACTTGCTTCAAGCCCTGAATAACCACCTCCGAAATAACTTCTGAATCCCCCCGGGAAAGCGGAAAATCCTGTTTCATTGGTAGCGCCAATGTTGGCCCCGGTCCAATAAGGATGTTGAGAAAGATTGGTACGTGTGGATTTTAATTTACCACCGGCAAAATAATTCCCTCCCAGATAAGTAAACATTGTCTGCCATTCACTCAGGGATGGAAGATGCCAGCCTGCCGGACAAAGCCTTCTGCTATCGGTCAGGGCAAACCAGTTATACAAAGCGCCATAATACTGCCCGTAAGATTCATAATCATTTTCATACCAGGAATAGGCACCGGTGGAGAGCACAATCCACTGGTCGTTGTCAGTCACATAAGGAATGGGGTCGCCATTTGAATAGTGCGTGACTTTAAGGTTTTCGGCCATCCATTCCTGTGTGCCGATCATTACGGTATGATAAACATTTCCGTCAAAATCAGTCATTGTGCCATAAGCAGTTTTTAAAAGCATGGTCTCTCCGTAAGCAGTCCCCTTGGAATTGGTGGCATAGGCTCGGATGTAATAAAGGGTGTTGGGCGACAGTCCAGTAATCTGGCTGGAAAAGGATCCGCTCCCGCTACCATCTACTGTTTTACTGTCGGATATGGTCGGATCCTGGTTGACTTTCCAGCAAACGCCTCTTGCAGTTATATCCGACTGGCCATCGCTAAGTATCACTCCGCCGGATTGCCCGGTTGTTTGAGTAATATATCCCGGAGCTTTGGTCTCAATAATAGCCAGGGTGGATGTGTCTTTTTTACAGCCAATGATAAAGACCACCGTTAAAAACAGGAAAACCACTGGCAGGATCAGGTGAAATTGATTTTTTTTCATAAAACATTAATTTCGTTCAAGAATGGAAGAAAGAGATGTAGTAAAGATATAAAAGAATCTTGAAATAAAAGAATGACGGCCAATAAAGTGACTGATTAATATTTTACCACTTTCCTACGGATTTCTCCTGCCGAAGTTCGGATCTTTAGCATATAGTTGCCCTGACTGTATCCCTCCATGTTGATCTGCGTCTGATGGTCATTTACGCTCTTATCCAGAAGGCATTTACCCGTCAGAGAAAAAATTTCAAGCCTGAGAATAAGCTTTGATGAAGTCAGGCTTAGTATTCCCTGACAAGGATTTGGAAATAAGTAAAAATCTGCATCCGTAACGTTTGATACTCGGGTCACAGCCTGGGGGAGGATATCTACCACTGCCCCTTCGATCACTGTCAGCCCATAAGGAATTTCCTCAGGCAGTAAATACCAGCCATTGGAAGGTCCTCCCCATCCGAAATTAAGGTGGAAATAATGATCGCTGTTATATCCGTCCACGACCACATTATGGCCCATGGTCCAACCCGGATCGACCACGGCCAGGTGAACCGGAAGGGTATCCATGATATTGCATGCCATTCTAGTATAAATGCTCGTATCGTTGCCATCCATAAGTTCGGCCGTGGCTACATTGAACTTTACATACGCATCATAGGCCTGGCTAACCCCGAAAGTACCGGAGCCATTGGAAGCAAATACCTGGCGGGCCGCTACGCCACAGGCAAAAACCAGGGCTGCCTTGTCTTCTGAGGTAAGGGTTTGCGATTGCTGATAATGTGTCTTAAGGGTAGAAAGGTACTCATTCAACTGAGGGAAAGAGGGAAAATCCAGCTCCAGATGATCATCATCAATCCAGTATTGCCTCCCTGAATAATTATGATAATAATCGTCTTCATCTGAAAAATAAACATTGCTTGTGGTGACGTGAAAATTGATGATTTGACCCATGGCCACGGCCGGGCAACCGGCAACGCTCCGGGTCCCTGATATAGGATCGAGGGGACAGAACCAGTTGTAGGGGGCATTCTGTGTCCAGTTTGTAGTCAGCCATCCCTCTTCAGGGGATTTCCCCCGCTCCGGCCATTGTTTGAACCCTGGATTATGCCTGACCGACCCATCGAGTTTCTCCCAAATTTTTCTTCGGTTTTGAATCATGTTTTCCGGTAATTCCTGGCTGTTTTTCACCCTCAGGGACAGATCGGATCTGACAAAGTTTATCAAACGTCCGTCTTCATCCGCCTGATCATTAAATGAATAAGCAATGAGTGGGGGAAGATCATACCGGGCGGAGATCATGAGGTATCCCCTGGGATAAAGATCACTGAAATAGAAGAGCGGGAGGTTGTCGCTGTCATGATACAGGGTCATCTTCTGAACACGGTGCCCCACCTGATCATTGCCTGAATATAAAGATATGGCCGTGGTGGCAACAAGTCTGGCTTTTTCCATGGAAACTGGTTGTGCCAGGAGGCTGATCCCGCTCAACAGTAAAATAATCAGTAAAAATTTTGTTCGTTTCATATACATGATTGATTGGAGTTTGATTTTTCCTTGTACCCCTGATGCTGAATCTGCTGTTTCGGGCATAAGCTCATAAAACAACTGTTCTAACGGGCAGCAGGTCATATTAACGAAGTAAAAATATGAAATATTCATGAATGGGCAATAGTTTTCACCAGAACCTGTTGATAAATCGCCAGCATTTCTGATATAAAATGTCCGAATCACCCTTATTTTTATCCGTACAAACCAAGCAATAATCCCATGAAAAGCGTTCGACAGATTAAGAAAGGAGATGCGGTAGACAACAGGATGGAATTATCGAATCATCGTCGCGATACCATTCCCAAGGCAAAACTTTCCTCCGGTTCGGTGGTGAATAAATTCCCTGTCCTTCTCGATGATGGCAGAACGATTGTTTTTATTTCTGATAAAAGTCAGGAAAGAGAGGTCCGATTGCGTTATGCGCTTCGTAGAGGATAAATGCCTTTTCTTGTCTCGGGCAGATGCACCGCATGAAAAATGAGCTTGGAATTCCCGGAGCAGGTGAATGGTATATCTATAAGTCAAGGCATTGAAAAAGACGTTTAAAACTTGACTTTCAGTAATTTATTTCCCACCTTTTCACTTATTTCTTGTTTTTTTAATAAAAACATTAAGCATTTCGGACGTCGTTCTTCTGTTAATATTTGATGTCGGATGTTCAAAAACAAACAACAATAGCCCCTGAGGGACTGTATTATATGAATACGGAACCATAAAATCTAACAAAATGAAAAAATTCTGACCATCATTTTCATTGGTATAACTATCGCACTTCATATGAACACGCCGTGATGTGCGCAGTTCACCAAGCTCCACGATTTCGCAGGCATTTCAAACGGAAGTTCTCCTGCTGGCGCTCTTATTGCTGACGGAACTTTCCTCTATGGAATGACCGCAGAAGGCGGAGTGAATGATCAGGGTACAATTTTCAAAATAGCCCCTGGCGCCACCGGCATAACTGAGGACAAAGCGCTTGGGGGGATTAAGATATAACTTAATCCCAGTAACGGAAAATTCACGATACAAATGCTGACCGCCACCTATTAAAAGCTAACAGCGCCATAGAAATTTTTATCAGGAAAATAATTGTTGAAATATAAAAATCACCATGATGCTGTAAATGAAATACACCGGCAGATAACGGTTGATTTTCCTTTCCATTCGATTCAGCAATTTTCCCCTAAACCCGGCGAGGTAAAGATCAGGCAGAATCAGCAGTAGATTGACCAAAAACAGTATGTTGGAAACCAATATAACCGTTCGGTTAGGAGTAAACCCTTCCGACAGCCGTGTAAGGATAGCAGTAAGGGCAAAAAGATCAATGATGAGGGTTACAACAACCAGGAGGAATAATAGGATGGAATTAAATTTTCGGATATTGGATTTATCAATTTCAGAAAGGCTAAATACGATGATTACCATCACTCCGAGTAACAACAGGTTGAAAAGGATAAGGACATCACGGTTTTTTGAAAGTTCTATGCCCGAGATGGTAATTGCTATCAAGTAAACGACGGATAAAATAAAAACCAGTGGAGTAAAAATCCTGGCAATGATCGGGGCAATTCTGCGCGTAATATCCGGATACATATCCATCAGCCAGACAGCCACTATCGGGATAACAGTCGCGCCAATGATGGCTATATTTTCCATATAGAATTGTTCTATTTTCATCCCGATAATAGCAAATAGGCTGATCGTCATCCCTGACAAAATGGCTCCGGCTATTAACAGTAATCCGGACATGATAGACAGCTCTCCGCAATACCGGATGAAACTGGAAATTTTATCCGTATTTCTAAAGTCTAACGAAATATAGGCCATTCCGAAAACAAACCAGAGTAACACCGGGGTATGGATAATGGCCAGGGTGGTGGTATCGGCTGGTTTTTCTGGAAGCAGATTTAAAAATATCGTTACAACAACTAAAGGAAGAGCCATCATTAAAATCTTTTTTCCACTGAATATCCTGTTTTTCATCACAAACCAGGCCGTTAATCCAGCGAAGACAATACTGAAGAGGTTGCGGGAATAGAATTCTTCCATCTTCATATTTCCAAAAAGTAAATGTGATTTTACCATTAAAGCCATCACAGTACAAAGAATCGCGATTGTCCATAAATCAGCTTTCAATAACTGAGCGTTAGATCCAGGGATCCCGGTTTTTAACCTGATCCTCCAGAATTTCACCAGATCGGTATCTGTCCCATGGCTGGCTTCATTGAAATCGCGTATAAAGGCAGTTTTATCTTTTCTGAATAAGATTTCAAGCATCTCGGGGTCGTTGATGCTTTGACTGATTTCTTCTTTCATGACATCCGGCTCAATTGATTTTAATTTTATAAACTCAAAGCAAGGGAAATAATTGCCGCAAAGTGAGTTTTTTATGTATTCATTTCGCCGCATTATGTATTGAAACTGAAATAGGGAAAAAAAATATGACTATTTGCTGAAAAATCTATTATAAAAATAATTAACAGAAAATAAATACAATACCTTTTTCTTTCAATAATCACTGAATGGTACTTCGACATTTGTTATGATAATTTTAACCAATGCTTCCCACCCCGCCCTGCGGCCACCAAAATTCAGCAAGCATGAAACATAGAATTTTACTCGCTCTGCTTATTTTCATAAGCACGAACCTGGCGTTAAACGCACAGAATGTAACCGTAAGGGCCACTGTCGGAACCGACAGTGCTGATTATACCACCCTGAAAGGGGCTTTTGATGCCATCAACCTCGGCACCCACAAGGAAGTAATCAGAATAAGGCTGAAAGGCCCCACCAACGAGGGCAATACAACGGAAACTCTTAACGGTATCTATGAGCCAGGATTAGCAGATATGACCAGCAAAATCTGGTTCAACACCGTATTTTTAAACGGAGCGCCCACCTCTGGTTCACTCAACAGTGCCTGTCTTTATTACGCTGCAGGTTCATCAAACAGGGATTTCAGAAACAATATCTTTCACAATGCGCGTTCGAACAGTGGAGCTACGGGAAAACATTATGCGATATACCTTTCCAGCTTACCCACTACCATCGATTACAACGATTATTATGTTTCTGGAACCGGAGGCATCCTGGGATATTATGGGGGGGATATAACGACACTGGATGATTGGAAAGCTGCAACCGGAAAGGATACCTATAGTCTGAACACAAATCCCACCTTTGCCAATGCCGGCGGGACCAATGCGGTGGATTATATTCCTACCACCCTATTACCAGCTGCATCAGGTACCGGAATCATCACAGACTAAGGCGGAAGCACGCGTTCGGATTCACCGGAAATGGGTGCCTGGGAAAAAAACACCGGCCTTTATTGTCATGACCAGCGGTTCCCCTACGCTTACGGTCAACAACAGTGCTTGTGTTCACAGTACCCAGTCGTTCTATAAATCTGCTCCTACGAACCAGCTTAAAATTACCGTCCAATCCAACAACTACTACGACGAGACCTTCGTGGCCTTCAACAGCTCCGCCGGGCCGGATTTCGATCCGCAATTGGACGGATTCAAACTCTGGGGACTGGAAGATGCCCCTCGTTGTGGACCGAAAAAGGAGAATTCCATCTGAGCATCAACCAGCTGCCTCCCCCGGAAGGCTCGCTGATCGTTCCGCTGGAATTTAAAACAACCCATGCCGGAGAGGTCAGTCTGCAGTTCTCGGGTGCTGAAGGCTTTGACCCTGTATGATGTACCGGGAAAAGTCATCCGTAGCCAGGTCAAAACAATGGAAGTGTTGGTGTTTCGGCATTGGCTCAGGCTCCACCTCCACCCCCTGGCAATGCGCGTGACGGAGGTGGCGGCAGTCCGGGACCTGTGGGCAGTCCGATCGACGGAGGTCTTGGAATACTGCTTGCGCTGGGCGCTGCCTATGGCGGAAAGAAACTCTTAAAAACCAGAAAGAAAACAAACGGGAAACCGTAAGCATGGGAAAAGTAAATCCGCTCTTTATCTGGATTTTCTATCCCCGACGACGCAAACGCAGGCCCGCTGAAGGTCCCTTGTCAAAGCGCTCCCTGCGTGAACTAAGCCTGTTCTCGTTGGTGATATTCCTTTTTTCTGCCCTTCTCATGCAGTTCCTGCTATCTGCATGGATGATGATCCTCCTCAATTATTTCGACATTCACTTCAGCTATGGTCTTTTCCAGATTTCTTTTTTTTCGGAAAGCGGCGCTAAATGGTCAGAAGAAATGATCATGCTGGTTTTCGGTTCCGGGCCCTTGCTGATGTCTGGAGGAGGAGTGGCGCTCTTGCTTAATATGAAAAGCCTTGGCATGACTAGCTGGAAGACCAAGCTTGTCCTGACCTGGATGTGTTTTTTGATGGTGAATGCCTTCCCCTGTAGCATCCTGGCAGGGACTATGCTTTATGATGATTTCGGTGTGGCCTATTTGTGGATGATGAATTCCGTTGTTTACAGGGGAATATTGGGGTTGCTGGTCCTCGTTTTGCTGGTCATCACCAGCCGATTCTGGTACCATCAATTCTTTAAAACAGTTTATACACTGACTTTTTTTAATAGCCCGGATGCCCAGCGGTCGTTTTTCTTCGCTGTTTTCCTCAGGCCCTGGATCCTGGGTGTGGTTATCCTTATGGGTTTCAATTGGCCGTTTACGAACTGGTTCTGGCCTGTCTTTTTAATCAGCCTGGGGTATATGGCCATCCTTAGGGTCGACGCTCCGGTAATCCGGTCTCGGCCCAGGATATGGATGTCGGATAAACAGCTCTTTCCCAGCCGTATCCAGCTTGTGACGGTCGCTGTTGCCCTGATTCTGATCTGGGGAGCAGGAAACATCAGGGTAAGGTTCTGAGACATCAAAGGATGCTGCTTCATTCCCCAAATTCCTCCTGCATTTTCCTGATCTTTTCCAGTATCCCTTTTTTATCCCGTTTCCAGATTTTAATACCGGACCAAAATCCAATCACCATCGCGGCAGCCATGACGCCGAAATAGATTGCCAACGGCCAGACAGACTGACCAAAATATTTACTGATGGAGGAATAAACGATAATGCTGCCACCGGCGATAAATAGAAAAAGCATAAGTATGGTAATAATCCAGTCGACCGGTTTCATAAAACGATACCGTTGCCCGGCTTCCTTCAGGAAACTGACCGATGGCGCCGAATAATCAATATTCCTGATCTTCCTGTATCGCCAGAACAGGTAAAACACCGTAAGGATAAAACCAAGGACCAGTATTGCAAATCCGTCCCTCATAGTTCCTCGGTTGCTGAGCAGGGTTGAGGAATAAATAAGCACCAGCATGCTCATTACAATAATAAACATACGGGTGTTTTTGCGGTCTTTTGCATCAGCCGCTTTGATCTCTTCCATAAAAATATCCATTTTATTCTCTTTATCCTTGTTTATACCCTGGTACGGTTCTTTATCCGGCAGGATAGTTCTCTTAAAATCATCCAGTTCCATGTTGTTTCTCCTCCCATTCATTTTTAATTTGTTCTTTGATACGGTGCAGCTTCACCCGAACATTGATCTCTGTGAGACCAGTTATTTCAGCCATCTCCTTGGTTGATAATTCCTCAAGGTAAAGCGACACAAGGGTGCGGTCTGCATGGTTCAGGGTTTGGAGAAGGCTGCGGAAAAAGGCCAGCTTTATGTCATGCTGATCATATTCAGCCGGAGAAGCTTCAGCAACCTGAATGTTTTCAGGAACTTTCCCGGTATCAATCAGGCTTTTCCTGAGCTTATCCTTCCGGATATAGGTTAAACATGAATTAACTACGATCCGGTAAATCCATGTGCTGACTTTCGATTCACCCCTGAAAGAGTGCAATTGTTCCCATATCCTGATCAGTGATTCCTGATAAGCATCGTTTCTTTCTTCTGCATCCGTGAAATACCAGCAACATATCCGGAAGATACGATTATCGTTTTCTTTAAGAATTTCCCTGAAAAGTTGATCTTTGTCCATTTTCCGGTGTTATGGCATTTGGATGCAGTAATTCGGAATTGTTACAAAACCTCAACGTTTTACAAAATCGTAAAATTGCAGTTTAATGACCATGTCTTTGGAGGGGACCACGATCTTTGCCTGTGACATATAATTCAAGCCCGGCAACAGGTAGTAGGTGGCTGAAAATTCTGCGCTTATCCCTTTAAATGTTGTTGAAATGGTCGCATAAGTAATGGTATAGGATCGGGTATCGATCCACCATTTCAATTTGTCAGCTGTTGTCAGGACATTGGATCCGGAAACCAGTAATTGTCCTCTTGCATCAGGGCTGCTGATGCTTGCCTTCGAAAAAAAAGCATGTCTCAGGCTGTCATTATCAAGGGCATATTGCTCAAGGAAAACACTGAGATCGTTCATGAAAGCAACGATTTTCGCTTTCTGGCCTTCGGCTATCTGGCGGATTAAAAAAGTCGAAGGAAGAGGAGTCTCCTGATTGCTGATTACTTTCCGGATCTGCCTTCCCCTTGGATCGAAGGAAATTTCTTCGACCATTACCTGCATTACTTTATTGTCTCTTATGACTTCAATTCTGGACTTCCATGAATAATTTTTTCTCGACACTTTGCTTTCTTTCCATACCTGTGAAAATTTCTGATCTATTTCCCTGGTATTTAGCAGCTTTTTTTGCCCCGGAAGGATCAGTGGAAAAATGAACAACAGTGTCAGGCTCACAGAAGATAAAACTGTTTTTCTGTTCATCTCTTTCCCAATTAACCATTTGCCTTGTTGTCAACAAAAATAAACAATCCCCCGAGATTTAAACAACACACCCCTGAAATTCCTTTCTTCTTAGACATTTCAGGCGTTTCAGACAATGTAAATAATCCGTTTAAACGCTGTTAACATTCATGAAAAAACTGACCCTCCGCTTTAATTCAGAAAAATTGGATTAGATTTGCTTGATGTCAATACAAAATTTACCAACCCTTCTCATTGTTGATGATGCAGTCGATAATCTGGATCTCCTTGAGGCTATAATCCGTAAAAAGAAAATAAAGGCAAACGTAATACGGGCGCTTTCAGGTCATTTGGCAATTGAGATGAGCCAAAAAATCGACCTGGCGCTTGCCATACTCGACGTAGAAATGCCCGGAATGAACGGATATGAACTCGCCTTAAAAATCAATCAATCCAGGATTAATGACAGGGTTCCCATTATTTTTCTAACCGCCAGGTATCTTTCCGAAACGGATATTTCCAGAGGATATGACAACGGGGCCATCGACTATATTCTTAAACCTTTCAACGATCGTATCCTGGTCAACAAAATCAATGTCTTTCTTGACCTATTCAACTATAAACAAAAAATTATCCTTGATGCAGCGCTACTGAAACAATCTTCGGTGGACTTAGCCCAGGCCAATACAGCATTGAAAAAAAGCGAGCAAAAATACAAGACCATTGCTGATTATACTTACGACTGGGAATACTGGACTGGTGTTGACACACAGGTCATCTATATGTCACCCATTGCTGAAAAAATCACGGGTTACTCCATAGAAGAGTTTACACGGGATCCGGCCCTAATTGACAATATTGTTTTCCATGAAGACAGAGAACTCTGGGAGGATCACAAACATGATGAGCATCGTGAGCGGCCCGGGGAGACCGTTCTGGAGGTTAATTTCAGGGTAGTGACCAAAGATGGTAAAATTCGCTGGATTGACCATGTTTGCAGAAGGATTTACAACAACGGCAAATACCTTGGTATTAGGGCCTCAAACCGCGACATCACTGAGAAAGTCGCCATTGAAGGTGCGCTCTTTAATTTGACTGTTGAAGTGGAAGAACAGGAAAGGAACCGGTTTGCCAGGGAACTGCACGATGGGCTCGGCCCTCTTCTTTCAACCATCAAACTCTATTTCCAGTGGCTTGCTGAAACCGATGATCCGGAAAAGAAAAACCTGATAACAGAAAAAGGTAACAACAACATCGAAAAAGCGATACAGACTATCCGCGAAGTCGCCATGGGTCTTAGTTCTGTTAGTCTTTCCAAACATGGCTATGTTGATGCCGTTCTGAACTTTATCAACAGCATTAACGATCTACAGAAGCTATCCATCAACTTCAGCTTCAACTCAAAAGCGAGATTCAGTCTTTTGAGGGAAACCACGCTTTATCGAATTACCACTGAATTAATCAACAATACTTTAAAATATGCCAAGGCAAGCCATGTAAATATTTCCTATTTTTATACAAAAGAAAAAAACAGGATCACCTTTACATATACTGATAATGGCCTCGGGTTCGATCTGAGCCTCGTTGAAAAAAGCCAAAAAGGATTGGGGCTGTTGAATATTCAGCAAAGAATAATGCTTATCAGGGGAGTAATCAAAATTAAAACCGCAGTTGGAAAAGGGTTTGAAATTTATATTGAAATTCCACTTGACTAAATTTTTCATGTAACGCAACGGATATTAAATAGAGCTTCCATGACATCCACGACAAAAATAATTCTGGTTGATGATCATCTGTTGTTCCGTGAGGGGATGAAACTTCTCATCGAAACAGAAGGGATGGGGGTGGTTATTTCCGAGGCCTCGAACGGTCAGGCGTTTCTTGACCTGCTCAAAACCCAGGATCCGGACATCGTATTAATGGATGTCGAAATGCCCGTCATGGGAGGTATTGAAGCAACGGAAATAGCAATTTCCATAAAGCCTGGCCTGAAAATTTTGCTGGTCACAATGCTTGACATGCTCAACGATTATGCAAAACTGATCAATATTGGGGCCATGGGCTGTGTGCTCAAATCAGCCGGAAAGATGGAACTTGAAAACGCCATTAAAACCGTCATTAATGGACAAAGCTATTTTTCGAATGAGCTTCTCCGTAAAATTATCCTTGATTTAAGCAAGAAAAATTCAGCATCGAATCTTACTGTATCTCATGAAAACAGCTTTACGGAACGTGAACTTGAGGTATTGAGACTTCTCTGCGAGGGTTTTTCCCCCATTGAAATAGCAGATAAAATCCATAGGTCCATTAAAACCGTTGAAGCACACCGGGCAAAATTGCTGCAGAAAACCGAAACCCGAAATACGGTTAACCTGATATTGTACGCTATTAAAAACAAAATCGTCGAAATATAGTATCCTCTCTGCTATAGGGTTTACCCTAATTCATTTTTAGGATTTCGGGCAGCATTTTCAGCGTTTATCCTGTAGTAATTCGAAATTTCCGGAGCTACATTTGTGGCCTGTGCAAAACGTCTTGTTAGATGCCATCCCTTCCAAAGATTATTATTGTCGACAACCATCCCCTGTTTCGTGAAGGAATAAAACTCCTCATCGAAAAAGAAGAGATGGGAGAGATCATTGCTGAAGCTGAAAATGGCCAGGCATTTCTGAGCCTGCTTAAAACTCAGCATCCCGATCTGGTTCTGATGGATATTGATCTGCCTGTGATGAATGGACTGGAAGCCACAAGGCTGGGACTGGCAATCACGCCGGGTTTGAAAATCCTGATGTTCGGCCTGTATTACGAGCAGGAATATGATCATGAAATGAAAAATTCAGGGGCCATGGGTTTTGTAATGAAGACTTCCGGGAAACAGGAACTCGAAAAAGCCATCAAAACATTAATCCGTGGAGAAAAGTATTTCCCCATAAAGATAATTGACCCGTTGTTTAATGTCAACTCAAATACAAAGTAAAAATGAAAACAAAATATACCATCACAAGTTTTACCGGCAAAAAATGGCTGCTCCTTCTCGGAATCAGCTTGTTTTTTGCCCTGATCACATCGCAGTATTCAGTTTCTGCCCAGTCAGCTTCCGGAGCTTCTTCAGCCCCGGCTAAGGCAAATTTCTACCAGATACAAAAAAATTTCAATGATTACTGGGAAGGACGGGAGGTTACCAGAGGATCAGGCCATAAACCTTTCAAACGCTGGGAGTGGTATTGGGAAGCCCGCGTTAATCATGACGGGACATTCCCCCCGAACAATGTGGTTGTTAAGGAGTGGGAAAAGTATTCAGCCGAACATTCAACGGATAATTCAGATGCAGCGGGTAACTGGAAGTCCCTGGGGCCCGACAAACCTGAGAACCGTTACTTCGGGGTAGGCCGTGTGAACTGTATTGCCTTTCATCCAAACGATATCAACACTTTTTGGGTAGGAACCCCGGCGGGAGGGTTGTGGAAAACCACCGACTTCGGCAAAACCTGGACAACAAATTTTGACCGCCAGCCCATTCTTGGTATCAGCGAGATCGTTATCGATCCAAAAAATTCAAATACAATGTACGTCGCTACAGGAGATTACGACGGAGGAGATAACAAATTTAACGGGACAGGTTCAGGTGACACGAAAAGCCTCGGCATCCTGAAATCGATTGATGGCGGATTGACCTGGAAAAAGACAGGTTTGAGCTTTGAAATCGGTAAGGATAAAGAGTATCAGGTGAGCAGGCTGATCATGAATCCCGACACCAGCAGCATACTGTTTGCAACGACATCCTGCGGTATTTACAAGCTGATGAACGGAGGGCAGGACACCGTTTCGATGGGGCCGTCACTGAACTTCTGCGACATCGTTTACAAGCCAGGCACAACTAAAACAATGTATGCCGCAACAAAATCATCTTATAAAAGATCAGCCCAGATATACCGGTCGGTCGACTGGGGAAAAAGCTGGGATTCGGTAACAAAATTCACAAACATCAACAGGATCAAGCTGGCCGTGACACCTAAAAACCCCAACATGGTCGAAGCACTGTGCGTACTGGATTCCGTGTTAGGTGGATTGGCCGGAATATATAGGTCAAACAATGAAGGATTCACTTTTCCGGATACCGTTGTCAAGGTGCTAAAAAACTGTAGCAATAATTATCTGCACAGCTCTGTCTCTCCCGAAATGTGCGATGATGCATGCGGCGGACAGGGCTGGTATGACCTGTGTTATATGATCGACCCCGATTCTCTCAACATCCGCTGGCTGGGCGGTATCAACACCTGGAAAAGCACCGATGGAGGAAAGGAATTCAACCTTGCAAGTTATTGGGAAAAAAATGTTGAACCGATAAAGCTGGAGCAGGTCCATGCAGACAAGCATGCCTTCGCCTTTCATCCACTGAAAAAAGGGACATTCTTCGACTGCAACGACGGAGGAGTTTGTTATACTCAGGATGGTGGGAAAAAGTGGATTGATATCTCCGGAGGAATGCAGATCGGGCAGATATACCGCATCGGAGGCTCTTGGGAGCAGAAAGATCTGATCATTGCCGGATTCCAGGACAATGGTTCACAGGTGCGCACCGCTCCGGGTGAGTGGCTGACTCCGGATGCCATCGGGGGCGACGGGATGGACTGCCTGATCGACTGGCTTGACCCGAATATAAGGTATGCCTGCTATTGTGATGGAGTCATCAAAAGAACCCTTAACGGTACCTGGAAAGAGGACTGCACGTTGATTTCCGACAGCATCAAAACCAAAAACAGAGGCTCCTGGATTACCCCCATCGCCATCGACCCGATCAATCCAGAAATTCTTTATGCTGGATACCGGGATATCTGGAAAACAACAAACCGGGGTGACCAGTGGGACAGTATCACCAGGATGAATCACAAAATTCCGGGCGATTTCCAGTTCAGGACCATGGCCATTTCCCAATATGATCCGAAAGTGATCTGGGCGGGAACCATGAGAAGCCTCTACATGACCACGAACGGGGGGGGAAATATGAAAGCCATCGACTCGCTTAAACTGACTGCCCTGGGCAAGAACAAAAACATGATCACGGGAATTGCAATTCATCCGACAAACCCCCAAAAGGTGTTTGTCACCTTCTCCGGGTACGACTCCTTAAAAGTATTCAGTACCATTGACGGAGGCGCAAGCTGGAAAGACATTTCGGGTACCAGCTTGCCAAAATTGCCGGTGAATTGCATTACCTATGAGGATTTCTCCAATGACGCGCTCTACATCGGAACCGATCTTGGTGTTTTTTACCGTGACTCAACCCTCTCTGACTGGATTCCGTTCAACAATCAACTTCCCAATGTGATGGTCACAGACCTGGACATTTGTTATATGGCGGGAACCATCCGTGCCGCTACCTATGGAAGAGGGATATGGGAATCAGATTTGTACGTCCCCTCGGGGAAGATCAAGGTAAATGAAATTGAGGTGCCGAGAAATGGCGGAGATGCCAGCGGTGGAGGACTTTACAAGATCGGAGATACAGTTACCATGAAGGCAAAACCCCTGAAATCCTTTTCATTCACGGGTTGGTTCGAAAACGGAACGAAGATTAACGATTCCGCAAACTTTACCTTCATTGCCCAGGGAAACCGTAATCTTGAAGCCAGGTTTGGGTATCCGACCAGTATAGAGCACAACCTGAAAACCAAAATCCACCTGTTCCCCAATCCCACCAAAGGGCAGGTTGAAATAAGAATGGATGAAGGAATGCAGGCGGATCTGCAAAACATATCGGTGACAAGCCAGATGGGTAAAACGGTGTACCGTTCATCGATAAAACCTGAGGGGGATAAACTATCTGTCGACCTCTCCTTCTTTGCCTCAGGCAACTATCTTCTTACTTTATATTTTAAATCCGGTGAAAAAGTATCCTATTCACTTATATTAACTAAATAAACCCAAGAATATGAAAAGAATTTTAACGATCGTATTATTCTTAGCCGCATTTTCCTGGATAACCAGCGCAAAACAGGTTGAAGAGCATATGGCCACAAAAGTTGCCGGTAATTTCTTTGCAAGCCGGATCGGCATAAACCCATTCAAGGCCTTGCCAATACCGGTATTGGTCTGTACTTCGAACGATCTGAAAACAAATCAGAATGCCGGAACAAACGCATTCCCGGCCTTTTATGTGTACAATTTTACAGCAAGCCCCGGGTTTGTCATCGTTGCCGGCGATGATATTATAACCCCCATATTGGGCTACTCAACAGAAGGAGATTTTTCGATGGCCAACATAGCTCCGGCAGCAGCAGCATTTTTATGGAGTTATGAAGAACAGATAAAAAATGCGGTAGCTCAAAAAATCCAGGCTACTCCTGAAATTGAATCGGCCTGGATGGAATACCAAAACGGAACAAGTGGGTCAAACCATTCAGACAAAGGAGTGAAAGTCGTTGAACCCCTGATCAAATTATATTGGAATCAGTCCCCTCATTATAACAAGCTATGTCCCGAAAATAAAAAACCGAAAGAGCTTACCGTCACAGGTTGTGTTGCGACAGCCATGGCCATGGTGATGAAATATCATAATTATCCTAAGCAGGGAACCGGTTCTGTATCCAACAAAACAAATAAATATGGCACCCTTTCAGCCAATTTTGGCGGTACAAAGTATGCCTGGAGTGTAATGCCTGACCGTTTGGCTAACGACAGCGACACGGCCGAAATTAATGCCGTTGCAACCCTTATGTATCATTGCGGGATTGCCGTTGAAATGGAATATGGAATTGCCGCAGTTGGAGGAAGCTCTGCCTTTGTGATCGATTTTGGGACGAAAAGAAGGTGTACGGAAAATGCCCTGAAAAATTATTTTGGTTACGACCCTGCCCTGAGGGGCCTCAGCAGGCATAATTATACAGATACAGAGTGGATCGATCTTCTAAAAGAAGACCTGGATGCCAGACTTCCTGTGCTTTATGCGGCTCAGGATCCGAGCCCCAAGGGTAGTGGCCACGCATTTATATGCGATGGTTATGATAATAACGGAAAGTTTCATATCAACTGGGGATGGGGAGGCGACGATAACGGCTACTTTGAAATCAACTCGCTCAACCCTCCAGGTTCCAGGTATATCTGTGGCCACGAAATGATAAAGGGAGTCCGCCCCATGCCCGGCCAGGGAAAATATTTTAATCTCAACCTCAGCGCTCCGGTCACGCTGCTTTCGGCTATCATTCAATACGAAGATTCTATTTCCATAAGCACCAGCATCCGTAACAACGGCAAAGCCGATTTTACAGGCAGCCTGGGGGCGGCCATTTTCGACAGCAACCAGCTGCTTATTGGTTTTGTTGAGATCATCAATCCTTTTACAATCTGGGCCGGGGAAAACGCTGAATATATCACCTTCAAAAACAGTGGTCTGCCAGAAATGCTGCCCGGTAAATACATGATCGGTATTATGTATAGTTATGTTGGCGACGAATGGATGGAGGTTAACGACACCCTGCAATATGTCAACTTTCCCGTGGCAGAGGTCATCAATCCCGATGTCATCGAAATGGCTTCTGCAATGACGGTATTGCCAGATACACTTACCGAGGGCAAAGCCGCCACCGTGAAACTGGCGATCAGAAACACTGGAAGTGCAGATTATTCAGGAATGCTCAACCTTGCAATCCATGATGCTGACGGTAATTTTCTCTATTCGATTGCACAAAAGGGAAATTTCACCCTCCCGGCTGGATCTGCCTCCGGGGAGCTCACTTTCAGCACGAACAGGATCCCTGTATCGGCAGGAAGCTACATGATCGCCTTGTGGTATAAAAATCCGGCTAATGCCGAATTCGAATTGGTCGGGTCATCAGGTTTTCAAAACCCGGTCAGGGTATTGGTTAATGCCAGTCCACTTGTAGCCGACCGTTACGAACCCAACGACTCAGTACAGATAAGTTCAGTATTACCGCTATCTTTTATAGGAAATAGTGCAAAAATATTATTGGATAATGCCAATTGCCATGTGGGTACAGATGTTGACTTTTATAAAATTGACCTTCCCATAGGTTTTTCATATAATATAGAGGCCAATCTGAGAAATTCAGAATACGATACCAGCTGGTCGCATCCACTCAATGGTTTCTGGAATTACTGGAGGCCACAAGATACCGTATGGCAATTTCCCTGCAACAATTCCGGCCCTGCAAAATTTGAATCCGCCAAAGGGGGAGAACTCTCTTTCTACGTATATACCAATTTTGTTAAACAAACCGGAATGTACCAGTTGGAGATCAACATCAGTAAAAACCCGCTGGGGATCAATGAATCAGATCAAGCATCCTCCCTGGTGGTATATCCAAACCCTTCATCAGGAATCATTTATCTCATCAATAAGGAGGCTGCCCCGAAAAGATCAGAGATCACTGTCAGGAATTTAGTGGGAAACGAAATATATTATAAAAAGGATGCAGCGCTTGGTTCTGATCCTTTCAGCATCAACCTGTCAGAATTTCCTTCCGGGATATATTTTGTAACAATCAAAGAGAACTTGCATCTTCAAAGAAATATCAAGATATCCATAGTAAAATGAATCCACACATATATTAACTTACATGGCAAGGGGGAATATCAGCGCACAATTATTGTACCCCAAAATGACGATAAATATATTTCGATAGTGCCGCGTAAATTATAATATTTGCTAATTTTAATGAACTGAAAAACAGGGAAGTTGACCACTGTCTTTTTATTATTCATATTAAAACGAGCAGTATGAAAAATTTACTCCTTTTGATATTGGCCTTTTTGCTCAATATTACAGTTTGTGTTTCTCAGGATGAAGGATCTTCCACCGGCAGTATCGGTTGCATGCTCAAGGCGAGCAGCGACAAACAGTTTATAAAGGTTAACAGCGTTATCCAGGGTTCTCCTGCAGATGTTGCCGGAATAAAAGCAGGGGATCATATTATCGGCCTAGACGGGATAAGGGTGGCGGAGATCAAAAATCCCATCAGCCATATAAAAGGCACTCCCGGTTCTTACGTTAAACTTGCCGTCAGCCGTTATGGCAAGACTGGCTCCCTTGAAAAAAATGTCCCCCGGATTTCAGTTTCCTTATCCGATGGAAACAATTATATCACCGAAGGAGAATTAACAACAAGGATCTATACCAACGACTATTCCGAAAAGACCAGGATGGTGCAATCTTCGATGGCAGTCCTCGACGATGATGAAATCAATATTTTCGATTACAAATCGTATGATTTTGATTACACTTCAGCCCAGGATCCCCTGCTCGAAAAGGAAATTTTCAAGGAGCTTGCAGACCAGTTAAATACAAGGGGATTGAGAAGATCACAAAACAACCCGGATATCCTGATCGTGATGAGTTCCTACTCGGGCTCGAAAGAGCATTACAACCCTCCCCAGCAAATCATCAGCACGCGGATCAGCACTACCTATGACTGGTATTGGGGCTTTGTGCCCATACCCATCACAGAATCCACCACCCAAGGAGGTTATACCGAGGTAACATATCTCTATTCCATCTCCTTGAAATTTCTTGATGCCCATAAAATCGGGCAAAGCAAGATCCCGCCGGTGATCTGGTCGGGCTCGGTGTCTCAGGCTTCGAAATCAAAAAGCAACCTGGTTGACAAAAGCGGTGACCTGTTTGCGCTCCTGCTTTACCAGTTCCCAACCGTGTGGATCCCCAATTCGGAATATTACTTGCTGCTGCATTACGCTTATACCGGGATCATATATGATCTGAATGATATGAGGACAGTCGCCGATGTTATTCCAGGTTCACCTGCAGCAACCGCCGGGATCGGAAAGGGGGATGAGATTATAAACATAGTCAATTCCAGGATCCCGGAAAGATATTCTGACGGCGGCCAGACACAATGGAGCAACCTTCTGCATGGCAATAACAACGGATTGAGGTATTTATTCATCATGTCGAACCTCAAGTATCAACCCTATGCGCAGAAAAACCTTAAAACCCTGTCCTTTGTGATCAAGCATAACGGGGACAGGATGAAGGTAAGCGTAACTCCCCAGGACAAACTGTATGTTTCGCTGGTAAAAAATTGATATGACACTCCGATGAATAACATGATGAAACTGGCAAGAGAGATCCCGCCCCCCGGGCCTTATTCCCATTATATTTGCTATTCAAGCCAAACAAAACAAACAAGACATTCTATCTGACTCATAAATTAACAGAGAAAAACAGATGAACATTTCAAAAACTAAAAAGTGGTGGGGCCTCCTATTGTTATTGGTTGCTGTCGTTGTCCTACTGGCTTTATTTCCGTTGCCGCCACAGGCTCCCATCCAATATTACGAGAGGCAAAGTGGCTTGTTAAAAACGGAAAAAGTGGCTGGCGAAAAGTGGTTGGTGTGGCTGTATAATAACCCCGTTGGCGAAGCAACATTGTGGGCGCTGGCCAAAAGAAAGGTAGTTTCGTCTGTTTATGGCAACAGCATGGATCGTCCTTCATCGACCAAAAAAATACAAACCTTTGTTGATGAATTTGATATCGATCTGAGCATCGCCCAAAAACAGGAGTTCAATTCTTTCAACGATTTCTTTACCAGGAAACTAAAGAAGAATGCCAGACCGGTGGATACCAGTTCAACCATTGCAGTATCGCCTGCCGATGGAAAAATACTGGCATATGCCAATATCAGTAACAGTGATTTTATCATCAAAGGATACCGCTTCGATATTTTTTCCTTCTTGAATAATGCCCGCCTTGCTCAAAATTACCTTGATGGCACCCTGGTGATCATCCGGCTCGCCCCTTTCGATTACCACCGTTTCCATTTTCCCATTGGCGGAAGTGTATCACCCATCACCCGGATTGAAGGTGATTATTATTCAGTTAACCCTCTTGCTTTGCGCAAAATGACTGAAATATTCTGCCTGAACAAAAGGGAATTTACCATCATTTCAAACCCCTTGTTCGGGGATGTTGTGATGACTGAAGTAGGTGCAACCATGGCAGGAAGTATCGTACAGACTTATACAGGGAAGTTTGTAAAAAAAGGGGAAGAGAAAGGGTATTTCAAATTCGGGGGATCCACGATAGTGCTGCTGTTTGAAAAAAACAAAATTCGCATCGATGAAGATTTATTGATGAATACTTTAAAGGGTTATGAAACGGTGATCAAAGTAGGAGAAAGAATTGGTGTATCGATGATTCATCCATTAGGCTTTATGTAGGATAAATTTGACTTGACTTTGCTCCACTTACTGCTCAAAGCTGTAACACGATGGCTTTCCTGTTGATGAGTGGAAGCTTTTATTATTAGGTTGCTATAAGAACATCCAATAAGGATGACCTTATTTCTGGCCAGATTTTGTATTTGAGATTAAACAAAACACCAATGCCTCGGTTTTTGCTAAATTTGCCATCTGTAAATGATATGAAAGTCGACGAAACTGTATATGACGAATAAATGTTATCTTTTGGCAATTCTCCTGTTCTTGTCAGAGATGCCAGGTGTTCTTGCCCAGATGGTTTACAAGGGAAGCAGCGTGATTTCAACAAGTATTCCTGTGGGAAGAGGCGAATCCGATGAGCGGGTGATCGCGGTAAATGTAGTAACCGAGGGTAGCAGCAATCCATTGGAACTGACTGCGATCAAATTAAATCTAACCGGTACGACAAGCCTCGCTGACCTGGACAGTCTGAATATCTATTATACGGCTGGAACTCCGCGATTATCCACGGCATTGTTGTTCGGCTCATCAGCCGTCATGTCAGGAACAATTATAGTGAATGGCAGTCAGTCATTAAATGAAGGATCCAACCATTTCTGGATAACTGCAGATTTATCGGTGAATGCACATGAAGGAAATTTTCTGAAAGGGGAGATTGATTCACTAACAATAAGTGGACAGGCATATCCGGTCATCCCGGGGACGACTGATGAGAAACGGTTGATTATCCTGGAACATAAATTATTGTTTTCAGGGGGTGATTACGGATCGGTGAATTTCCGGATCCCTGCTGTCAAAACTGCTGATGACGGGTCTGTGGTCGTTGCTGTGGATGCCCGGGTAGATGCCCCCGGTGATCTGCCAAACAACATTGATATCATGGTACGCAGAAGCACTGATCTGGGACATAGCTGGTCGGACGCAATTACCATTGCGGATTTTGGCCAGGATGGAGCCAGTGATCCTGCTCTGGTAAAAGACAAGAATACAGGGGATCTTCTGTGTATGTTTGCTTCCCACCGGGGGCTCTTCCAATCTACCCCTTCCAATCCTATCCGGTTCCAGGTGTGCCGCAGTTCGGATAACGGAATTAGCTGGAGTCCTCCTGTGGAATTTACCAGCCAGATTTACGCGCCAGGCTGGTATGCTGTCTGGCTTGCCTCAGGGAGCGCTCACCAGATGCGTGATGGCCGTATTGTAGGGGCTGTCGGCGTTCGTCAGAATTCAGGCACTACGATCAGTAATTTTATGATCTACAGCGATGACGGAGGTATGTCATGGCATAACAAACCCGCTGTCGCTTCAACTGTCGGTGATGAAGCTAAAATAGTGGAATTGGATAATGGAGACCTGATGATGAATATCAGGAACAAAACGCCCGATTGCAGGAAAATTGTCATCAGCGAAGATGGAGGCGATGCATGGGGAACCCCTTATTACCAGTACGATTTGACCGATCCGTTCGTGAACGGTGATTTCATCCGTTACACATCCATGCTGGATGGTTATGATAAAAGCCGCTTGCTTTTCTCTATTGCCGCCCACCCGACCATTCGTAAAAACCTGACAGTGTTCCTCAGCTATGACGAAGGTGCAACATGGAGCTTGTCCAAAGTTTTAAACCCGGGACTAACAGGATATTCCTGCCTTACTGTCCTTAGTGACGGAACGATTGGATGTTTTTATGAAAACGGCGAATATGAAGAATACCAGCTTTATTTTGCCCGCATTTCACTCGATTGGCTTTCTGATGGTAATGATACGTTTACGTTCCCTGTCGGGATAAATGAAGAAAAAAAAAGAGATTTCAATATCAAAATATCCCCAAATCCCGCTGATAACTTTATTGATGTCGTCTATGATATCGAAAATCTGTCAAGTTTAAAATCAACTGTCATCGATGTTTCGGGACAGGAGATGCTAACGGTTGAATCAAAATCAATGACAGCCGGAACCCTCCGGCAGAAGGTGGATACAAGCACCCTTGTACCCGGTATCTATTTTCTTATGACAAAGGTCAACGGGGTAACTTCAGCGCGAAAGTTTTTGATCGCGAGATAATAATTTTCTCTTATTGGAAAAAACGCTTGTTTTGACCATTCTTCGACGGAGCAGTGTGATCGCCTCATTGTTGTGTATGTTCACTTCTTATCCGGTCGATTCAACTGAATGACTTTTATCATTATATTTGCAGGGTAATGGTCTTGAGCTTGCTGATCAGGTGAATCTTCATTAATTCCTGGTCAGTTTGCTTTTTATTAAGTTCATGAACTGAAAGAACCGAAATTTATGGCAGTCAGGATAGGGATCAACGGGTTGGGCAGGATAGGGAAACTGGTTTTTCGCCTTGCAGCAACTTCACCGGACATTGATCTGGTGCACCTGAATGATCCTATGGATGTTTCGTTGCTGGCCCACCTGCTGAAATATGATTCAGTCCACGGGAAATTCGATGCGGTTGTTGAGACAGACGGAAGTTTTATCCTGGCAAACAGGAAGCGCATTCCTGTTACCAATGCAAAACATCCCGGCTCCATACCCTGGGAGTCAACCGGTGCTGAAATCATCGTTGAATCAAGCGGCCGCTTCAAGACCCGTGCGGAACTGGAACATCACATAAGGGGGCAGGTAAGGAAGGTGATCCTTTCATGTCCTTCTGATGACGAGATGATTGACAGGACAGTGGTAATGGGGGTGAACCACCACCTGCTTACACCTTCTGACCGTATTATATCGAATGCTTCCTGCACGACAAACTGTGCAGCGCTGATGCTTAAAGTCCTTAATGATGCATTTGGGGTGAAGAAGGCATTTATGAACACAGTCCATCCTTATACGAACAACCAGTCGATCCTCGACGGGCCGCACCAGGATTATCGCCGTGCCAGGGCCGCCGCTGTAAACCTGATCCCTACCACATCCAGCGCTGTCCGCTCAGTTGCATTGGTCATGCCTGAAATGGAATCACGTTTTGACGGATTTGCCACCCGGGTTCCCGTTCCTGACGGCTCATTCGTGGAATTAACAGCATTGGTCGACAGACAGATTAATCCTCAAATGGTACGCTTTGCATTTAAAAAAGCGGCTGAAACACATATGAAGAAGTTTCTTGAATACTGCACGGATCCCATCGTGTCAAGCGATATCATCAACAACCCTCATTCCTCAATATTTGATTCCTTGTGTGCAAAAGTGATCGGGGATGATTTTCTCCAGATCATCGGGTGGTATGATAATGAAACCGGGTATTCGAACAGGATCATCGACCTGATCAGGCATATTGACAAATTGTAACAGGACATCATAATACTACAGGCAAATGAATCCAGACATCCAGTCGAAGGCATTGGAGATCAACCTGGCCAGTACCAGGGATATTGAAATCATCATTCCTGACGACCATAAGCATTTTATAAGTTTGTCCGAAGCCTATTTCGGCATCAACAAAAGGACGAAGGATTTTTTTGTTGAATTTCATCATCCTTATTCCAACCGGGCTTTCATCATTGATCAGCTCCCGCGCATCCTGATAGGTGATTTCTGGTTCTACCAGGACCACCAGGAAGCCGAGGCTGCATTCAGCACGCTATGCAGGCTGATCGACCAGCTTTTAAACGAGGAACTGGAATCGAAACAGGCAGAACAGCTAGTTTTCACATTCTATAAGTTCATCGGAAACCTTTCAGGCGAACCGTTACGGAACAGAAAGACCATCATAGTTTCCATTGATATACTTGAGCAGTCTTATGAAAGGAACTCCATCAGTCACCTTGTTAACATAGGTACTCTTTTCACCTGCCTGCTTAACTTGGCTCATGATCCTTTTTTCTCTGAAAGGATCTTCCGGATAACACAGAAAATAATCCTCGGGAACCTGGATTTCTGGCAGTCATCAACAAGGATAGGACAATGGTATGACTCCAGGATTAAGATCTTCGGGAAAAAATACCGGAAAAAAATCCTGCATCTCGATGATCCTTTTTTCAGTGATCAGCGAAGGAAGGCCAATAGTTCAGCAAACTGGGATGTACTGACTTCACAGGGATTCTCCTTCACAGATATTGCTGCATCATTCAGAAAATTTACTGATGAATTTAAAAAATCAACCGAAAAACTGCATTATCTGTTTTTTCTTCTTCATCTCCCCGGAATGGTCAACCAAAGGGATTACCTGCTCTGGGATCTGAACAGGGTCATCAGGGATATCAGTAAAGAATTGACCGAGAACCAGATCATTGATGCGATTGACAATCTTTTTGAACTGTTTGAGGAGTTCAGACAACAGTATGGGAACACGGTTCTCGATTCGGTTCTTACACTTGGGAAAGAGATTATGAACAGCTCCAATCCAAACCTGATCCATTATTTTGAGAACAAATTGATCAGGATGGGGTTCGTGACTCCGGGGATCGTTTATATGACAAGCAACTGGCAGCTTCATGTTGACCGGAATCACATAAAAAACATCAGGGTCTGGCTTGAACTGATCGAATATGCACCGGATGTGATGAAGAAATTGTTGTCTGCGCTGATCATCAACCTCAGACTGGGGGGGATCTTTATTTTTGATACTGATCTTTTCCAGCGCGATGTGACCCAGTTACTGAACTCAGACATAGCCCCTATCTTTAAAAGGATCAAGCAACTTGCACGGTTGTTCCCCGTATATTTCAATGAGATTGGTGCAGAGGGCGAATTGCGTGATGTCACCACTTCCCTGGATGAGGCTACACAGCGATCAGACAAGTTAATTCACTTCCTGCGCAAGCAGATTCATACAGAGGGGAACAATTCGCACATCAACATTACACTCGAGATACTTAATTTCTGGAAGGACAGGCAGGTTGACAGGTTGTTCCCCCTTCTTCCTCCCGATGTAAGATTAACCATTGACCCTGAAGGACCCTGGGTAAAAGGGGTGCATGAGGTTGTAGCAGAATTGTGTGAGACCAACGGTTTGTCGGTAAAGCAACTTTCCGAGATCGAATCGGACCAGCTTGAACATTTGTTTTCCGGGATCAGCACCGGCAAAGAACCTGATATTAAGAGAGTCCGGCTCCTGATCCGTCTTTATAAACTTCTTAAGGAAAAATACTCATTTGAGGCAGTAAACTTAACATCCCTCCTGAACCGCTGCAACTTTTTCTCCCCTGCAGATGTGGCTCTTCTTTCAGAGTATCTGGAAAAGGATGAAGATGAAAAAGCTTTACGGCACATCTTCGGTTTTATGGGCATGCTCAATCAGATCATATTCGATACGGCTGTCAGCCAGGGTTGGGAGAATATCTATCATAAGCGTCATATCGCCTTCGGGATACCGTCAATGTACGGCGAATATCATGAGAAAAAGTTTGAAGCCCTCGGATTGACGTTCCGGCTTGAAGGTGTTGCCACGGTGCTGATGGAGCGCATTGTCGGAAAACTGAACACGGATTATATCACCGCCAGAACGCTGAAAGATATTTGTTCCATCATAGGCTTGCTGAAGGAAGGAATGGAACTGGACGGGATCCAGGACCAGGGATTCAATTCAAATCTTCATATGCTGAAGTACAGTCTTGCATCGGGAAGTTTTACCATCAGGCAATACCTGAATATTTTCCAGTTTATGGGCGGAAGTGTGAAGGAGATCATTAACAATTATTTCATGAGCTCTTACGATGAACTTCTGACGATCATCATTCCGCAGATCTTTCCGCAGGGAAGCAGGCAGGATAAGCTGTCCGCAAAAAAGTTCATACATAAGAAATCCGAGATATTCTACCGGGATCTGCTTTCTTCCGCATTCCTGATCCAGATCCTTGACAATTTCATCGGTAGAGTGCTTATCAGTCTCCGGAACATGGCTGACAATTTTACCTCCGATGATATCCGCCAGATCATGTCGTATAATCCGGATGAGGTGATATGCCCGTTCAATCAGGAGTTCCCGTCACTCGACAACCAGATTTTTCTGGGATCCAAGGGATATTATCTGAAAAAACTTTACCTAAAGGGCTATTCAGTACCCCCGGGATTTATCCTGACCACAGAACTTTTCAGGCGGAAAGATCCGATACTGAAGTATCCTTCGTTGCAGGTGGAGATCGACAATCTGATCCAACAGCACATTCATGATCTTGAGATACTGACAAAACGGGAATTTGCCAATCCGGAAAACATTCTCCTGCTGAGCGTAAGATCCGGTTCTGCAATTTCGATGCCCGGGGCCATGAATACATTCCTGAATGTGGGTTTGAATGACGAAATTACAGAAGTGCTCAGCAGACAATATAATTTTGGATGGACTTCCTGGGACTGTTACAGGCGTCTGCTGCAAACCTGGGGTATGTCGTATGGCATCGAGAGGGATGTTTTCGATAAAATAATTGTGGAGTATAAACTTAAATACAAGATATCCCGGAAGATTGATTTCCCGCCCAAGATCATGAGGAAGATTGCTTTTGCTTACAAGAATGTTTTGAGCGAAAGAGGTGTTTATTTTGAAACAGATCCTCGCCGGCAGGTCAGAAAGGCAATTATTGAGGTCTTCAATTCCTGGGATAACCCAAGGGCAAATGTTTACCGCGATCATTTTCAGATTGCCCATGAATGGGGTACAGGAGTGATCGTCCAGCAGATGGTATTCGGCAACATTCACCACGAATCGGGATCAGGAGTTGTGTTTACATATGATGCGAGAGAGAAATTGCCAGGGATTCATCTGAACGGTGATTTTTCGTTCTTAAGCCAGGGAGAAGACATTGTTGCCGGATTGGTCAATACCCTGCCGATCAGTGAAAACCATCGCATAAATTATTATACAAAATGTCCTTTTTCCCTTGAAAGTGCCTATCCTAAGATTTATGACAAGCTGAACACTTTTGCACACGAACTTCAGGAAAAACTGGATTTTGGCCACCAGGAAATTGAATTTACTTTTGAGACTTCAGAACCGGAGGATTTGTATATTTTACAAGTGCGGGATCAGACCATCACCAAAGATAGCCAGGTAATCCGGTTTTCAACACCACCTCAGAAAATGAATCAGGTGGGATCAGGGATTGGCATTGGCAACCAGGTTCTGAACGGGTATGTTGCCTTTGACATGGATGACATACGTTATATAAATTCTAATTATGAGAAAGGCCATTGCATCCTCGTCAGGCCGGATACAGTACCCGATGACATAGAACTGATTTTTGAATGCGACGGATTGCTCACCGGCAGGGGAGGGGCGACTTCCCATGCTGCCGTGACTGCATCAAGTCTCGGTAAGGTTTGTGTCGTAAATTGTGCCGATCTTTATCTGGATGACCGTGCAAAAAAATGCTGGATCAATGATACAGTCTTCGAAGCATTTGATAAAATTGCCCTGGATAGTTCCCTTGGGCTGATCTACAAAGGAAACTATCCGGTCCGTACAAAGAAATTCTGATTGCATAAATCCGATTTATTAAAAACCAAATACAAAGAACCATGGAAGTCCTTTTAAAAGAAAAAAAATTACTGGGTATCAATGGATTAGGGCGAATTGGAAAATTGACCCTATGGTATCATCTGCACTCAAGGTATTTTGACGGTGCAGTTATCAATGTAGGACGCGAAATAGGGAAAAGTCTTGAAGATACTATCCTCGCAATCGTTAATGATTCCACTTACGGAACACTCGATCATTTTTTATTTGGTTATTCCGGGAAGAAAATGGTAGTCAATATTGTTGATTCGCAGAACGGGATCCTGGACTTTGATGGTTTTCTGGTCAAGATCCTAAGAAAAGAACGTTTACCCAAGAATATCGGTTGGGCGAAGGAAGGTGTAGGCATAGTTGTGGATTGTACAGGTAAATTCCTCGATCCGAATGTTCCGGCAGATCACCCGAAAGGGAGCTTGAAAGGCCATCTGGAATCCGGTGCCCAGAAGGTCATTGCCAGTGCTCCTTTTAAGATCAAAGACAAGGCCGAGGCAGACATACATCTGAATCCCACATTGATATTCGGAATCAACCATATCGATTTCCAGCCCCGCAAGCATCATATTGTATCAGCAGCCAGCTGTACTACCACTGGTCTTGCACATATGATCATGCCTCTGCTTGAGGATCAGGAAACAATGAACATCATGACTGCGTCGATGTCAACAGTTCACGCTGCCACTAATACACAGAATGTACTGGATGCAATGCCTGCAACCGGTGCGTCAGATCTCAGAAAGAACAGGTCGGTTTTCAATAACATCATACTCTCTTCGACCGGTGCCGGAAAAGCTTTGGAAATGGTTTTGCCTAAAATCGCCAATATCGGTTTCATGGCTGATTCTGTGAGGATACCGACTACCACTGTTTCACTCATTTCATTGAACATCACTTTTAATACAAGGACCAATGACCTTGGAGAACCCGTAATCAGCGGTGATTATATCAACAAAATATACAGGCAGTCTTCCAACGGGCCTCAAAGGGGGCTGCTCTTTTTCAGCGAAAAGCAGAATGTCTCCTCTGATCTGATCGGGTTTCCGGCAGCCGTGGTCATTGAAGGACCGGAAACGCACACCCGTACGGGATTTCTGCCCTTGTCCGCAGACTTTCTTAAATCCAAGGGGATTTCGGACGCACCGGACCTTTCCCTGCCGGTCACTCATGCCAAGATTTTCGGTTGGTACGACAATGAATACGGCAGCTATGTCAGGTGTCTCGGGAAAATTACAGAGTACATCGATTCCACCACACGGTAAAAGGCATCACCCATCTCCCGCGAAGATGTGATATCTCTTTTCAATGAAATGTTATGATCATACCGGAGCGGAGATTACAAGACAATTTATCCGGTTTGTGTAAGTCTTATAGATTATAGTCCCCTGCAGCTTCGGGCTGATAAAGGATCTCATCAATCCTGATTTTTGTAAGACCCGCCGGGACAATCCATTCAATCTCATCTTTTACTTTATACCCTATTAAAGCAGTTGCTATCGGGGATAAAATGGATATCTTATTTGCTTTTACATTGGCCTGGTATGGATAAACAATTTGTAACTTGACCTGCTTATTATTATTTAAGAAACTCAGCCTGACTATTGAATTCATGGTGACAACATCTGAGGGTACTGCATCAGGTTCAACAATGGTGGCTGAATTCAGTTCATTCACCAGTTTTTCCTCTTCAACACTACTTATTGACCTGTTGAGCTTTGCATCGTTAATGACCTTACTTATCCGTGCATAATCCAGCTTGTTTATAATCAGATTACTCATATACTGTGAATTTTAATATATTTTTTTCAGGATCCAAAGATACAGAAAATCTCATCACATCGCTTCAGAAACCACATGGTAAATTTCTATTTGATTATCAATGTGATGATGTTCGTATTTCGATAATGTTGTTATCATAAGTGAAGTGTTTTTCTTCTATATATTGTTCTGGGGGTGTGATTTTCATCTTTCACTTTTATCCATTTCGGTTTTTTTTGAAAGATATCGGATGTACGTTCGTTCCCTGAAAAAATCCAACGACCATGAGTTTACACAGATGTTTTTCAGGTTGGGAAAGGAAGACTTTTTGGTGGGGAATAGATGTCGTAAATCCCGCGTCAAATCAGTATAAAAAGGATGATTTCAGAGATGAGTTGTGTATCCGATCATGTATCCAATAAAAAAGAGGGTGTCTCAAAAGGTCATTTTTTTCTTTCACCGCGAAGACACCAAGGCGCAAATACCAGATAATCAATAGTATATATTTTGCGTCTTAGCGACTTAGTGGTGATATTTTGACTTTTGAGACAACCTCTTTCATTGTTGGCTCCCCTTACTGCTCAAAGTTGCAACACTTTTCAACTCTTCCAGCTTTTCTAAAACATTGATATTGTTATTCTTGATTAAAATAAGACGTTTACTTTATCCGAATTTAGTATGAACTTTATGGAGTTTTACCAAATTCCTGAAAGTCGAAATCTTAAATAAGAAAGGGCTTTATTTAATTTTTTTGTCAATATCTTAAATAAGGACTATCTTTGTTTAAATTTTCTTTATAACATGAAAAACTTTAAATCGGGTCAATACATTAGCCAGGGTCATTATAAAAGTTTTCAGCCCACAACAATTAATAGGCAGTGGGTAGTTGAAAATATGGAGGTTATACAATTGCTTAGCCAGGCAGATAGAGAACTTGGACGGCTTGACATGTATTCCAACTATATCCCTAATATTGACCTATTTATAAGTATGCACGTTCTGAAAGAAGCAACTCAGAGCAGTAAGATTGAAGGTACCCGGACCAATATAGAAGAAGCGTTATTAGACAAAGAAAGTATTCCAATTGACAAACGAGACGATTGGGAAGAAGTTCAGAATTACATAAAGGCGATGGAGTCTGCAGTTTTGGATTTGCAGAAATTACCTTTCTCATCGAGATTGATTCGTAATACCCATAAGATACTTTTACAGGGAGTGCGTGGACAAAAAAGACAAGCTGGGGCGTTTCGGGTTTCTCAGAATTGGATAGGGGGATCATCTATATCGGACGCTAAGTTTATTCCTCCCGTTCACACAAGTGTTCAAGAGTTAATGAGCGATATTGAAAAATTTTTGCATAATGAAGGTATATTTTTCCCAGAGTTGTTAAAGATTGCCTTAGTTCATTATCAATTTGAAACAATTCACCCGTTCCTTGATGGTAATGGTAGGGTTGGTCGATTAATGATACCTCTATATCTCGTGTATAAAGGGATACTAAAGAAACCGATCCTTTATCTATCCGCTTTTCTTGAATCTCATAGAACACTTTATTATGATAATCTAATGGGAGTAAGAAAAACCAGTGATATATCCCAATGGTTTAAGTTTTTCCTGGTTGGTATAATTGAGACTGCCAAGAATGGAATTTTGTTGTTTGATAATATCTTACAGCTACAAAAACAAACCGACACCAAAATTCAATCTCTGGGAAGCAGGGCTGCTAATGCTCAAAAAATAACCAATTCTCTTTATCAACGGCCGATAATTGATGCAGATCAGGTTCAAAAGGTCACAGGCTTGTCATTCCCGTCTTCTTATAAACTTATAATGGAACTAGAGAGGGTCGGCCTTTTAAAAGAGATTACTGGAGGACAACGCGGGCGAAAGTACCTGTTCCAGGATTATTATAAGTTATTTATTTAAACAACGGAAGGTAATTGGATTGATTTAAGGAGTGCCTGAATAATCCACAAGCCTGACCAACTAAAAACAAAACAAACTACTTGTCGACGGATTTAACCTGACCAGCCCTTATAGACATACAACTTCATAATGACTTATAAATCTTGAAGTTTCGTTCAATAGTACTGATCGGTGGAAAAATTCCATGTTCGAAGAGAGGAAAGTTGCAACCACTCAAACCCTTACCAATAAAAGAAAAAGCCGACATTTCTGTCACTGACTAAAATTCTTCTCAAAATTTCGGGCGTTACCTCGTTCAGGGTGATTTTGAGCTGGTACATGATAGAAGATTTGAGGGTAAAGGTCTGAAAAATTTAGAGTATCCGTTCCTTTTCTGCAACTTGATAATCCTTTTCAAATTCAATAGATTTGTCGAAAAGTTAACAACAATGGATGAAAGGGATAAAAGATTTGTGGAAATGCAAAAGATAGAGGATGAATTTTCCAAAATCTTCACCAAATACAGTTTCCCTATTGGGGGCATCTCTCAATCAGGAATGTCTCTTATGGGAAACCCAATACATACCCAAATCAGACAACCAAAACGGAACAAAGAACTCATAAAAACTGATTATCTTTATTCGGCTGGTAAAAACATTCTTCATTTTACCTCACTTAAAACCCTGTTTTCCATCATCAACGAGAAATCTATACGATTATACGATTTAAACAACTCGGATGACCCGAATGAATATCTTTTTCTTGTTAATGGGATTACTGACTTCTATAAAAAACAAGGATACTCTGACGAGAATATTGTAAATCGTTTCAAAATTGCTAAGGAAAATTCTTTTATTCTTTCATCAACATCATTAGATGAAATTAGAAATCGAAAATTTTGGAGAGAATATGCAGACGGGGGAATGGGAGTGGGAATTGAATTCGAAATCATGAATAATCCCGTAAACTGGGATGGATTTTATTTTAGCAAAGTCAAATACGGAGAAATGGATTGGTGGAATTCGTTTATTTCTGATATTCAGGGAATTTGTTCAAAACATCCATCCCATAGGTTCGATTTTATCTTTGATATGATATTCAGCCTATATAAAAATACCTCTTATAAAGACGAGATGGAAATCAGAATATTAGCCCAAAGACCTGAGAAATATGGTGGACATTTTGAGTCTTTGATTAAGCAGGATATTTCGAAAAACAGGGCAACCTTGGTGAACTATTTCAAGCTTCCCTTGTTTGTTGAAAAAGGATATGAACTTGATTTTGGGGAGAATGACCGGATTCAAGAAAGTTTAATGGGTGGAAAAGTCGAGAAATCAACCTCATGGTGGCCTTTATTTTTTGAACAGACCCCCTTATTGAAAATGAGCCATATATATATATGTCAGGACTCCTTATTCAGATATAACGACATTGATTTGTTTAATCATCTTGGATACAATACTCAAATGATTCTTGGGTACAGCGTTCCTGTTTCGAGAATCAGTTACTTGGATTCATAGACCTTGCTTAGTTGAGACATTTCCGATACAAAAAGAGAACCATCTAATTATTATATTGATTTTCAAATGTTTCTTTATCTAACGGAGTTCCCCCCGCCAATATAATTTCTTACACTAAATTCAAAAAGTATCCGCAATTCTATCACTTACTTTTTTCAATAACAGCATTTTAAGATATTTGTCGCTGATATACAGCAAGATATTATAAACAAATTGGATTTTACTGAATAGGAAAAAGGGAGAAATTGTGCTATAGATGGCGTCTGATAAAGGATTCGAGATGGTACGTGTGGAAACTTATGTGGGAAATTGTGTAGGAAATAAGAAAAAAAGGGTCTCAGAATGTATACTCTGAAACCCTTGTCTTTACTGGCGCTCCCCCTGCTAGACTTGAACTAGCGACCCTCTGATTAACAGT
>CAZSDU010000023.1:0-44608 GCA_964605775.1 uncultured Prolixibacteraceae bacterium | reverse complement strand
AGTTAGCATTGTTTTAAGATACCCCGCTGCTCTGCGGCGGGGAGCTTCATTTTTTAATCTTAGCAGTATGACACTCATTGCCATTATACTTAGATCTTCATTTTCCGAATACAAATTCCTTTTTGTACTATTATTCCTAGTGTTTGGAATCTTTCAATGTTTTTATGGATACCGATTTTTTAAAGCCATAATGGCACTATTTGGCTTTCTTATTGGTGCAGCTTTGGGATTTCTCATTGGTGGACTGATAGGAAAGAATGAAATTCCTGCTTTTGTTGGAGCTCTCATTGGAGGCGGAATTATGGCTGAATTAGTCGTGCTTTTCTATTATGTGTCTGTTTTTTTAATGGGCGCTTCTGTTGGAGGAATAAGTATGGTATTGTTAAACTTGCTTTTCCAGATGCCTCCAAATATCACCGTTATTATTATTGCAGCAATTCTTGGTGGAATTATTGCCCTGTATTTTCAAAAATTAGTCATCATTCTTGGAACTTCTTTTAATGGAGCATATTTAATTATTTCTTCTCTATTCCTTCTTTTTATGCATCCTGAAAAGTTTAGTTTTTTATTTTATCTCAATGATCAAGCAATAAGTTTTTATAATCTTGAAACCACGGTATTTTTGTATTCAATTTTAATCCTTCTCTTAGGAATAATTGGTGTGTTTTTTCAATATGGTAAACTTCAGAATTTTCAGGAAGATCTTGCGAATGGGAACTTAAAGAATTCCCTAAAAATCACCAAAGAGGATATTCATGCAGAACCAATTGAATTACAAGAACAATTTAAACGCTGAGATATCAAATAAATATCATTTAATTGCTTCTGTTATTTTGGGATTGCTATCACAGTTTTGCTTTACCCAAATTAATCCGACAGATTTGCAGAAGGCGAAAATGGATTACTGCATTTTTCTGGCAATGGCTTATTGCACTGATGATTATTCAATTCTTTATCGAAACCCATCAGGAAGTTATACCCAATCATTAAATGGCAAAGATAAGGAAGAGTGGAAAACCAACTTTCATCGGGCTGTGTTTTCTGCGGTTTTGGAAATAAACAAGGTAATAACCAGGGATGCACTAAATGTTAATGGACATTCTGAAGGAATTGAAAAGGTTCAACATTGTTTTATCAACAAAAATATAATAATTATATGCCCTGTGAGAATTAGATCCCGGGATCCTGAGAAAGAGGAAGTGATGCCAGACTCATTGCATGAACAGATTTCATGGTTTAAACATTATATTGGTGACACAGTGAAATATTTCTGGTATGAATCAAAGATTTACGAAATATTGAATTACTTTGATGCTTATTATCAGGGTTGTAAGGCAGATGTTGAATTACGGAGGCCAAGGGCTTTGCAAACCAACATTTACAACCGCGTGACCATTGAAAATGATCCTAAGGGTGGAAAATATTATCATTATGAAGGGAGGGGTACCGTTTCAGGCCTATTGGATGACATCATTGAACAAAAGTTATTTATTTCATGGTACCTGAGGTACGCAAGACAAAGGAATACGGAATTCTATGAGGTAGTATATAACAATGTCAATCTGCGTATTGTATATACGCTTCTTGATGAGCAATTAACTTCCCTTATTAAAACCATTCAGGAAGATCCATTACTGATGCGACTTTATCGTCAGCGTCGTAAGCAGTTTATGACAAAAGAGGATATCGGCGAATTAGAAAAATTCAGGCTGTCGGGTCTGACGCGCGACAATTATAAAAAATATCTCGAAAAATAACCATGCTCACTTCCATTCAATCAGTCAATGTCGCTCTTGATGATGCTTTAAAAGCTGCATCCGGGAATCATGAATACATTATACTTCTTAAGGAATTTGAGAAGTTAGTCAGTAAGGAGGGATTCCTGGATTGGTCGCCAAACCAGTATGTAAAATTATTGAGACGATTCCAAAACGGAGAGTTTTTTCGGGATTTTCCTAATTTAGGTCAATTCAGAAAATCCGGTGGTCAAAGTCAACTCAAAATGATGGGTATGATATCTGCATTATTTTCATTTCCGATCGATGATGCACAGATTCCGGAAACCTCATTTTTAAAAATATTTCTGACCAGTATCCGGAAAGACCGCGGAGGTTTCAATATTTTAAAAGAGGTTAGCCGGGATATTTTAGATACAGTGAATTTAAAGGAACTTGGGGATGACTTTTACCAATCACTGTTACTTTTCTATCTGGCTATTACGGTAAATATTGATCAACCGGATAAAGAAACTGCGGACAATTATTTTAAGATATTGCCTTCTATCAAAAAGGAGGTTTATCCTGAAATCATTTTGGGGCTGAGGACAAAAATTAGCAACTATTTTGAAGGTGTACTTAAAACAATCCATAATCTATTGCTCGTTTATCCATTTCCTATAACCGTCGAAGAAGCCTTTATCATTTACGGATGCCAGGCGGAATGTTTCTTCAGGTTGGGTGAATGGGAGAAAGCCGGACAATCCTTTGAGATGTTAAAAGAAGAGCCAGTAAAAATCATACATTATTTTGCAAAAAGTATAGGTGTAGAGGTTGACCTGCTATCAGAACAAATGCACTTTTCATCTTTCCAGTATAATGTGGGGATCGAATTAAGAGAAAGGAAGCTGATAGGTCACGTTCCCGCTTTTATTATGGCCACCTATAATGCACAGAGCAGGGAGTTGAAAAAGTTAAGCCAATGCAGTGTTGGAACCGGATTGCTGGAATACATTGAATTATATGATATTCCCGAGTTCATTCCCGAAGCTGAACAGGCATTTGAAGTGGCTATGAGGCTGGATCCTTCGGATTATATTACATATTCCGGGTTAGCTGTATTGAATATGCTTAGCAATAAACAGCAGAATGCAATTGACTTTGCTTCCAAAGCTTTAAAAATTAATCCCAATGCATTTGGTGCAAAAAGGGTAATGTCAAAATATTTTTCATAAATCATTAATAAGTGCAATTAATGGTTGATTAAGCAACATTTCGAACATGTTTCCCATGTAATTATTTTTCACTTGTCCCGAATCATTTTTGTTTCTGCAGATAATCTTCATCTGGGTCTGCAAGTTCTATGAAATGTGTTAATCATTGTTATTATGTCTATGACCTTTCTTCTCAGGGGAAGGGGGTGGGGGTGATTTGTCTTTAGCCATATCGGCAGCAGGGGCGATTTTTTGTTTCATAATACTTCACCACGGCTTAACCAGTCAATCATAGGCACGAACCTGATCTTTTTATTCTCTATGGTTTTAATTTCGTCCAGTTGGTCATTGATAATAGTAAGATCATCACAATGAAGAATTTCGGAAGCTTCAAGCAAGCCATTCATTTCCCTGTTCATGGTTCCCGGCGCCATAAGATCCTGGCAAACCTGAATGAGTTTCAGGCTGCCATCTGGACGTTTTACAACAAAATCAACCTCACGTTTTCCCTTGTAATAAAATAGTTCTATTCCCAGTGTTTGCCTGAAGCGGAAGAGATCCTGAAATACCAGGGTTTCAATGATAAATCCTGTGTTTGGTGAACCAGCAGGCATGAGTGACTGGTAAAATGCGATATCAATGACATAGGATTTCCGGTATCGGAGAGTTTCCTGATGCTTGAATGAAAACTTTCCGATGGTGGAAATAAGATAAGCTTCTTCAAGAAAGTCAACGTAATTACGCACCGTATGGGCGCTCCCCAGGGAGAAAATGTTCTTAAGCCGGTTTTAGCTGATCTCCTTGTCTGTGTTTAAGACCAAAAACACGGACAGATCCTTAAAGGCTCTTGTATGGTTGATTTTATGCTGGTAAAGGATGTCGTGGTTGATAATCGAATAGAACAGGTCGCGGGCTTAAGAAATGGGATCTTCCCCTTTGATGATCCGTATCAAACCGCTCTCTTTTTTCCAAAGTTCTTCCGCCTCTCGTGAGATCAACGAACCGAGATTCAATTTGCTTAACTCTTCCTTTTGATCGGATAAGATCTGTTTGAAATTCACCATAATTTTATTTATTTGCAGTTACTTTACAAAAAAAATTCAATTTATTTGCAGTTTATAGCACATTTTGGTGTTGTTCTGTGAAATGATCATTGTTATCATGCCTGTGACCTTACTTGCCAGGGGAAGCGGGTGGGAGTGATTTGTCTTTAGCCATATCTGCTGCGGGGTCGATTTTTTGTTTTGGGATCCTGGTGCTGTAATACATCGTGGTTAGAAAATTTGCGTTTTGAAAAAATATTTGACAAAATGTATAGCATTTTGAAACATTTTTAAACAAAATGCGTATTTTTGTAAAAAACAAGCATGATGTCAAATGGATTAGTGGAGGAACTTATTCTCCTGAATAATACCGCAAAGGAGGACGGGAAACGCTACCTGTTAAAGCGTTTCCTTTATGCAAAGCTAAAGCACCTGCTTACCGAAACCCGCCAGTTCGTTGGCATTTCCGGACTACGAGGCAGCGGGAAAACCATTTTACTCAGGCAACTTACGGCTGAGCTTGACCATTCTTTTTATTTCAGTGCAGATATGCTTCCCGTAGGGACAGATCTCTTTGATTTAAGTACCCGGCTTTTCAAATCCTATGGAATCTTTTACCTGATGGTCGATGAGATTCATGCAATTCCCGGATGGCAGGGACAATTAAAGAAGCTGTATGATTTTTCAGATTTAAAGATCATTTTTACCTCTTCATCTTCCCTTGAGTTATCGGAAAACCGCCATGATCTTTCCAGAAGGCTTACGCTGGAGGCGCTGCCCTTATTTTCTTTCCGGGAATATCTTTCGTTTAAAAAAGGGATAGAATTACCATCCATTACGATCAATGATCTGCTGGGGAACCATTATTCGCTTTATCAGCAGTTCTATTCCTTTGAACCGGATTTTCGTGAGTTCTCGTTTCTCGGAGCGCTTCCGGCCTGTTTGCAATCACCACTGCCATCAGTCATTACTGCGGTGGTAGAGAAGGTTGTGCAGAAAGACATGCTTACCGCGGGTAAGTTATCCCAGGAAGACATCATGAATATCAGGTCGGCACTGTTATTTATGGCCAGAGCCGGGGTGGAAGGAATCAGCTACTCCTCTCTTTCCAGAAATCTGGGCATTACCAAATACAAGGCTCAGCAATATGTTTCGCTCATGCAATCCGCTTCCCTGATAAAAATTATTCTCCCTTATGGTGCAAATGTTTTGCCTGAACCAAAAATCCTCTTTGCTCCTGCTTTGCGGGCAACTCTTTCGCAGGGATCGGATCAGGACAGGCTGATCGGTGCCATCCGGGAAGAATTCTTTATTCATCACCTGACGGGTGCAGGATTTACCATAAATTACCTGAAAAGTATCCGTGGACAAAAGCTTCCGGATTATGTAGTATTCCATCAGGAAAGAACAATCATTTTCGAGATCGGGGGCGCCGGTAAAGGTTCTTCCCAATTCAAAGGAATAGCAGAAAAAGAAAAACATATTCTTACTCAACCCGGCTCTTCAAAAGGGATTCCGCTGATCCTGACCGGTTTTTTATGGTAGTTGTAAAATAATATCTCCTCAGCCATAATTTGTAAAGCGGATCAAGAAATTCGCTTTTTTCATGCAAATAGTCAATGACTTCTTTATCGATTAAAGCTTTTTTAATTCTTACCACATTGGCAGATGTGCCAAGTTGGTAATGCTGTATGATCGTTTTCGAACTCAGCCTTGTTTCCTCATTGATCAATGCTTTCAGGTAATTTACCTGCGTTGTACTGAGTGATTCCGTGAGATTTTGGAATAAAAGACTGAGTTGTAAAATCAGTGATTCAAGAGATTCTTCAATAATGCGATCCGTTATTTTTTTATCACACCTGAGCCAGCATATTTGAGCTAATTGCTGAACATAATAGGGATGATTGTCAACCAGGTTTGCAATTTGGCTGGACTGACCTGGACTGACCTCTTTCCCGGTAGCGCTGAACCTCTCGGTTATGAATACCTCCCAATCCGTATTGCTGATTTTTTCGAGAATCATGACATCGCCAAACTTATAGAAAGGCATGTCAGGAGAATTGAATACATGGATCAGCATATTTCGTTTGCTGCCATACAGGCAATAAGAAACATCCTTTTGCCTTTGCCAGTGAGACCTGAGTTGCTTCTGAAAGCCAATAGGATCCTGATAGAATCCGATATTCTGAAATTCATCGATGCAGATAATAATTTTCCATCCCTTTGAGGCCGCTATTCTTTGCGAGAGGTCCAGGATTTCATCGGGTTGTCTTGCGACTTCATTCCAATTCAATCCCAGGGAAAATTCCTGCTGATGATCGGGAGAAAAAGTGACACGCGGAACCCACTGCTTGAAATACTTCCCGGCAAATGAAAGGATCTCCTTAAACTTCGAGGCAGTATTGCCGATAACTTTTTCTGCCAGGTTCCGGTAAAAATCCTCTTCGGTCCTCACATTGAAAAGATCGATGAAAACTATTTTAATTTTTTTATTTTCTTCCCTTACCTGTTGGCCTGCTTTTTCAACCAGGGAAGATTTTCCCCACCTTCTTGGAGAGATCAACATCGTGTTAGTCCCAGATAAGAAATTGGACCTCAGTCGAATAATTTCATTTTTCCGGTTTGTGAAATCCTTTCCGGATGCCAGTTTCCCAAAGACAAAGGGTGTTTCCATGGTCTGTTTTTTTGTCAAAGATAACTAACAATAATGTAACTAACAAATAAGTTACTAATATGACTGTAACCTCGTCCTCCTCCAGTAGGGAGGGCTGGGGTGGATAAAATTACTCCTTCACCATCTTCCCATGCCAGGCGCCGGAATCGCTGAGCAGGACCAGGAAATAGAATCCGCGTGACAGGGGCTGAACATTCAGGCTGAGGGTATTTCCGCTGAGGGTAACATCGGGAGTGAAATGAGCCCCGTTCATGGAAACGAGGGTTAATTGATAGTTTTTTCCTTGCAATCGGGATGGAAGATCGAGTTGGCAATGATCTGAAGCCGGATTCGGGTATATATACAATTTCTCAGCTTTGGCGCTTTCTTCTTCAACCCCTACCGGATAACCCCAGATTTCATAAGCAAATTCAGGATGATCAATGAAGGGGTTGCGGTTATGCTGGATGCCATAAACGGCATTGTTACGGTCGGTTTCTTTCTGGGAAACAGGGTCCATTCCGCTCCAATGCAGCATCATCTGCAAAGCCCAGGGTTTAAGCTGGGATTTATTGGTCATGTCGGTCACATCCCAGCCGGCGTCTTCGGTATAATAACGCGTTGACATATAGAAATAAGTCCGGGCAAAATCACCTTTATATTCATCGCGGGGTTCAAACACCACCCCGGAATAACCCGGCCAGTTGCAGTAACCCAGTTTGCTGCCATTCAGCGAAGTCCAGGTGGGCGAAGCGACCGTGCCAAAAGGGTAATTATCCCGGCGGTTATTCACATAACCGTCGGTGGGATAAAGATGAAAAATATCCGAATTCATGGGCGGCTGATCATTGAACCAGCTTTTGGGCCAGGAATGTTCACGGTTATAGCAATCGGCTTCCCCGTTATAGTTTCCGCATTGATCAGAGCCGAAATGATAGATATAAGGAGGATTGCCGTTGGGAGTTCCATCCGGAATGTCGGAATACATATCCCATACCGTGCCATTGGGTTTATCATCGGTGGTCTGGAAGGCAGTCCATAAATAATCATAGGATTTAACGGTATGGTTTTTAATGATGTTGTGTAAAGCAGCCTGAAGCTGGGTCCCGCTTAAGCCAGTGGCAGGATCATAATAAGCCGGAGGGATTTGCCCTGAAACATGAAAGAATAATAAAGAAATAAGCAATAATGGAAGCAGGAAGGCTTTCTTCATATGAAAATATGTATTTTTTTGCAAAGGTACGAAAACCGCTCACTTACTCAAAGCCTTCAATCGTAAATCTGAAATCGTAAATCGTAAATGGTCAGCGTCCTGACATCAGGTTTAGCGCCTGACATAATGTGGCATCTCAAAGGGGATTTCAAGCGAGAATTCAATGATGCCTTTAAAAACTTCACCATCCATCCAAGGTGACTGGTAGATGATCTTCTTCTTTCCCTTTTTCTCAATGGTATAAACATTTTTCTGATGGGTGGTCATGATCTCCCTGATCTTTTCACGGGATCTTTCGGAATGACAGTCCATCAGGTTCCTTCCGATCAGGCCAGCGCCCCCGTCTTTTGCATAATGGGCCATGGCTTTTTCATTCATGTAGATGACAGTTGCATCTGCATCACAGACGATGACATTTCCGTCGAGTTGATCGATCCATTCCATACGATATCAATTTCAGATTTCAGATTTGAGATTGCGAATGTAGGTATAATTGTAACCTTGGGTACAGATCTGCATCTAATCACCAAATTTTAAAGTCATGACAACATCAGATATCAAAAGACTTTACAGATCAAGAAAAGATCGTGTGCTGGGGGGAGTGTGTGCCGGGATAGGCAATTATTTCAATGTTGACCCGGTGCTGATCCGTGTCGCCTGGGCAGTCAGTTTTTTTGCCGGTGGCGTTGGCTTACTGGCCTATCTGTTAGCCTGGATCATTGTGCCTGAAGAACCCTATACAAGTTAGCGAACTGGTGAGTTGGTGAGCTGGTGAGTTTCTTACTCACTAATTCACCATCTCACCAGCTTTCCCAATGTATCTTCTCTTCCCTGAACTTATCTTTGGGTTGTTCTTTTCCTGACGGATGGCCGATGGGAATGATGGCAAACGGAATGACAGGCGTTGGCAAATTTAGTATTTTCCTGACATGATTTTCTCTTTCCGGGTAAGGATAAAGCGCACTCCATACTGCGCCCAAATCCATGGCTTCAGTGGCCAGCAAAATGTTTTCAGTGGCTGCGGCGGCATCCTGGTACCATAAATCAGTAGCTCCTTGTTGAAGATCAATGGTGGTATCGCCGCATACGATAATAGCTGCTCCTGCTTTAAACAGCATTTTCGTGTAAGGAAGTCCTTCTCCCAGGGCTTCCAGGATTTTTCTATCGGTAACGGCAACGAAAGCCCAGGGTTGGCGGTTCCGGGCAGAAGGAGCGGCCATGGCCGCTTTCAGCAGAACCAGCAAACAGGACTTGCTTACCGACTCTCCATTGAAGGTCCTTACGCTTTTGCGGTTGTGAATATTGTCAAGGACAATGCTGAGTTTATCTGTCATGGTAAAAGGGTTTAGACTGTAAATTTACATCATTTCTCCTGGAACAGTTTCATAACCATTGATCAAGTTTTTGAAATGACCTATGTAGCTGGTTTCAAGAATTATTTGTAATTTTGCAGGCCTTTTTACAACTATGAAAACGAAATACCCTGAATACAAAAACCTCGACCTGACCCGGATCGGACAAGAAATCCAATCCTACTGGCAACGACATGGCACGTTTGAAAAAAGTCTGAAAAAAACCGAGGGTCATCCCCCGTTTATCTTTTACGAGGGACCTCCTTCTGCCAATGGAATTCCCGGGATACATCATGTGATGGCCAGGGCGATTAAGGATATTTTCTGCCGTTACAAGACGATGAAAGGGTTTTATGTTAATCGTAAAGCAGGCTGGGATACCCATGGTCTTCCCATCGAGATCGGGGTGGAAAAGAAACTGGGTATAACCAAAGAGGATATCGGGAAATCGATTTCCATTGAAGATTATAACAGGGAATGCCGCACTGAGGTCATGAAATACAAGGATCTCTGGGATGAACTTACACTCCTGATGGGCTATTGGCTGAACCTTGATGAACCTTACATTACCTACGAAAATAAATACATTGAAAGTGTTTGGTACCTGCTGAGCAAGCTGTATGAAAAAGGTTTGCTTTATAAGGGATATACCATTCAGCCCTATTCACCCGCTGCCGGAACCGGCCTCAGCACCCATGAATTGAATCAGCCAGGGACTTATAAAATGGTGAAGGATAATACCGTGGTTGCCCAGTTCAAAGTGATACGGAATGTGGAATCCGAGTTTCTGTTCAAGGATCTTTTTGGTGAGCTTTACATGCTTGCCTGGACTACAACTCCCTGGACCCTGCCTTCGAATACTGGGCTGGCCATGGGCAAAAATATAACTTACGTTTTGGTCAGGACGTTTAATCCTTATACCTATACAGAACAAACCGTTATTCTGGCCAAAGAACTTCTGCGCCAGTATTTCCCTGAGAAGAACAGTACGCTTGAGCTGGAGAATTACCATGAAGGAGATAAGAACATTCCTTACCAGGTGGTAGCCGAATATCAGGGTAAACAGTTTGAGGGCATACGGTTTGAACAATTGCTTCCCTATGCACAGCCCGATGAGGGTGATCCTTTCCGCGTTGTTCTCGGTGATTTCGTGACCACCGAAGACGGAACCGGGATTGTCCATATTGCGCCCAGCTTCGGAGCTGACGACTTCAGGGTCGGCCGACAATATGGCCTTGGTTCCCTTACCCTCGTTGACAAGCAGGGAAGATTTACCGATCAGATGGGTGAATTTGCCGGTCGCTATGTAAAGCCTGAATATGATGCTGATTGCGTGGCAGGGAATTGTCCTCCGGTAGATATTGACATCATCGTGAAGCTGAAGCATGAGAACAAGGCTTTCAAATCAGAAAAATACGAGCATTCTTACCCGCATTGCTGGAGAACCGATAAACCCATCCTGTATTACCCGCTGGATTCCTGGTTTATCCGTACCACGGCTTATAAGGAACAGATGATCGCCTTTAACAAGACCATCAACTGGAAACCTGAATCCACAGGTACCGGACGTTTTGGTAACTGGCTTGAAAACCTGGTGGACTGGAACCTTAGCCGATCGCGCTTCTGGGGCACACCTTTGCCTATCTGGAGAACGGAGGATGGCAAGACTGAAATTTGCATAGGTTCTGTGAAGCAATTAAAAAATGAAATTGAGAAAGCGGTTCAGGCGGGTGTGATGAAGACCAATCCCCTGGAAAAATTTTTGGAAGGAGACACTTCCACCGACAACTACCACACTTTTGATCTTCACCGTCCGTTTGTGGATGAGATAGTTCTCGTTTCGGATACAGGCCTGCCCATGTACCGTGAGCCTGACCTCATTGACGTCTGGTTTGACTCTGGCGCCATGCCTTATGCCCAATATCATTATCCCTTTGAACAATCATTGCGGCTGGAAGATTATTTCCCGGCTGATTTTATAGCCGAAGGAGTGGATCAGACCAGGGGATGGTTTTTTACCCTCCATGCCATTGCCGTGATGTTGTTCGATGGCGTTTCCTACAAGACCTGCGTTTCCAACGGCCTTGTCCTGGATAAAAACGGCAATAAAATGTCGAAACGACTGGGCAATGCGGTGGATCCATTCGAAACCATCCGGAAATATGGACCTGATGCTACGCGCTGGTACCTGATCACCAACTCACAACCCTGGGACAACCTGAAATTTGACCTGGAAGGAATCTCAGAAGTGCAACGGAAGTTCTTCGGAACCTTGCATAATACCTATGCTTTTTTCTCACTGTATGCCAATATCGACGGGTTTAAATATTCGGAAACTGAAATTCCATTGGAAAACAGAGCTGAAATCGACCGATGGATCTTATCCGAGCTGAATTCCCTGATCCGGGTGGTGGAAGAAGCCTATGCTGATTATGAACCCACTAAAGCCGGCAGGGCCATTGCTGGCTTCGTGGATGAGCACCTGAGTAACTGGTATGTGCGACTTTGCCGCCGCCGTTTCTGGAAAGGTGATTATACAAGCGATAAGATATCGGCCTACCAGACTTTATACCACTGCCTGGAAACCATCTCAAGGCTGGCAGCTCCCATTGCTCCTTTTTTTATGGAGCGATTGTTTGTTGATCTGAATACGGTCACCGGACGACAGGTGGTGGATTCAGTTCACCTGACAGATTTTCCTGTATCAGATGAGTCAATGATCGACAAAGAACTGGAGGAACGGATGGAACTGGCACAACGGGTATCATCCATGGTATTGAGTATCCGCAAAAAATTGAATATCCGTGTCCGCCAACCCCTGAATAAAATTCTGATTCCCATCCTGAGTGATTCCCTGAAGGTTAAGCTGGACGCCGTGAAAAACCTTATTCTTTCAGAAGTCAACGTGAAAGAAATGGAATACATCAATGATACCACGGGTGTTCTGGTGAAAAAGCTGAAGCCTGATTTTAAAAAGCTGGGACCCCGTTATGGAAAGCTGATGAAACAATTAGCCGAACAGCTTAACCTTTTAGGACAGACTGAGATTCTGAGCCTGGAAAAGGATGGGAAAATCATGGTTTCACTGGACGGACAAAATGCAGAAGTATTGCTTGAAGATGTGGAGATCCTTTCAGAAGATATTCCAGGATGGCAGGTTGCGGCCATGGGAAACCTGACGGTTGCACTGGATATTACGATCAGCCCGGAATTATTGCAGGAAGGCCTGGCCAGAGAAGTGATCAACAGGATACAGAATATACGGAAAGATAAGGGCTTTGAAGTGACGGATAAAATTATTGTTAAAATTGAGACTCAACCGGAGCTTAATTTAGCTTTGAATAACAATATTTCCTATATTTGCTCGGAAACTTTGGCTCAATCGTTTGACATTGTTGATTCGGTTGAGGATGCTGACAGGCTCTTGATTGAACTGAGCGATACGCTGAATACGAATATATCAATCCGGAAGATGGATTAAAAACCAACGACATGAAGGATTCTTTCTGTCGTTCTTTATTAATGGTAGTATCATTTATTGCATTAAAAAACGTTAGGTATGAAAAAAGCAGCAGGAACCGTAGAAAAAGAAAAAACCAGGTATTCCGATGAGGAACTCGAGGAATTTCGTCAGATTATCCTGAAGAAGCTGGAGAAAGCCCGCCATGATTTGAAATTATTAACAGAATCGTACACTACCGGCAATGACCACGACACCAACGATACCTCTCCGACGTTTAAAGTCCTGGAAGAAGGTTATCAGGTATTTTCCAAGGAAGAAAACAGCAAGTTTGCTGCCCGTCAGGAAAAGTTCATTAAATCCCTTGAAAATGCGCTGATCCGTATAGAAAATAAGACCTATGGTATTTGCCGGGTAACCGGGAAGCTGATCCCCAAGGATCGCCTGCGTATTGTTCCGCATGCTACCCTGAGCATGGAAGCCAAGCTGGTGCAGACTGTGGTATCTACTCCTCCGCGACAGCTTGACCCGGATTTGGAATAATGTTTACAGAAAGGATTCACTGTTGAAAAAAGCAGCCCTGATTATAATGCTTATCCTGATCATGGATCAGGTGTTGAAAATTTGGGTTAAAACCTCTATGTACCTGGGAGAAAGCCATGCTGTTTTCGGCCAATGGTTTCTGATCAATTTTACAGAAAATGAAGGCATGGCATTCGGTATGAAACTGGGATTCAGTTATGGCAAATTGCTACTGAGTCTGTTCAGGATTGCAGCGGTGATCATGATCGGAATCTGGCTTTACCTTTCTGTTAAAAAGGGTGCCGGAAATCTATTAATTATTTGTATTTCCCTGATCCTGGCTGGAGCGCTTGGCAACATTCTCGACAGTGCTTTTTACGGCATGATTTTTAGTGAAAGCACTTATTTACAGGTTGCTTCACTATTTCCGGGAGAAGGAGGTTACGGAACTTTTTTACATGGCAAAGTGGTGGATATGCTGTACTTCCCTGTCATTGAATCACATTATCCACAATGGGTTCCCTGGGTAGGGGGGCAACAGTTTATCTTTTTCAGCCCGGTGTTTAATATTGCAGACTCGGCAATTACAACCGGTGTTTCAATGTTGATTATTTTCCAGAAAAAAATCTTTACTTCACCCAGGGCGGTTTAGGCGGGGACTTATGCTTTTTGGGTGCTTTTGCCTTTTTAGGTTTTTGGGGTGTGGATGGTTTCTGGGGTGCCTTTGGTTTTTCAGGATGTTTCGGTGCTGAAGGCGGCTTTGGCGCTGAAGGAGGTCTTGGTGCTGAAGGCGGCTTTGGTGGTGATGGTGGATAAGGAGGTTCTATGGGTTCCTGTAACCCTGGGCCAGCTGTAAGGAAAAATGAAGACGAGGCCTGAAGACTACTCAGGCAGAGACTGATACAAAAAATCAGGGTTAGTAATAAGATAGGTCTTTTCATAAGTCAGATAAATAATTTTACAAAGGTATAACAATTCCGGGTTATTTTACACGAATTGTGCGGCCGATTTTAAGATTTGTGTTTGGTTTGATTTTATTCATGGCACAAATTTCTTTCACACTGGTCCGGTATTTTTTTGATAATTTTCCCAGGGTATCCCCATTTTTAATTTTATAATAAATGGCATTTTCAACGAAATCATTGGGATAAAAAACCCTGCGGGTAATGGGAAATGTATTGGAAATCAACTTTTGATTGTCGTAATCGATCATGCGTAAGGGATCGAGGGGTACATCTTTATAACGGATTTCAAAATGAAGATGCGGCCCCCGGCTTCTTCCGGTTGACCCCCCCAGGGCAATGGGCTCTCCGGATTTAACCACCTGGTTGACTTTTACATTTATTTTGGAAAGATGGGCATAATAGGTTTCCAGTCCGTTGAAATGACGGATGATGACAAGGTAACCAAATCCCCCGCGGTTATATTTTGCATAGCGTACAACTCCGCTAAATGCAGCCCTGATCGTATCCCCCTTATTTAATTTAATGTCTAGTCCTTTATGAGTATACATGAATCCCCTGAAGAGCTTACCGGAGATAGGCATGGTAAAACATCTTTCTGACGAGGTAAGCATCAATACGGTATCTTTTATAGAGTCAGGTTTGTTTCGGTAAGCAAAAATCTGATCATTCACCCATTGATTAGAGAATAAACCAGTAGAGTCTTCCTCGGCCACCATCATTACCGGTTCATCCTGGAGGTATTCCCAGGTAAAATTCTTATAAAGAATAACAGGTCCATTGGATGTTTCAACCGTATCTATGATGGCCTCAATGTTACGTTGTGAAAGAGCAGAAAGGGGGAATAATACAAAGAAAAAGATACAAAATCTGAAAAACCTCATGCAATAAAGATCTGGGAATATTTATACCAGTTGCAAAACTACGGGAATTTTTTTTCCCATCAAACATTTAATCAGGTGGATATTTTATCTTTGCATAAATATTTAGCTGAGTATGGAAGCAAAGAAATGTGGTAAAATTTCCCAGATTATCGGACCTGTCGTTGATGTGATCTTTGAGGAAAAAACTACCCTGCCCAACATTTATGATGCACTCGAAGTCAGGAGAGAAACAGGGGAGGTTGTCATTCTTGAGTGTCAGTACGATATCGGGGAGAATACGATCAGAACCATTGCCATGGATTCTACTGATGGGTTGAGGCGGGGAATGGATGTGACAGATCTGGAAGCTCCTATTTCGATGCCCATTGGCGATCAGATCAGGGGGAGGTTATTCAATGTGATCGGACAGCCTATTGACGGATTGGCTCCCGTAGCTCCCCAACCCTCCTATCCCATTCACCGTGAACCTCCTTTATTCGAGCAGTTAAGCACACAGAATGAAGTATTATTCACAGGGATAAAAGTCATCGATCTGATCGAACCCTATGCCAAAGGCGGAAAGATTGGTTTATTCGGCGGCGCCGGAGTGGGCAAGACAGTAATCATTATGGAATTGATCAATAATATTGCCAAGAAGTATTCCGGATTATCGGTTTTCGGAGGAGTCGGAGAACGTACCCGTGAGGGGAACGACTTGTTGCGGGAAATGTTGGAGTCAGGGGTTATCCGTTATGGAGAAGCATTCCGGGAAGACATGGAAAAAGGAGGTTGGGATCTCTCCAAAGTGGACCCGGAAGAATTGTTAAAATCGCAAGCCACCCTTGTTTTCGGACAGATGAATGAACCTCCGGGAGCCCGCGCCCGTGTTGCTTTATCGGGACTGACCCTGGCGGAATATTTCCGTGACGGGGATGAACAAACCGGTGGGCGTGATATTCTCTTTTTCATTGATAATATTTTTCGTTTCACACAAGCCGGGATGGAGGTTTCAGCCATGCTAGGCCGTATGCCCTCTGCGGTTGGTTATCAACCTACCCTTGCCACAGAAATGGGTATATTACAGGAAAGGATCACTTCTACCAAGCGTGGATCCATCACTTCAGTTCAGGCCGTTTATGTTCCTGCTGATGACCTGACTGATCCTGCACCGGCAACTACCTTTGCCCATCTTGATGCCACCACGGTGTTAAGCCGTAAAATTTCCGAACTTGGGATTTATCCTGCCGTGGATCCGCTGGATTCCACCTCCCGTATCCTGACTCCTGATGTAGTGGGAAAAGAACATTATGAAACAGCTCAGCGGGTGAAAAGAACACTGCAGCGTTATAAAGAGCTCCAGGACATCATTGCCATCCTGGGGATGGATGAATTATCGGATGAAGATAAGTTGGTCGTTTCCCGTGCCCGCCGTGTTCAGCGTTTTCTTTCCCAACCTTTTCATGTTGCCGAGCAATTCACCGGAATTCCAGGCACTTTTGTAAATATTGAAGATACAATCAAAGGATTCAATATGATCATGGATGGAGAGGTGGATGAGTATCCCGAATCAGCATTTAACATGGTGGGAACAATAGAGGAAGCCATTGAAAAAGGCAAACGGATGTTAGCCGAAAGTAAACAATAGATGAAAGTTGAAATTATAACCCCGGATTCCGTTCTTTTTACCGGAGATCATGTTAGCCTGGTTCAACTTCCTGGAATAGATGGTTCCTTTGAAGTCATGGACCATCATGCCCCAATGATTTCAATTTTGCAAAAGGGAAAGGTTAAACTGATTAATCAGGGAGAAAAGCAGGAGCAGTTTGTGGAAATCAAAGGAGGGGTAATCGAAGTGCTCGACAATAAGGTATTAATCCTTGCAGAGTAATAACAATTGCTTAGGAGCAATCATGAAAATAATTATAATTCCCTGTTTTCTTTTCGTTTTTTTTTGGGGAATGACCGCTTGTTATAAAAATGAGCCACTTCCCATGGCCGACTTTTCCTATGCTGGAAATAATCAGTTCATGGTGCCATGTACAGTGATGTTCACGAATCAATCAGTAAATTCTTTTTCCTGGGAGTGGAGATTCGGAGATGATTCCATCGCTGACACAAAGAATGCAACCCATATATATACCCGGCCGGGAACGTATACGGTATATCTTAGGGCTTATACAGAAAGCCGTAAGGAATGGGCCTCAAAAATCAGGGATATTGTCATTAAAGACACCATCCAATCTAAGCGGAGAGATTAAAAGAATTTAATCCGGTTATCTTCAATTTTAGCCATTTTCTTCAGGCTGGGATAAAGGGCATTGCTGACCCTGTTATCGAAAGCCTGTTTCAATTGCATATTTTCATACGTGAAATCTTCTTTTGCAGGGGCTTCAGTAACTTCATCAATGATGAGGCAATAGGCGCCAAAGTTACCTGTGATAGGACCATGGAATGCTCCGTTTTTCATGGTAAAAATTTGTCCCAGCACAATGTTTTCACGACTCAGGGCAGAACGTCCGAAACCGTTGAATGTCAGCTGAGTGGTATCCACTTTAGCATTGTATTTTGCGGCCAGGGAATAGAGGTCTTTTCCCATGGCATCTTTTTTCATTTGTTCAGCAAGAAGTTCCACTTTCTTATAATTCTTGACCGAAGGTTCAATGTTTGATTTGATGGCTTCGAGGGGCTGTTGTCCTTTTGCTGCAATTTTCTTCAGGATGGCCACGGCATATTTTCCCGAGAGGTCGAACACAGGAGAGACTTCATCCACTTTAGTATTTTCCGCAAACGCCCATCTCACCAATTCCCTTGCAGAAGGAAGGCCATTGACATAAGCATCCATAGCCTTGACATTGGGTGCTTGTCTTTTCTGAAGCCCTGAGCTAATGGCAGATTTCTCAAAGGTTTCGGCTGTTTTGTTTTGCCCGGCAAAGGCGCTTGCCCGAATATAGGTGTCCTGGAATGTTTGGTTACTGGGTTCTATGGCGCGTACGAGTACAGCGGTTTTGACTTTTTTAATGGGTTTGGTTTTATTGGCAAGTTGGAAAACCGCGTAGCCGATCCGGGTCTCAATCACTTTTATTTCCTTTGGTTTCATATCCAATCCTGCGTTAAAGAAAGGGTCGAAATTCGGATTGCCATCAGTAAACCATTTTAATTCTCCCCCATCTTCTTTTGCTGAAGGATAATCAGAAAGCGTTTTAGCCAGGGAAGAAATCTGGTCGGGGTTTTTCTTCAATACCATCACCAGACTATCGGCTTTTGCCTTGGCCTGTTCTTTGGTTCTGGTCACTTCTTCATTGCCGAGCCCGGCATAGGTGACAAGGATCTGGAACCCATTCATGGAATCAGGACGTTCCTGGATGTTTAATAATTTCCCCATATACCATTTATCATTGAATTCGAAAGCAGGGATAATGGTTCCGGGTGTTGAGGAAAACATCAGAGAATCGAGTTTTCCGGGGAGGCTTCCTTTTTTCAGATAACTACTGTCATATTTACTGTCGGAGTTCGCATTGGTGAAGTTGACAATGTCAGTTGCCCCTTGAAAATCCTTAAACAGCAACGCTACGTCTTCTGCCGTTTTTTTACGGTCGGCTTCTGATGGGGTTACTTCAAAAACAACATAATCAATATCCCGGTAATCATCTTCATTATAAAAAAACCCTTTGTTTTTATCGTAAAATTTCTGATAGTCGGCATCAGTTATTTTGACCAGGCTGTCGGCAATGTTAAAAACAGAAGGAGACACAAAGCGAACGGTAAGGGATTTGGTTTGACGGGTATATGTTTTTTGAAGAAATGCTTTTGGTTGATAATAAGCCTTGGAGATCAGGTTGTTGAATTTAGATTCAAGGCGGTCATCTTTGATGGCTTTTTCAAACTGCAGCCATTGGTTTCTGGCCTTGGGCTCCATTTTATCGAGGTTCTTTAAATAATTGATCACCAGAGCGGGATCATATTGTCCGGTATTAGGATCTTTGAAATATTGGAGAATATACCGATGAGGTTGTTTACCCTGGACTTGGTCAAAGAGCTCTTCCGGGGAAACCGTGAGTCCCAGTTCGTCATATTCTTCGGCCATCAATGCCTGTTTAACCATCATGTCCCAGATGCTTTCCCGTATGGAGTATGTTTCCTGATCTGTTATCTTATCGTTGCCCGAATTTTGTTTCTGGGCATCGATGGCTTCATCCACTTTATTGCTGAATTCAACATAAGGAATTTGTTCCCCATTGATGGAGCCAACGTTGTTCGTCCCCCCTGTTTGTTTTTTGCCAAAGTCTCCGATTACAAAGGCAGCAATAGCCACACCCACGATAATGACAGCCAGTCCTGAGTGTTTTCTGATTTTTCCGATAATCGCCATTCTACAAGAATTTATTTAAAACAGGGTGCAAAAGTAGGGATAATTCATGAAACTACAAAGAGTCTTTCTTTACGGTCATCTGTCCGCTGGGATTTTTTATGGTATAGCGTGTAAATGACTCATTCGATTCCATTCCATCACCAAAAAGCACTTTATCAGGAGTGGTGATTTTAACCCTGACATCAGACCAGATCAGGCGTTTTTGTTCATCCCAGACAAGGTGTTCGGTATTTAATTGTTTGTTTTCCTTTTCATTCCTAAGGATTACATTTCCAGAAGCTTCCATGGTGTGGTTTGATTCATTTTGACGGCCGTAATTTCCTGCAATGGTTGTCGAGACTTGTTTAATGGAATCGTAGATAAATACTTTAAAGCCCTTGGGAAATTCAATCAGGGATTTTTCACCGGTATATCGTTGTAAAAACGGACTGACCAGTTTTGCCTGAAGGTGTCCGGAATCGCTGAAGATAACCTCAATATTGCTGGCGGTCATCATGGGGTCGTCTTTTTTCGGGTTAAGGATGGACAAACTGTCTTGCTGGCGTGAACAGCCTATATCAATCAGCAGGATAAGTCCGGACAGGCAGGGGAAAAGAAAACGACTGAAAATGAATTTCAAGGTTAGTAATACTTACGTTTGACAAACCATCGTTCATAGATGGAAAATCCAATGACCAGCTTGAGATAGCTCTCACGGATTAAATCTGCCTGGGTGGTTCCCCGGGTACCCAGTTGGAATCCGACATTCAAGGCTGTTTTGACTCCGCGGAGTGGCAGCCCGAATCCAAGGGTGACAGCGTATTCACTTAAGTGTTTTTCCCTGAGTTTGAGATAGCTGTTATCGTAAAAGAATCCGATACGGTAACGGACACGGCTAAGATAATTGTTGTAATTGTTTGCATTAGGCAGGAATTCTGCGCCGAAATGGATTTGCCAGCTATCAACCAGGGAATCGCTCATGTCGAAAGCCGTGAATTTACTCCAATTTTGCCATTTAAAATCTATCCCTACCAGAAATTTATCCGGTTTTTCAAGCGCCAAACCTCCCCCAATCATGGTCGGGATAATAATCTTTCCTTTATAACCTTCCGCCATTGCAATGGTGTCTTTAATGATTTCCGTATCACTGGAGTTCAGGAGAAAAGACTGTGCAAGCATATTGGTTTTAGCGCTCATGCGTGATGAATGGGCATAAACGGCACCGAGGTTCAGAAATAGATTATTATTCAGTTTTGCCTTGTATTGTATTCCGAAATTGAAATACAAATCGTTAATGATAATGTCATTATCTACCTTGAAATTCATGGAATAAGCGGAATCGGGGAATAACACCATGGCCTGTCTGTTCATGGTCCCAAAGAGGTATGAGGCATTGATCCCTACGGAAAGATTTTTCACGATACGGAAAGCGTTACCCCAGAAGAACCGGTTAATTCCTCCGCTTCCGGAATAAATTCTAAGGACAGAACCTATGCCGTCATATTCTTCATAATTGGCTACACTGTATCCCACATCGCTGAAGGGCACCAAACCAAGGGTTGTATGCCACCATTTGGTGACAGGGAATCCAAATAAAAGATATCCAAGAGAGGCATAATTTCGGTTGGTTGTCTGGTAGTTGGAGCTTAGCTTCACCATGTCGATATTGAACCCTCCTTCAAATACAAAAGATGATGAGTCAAAGGCCATGTATGAAGCCGGATTGGAATAATTGATGTGATATGGAGAGCTGAAGGCATAGCTGGTTTGTCCCATGGAAAGATTCCATGCGTTGTTATTATCGCTGAGGTCGCCAATACCAAAACGGGAGTAAGGTGAAGCAATCCTGATCTGTGAGTATAAGGAAAGACTGAGGAATAAAAACAGTATTACAATTGGAAGTCGCAGGCTATTTGGCTTTATTGACATTAAATTCAAGAATTTGACAGAGTCCGTGTATGACGATATTTGGGAATGCAAAGATGCTAATTTTTAGCCGTTTATCAAAATATTTAAGATCACCCCCGCTGAGGATGATTTTTAAACCGGGAAATTTTTCCAGGTAAAGCTGTGCAACTCCTTCAATTTCAGCAATGGTTCCATTGACCACTCCGGAAATAATGGATGCTTCCGTATTCTTACCTACAAGGGTTTCCCTTTCCCTGAATTGAATTAACGGGAGTTTTCCCGTAAAAGTATGCAGCGCTTTGAAACGCATATCCCGTCCGGGGGAAATAGCCCCGCCAAGGTATTCGCCTTTTGCATTGATGAGGTCATAGGTAATGCAACTTCCGGCATTGATGCATAACACCGGCGCATCAGGGAATTTTTGGTTGGCGGCGACTGCTGCTGCAAGGCGATCTTTCCCCAGGGTGGATGGCGTTGTATACTTATTTTTCAAAGGGAGAGGAGTGTTTTCATCCAACTCAATAAAAGAAAAATTTTTTGATAAAAAATTCCGGATGGAAACAGGGAAAGGCACAACGGAAGAAAGGATACAATAATCGATACCCGGATAATCCCGGATAAAATCCCTGACGGTCTTGAGTGAAATAGAGGGGAATAATTTTAAATCCAGTAAACGCCCATCTTGAAATATGGCCAGCTTTTTATTGGTATTGCCTAAATCCAGAATCAGGTACATTGATTTGCGATTTACGATTTACGATTTACGATTTACGATTGACGGTTGGTGTGAATTTGCAAATCTTTACAATGGTCAATCTGAAATCTAAAACCGTAAATAAGACAAAGGTATTGGTTTTTTCAAAAAACTTCGTAATTTTGCCGTCCCTTAATAAAAGAAGGCATCGTAGCTCAGATGGTAGAGCAGAGGACTGAAAATCCTTGTGTCACTGGTTCGATTCCGGTCGATGCCACATCAGTTAAAAGGGAAAACCCTGATTCGTAAGCGTTTCAGGGTTTTTGTTTTTCCGTGATGAGGGAGGTTATTCCTCCAGGTATTTCGAAAATTTTTCGTCAATATGCTGATTGAACCATTTGTCAATTACCGATTTTCTGAACCTCCATTCTTTGCCGAGCTTGGCTGCAGGAATTTTCCCCGTTTGCGCCCAGACATAAATGGTCTGAGGTTTCAACTTTAAATATGTAGCCACTTCCTCCAGGGTCATGATGTCTTCCATGTTCATTTTTTTAACATTTTCAGTACTGCAGCAGTATCATTGATCCGGTTAACAGTGGAATCAGCCTTCCCATAAGGTTGAGCGTGTTGATCCTGTTTCTGAGCTTCTTTCGCTGAAACCAGCTGTTCGACAGAATAAACGATGGCAGTATAGAAATTGCCTTCGTATTTTCTGAAAACTTTAAACGTTTCTGTTTTCTCACATAAAAACGGACGGAGATTCCAGGCTAACTGGATGCCAACAAAGACGAGGATAATGATCCATATCCTGAAAACAATCACACCCACCTTGGGATAAATGTCTTTATTCTCACAGGCATATTTTAAGGCATCGACCATCAGCCGCATACCAAAAATTCCTGCAAAAATGAATATAGCCACATGCAGAAGCTGGAGAAAATGATAATTTCCACCGGTGATCTGGAATACAATTACGATGGGAGCGAAGGAAATGGCAATTGTAGAAGTGAGAACCAATCCGCTGAGGACAATAATGATCATTTGCCTAACGCTCATTTTTGAACCTAAAACCTGCTGGATGATGAAAAATGAAGGGAAACAGATAATCATGGCGGAGAGAAAAAGGACAATGATCTTTATTCCGGCGGTAATAGACTGGACCAGGCTATGGTAACTGCCCATGACCACACCGTAAAGAAAAGCAAAAATACAGATCATTAAAATCTGGTTAAGGATCAAACGGTTGGATTGACTGGTATTGATCTCATTGAAGAAGGATTCCTTGTTTTGGAAAACCTGAAAGACTTCCCTGATTCCGTTTAACTTTTTCATGGTGTTTTGTTTTTATTGCACAAATATAATACAATATTATTATATTATACTATTTATTACTGTATTTTATTGTTTAATGGTTTTTAACAAAAAAGGCATTTTTCAATTTTCTAATGTTTTTTCTATGGAGCCTGTTATCTTTGTTTCGTTTCTGCAATTTATGGAAAGAAGAAAGGTATATTTTCTGAGCGGTTTGATCCTGGTGGTCGCCTCTTTTTTCTCGTCCGGATACCTGCATCCGGACGAACATTTTCAAATCATCGAATTTGCAGCCTTAAAACTGCAGCTTAACGAAAAAATAAACCTTCCCTGGGAGTTTCATTCCCAAATGCGACCGGCCATTCAGCCGGCAATGGTTGTATTGATATACCGTCTGATTGGTTTATCAACGACCCCTGACCCTTTTTTCGTTGCTTTTATTTTAAGATTGTTGACGGGCTGTATTTCTTTTCTGGCCATGTGGATGATCTATAAAGCGTATGAAAAAGAATTCAGCCATGAAGTAATGAAAAAATGGTTCCTCATCTTGTCCTTTTTTTTATGGTTTATCATTTTTATCAATGTAAGGTTTACCTCCGAAACCTGGTCAGGAAATGTTTTTCTAATCGCCTTTTCCTATTTAAAGATCAAAAAGCCTCAAATCCGGTTTCAGCATTATTTCCTGACGGGGATATTCTTGGGCTTGTCTTTTTTGTTTCGCTATCAATCCGGAATGTTGATCCTGGGTTTGGGTTTATGGTTACTGTTCATCGCCAGGGAGTCTGTTGCCAAGCTGTTGGTTATATTTTCAGGAATAGTCCTGGTATTTGGGCTGGGAATATGGCTGGACCGATGGTTTTATGGTGAATGGACGGTGACAGCCTGGAATTATTTCCGGGAGAATTTGTTATTCGATAAGGTTTCAGGATTTGGCATTCAGCCCTGGTATTTTTACTTTTCAAGCACGTTTTGGGAAGGGATTCCCCCGTTCAGCCTGGTATATATTGCTGCGGTATTGTTGTTATTCATTTTCAGAAAAAGGGATATTTTATCCTGGACTTTATTTCCGTTCTTACTGATTCATTTTATCATCGGGCATAAGGAAATGCGGTTTATTTTTCCGATGCTTGGCTTTTTACCGCTCATCATTATCCAGGGCATCGACTTAGTCAGGCAGAAATGGATAAGCGATCTTCTGGACAAAAGGGCTGTAAAATATGCAGTAAACATTTTCTGGGTGGCCAATCTGATCCTGTTGTTGATGATTACAGTGATTCCAGTGGACAACGAGAACAAGCTTTTTCAGACCATTTACCGGGATTATCCCGGACAAACGATACTGTATTTTACGAATGAAAATCCTTATCGCCGGGCCCTGGATATTCATTTTTACAAACGTAAAAACCTAATCACTGCAAAGGTGGATTCTATTGAGCAGGTGAACATTGTTCCGGGTTCTACCTGTTTGCTTGTCGTGTTGATGAATCCTGAAACCTCAGGCTTAAGATACAAACGGAAATTAATTTACAGTTCCTTTCCTGAATGGTTAAAATTCTTTAATTTCAACCATTGGATAGAACGTACCCGTTTCTGGTACGTTTATGAAATAGTGGAATGATACCCTAGCGGTCCAATTGTATTAGTTTGTTAAAGAGTTCCCGGGAAGCATCCAGTTTATCAGAATTACCGTAGACACACCAGGTTTTCTGCTTGACCATATCCTTAATAAATTGAGCAAATCCACGGATGTCTTCCACTTTGGTGTTAATCACCGCTTCACGGTCGCGCTGAAGATCCTCGGCGGAACGTTTGGTAAAGTAATAATACACGGCCTGGTCGCCTCTTTGGACATTGGATTGAGGCATGTCCATCCCGGCAATGGTTCCGATGATATACCTGGTCATTACCGGCTCATCTGCTTCGAATTTTGCCAGGTAATCTGCAGCCCCTTCGTAAGTGTCAAATGTTTCTTTCAAGTTGGGATCCCGGTAGGAAGAGAAGTATATTATACCGGTTGGTGAGATGCTGGCTCCAGCGCCATAAGCGCCACCCATAATACGTATCCTGGTTCTTAGCCAATCCCTGGAAAGAATCTGATTGAGTACACGCATTTTTCCATTCCAGGAATATCCCAGTTTTTTAAAGTCATATCCTTCATAAACATATTGAACTTTAGAAGCGCTTCGAATGCCTTCATTTTTCTTTTCAATATTGAACACCCAGTGCTGGGGGTTAGATGGGCTCTGGGGAAGGGTGGTAATAAAAGGAGTCAGACCCTGGTTAAATGCATCAAGGTTCTTGCTGCCACAGGTCACTGATGCGATCAGGTTTGCCCGGGTAAAAAGTAGTTCAGCGGTTTTTTTCAGCTTAGCGATGATCTGGTCAGATTTTTTTTCAAATTCTTTGGTCAGATCAGTGATAAACCAGTAATACTCCAGTCCGTTGGTCAATTCATTGAACATACCTGAATTACTGAAGTATGATGGGAGTCGGGTTGCTGCCACCCCGGCACCTTCCTGTTTTTTTGATGCTTCAAGCTGGGATTGATGCCTGATCAGAAGGGTTTTCAACCTTGATGTATCTGAAAAATTACTTTTCAGCAGGATCTCCGACGAAAGTTCAAATGTTTTATTCATTTTATCTTTCATGGCTGAAGAAACCAAAACGAATTTCGGGATCAGCTTGGCATCGTCCAGATTTTCCAGATAGGACCTCAGGGTGGTATAAAGTCTTCCGGTATTGATATTCATCTCTTTGTTCAGGTCACCGTAAGAATGTTTTTCTGTATTCAGCGAACCTAGCAGGTTGGATAGGAGTGAAGCATAAGGGATCAGCTCCTGTGGCAGCATTCTCAGATCAAAATACAGGTTAGTATAGATGATATCGTTGGTAAATTCTTCATGATGCAATACAGGAACCCCTGCTAACTGTTTCTGTTCCACTCCGTACCAAATGGCTTTTGGGTCAATGTCTTTCAGGGTTAATAAGGGGATGGTGGCCAATGCTTCAGGGCTGTCGTCTCGTTTCTGGAAAGCGATCAGATCTTTGGTTTCCTTAAGCAGGGCATCTATAGCGGTATCATCGAGTTTTTCTTTATACTTTTTCAGTTCTTCCTTTACGGCTTCATTTCTTGCTTTATCGAGTGCTGGATCGGGGATCAGGGTGAGGAGGACGGAGTGTGGATTTTGTATGAAGTATTTTTTAATGATGTTTTCGAGGTAGTTGGTGGTCAACGATTTTTTGACTTCTGCAAGGGGCTTTTCATATTCCAGACCCATGAATGGATCCCCTGCAAAGAACCAGCCCGGGTACATTTGTATCAGGAATACGAGTCCTTTCTGAACATTATTTCCTTCTCTCAGATGGAATTCGGTGCGGTTCAGCACCCCCTGAATCTCACTTTTATCCAGTCCTTTTTTCAGTACATCCTGTATGGTACTCATGACGATGTCATAGAATTTTTGTTTATCCGATGCATTGGCATTCTGGACGGTTATCTGTATCACGTTTTGCTTGTAGTTGGCTACAGAAGCTGAAACATCCTGTCCGATTCCTGCTTTCTGCAAAGCAAGGCGGATGGGAGCGGATTCCTGATTGATGAGCAGTTCGGTGATGATATCGAGGGCCATGTTAAGTGCGCCATCAGTATTATGACCAGCTACAAGAGTCAGGGAAAGAAAGGTTTTATCATGTACATCGGATCCTTCCATCACCGGGTAAGAAGCGGTGATGTCTTTCATTGTTGTGAATGGTTTCTGATCTTCAATGTCAACCCTGGAACCGGTCCTTTTGAATGCGGTAAGATATTCCTTGTCAATGAAGGCAAGTTCTTTATCCAGGTCCGCGTTACCATAGAGTAGGATATAGCTGTTTTCCGGATGGTAAAAACGTTTATGAAAATTGACAAAGGCATCCTGGGTCAGGGTGGGAATGGCTGCAGGATAACCACCCGATTCGAATCCATAACTATTGTCAGGGAAGAGGTTTTTATAAATCTGATAGCTGAGTTCTTCAGTCGGATCAGAGAAGGCTCCCTTCATTTCGCCATATACCACGCCTTTATAAGTAACCGGACTTTCCTTATCGGTTAATTCATGATGCCAGCCTTCCTGTTTTAGAATCCTGGGATCACTGTAGAGCAATGGATTAAGAACCGCGTCCAGGTAAACATTCATCAGGTTGAAGTAGTCCTTTTCATTCATGCTGGCTACCGGATAAAACGTGATATCCTTACCAGTCATAGCGTTCAGGAATGTTTTCAGTGAACCCTTTGACAAGACATCGAAAGGACTTTTCACCGGAAATTTTTTGGAACCGTTTAAGACTGAGTGTTCGAGGATATGGGGGGTGCCGTTGTCGGATTCCGGGATGGTTTTAAAGGCTATTCCAAACATTTTGTTAGGATCCTCGGCGGCAATTTTCATCAGGCGGGCACCGCTTTTTACATGTTCATAATAGTAGCAATCGGCATTCACTTCTCTGACAAACCTTTTTTCTATCAGTTTAAATCCGTGATGGATTTCCTGGGCTTTTACTTCTGGCATCATCATAATAAATATACAGCTAAGGGGGATCAGGAGGGCAATTCTGTGCTTTAAGATTTGCACCACATAGGTTAGTGTTTTTTCCATGGTTTTCAGGGCTAAAAATTTTCAGTCAATAAAAATAACAGATGAAAAAAAAGCAAAAAATATATTTAGCCGTATGCTGATGGAAACTTGATATAAAGACGTGATTTGACGATAAAAAATTCAATAAGGTGTTTTATCCTGTTTTCTTTTCCACTCCTCGAATAATTCCCGGGATCTGTGATGGTCAACCTGCAGAAAGCGAAGCTGCCTGTTTTCCGGGGATTTCCCCAATTCTTCATAGATGTAGTCGTCACGGAAACCAATTTTCTGTGCATCGTGACGGGTGGAGCAATAATAAACCGTATCAATATTTGCCCAATAGATGGCCGCAAGGCACATCGGGCAAGGTTCACAGGTGGCGTAAAGGATACAGCCTGAAAGATCAAAACTTTCAACCTTTTTGCATGCATTGCGGATGGCTACAATTTCCGCATGGGCAGTAGGGTCATGCTGTTCAATAACCCTGTTTCCACCCTTGCCGATGATGATATTGTTTTTTACTATTACGGCCCCGAAGGGACCTCCGATATTGTTCCTGACTGAATGGAATGCTTCGCTGAAAGCTTCATTCAGGTATCCTTCCAATGTTTTCATTGACCTTAGCTAATATCAACCCGGAGAAATTCCTCGGGGTAATCTGATACAAAAATACGCTAAAAACCCGCTAATTCCATACCGAAAGAAATTATCTCTTAAATTTGACGTATTGAAACTGGTATCAAAAACTTAAGCGTGTCTGATCATTTTATTCCTTTGTCGTTGCCAATTTTGATTCAAATCGGCCTTGACGGTATCCGTTCCCGACAATTTATGGGAATTCCATCCAGTCTCTTTTTTTATCCGGATAAAACCGATACCTTCAGCATGGAGCGTTACGGGAAGACCCTTTTAACTCCCCTCGGTGTTGCAGCCGGTCCCCATACCCAGCTTGCGCTTAACATCGCAGCGTCCTGGCTATGCGGTGCCAGGTATTTAGAGTTAAAAACCGTTCAGACCCTGGATGAACTGGAGGTTTCCAAGCCATGTATCGACATGCAGGACGAAGGGTATAATTGCGAATGGTCGCAGGAGCTGAAAATTAAAGAATCGTTTCGGGAGTACCTCCATGCCTGGGTTTTAATTCATATTCTTCATCAGGAACTATCGCTCAAAGGCCCATTGGGCACTCTTTTTAATATGAGTGTCGGTTATAACCTGGAAGGTATACTGAAGAACAATGTACAGTGGTTTTTTAACAAGATGCAGGATTGCAGCCAGGAATTAATAGAAGTAAAAGAAGAGATCCGCAGCATTTATCCAAAGATCGACGAGCTTGAAATACCTCATTGTATTTCTGATCATGTTACCCTGAGCACCATGCATGGTTGTCCTCCGGAAGAAATAGAAAAAATCGGGCTTTACCTGATCAAAGAAAAGAACCTGCATACCACCATTAAACTGAATCCCACATTGCTGGGTCCTGTTGAATTACGGGAATTGCTTAACGATAGACTGGGATTTAAAACCGAAGTGCCTGACCGTGCTTTTGAGCATGATTTGAAATATCCTTCTGCGCTTCAGCTCATTCAGACCCTGAGCAGGGCTTCTGCCGAAAAAGGCCTTCAGTTCAGCGTAAAGCTGACGAATACCCTGGAAAGCAGGAATAACCGTAATGTTTTCAGTGAAAAGGAAAATATGATGTATATGAGTGGCAGGGCGCTTCATCCCATCAGCATCAGGCTTGCACGAAAGCTTCAAAATGATTGTGAAGGGAAACTTGACATTTCCTTTTCTGCCGGAGTGGATTGTTTTAATATTATGGATGTTCTGTCATGCGGATTAAAACCAGTCACTGTCTGCAGCGATCTTCTGAAACCCGGAGGATACGGACGATTATGGCAGTACATTGACCATATGCGAAAAAATCCGGAGCGATTGAACCCTGATCAGGGAACAGCTCTCAGTAACCTGAAAAAGTATGCCAATCAGGTTGTGGATAATGCTGCTTATCATCAATCTTCTTTTACAGAATTGTCCATTAAAACCAGCAAGCCCCTGGACTATTTTGATTGTATTCATGCCCCATGTCAGGATACCTGCCCGACGAAACAGGATATTCCCGAATACCTGTATCATGTTTCACAGGGGAATATGGATGCAGCATTTAAGACTATTTTCGATACCAATCCTTTTCCTTCTGTTACGGGAATGGTTTGTGATCATCTCTGTCAGTTGAAATGCACACGGATCAATTATGATGAATCACTTCGGATCCGGGAGATCAAGCGTTTTGTGGCAGAGCATACACGGCTTGCGGCCCCCAGCCAGTCCGATGGGCAGGCTTCCCCGGAAGAGGAAGGGAGAAAAGCCGCCATCATTGGTGCCGGACCTGCCGGTTTATCCTGTGCCTGGTTCCTCAGGCGTTCCGGAGTTGACGTTCATGTTTATGAACAAAAGAGTATTGCCGGAGGAATGGTTTCCGCCGCTATTCCCTCCTTCCGCCTGACCAATGAAGCCATTGAAAAAGATATTCAGCGTATCCTGAATTCTGGAGTTACACTTCACGACAATTTTCCGGTTACCCGTGAAAATATTGATATGATCCGGAGCAGCCACGATGTGGTATTTCTTGCCGCCGGCGCTCAGCGGTCAGTGAATTTGAAAATTGATGGGATGGATTTTCAAGGAGTCATTGACCCGTTGGAGTTCTTATTTAAGGTCAAAGAAAATCGACCACCCGTTTTAGGCCAGCACGTGCTGATCATTGGTGGAGGCAATACCGCTATGGATACTGCGCGTACCGCTTACAGACTGCTTGGCAAAAAGGGGAAGGTAAGCGTGATCTATCGCCGGACTTTACGGGAAATGCCAGCCGACAAGGGAGAAATTGAGGCTGTGAGAAAGGAAGGCATAGAGATCATGGAACTTGTAAATCCGGAAAGGGTTATTGGAAGAGATGGAAAGGTAACAGCATTGTCTTGTTCCCGCAATGTTCTGTCTTTAAAAGGCAAAGACGGGCGACCGATTCCGGTCAAAATTCCGGAATCGGAATTTGAAATAGGTTGTGATACCATTATTTCTGCCATCGGGCAGGAACTGGAAATAGGTTTTATCGATGGCAGTCTTTTAAAAACGAAAGCAGGAAGTTATCTGACCGGGATTGACCATATGTATATCGGAGGAGATGCCCTTCGAGGAGCTTCCACTGCCATCAATGCCATTGCAGATGGGCGCAAAGCCGCAGCAGAGATCCTGGCAGATTTTCAAATACCTTCCTTAAGGCCATTACCATTAGCAGTAAAAAATATTTCAAACGAAGAACTAATCCGGCGGAAATCCATCCGGCAATATGGTCATTCTCCCTTGGAAACACCTTTACATGACCGTCAGAATTTCAATCTGGTCATGGCTTCCTTACAGGAAGAAGAGGCCAGGGATGAAGCTTCCCGTTGTTTGTTCTGTGATGAAATTTGCAATGTCTGCGTGAGTGTTTGTCCGAATCTGGCCAATTTTTCTTATCGCATAAAACCGGTAAAATTTCAGTTACAAAAAGCAGTCTTGCAAACCGATGGCGTTATCTGTTTTGAAGAAGATCAGGTTTTCACTGTTGATCAGGCCATCCAGGTGCTTAACATCCGTGATCTTTGCAATGAATGCGGAAATTGTACCACCTTTTGTCCAAGCAGCGGCAGGCCGTTCGCGGATAAACCAGGGCTTTCGCTTTCCTTGGAGTCTTTCAAACAGGAAAGAGAAGGATATTATCTGAGTAAACTTCCCGGTAAAAATATCCTGATATATAAAGAAAAGAAGATGATAAAAACCCTAACTCTTGAAGGAGATCGGTATATCTTTGAAACAGACCAGGTAAAAGCGGTTCTTGAAGCATCTACTTTCAGGCCTCTGGATGTTAAATTCAATACACCTTGTATGAAAGCGTATCATTTTACCTTTGCAGCAGCAATGAGCATTATTCTGCAGGGAGCAGAGCAGGTATCAGGGAAGAATGAGGAATTAATTACTAATTAAGCATTAATACATTTAAAAATGATTCCAATAACCAACGAGATTGTTGACCAGGCAGTGTTGCAGAAGGCTGTTGACCGTTACCGTGACAAGGGGATTATTCTGCCCACTTTTGCACAGTTGCAGCATCCGGAGCTGGTGCCTGAAAAAGTAAAAGAAAAATTGAAGGCCATAGGATTATGGGATTTACATCCTTTGAACCTCTTCCGGATCACATGGAAGAATGAACCTAAAAAATCCGGGGGTTTATATGGTTATCCGAACTATCTCGAACTTCCAAAATCCATCACGGGTGTTGATGCCCGCATTATTGTCATGATCGGTAAATGGTTTCCCACCGGGGCTCACAAGGTGGGTGCAGCCTATGGTTGCCTTGCTCCGCGTATCATCACCGGTCAGTTTGACCCCACCTACCATAAAGCCGTCTGGCCTTCCACCGGGAATTACTGCCGGGGTGGGGCATTTGATTCTTACCTGATGGATGTTACAGCGGTGGCTATTCTTCCCGAGGAAATGAGCCAGGAGCGTTTTACCTGGCTGAAAGAGATCGGCGCCGAGGTAATAGCTACTCCCGGATGTGAGTCCAATGTGAAGGAAATTTATGATAAATGTTGGGAAATCAGGCGTACCCGTAAGGATTGCATGATATTCAACCAGTTTGATGAGTTTGGAAATTCTTGCTGGCATTATGAGATCACAGGGCATGCCCTGGAAGAAGTTTACCATCTGATAGCGGGAAAAAAATCGCAATTGGCTGCTTACATTTCTGCCACCGGTTCTGCCGGTACCATTGCTGCGGGAGATTATCTGCGTACCCATTTTCCTCATTTGAAAGTGGTGGCTTCTGAGGCCCTGCAATGTCCGACCCTTCTGCGTAATGGTTTTGGCGGCCATCGGATCGAAGGGATAGGGGATAAACATGTTCCCTGGATACATAATGTAAAAAACACCAATGTGGTGACTGCCATTGATGATGAATACTGCATGCGGTTATTTCGCTTGTTCAATGAGAAAGAAGGGCATAACTATCTTGTTTCTGCCGGAGTCGATCAACCATTGGTTGACCAGCTTGAATTGATCGGTATATCCGGAATTGCCAATATACTTTCAGCCATAAAAACGGCTAAACATTTCGATCTGACCGGAGATGATATTCTGATGACCATTGCCACAGATTCTGCAGAGATGTATGTTTCCCGTTTGACAGAACTTAATGCTGAACGTGGAGCTTATACCCTGCTTCAGGCTGCAAAAGATCACGAAAAATGCATGCTTGGAACGACTACTGATTACATGAAGGAGCTTACCTATGATGATCAGAAAGTGATCCATAACCTGAAATATTTTACCTGGATCGAACAACAGGAAAAGGAGGTGGCGGATCTTCGTCAGCTTTGGGATGACAGAGAAATCTGGCCGAAAATTTTCAGTCAGCCTGCCCGTTGGGATGAACTGATCAATGAATTCAATGAGCGAACAGGTTTGTTAAAATGATGGGAGACGATTTTTTTTACGAATGTAATGACTGCCAGGCTGAATACCCTGCAGATAAGGTCATGTACCTGTGTCCGGCCTGCAGCAGGGATAATGTCGCAAATCAGCCTCCAAAAGGAGTATTGAAAACCATTTTCCCATACGACAAAATCAGAAAAAAAGCACCTGCACACAACCGGTTTCAGCATCTTGCCATGGAAGGTTTTTACTCTCTTCTGCCGCTGGATGATCTGAAGAACTTACCAGGATTAAGGGTAGGGAATACGCCTATGTACCGGTTTGACCGTTGGACCGGGGGAGGGGCGGATAAGCGAACAGGTGGTCAAGCGGACAGGTCGATGGAAGAGCTGGATTTTGAATTGTATCTGAAAGATGATTCCCAGAACCCGACTTTTTCTTTTAAAGACAGGGCTTCAGCATTGGTTTCTGCCTTTGCAAAAGAACATGGGATTTCGACAATCATTGCAGCTTCAACGGGAAATGCCGGTTCATCGCTGGCCGGTATTTGTGCCTCTCAGGGGCAACATTCTATTATTTTTGTTCCTTCCGCTGCACCGCAGGCCAAACTGACCCAGATTGTCATGTACGGTGCCAGGATCATTCCCGTTAAGGGAAATTACGACAATGCATTCGATCTGAGCGTGAAGGCTACGGAGGTTTTTGGATTTTATAACCGTAATACCGCCTATAATCCCCTGACCATTGAGGGGAAAAAGACAGTTTCTTTTGAAATTTATGCTCAGCTTGGATACCGGGTTCCCGACCGGATTTTCGTTCCAACGGGAGATGGAGTCATTATTTCCGGAGTTTATAAAGGATTTGAAGATTTGCTTAAACTGGATATTATTGATCATATCCCAACAATCATCGCAGTCCAGGCAGAAGGCAGCGATAACCTTATCCGGAATCTGAAGTCTGTGAGGTTTCATTCTATTCCGTCGGAGACAATAGCGGATTCAATTTCAGTAGATGTTCCAAGGAACTTTTACATGACCCGGAACTACCTGAAAAAATATCACGGTGAATGGATTAGTGTTAGCGATAATGAAATTCTTCTTGCTTCCCGGGAACTTGCGCGCACCACCGGTATTTTCCAGGAGCCTGCTGCTGTTGCCGCTTTCGCCGGCATGCTGAAATATCATCATGGGGAAGCGATCCAGCCAGGCTCAAAGAATGTTGTTTTGCTTACAGGTAGCGGACTCAAGGATCTGAGGTCAGTTCAGCCGCTGATCAATATCCCGAGACCGATAGACCCTGATTTGGCATCGATTAGGGATATTTTCAAGGAATATTTGTCATAAGATTCTGCATGATCTCTTTGACTTTGAATTCACGTAAAATTCAATATACCGGTGATGGAAACCGGACACTTTTGTCGTTTTTACGCCATGACGAAGGAATAATTTCAGTTAAAGACGGTTGTTCCGGCCAGGCGGCCTGCGGAGCCTGCATGGTAGAGATCAACGGGAAGGCAAAGCTTTCATGCACACAGAAGATGAAATTCCTGGAGGGGGCAGAAATTATTACCATGGAAGGTATTCCCGAAAATATCCGGGATATTATTGCCAGGGCTTATGTTGAAAAAGGAGCTGTTCAATGCGGATTCTGTACTCCGGGACTGATCATGCGGACAAAAGTTTTATTTTCTGAAAACCCGAATCCTGACCGGGAACAAATTAAAAAAGCCCTCCATCTCAACCTCTGCCGCTGTACAGGTTATGTGAAGATTGTGGATGCCATAGAAGAAGCATTGAGAGGATGCAGGATGCAGGATACGGGATATGGGATTCGAGATGAAGAATGCAGCCTGCCTAACGGACAGGCAGGGATCGGGGATTCGATGAAGAAGTATCAGGCATTTGAAACAGCCATCGGGAAACGGGTTTTTGTCAACGATATGCAGTTTGATGGGATGCTTTTTGCTGCCCTGCGTTTCAGCGACCATCCCAGGGCCAGGGTGTTAAGCATAGATACATCCATAGCAGAAAAAGTAGAAGGTGTTGAAAAAATTTTTTTGGCCGGAGATATTCCCGGCGATCGTTATACCGGATTGATCTTCAACGACTGGCCATTGATGATTGCGAAAGGTGAAACCACCTGCTATATCGGCGATGTCATTGCCGGGGTTGTAGCCGGGGATGAGGATACGGCAAGAAAAGCAGCAGCTATGATAAAAGTTGACTATGATATCCTGCATCCTGTATCCAATATCCATCAGGCACTGGATTCAAGTTCACCGGCTGTTCATCCCGGCAAGTCAAACCTGCTGGAAAAATGTGTTGTCAGACGGGGATCTGACATTGAAGAAATTTTTCAGAAATCAGCCCATTTTGTATCAGGTATTTATGAGACTCAGCGGGTTGAACATGCATTTCTGGAAACCGAAGCAGCCATTGCCCTGCCTGAACAGGATGGCATTCATCTGTTTTCCCAGGGACAAGGCATCTATGTTGACCAGCGGCAGGTAGCTTCCCTTCTGGGATTGAATGAAGACCAGGTCAGGGTGACGCTGGTTCCCTGTGGGGGCGGTTTTGGCGGCCGTGAAGATATGACGGTGCAGGGACATGTTGCCCTTTTTGCATGGCTGCTGAAAAAACCGGTCAAACTTCATCTGTCGAGAGAGGAATCCATTATCATGCATCCCAAGCGTCATCCGGTTTGGATGGATATTTCCCTGGCTTGTGATGAAAATGGAATGCTCACCGGATTGAAATTGCTGGCCATCGGTGATACCGGTGCTTATGCTTCCGTGGGAACAAAGGTCATGGAAAGAGTGGCCGGTCATGCCAGCGGAGGATATCATGTGCCGCATGTCGATATAGCCTCACTTACAGTTTATACTAATAATATTCCTTCCGGCGCCATGCGGGGCTTTGGCGCCAACCAGGCCGCTTTTGCCCTGGAAAGCTGCATTGATGAACTCTGTGAAAAAGGGAAATTTGATCGATGGAAATTCCGCTACGACAATGCCCTGGATGAAGGTAAAATGACTGCCACCGGACAGATTCTTGGGAAAGGGGTAGGGATCAAAGCCTGTTTGCTGGCGTTGAAAGGTCAGTTTTATGCTGCAAAATATGCAGGCATTGCCTGTGGGATCAAAAACTCCGGAGTTGGAAACGGCATGACCGATTTCAGCGATGTAAAAATCAATATCCTTGAAAACGGAAGGGTCTTGATTGAACATGGCTGGACCGAAATGGGACAAGGAGTTCAGAACATGGCCATGCAGGTGCTACACCAGGAAACCGGTATCCCGTCAGGACTCATAGATGTAGAGGTGGACACCAAAGCAGAATTGCCAACCGGGATGACGACTTCCTCCCGTGCCACAGCTTTACTTGGGAATGCCATCATTGATGCATCCATTGCCATCCGTGAAGACATGGATCAGTTCAGATCATCCGGAGATGAATTAAAAGAGGATGCAGTTCAGCAGATTCTCATAAAGCTCACCGGGAAAACCTATACCGGGAAATATTATTGCGATTGGACTACCAAACCCGGCGCCAGCGTGGATAAAATCATCACCCATTATGCCTACGGGTATGCAGCCCAGCTGGTCACCCTGAATGATCAGGGGGAAATCGAAAAAGTTGTGGCTGCCCATGATGCCGGGAAAATCATGAATCCCATGTTGTTTGAAGGACAAATCCAGGGTGCGGTGCATATGGGTCTGGGATATGCGCTAACAGAAGATCTTCCCATGAAAGATGGTCGCTTGATCAGCACCCATCTCCGTGACTGCGGTGTGCTGAGGGCAACGGAAACACCCGAAATCGAAGTAATCGGAATCGAAGAAGCTGATCCTGTCGGTCCTTACGGAGCCAAAGGCATAGGGGAAATCGGACTGGTTCCCACTGCTGCGACTGTGGCCAATGCGTTATACACTTTCGACGGGATCAGAAGGAAGAAATTGCCGATGAAAAGGAATCAGAAAGGGTCCTCCGGGATCGAAAATGAGTAACAACAAGTTGAATAAAACTTCGCCTTGAGTGTAAACTACAACATTTAATGAAACCCAAATATAAATCCATGGAAACAATCAACCGTGATGCCATCATCGTTTCTGCAAAAAAATCGCTCATCAACTGGGTGAATTCTATTGACAGGGAACATCCAATAGAATTCCGCGATCCTTTGACCTACGACGAATCGACCATCTACCTCATTGAGGAACTTAATACCGAAGAAGATTTTAAAGAATGGCTCAGCGAAAACTACACGGAAATTTTCGAGGAGGTGCTTTTTGGCTGGATCACAGATGAGTCCCTGTGGCCTCAACAACGCACCTTCGAATTGTTCAACCAATGGATTCTGGTATCCTGGCAATCCATGGTAGTTGATTTGAATCCCGAAGTGCCAATTGAATATGACGAGGAAGATTTTTAAATACCCGATCTGATTAATCTTTTTGGATCATTGTGATCAGGTTTTCCTCGGCCTTTATGTATAATAAGTCGATGCTTTCCTGGATTTTTATTGTTCCGGCAATGGCAGTGGCAATTTTGCAATAGGTGGCCGGATCGCTCATCTGACGGCCTTTGCGGTCTTTCAGGTGTTTCTCCAGCACCTGATAGCCTCCGATATGATACTTCCACATTCCGGGTTCAATGCCTTCAAAAAAGTTGGTTGCATTGATAAAAACGCATCTGTTCGCTTCATCATAAACGGGTTTCCCGATCAGATCTTCTCCCAATCCCTTGTATTTTACGATGGGGTTATTCAGGGTTTTACTCTTGAGCAGATGCAGTTGGGTGAGTGCTTCGCCCAATTCGGCCAGTTGTAAAAACAAGTTGTAATCACTGGTAAAGGGAATGCGCGGGAAATCTATTTTCAGGAACGCTGCATATTTCTGTCTATAAGTATTACTGTACAACACTGCATAGCAGTAATAAAGAATTTGTTCCGGTGTTACCTCGGCCCAGGGCACCTCACCCCCGGCCCCTCTCCTAAAGGAGAGGGGAGCATAAGCTTCCCTGAGTATTTCAAAAACTACGGGTGCAATGTTGGGCTTTTTACCTTCGTTCCCATATTCTTCTTCAGGTTCAAACAGTATCATGCTTTGAAAACCGGTTTTCTTTTTCTTTTGTTCGGGTTTGTATAGGTAAAGGGGAAAAAGGTAAGGATTGGCATTTGCAGTTTCAAGTAAATGAAAATCAATAATATGGTCTGTTATTAATGAATGACCTATATTTTCCCCTCTTATTTGTTTGTTTTGAACAAGACCCAAATTACCTGCAAACATATGTCTCATGAATTCTGGTCTTCCCCAATCCACAGTATAAGGAGAATAATATATGTGTTGAATATCAAAGGGACGATAAAGAATTTTCTTAAAATGTTCATCCCAATTTAAGTCCTTGGCTACTTTTTTCCTGGCTTCCGGCAATTTCCACCCACGGGTATCTTTTAAGTTATATGCAGCGCGGACAATATCATCCTCAAGTTTTAAATTTCTGAATTGACGGATTCTTGCTTCAAGAGTTTCTTTTTTAAAATCAATGGCAAATCTATCTCTTGCTGTCACAATACCTGTCACATTCACCGGAAAAATCTCATTCACTTTCATCCAGTCATTATAGTGCTCAATATCTCTGGTGTTTCGTTCAATGAAGAAATACCAGGGGCTTACTGGTTTCAGTTGCTGGTAATCTTTCTTTTTCAACTCATGATGATCCAGCCAGTTGTACTTGCTTTCCCTGTCACCATAAAGGTTGCCATGGTATATTTTGCATCCTTTTTCACCGGTTTTTTTTATAAACAAGGCAATGGCGACACCTTGCTGAATGTCGAACACGTTCATATCCTTGCTGCCATCAGGGGCCGTCTCTTTTTTCAGGCTGTTACCATGTAAATCGAGGATGAAGATTTCATTGAAAGTGTTCAGCAGGCTCTGGCGCATGCCTCTGAAAGTGGGATTATCCAGGTAACTGTGGTTGGTGATCATGGCCACGATTCCCTGTCCCGCTTTGTGTATTTTCCATTGAGCGAAGCGAAGGAACTTCACATAGTCGTCCTGAAGCCAGAGTTTTTTCTCTGCAAGTTTCTTTCCGTCAATTTCGTAATAGCTCTGAGCTCCGTCAAGATTGGTTTTCAGGAGTTTTTCGGTCCATTCGTTGATATTGGCGGATATACCACTATATGGCGGATTCCCCATAATCACGAGGATTTGCTCATTCCTTTTTATCTTTCCGGCTTCATGGCTTTCGTCGCTCAGGCTTTCCAGTCCGGGGATCTGAGTCTGGCTGAGGTCTTCGATATCGAGGGTGTTGGTGAGGTAAAGTTTGAAGCGCTCCTGTTCTTTCATGGTGTAACCCAGTTCTTCCAGCAGAAAGCTCATCTTGATATGTCCGATGGCATAGGGCGCCATTATCAGTTCAAAGGCGTAAAAATTCTTCAGGATGTGTTCGCTCAGCAATTTATTGATACCGCCTTCACCATATTTACCGGTATATTCCTTTACCGCGAGCTGAATGGCTTCGGCTGGAAAAGTGAGTGTTCCTCCCGCGGGATCAAGCAGGGTAACTTCCCGGCTGGCGAGCCCATCGTCGAGCTTGAAACGAGTTTTCAGAATTTCGTGGACGCTGCGCACAATGTATCTTACCACCGGTTCCGGAGTATAATAGACACCTCGTTTTTCACGGGTGGCGGGGTCGTATTCACTCAGGAATGTTTCATAAAAATGAACGACGGGATCTTCACCCTTGCCGGCTTTGTAATACCCATGCAGGATATTTTTGACATCAGCGGCATTCAGTACTTCGGCAATGTCGTCGATCATCACTTCCATATGCATGGGCAGATCGCCCTGGGAAACGAATCTGAACACATTCCGCAGGATGCCGATGGTTTTTGGAATTAAATCGTAAGCTAATTTCCGGTTAAACCCATTGGTGCTCCGGGTACGTGCGGCAAACATACCATAAGTAATGGTTTGGGAGAACAGGTCGGCAAAATCTTTTTCGGTGAGATGGGAGATAAGAAATTTTTTGAAGGTTTCAAAAAAGCCATATAATTCGCCTTTCCCCTTTTGCTGCTGTTCCATTTCCACGGAAATCACCTCATCGCGCAGAAACCTTGTCCTTATGGCAAGTTCCCTGGCCAATTGCTCGGCTGTGGTAACTTTCGGCAGTGAGAATGCAAAAAATTTAGTCAGCAGGGCGACGAATTTTTCTTCATTTTCAATGGGAGGAGGAATTCCTTTTTTAGCCAGCGCAGAGCGGGCAATAAAGGTTTTATCGATCAGTATGCCTGAGCGGTAGAGACGGAATTCGTAGAAATCAGTGAGAATTACATTCGGGAAGGTTTTTAAATAGCGCTTCAGTTGTTCCGAATCTTCGATCAGATTCAGGTTTTCGCCTGGTTTCTTTGCCTCGATATAACCGACAATGTTTTCTTTGCCGTCCCAGACCCTGAAATCGGGATTCCCAGCCTCGGTTTTCTTTGGCAGGGTTGTGATTTGCGTTTTGGTCTTACCGATACTTAAAGCAAAATCAAACAGAAAATTGGAAAAATGGGGGTAATAACTTTCTTCCCTGGCATCTCCCCGGGTAGTCGTTTTTATGATGTGATTCAGGTAATCTTTAATCATCATTGATTATTTTTTATCAAAGTCGCCAATGCAAGTTAACAAATTAAATCTTCTCCTTACTTTTGGGTAGAATTAATTTTATGATACTCCTTAAAAACGGCATATTTATCGACTGGCAGACCTTGGAATTCCGGCAGACGGATATCCTTGTAGAACCAAATCCCCTCACCCCCGGCTCCTCTCAGGGCAAAACACCCCTCACCCCCGACCCCTCTCCCGGAGGGAGAGGGGAGTATCCTGCAATGTCTGTGAACAGAACCATCGACTGCAGCGGTAAATACATTACCAAATCCTTTGCCAACGGGCATCACCATGTGTATTCGGCCTTGGCCAGGGGAATGAATGCACCGAAGAAGAATCCGCAAAATTTTTCTGAAATATTGCAGTATGTCTGGTGGACGCTCGACAAATCACTGGACCTTGACATGATCCGCGCCAGCGCGCTGGTCACAGCCATAGCCTGCGCCAAAAACGGCGTCACCTTTGTCATCGATCATCATGCTTCCCCCTTCGCCATAGATGGCAGTCTTGAAATCATCGCTGAGGCTTTTGAAGCAGTGGGGGTGAATCATCTCCTTTGTTACGAGATCTCGGATCGTGACGGGCTGGAAATAGCTGAAAAGGGATTGAGTGAAACGGCTGCATACCTTTCAAAAAGACAGGGATTGGTCGGATTGCATGCTTCCTTCACGGTCGGAGACAAAACACTGAAACAAGCCGTTGACCTGGCAGGCAGGACAAATTCAGGCATTCATATCCATGTGGCCGAGGATCTGTCGGACGAGAAGCATTGTGAGCAGCATTACCGGAAAAGGGTGATCGAACGGCTTTTCGAAGCAGGAGTGCTGCAGTTCCCGAAATCAATTCTGGTTCATTGCATTCACCTCAATGAGCGGGAAAGAAAACTGGTTCATGATTCTCCAGCCTGGGTGGTCGAAAATATGGAAAGCAACCTGAATAATACTGTCGGATTTTTTAATTCGGAAGGCCTTGGTTCAAGGATTATGTTTGGAACCGATGGCATGCATTGCGACATGCTGAGGAGTGCAAAGGCAGCCTTTTTCTCCGGGCATCATTTCGATACCATTGATTACCATGAGACTTACCGCCGGTTCAGGAATGTTCATCATTACCTTGACCGGAACGGATTTGCAGGTGACGGGGAGAATAACCTGGTCGTTCTGGATTATGATACACCCACACCCCTGACTCAACATAATTTTCCCGGGCATTTCCTCTTCGGACTGGAGGCCAAGCATGTGAAACATGTGATCTCAAGCGGGAAACTGATCGTGGAAAACGGAAAAATGCTGACGGTGGATGAAGATAAAATCCTGCATGAATCCCGGCTTCAGGCAGGCCGTCTTTGGGAAGCCATGCAACATATTTCCTGAATCCGAAACCATGAACCCCATACTGATCCGGAACGGCAACATTATCAAAGGGAAAGAACAGATCCGGACGGATGTATTCATAGAAGGTGGAAAAATTTCAGCCATCGGGGATTTTCATTCAGACAGGTTTAGGGATGCTGAAGTGATCAATGCCCTGGGGAAATTAATTCTGCCCGGAGGTATTGATCCCCATGTTCACCTTGCCTTACCCACTCCTGCCGGTAATTCCTCCGATGATTTCATATCCGGCAGCCAGGCGGCTTTGGCCGGAGGAACCACCACGATGATCGATTTTGTTACTCCCCATCGCGGACAATCACTGGAGGAAGCTTACTTCCTGCGGAAAGCTGAAACGGCAGCCAGTCATATCAATTGCGGGCTTCACCTGGGCATCAGTGAATGGAATACTGCGATTGCCAGGGAGATCATTCCGATGATTGAAATGGAAGGAATCAGGTCTTTCAAGGCCTATCTGGCTTACCGTGAATCCATCGGGATAGGGTATGATGAACTGGAACGACTTATGTGGATTGCTGGATCAGCCGGGGTTTTGGTGATGGTACATTGCGAAGATGGCGTATGGATCAGCCATAAGCAGCAGGAGTTTGTGAAAGAAGGGAAGGTCAGGCCTGCCTGCCATGCAGCATCCCGGCCACCGGAAACAGAGATCCGGGCGATAGAAAAGGTTATTGCCTTATCGGCAAAAACAGGATGTAAGGCTTATATTGTTCATATTTCAACCCGGAAGGGAGCTGAAATGGTGGGCGCTGCTAAAAAATCGGGTATCCGGGTTTATGGTGAAACATGCCCTCAGTATCTCTTGTTAGACGATTCGGTATATGGTCTTGACCGTGACGACATGGATGTACTGCCTTATGTGATCTCTCCGCCCATACGCGGAAAAAATGATCAGGAAGGACTCTGGGAAGCGCTTGCCGATGGACTCATCGATGTGGTTTCTACGGATCATTGTCCGTTCAATCTGCATGGACAAAAAGACCGGGGGATCCATGATTTCACCAGAATTCCCAATGGAGCAGGTGGGATAGAACACCGTTTAAGCCTATTGTACACCTACGGCGTTCTTGCCGGCAGAATGAGTCTGAACCGTTTCGTTGACCTGGTATCAGTCAATCCTGCTGAAATTTTCGGAATGGGTCAGACAAAAGGCAGGATAGAACCGGGATATGATGCAGATATTGTGATCTGGGACCCGGATTTCTCAAAGACTATTTCCGTAAAAAGCCATGTTCAGCATTGTGATTCGGAGATCTACGAAGGCTTTAAGGTTCACGGACGGGCTGAAAAGGTTATCCTTGGGGGAGCTCCTTACTCCACCACCACCTTCTGATTCCCCACTTCCTGCTTGTTATACAGCAATCTGAAAATATACATCCCTCTCTTCCAGCCTGAAATATCCAGTAGGATCTCTTTTTCCGATTGTTTCACCTCCCTTTCCATGACCTTTTTGCCTGAAAGATCATAAACCTCCAGATAGGTGGATTTCCACTGATGATAAACGGTGGTGGATGGGATATTGCTGCTTGTGTTTGTAACCACCAGGTATTTTGGTGTCTCGATTGTGATGTGATCGCTGGCAGGATTTGGATAAACCATTAGTCTGGTAGTTTCAGGGTTTTTAAATGATTCTTCAATACCTACATACACATTATCGCAATCGGGATCGACTGTATCTGAGACTATCGGACGCGGGCAAAGACTGTCATAAGTGAATGGCTTTGTATATATACTATCGTACTCCAGATCGGAGTTCACTTTTACCGCATAAATTTTCCATGAACCACCGGTGGCGTCGTTGCCTACAGCAATGAATTTCTTGTCTTTACAAGAAGCAGCGGTTTCATATCCGTTGGTCAGAAGAAAAATTTCTTTTACTTTTCTGCAATTTCCTAAAGTATCAGTTTTAAAAAAACCATCATGAGGTGTATTTAAATCCGTATACCAACGGCTTATCATCACCAGAAGGCTGTCCTGAAGAAAGTCAATTGAAGCTAACCCACCCCAGGTCATCCCTGTATTGACATCTCTGTTATAAGACGGATTTCCATTTTGCAGTACTTTAACAAATGACGGATTTCCGGTGCCATCAGAAAAAAAATGATTACCGGCTTCATAATAATTCCCTGAATTGCTCTTTTTTACTGCCCATGGCCAACCATAATAATAATCATCTGCCCCATAGACCAGATCCCATAATTTATTACCCGCTGTATCTGT
>CAZSDU010000022.1:0-49677 GCA_964605775.1 uncultured Prolixibacteraceae bacterium | reverse complement strand
TTTTCCATATATTGACAAAAATGCACCTTACTTCTATCGTTGTTTCGCCTTGTAACGGTCTGCAATTTCTATCTCAAAAAATTTGAAGCTATCTGAAATATCGGGGTCAAAGTACACCTTAAATATTCTCTTGCCGGGCCATGCTTCTTACCATCAAATGTCGCAGAAAATATAGTATCTTTGTGTACATCCAGTCCGCATACTCGTTGCATATAATACCAAGTTTATAGATTATGTGCTTAGTTATGAATGTGCCTCGAGTACATAAAGCGTTTGAGTTCCGGGCTGGATTTTTATTCGTCTATGTGTAAAAAGAAAGTTTTCTTGTAAATTTGGGATTGAAATTAAATAATATCAAAACATTTCTATGCCATATAACACAAGTTTTAAAGCATTTTTAAAAGACCGCTTCAATCTCTCGGATGAGCAGGCCGGGGTGGAGGAGGTAATACAATCGATCAGGCAAAGCATTTATTTCAGGGGAACCAACCTCTGGGTATTGATCTTTGCCATTTTTCTGGCTTCCATCGGCCTGAACATGAATTCCACGGCGGTGATCATTGGTGCCATGCTGATCTCCCCCCTGATGGGTCCCATCATGGGGATAGGACTTGGCGCCGGGATCAATGACTTCAGGCTGATCCGAACCTCAGCCTACAATTATTCCATTGCCGTCATCATCAGCTTATGCGCCTCGACGCTGTATTTTGTTTCCACCCCTTTGGCGGAAGCCCATTCAGAATTACTGGCCCGTACCACCCCCACAGTGTATGATGTGCTGATCGCTTTCTTTGGAGGACTGGCCGGGGTCATCGCGACCTCTAGCAAATCCAAGGGAAATGTAATCCCCGGCGTAGCCATCGCTACTGCACTTATGCCTCCTTTATGTACAGCAGGTTACGGGCTTGCCGTGGGGAATATGTACTACTTTGCCGGCGCTTTATACCTCTTCTTTATCAACAGCGTTTTTATTTGCCTTGCTACTTTCCTGATGGTTAGATTTTTACATTTCCCTCTGATACAGTACAAAGATGAACATACGGCAAAAAAGGTAAAGCTTTTCATCTACACTATCGTGATTATCACCCTCTTGCCCAGTATTTATATCGCTTACCAGATGATTCAACGGAATGTGTTTGAATCCAATTCTGCCCACTTCATTAACAAGGAATTAAATTTCAATGACAATACCATCATCGAAAGGAAAATCAGCGCTTCAGAAAAAACAATCTCTTTGGTTTACATTGGAAAAGGAGTCAGCAATGAGCTGCTTGAAAACGCGAAGAAAAAAATGCCTGATTACCACCTCATGAATGCTAAACTCCTGGTTAAACAGGGAGTAAATGAACTTAACCCCACCGAGATCACCAGCATGAAATCAGAAATTGTCGAGGAATTATATACCAAAACCCAGGAGATACTTGCTGTAAAGGAAGAGAAAATTCAAATGCTGGAGCAAAAATTGAAAGGGCTGGAAGATTTTTCTGGCAACGGAACCCTGATCCCGGAAATTAAAGTCCTGTTTCCTCTGGCCGAAGAGGTATCCGTGTCCATGGTGATCATCCGTAAACCAGGAACGAAAAAATCGGATACTGCTTATCTGGCCTATCTCAAAGTTAAAAGGAATCCCGATAAACATGACATGAAGCGAATCAAAGAATGGCTTCAGCAAAGGTTGACCGGTTATCCGGTAAGAATAGTAATCGACAAATAATGTGATCATGCTCAACATGAAATTTGACTTCGACGATATTTTGATCAGTCCGGCTGTTCTGAGTTCAATCAACTCCAGAAAAACAGTGAAGATAATGGATGGAAAGGGTATGCTGCCCTTGTTTACTGCCCCCATGGATACGGTTACTGACCTTGACCACCGTAAGATTTACGAGAAAAACCATATTAATCCTATCATCCCGAGGACAGAAACAAGAAATTTTAACACCCGGGATATCGTGGGTACAAAAGGGTGGATGGCCTTGAGTCTGGATCAGGTGGAGCATCTTTTTGTCAACTCCCCTCTCATGGAATCCTCTGCTCCTTTTTTTATCTGTATTGACATTGCCAACGGACATATGAAAAGGTTGTTTGGGACCGTAAGCAAAGCCAAAGAAATATACGGGGATCAATTGATTCTTATGGCAGGCAATGTTGCCAACCCGGAAACATTTTTTGAACTCTCCTCGGCTGGCGCTGATTATGTTCGGGTGGGTGTCGGCAATGGATCAGGTTGCAGTACTTCTGTGCATACCGGTATAGGATATCCGCTGGCATCGCTGATCTACGACATTCATGTAATGAAAAGCCGGAAATCCGGTGCTTTTGCAAAAATCGTGGCTGATGGAGGGATCAGGAAGTATGCCGACATCATCAAAGCCCTGGCTCTTGGCGCCGATTATGTGATGTGTGGAGGGATCTTCAATAAAGCCCTGGAGTCGGCGGGGCATACCTTTGCCGCAAATAAAAAATTTGAAGGTTACACTGTCCCAGGCGATAAGGTGGACCAATATAGCGAAGAAGTCAGAACAGCTTTTAAAATGGGCTCTTTGTTTTACAAAAAATTTCGTGGAATGAGTACCAAGGAAGTCCAGGCTCACTTAGGAAATGAGATCCGTTCCTCCGAAGGCGTGACTCGGATGATCCAGGTAGAATATACTTTGTCGGGCTGGGTGGATAATTTCAAGGATTATTTATCCTCTGCCATGTCCTATACGGATAGTCATGACCTGGAAGGATTTATCGGAAAACCGGATTGGCATCTGATCAGTCAGAATAGCCTGAATCGCTTCAATAAATAGGTAAAGACTGATAAAGACAGCAAAATTCAGTGGAATAAACCGGAACATAAGTCTTGACCAGAATTTTATCAAGCATCGAAAAAAACCAGTCCTTCCCTGGATCAATCTTTCCCATGACAAAGATATAGTTGACTTTTAAGCTTTCCCGTTCTCCGCTTAAGGCAAAATTGATATAATGAGAGGAATCTGATGGATTGCCTATAAAATAATTGGGTTTGGAGGATGTATTCCATATCACAGGGAAATAACCCGTTTCACATTCATAGTTGTACACCATCAGGATAGGTTTATCAACCGCTATGTAATCCACAAAATGTCCAGTAAACCAGTTGTCCATCAGATAAATGGGTAAAACCAGGCTGTTTGGCGCGACATACTGGGATGCTTTGTTGCAGTCCTCGGCCATCTTCCCGAATTCACGGATGAGCGGTTTGTTAAACTCAATCATCATGACATTGACCGCTATGGCTGTAGTTGCTGCCATTATACCCATCCAACGGGGAAGTGGAAAGGTCGAAATCCAGAGGATGATCAGCAGGAACAAGACAAATCCCAACCGGAGATTGGTATAACTTGCAGTTCCGTAAGCGTCAGGAAGGAAAAAATACAATAACAGAAGGGTGAAAACAGATGGTATAAGCCATACTGAATTTGGGTTTACCTTTTTGTTTTTCAAACTGAAAAAACGGTAAGCCATGATCAGAACGCCGGTAAGAAGGAGAAAAACCAACAGTCCGAATAAAATGATCGTAAAGATCCCTTCTTTCTCAGGATTAAAAGAAATCAGCGGGCGGATCCTGTACAAAAATTCAAGGAGTTGTGATTTCGTCAGGAAGGATATTTCCCTGATTCCTGGTCGTGAAAGAAAAAAGTAAACAAAAAGGAAAAGGGGAATTGCAGAAGCCATCGTAATGATGCCGGTTTTAAGGAAAAAATCACGGAAAAGTTTTTTTCTTTCCATGGTGTTTCGGGATAAGCCCGAAAGAGTATTGGCCAAGATATGTATGGCAATGATGATCAGCAGTACACCGAACACAAGGATATGGGAGAAATAAGTAATAAGGATAAAGAAAAACAGGATAAGTATTTCTTTCAACCCTTTGATAATCCCTTGCCTCACCAGCCAGTAGCGCAGGGTGATCATGAAAAAGACAATCCCGATACAGAAATTAAAAAATCCGAAAAACAAGAACATGGAGTGGGTGAAGGGAAAGACAAGGTAGCTAAGACTTATATTTTCTGGTTCCAGTGTCTTCATCAAGGATCGGAAGGCAAACGGAAGGCCGAGAAGGAGTGATACAACAATGATCTTTTCCGCCAGGAAGGCCGGGAAAATCAATCCAAAGAACGAAAGTAATAAGTGAGAAGTCCAGTTTGGGACAGGTTCCGGATTAATCTGGAAAAACTGACGGAACAAATCATTCTGATAAATTAAAAGCTGGTTGATGATGTTTGCATTGCTAAGGTGGGAAGCGCCATCGAGGCTGGGAAAAAATTTTGTTGAGATAAAGGGGATGAGGTTGGCCAGGGTTATGAATGTGAAAATCAGCAGTTCTATTTTCGGCCAGGGTAGTTTTCTAATCATGATTCCGGATTTCTTTGATAAAGCAGGTAATCTTTAATCAATGGGATCTCTTTTGCCGGAATACCGTTTGCAATCAGGTAGGGGACATCTTCATCGAAGGCAGCGATCAGGTTCTCCTGGCTTATGGATGGATTAGTCATGCTTTTCCGGTAAAGGGCCAACGCTTTTTTTCGGTTTCCTGAACACAGTTGAATATGGCCGGCGTTCATCAGGTCGTAGGCAGAAGGATTGGCCAGATTGGAAAGGAGTTCCGTATAGCACTCCTCAGCCTGGTCAAGTTTTCCCATCAGGAAATGGCAATAGGCAATGGGGCGTAATATTTTCATATCCCCCGGTTTGAAAAAGCTGACTTTGGAATAGAATTTCAACGCTTGTTCAAAGTCTTTAAGATTCAGGCAGCATTGCGCAATCTGAGTGGAGAGATGAAGGTCATCGGGTTGAAGGGTGGAAGCCTCCTTATAAAAACCAAGCGCCGATGCATAATCTTTCAGTTTCATGCTGCACCAGGCCATCTTCTTAAGTATCCAGAGGCGGTCGGAATCGAATAATTCAGCCATTTTATAGCAATCAATGGCTTTTTTGTACCGGCCGAGTTTTTGGTAACAATACGCGGTTTTTTCATAGTATTCACCTTTTGGAGGCGGAATGGCCAGGATGGATTCATAAACCGAGATGGCATTCAGATAATGTTCATTATCGAAATAAAACGAGGCAAGTTTTTCCTTAAATCCTTTCTTTTCAAAAAATCGAGTATGGAAATTCAGTTTATGGAATTCGAAATTCATCTGGAAGAGATCGTCAAATTCATTTTTTGAGGGAAATAACTTATAAAAACGATAAAGATCCTGGATATATTGGATGAAAACCGCATTGGATTGAAGGGTTTGATCAAGCAGTTGCTCCTCAGAGGCCATTTCTTTCATCTGCGCGAACTCTGCCTCGAAATTAGTTACTATCATACTGCGCTGCTGAGTCGGGATCGTCTGAAAATTCAGGGTAAAAGAATATTTGTCGGAATTGCAGATGTAAAAAGCTTTTTCCAGGCTTTCAATCAACCTGAGGTTGATTTCATGCTGTCCGGTTTCAGGTTTGTGGATTCCGGGATGATCCCTGTAAAAAGGAACAAACCAGTTGCTCATGCTGCTGAAGAAATCAAATCGTTTTAACAGTTGGAAGGTGCTCATGAATACGTCTGCTCCTTCCATCTGCATTTTCGAAAATTTTTCGATTTTCTCCAGCAAACCTGGAACTTCATCCACCAAACCTTTCCATTTCGGATTATATCCCTCTGGGTCATCTTCCTCTCCGATTTCTTCCAGTTGAAGTTTGTCCTCAATGCGGGGCATCATTTTTTTCATGTCAGGAAGGACTTCTTCTTCAAATTCCCGGGTGATCTTTTCTGTTTCTCTGGCCTGTAAAATTTGCATCAGGATGAACTCAATATCATCGGGGACATGTTCTGCTTCCTGAAGACTTTCAATCTTTTTAATCAGTTCCGGATAGTACAGTATCCGGCGGTCGTAGATCATGAGTCCAATGAGGGTCCCGGTGAGGGCTCTCTGATAGACGTGGTTCTCATGACTTTCGGCAAACTCCATCAGGATGATCAGTTTCAGGGGATCGAAACATCGAACCAGGCTTAAGGTGAGGGCGCTGACCATCAGACATTTTTCATGCCATTGAAGGCCAGAGGAACGGTTGATTTTTCGAAAAAGGTCAGCGTAGGTATCTTCAAATTTCCCTGTCAACCAGAAAAGTCTGAAAACGGCATCCATTAATTTTTCCCTGATCCGGACAGAATCTGCGGATATCTCACCGGAAAGCTCGGTTTCCTCGATCAGTTTATTGACCTCATGATGAAAAAAAACTTCTTCAATCCGTGTGGTAATGGTGAGCGGATCCTCTCCGAAATCTCTGGTCAGACGAATTCTGTCCTGTATTCTGGCGGGCAATTCACGTTCCATAAGGGTAAGTCTGATCTCATCGGCAATGGATAAAACGGAGGCGCTTAGGTTATTCAGGATATTGGATTGCTCAGGATCCTGATAACCATCGAAGGCATAAGCAAGTAAATTCCGGTAATTGTCGGAAAGGGTTTCCATTTGATAATAATAATCGGATGGAGCGCTGAATTTCAGGAATTCCGACAGTTCATCCAGGGCAGGCTTGACTTCCTGATTGAAAATATGTTCACATATCCGGCTGTATCTCTTTTCTATCTCTTTTCGTGTTATCATCAGAATCTAACTCCGGTTGAAAATAAGATGGATTGAAGGTTATCACTGGTATTGTCGTGAAAAACATTATTTCCCGTGTTGGCATTAAGGTAACGATACTCTATACGGATATATCCAAAACTGATCGGTTTGTATTCAAATTGTACCGTCAGGCCATTGGTTAACAGTCCGCGGGATTTTCCTTTGAAATGATAAACTCCGGTCAGAAAACCATCCGGATCATTCAGGAATTCATACCTGGTGGTCAGTGAAAAATGGTTAGAAATATTGAATTTTGCCTGCAGGAATCCAGAGAACATGCAGGCAGTTTTATTGGTATCCGGAGCCAATCTTGAGTTGGTTTGTGCGGCGTAATCAAATTCCCCGACTAAGGAAATTTGTTTGATGGGATTATAGGAAACGATCAGGTTATTATATAAAATGTTATTGTTGATGTCGGCATCTATTAAAGCCTGGTTCCCAAAGAAATTGTTATAGGTGATATTAATTTTTTCATTCGGGCGATAAGTAAGAAAAACCATCCCTGCCATATGTGTGTTTTTTGCGTAAGCTACGGAGTAAGGATTTCCAAATAAGATTCCCCCATTAAGTTTGGGTGTAAATTGGTAGGACAGTTTAACCCCAAGCACACTTCCGGGTTCATAATATCCTCCGATGGTCACGGTAGTGATTTGATTGATGACGGGCCAGGAAGATTCATATCCGACCGGATTGAGAATATAACCGAAATCCAGCCAAAGGTTTTTAATGATTTTAAAACCAAAATTGGCCTGTCGGAGGTTTTTAATGAACTGGGCATTTGGTGTAGCCAGCAGGTTAGGTGCATCCCCGTACTGAATGACTAGTTTCCCTCTGACTTTTTCGGCATTATAATAGATTTCCAGCGCTGCGAGATTCAGACGGATCTGGTTCTGGACGGGGCAGTTTGCGGAAAAAGGAACAATGCTTGAAGTGTCGTACTTGCTGTGAAGGGTCATGTTGTAATACACATCCACATAAAATCCGAAAGTGAAATTTTTTAATTTGTTGAAAATTTTTGCTTTAACTTCATTGGTAAGGGTATCGGCATTATTTTGTGCAAGAAGGTCAGAAAAGCTGAAAACAAGAAATAGGATAAAGAATATTTGAATGAGCTTGTTTTTCATAATCATTTAAATAATTGAATGCCTGTTGTCACTTTTTTCTCAGCTGGATTATTTCCAACCTCCTCCCAAAGCAGTGTATAGGCTCACCATGGAAGTCAGTTCATTGCTTTGTGCCATGGAAAGGTTAAGCTGTGCAGAGAATAGCAGGGTTTGTGCCTGAATCACATCCAGATAGCTGGCATACCCTGCATTGTACAATTGATTGGAGAGATCAAAAGCAGTTTGCGCGGCATTGACCGTTGTTTGTTGACTTTTGACGATCTCTTTCTGTTTTTCAACTTCAAGCAATGCATTTGAAACTTCTTTGAGGGAATTGTTGATGGTTTGCAAATAAGTGTAAAGAATTTCCTGTTTATAGGCTTGTGCTTTTTTAACTCCGGCCCTGAGTTGTCCTCCGCCGAAAATTGGAGCAATCAGATTTCCCAGTGCGTTATAGGCCAGGGTAGTGGGGTTGAAAATAGCTCCGACATTGCCGGAGATGCTGAGCGATGGAAGCATCATGGCGCGGGCGACACCGATGTTGGCATTGGCGGCCACCAGTGACTGCTCTGCCATGATGATATCCGGCCTGCGTACAATCAGCGCTGAAGGAAGTCCCGGTGTTTGGATCTTAGGTATATTGATCTGATCAAGCATCGGCCTTCCCCGTTTAATGGATTTGGGAGCCTCCCCAAGCAAAGTACTCAGGTAATTTTCTTCTTGTCCGATCAGCTTTTCCAGTTTTGGGACTTCAGTCTGTGCCAAAGCCAGTTCTGCCTGTGCCTGGGCAACCACCAGACCTGAAGCAGTACCTGCAATGAGTTTGGCTTTTACCAGGTTGAGCGATTGCTGCCTGATAAGGATATTTTCGTGGATGATCCTGAGTTCATTATCATATTCCAGCAAATTAAAATAACTGTCGACGATATTATATATTAGCATGATTCGCACCGATTGCTGGTAAGCGACTTGGCTGAACAGGTTAGCGCGTGCTGCTTCCTTTGATCGGCGTAGTTTTCCCCAGAGATCAATTTCCCAGCTTATGCCTGCCATGGCTGAATATGAAGTGTTTCCTGGCGTTCCGGGTTCCTGATAGGCCGCCTGACCCTGAGCCGATAACTGTGGCCATTGCTTGCCCCGTTCGATTTTAAAACTGGCTTTAGCCTGCTCAATCCGTGAAAAGGCAATCCGGACATCGTAGTTGTTCTGTAAACCTGTCTTTACAAGACCCTGTAAGACAGTGTCTTTAAACAGTTTTACCCATTCAATGTTGGCCAGACAGTTGGTATCCGAACTGCTGGCAAACCGGAACAGACTATCTGTCTGAACAATTGGCTTTTTATAGTTTGGCCCAACTTTACAGCTAAGGGTAAGAAATACCGGGAGCAGAAGAAGCAGGCAGGTGAGTTTGAAATATTTTAGGACCATATATATTTACGATTTACGCCTGCCTGACGGCAGGCAGGATTTACGATTTCAGATTTTTTAGTTTTCCTATTTCACTGCTTCATTGCCTTTTTTCTTTATCCGGTTCTCGATTTTTTGGAACGCAACATAAAGAGATGGAACAACCATAACGCCGCATATTGTCGCCATGAGCATCCCGCCAAAAACAGAGGTACCCAGTGCATGACGGCTGGCCGCTCCGGCTCCACTGGCGATCAGCAGGGGGACCACCCCTAAAATAAAGGCAAAGGAAGTCATGAGGATAGGCCGGAAACGCAATCTGGCTCCTTCCCGCGCCGCATCAAACAAGGGCATCCCTCCATCATGTTTAAGTTTGGCAAATTCCACGATGAGGATGGCATTTTTTGCCACCAGTCCGATGAGCATGATCAAGCCTATCTGTGCATAAATATTATTCTGTAATCCCCTTGCCCACTGTAGTCCAAAGGCGCCAAATACGCCGAAAGGTATGGCCAGCAGGACAGGGATGGGCAGCAGCCAGCTCTCATATTTTGCGGCCAGCAGAAAATATACGAAAACAAAACAAAGGGTGAAAATATAAGGCGCTTGTCCACCCGATGTAATCTCTTCACGGGTCATCCCTGAATATTCATAACCGAAACCATAGGGCAGGGTTTTCGAGGCTACTTCCTTCATCGCTTCAATTCCCTCTCCGGTTGACCCGTTGGGAGGAATACCAACAGTAAAATCAGCAGAACTATACAGGTTAAAACGCTTCACAACATCTGGCCCCTGTGTCGGCTCTATGCTGACCAGGGTACCCAATGGCACCATGTTACCTGCATTGCTTTTTACATAAATTTTACTGATATCTTCCTTGTTGGCTCTGTAAATGGCATCGGCCTGAACAATCACACGGTATGATTTTCCAAATTTGTTGAAATCATTGACATAATAACTTCCGAAAAGAAACTGAAGGGTCTGATAGATGCTGTTGACAGGAACCCCCATGGTCTTGGCTTTTTCCTTATCAACAGTAAGGTTGAGCTGGGGTATGTCGGTACGGAATGAGGAGAATAAATTTGAAAACTCTTTTCGTTTTGATGCCTCAGCATAGAAGTTCCTGATCACCTCGGTCATTTTTTCAAGACCGGCGCCCGATCTGTCTTCCAACTGAAGTTCCAAACCTCCGGTTTTTCCAAGACCGGAAATAGCAGGGGCATTAAATGCCATGCATATACCTCCGGCAATATGATTAAACTGAGCCTGAACACGCTGAATGATACGCTCGGCATGCAAGGAGTCCACACTCCTTTCCTCCCAGTTCTTCAGTTTAACGAAAGCCATTCCGTTGGTAGTGCTGACCGAATTGTCAAGGATGCTGTACCCGGGGATGGTGGTATAGGATTCCACTCCTTCTGTCTTCGCCAGTATGGCTTCAACCTGACGCATCACAGCATCTGTTTTCTCCAGTGAGTATGCTTTTGGGGTGGAAATATTGATAAAAAAGTATCCCTGGTCTTCCGAAGGTAAAAACCCACTGGGAAGAAACTTCATGACAAAGATGCATAAGACAGTGATCAGCGACAGAAACATTACCGGCCGGTAAAGATGATGGGTGAAATTTTCGACAATTCTGATGTAAGTATGAGTGGTTTTCCCAAATCCCTGGTCAAATCCTTTGAAGAATTTCCCAAGTAAGCCTTTTTTCTCTCTCTTCGGTTTCAGTAGAATAACGCAAAGGGGAGGGGTGAGCGTCAAAGCAAGAACCGCAGAAATAAGGATAGAAGAAATAAGGGTCAGGGCGAATTGCTTGTACATGACACCGGTGGTTCCGCCAAGGAATGAAACAGGAACAAATACCGCGCAAAGAACCATGGTGATGGTAAGGATGGCTCCGGTGATTTCACGCATGGTTTGTTTGGTCGCTTCAAGTGGACTGAGGCCCTCCGTATCAATCTTTTCCTGAACTGCCTCCAGTACCACAATGGCGTCGTCCACAACAATGCCGATGGCCAGAACCAGGGCAAAAAGCGTGAGCATATTGATGGAAAAACCAAGGAAGGCAAAGGCTGCAAGCGCTCCGACCAGTGAAACCGGAACAGTGATCGCAGGAATTAGCGTGGCCCTCCAGTCCTGCAAAAAGATGAATACCACGATAAATACCAGGAAAAAGGCTTCTAAGAGTGTTTTGATCACTTCATCGATGGATGCTGAAACAAATTCTACGGTGTCCAGTCCTTTCTCAAACGTGATGCCTTCCGGAAACTGTTTGGCCAGCTCATTCATCGTAGCATCACATTCATTTCTTACCGCTACGGCATTTGAACCGGGTGACTGATAAACCGCGATGGCCGGAGCATTTTTTCCGTTCAGACGACCATTTGCATCATACGTTTTCATCCCAAGTTCTACCCTGGCAATATCTTTCATTCTGACAAGGGAACCGTCCTTATTTGATTTCACAATGATGTCGGCAAACTGCTTTTCATTGACAAGGCGTCCCTGTACCCTTAGCATGATCGACATCTCCTGGCCATCGGCTGCAGGGTTTTTACCGATTTGTCCTGCCGCAGCCTGAACGTTCTGGTCCTTGATGGCTGACTGTACATCTTCAACAGTTATCCCATATCCGGCCATCCTTTCAGGATTCAGCCATAAGCGCATGGCATAATCATCACCACCGAAAAGGTTAACATCACCCACCCCATTGATACGTTTCAGCACATTGACAATATTGATGTTGAGATAATTCGCTAGAAACTTGGTGTCGTATGCCGTATCACTGGAAACAAGAGAATAAAGCAATAAAATACTGGGTGATTTCTTCATTACGGTTACTCCACCCTGAATAACTTCTGGGGGGAGAACATTCATTGCACGCTGAGTACGGTTCTGAACATTGACCGTCGCCATATCGGGATCAGTTCCTACTTCAAAATAGACGGTAATATTGCAGGATCCATCGTTGGCGCACTGAGAGGTCATGTAGGTCATGTGATCCACCCCATTGATCTGCTCTTCCAGGGGAACGGACACGGTTTTTTGGACATCTTCAGCATTAGCGCCAGGGTAATAAGCTGAGACCTGGATGGTCGGCGGAACAACATTCGGATACTGGGAAATGGGCAGGGTAAGCATGCTCAATATTCCAACCATGGCAATGAGTATCGCGATTACGGAGGAAAGGATCGGACGGGTGATAAAGGACTGCAACATAATTTACGATTTATGCCAGCCAACTGGCAGGCAGGATTTACGATATACGAATTTTTGCCATTTTACTATTTCGCTGTTATGCTATTTCTTTTCAAGATTCTCCGGAACGCGAAGGGTATCAGGAACCATTATGGGTTTTATCTGCATCCCATCCTGGAACTTCTGGAATCCTTCGAGCATGATACGGTCTCCGATCTTAAGACCATTGCCAACAATATACGTTGACCCGATGGCCCTGCCCAGTATGACAGGAATCCGTGTTACCTTGTTGTCCTTGTCAACCAGGAATGCAAAGTTCTTCCCCTGTATCTGTGTGGTTGCAGCTTGGGGAATAAGGATACCGTTCTCTTCCTCCATCAGGATCAGGTTTACTTTGGCAAAATTCCCGGGTTTAATCAGTCCGCTGGGATTTTTAAATACTGCCCTTAATGCAATGGTCCCTGTAGCGGAATTGATGTCGCGGTCTATGAAGTCTATCACTCCTGCATGATCATATGGCTGATTATCAGAAAGGGTCAGATAAACCTTGAAAATATCTTTTTTATCTTTAAACATATCCCTGTGCTGGTCCCAGTAACGGATGATTTTCAGGTAATCGTTTTCATTCATCTGGAAATTGACATAGATGGGATCCACTGCGGAAACAGTGGATAAAAGTGTAGACTCTCCCTTGCCCACAAGATTACCGGGTCGTACATTACAGGCCCCGATATACCCGGTGATGGGAGATTCCATGATGGTATAGGAGAGGTTCAGTTTGGCAGTTTCCAGGTTAGCCCTGGAACTGGCTACCGAAGCGCGATCCTGTAACTCAGTGGTGACTGCTTTATCGTAATCATTCTGGCTGATGGCATTCGTCGACAGTAGGGGCTTCAATCGGATCACATCCAGTTTGGCCTTTTCCCAGGCCGCTATTTTATTCTCCAGATCGGCTTCTGCAAAATTTTTGCTGTTGATGTATTCATTCTGTTCAATCGTAAAAAGCCGCTGCCCTTTTTTTACGATAGAACCTTCCTTGAAGGACCAGTTTTGGAGGTATCCGGCAACTCTGGCACGGATCTCAATGGTAGGTATTCCCACTGCCTGACCGATCATTTCAAGGGAAACCGGCACTCTTGTTCCCTTGATTTCCATCACTTTTAACGCTGGAGGCTTGATTTCCTGCTTTTTCTTGTTGCTGCATCCCGGATTGACCAAGATTGAAATACTGAGGAATAGAATGAAAAAAATACTTTTCATGGTCAGATGTCGATTCATAATAATTACCGATTTGGAGAAGATGAAATGACTGTTTTTATTTTCAAATGTAAAAATAATATCTGAGAAAAAATCAAATGCTTACTTTTGCGTTAAGCACTTTTTTTTCATGAAACACTGGGACTGGAGGTTAATCATACTAATACCATCATTTTTTTTTCATTTTTTATTATTATCAGCCCAGGAGATTGTTTTTCATTCCGTCACGCCCTGTACATATTTTATTCCCTATTCCTTTTCGCCCGGATCTGAGTATTCTATGGAGAATGAAATACTCAGGGAAATGGCTAAAGATTTATTGAAAGACCCTCAGCATGTGAAGATCGCGGTTAATTATTCCATCCAAATCGAGTTGGAAAAGAATCAGGGGGATATCACCCTCAGGATATTCTGTTTGAATCCGGTTGTCGAAGGAGATGTGTTATATCGCAAATTCAATATTTCAGATGTTTTACTTCCTCCGAGGATTAAATTTGGGGTACTTTGGGCCAGGAAAAACAATCCGGAGTTTTTTTCCATATCGGCTTTCGATGAAAAAATAGAGAAAAATGCGAGTAAGATGATTATTGCTGGCCATGTTCCATATTTTGACCCGGGAATCGATACGCTTACAGTAAAGGATATTAAACTTTACTACGATACCCTTTCGCTGGTGAGAATAAAGGAAAAGATTCAGCTGATTAATGACTATTATGCCAGCCTGATCATTCTGGATTCCCTGGATGTTTTTCATGAAGCAATTAACCTTGATGATGCTGGCCGGATACCTGCAGCTTTTATTCAGGTCGAAGAATCGGATAAAATCCTGCATCGAATCATGGAAAGACACTTTCCGGAAAATTTACTGGGAGAAAATGAGGATTTTCTGAATCTGATGGGAAAGCTCCAAAACACATACCGCAAGGCACGCTCTCTGCATTACAACTTCCTTGACCTGCTCATGGCCTCAGAAGCAATTCCCTGGCATGGGGATATACGGGACTATACAAATTTTTTCACTTCTCGTATATTATCCTACATCAGGCGTGCACAACTGCTTGGCGAACAACATGGTTATATTTACCAGGATTATCTCGATCACCGGTTTTCTTTTAACATTTTTCAGGATGATCGCTATATTACAGAAATTATCCTTGCCAAGATGTATCCGGATGCAAACCGCGATACATTGATGGGTTTTTTAGCCAAACAGCTTTACCATTCATATCTCGGACTTGCCTCTGAACTGATCCGTAGTAGTCAGTTTGCAGAAGCAAAAGCCCTGATGGAAAACTGGAATTTATTTCCCGCATCAAGGATGTACATGGCCGATTCCATAATTATCCGGAAAGTGTTAAGCGAGACTGCACTGGGCATCTATCAATCCTACCTTGGTGTCGCATCAGGCTGCCTGGAGTCGAAAAAACCGGAAATGGCTTTGAAATATCTGGAAAAAGCTCAGGAGTACAGGCAAAAACATCCTGATCTTATTCCCGACGATCTTGCCTATCAAAAAGTATACCGGGATTTGATTTTCTTTTTGTTTTTCAGTCCCGTTCGGATATTGTGAAAACAGATCAGGGATGGGTTGCCCTTCCCAGGATTATTTTCCCGCTGTCCCTGAAAGAATCCGTTTCAAGATGATAGAAATAGATGCCGGGGGTTGCTTTACGGGATACGCCATCCTGTCCGTTCCATTGGAAAAGATGTTTACCCTGGCCAAGGTGTTCACTGAAGATAATCCCGATTTTCTGACCATATAGATTATAAATGCAAAGCCTGGCCAAACCAGGTTTATCCAGATTGAATTCAAAGTAGAAAATCCCATCGGAGGGGTTTGGATAAACTTGAACGGCATTCTTTTTGGAAACAATCCCGGGATGATCATCCACACTTGTAAAAACAGGTTTAGGCAGCCGGAGCGTTGTATATAACCTGTATTCCCCGGCATGAAAAGGAAGTGGATCGATGGTGGAGACCACATTCAGAGAGTCACCGGTGAAATATTCATACCACACTCCTGATTTGGTAAAATTGGGAACGATGTCACGGTCAATGATATCGAAATTTCCAAGTATCGTAGCATCCATACTGCTATGCCTTAATTGGATCCGTTTGACTGCGGTCCCGACATCGAGGGTGAAATCCGTTGTACGGAATGCGGCTTGGTTCTTTTTCAGGTGAATGAGGGAGGCAAAGATCTGTTGGGTGTAATGCCTTCTCCATTGGTTGTAATAATCCCATCGGATTGGTTTTGGTGAAAGCCGTGAATCAGAAGTCCCGCTGGGATAATTAATGGAATAATCATATCCCAGTTCTCCGAATTGCCAGATCATTTTCGGTCCGGGAATGCTAAAGAAGAAGTTGGCGTCTAGTTCCATCCTTTTTAAGGCCGTGGTTGTGTCTTTGGGGTTATAAGGCGGTTGTGTGCTGTTTCCATATTTTATATTCTTGAACATCAGCCTTTCTTCATCATGACTTTCCATGTAGGCAATGAGGTTGGGCTGGGTCCATCCCCTTTTTTTATAAGATGCCCATGACAGGTCAGAGGTGTTGTTGGAGTTATAACCCATGGCAGCCTGACCATAGGGGCCATTCATATTCCCCCAAAGCAACATGTCATTGGCGGATAATTCTTTTTCTTCCGTATTGTCGGCAAAATGTTCCAGGATCACATAAGCCTCAGGCTTGACCGAATGGATCACATTGCAGTAGTTTTTCAGTATACTTATGCGATTGCCGTCATACTGACCCCAGAGGCTTACATTATCCGGATATGAGTTCTTTTGCGTGAACCCTTTTGACAGGTCAAACCTGTACCCATCCACACGGTATTCCTGGAGCCAATACTTGACCAGTCTTTCCATATAAGACTTAGTGGCCGGAGATTCATGATTGAAGTCATAACCCACATTGTAAGGATGTCTGGGAATCTGGTTGAACCAGGGATTATCTGCAGCAGGCCGTTGTCCGCTGCCATCCCAGTATAACTGCACGAGGGGTGAAAGTCCGAAATGGTGATTGCATACGATGTCGAGGATGACCGCGATTCCCTTTGAGTGGGCTGCTTCCACGAATTGTTTCAATCCGTTTTTTGTACCGTAGTATTTATCCACAGCAAAGGAAAAGTCGGGGTTATAACCCCAGCTGATATTTCCTTCGAATTCCATGATTGGCATCAGTTCAATGGCATTGATTCCAAGGTTTTTTAAATAATCAAGGGTGTCTATGAGCGAAGGAAAATCATGGCGGCTGGTAAAATCCCGGATTAGCAGTTCATAGATGACCAGGTCAGTTATGGCAGGTGGAGTGAAGGAGATGGATTTCCAGGGATATGGATCCTGGTCAGTCTGCAGATAAGTGGCAACACCACTGGCTTTACCGCTGGGATAGGGCATTAAGCCGGGATAGGTTGTTGAAGAGATATAGGCGTCATTCCAGTCGCTGACTTTATCTGCATAAGGATCCCCGATCTGGATACTGCCATTCACAAGGTATTGAAAAATATACTCTTTTTTAGGGATTAGATTGCCGAGTTGAATCCAGAACCTTTTTCCGTCGGGAGTGATATTCATATAATAGGTTGAGTCGATCTTCCAATCGTTAAAATCACCGAGTAAAAAGGCATGTTTCTTGCCAGGAGCATAGAGACACAGAATAGCGGAATACTCGTCCAGGTAATTGATGCCATCCGATATATCAGGAGGAAGGCTGGCCACAGGTGAAGAAGGTATGACGGTATAAAAAAACGAATCGGCTGCCGAAGCAGTATCATTTTCAGCGATGACCTTGATCCACCGTTTCATCCAATTTTGTCCGAAATTATCCGCAAGTATGGTATCGTAAATATATTTCCCTGCCACGGCTTTATGGATTTCGGTGTGATGAATTATTTTTAAAGAATCGGCCAGAGGACTTACTGCGGAAATAATTATGGTATCTGATTGGCGGAGATAAAGTTCTTTATTGGAAGGAAGGACGATATTCACGCTGGTTACGGAAGGGTAAACATCCGCAAAAATATCTCCTCCATCTTCATTACGTCCGACTTTGCTTCCATTGGAATTCCTGAAAACAAAAGCCATTTTCAATATTTCTTCATTGGACGGAACGCCATAAAAGTTTCTGATGCTGGGGTTAATCTTCAGCTCGTAAAGGTTGTTCCCGAGCGGGGTCATCTGTGCTTTCGGAATATTTTCCGACCATCCGGCCACCACATACTTCCAATCCCCCGGGCTGGTACTTTTATCCGTAATCACCCCGGTATGGGCATAAATGGGAGGGGGAACATCTTTGAGTTCTGCATTCCCTTTCGCCGCATCGAATAAAATGGTCACAGAATCCTTATCTGCCGGAAACATGGGTGTGGTGACGATGACCTGTCCGAATAGAGAAAAAGTGGAACAGAAAAGGAGAAGAAAATAAAATAGGGTCGGGATTATTTTCATTAATGTTCCCATAAGGTTTGATTTAGCTTAGACAAAGATATAAAAAAACCCGGTCTGAAAGACCGGGTTTTTCAGGATCAGACAGGTTTAGTTCTTAACAAACTTTGCTGTCGTAAAGCTGTTATCCTTGCCATAGAACCGGAGGAAATAAATACCGGCTTTTAGGTTACTGGTATTTACAATCATTTTTTCAGTTCTGAGGTTGTTGAATGTCATCACTTGTTGTCCGACAATGCTAAATACTTCAATGCGTGCAATGTCGCCGAGGTGTTCGAAAGTGATTTGTGAGGTGACGGGATTCGGGTAAAAGTTCACATAGGTGTTTCCGACTTCTTTGATGCCGACACCGCCAATTTTGTCCAAGGAATAGACCATCACCGGCTTTCCGATAGCTGAATCGCCGCTTGCAGCAATCGGGGTTACCTCAAAGGCCAGGAATTTTCCGGTCTCAAGTTCAGTCGGGGAATAACCAATGGTTACAATGCCCGGGATCTCAGCCAGATTGGTCCCCTGGTTGTCATCTGCAGTATACCACTTGTAGGTTGAAGCGCCTTCCGGGATTCCATTCACATTTTCATAGGTGTATTGACCGGTCAGATCCTGACCAACGATCAGTGTTCCAGTGATCTCGAGGTCATAGGCCCAGGGTGGTGTGAGAATATTTGGATTTAAATCACTGTACCAAACATCAACGATGTTCTGGACGCCGCCTGCAGTATCCAACAGGAAATACTTGCGGTTGGGGCCGCCGCCGGGAAATTCAGAAGTGTTCCAATCTCCGTTGAACCGGAATTTAAATTCCACAGGTGAAGTGCCCATGTTATTGGTATCGGCATTCAAGGTAATCTGGTACACGCTGTCATGTGGATTTGATCTGTCGAAAAGAACGTCATAAGCGCCCCATCCGTTCAGGTTCCCTGCAATATCGAGGTATTCAGTGGTAGGATCGAAATGACCGGCCTTGATCTGATACGACATATGGCATTTAAAAGTCACAGGAAGTGTTCCTGGTTTGTAATTGTCATATACACTCAATATGGTTTTGGGTACTGGGGGTCCCCAGGTCATACGGTTGGGCCCGCCACCCGGGAATTCAGCATTGTCCCAGTCATGGTTGATCCGGTATTTGTATTCATAAATGGTTGCCGGGTCAAGGGTATACTCAACCTGGTAGAGATTGGCTTTTCCGGGTACCGGAGTCATATCTGGTGAACCTGCCCATCCATTCATAGAGCCTGGCATATCCAGTACATCCACGGCCGGGTCGAATTTTCCGGCAGCAATCCAATAAGTCATATCCACCATAAAAGTAGAGACATTGATGGGATCGTCATTCCACCAGGCGGTAACGGCAGTTGTTCCTGGATTGGCAGTGATTTCACGGCTTACCGTTTCGAAATCGGCATCATTGATACGATATTTATAAGTATAAGTAGCACCGGAATCCAGACCGCTTTCAATCATACCGGTGAACTTATATTGATCTGCGCCAATTCCGGGTGAAAGTTCTACTTCCATATTCGTCGGAGTAAGCAGGTTGGCATAAACAGCATCTGCAATGGGATCAAACAATCCTTCATTAACCATTTTTTCCATGTTCACCGTGAATTTGAATTTTGGCTCGCTGGAAGAGAATTTCAAAGGAATGAGAAAGTCCGTGCAGTTGGGTGGATTGGCCGGATCAAAATCACGTCCGTCTTTGGAATCCCATTGGCCATCATTAAAAACCATGCAGAGTTTAGTAACAATGGTGCCTTCAGCTATTCCATAAAAGGCAGATGGCCGGTAACCAATGGAGTAGGTACCATCACCATTGGGTGTCAACTGAGGGGACTGGCCATTGGCTCCGGTATGGTTATACTCAATTACATTTTGCCAATTACCGGCTGAAGTCGTCACCCCTGAATGCATATAAACAATGGGAACACCGGTTAAAGAACCATCCTGGAAACAAGCCAGAACAGGGTTGAAAGTCAACGTGATGGAATCGAAGACCGTGGCATCAGAAGGCTCCATCGAAATGGCAGCCGGCATCTGTGCCCTTGCAATACCTGAAAACATAATAATGGTAAGAATTACCATCAGATTTTTCAGTAAGGAATGGGTAAAATTTTTCATAGGCTTTGATTTTGGTTAATTTTTAATAAATTTACTTTATACAAAGATAATAAAAAATTAAAATTTTAATAAATTCTTTTATATTTTTACAACAAATAATTATAACCAAAAATTTTATGCTATGAGGAAAATTTTACACTTTCAATTGTTTTTCCTATTCGCATTTGTTGGCTTTGGTTTGTCGGCTGCCTTTGGACAGACAGGTACCCTGACGGGGGTCGTCACCGATAAAGCCACAGGTGAGCAATTGCCTGGAGCCAACGTCTATGTCGAAGGAACGTCCATCGGTGTTTCTACTGCTGCTGATGGTAAGTACACCCTGAAAGTTCCTGCAGGCAAGGTCGTCATTATCTGCAGTTACACGGGATACCAACGCATGACAGTTACACTGAATATTCAGAAAGACCAGATCCTGACCCAGGATTTCGGTATTGCTGAAGATAATCTTCAACTGGATGAAATCGTTGTCGTGGGTTTTGGAACCAAACGCAAAAGAGATGTAACAAGCTCTATTTCAACAGTTAAAGCTGCGGAAATAGCTTCCATTCCGGTTGAAAACTTCGGGAAGGCTTTGCAAGGTCGTACTCCAGGGGTACAGATCACTTCTGACAACGGATTGCCGGGTGGGGCTGTCACTTTCCGCGTTCGGGGAACTTCTTCTTTGTTAGCCAGCAGCGAACCCCTGTATGTGGTTGATGGTATCCCTGCGGTAACGGGAAGTTTAACCAACGAGTCGGGTTTCCCTGACAAATCCAATGTGTTGTCACAAATTGACCCTGCGGATATAGCCTCCATTGAAATTCTGAAGGATGCTGCAGCCGCAGCCATTTATGGTGCACGTTCAGCCAACGGGGTTGTACTGATCACCACAAAGCAGGGTAAACTTGGTGAGGGAAAACCAAAAACCAACTTCAGTTTCAATTACTATGCCGGAGTAACCACAGTGACGAACCGCCTGAAAATTCTTGACGGTTCCAGATACCTCGCATTGACCAAAGAAGCATGGACCAACTCAGGTAAGGATATTTCCAACGATTACCGTGCCTATTACGAAAACCTTCCGTATGGGATTTATAATACCAATCTCCTGTATGAAGGAAATTACAATAACTTCACGGAAGAGCAGAAAAATGCAACCCTGGCAGCCAATAAAAAAATCATTGACAATACTAACACTAACTGGCTGGATGAATCCCTCCAGCAGGGATTTATTCAGAATGCTTCATTATCTGCAACGGGAGGTACTGCAAGAACGCAGTACTATATCAACGGGGCATATTATGATGAAAAAGGGTTTATCAAAGCCAATGATTTTACAAGATACAATGGCCGTGTAAACTTTTCTCACATCGCTTCCGATCACTTTAAATTTGGTGCCAATGTGGGTTTGTCCTATACCATCAACAAAAGGGTGCCGACAGGTTGGGCCGGTGGACTGGGAACTGCCCAAAGCCGATCGCTTCCCATTATGCCTGTCTATACTGCCGGAGGAGATTATTTTGCACCGAAAACATCCAATGGTACCAATATCGTTGCTTCCCGGGATGATCTTAAATATTCTGCCAATACTTTCTCAATTCTGGCCAATGTATTCGGTGAATTTAATTTTACGAACTGGTTATCAATCCGAGATGAATTCGGTTTGAATAATGTTTATGTCAAGGACTATAAATATGAAGGACCGATCACCCGCGAGGCCTCCTCTGTCAATGCTACAGACCGCCGCGTTCAGGTGGAAACCTATACCAACATGCTCTCCCTGAATTTTAATAAAGTTTTTGGGAAACATGATGTATCTGGATTTCTTGGAATGCAGGTTCAGAACAGCAGCACCGCCGGGAGCTGGATCACCGGAACTAATTTCCCCAGTTCAGCTTATACCCAACCCGGAAATGCCTCCATTATCACGGGAGGGAACTGGACTTCTGCATACGGATTCCTTTCCTATATGGGTAGAGCTTCCTATTCCTATAATAATAAATACTACCTGACCGTGAGCTTACGCCGGGATGCTTCTTCCAGGTTCGGTCCGGGACATAAATGGGGATGGTTCCCATCTACTTCCGTAGGATGGACCATTACCGAAGAAAAATTCATTCCGGAATCCGTTAAAAAAGTTTTGACTTACTTTAAGCTGAGAGGTAGTTACGGGATCATGGGAAATGCTGAAATCGGTGACTATAGTTATTTTGGTTCCTATAACTCTTCTACTTATAACGGTTTACCGGGTATCAAAATCGCCAACATTGCCAATCCTAACCTTGGCTGGGAAAAAACATCGCAAGTCGACATCGGACTGGATTTCGGTTTATGGAACGGTAGATTATCTGGAGGTTTCGACTATTATTATAAATATACAACAGATATGTTGCTGAATGTAAACGTTCCTCAAACCAGCGGTGCTTCCACGGTAACAAAAAACGTTGGCTCAATGTACAATAAAGGGATTGAAATTTTCCTGACCTCCAATAATCTGGTCGGAAAATTCAAGTGGCAAACGGAGTTTAACATCAACAATAACCGTAATGAAATCGTTGATATTCAGGGGCAGATCATTGCTGGAGAAAATTATGGAAATAACTATGCTCAGGCCGGACATCCGGTTGGCGCCTGGCGTTTGGTTGAATATTACGGAGTGGATCCAAAAACTGGCGGAGAATTATTCGTGCTTGCTGATGGTTCAATCGGACCCTGGGATGATGCCGATCCCAACTTCTTTGCTAACCATGCAAAAGTGGTTGGAAATCCTTATCCCACTTGGTTTGGCGGCTTGAATAATATTTTTAGCTGGAAAGGATTTGACGCTTCTGTCTTGTTTACTTTTCAATGGGGAAATGATGTTTACAGGGATGATGGAAAATTCCTTGAAGGTGGTTCCATAGGTTCCAACTGGAATCAGATGACAACCATCGAAGATCGTTGGCAGAAACCTGGTGATAATACCGAAACTCCACAGTTATTGTGGAGCAATACCTATTCCACCCACAATTCCACTCGCTATCTCGATGATGGGTCCTTCCTCCGTTTGAAAACGGTCACCATTGGTTATACCCTTCCCAACGAATGGTCTAAAACAATCGCTATGAGCAGTATCCGTGTTTATTTTATGGCACAGAACTGGTGGATATTGACCAAATACAAAGGATGGGATCCTGAAGTTAACCGTGATTTAAGCGGTAACATAACCCAGGGGGTTACCTACCTGAGCCCACCTCAGAGCAAATCATTTACCATTGGGGTGAACCTGAATTTTTAATCTAAAAAACATAGAAAAATGAAAAATATCAAGCGTTTCATTTTATTTGCGGCAGCAGCGGTGTTCTTCTTTACCGGGTGTAAAAAGATCATTGAAAAAGTCCCCGATACCTCTATATCGGATCAGGTTGCATTGACTACCGTGGAAGGACTTCAGGCTGCCCTGATCGGAACCTATAATTCCCTTCAAAATGGAGATCTGTATGGTGGCAGTATATGGACCTGCGGTGATATGCTGGCCAATAATGTCATCAATTCTGGACAGGGGAACCTGGTTTTCGAGGAAACACAGATGCTGGAGAAAAATATGTCTCCAGATAACCGGCTTTCTGCCTCTTTATGGCAAAATGCTTATTATGCCATCAATATGGCCAACTCTGTATTGCAAGCCATTCCGAATGTTGCACCACCCCCTGCAGTTGCTGACCAGATCAGGGGAGAATGCCTCTTTATCCGTGCATTGTTGTATTTCGACCTGGTCAGGTATTTTGGAAACCCAAACACAGGTTTAGGTGTCCCGCTATTGACAGCCCCTTCAGGCATAGATGCAAAACCAAGCCGGGCTTTAATCGAGGATGTTTATACCCAGATCATTACCGATCTAAAAGAGGCTGCCCAGATTCTGCCCGAGTCAAATAATAACCGGGCGACCAATTGGGCTGCCAAAGCGTTGCTGTCAAGGGTTTATTTTTACCACGGCGATAAACAGGCTTGTATTGATATTTCAACAGAAATTATCGACAGTCAGGTGTTCAGACTCTCTGACAGCATCATGGATAATTTCAGCACTACGGTCACACCTGAGAATATTTTCTCCATCATGAGTACAACGACAAATACTACTGCTGGTGCACTGGGAGGATATTTCCGATATGCAAGCAATGGCAAATTCTCTCCTTCCAGCGAAGTGATCAAGGTCTTCACTTTTACCGGAGGAATGCAGGATCAAAGATATCGCAATGGATTCATGATTAAAGACGGGAAGTATTTCACTACCCTTTACGATGATAAATACATGAATGTTCCCCTTATCCGTCTCGCTGAGATCTACCTGAACAGGGCAGAAATGCGTTATGATCTTGGGCAAACTGGAGCACTTGAGGATTTGAATGCCGTCAGACACCGGGCATTACTACCCGATGAAACAGTGATAAATCCGAGCAAAATTTACTATGAAAGGATGAAAGAACTTATCTTCCAGGGGGATAATTTCTTTAATCAAAAACGATTACAAAAAGCATCCATCTCCACTAAAAAACTCCCCTGGAACAGTGTACGCCTGATGTACCTTATACCACAGAGAGAAATGGATGTAAATCCCAATCTGGTTCAGAATTCTGAATAAAAGATGGAGGGCAGCTCATAGGGTTGCCCTCTTCTTTTATCTTTATTCTGCTACATATACAAAGTATTCCCAAGGTTTAAGCCGGAATTTGCTTCCTGGCTTCAAGGTCTTTTCCTGATGAGAGAAAAGTTCCCTGTATTTTCCGGAGATATGCTGGTCCTGAATTTCACATTGTTGTTCCAGGGGAGAAAGGTTAAGGATCACCAGTACTTTATCATGATCTTTCTGACGGATAAAAGCAAGTACTGACGAGTCGTTTGTTGCGCTAAGGCAGGTGAATATCCCGCCTTCCTGTCCATTTCCCAATGCTTTATTTTCTTTTTTCAGTCTGGTGAGTTTGGTATAAAAATCCTGAAGAGCGTAACTTCCCCATGGTATCGTGTCTTTATCAAAGAAGCGCAGGCGTTTTTGTACAGCGGCTTCCTGACCACTGTAAATCAGAGGGATCCCCGGGCAGGTAAAAGTCAGTACAGCAAAGGCCTGGGCGCCTTCACCCATACGTTCATATTCTGTTCCGTTCCATGAATTTTCATCGTGATTGCTGGTGAAACGCATGCGGTAGGCGTTGCCCGGATATTTTTCTTTTTCCAAAATAATTAGTTCCGGAATTTTTACTGGTTGCTTTAATCCTTTGGCAATATCATTCATCAAATGAAAAAACTCCCATGCGTAAGTAACGTTGAATGCGGTGTCATGCATAACGGGGTTTTCGTCTTCGGCGAGCATGAAAACCGGTTTTATTTGCTGAAGCTGAGGAACGGCTTCATTCCAATAACTGACCGGAATCATCCCTGCTACATCACAACGGTAACCATCAATATCGGTTTCCTTGATCCAATAAACCAGGGCCTCGGTCATGAACTTACGCAATCCAATTTGACTGTAATCGAGGGCGGCAACATCAGTCCAGTCTGCTACCGGTGAAATAATATGACCGGCAGAATCTTTTTTGTACCATTCCGGATGCTCCGTGATGAGTGGATTATCCCAGGAAGAATGATTCGCTACCCAATCGATGATCACTTTCATCCCAAGTTCGTGGGATTTTTTTACGAAATGCTTAAAATCATCCAGATTGCCAAATTCCGGATTGACTTCCAGGTAATTTTGTATGGAATAGTAACTTCCCAGGGATCCTTTACGGTTCTTTTCACCGATCGGATGAATCGGCATCAGCCAGAGGATATCCACTCCCATTTCCTGAAGACGTGGAAGATGGGTTGCCAAGGCACTAAATGTACCTTCGGGGGTAAATTGCCGGATATTGACCTCATAAATGGTCGATCCCCTGCTCCAGCTATGTGTGATAACCGTTGAAATCTTTTTTTCAACGCCCTGTGCTCCTGAAATCAATGAGCAGGACAGGAGCATTATCAGTAGGAGAAATAGATTTTTCATGGCTTTTTATTGATCAGAATGTCAAATGAATTGCCTTCAAGGCTGATGCTGATGTCATTTTTCTCCCGGGTGAAAGTATTCCCGAAGCAGGATCCCAGTTGTTTTTCCGTAAAGCGTTCAGGAATTTTGAATGCTATATTTTTACGGTTTTTATCTTTATTGAATACCACTATAGCAAGCTGATCAAAATATGATCTCAGGAAAACGAAGGTTTTTTCACTTACTTTAAGGGTTAAAAAATCGCCGAATATCAATGAAAGATTTTCGCTTCGAAGTTTGGCGAGGCGGGCGGTTGTGTTTTTCAGGGATGCTTCATGTTTTGTCAATCCCTCGAATTTCATCATCCGGCGGTTATCAGGGTCTCCTCCTCCAGCCATTCCGAATTCATCTCCGTAATAAATGATCGGCACTCCGGGGATGGTCATCACAAAAGCCATCAGGCATCCCAACTTACGGTAACCCAGCGTGTCCTGAACTTCAATCTGGCGTTCCCAGCCTGCTTTTTTATCATCTTCCGAGAAACTGATTGCTCCCGAAGCAAAAGAAATAAACCTGGCCAGATCCTGATTCCCCGTGATATTCCCCATCAGCGAATGCGTTCCATAGTAATTAAAGCTTTGCTGAAGGGAATAAGCCAAATCCTTCAGCGATGAATTCTCTCTTGCAAAGGCAGTCCTGGCATCGAAATACAGGTTGAAATCAAACTGGGCATCAAGCATACCGGGGTTGATATAGGAACGGATTAGGTCACGGCTGCCGAATGTTTCTCCGATCTGATATACCGGACGTTTTTCACCGAGGATAATTTGTTCCTTGATTTTTTTTGTCAGGGTTCTCCAATAGATTTCGGGAATGTGTTTAGTGGCATCATGGCGGAAGCCATCCAGTTGATATTCACGAAGGAGGAACAAAGAAGAATCAGAGATCAGCTGATACACTTCTGGTTTGGAAAGGTCAAGGGTCGGAAGAAATTCATCGAACCATGTGGTCAATCTTTGCTCATCCCAGAGCCTGATATTTTTTCGTTTACCGGGTAAATTCAATTGGGTCGCCCATTCAGGGTGTTCTTTTATCAGATAACATTCCTGATGAACGTGGTTGGAAACATAATCCAGGATGACATTCATCTTGTTGTCATGGGCTTCATTGACCAGTTTTTTTAAGTCATCAGCCTGGCCAAACCTGGAGTCGACAGTGCTCAGGGTCATGGGCCAGTAGCCATGATATCCCGAGAATTTCCGGTGTGGTGGGGGATATTCGGCCCAGGCATCCAGGGGATTCTGGGTCAGGGGTGAAATCCAAAGGGTGTTTATGCCCAACTCGGCAAAATATCCATCCTTGATTTTTTCAGTGATTCCGTCCAGATCGCCTCCCTGGAAGTTGGCCTTCCAGTCCACCGCTTTATCCTTTAAAGGAGCATCATTTTTCGTATCTCCGTTGTTAAAGCGGTCAATCATCAGGAAATACATGATCATCGCTTCTTTGTCGTTTCTGTTAAGTTCCCCGGCATCTTTGATGATCATCCCGTTGTGTAATGGCAGCAGGATCTGGTTGGAAATCCCGTTGCTGTTGTACGCCCAGACTCGGATATAGGAACGATCGAACTGCCTTGCTTTCCTAGGAACGCTGATATGGATTCCGGAAGAGTCTGTTTTGAAAAATTTGTCCGGAAGTAAAAAATTTTCCCAGAGGATGAAAATGTTCTTTGCTTTGTTCCTGATGCCAAGGGTGATCTTATTATCTTCGGCTTTTTCTGTCCATAATTCAGGTGCAGCCGGAGATTTTATGTTCCCTGCCCATAAGACCGAATTGAATCCGCCGATATTATTGTCAGCGATGTCAGGGTTGCTGGGGTCAAGCATTTGTTTTCCATCTGCTACCAGGAGGTATTGGTATTTTCCCGGAAAAAGGAATAAATCAGTTTCCCAGTGATCATCCTTAAGGGTCAATTTTGTTTTTTGTGCATTCCAGTCATTCATTTCACCCCTCATCAGAACAGAATTGTATTTTTTCCCCTTTGGATCAAAGCTGAAATGCACCCATACCTTTGGTGACTTTTCAAGGATTAAGGTATAGGAGAATCCGTCTGCCCAAACAGTCATCAGGGAAAGCTTAGGGATGTTTTTTTCGTTGGGAGTGATGATCAATTGTGAGGAATCATTTGTAATCCTGAAGTCAAGCCGCTCATCCATGAAAATGGAGTCGATGGCTTTCGGATTGTCAAAGAAATCCTGCAATGCTATGATCGTGGAATCAGGTTGAAGGACGATAGGGGCTGCAAGACCGGTGATCAGTGATTCTTTCGGTGTCGACAAATCGTCATTTTTACCACAAGCCTGAAGCAACCAGACTAGGGCCACGCAGGAATAAACTAGATATTTGCTCGTTGCATTCATGTTATTTTCAAGTTAAAGGATGATTTTTTTTCTCGCTGACCAGTAGCCACAGGGCAGCGGAGATGGCCAGTGAAACTCCACTGATGATAAAAGTGATTCCTTTATCTGGAGCGTTTTTAATGAGGGTGCCAATGACAGAGCTGGCAATAAGTTGCGGAAGCACGACAGAGAGGTTAAATATTCCCATGAAAAATCCCATGCGGGTTTTATCGACTTTCTCCGACATGATGGCAAAAGGAAGACTGACGACTGCCGCCCAGCCCAGGGTGAGGACGCCCATCATGGTATATAGCATAAGGGCGCTGTCGGCCCATAAAACAATACCAAAGTATCCCAGGGACATGATTCCGACCATAAGCGACTGGGTTTTAACCCTCCCGATTTTTTTACTCATGGGTTCCAGAAGAAAAGCCGGCCAGATTGACCCGATGGCATTCAGGATAAAAAAAGACCAGCCGATCATTTGTCCAAGCCTGGCATTACGATCGGCCAGCGACATATCGGGCAGGGCAGGAATTTTTTGTTCGAGGAAAGCGAACATATATACAAACATGGTTTGGATGCCCAGCCAGGAAAAACCATGGGCGAAATACAATTTGAATAGCTCTCCCCACTGGGTTTCTGTTTTTCTCACTTTCCCATCCTTGTCCTCAGCTTTTATCAGTTCCCTTGGTTCCTGGATAACCATCAGGGGGGCCAGGGAGAATACCAACACGATCACCACGCCGGCATAGATTAAAAAGTAGTTACCCAGTAAAGCTCCCATCAGATAGGCACCGCTTCCGAACAGATTCGAGATCGACTGCATCCAGGTATAACCTTTTGTTCGGGCATGTCCATCGGGAGTCACATCCGCGATGATAGCCCGGGTGGGATTAAAACTGATATTAATGGAGAGGTCAAGGGTCAATGCAATGGTAATGGCTACTGCCATCAGGCTGGCAATACCAAAAAAGTTACTGATTTTATCAATATTGGGCAGGGCAAAGATCATCAGGGCGGCCAGGATACCACCGATAATGATAAATGGTTTTCTTCTGCCTCCCCAAAACCAGACCTTATCACTGATTAAACCAATGATCGGCTGTCCCAATATTCCGGCAATGGGTCCGGCTGCCCAGACGATCCCGATCTGGTCTATTTCGAGATTATATTTTGTACGAAGAATCCAGCTCAGTACAGCGATCTGTATGGAAAGTGCAAAACCCATGGCCGTACTCGGAAGACCCAGGATAACATAAAATATGTTCGAAAGTTTTTTTTGAATAGCCAGCATAATCAATAATTTACGATATACGATTTACATTTATCTTGCATCTTGTATCATTTTTTAAGTTCAATGATCACAGCTGATTTTGCTGGGATAGTGATTACTGATAGATTATTCAGTATCCGACCACTGATGAGTTCGTAACCGGTTTGATATTTTCCCAGGCATTCAGTATAGCGGCTTGTTTCAATGGTACTGGCCTCTTTTTCGTTATTGTTCAAAGCTACCATGACGGTTTCCTTGTCATTATAACGGAAGTACACATAAATGCCATCCTGTGGGATGAAATGCCTCAGTTTGCCGGTATGGATCACGTCTTTACTTTTTCTCCAGTTCAGGATTTTCGATAAATAGTCATGCATGTCTTGCTGGGTGGGAGTACGGCCAGCAGCCACAAAAGCATTCAGGGTATCCCCCGGCCATCCTCCTGGAAAATCTTTTCTCAGGTTGCCATGACCTTTGTCGGCTCCTGTGGTAAGCAACACTTCACTTCCATAAAAAATTTGTGGAATGCCCCTGGTAGTAAGGATAAATGCCATGGCCATTTTAAGCTTTCTGACATCATCATCTTGGGTATCCAGGTAACGGTTTACATCATGGTTTTCTGCAAACAACATGATATTCATCGGATTTCGGTACAGAAAATCCTGGGTTAGGATTTCATAAAGCCGTAAAATTCCTGTGTTCCATCCGTCTTCTTCCATAAAACCCATCCGCAGGGCATCATACATGGGAAAATCCATGACTGTCGGAAGGTATGAATTATAATGATCCTTGTTCAAAGCATCTTTTTGCCAATAAGCCACCACCCCCGGATATGTCACCCAGCATTCTCCCACAATATTAAAATCAGGGTATTCTGTGAGTACACGTTGGTCCCATTGAGCCATCATGTCTTTAAATGGATATGGATAGGTATCCTGACGGATCCCATCAAGACCGGCATATTCAATCCACCAGATGCTGTTCTGGATGAGGTAGTTGGAGAGAAAAGGGTGATGTTGGTTGAGGTCAGGCATGGTGATGTCGAACCATCCTTTGACAAAATGCAAACTGTCGTAAGATGAAACATAGGGGTCGGTGACACTTCCAGCCCTGTAATTCGAACGGGTAAACTCAGGCCATTGATTCAGCCAGTCGGTGGAAGGCAGATCCTTCATCCACCAATGTTCGCTCCCACAATGATTCCATATCATATCCTGGATTAGTTTCATCCCTTTTTTATGAAGGGAATCGGCGAGCCGGATATAATCTTCATTCGTTCCCAACCTTGAATCGATCTTGTAATAATCCGTCGTGGAATAACCATGATAAGAATATTTCTCCATATTGTTTTCAAGAAGCGGAGTACACCATATTGAGGTAGCTCCGAGATCATGAATATAATCAAGGTGTTTGATGATGCCTGCGATATCTCCCCCATGTCTGCCATCGGTAAATTCCCGCTTGACGGCCTCCAGCATTCCCGGCTGATTATCATTGGAAGGATCACCATTTGCAAAACGATCGGGAACGAGGAGATAGACCACATCTGCAGTCGTGAAGCTTTTTCTCTGAGCGGAACCCTTTTTTCTCGTTTTCAATTCATAGGGATAGGTTGCCGCAATCCTTCCCCTGGATCTGAATTCCAGCGTAGCAATACCTTCTTTAGCGTTCGGGCCGATCATCAGATCAACGAATAAATAATTCGGATTATCCGTTTTATGAATATTTTTGATGCTGATCCCTGGAAAGTCAACCGAAAGGGTGGTAGAGGAAATATTGTTTCCGTAAACCATCAGTTGCAGCTCAGGGTTTTTAAAACCTGTCCACCAGAAAGGCGGTTCCACTTTCTGAAGTGTTACATCCTGAGCGTTAAGTCCGGTGCAGATCAGAAGTACAGCAAATAGGGATATCCGGTTTCTCATGGTCGTTTTTTTTATGATTGGCTTTTTGTCTTGATTTTTTTGGTCCGTCCATAAAGCACGGTCATCTTTCCAAGATCCTCAGCCAATCTATCGCTGAAATCATGGTGACGGGCTCTCCATTGCCAGTTTCCCTGGGTAGTCCCTGGTAAATTCATTCTGGCATCAGATTCCAATCCAAGCAAATCCTGCATGGGAACCATTGCAGTATTGGCTACAGAAGCCCAGGCAAGCCTGAGAAAGGACCAGTGGATGTTTTCTTCCGTGGTGTTCAAATAATCCAGAACATACTGACGGTCTTCTTTTTTCGCTGTTTTATACCAACCGGTAATGGTATCATTATCATGGGTTCCGGTATAAACGATACAATTGCTAATATAATTATGGGGAAGGTATTCATTGGCTTCAGATGAGTCAAAAGCAAATTCAAGTATTTTCATTCCGGGAAGATGAAACTCATCCCTGAGTTCTTCTACTTCAGCAGTCATAACACCAAGATCTTCTGCAATGATCGGAAGCTCACCGAAAACAGCCTGAATGACATGGAAAAAATCCTTACCGGGACCGGGTACCCATTCCCCTTTGATGGCAGTTTTTTCACCGTAATCTACGGCCCAGTATCCTGCAAAACCCCGGAAATGGTCTATCCTTATGATATCGTACAGAAACAGGTTGGTTTTAATTCTTTCCACCCACCAATGATAATTGGTTTTTTTTAAAACATCCCAGCGGAAAAGCGGATTTCCCCAGAGCTGACCGGTTTCGCTGAAATAATCGGGGGGAACACCTCCAACCCGGATAGGTTTTCGGTCATCATCGAATTCAAAAATTCCTGGATTGGCCCATGCATCCGCACTGTCGAGGGCCACATAAAGAGGTATATCTCCGATGATCCTGATTTTTTTCCGTTGGGCATAGCTTTTAATTTCCATCCATTGAGTGAAAAATAGATACTGGAGGAATTTGTGAAATTTTACGCGTTGTATCAGCATGGACTGGTAGTGCTCGACTGCTTGCTCTTCTTTTTTGCGTATATCATCTGCCCATTGGTACCATGGCTTCTGATCAAAATGTTCTTTAATGGCACGAAACAAGGCGTAATCGTTAAGCCATTTTGACTGATCTTTCAAAAAATTCCTGTAACGGAGTTTATCCATTTCATTTGCCTTGTCCTGAAACGAAACGAAGGCTTTTTCGAGTAAAGGTGCCACGGCGTTCTGAACCAGCTCAAAATCCACTCTGCTTTCATCAAATTCAGGCAGTTGTTGAAGATCTTCCTGATCCAGGAGGTGAAACTTGACGAGGATTTCAAGATCGATCAGATTAGGATTCCCGGCATGGGCTGAAAAACACTGGTAAGGCGAATCAGCATAACCGGTAGGACCGAGAGGAAGTATCTGCCAGTATTTTTGGTGTGATTTTACAAGAAAATCGATAAAGTCAAAAGCAGCTTTACCGAGGGTACCGATACCATATCTACCGGGGAGTGAAGTAGGGTGGAGTAAAATTCCACTGGCTCGATCTTTCAACATATAGGTTTTAATTTATCAAAGATGATTATTTCATTTTATTTTGCTGTAGGATAAAAGTACAGAAAATTGCTGTTCTGTTCAGTGGAACCATTGCTTCACCGTTACTGATCAACAGCATGTTTTTTCCCGAATTGGCTGCTCTGATCTTGCGGGCCAGCCTGGGAAGATCAGACGGAGCGTCTTCGTTTGTCATGGAAGAGAAAATCATCATGGCCGGGAATTCCTGGACTTTAAATGGAATATGTTCCGGAATGTCCCGGGTTTTAGTGTTTCGATAGTCCAGGGTGACTGCGGTAAACAGTCCGGGGTTGAGCTTGACGATTTCTTCCAGCAACAAAGCGGCTTTTCCTTCCCCATTCCCTGTAATCCTGCCAACAGCGCTAAATTTCTGATCAATCAGGAATCTGGCGCAGCGAAGATAATCATCAGTGGCATGTTCATTCCCGGTACAGGCGATGGCAATATAAAAACCACGGTCGAGGAGGCTCAGATAGGCCGGGTTGAATGGAAGGGGATTATGGGAAGGTTCATCGGTATCCAGTATCAATAACATGGGATTGCTTCCATCCATCTTGCCAAGGTCATTTTTATAGATCAGGAGTATGGGGATTTTAGATCCGTCAGTTGAGGTCGTCCATAAGGTCTGGTAATGGTAATCGTTTTTCAAATAATTTTCTACTTCTTTCTTTTTCTGTTTCCCAAGCCGGCCTGTTTTTATGGCGAATTCATAATGTGTAATCGGGCTGAGCAAACTGTTAAACGAGAGATGAATGATTTCTTTCCCGGGATCATAGTGAATGAATTTTATATATCCTTTTGGCTCATTGAAACGAATGACTGCTTCGTCATTTTTTTTCCGGTCGTAGACTCTAATCCCAACCCCTGGTTTATAGCTTTCAAGAAGGAGTATAAACTGATCATCGAGTACGATAAAATCTTCGAGTAATATGCTATCGCACCCAGGGATGACCTGAAGCCAATAGTTCTCCCTTGGGTTACTGATAAGGGCTTGCATCAGTTTCCCCTTGGGTGCATTTTTATTCGTGAGAATCCATAAAATGTCGGAACCAAAATGCTCCACCCGGTATTGAACACCTTTTTCTCTGGGCTGAATCAGGTAAGGCTTGAAACTGCTCAGATCAGCCGGAAGAAATCGGGTTTCAGAAGTGTTTCCGTCGCTGCTGACGATAAGAATATAACGTTTTGAGGCTGACAGCATTAAAGAAAGCTTGAAATTTTCCGAAGCTTCTTCATAGAGCAGCTTATCCCGACTTGAATCCATGCCGTTTTGATGAACCATCAACTGCTTCTTATCGTTGACTGATAAGGTGTATTTTCCATCAGGAGAGTGAAACGATGAATATGGCGCTTCACTCACAGAGGAGTCCTTACCCATGGCTGGATCCCGGCGTGAATCCAATTCAGAAGATAGCTTACCGAACAATTTTTTATTCAGATCCAGGTAGGCTTCAGTGTACTGTATTTCTGTTTGAATGTCCTCACCTACCGGAGGAGCAGGCATCTTTGGCTCACAGGATGTCAATGACCATATAAGTGTGCTCAAAAGAAGTATCCACATGGTTTTACGCAATTGCAGAGGGTTATGGTAATCGTTTGTCATGTACTTTTCTTTTCTTTAATAAACAGGGCGCTGATCGCTCCCAGAAACATGCTGACTCCGGCCAGAACCAGACACAGGACAGGGTTGTCGTCAAAGAAATACTTCAGGATCAAGCCGCTTAAAATACCACTGACGATCTGGGGGATGGTAATCGACATATTGAATAAACCCATGTAGACCCCCATTTGTTTGGGAGGTATTGAACTGGCCAGCATGGCATAGGGCATGGCCAGAATACTTCCCCATGCAATGCCGATACCGATCATGGGTAGGATCAGCAGAAGAGGATCACTGAAGACCAGAAAGGATAGGAGAGAGACACCACCGATGAGCAGGGCAATGGCATGGGTGACCTTCTTGGAGAATTTCCTGGCAATAATAGGCAGAAGCAGTGCAATGATGGCGGAAACCCCGTTGTAGATCCCAAACAATATTCCAACCCAGTCGCCGGCCTGTTGGAAGACTGGTGAATTGGCATCCGTTGTACCATAACACTTCAGCGCCACTGACGGTGTCGTATAGACCCACATTAAAAATAAGGCAAACCATGAAAAAAATTGTACCAGCAGCAATTTGATCATGATGGGAGGAATATGGAATTTCCGGGATTTCCTGACTTCCTCCTTTTGAATCAACTGATCTGGTGGATACTCAGAAGTGGTAAAGATGGTCCATAAAATGGCGGAGAACAATATGAAAGCCCCTATGTAAAAGGAATAGGTGACATTGTCCGGAACCAGACCAGCTGCATTGGCATCTTTGGGAATTCCGATCCAGTTTCCCAAAATATAGGGGAGCCATGATCCCGCAATTGCGCCTATCCCGATCAGTAAAGTCTGAACAGAAAAACCCAGCGTGTGTTGCTTCTCAGGAAGTTTATCAGCGACCAGCGCCCTGAATGGCTCCATCGAAATGTTGATGGATGCATCCATGATCATCAGCAATCCGCCTCCGATAAACATGGGAGCGATGAATGAAACCAGATGAGGCGCATTGGGCATGAGCACCAAGGCGAGACTTGTTAACACAGCACCGGCCAGAAAGTATGGTCTTCGCCTACCCAAACGGCACCATGTTTTATCGCTTAAATATCCGACAATCGGTTGAATAATCATACCTGTAATGGGCGCAACCAGCCAAAACCAACTCAAATGATGCACGTCGGCCCCAAAAGTCATCAATATACGGGAAGCATTTCCGTTCTGTAAAGCAAAACCAAATTGAATTCCCAGAAAACCGAAACTCATATTCCATATCTGCCAGAAGCTCAATACAGGCTTGTCCTTCATTTCTTGATTTTTTTTACTTCTTAGGTTCAAAAGTAAGAACTTTCTCTTATTTTTATGCACCAAATCTTATCCTATGAAACGAAAACTTTTATTGATCAGTAATTCGACCAATGCCGGTGAAGAATATCTGGCATGGCCACGCGATAGTATCCGTTTATTTCTTGAAAAATATCGGGTAAAAAAAGTGTTGTTTCTTCCTTATGCCGGGGTCAACTTGGATCCTGCCGGTACCATGAAATCCTTCGATAAGTATGAAGAACGGGTGAAAAAGGTTTTCATGGAACTCGGATTCGAGTTGATTTCAGTGCACCGTTTGAATAATCCCATCCAAGCTGTAATGATGGCTGAGGCCATCATTATCGGAGGCGGAAATACTTTTCACCTGGTCAAGATGTTGCATGAAACCGGATTGATGACTGCCATCCGGGAAAGGGTATTAGACGGAATTCCTTATATTGGTTGGAGTGCAGGGGCAAACGTGGCCTGTCCCAGCATGAGAACCACCAATGATATGCCCATTAGTGAACCGCCTTCTTTCCATTGTTTGAACCTGGTTCCATTTCAGATCAATCCTCATTACCTTGATGCTAATCCAAGCGGGCATGCCGGAGAAACAAGGGAACAGCGTATTCAGGAATTTCTGACGGTGAACAGGGAAATAACGGTGGCCGGGTTAAGGGAGGGTTGTCTGTTTGAAATTGCAGATAACAAGATACAGATGCAAGGGAAAAGAATGCTGAGGATTTTCCGCTTCGGGCAACCACCTTTGGAGCTCAGCGCAGAAGATGGCTGCAGCTTCCTTCTGGACTAATACCTGATTACCTTGATCACTCCGCTTTCCTGATTCCGGCCATAAGCTTGGAGATAATACAGCCCCGGGGGAAGCATCCCCAAATCCATCCTCACAGTCTTTTGACGGATTCCGTTGAGGTTCATTATTTTTACTCCAGTGTAGCTGAACAATTCAATTTTTTCAATAACAGAAAGGGATACTATTGTAATAATATCCCGGCATGGATTAGGATAGACCATGGCAAAAGAATTCCCTGTTTCCCCAATACCTACTGTCCCTGCTTTATTAGGAGTGACAACCCTGACGGCCTTTCCTATGGCAGAATCCCCTGAAGCGGCAACCGGTATGACTTCAAAAACCAGCCATTTTCCTATATCCGTGGTGTCAACGGTATAAGTGATATGCCAGGCGCTGTCGATAGGGATCAGATGAATACCTAGGGAATCCGTACTTTGATACCAATTATATAAGGAAATACCTTCAGGAATCCCATTAACATTTTCATAAGAGTAATAGCCAGAGAGAACCTGTTTCTGTACAACTTTTCCCTGTATCCCGACTTGATACACCCAGGGGGGAGTCGGAATGCCGGGGTCTTTGTCATCATACCAGCAGGAAAAAACATTTGGATTTCCTCCGATTGTGTCATGAAAGTCATAAGTTCTGTTGGGTTTGCCATATCGTTCCGCCGTATTCCAGTCTCCGTTTATCCTGAACTTAAATTCCAGGGGGCCATTGTGAATCCATGTCGTATCAAGAAAAAGAGTGGTGGTATAAATGGAGTCATCCATGACATTAAAAAGCACATCCTGCCCATTCCAAAGGTTGAAATTCCCTGCAACATCCAGAAAATCAACCAAGGGATCAAAATGGCTGGCCTGGATGAAATATTTCATATTACAATGGAAAGTCATGGGAAGTTTTGCAGGGTTCATATTGTCGAAATCATGGGTAAACGCTAAGGCACCCGGTTTGACCAGCAGCATCCTGTTGGGCAGGTTGATCAGTTCAAGGCCGCTTGAATCCTGGTTGATTCTGAATTTGTATTCCTGGATGCTGCCTGGATCAAGGGGATAAGTGACGGAATAAAGAAAATGGACGCTGTCCGTAAGCTCCATGGCGGGGGAGCCTTGCCAATCGTTCATGGTCCCAAGCAAATGGACATGGTCAGTCAAGGGGTCAAAATTTCCAAGTGAGACCTGAACTCCCATGTTGACCTCAAAAATCGTGGTGTTCAATACTTCGTTGTTCCACCAGTCATTCAGCTTGGTATACCCGGGACCGGCCAGTGCTGTGCGGGTTACCGTCTCCCAAACCGTATCATTGATCCTGTATTTGTAATGATAGATCATTCCTGAATCCAGACCTGTACTGATGCTGCCGGAATATTTGTAACCGGCTTCTGGAACCAGCCTCAGAACCGGGATTTCCTGGTCGAGCACCACATCCACCACCCCGGAATCTGGTTTGAAAACACCATCCTGTACTGCTTTGCTCATATTCACAACAAAATTGAATCCAATAATGGTATCGGTTTGCTGTGCTGACTTTACTTGCTGTGCCTGGACCTGTGAACCAAGGAAAAGAAAAAAAAGCAGTCCTGATTTGGACAGGAAACGGATAAGAGGGTTGAACGTCTTCATCTTCAGGTTTATTCAGTTTATGCAGTGCAAAGATAAGAAATAATGCTTGTCAACGAAAGCGTTCCATGACCAGTGCAGTCCTGTTCACATTGTAAATTCTTAAATGATGGGTCTGGTTATCGGTTTCGAACAGACTGGTATAGGTCAGGCTTTCATCTATCCTGCCGTGACCTCCGAATTCAGGATTGTCGGAATTTAACAGAATCCTGTAATCTCCGGGTTCAGGAACAATAAAATCATAGTCCGGGATGGAATGACTGACATGAAAATTGAAAATAAAGATCAGTTCATTCCGGGAAAAAATAAGGGTTTTATTCTCTTCATCGATATGTATCAGATTGCCGAAAGGCTCGGAGAAAAGTTTGCGTTCCGTAACCAGGTTAAGCATTTTTTTATCGAAAGCGGCAAGGAGATGAAATCTCAGATTATTATTTTCAAGCAGCGACCATTGGCGTCTTGCATAATGATAGCTCCAGTTGTTTCCTTCCCTGGGAAAATCGATCCAATCCGGGTGACCAAATTCATTGCCCATGAAATTCAGGTAAGCATTACCCCCTATGGATAAAGTGATAAAACGGATCATTTTATGCAACGCAATGCCTCGGTCAATGCTGTAGCTTTGATCCTTTTTATTCATTTTAAAATAGATTTCACTTTGCATCAGTCGGAAGGCAATGGTCTGGTCACCGACCATGGCCTGATCATGGGATTCGCAATAGGCCACTGTCCCTACTCCCGGCAGACGGTTGGTTAAAACATTCCACAACTCCTGTAGGTTCCATTCTTCATCTATTTTTTCTTTCAGCAACTTGATCCAGTAATCCGGAATGGCCATGGCGAGACGGTAATCGAAGCCGAATCCGCCCTCCTTGACGGGTCTGCACATCCCCGGCATCCCGCTAACGTCTTCGGCAATCGTGACGGCTTCAGGTTTGATTTTATGTACAAGGGTATTGGCCATCTGCAGGTATGTCAACGCATCCCATTCCACTCCATGCCTGAAATATCCGTCTAAATCCCAGGTTTCGCGATAACCATGATCAAAATACATCATGGAAGTCACCCCATCGAAACGAAACCCGTCGAAATGAAATTCCTTCATCCAGTACTTGATATTTGACAGAAGAAATTGGATTACTTCAGTTTTTCCATAGTTAAAGCATTTGGAGTCCCAATGCGGATGATTTCCTCTTGGAGGGGCGTGGAAATATTGGTCATCTGTTCCATCGAACTGGCTTAATCCTTCCAGGGTATTTTTGGCTGAATGGGAATGTACCAGATCCATGATGACTGCAATTCCCTGTTCGTGGGCTTTTTTAATAAGGTATTTAAGGTCCTCTGGTGTTCCGAAACGGGAGGAAACTGCAAAAAAGTTGGTGACATGATAGCCAAAGGAACCGTAATAAGGATGTTCAGCTACGGCCATCAACTGAATGGTATTATATCCTGAGTTTTTAATATAGGGAATTAGGTATTCGGCAAATTCGAGGAAAGAACCGACAGCGCCTTTTTCCTGAGCCATCCCGACATGACATTCGTAGATCAACAAATGCTTCAGCTGGCCAATGTCAAAATGGTCGCCTTCCCAGTCAAATGGATGAGGCGGAAACCAAAGCTGACCAGAAAAATCCAGGCTGGCAGGATCCTGAACGACACGTTGAATATAGGCAGGAATACGTTCATGCCAACCCAAATCGGAATGAACCATGACTTTCACCCGGCTCTGATGAGCAAACAGTTCACGGTAATGCTGCTCGTCCAGAAAAATCTCCCATATTCCGTTTTTATTCCGGTTCATCCGGTGAGCATATCGCTGCCAATGATTGAAGTCCCCAAAAAGATAGAGATCCTGAGCATTGGGTGCCCATTCACGATAAACCCAGCCTTTTCGTTTTCGGTCATAGTGAAATCCAAAATACTGATAGGCATCGGCAAAACGAAGCAGGCTTCCATGGTTTGACATAATGACTGCTAAGGTATTCCTGTAACGTTCATATCGCTCCTGAATCTCCTGTTCTGCAGCTTCCAGCCATGGATCCTGCCTGACCATCGCCAACCTTGATTTTCTTTTGGTTTCCATAAGTTTGGTTTGAAATATGCGTCCTCAACAAATTTAAAATAAAAGCTGATGATTCATATTGACAAAGTAACAGAAATTCTCGTAATTTTGGGAAAAGGTTATATCTGTTTCTTGGATGGAGCACAAGTCTCAAAAATTCAGCTCAATATGGTTTATGATTGTTTTTTTTACGATCATTACCTGCCTTTTTTTAATTGTGGGGCATTTTTATTTTCAAAAGGAAAAAACTCGCATGAAGGAGGAACATTACAAGTTGCTTGCCTCCGTATCATCCTTAAAGGTGAATGAGATCCAGCGCTGGATGATGGAAAGACGTGCGGAGGGAATATTTCTTGCCACAAGTCCTCCATTTATCGCATTGACCGAAAGGCTGATACTTCACCCTGAGCAGGAAAAGATCAGTCAGGAAGTTGCCGATTGGCTGATCCCCATTAAAAAAAATCATGAATATCAATCTATTGCTGTCATTGCCGCCAACGGGAAAAACCTCATAACCTGTGCTGATTCAGGTGTATTTTTTTCTCCAGAAGAGATTACCCGTCAAATTTCCGAATTGCATCACCAGACCTATACCTTTTCTGACCTGACCAGGGGAGATGACGGAAATGTTTTTATGGACTTCGTCATTCCTTTAAAAAAACAGGATAAAACCATTGCCTTTATTCTTTTTCGCATCAATCCTGAACTTTTTCTTTTCCCTTTTATTGACTTTTGGCCCATTGAACATATTGCTGCCGAACATCTTCTGATACAGGGTGAAAAGGGTAAATATATCTGCCTGAATAAGGAATCTGCATCTCCGCCTGAAAATCTGAATTTCATCCCCCTTGAAGGTACCCTGAGTATGCTTGAAACAAAAGATACCAGGGGAATAGATATACTTGCCGATGTCAAACCCATACCGGGAACATCCTGGAAGCTGATTTCGAAAATGGATATGAATGAAATTGCTAAGCCATTACAGAAAAGGGCAATTAATGTGGCGTTTTTTTTACTAACTTTTCTTTTGGTCATCGTCATTTCCGGAAGCCTGATATGGAAAAATCAGCAGTTGCAGTATTACCGGACACAATTTGAACTCCGTAACCAGAGTGAAAAAGCGGAAGAACGCATTCGCTTTATGAATGCCCTGCTCGAAGAAGTCAATGATGCCATAATAACTTTCGATAAGGATTTGATGATCCAGAGCTGGAACAAAGGAGCTGAAAAAATATACGGTTGGAAAGCAGAGGAAGTAGTCGGGAAATATGGGGGAGGGTCACTCAGGGTTGATTTTCCAGGCGCTTCAAGGGAAGTTATTTTTAATGCATTGGATCAAAAAGGATATTGGAAAGGGGAAGTGATTCATAAACGTAAGGATGGCACAACTGCCTATCTGCTTTGCTCCACTTCCCAACTCAAGGACGATGATGGAAACATGCTTGGCATCATCAGTATCAACAAAGATATTTCAGAAGTGGTACAGTCAGAGAAAGTCAAGAATGCTGCTTACCGGATTTCCGAACTGACACATGCTTCTAAGGATATTGACGAAATGTATGCTTCCATACACGTTATTATCGGGGAGTTAATGGATGCAAGAAACCTGTATATCGCCATGGTTACCGATGACCATTTATCCATTGAATTCCCTTACTTTGTGGATGAGCATGATACAAAACCATCCAGGAGAATTCTGGGTAATGGATTGACGGAATATGTTCTCAGGACAGGGAAGCCGGTATTGGCCAAACCGGAAGATGTACAGTATTTTGCTGATCGCGGAATTATTGATATTGTCGGATCTCCAGCTATTGACTGGCTGGGAATACCCCTTCATATTGAAAAAGAAACAATTGGCGTACTCGTTGTACAGAGTTATTCTCCGAAAATCAGATTTGGTGAGCGGGAGAAGGATATCCTGACCTTCGTGTCTGAACAAATCGCACTTTCCATCCAAAGAAAAAAAATTCAGCAGGAACTGATCGAAGCCAAACAAAAAGCAGAGGTGTCCAATAAACTTACTTCCTCCCTGCTTGCCAATATGAACCATGAGCTGCGTACCCCAATGAACGGAATTCTGGGATTTGCAGAAATTTTAATGAACGACCTCGAAGACCCTGATTATAAATTAAAAGCTGAGAATATTCTGATTTCGGGGCGCAGGCTGATGGAAACCCTCGATGCCATTATGGATCTGTCATTCCTGGAATCAGATAAAGTCAGCAGGAAATTCAAAGCAGTTTCGGTATTTAAAACGATTAAACCGATTCTTATATCCTACGATATACTGGTAAAAAGAAAGGGATTGAACATCGGCCTTGAGATTCCTCCTGACCTTTGTATCCTGGGCGATGATCATTTGTTTTCACACCTGATGAAAAACCTGATTGATAATGCAGTAAAATATACGGATACAGGAACGGTGAGAATCCTCGCGAAAAAGCAGGAAATAGATGGGAATCCGCTGATTTCCATTGAGATCCAGGATACTGGTATCGGCATTTCTGAAGAAAACCATGAACTGATATTTCAGGCTTTTCGTCAGGTAAGCGAGGGTTATGGACGGCAATTTGAGGGGAGTGGATTGGGACTGTCACTCAGTAGAAAGATCGTTGAGCTGATGAATGGCAGCATCAGTGTGAGGAGCAAAATTGGGGAGGGATCATGCTTTACGGTCTGCATTCCCCAGGCAAACGATTTGTCTTTCAACCAAATCCCTGTATTAAGGGAAGCTCCGAATCCAAGGTTTCATACTGATGCTGGGAAACAACACCCGGATGTTTTACTGGTCGAAGACAATGTGATCAACCTTCAGCTGTTAATGGTTTATATACAGGAATATTGTAATGTGTATTCTGCTCTTGACGGAAAAACTGCAATAGATATGACCCACAAACGGCATTTCGATGCTATTTTAATGGATATTAACCTTGGACCTGGAATGGATGGTATCCAGGCCATGCTTGAAATCAGAAAGCGTCCGGATTATGCAAAGACCCCCATCATCGCAGTCACAGGTTATGCCTCCATAGGAGACCGTGACCGATTGCTTACCGTAGGGTTTAGCGAATATCTTCCGAAACCTTTTGAGCGGGAAAGAATCGCCGACCTGATGGCTGAATTTTTCCCCAAAAAATGATTATGCAGGAATGCGACTCGTAGATTAGCCTTATTTTTTAGCTCATTTCCCCTGTCCTTTCGGTTGAGGAAGGATATCAATATCAATGAAATTTATAGGATATTCCTACGCCGAGCAATTCTTTAAACTGTGTTCTTGGTCCTGGTTCAGAAGTGGGTGTGGTTTTGATCATGACATCATTATCATAAATGACCTGGGCGGAAATGGAGGTTGCCAGCCATTTGTTGACTTTCAGGGTGAGCAGCAGGCTCCAGTTGACATCAATATTGCCGAAATCTTTCAGATAATTCGTAAAAAGTTCAAGCGTTGTTGAAATATTGATGGCTTTGGAGAGGTCTTTGTTCAGGTCAGTACGCAAATAAGGGCCAAATTCTCCCCTGATTTGCTTACCCTTTGTAACCCCAAAGGAACCTGCATTGGCCAGTGCAGTATCAAGCACAAAGGTAAAACGACCCGAGGCTGGAGAAAGATATAGGTAAAACCATTGAACAGGGGTATAGTTTATGCCAAGCCCGGCAATCAGGTAACCGGGAGCCATGAATTTGGAAATCACGGTACTGTCGTCGGGGTAATTGTAGCCTGCAGTGAACTGGGTTTTGAAGTTTGCTAAGAAAGTCAGGTACCATTTTTTATTTTTATGCAGTTCATATCCATAGGCTGTGGTCAATTCAATTTTATCATTGTTTTTCGTGTATCTTGTGTTTCCCCCAATGCCCTGAAACTGGAAACCATAACCGATATCGATGGTATTTCCCCATACATGTTTCCCTTTTTTATAATTGATTTTGGTATTGATATAGGCATTCAGCCCGATCGAATTTTCACCTCCGGCAGCCCAATTCGAGAAAGCGGCCTGGGAAACGGCCAGATTTCCGCTTCCACTGATATACCAGGGTGATTTTGCCGAATCGGGAATGGCAACAGCGGTGGCTTCATCCTTTGCCTTGGCTACTTTGTGTATTTCCTGTGCAAAGATGGAAATACTAAAGGTTATGAAAATAATGAACAGAGAGAATTTTTTCATGATTCCAGTGTTTATTCGTTTGGCTAAAAAAATGTTTATTACTTTTTCAACAGGTCCCGAATCTCGGTCAGTAGTTCCTGATCTTTTGTCGGGGCAGGAGGTGGAGCAGGTTCTGCCTTCTTTTTCTTGCTCAGGTTGTTTACTCCTTTGATAAGCATGAAGATAGCGAAAGCAACGATCAGAAAGTCCACAACGGTCTGTATGAAATTCCCGATTCTTATGCTGACCGCTTCCTTTATGACTTTTCCGGTAGCATCCAGCTCTGGAGCGCTCAGGGTGAAGGCAATATCCTTGAAATCGATACCTCCGACCAGCAATCCGATGGGAGGCATAATAACGTCGTTGACCACGGATGAAATAATCTTCCCGAAGGCAGCGCCAATGATGATTCCCACGGCCAGGTCAATGACATTGCCGCGCATGGCAAATTCCTTAAATTCTTTAAAGATTTTCATATGGCAAAGGTTTTATGAACGCAAATTTAAAACAATCGAAAATAATACTAAAAGAAAAACCACCAGACCTGGAATTAAAAAAAAGCCGTTCCAATTTTTGGAACGGCTTTTTTATATGACAATTTTGAGCAATCCATTAATGAGAGTAAATGATTGAATTATTTCTGTACCCAGCTCCGGTATTGGAGTACCAATCAGGAAATAGTGTTCCGTCAGATTCTGCCCATGCCTGGAAATGGAGGTATGCTTCCGTGAAATTGGCCATCTCAGTGACATAATCAAAATATTCAGGAAAATCGAGTGCCCAGGGAATATTTGTTTTGGTCACATAATATGTTCCGGTCAATGGATCACTGGCATCATCAGCTAAACCAAAATATGCCGGGTTGACCAGATCCGTTGGAAGATGGTTTTTCAGGTGAAGTTCGTAACCACGGGTTAGGTTGATAATCAGGAAGGGATTCCAGGTGTTAATCCCGAAATCAGCTGTAATGTATGTGCCGCTGTTGACCGTCATTTCAACATTAATTTCAAAAGGTGTAACATAGGGTTTCCCTAATTGGGTGTTAACATATCCGTCCATGTAGTCATAATTATTTTCAAAGACTACCACGGTTGGTTTGCTCTGTCCTATCTCAAATCCATTTCCATCCAGGGAAATGAAAGAAGGAACATGCAAACCGTAACCTGTTACGCTCACATCTGCGGTATTAAAAGTAGCATCAGGCAACTGGAAAGCAAACCCATTGAGTTGTAAAGCTCCGTTAGCGCGACCAGTAAATGTGCCTGTAATTTTAGCCACATGGTCTTCAGCATCAGTAAGAATATTGAAACGGTATCCAAGAACAAGATCGTTAAAATCAAAATCCCCCTTACCCGGCCACAGGTCTTCAAATACCAGGGTTCCTGTTCCGGAAACCGGGTAATAGTTCGAATGAGCTAAAAGTGGATCCGTTGGGAAATCATCGTCTTCATCCATGATACCATCTCCATCACTGTCCCTGGAAAGGGGAAAAGCAACCCAGGTGCAATGATGAACAGTACCATGGTTATGATTGACAGAATGGTCTTCAGCAATGTTTCCTGATCCATCGTTAAACCACCAGTCGCCAATTAAATTTGGAGTGGAAGAGGGAAGAAGCTTGTTCATGATGGAATTAATATAACCGGCGGTAAGTGCATCATCCCATAACCTTACGTTATTGATGCGTCCATTCCAGAAGCCTGCCATTGTGCCACCATTCTGAAGGACTCCAACAGCGAAGTGTTCGGATGAACTCAGGTCGGCTGCCCAGGCAGGTTTGACTTCAGAATAATCAAGGACGCCATCAACATAGATGTCAATTTGGCCACCATTTCTAACAATGGCAACATGATGCCATGCATTGTCAGCAATGACAGCAGTGGTAAACCCGGAACTTGCGGTTGAGTTGCAGTATATTCCAAGTTTCCCTGTTGCATTGTCAAGATAGGCGGAAAATTTGAAGCCTTTTCCAAAAATCCTGCGATACCAGGTATTCAAAGAAAAATCGCTGCTTCTCACCCATGCTTCAAGGGTAAAAGGGCCGGTGCCCATATCCAGGTCACCACTTGCAGGATCTCCCATGTCAACATAGGACGACGTACCATCGAATGCCAGATAATAGTTCGGAGTCATGGTGGATTTAACAGGAGAAAGTGCTATGTTTATTACTCCTTGAGACAGAGATACTTTCTGATCATTAACCAATACTTCTTTCATGTATTTCGGTAAACTAAGATCGAAAGAAATCTGTGATTTTCCGCTTGCAATATTGCATTTATATAACCGTTTAGCGCCATCTGTTGTTTGAACAATGATCACTTGAAGGGATTGGCCGGTAATTGTAAATGAATATTTTTCAGTCATTTTCCAGTCAAAATTCGCTGAGACCTTTAAGTTGTCAAATGACGTCCCGGAATTTGAAGGGTTATCCATTTTTTTACATTGTGTAAAAAAGATAACAGTGAAAATAGAAAATAATAACAATATATTCTTTTTCATATCTTTATTTAATTGATTATTATATAATTATGCGATTTATAGTAAGAGTATGACAATGAAGTTACAAAAATAGCATAATTAACTATCCAAAGCAAGTGATTTCTCCAGGGTGTATAGAAAATCCGGGTAAGTGTCGCCAGAAATTTAGTAAGTGTGACTTTTTTTTAGTAAATCATGACCCAACCATGGTTGATTAACCGGGTAAGTGTTGCCGGAAATTTAGTAAACGCGAATTTTTTTGATCAATTCGTATGCTGTTTCTATTCGGGATCAAAAAAGGCAATACTCATTGTAAAATGAGTTTTTTGATGATTGAATAATCTCCGCTTGTTATTTTGATCAGGTAAACGCCTTTGGGTAAAAAGGACAGGTCAAGTTCGCCTGATTCCGGAAGTAGTTGATTGAACCGAACCATTCCGGTGATGGTGGAGATGTCAATTTCAGCTTTGGGTGGAATTTGTGCATACTGCAAGGTGATTTTTCCTGTGCTTGGATTGGGATAGATGCTCAAGTGGTTCAAGGCTTTTTGTTCTGTGATTCCGATTCCCGGGACAACATTAACTGTTAAAGGATTGGAAACGCTTCCCTCTCCGATCTCATTATACCCCTTAACCGTAATTTCTAAACTTCCAAGGAAATCCGGGCTCAGATCCAGGTAAGCAATGGTTGTGTTCGAACTGATATTACCGGCATTGGAGGGATGAACTTCCCAAATATAGGATGTTGCATTGGGAATGGGTTGTGTGGTATAATTCACCTGCTGTTGTCCTTTGTTCAAAGACTGCGGACCCGATACCACAGTACCCGGGTATGGACGTGGAGACGAAGTGACGAGCTGGTTCGTATGTGTCCAGTTATGTTCTGAGCTGCTCACCACCCATGAATAATCAGAGATTTTCAAACCTTCTCCGACCCAGGGGTCCATATAATAAAGATCATTATTCACCAGTCCGTGACCAACAAGGAAGTGGCCACCCACCACTGAAGTCCATGCCCAGCGAATAATGAATGGACGGTTATTGACAATTTCATTGGTAATTGTTCCCTGATCCAGGTAATTGCTGATCCCATTATTCTGAATGGAAGCAAAATGTACCAGAATATCCTGAATACTTCCGGGGTATCCCCAGTTGTAATTCCAGTAATTACATCCCAGTGAAGGATTTGTGCAGCAATTGACAGGTCCGAAATCATGCCAGGTGGCCACGGTACGCGTATATTCAGCAATTTCACATTGCGTAACCGGATTTCCATAATAATCCAGTGTACAGGAGCTGACAGCGGACCAGCACCACAGGTTCTGTTCCTGGAATACTTGCGGGATATTCAGTATCTGGGCTTTTACATGAATACATATGCAAAAAAACAGGATTGAGGTAAGGAGATGGGATTTTCTGTTCATGGCTGAATTTTTTATTGATCTATTGTATTTAAGGAAAGAGCTGTACGAATCATCACTGCAAGTTCAGAAAGGGTTAGTCCATCATTGGTTTTTCTATCCAATCCGGGCAGGTTAAAGTATGCTGAAGAAAGTGGAAAAAGCATAATTTTATCTGGCGAAGCGTACGGATCACCGGAAAACAGAAAGTCAGATTGGGTCTGGTAAACACGAAGAATTTTCAACACATCCTGTGTCTCGACAGAGGCATGTTGTCTATAATTTCCGATTTCCCTGGCTAAAACGCTAGCCCCAAGATCCACGATCTTCCATTCTCCATTTTGTTTTATCACTGTGACCAGGGCACAATATTGCTGATCAAGGAGTACAGGAATCCTCCATTCCTCCGAGGGTTTCAGATATCTTACTGGGTCCGGCTGGGTGAAGAATTCTTCGGTCAGAGTATAAACCTGAACAGGAATTCCTGTTTCTGCCTGGGAAAATTCATTCCTGCTTTGAAACCCATAATACCTTTCAAATCCTGAGGGAATTTTTGCCAGCCAAGAAAGGAGATCTTTGTTAGCCGACAGAATCATATTTTGTGTTGATAAATCCTGGGTATAAGCATTCAGGATGAAGAAAAATGACAATAGAATCAGACTTGATTTTTTCATGTTCGTATTTTTTTGTGTACAAAAACATGGCAAGATAAGAAAGTTTAAGGAAAAAGTCAACAAGTGGGGAACCAGCAGTTAATTTCTTGTATTGAAAAGAATGGCAGCTATGACACCGGGGATCCAGCCGCATAGGGTTAGCAGGAATACCAGTAAAATAGCTCCACATCCCCGGTCAATGACAGCCAGGGGAGGGAAAAGGATGCAAATAATAGCGCGTAGAATTCCCATTTGAAGTGATCCCGGCGCGATTCGAACGCGCGACCCACAGCTTAGAAGGCTGTTGCTCTATCCAACTGAGCTACGG
>CAZSDU010000021.1:0-53524 GCA_964605775.1 uncultured Prolixibacteraceae bacterium | reverse complement strand
CCCCTAGTCGGACAACCAATTAGCCGCCTTATGGCGGTTTTTTTTATTCCCGCAGGAAATAGCTTAATCCTGATTTGATCCTTGAGATAAATTCGGTTTGGCCTAGGGTCTCTGCAATGTCCATCATGCCTGGCCCCTGGTTGGATCCAACGGTAAGTAACCTTAAGGGATTCATTAACTGTGCTGTTTTTACCTGCTTAATACAAGTGTAACGCACGGCTAAATCATAAAGGGTTTCATGATTAAATATTTGTAATTGCTCTGTTTCAGCAATAAAACCACCGATCAGCTCAGCTGTATCGGGTTTCCAAATTTTATTTTTTACCTGCTCATCGTATGCATGGGGAGGGATAAAGAAAAACCAGGAATTTTTCCAAAGATCGGGAAGCACATTAACCCTATCTTTTATCAGGCGAATAACTTTAATCATGTAATCCCTGCTGGCCGATACCCCTTCCTTTTCAAGAAAAGGCAGCATCAGGGTATAAAGCGCATCATCAGATTTGTGGGTAAGGAACTGATGGTTAAACCATTTTGCTTTTTCCGGATCAAATTTACTTCCTGATTTCCCTATGCGGTCAATAGAAAAGTGTTCAATTAATTCATCCATGGAAAAAATCTCCTGGTCTGTGCCGGGATTCCAGCCGAGATGAACAAGAATATTAATAAAAGCATCAGGAATATAGCCAGTTTCACGAAACCCGGGGAAAATTTCTCCGGTCTTAGGATCTTTCCATTCTATAGGAAAAACCGGAAAACCCAAGCGATCTCCGTCCCGCTTACTGAGTTTTCCATTCCCATCAGGTTTTAATATCAATGGTAAATGTGCAAACCTGGGCATCGTACTTTCCCAACCGAAAAACCGGTACAACAGCACATGGAGAGGAGCCGACGGAAGCCACTCTTCACCCCGGATCACATGGGTTATTTTCATCAGATAATCATCAACCACATTGGCCAGGTGATAGGTCGGTAGCCCATCGGATTTGAACAATACCTTATCATCCAGATTGACCGTACTGACCGCCACTTCCCCCCTGATCAAATCATTCAGAGAAACTACTTCATTCTCGGGAATTTTAATTCTGATCACATAGGGTTGACCGGATTGAATCCTTGAATTTACCTCAGCTTCACTTAAGGTCAAAGCATTTTGCATCAGATTTCGCGATTTGAAATCATATTGAAACGCTCCTTTTCCTCCCGACTGTGCTTCTTCACGCTGGAGTTCAAGCTCGGATTCGGTATCAAAAGCATAATAGGCATGACCCTTTTCTAAAAGGATTTGAATATATTGTTTGTAAATTTCCGATCGCTCAGATTGACGGTAAGGCGCATAAGGACCTCCCTGAACCACGTCTTCGTCGAATTGAATGCCGCACCAGCCAAGAGATTCCAAAATGTAATGTTCGGCCCCCGGAACAAAACGATGCTGATCAGTATCCTCAATCCTTAAAATCAGTTTTCCTCCCATTTTCCGGGCAAAAAGAAAATTATATAATGCCGTTCTAACACCACCGATATGTAAAGGGCCGGTAGGACTGGGCGCAAATCTTACCCTTATATTTTCATGCGTCATTTTTCTGGTTTTGCGTTTTTATAGTTTTCAGTAGCGAAATTACGGTATTCTCATCATTTAACAGACCTGAAGCGGTGTAAATTCGTAATTTTGCTGAATAGTATTGCAGGAAGTAACAAAGCTTTCCCTATGTTCGGACAAGAAAACAGCATGGAAGAACAAATGGTAATCAAAAAACTTGATGAGTTTATCAGGAAATATTACAAAAATAAATTTTTCCGGGGACTGATCCTGGCCACAATCATACTGTTGTCCTTGTTTTTTCTACTGATCATCCTCGAATTTTTTTATTATTTTAATCCAGCTGTACGCTCGTCTTTTTTTGTGTTCTATATTTTACTTTCCTTTTTTTTAATGTATCATTTTGTTGTGAATCCCTTGCTGAAAATGTATAGAAGAAGGAAAGGTTTAACCCATGCACAAGCGGCCATAATTATTGGTGAACACTTTCCGGAAATCCAGGATAAACTCTTAAATGCACTCCAGTTAATTCAGCAAAGACAGACAAATTCAGCAGGCTTAGATCTGATTATTGCCGGAATTGAACAGAAAACTCAATTTTTGAAGGTTTTTAATTACGGCAAAATCATTCAGTTCACCAAGAATCTCAGATTTTTGAGATTCTTTATACCCGCAGTAGTGCTTTTACTGTTTATGGGTTTCTTTTTTCCGGAGATGTTAACCGGTCCGACCAGACGCCTTATCCTTTTTACACAAGCATTTACTCCTCCCCTGCCCTTCCACCTGGAGTTGTTAAACAAAAATTTTAGGGTTATGCAGCAGGAAGATTTTGAATTATTGGTGAAATTAAAGGGTAAAGAAATTCCCGGAGAATTGTTCGTCAATACTGCCGGAAACCGCTATAAAATGAAAAGGCTGCAACACGATTTATATAGTTATGTGTTTAAATCAATTCAGGAGAATATCAGATTTAACATTGAAGCAGGAAAATTTTATAGTGAAAATTATGAAATCATTGTTTTCCCTAAACCCATGATCATACGATTCGATATGGTCATTCGATATCCGGATTATTTAAAAAGAGTACCTGAAACCATTGAAAACACTTCTGATCTTAATATTCCTGAGGGTACTGAGGTATGCTGGAATTTTTTTACAAAGGATGTTGAAAATTTGAGCATGAGGTTTAATGATTCAATGAAAAGAAGTGTGAAGCTTTCTGGGAATCAGTTTAAGTTCATACAATCTTTTTCAGAGTCAACAACCTTTACCATGATTCCGCAAAATAAGTATGTTGCACGAGCGGATTCATTGCGCTGTCAAATTAACATTATCAAAGATGCTTATCCCAGCATTTCTATTAAGCAGGAGTCTGATTCCGGATTAACCACAGGGGTTTTTATCAGTGGATTAGTTAAGGATGATTATGGTTTTTCAAAACTGACTTTTAATTATCAGATCAAAGGAAGAGATGATATCGATTCCGGGAAAAGCCTGAAAATCCCTTTGAACATCACCCCAGAGCCAACAACACAACTTTTTTATTTCCATTTCAATTTAAGTGAATTGGGTGTTGAATCCGGGAAATCCTTAAAGTTCGGCTTCGAAATTTGGGATAATGATGGAATAAATGGGGCAAAATCAACACAATCCGAAACCCGGACGATTACAACCAGGACCTTGGAAGAAATTATTCGGGATTCGGAAAAAGTGAGTGAGGAAATTGCAAAAACTCTTGAGCATAATGTTATGGAGTCAAGCCGGTTAAATAAAAAGCTGGAAGAACAGAAACTGAAGAAAACGGAACAAAACAAGGTCAGCTGGCAGGAGATAAAAAACATGGAAGAAATGCTTAAATCCTACGAAAAAATTACGGAAGAAATTGAAAAACTAAGCAAAAATGATTTAAAAAATATCCAAGAAAAGCAGGAATATCAGGGAACAAATGAAAGAATTTTTGAAAAACAAAAGGAATTAAATGAGCTGATGAGAAATATTTTATCTGAGGAATTGAAAAAAGATATTCTGGAAATGAAAAAACTGCTGGAACAACTGGATAAAAAGAAGTTGGATGATTTTTTGGAAAAAATGAAATTCTCAAATAAGGAAGTTGAGGACCAACTTGATCGGGCACTTGATTTGTATAGAAAAATTGAATTTGAACGAAAACTGGAAAAAGCGATAAGCGATTTATTAGAATTAGCGAATAAGCAAACAGAGCTTGCTGGAGAGGAAAAGCATAAGAAGCGTGAGGGGATTAAATTAGCAGAAGAACAAAAGAAAATAGAGAATCAATACGATTCGATTAAAAACACGCTTCAATCCCTGGAAAAGGATGCAAAAAAAATTGAAAACACGCCTGATTTGGGAGAAACCGAAAGCAAACAGAACGAGATTTCTCAAAAGTTAGCCGAAAGCAATAGAACGATACAAAAGAAAAACAAAAAGGAGATTCAAAGAATCCAAAAAGAAACTTCGGAAAAATTGTCGGAATTAGCAGCGCAACTTGAAAACATGAGCGAGGAAGCCGATGCAGAGGAAAATGTGGAAAATGCCCAAGCTCTCAGAAAGATACTTGAGGGGCTTATCGATTTGTCATTCACACAAGAAGAACTAATCAAAGAAAGTCAGAGAATCGGAAGAAACGACCCCAAATTTCAGTCTTTAATGATAAGGCAAAGAAACATGAAGGAAAAAATGAAGAGCATTGATGATTCCTTGACTGCATTAAGCAAAAGAGAAATTTCGATAAAACCAATGGTGGCAAAGGAACTTCAAAGGATAGATAGAAATACTGACAAGGTTTTACAGCAATTGGAAGAACGGAATGTAGGAGCTGCTTCGACCTCGCAACAGTTTGTAATGACAGGCTTAAATAATTTGGCGGTTTTACTTTCAGAAATCCTTAAACAAATGAACAATGAAAATCAATCAAATTCGGAGAATAAGGGAAACAACGCTTGCAAAAAACCTTCGAATAAGGGAGGAAAAAAGTCGATTAAAGGAATGAAGGAAATGCAAAATCAGATCAGTGAACAAATAAGAAAATTGAAGGAAGGGATAGAAAAGGGAAGCAAATCCGGAAAGGATAAAAAGGGAGGGAGTGCTGAATTAAACCAAGAGATTGCGAGATTAGCGGCACAGCAAGAGGCCCTGAGGCGAGAAATTCAGGGTTATGAACAAAGCCGAGGAAAGATGAGTAAGGAAGAAAAGGAAAATTTAAGTAATTTGATCAACGAATTGAACGAAAATGAAAGGGATCTTATCTTTAAAAGAATAACAAGCGAAAGCGTTGACCGACAGAAATTAATTCAGTCCAGATTATTGGAAGCTGAAAATGCCGAGGAAAAAAGAGATTTTGACGAAAACAGACAAGCGGAGCAGGTAAAAAATTTGAATTTTAGTAACCCGATTGAGAAAATCAAGTATAATTATAAAATGGAAAAGGAAAACGAATTGTTACGTAAATCTCCTCTTCCTGTTAAATCATTTTATAAAAATAAAATTGATTCATATTTGATTAAAATTCAATGAAATGAAAAGGAAATCTAACAAAGAAATTAGAGTTAAGGGAATTCAGGAGCTTTTTAAAGTCGAAAAATTCGTGGAGGAAATTTGTGATTATTATAACATTAATCAGGAATATTTTGGCAATATATTACTGGCCACAACCGAAGCTACTGGAATTTTACTTTCCTTGAATGACTGTAAAGGAAAAGGAAAGGTATTAATTAGTTTCGAAAGATCCCCTAAGGGATTGATTTTTAAGATTAAGTTAAGTAATGAAATTGGCGAAACTGTGAAGGAGGACTTACTTGATCAGGAAATAAAGCGATATAAATTGTCAAAAGAGATATTTATTGTAAAGGCGTTAGCCGATGAAATTACTATCTCGCTGACGGGAAAATCCATAACTATGGTATTCTATATTTCCAGCATCAATTACGAAAAATCCTTGAAAAGAATAACAACCTTGAAAGAATATTGGCAGAGCAAGGCAGTGGTTAGTCAGAAGAAAAATGAATAGTTTAGTTAATTTCTTTTTTGAAGATATTCATGAAATACGGCTGAGTGAAAAAAAGCTGCTTAGAGAGTGGATAGAAAGGGTAGTAAAAACACATCTAGTGCAGTTGGGAAACGTTAATATTATATTAACAAGTGATGAAAACCTATACAGAATAAATAGAAAGTATTTAAAACACAATACTTTAACTGACACAATTACCTTTTCTTACACTGAAAATGAAGCTTTAGTCACAGGCGACGTTTTCATCAGCCTTCCTAGGCTTAAAGAAAATGCTATAATATACGGCGTGCCATTCAGAAATGAGTTGTACAGGGTAATAATTCATGGAATTTTGCATTTACTGGGGTTCGATGATGTAGATGAGGAGAGGAGGGAAGCAATGCGTGCACTTGAAAACAAATACTTGGACTGGCTGGAAAAGATGAAAAAGAATCGTAAACCAAAAAAATGTTCCACGTGAAAAATAATTCATGGTAAAAACTTATGATGTTATTGTTGTGGGGGCTGGACATGCTGGATGTGAGGCAGCCGCTGCGGCAGCAAAACTAGGATCAAATGTTTTATTAATCACTATGAATTTGACAAACATGGCACAGATGTCATGTAATCCATCCATAGGTGGCGTTGCTAAGGGACAGATAATCAGGGAAATAGATGCGATAGGTGGGCAAACTGCTATTGTTGCAGATAGATCGATGATCCAATTTAGGATGCTCAATTTGTCAAAAGGCCCAGCCATGTGGAGCCCCAGAACTCAAAATGACAGGATGCTGTTTTCTGCAGAATGGAGAAAAATTTTAGAAGGAATTTCTGGTATAGATTTTTGGCAAGACTCAGTGGAGAAGGTTTTAGTAAAGGAAGGAGCGATTAGAGGTGTTATCACTGGGATGAAAATGAAATTTGCTTGTAAAGCCGTTATTTTAGCAAATGGAACTTTTTTAAATGGAATTATTCATATAGGAGAAAACCATTTTTTTGGAGGAAGAATTGGAGAAGCCTCTTCCAAAACACTTACCAGAAATCTATCAGATATGGGTTTTGAAGTTAAGCGCATGAAAACTGGGACCCCTGTAAGAGTGGATGGAAGAAGCCTGGATTTTTCAAAAATGGAGGAACAAAAGGGAGATGCCAGGCCCAAAAGATTTTCTTATACAAAAACTGCTTTACCCAAAAAACAGAAAAGTTGTTTCCTAACCTATACAAATAAAAAAGTTCATGATATTTTGAGAAAGGGATTTGAAAAGTCCCCGATGTTTACAGGACGAATCCAGAGTGTTGGTCCACGATATTGTCCTTCTATAGAGGATAAAATTGACAGATTTTCAACAAAAGAGAGACATCAGCTATTTATTGAGCCGGAAGGTTGGGATACGGTTGAGTATTATGTGAATGGTTTTTCTTCATCCCTTCCAGAGAAAATTCAATTCGAGGCCTTAAAGAAAATTAAGGGATTTGAACATGCCAAATTTTTCAGACCGGGTTATGCGATAGAATATGATTATTTTCCGCCTCATCAATTGAAAACCTCTTTAGAGACGAGAATCATTGAAAACCTATATTTTGCCGGACAAATTAATGGGACCACCGGCTATGAAGAGGCAGCAGCACAAGGACTTATGGCGGGAATAAATGCACATTTAAAGTTAAATGGGAAACAGGAGTTTATTTTAGGAAGAGAGGAAGCATACATTGGAGTGCTCATTGATGATCTGATTACCAAAGGAACAGATGAACCTTATCGAATGTTTACCTCAAGGGCTGAATATAGAATTTTATTAAGGCAGGATAATGCAGATTATAGGTTAACCCCGCGATCCTATCAACTTGGGTTGGCTTCAACACAAAGGATGAAAGTTCTTGAAAAGAAATATAAGTCTATATCGGAAATGTTGGGAATTTTAAAAACAGATACTGTTTTACCTGAAGAAATAAATCCCTATCTGATCAGTGTTAAAACAACTGAAATTTCTCAAAAAACCAAAATTTCAAGTATTGTTTTACGTCCACAGATACAGTTACATGGATTACTTAAATACCTTGATGATCACAAAAGCATTAGGAAGCCACTGGATATTCAACTGGGAGAGGAAGAAATGGAAGAAATCGAACTTCTTCTGAAATATGAAAGTTATATTGAGAAGGAAAGGGAAATTGCAGAAAAAGTAAAGAGACTGGATAATTTTGCTTTGAATCAGGATACTGATTATCATAAAATGACCGCTTTATCCATAGAGGCTAGGGAAAAATTATCAAGGATTAAACCAAGAACCATTGGACAGGCATCAAGAATCAGCGGAGTTTCTCCAGCTGATGTATCAGTTTTAATCGTTTTTTTAGGAAGATAAGTTTTTTGTTCCACGTGAAACAATTTTAATCATGCAAGAAATAATTACAGCATGTCCTGTTTGTTTAAGTTCAGATTTTACAATGTTTCTCAAGGGAAAGGACTGTTTTTTGTCTGGAGAAGATTTTAACATTCAATCATGTAATTCTTGTGGTTTTAAATTTACAAACCCAAGACCGTTTGCAAGCCAAATGGGAAAATATTATCATTCCGAGAAATATATTTCGCATAATGCACGTAAGGGTGGGCTTTTTGAAACCATTTACTCGGCAGTAAGATTTTTTTCAGTAAGAAGAAAATATTCAATGATTCATGCGGTTTCCCCGGGGAATCGTTTTTTAGATGTTGGTTGTGGGACTGCTGAACTTCTTCATTATTGTAAAAAGCGTGGGATGGAAGTCATGGGGGTTGAACCGGGAGAAAATGCCAGAAATTTTGCTGTTGGGCAGTATGCTTTATCAATCATGGAAAAAATTGAAGATTTGAACGGAAGCAGTTCGCAATTTGATTGCATTAGTCTTTGGCATGTACTGGAACATTTACCTGATTTATCTCAATCAATAATAAATATAAAGCGTTTGTTACAACCCGCTGGCATTTTAATTATTGCGGTACCCAATGTCGAGTCTTGGGATGCAAAGTATTATAATAAATTCTGGGCCGCTTACGATCTCCCGCGTCATCTTTATCATTTTACCGCACACAGCCTGAAATTGTTAATGGAAAACCATAACCTGGAAATCATCAAGATGTTGCCACAAAAACTTGATGCATTTTATATTTCGCTTTTAAGCGAACAATACAAAACTGGAAGAAAAAATATTGTCAAGGCTTTCATAAATGGAGTTAAATCAAATCATCTTGCCAGTAAAGGGAATTTTTCATTCTCCAGTACAATTTTCATTATCAGAAGAAAAATTTCTTAATTTTAAGTCATATAACGAAAGCAAGGCCTGTTTTAAGGGTTAATATCCCTGAGGTTGAAATAATTCATTACAGTTAGGCTATTGCGGTATTTTTATTATTTTGATTTACAGACAGATATGTTGAATATAACAAAAACCGCCTCATTGTCTGGATTAAAACTACTTTTTTTAGGATTTCTTTGTTTTCTTCTGATGTTTTTATTTTGGTGGATCGAAAACGAAAAGAGAGATCCTGATCGGCTTGTAAAAAAGTTTGAAAAAGTCTTAAATGAAAGACAGGTTTATGCCGATGAGATTTTAAAAATTGAAAAGCAAAGAATTGAAAATGGGTATAGTGTTTTTATGTTTCAAGGAGACTCATTAATCTTCTGGACTGATAATACGATTCCCCTTTCTATTGGCTTTTGCAAGCAAAAACAACTGACAGAACCTGCCATTTTACGGTTAAAGAATGGCTGGTATTTGATACAGGGCAAGAAATACGGGAATTATTGTATGTTTGTCCTGAGTCTGATCAAGCATGCTTATCCGTTTGAAAATGAATATCTTAAAAACAAATTTGCCGGATATTTCGGATTGCCGGATAAGATTGACATCCGCCTGGATAAATCAGGAAAACCTGTTTATTTTTCAGACGGGAAGTACGCTTTAAGCCTGTCTATACCACAAAAAAATATTAGAAATTGCGGAAGTGGGACCTGGTATTTATTGTTATTTATGCTGGGTTTTCTTTTCATTATCTTGTCTATACTTTATTTCTATGACAAAATAGCCGCATTTTTTCAGTGGAAATATTTATTGATAACCGGAATTTTTGTTGATGTTCTTTTCTTACGCGGCTTACAGTTTTACTTTAAATTCCCTTCATTTTTATATCAGACCGAATTGTTCGGCCCCTCATATTTTTCTTCTTCCTGGTTTTTACCATCATTGGGTGATGTTTTGGTGAATTCCTTACTGATGTTAGTTCTGGCCTGCATTGCTTTTCTTAACTGGCCAGCACCTTCTCTTTCGGCCGCTAGCCCCAAACATTCCCGATTGTTGAAACAAATTTTTATTATCGTCCTGGCACTGTTGTCTTTTATTGGAATATTGATATTTATTGAAAGCTTTGTTGTCAATTCAATCATACCGCTTAATCTTCAGAATATTTCCGGATTAATTCCATACAGTGGTTTTGGTTTCCTGATTATCTGGTCCCTTTGGGCATGTTTTTTCCTGTTTTTTTGGAAACCTGTACAGTATGCGTTACACTATTCCAATCCCGAAAAGACAGCCGTAATCAATCTTCGAATCAGCATTGTCGCAATTATCGTATTTTCTTTTATCAGTATGCTGCTGATCAATGATTCCAATCATGATAAAGAAAAAGAAAAACGAAAAATACTTGCCCTTAAATTATCATCAAAGCGCAATCCGGTTACCGAGACATTGTTTTCTCAGATCGAAAAAGGTATCCGGACAGACACCTCCGTTTTAAACTTTGCAGAAAGCACACTGAATAGTGTAAATCTTTCTTCAGAGCAGGAGCTGGAAGATTATCTGAAAAGGAAATACTTTACCGGTTTTTGGAATAAGTTTAACATTCAGTCCACCCTGTGTGCTTCCAATAAAGATCTTCAAGTTCAGCCCCAGGGGTATTTGATAAACTGTCAGGACTATTTTCAAAATATTATCAATGAATTTGGAGAACTGACGCCGGTGAACAATCTGTTTTTTCTTGATTATGGATATGGAAAAGAAAACTATCTGGCGGTTATCCGTCTACCAGTGTTGCGCGAGAAAAATAGCATTCACACCGTTAATCTGTATATCGAATTGAATATAAAATATGTTTTTAAAGATCTTGGCTATCCCGAATTATTAATTGATCGCAGGCTGGTTGAAATTCCCGATATTTCAGCGTATTCTTATGCTTTTTATAAGAATGGTAAAATCCAGTATAACGCAGGAAAATTTCTTTATAATCAGTCCATAGACCTTTACAGGGCGAAGATTAATCAAGGGTTGTTTTTTAATTTTTCGGGACAAAATCATTTATATTACAAACTCAACGGGACAGAAGAATTATTAATCAGTAAAAAACAACCGAATTTTTTAACAACCCTATCTCCGTTTGCATATCTGTTTTTCTTTTTCGGATTTTTATCTTTTATTTTATTTGTATTTCTGAATCGTCCATTAAATGCAAAATTTTCTTTAAAGACCCTTCGCGATCGCCTTCAATTATCCATTATTGGCATGCTTCTCTTATCATTTCTTGTGCTAGGTGGTGTCATTGAAATCTATATCATTCGTTTAAATAATGCTAAGAACGATGACTATCTAAGGGAAAGGGCATTATCGATCCTGATGGAATTTCGTTACAAATTCGGGGCCGATGATCATGGGTTTCATGCAAGCCTACCCATTTTGGAAAATCAATTGATCAAAATGTCCAATATTTTTTTCTCCGACATAAATATTTATGATCCTGCCGGGAAGTTGATTGCTTCCAGCCGTCCTCAGGTTTTTGAAGAAGGATTGACTTCTGACCGCATGAACATTCAAGCCATGAATCAGTTGAAATCAACCGGTCAATCCTTATTCATTCATGATGAATATATTGGATCTCACAATTATAGTTCGGCCTACCTACCTTTTTTTAATGATAAGAATAAATTACTGGGATATATCAACCTTCCGTATTTTGCCCGACAGGATGATTTAAAAAAAGAAATTTCAACCTTTCTTGTTACCTTCATTAATGTTTATGTTCTGTTGTTTATTCTGGGAGTGTTTATTGCATTTTTCTTTGCCAAATATATTACACTGCCCTTGCGGCTCCTTGCTGCAAAAATGGGAACATTTAAGCTGGGCAGGCCGAATGAAAAGATTGATTGGCAAAAAAAAGATGAAATCGGACAGCTTGTCGATCAATATAATAAGATGGTTGAGGAAATGGAAGAAAGCGCAAAGAAATTAGCTGTTTCGGAAAGGGAAGGTGCATGGAGAGAAATGGCAAGGCAGGTGGCTCATGAAATAAAAAATCCGTTGACTCCGATGAAATTAAACGTGCAACATTTATTACGCGCGTGGAATGATCATACGCCGGATTATGATCAACGCCTGGAACGTTTTGCTCAAACACTTACAGAGCAAATCGATACTCTTGCCTCGATTGCCTCTGAGTTCTCTGATTTTGCAAAAATGCCGGCTCCTCAGAAAGAAAAACTTGATTTGAAAGAGGTGCTTCAAAATGTTGTTTTTTTATACAAGGATATTGTTCCCATAACCATAAACCTGGATGACGTGGTAGTCCCGGCCCTGATATGGGCGGATCAAAAGCAATTATTACGGGTTTTTAACAATATTTTCAGCAATGCCATTGAGGCCATTGAAGACAAATCCAATGGGCAGATTGAAGTGACCCTTCATGAAAAGTCAGGAAATTATCTGTTAAACATCAGCGATAATGGCCGAGGAATTTCTGCTGATCAGTCCAACAATATTTTTCAACCGAATTTTACTACCAAAACTGGGGGAATGGGTCTTGGGCTTGCCATTGTTAAAGCCATTTTGGAAGAGATGAATGCCACCATTCGCGTTGAATCAGAAGAGGGTAGAGGGGCTTCTTTTATCATAGAAATTCCTTCATTTCAAGCAGAAATCACACCCAATTAACGAAAAATGAGAAAACTATTTTTTTTGATACTATTTATTCTTTTCATCATATCAACCGCATGTCGCAGGGAAAAACCCATCGAATACACTTTTCAGTTTGAAAAGCAAACCTGGTCAAGATTTAGCAATGTTATTATTACCATTCCTTTAAAGGAAAACAATAAGACTTATGAGGTAAATTTTTTCGCCAGATTTACTCATGATTACCCCCATGAAACACTAATCTTCAATATGATTATGACTACCCCATCGGGTGAAGAAAGGATCATGGAGTACCAGATAAAAAAAATAATTTTAGGAGAAGAAAATCAAATTACACTAAAAAAGGATTTGTTTATTTCGAAAAGCGGGAATCTTGTTCTTGAGCTAGAAAATCTTATGCCCCAGCTTCATCTTAGCGGAATTTCAATGATTGGAGTCCGGTTGATCCTTGCTGGAAAATAATTTAGTGATACGATTTTTATCCCGAGCAATTTCACGGCTCAACGATTGCAAGTCGTCAAATTTTTTTTCGTCCCGGATGCGTTGAATAAAACTTACTGTTAATTCTTTTCCGTATAAATCTCCGTTAAAATGGAATAAATTAACTTCAACTGTCAGGGTTTTTCCTTTTACGGTGGGACGGGTTCCTATGTTGGCCATACCAAGGAAGAAAGAACCAGAATAATTAACTTTTACCGCGTATACTCCATGAGGAATCAGTAATGGGGTTGCTCCGGAAATATTAAGGTTGGCTGTTGGGTAGCCAAGACTTTTTCCCAGCATCTGGCCCCTGACAACGACCCCGGAAATAAAATACGGATGACCAATCAGCGCATTCGCTTTCTTTAAATCACCTTTTTCTAAGGATTTCATGATGAGGGGGGCGAAAGGAATGATATCCATTTTATTTCCCTCTGTGATTCATATAATCTATGCCGGCCTGCAGCATGTCGCGGGTATAAAGATAATTATGGACACCAAGGCTTCGATCCGTATAAGCAAGCTGAAAATTCCAAAATACAGCCAGGTCGCTCTGGGAATATTTTCCGGGTTTAATCAGCATATAATTGGGATTGGGAGGAGGGATGGTATCCAGCATATTTATGGCGGCTAATTTTTCTTTCAGCGCGTTGATTTTATTGGTGATTTCTGTTTGGATTCCGTCAAGGTCAAAATTATTTCCAATCGAAGCATGACAATCTTTACAAACGCTAACATTATCATTGGTAATATTGCTGGACATTTTAAGGGTATGGCCCCCCACCAAATTACCCTGAGCCCCACCCTGATGGCATGAGGAACATGTTGTAAAATCTTTATGGGCGGTATTCCCAAAGGACGAAATCCCCATCTCAAAAGCCCCCATTCCTGCCAGAATGAGAGCCTGAGCACCATGGTGTGGCCCCCATTGCGTACTGGAAATAACTAGAGAGTCATTTCCCCTGGGATCTGTAATCCATGGATTAGGTTTTACCGCTTGATGACAGCGGGCACAGAGATTGCCGGATCCACCGCCAAAAGAAAGATTCAGCGTTTTTGTTTTATCGAATCTGGGATAAAATGCCGAAGTAACTTTAAGGCTGTAATCTGCTGTAGTATAAGTGCTATGGATATTATGGCAGGTACGACAATTAACAGGAGCGGCATTAAAGACAGGAAATCTGGTTGTATCCGAATTGGTGAGGATTGCTTCGGCAAATCCCTGACTGGAATGACAGGGGGCACAGGCTACTTGTGTGCAGGTATAAGTGGTTGATCCAAGGGCATGGCGAGAGGCATCATACTGGAAAATTCTGGTGACAAGACTATCACTCATATCATGACACTGAGTGCAGGTATTATTGGCGTCTTTCCCATCCTGTCCTGCCGGACCCTGTGGCCCCTCCTTGGTACAACCGCTAAACAAACTACTAAGAATGAAAGCAGCTATTGCTGAAGTTAAAACAATATATGTCAGGTTTTTCATTTTGCAATTAATATTTGATTAACCCTAAACTGTTAAATGGAAACTTTAAACATATAAAAAACCATTCTAAAGAAGTGATTGATCAATAAGATATTGTGCTATCTGCACCGCATTGGTCGCGGCTCCTTTACGGAGATTATCAGCAACAATGAATAGATTTAATGAATTTGCCCGAGATTCATCCCGGCGGATTCTGCCTACAAAAACCTCATCTTTTCCCCTAGAGTTTCCGGGCATGGGGTAAATATTATTTTCAGGATCATCCTGAATTATCACTCCCTCTGTAGAATGGATTATTTCCACTGCTTCGCTGATATGGTAATCCTTTGAAAATTCTATGTTTACAGCCATTGAATGTCCTCCTACAACCGGGACCCGGACAATTGTGGCAGTGATACCAAAAGTATAATCATCGAGAATTTTATGGGTTTCTTCGATGAGTTTCATTTCCTCTGTTGTATATCTGTTGGGTAGAAAGGTCCCGCCATGTGGAAAAAGGTTAAGATCAATGGGATGAGGGTAGGCCATTTCTCCTTTTATACCCTTACGTTCATTTTCCAGTTGTTGTACCGCCCTGGCCCCGGTTCCGGTGACAGACTGATAGGTCGAAACCACTATACGCTTGATCCCATAAGCTTTGTGTAGTGGAGCCAACACGAGTACAAGTTGAATGGTAGAGCAATTCGGGTTGGCAATGATTTTCTCATTCCGGCCAAGAATATTGGCATTGATTTCAGGAACAACCAGAGGTATTTCTTTTACCATTCTCCAGGCGGAAGAATTGTCAATGACCGTTATTCCGGCTCCGGCATATTTCGGGGCCCATTCCCTGGATACATTTGCCCCTGCAGAAAAAACAGCAAGTTCGGGACGTAATGATATCGCTTCTTCATGGCCCAGGATATTGTATTCATGGTTGAAAAAACAGATTTTTTTACCGATAGAGGATGGGGAAGCAACGGGGATAAATAATTCAGGATAAATACTCCGTTCTTCCAATACCCGCATTATTTCCCTACCGACTAATCCGGAAGCTCCGACTACAGCGATTTTCATATACCTATCCTGATTTTCAGTGAATGCTATCTGCAAAGATATTCAACAAAAGTTATTAACAGGATATTACCTTTTGAAAAAATCCGGATTAAGTTAAAAAACCATGAAAAAACTCCTTCTTGCTTTATTGTTATTCGCAGAAACAGCTCAATGTCAAGTTAATGACAGCTTTACCGATGGAGATTTCACCCATAACCCAAGCTGGTCAGGAGATGATTACCAATTTGAGGTCAATTCAAGCCACCAGCTTCATTTGATTTCCGAAAAACCAGACACGTCCTATCTGTCCACACCGAATGTAAAAATTGACAATACAGAATGGAACTTTTGGGTGAAACTTTCATTCAATACCTCCGGCAACAATCTGGCAAGAGTTTATCTGGTTTCAGATTCTCCTAACCTGGAAAAAGCCCTGAACGGATATTTTGTTCAAATAGGGGGTAGTGATGACAGTATCAGGGTGTTTAAACAAAGCGGTTATTTGACAGAAGTAATTTATTGTTTTCGAATGTATAAGGCATCGCATTCTACCAATACCCTTCGGTTTAAAATGATAAGGGAAGAACATGGCTTATGGGAAACATGGCTGGACACAACAGGAAAAGCAAATTACAACAAGGATGGTGTTTTCCTGGAAAACACCTATAGTCAAACTTCGTGGATGGGCGTTTTTTGTAAATATACTTCCAGCAATGCAACAAAATTTTATTTTGATGACTTCCTGGTAGGAAATATTCAGCACGATTCACTTCCTCCTGGAATACTTTCCTGCATTTCAACAGATTCCGTCAGCTTACGTGTGAAATTCAATAAAAATGTGGACAAGCAGTCCGCAGAAAACATTCAACATTATTATCTGAAAATGTCCGGGCAGTATCCATTGATGGTTAATCAGGATAAAGATCTGCCTTGTTGTTATCTTCTTTTTTTTGAAAGACCCCTGCCTTCAGGGACGTATGATTCAATCCGGATAAGCGGGATCAAAGATATTGCGGGTAACAGGATGAAAGACACAGTCGTGCCGTTTAACTATTACCTTCCAAGGGCTTATGATGTTTTGATTCATGAAATCATGGCGGATCCTTTACCACAGGTGGATTTGCCCCCGGAAGAATATGTTGAACTGTACAATCGTACTCCGTTTTCGATTAATCTTGAAAATTGGATATTTCATTTTGGAAATTCAAAAAAATTTTTTCCACCCCTGTCTATAGCCCCCTATGGATATTTATTGCTGGTCAAGGATTCTTCCAATTTTTATTCCTACGGAAACTGCATCCCTCTCTTCACCTCTTCAATTAGTTTATCTAATGAAGGCTCAAGCCTTGTAATTAAAAATGAAAAAGGTCAGGTTATTCACGCGGTTGCTTACGAGAACTCCTGGTATGCTTCCTCCTATAAAAGTGAAGGAGGGTGGTCATTGGAAATGATTGACCCGATGAATCCGTGCGGTTGTCGTGAAAACTGGATTGCCAGTACCGATCCCTCAGGTGGAACGCCTGGCCGGGCGAATGCTGTTTACGCGCCTCAACCGGATCTTTCTATTCCACATCTTGTCAGAGCTTTCTTCATGGATTCAACATCCGTTCAATTGGTCTTTTCTGAATCCATGGACAGCATCGGTCTTTCAACCAGGGAAGCTTACATCCTAAACCCATCAGGGATCATTCCCGATGACGTTAAACCAATAGAGCCAATGTTCAATTCTGTAGTGCTCAAGTTTTGTTCCGCTTTTCGGAAGGGGATTATATATCAGATTCTTCTCTCCGGGATTATGAGGGATTGCGCCGGCAACATGATGGATACTTCAAGCCATCTTAAAATTGCCCTGCCTGAAGAAATTGCAGACAAGGATATCATTATCAATGAAATTCTTTTTAATCCATATCCTCATGGGAGCAGGTTTATTGAATTGTTTAACCGTTCAGAAAAAGTACTGGATTTAAAAACCCTTATTATTGAAAAAAATGATTCAATAGAAGGCGAAATGAGTACCGGATATCCGGTCATTCAAGATAGTTATCTTATTTTTCCCTTTGATTATGTAGCTATTTCCACTGATCCTGATGAGGTTTTAAAACGGTATCCAGGTCCTCCGAACAGAAAAACCATCAAACCTGAAAAATTTCCGACCCTCAGCGAAAATTCAGGAATGCTTGTTATAGCCAGACAGGACGATGGGACAATCATAGATAAAATCATTTACAGCTCGGAAATGCAATATCCTTTACTAAATTCAAATGAAGGGGTTTCCCTTGAAAGGATTCATCCCGATCGCCCATCTACGGACCAGTCTAACTGGCACTCGGCTTCAGAAACGGTTGGGTTTGCAAGTCCGGCATATCAAAATTCGCAATACTATCCTGACGAAAACCTTTCTGCTTCTATTTTGGTTTATCCCTTAATCTTTTCCCCCGACAATGATGGGAAAGATGATTGCATCCATCTTGTAATTGAACCTGATTATGCGGGTTTTCAAGCAGATGTGATCATATTTGACAACAAAGGCAACATTGTTAAACGGTTGGGCAGAAATGTTTTATTAGCTGCAGAAAATATTTTTTCCTGGGATGGAATTACAGAAAAAAACACAAAGGCTCCTTTAGGTTTTTATTTTTTTTTCGTGGAAATGCTTCATCCCGAAGGGACCATCAAAAGGCATAAAAAAGTTTTTGTTTTAGGCGGTCATATTTAACGCAATGCCGTGGCGATGGCTGCAATACTAATGCGTATTTCCGGGATTAATGAAAGGGCATTAATGCAAGCCTCCAGCGTTGCACCGGTAGTAATGACATCATCGACCAGCAATACTTTTTTTCCGACCAGTGAATGGGAGTCAGTTACCATAAACACATGATTGACGTTTTCCCATCGCTTGAACCTGTTTTTTTTTGTTTGTGTTTCGGTATTACATGATCTGATCAATAGCTGGTTATTTATGGGGATTTTCATGGAGGATGAGAGCCCTTTACCAAATTCCTCACTTTGATTAAATCCTCGCTTCATGAGCTTTTTGGGATGCAGAGGTACAGGAATTATAAGGTCGAGATCGTTAAAAAGCGGAGATTGAATTAAGGTTTGTCCAAATAAATCTCCAAGAAATTGTCCAACATCTTTCCGTCCTTTATATTTAAGCTGGTGAACCATTTGCTGTACCCTGCTTCCTTTGTGAAAAAGAAGATAGGCTGATGCGCTGTGAATTTTCGCCCTGCCCCAGAAAAGTTTGCTTACGGGGTTTTCGGAAAGAAGATGATAACTTGTTCTTGGAAGATGAAAGTCGCAAGAGGTGCAAATAACATTTTCATGTCGCCACAGGCTGTTTCCACAGGCTGCGCAAATTTTCGGATAGATAAGGGAAATAAAATCATGGGCCCACAACATCACAAACTTTTATGCTTAATCGCCTTAAGGCTGGAAAGGTAATAGGTTAACGAGAGATTAATTTTCATGTCCAATGATAAAATATTTCAAAAATTACTGTAGGTTTGGGTAAAAATTACATTTTCCTTATGCCTATCATCCCTTTACTAAAAGTTCATGGTTTAACACTTGATTTTTTGACCAATTCAAAGTCTATGACCGTGGTTGAGGGAGTGTCTTTTCATCTGGATGAAGCAGAAACGCTTGCCATCGTTGGAGAATCCGGATCAGGGAAATCCGTGACCGCTCTTTCCCTATTACAGTTAATTCCCAGCCCGCCGGGATGGATACGGGAGGGGGAAGCCTTATTCCGAATTGACAACGGGTTGCCAATGGATTTATTACGATTGCCTGAGGATCAGATGAGGAACATTAGGGGTAGTCATATTTCCATGATTTTTCAGGAACCAATGACCTCTTTGAACCCTGTGTTCACCTGTGGAGATCAGGTCTCTGAGGCCTTGATTGAACACCTGCATCTGACAAGGAAAGAAGCCAAAGAAAAAACCCTTGAATTGTTTGAAGAAGTGCGTTTGACAAGACCACTTCAGCTTTTTTCCAGTTATCCGCATCAGCTTTCGGGAGGGCAGAAGCAGCGTGTGATGATCGCTATGGCGATTTCCTGTAATCCCCGTATCCTGATTGCTGATGAACCCACAACAGCACTGGATGTGACGGTACAGAAAACCATTCTGGAATTACTCTCAGGGCTTCAGGAAAAGCGGAAAATGAGCATATTATTCATAACCCATGACCTGGGACTGATTTCAAATTTTGCAGACAGGGTGTTGGTAATGTACCAAGGAAAAATTGTTGAAGAAGGAAAAACAAAGAAAATTTTCACATATCCGGTTCATCCATATACCAAGGGTTTACTGGCTTGCCGACCACCTTTGGATGTTCGGTTACGACGACTGCCAACCATAGATGATTTTATTTCCTCAGGAGGGTTGAAAGAAAGCAGGGAAGTTGTTTTTGCGGAGGAAAGGGAGAAAGATCACCGCCAGATGTATTCAAAACCAGCTATTCTGGAGGTTTCAGGTTTAGGTAAAATTTTTACGCACGCTTCTTCTGTCATTTTCGGACGGAGTTCAACGGTTTCTGTGTTGGAAAAGATCAGTTTTAAAGTTTTTCCAGGAGAGACCCTCGGAATTGTTGGGGAGTCGGGAAGTGGTAAAACGACCCTGGCCAGGACAATGCTTGAATTAATCCCACCATCCGAAGGCCGGATTTTTTTTAAACAGCAAGACATTACACAGATCGGTCAGAAAAAGTTTAAACGACTCCGCAAGGATCTTCAGATTATTTTCCAGGATCCTTATTCTTCCCTTAATCCGAGGCTCTCCATTGGGTCGGCCATCATTGAACCCATGCTGGTGCATCATCTTCACGGATCTGAATCCGGAAGAAAAGAAAAAGCCTATGAATTACTCAGACTGGTTGGATTAAATGAGGAATATTTCTTTCGGTATCCTCATGAATTATCCGGTGGACAGCGTCAGAGAATATGTATTGCAAGGGTTTTGGCCGTTGAGCCAAGATTGATCATCTGTGATGAATCTGTTTCAGCCCTGGACGTTTCTATTCAGGCACAGGTTTTAAATCTTCTGAATGAATTAAAAAGAAAATTAGGCCTCACTTATATCTTTATTTCTCACGATCTCTCTGTGGTTCGTTTTATGGCCGACAGGATCATTGTGATGAAAAATGGGAAAATTGAAGAAATCGGAGAAGCCGATGAAGTGTTTATTCATCCAAAATCGGAATATACACGATGTTTATTGGCTGCAATTCCTTTAACCAGATAATACGATGATCATGGGAAAGAAAAAAAATACTGGCGTCCAAAGAAAGGAAGCAAACACATTTGTAAAGTCGATACTGGATGTTTTTAAAAAAAACCCTAACAGCAGTTTCAACTATAAGCAGGTAGCCCAGCGCCTTAACGTTGTTGACAGAGGGAGTAAAGACCTTGTCCGGTTGATCGTGGAAGAACTTTTCATGAGTAAGGAGTTGATTCAGACACAACGCGGAAAATATCAGATCAATGAGATGAATGTTAAAACAGATGGGAAAACCAGGACCAATGTAATCGGAACCGTCGACATGAAACAGACAGGTAAGGCTTATATCATTCCTGAGGATAAATCTGAAGATATTTTTATCTCCTCAAATAATACTTTTCATGCCTTACATGGCGATATCGTAAAAGTTTCGTTATTTCCCATGCGAAAAGGGTATAAAAGAGAAGGTGAAATAATTGAGATTGTACAGAGAAAGAAAAAACAGTTCGTGGGAACGATTGAAATATCGAAAAAATTTGCTTTTCTGATACCTGACAGTAATACCATGCCTGTTGATATCTTTATTCCTTTGTCTCATCTGAATGGTGCGCGTCATGGAGAAAAAGTGGTTGCAGCAATCACGGAGTGGCCGGCGCATGCGGAAAATCCTTTCGGAACAGTGATGAGGGTGCTTGGTAAACCCGGAGACAATCAGGTTGAGATGCAATCGATACTGGCAGAGCATGAATTTCCTTTGGCATTTTCTCCTCAGGCAGAAAAAGAAGCATCAGGGATTATGGCAGAAATTCCTGAATCCGAGTGCAAAAACAGGAGAGATTTCCGACAAGCTTTTACGATCACCATTGATCCTGAAGATGCCAAGGACTTTGATGACGCCATTTCACTGAAAGTTTTGGGACATCATCGCTGGGAAGTCGGGGTACATATTGCAGATGTCTCACACTTTGTCAAACCGGGTTCTGCTATTGATCAGGAAGCGTATAAGCGGGCCACATCGATTTATATGGTTGGCAATACTATCCCAATGTTGCCGGAGCGGCTTTCAAATGAAATCTGTTCTCTACAGCCTGACAAGGACAGGCTTTGTTTTTCTGCTGTTTTTGAAATGGATGAAAAGGCCAGGGTGTTCAAAGAATGGTATGGAAAAACCATCATTCATTCCAACCGTCGCTTTTCCTATGAAGAAGTTCAGGCCATCATTGAATCAGGGGAAGGTGAATGGGCCGATGAAATTGCCGTTTTAAACCAACTTGCCTTTAAACTGAGGGAAGAACGTTTTAATAAGGGGGCAATTAATTTCGAAACCCAGGAGGTAAGATTTAAACTGGATAAAGAAGGCAAACCCCTGAGTATTTATATAAGGGAAATGAAGGAAGCCAATAAGCTCATTGAAGATTTTATGTTGTTGGCCAACCGTAAAGTGGCAGAAAAAATTGGGAAAAAGTCAAGTGATAAACCTGCAAAAACATTTGTTTACAGGGTTCATGACGAACCCACACCGGAAAAGCTGGAAAACTTTACCCAGTTTATCGAAAGGCTTGGATATAAACTGAGACTGACTTCAAAAAAAACACTGGCACAGTCGTTTAATCATTTATTTCATGAAATCAAGGGAAGCGGAGCTGAAAACATGATCGAAACCATTGCCATCCGGACCATGGCCAAAGCCTATTATTCCACTTCAAATATAGGACATTATGGGCTTTCCTTTCCTTTTTATACACATTTTACCAGTCCGATCCGCCGCTATCCGGATCTTATGGTACACCGGCTGCTCTGGGATTATCTGCAGGATGCTCCATCGGCTTCAAAAGAAGCCTATGAACCCCGTTGCGAACATTCCTCAGAAATGGAAAGAAGAGCAACGGAGGCGGAAAGGATGTCGGTGAAATATAAACAGGCAGAATATATGTTGGATAAAATAGGTCAGGTTTTTGACGCTGTTGTTTCAGGGGTGAGCAAATGGGGGATTTTTGCTGAGATTATAGGGACCAAATGTGAGGGGATGATACGGTTAAGGGATTTGGATGATGACTTTTACTATCTAGATGAAGAAAACTTCCAGGTCATTGGTCAACGGCATGGATCACAGTTTAAATTAGGGGATAAGCTAAAAATCAGGGTTAAAAAAATTGATCTTGGGCGTAAACAAATGGATTATGACCTTGTCCGATAAAACCGAACTTGTTTCATCAGAAGAATTGCTCATGGGGATTCCCCTGTTAAAGTATTTTGGAGGGGAATTCTTGGCAAGATGGTTATTCAAGATGATGAAGCTGGATAAGGTCAACGATTTTTATGCTGCTAATGATACACTTCCCGGACTTCAATTTATTGACAACCTGATCTCAAACATTGGCTGCAGACTGCATATCCCTGATGAGGATTTTGAAAACATTCCAACGCATGGACCTTTTATCACAGTAGCCAATCATGCTTACGGCGGGATTGATGGCATTCTTTTATTGAAAATTTTTTCAGAAGTCAGACCTGATTATAAAATGCTGGTAAATTTTTTATTGACGAAAATTAAACCACTTAAACCCTGTTTCCTCGGGGTCAATCCATTTGAGACCCGCCGGGATATTCAGTCCAGTATCGGAGGATTGAAAGACGCCATCCTCCATTTACAGGAGGGTCATTCGATTGGATTATTTCCTTCTGGGGAAGTGAGCAGCTATACAATCAGACAAAATGCAGTATCAGACCGTGAATGGCAATATTCCATTATAAAGTTCATTAAACGGTCAAAAGTTCCCGTTGTCCCTGTTCATTTTGACGGGCACAACAGCCTTCTGTTTAATCTTTTAGGGTTTATTCATCCCGTATTGCGTACAGTCAAACTCCCCTCTGAGGTTTTTAACAAACAGGGAAAGATAATTAACATTCGCATTGGATCTGTTATTTCTCTTAAAGAGCAGGATGAATTTAAAGATATTCATGCCTATGGCTGTTTTTTAAGAACAAAAGTGTATTCTCTGGGGCTTTCTTTAAAAACAAGAAAAATATTCCCCGAAGCCGATGAAAAAACCCGGGAAACTATTGCTTGTTCCATGGAAGAAACTTTCTTAATCCAGGAGATCAATACCATTAAAACAAAATACCTGCTATTTTCCAATCAAGATTATTGCGTTTTTTGTGCCCCCCCAGCGGAAATCCCCAGTATCATTAAAGAAATCGGACGTTTGAGAGAACAAACATGCCGTGAAGTAGGAGAGGGGACCGGTCATGACCGGGATATTGATTCATACGACTCCTATTTTGAACAATTGTTTGTTTGGGATAATGCCACCCGGCAAATTGTTGGCGGATATCGCGTTGGAAAAGGGAAAGAAATTCTCGAAAAACAAGGTATAAAAGGGTTTTATATTCACAGCTTATTTAAAATCAACCCTGTTTTTGAGCCATTGCTCAGGGTTTCGATAGAACTTGGTCGCTCTTTCATTGTTAAACACTATCAAAAGCGAACACTTCCATTGTTTTTACTATGGAAAGGAATTCTGTATCTGCTGTTAAAACACCCCCAATACCGTTATCTTATCGGACCAGTAAGTATCAGCAATGTATTTCTTGATATTTCGAAAACCCTTACAGTTGAATTTCTGAATGCTAATTATTTTAATTCAGAATTAGGACAAATGATAAGGGCAAGGCATCCGTATAAACGAAAACTGACCAAAGAAATTAGAAAAGATATCTTTATCAAACACACGCGTAATAACTTATCCAGATTGGACAAATTTATTCATGATTTTGATTCTTCATATAAAACGCCGATTCTGGTGAAGAAATACATCAGCGTAAATTCAGAGGTTATCGGGTTTAATATTGACCCACTTTTCAACAATTGCCTTGATGCACTTATGATTCTGGATGTGTTTGAAATCCCATATACCACCATCGAATCCCTGTCCAAAGAATTTAATGATCAGGCTGTTCTGGAAAGGTTTAAAAAAGAAGAATGCTCACGCTAATTTTCTTTTTTCAACCATATCGAAAAAACCTTTATGATAGGTTTCGCTGATCGGAATATATTTATCGCCAATTTTTATTCTGTTTCTTTCGATGGAGTCAATTTTATCCAGAGCCACAAAGAACGATTTATGTACCCTGAAAAACCTGACTTCCGGAAGGATTTCCTCGATCCGTTTGGCGTTCATCAGACTCATAATTCTTTTGTTTTGAGTGACGATTCTCCAGTAATCTCCCATTCCTTCGATATATAGAACATCAGCAAAAAAGACTTTTTCCATTCGGGTTTCCGTTTTAACAAAGAAAAAGTCCTCTTTCCCCGCCGAAGCAACAGCTTGATTTTCCTGAAGGGATAATTTTTTTTCTTCATTAGGCATTCGCTCGAACACCTTGTCAACCCCCTTGATAAACCGTTCGAAAGAGATGGGTTTCAGCATGTAATCAACCACATCAAGTTCAAAGCCCTGGACGGCATATTCATCATAGGCTGTTGTAAAAATCACCAAAGGTCTTATTTTTAGTGCGTTTAAAAGCTGAATGCCAGACAGTTCATCCATTTGAATGTCAAGAAAAATCAAATCTACCGAGTTGTTTCTGATAAAATCGATGGACTCCAATGCATTGTCAAAGGTTTTAATCAGATTCAAGAATGGAATTTTTGAAGCGTAATCTTTAATGATATCGAGTGCCAGCGGCTCATCATCAATGGCAATACAATTGATTTTCATGCTATTGAAATAAGATTAATAAAACATTATACAGATCCTCATCTTGGTTTATTTCCAGGGAGTATTTTCCGGGATAAAGTAAATTTAATCTACGTTTGACATTGATCAATCCAATCCCCTTTGCATTGTCTTTCACAGTATTGCCTTGACGGATATGGTTTGATATGTTAAACATGATTTGCCCGGGTTTCACCTCTAAATGGATTCTTATTCCCGGCGAGGGTACATTTTTTCTGCAATGCTTAAATGCATTTTCAACAAACGGAATCAGCAGCATGGGGGCAATGGTTCTTCCCTCCATATTGCCCTGAATTTCAATGGAAATAAAATCTTTTTTTATTGTTCTCAGTCGTTGAAGCTCAATGAAACTTTGCAGGTATTCCACTTCTTTTTCAAGAAAAACCTTATCAGTGGTGGCATCATAAAGCATATACCGCATGATGGAAGACATTTTCATCACTGCGGCCGGGGCATCTTCCGACTTTTTATAAACCAGAGAATAAATATTGTTTAGGGTATTAAATAAGAAATGGGGATTAATTTGTGATCGCAACAATGCCAGTTCGCTCGATTGGTTTTGCAACAGGAGTTCGGCTTTCATTTTTTGAGATTCAAACCATCCGATGGCAAGGCGGATCAAAATGGCATAGATAGTAAAAATGATGACCATTCTTAAGGAGTAAAACCACCACAAATGATTAATGACTAATGGTTCCTTACTATTTATATGGCTTGCCCCCAGCGTTTTCCAGAAAAAATATTCCAGACCAATCCGGAGCGGAATTAACAGAAAAAAAGCGGAGACTGAAACCATGACAGGAACGATCCACTTTTTCTTCCTGAAAAACAGACCTAAACAATAATAAAGGGAATAGAAAGTAATAAAACTTGTTAGGGGATAGATCGTTAATTCTTCAAACGGGCTATATCCTTTATTTCCCTTGAGAATGAAGGCCAGAAAGGTTTGGTTGAACATATAAAGCCAAAACGCAACATGGATCAAAATTTTATATTTCCTTTTCATCAAAATGGATTTATTCCAAATCGAAATTACAAAATGAAATACTATTATTTCTAAGTTTTTTACTTTAATCTGTAGCTTTTCTTCTTTGTTCGCCCATCTCCCTGGAAATGTCGTTAAAATTTCTTCAATTAAATCGCTTTTGCTGTATTCAAGTCAGGTTGAACAGTAACAGATGATACGGGAAGGCCTTTTTAGTTTTTCTTTCCCGGCATTAAGGTTTTGTGTAACGCTATTACAGGACGAGACATTATTGGAAAAAAAATAAGCCGTCTGGTTTGGACGGCCTATTTTTGGGGTATTCAAGAGATTATTTAATGATTGTAAGTTCTTCGATCAGGTTGGTAGCCCCGGCAAATTTATCAATGATAAAAAGCACATAACGAATATCGACATTGATGGTTCTTTGCAGTGCGGGTTCAAACATAATATCTCCGCTCATGGCTTCCCAGTTGCCATCGAATGCAAGACCGATCAGCTGCCCATCGGCATTGATTACCGGGCTTCCAGAATTTCCACCCGTGATATCATTGGTGGTCAGGAAGCAAACGATCATTTCTCCGTTTTCACCATATTGGCCGTAATCTTTTGTGTCAAACAGGTCTTTCAGTCTTTTTTCTACGATAAATTCATCATTATCGGGATCTTCTTTCTGCATTACTCCCTTTAATGTTGTAATGTAATCATAATGTACAGCATCGGCGGGGTAATAATCAAGAACCTGCCCATAAGACATGCGCATGGTTGAATTTGCATCCGGATATCTCACCAGTTCAGGGTTCATTTCGCGTAATCCACCAATGAACAGGCGGTTAGAAACGCTGATATTGGTCCTGGCCGTCCCGAATGCTGCCTGGTTTTTTCCAGAAGCCTCAATCATGGATTGATAAAGCAACCATCCAAGATCTTTTTTAAAGACTTTGAGCTTAGGGTTTTCAACAAATTCCCTGGCAGCAGATTCAGTTGCAAAAACAGAAGTGACATAAACTTGATCGGCAAAGGCTGTAAAATCATTCTTATAGTCTTTTTCTATTGTTAAGAAGATGGAAGGGAGTTCATTTTTGGGAACATCCTGGGCATAAAGCCTCAGCATTTCAGCCAGGGTTTTCTTTTCGATGGCCAGGTCGGTTTCCTTAAAGTGCTCTTTGATAATTGGTTGAAGTGCCTCCTGGGTTTCTTTTAATGCGGATTTATTCTTTTTTTCAAGGGCATTTTTAATATCCCCAAACTGTCCGGCAAGCCCCACGATATCCAATCCCATGCCAGCCAGGTTTGCATAAAAATACGGGGCTGCTAGCTGAGTCATGGAGGCATAACCGGTTTTCAGGTTTTCCAATACTTTGCCGTATTTTTCCTGTTTCTGTGGATCCTGGTTATACCAGGCCATAAACGCACCTTCGATGGCTTTCTTTTTAATTTCCACCTTATTCTTTTTCAGCATTTTTGATTGCCCGATAAAGTTTTTCCATGTGTTGGCGAGACCGGCGTAGTTGTCAGCATAAGCAATTTTCACTCCTTTGTCGACATCCATTCGCTCCTTCATGATTTCAAGTTGTTTCCCAAAAAGCTTAATAATTGTAGGATATAAAACATTCATGTTATATTCCATACCGTAGGAAGTAATGTAGCGGCTGGTATTTCCCGGATATCCCCAGATCATGGCAAAATCGTTTTTCTGGATCCCCTTCAGGCTGACTGGCAGGTGGTATTTGGGCTGTAAGGGTATATTTTTTTCGGCATATTCTGCAGGATTCCCTTCAGGGTCAGTATAGATACGGAAAATGGTAAAATCACCGGTATGGCGTGGCCACATCCAGTTGTCGGTATCTCCTCCGAATTTGCCAATGGATGACGGCGGAGCCCCGACCAGTCGGACATCTTTATAGGTTTTGAAAACAAAAAGGTAATATTCATTTCCTCCAAAGAAAGCCTTGACAGAAGCTTCATATTGACCACTTTCTTCTGCACTTTTACGGATCCGGGCAGAAATTTCTTTAACCTTGGCGTTCCGTCCAGACTCCTTTAGGGTGTCGGCAAGAAAGGGGATGATGGAATCAGTCACATTTTCAATTCTGACGAGGAAAGAAGCGCATATGTTTTCATTGGTAAGTTCTTCTTCGAGTGATTTGGCCCAAAAACCATTAGTCAGATAGTCGTGTTCAGGAGTGCTGTGGTTTTGAACAGCTCCATAACCACAATGATGATTGGTAAAGATCAGTCCTTTCCCGGAAACGACTTCTGCCGTACAAAAAAACCCCCCCGTGGCTCCACCACTGGATAAACCGACAATGGCATCTTTCAGGCTTGAATGGTTAATGTCGTATAATTCCTGGGCGGAAAGATGAAGCCCCATTTTTTGCATGTCAACATAGTTCAACCTTTCAATAAGCAAAGGGAGCCACATTCCTTCATCAGGAGGATGAACGGCTTTTGAGGGCATGGATAAAGAAAAGGTTATCATGATCGCTACCAACGCGATCAAAGGGGTCGAGATTGAATTTTTCATTGGCATTATTATCAGTTAATGTTACGTTTATTATGTAGATACAAAAATAAATACATTTTATTACTTACTGTTTTTTTTTAGCCAAATGATTCCTTTTCTCGATGACCATCAGAATTTGTCGGATCAATCAAGAACCACTCCATGGTAAAAAGACGTAAATTCGTCAAGAAAATATGCCGCTACATCCAAAAAGATTGATTAATTCAAACAGATGAGTCATTTTTGTGAAAAATGGAGTTATGCACATCCAGAAGATTTATCAAAAAAGTAAACAGCATTTTATCCTGCCCCATATTATTTTTTGGCTGCTGAGTATTGTATTGTTTACGGTCGTTCTATTTTATACCCGCGACTTTCGCCTCAGGAACATTGATATTGCCACGGCAGGAAATGTCATGGTTACGGTTATCCTGCTTTGTCTGTCGGTTTATATTAATCTTTTGTGGTTGATTCCTGCCTTTTTCAATCAACGAAAATACTTGCTTTTCTTTCTTTTGCAACTTTCCAACATTATCCTTTTTATTTTTCTGAATTTTTTGGTTTCCAGCTTTTTTGAAGGGAACGGACATCCGAATGTTATCACTGAAATTATAGCAGAATTCATTCTAGTACTGATTTTTCTGGTGATCACGACCTTGTTAAAATTTACGCGAGATTCCATTAGGTTGCAGGAGGTGGAATTGAAAATGGGCGAGGTTGAGAAACAAAAAATAGAAGCAGAATTAAAACTCCTCAAAGCCCAGTTTAATCCTCATTTCTTTTTTAACACCCTGAACAGTCTTTACGCCCTTACCCTTGACAAGTCGGAAAAAGCTCCGGAATTAATCTTAAAATTATCGGAATTGATGCGCTATGTGATTTATGAGGCAAAAGAAGACCTTATTCCAATTGACCGTCAGCTTGAATTTTTACAAAATTATGTTTATCTGGAGAACCTCCGCGCAGGGGAATCCTTAAGCGTGAAAATGAAAATTAAGGGAAATGGTACGGATATAAAAATTGACCCTCTCCTTTTTATTGTTTTCATTGAAAATGCGTTTAAGCACGGGCGAAAAATCGGAGATGAAAAACCTTATATCAACATTGATTTTGATCTTTCTGACAGAAGCCAGCTTGTTTTTGCAATTCAGAACAACAAAGAAGTGCTTCAAGATGAATTCAAAAAAAATCCGGGAGGAATCGGGTTGGACAATGTTAAAAAACGGCTTCAAATGTTATATCCCGGCAGGCATCAATTAACAATCAAGGAGACGGAAGATGCTTACAGGGTTGACTTAAAAATTTCCTTGCAATGAAAATCAGAAGTCTGATTATTGATGATGAACCCCTTGCACAAAGGGTCATTGAACGTTATGCGGAAAACTTTCCCTTTCTTGAGATTATCTGTAAGTGCAACAATGCCGTTGAGGCCATTGAGGTGCTTCATGATCATTCAATAGACCTGATTTTCCTCGATATTAACATGCCCAAATTAAGCGGGCTTGATTTTATAAAGTCCCTGAAAAATCCCCCTTTGGTTATTATAACCACAGCTTATGCCGATTATGCCATTCAGGGATACGAGCTTGATGTGATCGATTATCTGATGAAACCTTTTTCGTTTGAAAGGTTTTACAAAGCCTTACAGAAAGCGGAAGAATTTTTAAAAAACAAAGAAAATCAACCCTCACTGTCGCTGGAAGCAGAAAAATCCGATGGGGGCTTTATATTTATTAAATCCAGCAAAAAAACCTATAAGGTCGACCTCAATGAAATTCTTTATATTGAGGCATTGGGTGATTATGTAAAAATCTTCACTCCGGGGAAAATGATAGTCAGTTATCAGTCCTTAAAGAATATTGAGCATCTTCTTCCCGCAAATCAGTTTCCGCGAATCCATAAATCATTTGTGATTTCACTTTCAAAAATTGAAATGATTGAAGGGAATCAGGTAAAAATTAAAGATCGGATGATTCCTATCGGGACAAATTTTAAAGTGGATTTTGAGCGCCTTCTGAAGCTGATTTAGTATTTTTTTCTTCATCTTCTTTTGTGTTTACTGATTTCAGGATGAAGGAAAAATAAACCAGGAGAATACCAAAAAGGATGCTGAAAATGCCAATCAAAATAACTAAAAACGCCCCCCATTCAAGAGGTTTGAAAAACATGATTATTCCCAACAGTATGGTCAGCAGGCTGTTGAAAAGTAAAAGATTTCTATTTGACAGTCGAATTCCGGCATTAACAATGATAACAAGCTGAACAATTCCCACAATTAAGGCCCATATCCCAAAAAGGATTGAAAAAACCGTCAGTGTAATCTCCGGGAATATAAGCAATGCAATTCCCATGGCAATAAATAAAATGGATTCTGAGAGAATCAATCCGGCCGATTTGTCATTTTTTATATTTAAAATTCCTGCAGTCAGCTGAACTCCTCCGATGACCAGTAGGAAAACACCAAAAAATTTAACGATGGTTTTGATTGCATCGATCGGAAAAAACACAAGAAGAAAACCAAACAGGACGGCGATCAATCCGTTGAGCGCCAGAAACCACCAGTTTTTATAACGTTTTGTGATCATAACTCGGGATTTTAATGATTTACGAATATAGGAAAAATTATGTTGTAATCCCCCTGAAATATTCCAGCAGAGATCCGGCAATGATAAATGCACCAAAAATCATAAACAGTAGCCCTACTGCCCTGTTCATCCAAAGCTTGACCATCGGGTTCCCAAGGATTTTAATTTTATTGGCCAGAATACTTTTCAGGATATCTGTTGCCAGAACCGTTGCCAGTGTTCCGGTGAAAAATAAAGCAACGGCCCTCCGGTCTCCACCATAAGTTGCTGTTATGGCCAGTACAGAAGTAATCCAGAAAACCCAAAGGAAAGGATTGGCAATATTCAGCAGGAATCCTTTAAAGAAATATGCCAGGGGTCCCGGTTTTTTGACTTTTATTTCGCTGATGGCTTCAACTTGTTCGGTTTTCGGAACTTTTTTAAAAAAAGTATAAATACCAAAAGTGGTCATGATGATTCCACCAATTATACCCAGAATAAGGTGGTATTTTGCATTGGTGACAATTTGGGATGCGCCAAAATAACATCCTACCACAAGCGCCAAATCGCTGGCGAATATTCCAAGGGCAAGAAATATTCCAATTTTAACTCCATGCTTAACACTTGTTTGCAGGAGTGCAAACATAGCAGGACCCAGTGTTATGGCAACAGTAAGCCCTAAAATCAGTCCTTCAAAAAGTGGATGTAGCATGATTTCTGATATGTTCTTCCCATTGTTTGACCTGCTCGTTTTTAAGTACCCTGGGAAATTTATAGGCTCCTCCTTCTTTCCCCCTTGCTTTCATCCAGGAATAAAACACCTGTAAAGGTAATACTTCGACAGAAACCTCCTGAATAGCTTCCAGCCGTTCAACACGATAATCATCATTCAAGCTTTTCAGATAGTCGTCAATCTTCAATGCAGCCATTTCGGGGTTGATATCATTTTCACAGCCCAGGAACCATTTATGTGCAAAAAGGTTCCCGTGACGGATGCCCATAACGGTAAATTCCTTGATGGTTAAGTGGTATTCATCCTGAAACATTTTTATTGCCCGGTTCATATTGTCCTGTGAAAGATGTTCCCCGCAAAGGTTTAAAAAATGCTTGGTGCGACCGGTCAATATAATTTCTGATCGTTCAAGGGAGGTGAATTTCAGCACATCTCCTATCAGATAACGCCAGGCGCCGGCGCAAGTTGAAAGAATCAGTGCATATTCTTTATTTTCTTCAACATCAGCAAGGGTAAGAATTTCATGATTGGAGATCAGGTTTCCATCAGGATCAAAATTTTTCGAACAATATGGGATAAATTCGTAAAAAATTCCATTATCGAGAATCATCTCCATTCCGTTTTCACTACCGGGTCGCTGATAGGCGATGTATCCCTCGGAGGCGAGATAAGATTCGCTGAAAACGATGTTTCTGCCGAGGAGTTGTCGGAAACTGTTCATGTAAGGTTCAAAAGAGACACCGCTATGAACATAGGCAGAAAGATTTGGCCAAATATCATGGATATTGTTGACGTTGTAATGGGTTAAAATTTTTTCCATCATGATCTGGATCCAGGCGGGAACTCCGACCATGACCCCGATGTCCCACCCTTTGGCATTTCTAACAATCTCTTCCAGTTTCACAGACCATTCCTTTTCGCGGGAGATCCGCTTCCCAGGTTTGTAAAAATGCTGAAACCAGAAAGGGATATTGCTTGCCGCGATTCCCGATAAATCGCCCATAAAATAGTCGCCATTATATTGGAGATGCGTACTTCCCCCGATCATTAAAATGCCTTTTTCATAAAATTCATCCGGAAAATTATGTTTACTTGCAGAAGTCAGTAATCGAATACTGGCTTTTTGAATGGCCCTCAACATATCCTGGGTGACCGGAATATGTTTTGAAGAGGCCTCAGAGGTACCCGAAGTCAGTGCGAAATATTTTACGTGCCCAGGCCAGGCTACATAAGGTTCCCCATTCAGACTACGATACCACCAGTTTTTAAACATTGAACTGTAATCATGAACAGGAACACGCTCTCTGAATTTCATCAGAAAATCAGGACTGTCAAGGATAGCAGGAAAGTTATAATATTCACCGAAAGCAGTATTCTGGGCTTTAATCAAAAGGGATTTCAAGACGCTTCGTTGTTTTGTAAAAGGATGAACCCGGATAATATCCATGGGAAGTTGACGAAGTTCATAGGCTCTTTTGATCAGAGATCCCAGCAATGGCATTGAGCAGAAATAAGGTGAACATTGAAAGGGTAAAATTACAAAAAAAAGCGTATTTTTCGGTTTTTTAACAGTATGCATAAATTGCTAAAAAATATCTTAAGAACAACCTTCCTTCTTGGCATTGTCATTTTTTTATTTTTTGCCGGTTTTTTAATATTTGCCACATTAACCGAATATATCCCACCCCCTTTTGATTCAGCTGAAGCAAATACCAAGGGTAAGCACATCAATCCCAAAAAAAAAACGTTTTCCGTTTTATCCTGGAATATCGGGTATGCGGGACTGGGAAAAGGAATGGATTTTTTCTATGATGGGGGTAAAAGATCAATACCCGACCAACATGATTTTAATCTTGCGTTGAAAGGGATATGTAATACTTTGGCAGTTTTCGACACCATGGATTTTATCTTTATTCAGGAAATCGATCGGAAATCCAAACGAACGTATTATACAGACCTTCTATCCGAATTAACAAAAATATTTCCTGATTTTTATATCGCATTCGGAAAAAATTATGATTGCCGGTTTGTCCCATTGCCCCTTTTAAAACCGATGGGAAGAGTAGTTTCCGGACTGAGCATATTCACCCCTTTTCAGCCTGATCGAGCGGAAGTGGTTTCTTTGAATACTGATTTCCCCTGGCCGCAGCGGACAGTTATGCTGAAACGTTGCATTCTTGCGTTGAAATACAGATTAGGAGAGAAGGAACTGATTCTTGTCAACCTGCATAATTCCGCCTATGATATCAAAGGAGAGATAAGAAAAAAGGAGTTACAACACCTACAGAACTATATTCTGGACTCCTATCATCAAGGAAACTGGGTGATAGTTGGGGGAGACTGGAACGATAATCCATTCGGATTTGATCCTTCCCGGATTACGACCGGGGATGTGACTTTCATGATCCAGAATCGTTTTCACGAGAATTTTCTTCCCGGATGGAAATATATATACGATCCCACCCTCCCAAGTAACAGGAATGTCGATTCCCGCTATATCAAGGGGAAAACCCCTGTTAGCACCATTGATTTTTTTGTAGTATCTCCCAACATTGAGGTTAAAAGTAATAAAACCATTTCCATGGAATTTGAGTACTCGGATCATAACCCTTTGCTAATGGAATTTGAATTAAAATAAATGAAAACCCTGTAAGAAGAGAAAAAACAGGGCAAAGCAGAAATTGGAGGAAAAATGAGGATTTTGGTTAAAACAGAAAATACCTTGGCGGAATTTCTGCTGACGGAATTTAACACGGCATCCAAAACAACGGTTAAGAAGTTGATCAGTCATGGTCTTGTACATGTTAACGGTAAAATGGCAACCAATTCATCCGTTATTGTGAAACCGGGAGATTTGGTGGAATATCACCGTCAGACGTATGTCCCGGGCAAGATCAAACCACCTTACACGGTTTGGTTTGAAGACGAATATTTTCTGATTGCCGAAAAACCTCCGGGATTGCTTTCTATTGGCGATAAAGGACTTGGGGGGACTTCCTTCTACAAGATCATGCTGGATTATGTCAAAGAAAAATCAAAAGGCAAGGAACGAATATTTATCATTCACCGGCTTGACCGTGAGGTTTCCGGGATTATCCTATTCGCTAAAACCGAGGCCTTACAGGAACAGCTTAAGCTGCAATGGAAGGATTCGGAAAAGCTGTATTATGCACTGGTTGAGGGCAGTGTTAAAGACAATCAGGGAGTTATCCGCAGCTGGCTTGCAGAAGGAAGGGATCAGAAAGTGTATTCTGTTAAAGTACAGGAAGGTGCAAAACTGGCCATTACACATTACCGGGTGATGGACAGGACTCCTGATTATACCCTGCTTGAAGTGAAGCTTGAGACAGGACGAAAAAACCAGATCAGAGTCCATTTATCCGAAATGGGACATCCGGTAGTGGGGGATCGCCGATATGGCGCCGATGATCGTTATGAACGACGCATTCGGCTGCATGCCTATTACCTTTCTTTCAAGCATCCGGTAACAGGGAAACAGCTTGAAGTGAAGAGTAAAATGCCTAAGAAATTTCTTGTTTTGCTCCCCGAAGATGAGCAATATAAATAGGGAAATTACTTTTGTGTTGCGCTGAAGCCACGCTGGCGAATGGCCTCAAAAATTATGATGGCGGCGGAAGTGGAGACATTCATCGAATCAATTTTCCCCATCATCGGGATTTTAATCAAATCATCTGCCTGTTCTAACCATGTGTTGCTGAGGCCGGTTGCCTCGGTTCCCATGATGATGGCCGCGGCTGTCCTGAAGTTGGTGTCATGATACAACCGGGTTGCGGTTAGGGCTGTTCCGTACATCCGGATTTTTTTTGACCGCAGGAATGCGATTGTTTCTTCTGATGTGGCGGTGACAACCGGTACGGTAAAAACACAGCCAATGGAAGAACGAATGGTATTTGGGTTGTAGATGTCGGTTTGCGGATCACAAATGATCACGGCGTCAAGGTTGGCTGCATCAGCAGTCCGGAGAAGCGCTCCAAGGTTCCCCGGTTTTTCAACCGATTCCATAACCAGGATCAGCGGATTGTGGGCCAGCACAAGATCACTGAAAGTAAGCCTCACAGGTTTAGCCAATGCAATCACACCACCGCTGCCTTTACGATAAGCCATCCTGTTGAAAACTGCAGCGGGGACCTCGACAATTTCCGGCGTTAACGGTTGCACAAGTTTGTGAATCTCCTTTTCCGGGAAATATTCAGGCGTAAAGAGGAGTGAAGTTAATACAAACCCTGATTCAACGGCTAGTCTTATCTCCCGAACGCCTTCGATGATAAAAAGGTCCTGTTCGCTTCGGGCACGAGGTTTTTCCTGCAGCAGGAGCAGGTTTTTTACAAGGGGATTCTGAGCACTGGTAATGATCCGTGGCATAGAAAGTGCAAGGTATCACTTTTTTTTCATTTTTTGTTGCAGTTGTGTTTTTTATTTATATATTTGCGTATTCAAATACCTAATTAAATTTTATGTCTAAAATCTTTGCTCTTTCAGAAGCTTCCTCTATTGCCATTCACAGCATGGTGTTGATCGCAAGGGCGGAAAATGGCATCAATGCAGTAAAGATTGCGGAGTTTACCGGGTTTTCGAAAAATCATATTGCAAAGGTTTTGCAGCGGCTTGTAAAGAATGACATGCTTAAATCAGTACGCGGGCCTTCAGGTGGGTTTTCGATGAAGATGGATCCCAGGGAGATCAACCTGCTCAATATTTATGAGGCGATCGAGGGACCCATCGAGATGGGTGATTGCCCATTGCTGAATGAAGTGTGCAATTTTGACCGTTGTATTCTTGGCAATGTCGTGAACAAGCTGACGGCAGAGTTTAAAATTTTTTTAAAGGAACAAACACTGGATTCATACCTGTAATTTTTTTAATCTATAAAAGGTAAATCAATACCTAAATACATAATATAATATATGAAACGACAAATCATTCAGATTGACGACGAAAAATGCAATGGATGCGGGTTGTGCATTCCGAATTGCCATGAAGGGGCATTAAAGGTAGTTGACGGAAAAGCAAGGCTGGTCAGCGATCTTTTCTGTGACGGGCTGGGAGCTTGTCTGGGGTATTGCCCCGAAGGAGCGATCGAAATCATCGAGCGAGAAGCAGAACCTTACGATGAGTATAAGGTGATGGAACTTATGGTGACCAAGGGCCGCAACACCATCCTGGCCCATCTTGAGCACCTGCGCGATCACAACGAAACCGAATTTTTAAACCAGGCCATCAGTTATTTAAAAGAAAACAACATCGATATGACTCCAGAAAAAGAGCAGAGCAGGGCAGGGGTGCCTTTAGCAAACATTCAGGATGCCAGGAAAGAAGCGCCTGCACACAACGGTTGTGGTTGTTCCGGCTCCATGGAACAGGATTTCAGGATTGATCAGGAGGCTGTTGCAGTAGCTGCCGCGCAGGCTGTTTCCGCGGCCAGCGCCCCCTCAGAACTCCGACAGTGGCCCGTTCAGCTTCACCTGTTGAACCCTCAGGCTTCCTATTTCAAGAATGCTGACGTGGTTTTGGCTGCTGACTGCGCCGCCTTTGCAATGGGTAGTTTCCATGCGAACTACCTCCGCGGTAAATCGCTGGCCATCGCCTGTCCCAAGCTAGACATCAATCAGGAATCATATTTACAGAAGCTCACTTCCATGATTGCTGAGGCAAAGATCAATTCACTCAACGTAGTCATGATGGAGGTTCCTTGTTGCGGAGGTTTGCTCCAGATGGCACAGAAGGCCCGAACGCAGTCGGGACGGAATGTTCCCATCAAGCGCTCCATTATTAGCATTCAGGGAGAAGTACTGGAAGATGTTTGGATATAAAGAACAATAATATAAAAGTAAAATTATGGAAAAAGCGTTATTCGAACACTCCTACGTGTTCAGGTTTCCCGAAAAGGTGGATTATTCTTCCGAAGGGATCATCAGCAAACGGGTGATTGATCGCCCGGTGGGGACAGTGACCCTGTTCTCGTTCGATAAAGGTCAGCGGCTTAGCACTCACTCAGCGCCTTTCGAAGCCATGGTGCAGGTAATCGAGGGCAACGCGGAAATCGTGATCCGCGAGGTGTCGTACAACCTGGGTACAGGCGATGCGATCATCATGCCTGCCGGCATCCCCCATGCCGTCAATGCGGTGGAAAAATTTAAAATGGTATTAACAATGATAAAAGGATAAACCATGAGCGAACTTATCAACAACTCGCAGGAGAAAAAGGATTTGCTCAAGCACATGATCCTTCAACTGCACGAAGGGGTGGCCCCGGAGGCGGTGAAAGCCCGCCTGGTCGAAATCATGTCGAAAGTCCCGTACGGTCTTATCGTAGAGGTTGAACAGGAGCTGATCAGCGAAGGACTTCCAGAGGAGGAGGTACTACACCTGTGCGATGTACACACTCAGGCACTGGAAGGCCATATCGACCTCGCCGGGATGAAAATCGTAGCCCCTGGTCATCCGGTTGATACCTTCAAACAGGAAAACCGGGAACTTTCGAAGGTTGCAGCCGAACTTCAGGGACTTTTCAGCCGTGTGGAGACCGAAATGACCGAGCCGGAAGCCAGCAGGTACATCAACAGCATCAAAGGTCACTTCAACAGCTTTATGGATGTTGACAAGCACTATCGGCGCAAAGAAAACTTATTGTTCCCTTTCCTCGAAAGATACGGGATCACTGGTCCCCCTAAGGTGATGTGGGGAAAGCATGACGAAACCCGCGACCTGCTCAGGAACGCCATCAACGCCCTGAACAGGCCCGGCGACTTCACCGCAAACATGATGCAGATGAAAATCGAACTGCATCTGCAGCCGGCTGTGAAGGCCGTCACCGACATGATCATGAAGGAGGAGGAGATCCTCTTCCCCATGACCCTCGACAAACTGACCGAGACCGACTGGTACGAAATCTACAGGCAGACGAACGAAATCGGTTACTGTTTGTATGACCCGAGAATCAGCTGGAAACCTGCGGACATCGAGACGGTCCAAGAAACTTCGGCCGAAGAGGGAAACGTAAACCTCCCGAGCGGCAAATTCAGCTCAGAGGAACTACTGGCGATCCTCAACACCCTTCCGGTCGACATCACCTTCGTCGACAGGAACGACAAGGTGAAATACTTTTCCCAGGGGAAGGATCGTATTTTCGACCGCAACCGGGCGATCCTCGGACGCGACGTTCGCATGTGCCATCCTCCCTCAAGCGTTCACATCGTTGATCAGATTATCGGAGATTTCAAAAGCGGGAAAGCGGATAGTGCTCCTTTCTGGATCCAGATGGGAGGAAAGTTCATACACATTGAATATTTCGCTCTTCGGAACGAGAAAGGCGAATACCTTGGTACCCTCGAGATGTCGCAGGAACTGACCGAGAAAAGGGCCCTTGCAGGTGATCAGCGGTTGCTCAGTTACCGCGTAAAAGGCGAAGGCAAAGGAAACCCTGGTCAGCATTCAGTGCATACAAATGAACAATCTAAACCTGATATCAAGATGAACGGACCACAATGGCTTGAAATGAGCCGCATAAAAACCACTTTCGATGCCCGACCCCTGCTGGCCGAGGGCATGCATCCGCTGGAAATGGTACAGCAGCAGTGTGCTGCCCTGAACTCCGGTGAGATCTTCGAGATCATCACCCCCTTTCCGCCGGCGCCCATGATAGAAAAGATGGCCGCCTCAGGATTTGAAACCCATTCCGCCAGCGGACCCGATGGGATGTTTCATGCTTTCTTTAAAAAGCGATAAATCTGTCCATCCGGGCCATTCCCAAAAAAAAGACACATAACATTTCTATTGGTTATAAAATTATAGAAGAATTTAGGAGCAGAATATAAGAAATCATATATTTGTAATATCCTAGGTAAATTCTAACGGTTATGGCCTATTGTTGTGAGTTATGTTAAGCCAGGCTGGATGACATTTTCTGGGTGGTGATTCATTCGAAGAGGGTCAGTATTACAGGAATTTTTATTGGTAGATGGCGATTAGAAAAGTGATACGGTGGCTTGTTCCCCCTGAACAATGGAGAAGTACTGTTGCTGTGCTTATGGGCATTTTTTTTGGTTTGGGGGCTTATGCTGTATATATTTCAAAAGCCCCGTCATACCTGTCGGATCAACCCGAAACTTGCATTAATTGTCATGTAATGAATCCCCAGTTTTACGACTGGGCACACAGCTCACATAGAAACGTGGCTCATTGCAACGATTGCCATGTCCCTCACGACAACTTTTTTCATAAATACTATTTCAAAGCTCATGACGGACTGAGGCATGCCACAATCTTTACCTTAAGGAAAGAACCCCAGGTGATATATATTTTGGATGCGGGGAAAAAAGTGGTCCAATCAAATTGTATCCGTTGTCATGAGCAGATGGTTGGGATGGGGCACCTTGGAAGTGTTCTTCCGGTTTATCATAACCGATTACAGGAAAGAAATTGCCTTGATTGTCACAGGGAGACTCCCCACAGCAGGGTCAACGGGTTATCTTCCACCCCCAATGCCCTGGTAAAGACAAGGATTGAAAGCCGGACTGAAAGGGATGAACGGGATGAAAAGGAGGAGAAAGATGAAGAATAGAAAAACATTAAACATTTTCATATGACAACATCGAGCAAGCGTGCATCCTGGAAAAACTGGACCTTGTTTTTCGGAACCATGGTTGTTGTTTTTTTCCTTGGGTTGCTGGCCTCCTCCATAACTGAACGGAGGGCTGAAAAGGAGTATGTATATAAACCCAGGGTTGAGCTCAATGAATATGAACCCAGGAATGAATTGTGGGGCGAGAATTTCCCTCGGGAGTACCAGAGTTACCTGAAAACCGCCGACACTTCGTTCAGGAGTGAATCGAACGGGAACGGTTTTACCGATGCGCTGGAACGTGATCCCCGGATGGTGGTTCTGTGGGCGGGATATGCTTTTTCGAAGGATTACAGTACCCCGCGCGGCCACTTTTATGCCATTACCGACATCCGTAACACGCTACGCACGGGCACCCCGACAGGCCCCGATGATGGTCCACAGCCGGCCACCTGCTGGACATGCAAGAGTCCTGACGTGCCAAGGCTGATGGAGAAAATGGGCCCGAAGGATTTTTACAGCGGGAAATGGGCAGCAAAAGGCCCAGAAGTGGTAAATTATATCGGATGTGCCGACTGCCATGATCCGAAAACCATGGATCTTCGCATTACCCGTCCCGCTTTGGTTGAAGGGTTTCATGCTATGGGGAAAGATATATCCCAGGCCAGCCATCAGGAAATGCGCTCCCTGGTTTGTGCACAGTGTCATGTGGAGTATTATTTTGATAACAAGCGGGAGGATGCAAAGGATGTCTCTTATCTTACCTTTCCCTGGCATCATGGAACAACGGCTGATTCGGCCCTGAAATACTACAACAAGATCGGTTTTACCGACTTCACCCATCAGCTGAGCAGGACTCCGATCCTCAAAGCGCAGCACCCCGACTATGAGATCTACCTTACCGGGATCCATGCCCAGCGCGGGGTGGCCTGTGCCGATTGCCATATGCCCTACGTGAAGGAGGGAGGGCAAAAATTCACCAGTCATCAAATCACAAGTCCGTTAAGCAATATTTCAGGTAACTGTCAGGTTTGTCACCGCGAAAGCGAAAAAACCCTTCGTAACAATGTTTATGATCGCCAGCGAAAAGTTAAGCAGATCCGTGATCAGTCAGAAATTGAATTGGTGAAGGCGCACATTGAAGCAAAAGCCGCTTGGGATGCAGGAGCTAACCCTGGAGAAATGGAGGCTGCGTTACAGCATATCAGAAATGCACAATGGTATTGGGATTATGCCGCTGCCGGACACGGGAATTCATTTCATTCGCCCCTGGAAATTTCAAGGATTATCAGCCTTTCCATTTCTGAAAGCGCTCAGGCGCGTGTGATGATTGCCAGGGTATTGGCAACCCATGGTAAAAATATCGTGGTGAAATACCCTGATCTTTCAACAAAAGAAAAGGCACAGGAATACCTTGGTTTACCCATGAAACAAATACAACAGGAAAAAAGCGAATGGATTCAAAGCGTACTGCCGGAATGGGATAAAAAAGCAGCAGAGAGGGAATCAAAATGGAAAGGAAATAAAAAATAACCCCGAACCCCTATTTTAATGAGCGATAAGGATATTATCATTACGACTTTTAACCATGCACCTAAAATTCCGCTTGACCTGGATGCACGAAAAATGTATTCTTCCCCTCAGCTGGAGGTGATACAATTGATGCTTCACCCTGGAGAGGGAATGGCTCCCCATGTTCAGCCTATGGATGTTATTTTTTTCATTCTTTCCGGAAGTGGTATTCTTGAACTTGAAAACAGGATTATTGAAAGCACAGAGAAATCATGTATTTTTGTTAAAGCCGGGGTACAAAGAGCCTGGAAAAATTCCGGAACCGGTGATTTTTCCCTGCTCGTAATCAAAGACATAAAATCGGAATGAAAATAATTTCACCGGAATTCTGGAAGGATTATGAACTCATCGACTCTGGTGGGCTAGAAAAACTCGAACGTTTCGGGAAATATATTCTTGCCCGACCTGAACCCCAGGCAGTATGGAGCAAAGCGATGACTGAGGCAGACTGGGAGTCGATGTTACACGCCAGGTACAAGCGTATTAAAGGGAATGTTCAGGGAAAAACAGAGAACTTTGAAAAAGGGGAATGGATCAGGAAAAAATCAATGACTGATCAATGGATGATCGGTTATTCCTATCACGACATGAACCTGAGATTCAGGCTGGGACTGACGGCATTCGGACATATCGGCATTTTCCCTGAGCAAGCTGAAAACTGGAATTACATTTTTGATATAATAACTCACCAACTTACCAGCTCACCAGCTCACCAACTCACCAACGCCCCCTCCAGAGTACTGAATCTTTTTGCATACACTGGTGGAGCTTCGCTGGCTGCAAGAGCAGCCGGAGCAGATGTCGTTCATGTTGATTCGGTTAAACCGGTTATCAACTGGGCAAAGGAAATGATGGAATCTTCAGGATTGGAAGGGATTCACTGGGTGGTGGAAGATGCCCTGAAATTTGTAAAAAGGGAAGTCAAAAGGGGAAATAAATACCAGGGGATTATTCTTGATCCCCCTGCTTATGGACGTGGACCGGAGGGCGAAAAGTGGATCCTTGAAGATTCGATTAATACTATGGTTATGCATTGCAAAAGCCTATTGGATGCCGAACGGGGATTTTTCATCATGAGCCTATACTCTATGGGGCTTTCTTCACTTGTGGCCGAAAGTTTGATCAGAACACATTTTAATCAGAATCCGACCACCGAATCCGGAGAATTATTTTTTTATGATAAAAAGGGAAGGAAATTGCCTTTAGGTACGTATATTCGTTTTTCGAAATAAGAGAACGTAAAAAATGAAAACAAGGCTGCTGCTGTTTTTAATGGTTATAATCATGGCTTCCTGCCATCATGAAAGACGGCTGAGTGAAGCGGAGCAAGTGAAGAAAATGCAGGAAGTGAAAGAGCTGGCAGATAAAATTGAAAAAGATTTTCAGCGGATCGGAGAAAAAGTAAATGGTTTGGCAAAGCAAGTGGAAACCCTGTACGCGCATCAGCATGAGTATCGTTGTAAAAATCCGGGAATTTACGCGGTTTCCGATAAAGGCGTTATGTATAAGGTGAAAAACGACGGGCATGCAGCCGTATTTGTTTCAGGACATGTAGCCATCAATGAAGAGATCCGCAACATTGTTTGCTTTACGGAACCCCTGGATACTGTTTTAAAAAACCTGGTGGAAAATAACGCTGAAATTGCCCAGGCATATTATAACGATAGAAATTCTTATAACCGGATCTATCCATTCTTTGACGTCTTGATACAGTATGAGCCAAAAATGAATATTCCGGAGTTTAATTTTTATTATCTCGCCGACGAAAAATATAATCCGGGAAAGAAAGAAACCTGGGTCAAGGAACCTTATGTTGATCCTGCCGGACGTGGGTGGATGGTTTCTGCCATTGCTCCCGTTTTTTTTAACAATGAACTGGTGGGTGTACCGGGTCTTGATATCACCCTCAATATTATAACAGACAAATATTTAAAAGATTCCAATGATGACATTGTTATTGTTGATAATACCGGGGTCATTGTTGCCGCTGATGAAAAAGTTACCAGCCTGTTGAATTTACCTCCTTTAAAAGCGCATAAATACCTAGAAACGATAAAACAGGATACCTACCAGAAGGATTCCTTTAACATGCTGAAAAATAAGGATAAATCGATTCGTTCCGCATTTAAAAAGATACTTTTTGAACATCAGAATATTCAGATGATTGATACTGATGGAATTTCACTGGCTATTTTTGCTGCACAAATCAACATCCTTGACTGGTATGTCATCAACATACAAAAACTGAAATAGACAACGGCTATGTATTGGATACGCAGGGGAGTCGGCGCGGTAATATTCACCATCATCATTCTGATCATTGGATTCAACTTATATTTTTATTGGAGCCTGTATGAGGAGCAGGTTAAACTGAGGGAAACAGTCCTTGCCCGGCAGGTGAAAGGATGTGGTGAAAAAATTGAAAGTGGATTTGAAGAATTTCGGATTGACCAGAATTTTTTCTTTAATGCTGAGGATGCCGTAAATCTTTTCAGAGCGCATAATTTGCACGATCCAGGCATAAACAGGATCCGCACCTTCTATATTAAGTACAATGAGTTGATCAGGGAGATCAGGATTTCCGACACCTCCGGTCAATGTTTCACGTTTTCAGGTACTACCGACAATTATTATCAAAATTCTTTTTCAAAACTTCAAAATTTTGCAATATTTCCGCATGATACTTTATTTACAGATCAGCATAATGAATTGGTTTATATTCATGTCCTGAAAAGGGACAGGATAATTTATGCCAACATCCATTTTCGGATGGACCTGGTCCGCCATATCTTATCAGAATTTTATCAGTATTTTCTGAAAGACCAGATATTTCAAGCCTTATTTGATGAACGCGGAGAAATCCTTACCAATAACCTGAATGAATCCGGGATACAATTTTCGCAGTCGGCGGAAATCACCAAGGACTTTTCGGATAACCTGAGTGGTTCTATCCGCCAGTATGTTTATGCCGGAGAAAAAAAGAATGCCATCATTTCTGCTTATTACCCGCTTAATATTATGGGTAAGCATTATGGAATTGTTTTTTCTGAAAAAACAGGTTCCATCATTAACCTGGTGTTTAAACGATCCGGGATTATCAGTTTCCTGACCATTCTGCTGTTTTTAATTATCCTGGGGGTCTTTCAGTACTTTTTATTCAGATTGAAACGAAACGAGCAAGATTTAAAAACGGCCCATGAGGAACTGACACAAATTGCCAAAATCACCTCCCATGATCTTCAGGAACCACTGAGAAAAATTCAGGTTTTCAGTGACAGAATCAAGACAAAACACACAGATCTTTTTGATGAAGCCTCCAAACAATTTTTAGAACGAATTGAACAATCAGCAATAAAAATGCAAGCCTTGTTGTCGGATCTTATTCTTTATTCCTCCGTTAACGAATCACAAAACTTGTTTACCACCGTGAATTTGGATGAAATCACCAGGGATGTTATCATTCACCTTAGAAGTACCATTGAGGCGTGTAATGCAGAGATCAGCAAAATGCCTTTCCCTGTTATTCAGGGGAACCCTCAGCAATTATTCACCCTGTTTGATAATTTGATCAGTAACGCGATTGCTTATCGAAGAGAGGGAGTTCCCTTGTTTATCCAGCTGAGATCCCGCAACCTTCCGCATAACAGGGTTGAATTATCAGTTGAAGATAATGGAATCGGCATAGACCCCCAATTTCATGAAAGAATTTTTCGCCCTTTTCAGCGAATTGATCCAAGCCGTAATCCGGGAAGTACCGGTATAGGACTTGCGATTTGCCGTAAGATTGTGGATATGCATCACGGTAAAATTGAAATGAACAGCGAATTGGGTGTGGGAACGCTATTTATTATAACTTTACCGGTGAAACAGAAAAAATACCGGAAAAATGCCTGAAAGGTCAGCGTCCATGGAAAAAAGAAATAAATCCTTGTTGATATTGGTAGCAGAGGATGATCCGGATGATCAATTACTGATCCGAGATGCCATTGAAGAAAGCAAGATTGCCAATCAAATTACCCTGGTTCAGGACGGTCTGGAGCTGATGGATTACTTAAATCATCGCGGAAAATTCAGCGATCCCCATACTTCCCCTAAGCCCGGGATCATCTTGCTGGATCTCAACATGCCGAGAAAAGACGGGAGGGAAGCCCTTAGGGAAATTAAAACCAACAGTAAATTACGCCGAATCCCGGTGATTGTGCTGACTACCTCCAAAGCCGAGGAAGACATATTACATACATATGAGTACGGCGCCAATTCTTATATCACTAAACCGGGCAGCTTTGAAGGTCTGGTTTCTTTAATGAAGACCTTAAAGAATTATTGGTTTGAAACCGTTCAGCTTCCACGTTAGAACAAGACCTTATCATTCCGTACAGAATTTTCTTTCAGGTTTTCCATCACCTGCCTTCAGTAAGAAATAAATCAGCCGCAACGCCATCAGCAAAGAATTTTCCGGTTTCGGTTAAATAATAAATTCCAGAAGACTCCACAAGCAATTTTTTTTCAATCAGAAGCCTGGCTTGTTTCCTGAACAAATCAGCAAGCGCAAGTCCTTTTCTGTCTGTCAGACCAGGAAAATCCCTGATTATTTTCTTTGAATCGCATCCCCACATGGTTCGCAGGGAGGTCATGACATATTCATTGTATTTTTGAACCGGAGTCAGGGTTTCTTCTTCGTACCAAAGACCAACAGACAGTTTCCGGATGTATTCCTTTAATGCGGAAACATTCCATCGTCGGGAGCCTCCGTTATAGGAGTGTGCTGAAGGCCCCAAACCCAGGTAAGGGACTCCTTTCCAATAATTGCTGTTATGCCGGGAATATTGTCCTTCTTTGGCGAAATTTGAGATTTCATAATGTTCAAATCCATTTTCAGCCATTGTTTTCATCAGCAGTCGGAAATGCCGGATCGTCTCTTCTTCATCAGGAGCCGGCATTTTCTTATTCCGGATCATCAGATCCAGGGTGGTTTTTGGTTCTACCGTCAGGGCATAGGCCGATAAATGGTGAAGTTTAAAAGAGAAAAACACCTCAAGATTTTTTTCCCAATGTTGCAATGACATTCCCGGAATTCCGTAAATCAGATCGATGCTTAGATACGCAAACCCTGCTTCCAGGATATCGTGGATAGCCCGGATCGCGGTTGATGCATCATGTCGCCGGCCAAGAAACAGTAAATCTGCATCTGAGAACGACTGTATTCCAAGGCTGAATCGGTTGACGCCACAGTTTTTATAGGCTCTGAGCAGTCCGGGATTCAGATCGTCAGGGTTGGCTTCCAGTGTAATTTCTGCATAGGGAGAAACGGGATAATACCGGTTTAATGCTTCCAGGATTTTCCCGATTTCCAATTCTGAAAGCAAGGATGGGGTTCCTCCTCCAAAATATATGGTTGAAACCGGATGTTCTCCCAGATAATCCTTCTGACGAAGGATTTCGTCAAACAAAGCCTCCAGTAAACCGGTCTTGGTCTCAAGTGAAACCCGGGAAAAAAAATTACAATAATGACATTTTTGCTTGCAAAAGGGGATATGGATATAAATTCCGGCCAAAGTCCGTTATTTATTCAATACGATGCGGAAAGTAGTGCCCTTGCCCAGGTTAGAGGATTTCACAAAAATCTTTCCGGAATGGTAGTTTTCCACGATGCGTTTGGATAAAGTCAATCCCAGTCCCCATCCCCTTGCCTTGCTGGTATAGCCGGGATGGAAAATGGTTTTGAAACGGGATTTGGGTATCCCTTTTCCCGTATCGGAAACATCGATGTGTATATGATCGCTGTCATCGCTGATCTCAATCAGGATCTCCCCTTTCCCCTCCATGGCATCTATGGCATTTTTACAGAGATTTTCAATGACCCATTCGAACAGGTGAAGGTTGATGGGAACGCTGATAACACTTGAAGGCCCAGGTTGAATTTCGATTTTTACTTCAGGGGAAGTACGTGTACGGAGGTAATCGGCAGTATCGGAAACTACTTTCACGATGTTGGTTGTTTCCAGCCGGGCAACAGATCCGATTTTAGAAAACCGATCGGTAATGGTTTCCAGACGGAGTACATCTTTTTCTATTTCCCGGATCGTTTCGGGATCCAGGCCTTTTAACTTAAGGAGCTCAAGCCATGCAATCATGGATGAAAGCGGAGTCCCCAGCTGATGGGCCGTCTCTTTTGCCATTCCGACCCACACCTGGTTTTGTTCCGATTTACGGGCATAACTGAACAGAAGATAAGCAATGAAAAGGAAGAGGCCGATGACGGCAAGTTGTACATAGGGGTAATATTTTAACTGGGTCAGCAGAAATGAATCCTGGTAAAAAATATAGCGTGTCCCTTGATCCGGTAACGTTATCATAATGGGCGTATTGTGGGAAGCCATAGATTTGATGGTCTCTCTGACAAATGCCGGATTTTCCATTTTTTTCACGGGAATATTTCCATATTCCATCACATTTTTTTTGGTACTGTCGGTGATGATTACCGGGACAGAGGCTGAGTTCAGAACGACTTCTGAAACAAAAGAACGGATCAGGTCATCAAGCACATTCTTTAATTCAGCGAAAATATTGGAGTCTTTATAATAAAGGTAGATTTTTTTATCCTGGTAATAATTCACTACAATCGGGGGGTAAACGGAAAATTCTTTGGCGATTCTCCCTTCAAAACGGGTAATGGAATCAAAATCCGGGCTGACATTTCTTCTGCTCTGGATGTTTCCGGCTTCATCGGTTTGAACAACAGGGATGGTTGTGTTTTCGGAGATGATGTTCAGGTAAAAGTTCAGATCGGGGCTAAAGGAAACGGTCACAATCCTTTTTTGAGCTTCGGCAAGGGTTTTGACCCGTTTACGCTCTTCGTTTTTAAGTTGTTCAAATAATTTATTGGTGAAATTAACCAGGTCAGCTTTCCGGTGAATGGCATCAGCCCAGATTTCAACATTTTTCCGTTCATCTTTTCTGATCTCATTGACTAGAATGTTGGTATAATACAGGGAACCGGCAACGATAATCAAAGCAAATGCAAACAAGATCAGCTTCCAGCGTTTTTTTCTCAGGTAGATGTCCACGGTAAATATTTATCTGAAAACGTTGGGGTTAAGGTTTTATTTTTTACTGGCTGTCAAAGTTATATGATTTTTCATCCGGTTTATCGATGAGGTTACAGATATATCAATTTATTTTATCGAAATTCTACGCTCAAATATGAAATTTTTCTTAATATTGAAAGCAAAATAAACCCTATGAAAACACGTTCTCTTTTTTGTCTCCTTTTAGGAGCATTGATCGGCTTTTCCCTGCTTTTAGGGGGCTGTAAATCCAAAAAACCCATGCAAGTCCGGCAAATTCCGCTTGAAGACTTCTTTAAAAATCCTGAAAAAGCGAGGTACCAGATTTCTCCTGACGGGAAATATTTTTCCTTTATGGCGCCTTATGAAAAGCGGATGAATGTTTTTGTTCAGGAAATCGGCAAGGACAGCGCTGTCAGGCTGACTTCTGAGACCGATCGCGACATTGCCGGTTATTTCTGGAAAAACCCAAGCCGTATCCTATATCTGAAAGATACCGGAGGAGATGAGAATTTCAAACTTTACGGCGTGAACATTGATGGTTCCAACCTGAAGTGTTTCACAGATTTTCCGAAAGTCAGGACAGAAATTATTGATGACTTGTACGATTTCCCGGATGAAGTAATTATCGGGATGAACAAACGGAACCCCGAAGTGTTTGACCCATATCGTTTGAATATTGTAACCGGAAAAATGAAAATGTTAGCTGAGAATCCGGGTAACATCCAGGGTTGGATTCTCGACCATGAAGGCAAACTCAGGGCTGCCACTGCCATCGTGGACGGGATTAACACACAAATTCTGTATCGCGCAAAGGAAACCGATGCTTTCAAGCCGGTGCTTACCACCAATTTCAAGGAAAGCGTTTCCCCGATGATCTTCACTTTCGACAATAAGAACATCTATGCCGTTTCCAACCTTGGACGCGATAAAAGCGCCCTGGTCGTGTTTGACATTGTCAATGGGAAGGAGATGGAGAAAATATACGAGAATCCCGATTATGATATCAGCGATGTTGTCTGGTCGAGATTGAATAAGAAACTGCTCGCTGTGAATTACGAATCCTGGAAACAGGAAAGGTTCTACCTGGATGATGACATGAAAAAGATCTATGAAAGCATACAGCAGAAGCTGGGTGATTATACTTTCAACATCACCTCCGAGACCAAGGCAGAAGATAAATTCATGATTCGCGCGTACAGCGACCGTTCGCTGGGCGGATATTACGTGTATGACAAAGCCAAGGACGATCTTCAGAAAGTTGCAGATCTCTTTACATGGCTCAAAGAAGACGAATTAGCCAAAATGCTGCCTGTCGAATTTATGTCCCGCGACAGTGTGAAGATCAATGGCTATCTTACCCTTCCGGTCGGATATACCATGGAAGACGCCAAAGACCTTCCCGTGGTTGTGAATCCTCATGGCGGCCCCTGGGCACGCGACAGCTGGGGATTCAATCCCGAGATACAGTTCCTGGCCAACCGCGGTTATGCCGTGCTCCAGGTGAACTTCCGCGGATCTACCGGCTATGGACGTGATTTCTGGGAAAAATCCTTCAAACAGTGGGGACTGAAAATGCAGGATGACATCACCGACGGCACCAACTGGCTGATCAAGCAAGGCATTGCCGATCCCAAACGAATTGCCATTTACGGCGGAAGCTATGGCGGCTATGCCACCCTCGAAGGACTGGTGAAAGAACCCGACCTTTATGCTGCAGGTGTGGATTACGTTGGAGTTTCCAATCTCTTCACCTTCATGAAGACCATTCCTCCCTACTGGAAACCCATGCTCGATATGATGTACGAGATGGTTGGCAATCCCGTTGCCGACAGCGCCCAGTTTGTCGCCACATCCCCGGCCATGAATGCCGACAAGATCAAGTCTCCTTTATTTGTTGCCCAGGGCAAAAATGACCCGCGGGTGAACAAAGACGAGTCGGATCAGATGGTCGATGCTTTGAAAAAACGCGGAATCGTGGTGGAATATATGGTTAAAGACAATGAAGGCCATGGTTTCCATAACGAAGAAAACCGCTTCGACTTCTACCGCGCCATGGAGAAATTCCTGGGGGAACATCTGAAGTAAGCGTATACTGCTTATCCTATTTTGCCATTAATTACTGTCTAAAATTTAGACACTACTGTCTAAATTTTAGACAGTTTTTTCTTATTCAATTTTTTAAAATGCTTAAAATCAGGCTATTAATATTTTGGCCTGATTTTTGCTTATAGATAAGTCCATAAAACAAATCCCCATGAGATATTTTATGATTTCCCTGCTATTTTTTTCTTCTCTCTTCCTTTCAGCCCAAACCTATAAAAACGGAGATCCATTTCTCCCTTTAAACCCTGAAAGATCAGTTATATTCGGGAAAGATATTGTCATCCACGACCAAGCTGATCGGGATCAACGGCAAATTGCCGTTTGTTCAGCTTTTAATGGTTGGTTGTATGCTGCTTATTCATACAATACGAGTGGAGCTCTTTGGCTTTCCGTTTGGAGATCTACGGATAATGGTATGCATTGGGGAAATATTTTCGAGTGTCCAATTGAATCTGGAAATTGCACTTTAAAAAAATTTGATATTGCAGTTTGTGGTAATAGCGAAACAAACCTTAAACTCTTCTTTTCCGGAGTGGTTGTTTTAATTGGTTCAGATTATGGAGTGGGTTTTGTTTGGAGATACAATGCTATAACCCTTGAGTATGAAACTACTTTACTTTATTCAAGTAGTATAAGAGATGTTTCATTTTCAAGCGATTTTATTTTCCCAGCCGTAAATGCAAACCCCTATAGTGTGGGATTTGTTTATTCAAGCTATGAATATGGTGATAATAATTTTCTTATTTATCGTTCCTCAGGAAACGGAGGTGAATCAATAACCGGGAAGGATACCATGGGTATATCACAAAAACCCTATCTGAAATCCAGTCTTACCTATGGCAGAAGCCCATCCTGGAGCAGCGGGAGATATTTTGCCGTGTGGGAACAAGCCGACAATGTTAATTCTCCTACCGGTCATATCTATACTGCACATACGGAACCGAACTTCGACAGCCATTATACTAAACCGGTTTGCATCGACAGCCTGGATCCTTCGGCCATCAATCTTTGCCGTAACCCGGTCATTGCCTGCCAGTACAACGATACTGACAACGACAGCGCCAACCTGACCACGGTTATCCTATATGAACAGTACGATCCCGTGAACGACCGCTTTGATGTTAAAGGAGTATATAATTTACAATCCACCCTCACTTCCTGTTTCAAACCCTTATCCTTCACCAATCCCGGGCATGAGAACCTCCAGCCCGATATCGCATTCAATCCTTACACTTCAAAATTCATGGCCACCTGGTACGATGCCACGGAACAGAAACTGCCCTTTATTACCAACAACCTGAATTTCCAACAGCCCGATAACTGGACGGTGGTTTCCACGGGATACAACGATGCACCCGATCTTGAGGATCCCCATCCCCAAGTCAGACTAAGCTTTTCCGAGCAGAAAGGGATCAATGTATGGAGGTCAGAAGGCACAGGCGGAAATGGGGTGGCCCTGTTCGATGCCGAGTACAGCACTTATACATCTGTTTCGGAAATAGACCATGGAGAAGGTGAAAGGTTATTGGGAGCTTACCCTAACCCCTGCGATCAGTATCTGAACATTGCTTTTATACTGGAAAAATCAGAAAAGGTAACGATCCGGCTTTATGATCTTTCAGGAAAGAGCCTTGAATTCCTTTGCAATCAGAACTTTCCGGCCGGGAACAATACCTTCAAAGCCGATGTTTCTGATCTCAGCCCGGGAACCTATCTTTATTCATTCAGCGCTGGGGAATTTTCAGGGTATGGCAAGTTCTCTGTCATCAGGTAATAAAGAAATATCCATTAAAGGTGCTTACAAAGAATGGAAATGAGTCAGTCATAGGCTCCGTTAACTTTCTCTCCATAAGCGGTGAAAAAAATTATGGAATATTTCAAACTGGAAACACCTCTTTTTATAATTATTTTCAAAACCCTGTAGGAATTGGGTATAGTCCAACACAGGAATATCTATTAACCGTTG
>CAZSDU010000020.1:0-58473 GCA_964605775.1 uncultured Prolixibacteraceae bacterium | reverse complement strand
TTTCCATTGACTTTTAATTCCAAAGCCTAAAATATAAATGAATTACAACCTGTTAAAGATCGTAATCTCAGGTAGAAAAACCGTTATATAATTTTAGTTAAAAATTACATTATTCCCACATCCGGGAGAAAAGCACATTACCTGCTTCCCGGGTGGAAGATTAATGAAGAGAAGGAATAATGCTCAGCTTACTCATCATGGTGAAGCTTTTCCAGGCTGGAAAGATCAACTACAGAAAGAAGGCACTTACGGTCATCACCGGTAACAATACCTTCCATATAAACAGTGCATAAAGGATGATCATCATAACCAAGCGATATCTCGCAGGATTCCTTTGCGCCACTGGTAAAAACGTTACTGAAAAAAGTGTTGAAGATGGGCAGGGATTTTTTTGCAATGAATAATTTGAAATTACTGTTTACCAGGGCAAACCGCTTTTCATGCAGCATTTCGGCACCTGAAAAGTTCAATTCACAGATACTGCCATCAGCATCTAAGATAAAATAACCCATGGGTGAAAAATCGTACAGCATGGTATACTTCTTCAGCGCTGCCTCAGCTATTTCATTGGCCTGTCGTAATTCTTCATTTTGTATTTCGAGTTCAATCTGGTGCACCTGGAGTTCATGCATTAATCTCTTAGCATCAGTTTCGGTAATCGGCTTGTCAACCTTTAATTGGTTTGTTTTCAGCCTTTCCTCAGCCTTAATGCGAAGCATCTGGGCATCTGTCGGGTTCAATTTCTTGTCACTCATGGCTTGGGTATTTTGATCATGATCAATCCTAGTGGTTTTTTTTCTTCATTTAAAAGTACATTAACTTTCCATTCAACCAAAGTAAAATTACCATTTTTGTCCATAACCTGCAATTTAATTTTTTCTACTCCTGATTTGTCCAGTAGATTTTGCAGGTTTTTTTCAACCTTCTTTCGCATCATTTCGGGTATCAAGGAATGAATAAAATTCCGGTTGATCATGGCCTCCCTTTTTTGGTTAAAAAACTTTTCAGCTGCCGGGTTGACATCCAATATTTTCCACCCGGCTGATAGTTTAATAATGACATCGGGGTAAGCAGTAATAAGAAATGTATTGAGTAGTTCTGATTCCTGTAATTTAACTTCTACTTTTTTCAGATCTGATATATTGATAAAAGTGATTACCAGACCATCAATATGGTCGTCGAAGGTACGGTAGGGCATGATGCGGATGGAAAACCATCTTCCATCCCTGGCTGGGATCTGTTTTTGAATAAATATGAGTGTTCTCAGCACTTCCAGTGCATCGGCAGCAAGTTCGGGGTAGATCAGGTCGGAGACCTGGTCGGTGAATGGTCTGCCAATATCGCTTTTTATCAGCTTAAATATTTTAGTAGCCTGATTGGTATAGCGGCGGATGTTTAATTCCTTGTCAAGAAAAAGGGTGGCGATGTCAGTGCTGTTCAGCAGGTTTTTCATGTCGTTATGTACCCTAGAGTAATCTTCTACCTTCGATTGTAATTCAGCATTTACCGTTTGAAGTTCTTCATTCAGACTTTGCATTTCTTCTTTTGAGGTGGTCAGTTCTTCATTGGTCGACTGCAGTTCTTCGTTGGTTGATTGTAATTCTTCATTGGTAGATTTCAGTTCCTCCTGTGAGGTCTGCATTTCTTCGAGGGTGTTTTGTATTTCCGCTCTCGACACCTGCAACTCTTTTTCCAAATCGGATTGTCTTGTATCCTGATACAAGGATTCTTTTCCTTTGGCGGTCTTTGTTTTGAATATCGCTATTTCATGCACCTCGGTGAAAATTATCATCAAGGTACCCGTCAGAGGCTGAGGGCTTTCAATCCATTGAATGGTGACATTGACGGTGAGTTTATCTCCGGTATGACCAATTTTAATGTTGTTTAACACGATGGCGTCCCTTTTCTGGATAGCTCTACGGAAAGCAGCCGGAAATTCACTGCGTAATCCTTCGCGCAGCATGGCAAAAATATTCAGGTTTGCTTTACCCACTGCAGGCTCCAGATATTTCCCTGTATGTCCGCTGATATACAGGATATCTCCATTTTCATTCACCAGTACCCCGGCTGGTGCAAACTGCTGCAATAACAACTGGTCGGCAAGTGTTTGAATATTTACGATCGATTTGGGCGTTGTTTGCTTCTCTGCATTTTCAGGTTTGATTCGGGAATAGGAGGAGGGAAAATCGAAGATATCAGTTGTAATTGCTGTTATGGAACGCTTATAAATTTTCAGTTTGGAATCAACAGGAATAAATAGCTGACTTTGCATCCCCAGTGTTTCAGCGCTGCCAAGGAGCATAATTCCATCAGGATTAATGCTATAATAGAACAGCCCGAGTATTTTTTTCTGCAAATCGGTATCCATGTATATCAACAGGTTACGGCATGAGAGGATATCGATCTTTGTGAAAGGAGGATGCATGATGATATTATGCTGGGCAAAAACGACCATTTCCCTTATTTCCGCATTGATTCTATAGCCTTCATCGGTTTTAACAAAAAAACGGTTCAGGCGATTCGCCGATACATCACCGGCGATATTTGCAGGGAAAATACCCTTACGGGCAATATCAATCGCTTCACTGGCAAGATCGGTGGCAAAAATCTGCAATGAAATGTTTTCATGCAGATTTATTTTTTCAATCGCTTCTTTAAAAACGATGGCCAGTGAATAAGCTTCTTCACCAGTGGAACAGCCGGGAACCCATGCACGCAGGACTGAACCTTGGGATTGTCTGGCAATAATATTCGGTATAACATTGGTTTTCAATTTTTCCCATACTGCCGAATCACGAAAAAAGTTAGTCACACCAATCAGCAATTCCTTAAAAAGAATATCTATCTCCTTGGGGTTTTCCTGAAGGAATTTGACGTATACATTAATCTTGTCAATCTTATGAATGCTCATACGCCTTTCGATACGGCGATATACTGTATTTTTCTTATAGAGGGATAAATCGTTGCCTGTTTGAATTCGCAGCAAAATAATAATCTTTTCGAGTGAACTTTGATCTTTTATTTCAGTATTCAGGTCGGATTTGACGATAGGAATATGTTTCAGTAAATCGATGAGTCTAATTGGTAATTCATTGGCAGGCGCCACAATATCAACCAGAACCGAATCAATGGCGGAGCGCGGCATGCTGTCAAATTTTGCCGTTGTCGGGTCCTGAACCATCACGATTCCGCTTTTTTCCTTAATGGAGCTGATACCAATGCTTCCATCGGAGCCCATGCCTGAAAGGATAACACCTATTGCCAGCTCATGCCTGTCGTTGGCAAGCGAACGAAAGAAGAAATCAATGGGAAGACGCAGTCCTCTGGCTTCAATTGGTTCAAACAAGTGCAGTACACCTCTTAATATTGACATGGTTTTATTGGGAGGAATCACATACACACAGTTGGGTTTGATGGTCATGCGATCTTTAACCTGAAAGACCGTCATCCTGGAAATGCGTTGAAGCAATTCAGGCAACATCCCTTTCTGCGTCGGATCAAGGTGTTGGATCACAACATAGGCCATTCCGCTATGATCCGGTACATTACTCAGGAATTGTTCCAATGCCTCAAGACCCCCGGCCGATGCTCCAATACCAACGATTGGGAACTGCCTGACCGGCATTTCAGGAGTTTCATCTGTTGAAGCTGCTGTAGGGTTTTGTTTTCCTGGTTTCATGAATGGAATGTTTCAGATTTGTTAAAGTCAAAGTTATGCAATTAATCCAAAGCTTTTCTCAAACGATTACGAATAAATATTTTAATAACTTCATTGAAGAATAGCGGAACCAGTCCCAGTCCCAGGACAATGGCCCAGGCTCGTATGTCAAGCATCTGCAAATGGAAGGCATGCTGTAAAAAAGGAATACCTACCACTATAATTTGAAAGATTAAGCCCAGCAGGATAGCAGCTATAAGGTAGCGATTTGTGAATATTCCGATACTGAAGATTGATTTTGATGTATGCCTGACAGCCAAAGTATAAAATAACTGGCAAACAATAAGTACCATAAATGCCATTGTTCTGGCATAGTCTATAGTGCTTTCCGGAGCTGAATGATTAAACGGGCTGTATCCATGCTCATAATATCCATACCAGAAAGCTAAAATCGTTAATACACCAATCAGGACTCCACCTAAAATAATATGCAGGCTTGCTCCCCCTCCAAAAAAACTTTCTCCCGGATTGCGGGGCTTGTCTTTCATTACATCCGGGTTTCCGGGATCCATACCCAATGCAACCGCAGGAAAGGAATCAGTAAGAAGATTGATCCACAGAAGTTGTGTTGCAATTAAAGGGGCTTCCCAACCGATGAGAAGACAAACAAATACGGAGACAACCTCTCCAAGGTTACAGGTAAGGAGAAAGACCACCGATTTTTTAATATTATTGTAAATATTTCTGCCTTGCTCAATAGCCGTAACAATAGTTGAAAAGTTATCATCAGTGAGTATCATATCCGATGCCCCTTTGGCAATGTCTGTCCCTGTGATTCCCATGGCAACACCAATGTCTGCAGTATTTAATGAGGGTGCATCATTAATCCCATCGCCTGTCATGGATACAATGTTACCTTTTGATTTCAGGGATCTGACAATGGTGACTTTATGTTCAGGCGATACTCGGGCAAAAACACGATATCCTGTAATCCTGTCGGAAAATTCATCTTCTGTTAAGCGATCAATGTCCGGGCCGGTAAATACCTGGTCAATGCTTTCTGCGATTCCCAGCTCCTTAGCGATGGCGAAGGCAGTGTTCTTGTGATCACCTGAAATCATGATGGTTGTTATGCCTGCAATTTTTGCTTTCAGAATGGAAGATTTTACATCAGTTCTTGGTGGATCCGCCATCCCGACAAACCCCAGAAAAACCAGGTTCTTTTCCATTTCAGCAGGTTCAATGGCCGATTTAGCGGGCTTATAGGCGACTCCCATCGTACGGAGTGCATCGTCAGCCATTCTTTCTGTAGCGACACGACATTGTTCTTTAAGTGCATCTGAGAAGGGAATAACTTCCCCTTTGTTTAATACATGGGTAGAAATTTTCAGCAAGCTGCCAACCGCACCTTTCGTATAAACGGTAAAATCTCCATTTTCCTCATTCAGTGTTGACATCAATTTCCGGTCGGAATCAAAGGGAAGCTCATGGGTGCGTTTGTTACCCGCAATTATGTCCATCCTGTCCAATCCCATGTCGTCTCCCAGAACAAGAAGGGCGATTTCTGTCGGGTCTCCTGTTCCAAGATGATTCTCATACGTTGCATCGGAACATAGAATCATCGCTTTGACAAGTAGTTTGGCATCTTTTGTGGCAATACTATTTTGATTCTTTCCAATCGTTATTTTCCCTTCAAGATTGAAATAGTTTGTAACGGTCATTTTATTCTGGGTTAATGTCCCAGTTTTATCCGAGCAGATAATGTTAACAGATCCAAGGGTTTCAACGGCAGGCAATTTTTTTATAATGACATTTTTCTTAGACATATTTGTCACACCGATAGAAAGGACGACTGCCACGATGGCGGCAAGGCCTTCCGGGATGGCCGCAACGGCCAGTGAAACCGACATCAGGAACATATCTGCCAGGTTTCTTCCCTGGAGTGCTCCAACGATGAAAACGACCACACAGATTCCGATGGCAAACTTGGCCAGTTTTTTTCCAAGGTTATCCAAACGGATTTCCAATGGGGTTTTTGATTTTTTCTCCGTGATGATAATACCGGCGATCTTCCCAACTTCGGTTTTCATTCCCGTTTCAACCACCACGCCTGTGCCTCTTCCATGGGTAACCAAGGTTGACATAAAGGCAGAGTTCGACCGATCTCCCAGCGGTGTGTCAGCCTCTTCATGTATGCTTAAGGCATCTTTATCAGAAGGAACAGATTCGCCGGTAAGTGCCGATTCATCGATCTGGAGATTGGCCGAATCAATTAGGCGAATATCAGCAGCAATGAGTCGCCCGGCATCAAGAATCAGGATGTCGCCAGGAACAACTTTTATGGATTCAAGTTCTTTGATAATGCCGTTTCTACGAACCAGCGCCCTGGGAAAAGACATGTTACGAAGCGCTTCAATAGCCCTGTCTGCTTTGACTTCCTGAATCACTCCAAGAACAGCATTCGTAATGACCACGAGGATGATGATTGTTGCATCGATATATTCACCCATGATAAGGGTGATGCCTACTGCTGCAAGCAATATGTAAATAAGCCAGTCATGAAGCTGAGAGAGGAAAAGCCGGAAAATACCCTTTTGCTTTTTATCCTGTAACTTATTTTCCCCGTATTTCTTGAGCCTGCTTATTGCTTCTTCTTCAGAAAGTCCTGTTAAAGGATCGACCGAAATTTCACCAAGTACTTCTTCTATTGATTTTGAAAACCACATTTTAAGATCTAATGGGTGAGGGACTTGATGGGTCATGAGCCGGGAACCGGCAAACCGTCGCCCTCAGCTGAATTATTTTTTCAACCTCAAGATGGATTACATTCTATCCATATACCAGTTTAATTCTTTTTCCATTTTTTTATAGCTGAAAATGGAGGTAATGATTTTTTGTAAGCGGACAAAGGCCGTTTCGCTCTTTACGACATAATCATGGGCTTTATGATGCATGCAGTCAATCGCGACATCAATCTTATCCTGACAGGAAAGCATAACCACAGGAATTTCCGGATCGAATGCGGTGATCTTATCCAGGGTTTCTATCCCGTTCATTGCATCCTTGTCAATCCCATCAAGGAGGTAATCTAAAATGATCACATCGGGGCGGTTTGATAAACTTGCTACACAAAGTTCACCTGTCGGATAGGTTTCAATAATAAAATCGGCATGCTCAAGAAATTCAATTTCCAATGATTTCAGGTACACGGCATCATCATCTACCAAAAAAAGCTTAATTTTAGTTTTTGTGTTCATTAGTTTGCGTTCTTTATCCTGTTAAAATCTTCCTTCAGTTCGATGCATGCCTGCTCACATACATATCCAAGTTTCAAGACTTTATCTTTTATACCATCGTCTTGTTTCTGGGCACTAGCATAATCCTGAACTTTTTTTGCCATATTCTCAAAATCAATACTGATACCCATGATCGCAAAGGAGGGGATCATTTTATGAACGGCGGCATACAATGAATTCCAGTCTTTATCCTGATAACCCTGGTTCATCGCGCTGATCAGGGGAGGGGTTTGATCCAGAAAAAGCGCAATCATTTCCATCATCAACCCTGCATTTGATTTTGTACGGTGGATCAGATAATCCAGATCGGTGTATCTTATTTTTTTCTCCTCATTTTCCATGTTTTCATCTGGAGTGACAGCATTTTCAAGAGAAGGTTTTTTGCTCAATGCTGCTATTTTTCTGTACAATAACCTTTCATCTACCGGTTTTGCAATGTAATCGTTCATCCCGACAAGCCTGCATTTTTCCAGATCCACGGTGGTTACATCTGCAGTTAACGCGATGATGGGGATCTCTGAATGTAAAGTATTTCGGATGTAATCCGTTGCTTCAAATCCATTCATTTCAGGCATCTGTAAATCCATTAAAATGATATCATAAGATTGGGATTGTAAAATTTCAACAGCAACTCTTCCGTTCGCTGCTATACCACATTCAAACCCAAAGTCATCCAGCAGGGTTTTCATCAGCAGCTGGTTGAGGACAATATCTTCAACAACGAGCACCTTTATCCCTTTAATTTCCGAATCCTGTTCAGTGATATCAGTCTCCTGTTGAGCTGCTGCATTTGTTTTTTGAAAACTTAAAATAAAGCTGAATGTTGAACCCTCATCCACCTTACTGGTCACATGAATACTGCCATGTTGTGATTCTACCAGTTGCTTGGCAATGGCAAGGCCCAGGCCGGTTCCACCATACAAGCGTGCCGTGTTGCTGGAGGCCTGCTGGAAATTTTTAAAAATATCTTTTATCTTATTTTCAGGGATGCCGATACCGGTATCTGAAACAGCAAATTCAATGGTTGCTTTCTCCTCATTTTCACTGATTAACTGGACACTTAACTTGATCGTTCCTTTAGTAGTGAATTTTACCGCATTACTTACCAGGTTTAAAATGATCTGATGCAAGCGGACAGGGTCGCCCACTAAAACTTCAGGGATTTTTTTATCATATTCTTTGATCAGATCCAGATTCTTTTCCTTGATTTTTGTCTCAAAGATGTGGAGCATAGCTGATATTGACAATGCCATTTTAAAAGGAATCTGCTCAAATATCATTTTCCCGGCATCAACCTTAGCCAGGTCGAGGATGTCGTTGATTAGCACGATTAATGCATCGCCGCTCATTTTAATCGCGGTCAGATATTCTTTCTGCTTGGCGGAAAGTTCAGTTTTTAACAACACTTTTGTAAATCCAATGATGGCATTCATCGGGGTACGGATTTCATGGCTCATGTTGGATAAAAACTGCTGTTTGGCTTTCACTGCATTTTCTGCGATTTTTGTGGCTCCTTCTGCCTTTATCTTAGCTTCTTCAGCAATGGCAGTGGCCAGTTCTGCAAACACAATCGCTTCGGTGAGATCTGTGGCACTACGTTTTTGGTCAGTGATATCCCTGGCAACGACAACCACACCCAATACTTTTCCCCTGTCATCTTTATATACGGAGCCATTGAATAACACATCGGTGGGTTTGCCATCCAGTATGGTCAGCGGGTAGTCGGCCACGAAACCTTTTGAAAAGACCTGCTGATAGACTTCCCGTGCTTTTTCAGGTTCCGTAAAATAATCGAAGAAATTTGTTCCGATTAATTTTTTTCGTGAAATTCCCGTCATATTTACCGATGCATTATTCAAATCGGTGATTTTCCCTTCCAGACTGATTGTAAATAGCGGGTCAAGGCTTGCTTCAATCAGACTGCGGGTATAATTGGCGATTCCTAATGCGTCTAATTCTTTTATTTTACTCATGCTCTTCTTTTATTTTTCAATTTCTTCAATCGGCTTTCTTTTCTTGTTCTTCAATTGCTTGAAATGGGAGGGAGAGAGCCCTGTGACTTTTTTAAACTGATTGGACAGGTGTGCAACACTGCTGTAGTTCATTTTCCAGGCAATCTCCGTGATGTTCAATTCATCGTAAATGATCAGTTCCTTGATACGTTCAATTTTATGGGAAATAATGAAATGCTCAATGGTAGTTCCCTGGATTTCCGAAAACAGATTGGCCAGATAGGTATAATCGTATTTTAGTTTATTGCTGATGAAATCAGAAAAGTTTACTTTGATTTGTTCAGTATTATGATGAACCATTTCAATGATTGAATTTTTAATTCTTTCCACCAGTATGGCCCGTTTGTCGTCCATTAATTCCAAACCTGATTCATGCAACGCATTGGTCAGGCAATGCCGCTGTTCTGCAGTGATGGTTTCCATGACTTCAACCTCACCCAGATCCACAACGATAAAATGGAGCCCGAGTGTTTTCAGGGCATCTTTTACCGCCATGATACAGCGGTTACTAACCATATATTTAATGAATAATTTCAATTATCTTTTTATAACCATGTTGTTAAAAAATTCTTTTATTCCCTATTACTGCTTGAATAAACAAGTTCCCTTTGCTTTCCATGTATTGTTCTATGATTTCGAAATGAGATACCCAAATGGTCATCCGTTTTATTATACTTTTCAATGATTAGCCTGGCCATGAGGTAACTCACCGTTGATTCTGCACCCTGGTTGAGGTTCACATGTGCCTCTTCCAGGCCATCATAACAACCTCCGGTACAGGGATTATAGACAATCTGGTTCAATCGGTTGTTTCCTAAAAACCAATTAAAAGCCAGATGCATCTTTAAGAGATATTCCTGATTCATAAACACGTCATAGAATTTACTGAGCGTCATAATGGTATATGCAACATCAATGGGCTGCTCCCCAAATTGGCCGCTTTCCTCTCCTTTTTTAAGCCATGTTCTGTTTGAAATCACTTCAATACCCTTTTTATTAAAAGTGAGTGTCAGCAGGAAATTCAATGAAGATAAAGCGACATCCTTATAAACCGGTTCTCTGGTCAACAGCCAGGCGTATAGCATCGCTTCAGGCAATATACTGTTGGCATAGGTAAGATAACCTTCAAACCATTCCCATTCAGGGTTTGATTCATGCCGGTACATCTGGACCAGTCGGTTGGCAAGTGTTTTTACCCTGATCAGGTTTTCTGGAGATTGAAAAACGCTGTAATAGTGATATATCCCTTTGATGGAGAAAGCCATGGCCCGGGTTGAATGCATAAGGCTTATGGCAGGCAGGGCTTTATCAAAAATCGATTCAGCCATGGATATCAGTTCTGGCGGCAGGGTAGAGCGTAATGATACCATATATCCCAACGCCCAGAAAGCCCTTCCATTGGCATCATCAAGGTTAACGGTAGTATTTTGACTGGTAAACAGCTTGTGCTTATCCACATAATTTAAGAAATCGCCGGAAGCTTGCTGGCAATGACCGATAAACCTGAGGTATGTATATATTTCACCCATAACTTTCTCATCTTTTGTTATGACATAATACATACAACAGGCAATAAGTGCTCTTGCATTGTCATCCAGGGTATACCCGGATTTGATATCTGGCTGGTTGATTTTGGAAAACTGAATGATCCCGGTATCCGTGGTCATCAGTTTGAGATGTTTCAGATTAATGGGAGGGAAGTTATAAACGATCTTAATTGTATGACAGGAAATTTTTTCGAACAGCAGGGCATGGGCAACGGCTGAATTTTCCCAGGCTGTGGATACTGTTTTCTCCAGGGTGTTTGAACTGATACTCCGGCGCAGCGGCTCATTATTCAAGAGGCTGAGCACACCCCTGGCTAATTGGCGGGAATCACAAAAATCAAAAATAATTCCTGTATTTTCAGTTAAAACTTCTTTTGCGTGGGGAATTGGCGTAGAAATAATAGGACAGGCGCAGCTCATGGCATAAACGAAAGTGCCGCTCACCGCCTGGTTGGGATCGTTGGTAGTAAACAAATAGATGTCGGTCAGTTGTAAGTATTCAAGCAATTCAGGTAAGGGGAGGTAATTGTTAATGAATATGACGTGGTTGTGCAGTGATTTTTGTATAACTTTCAGTTCAAGCATCTCCCTGTACTTTTCTCCTTCTCTTTTTTTGACCTCGGGATGTGTTTTTCCAATAATCAGAAACATAACTTCCGGTCTTTGCACAATTATTTCAGGTAATGCTTCGAGGGTGGTCTCTATGCTTTTACCGGAACTCAACAAGCCAAATGTCGTAAGTACTTTCCTGTCATTCAGCCCATATTTCTTTTTCAGGAATTTTTTGTTCAGATGGAGGACCAGGTGAGTCCCATGAGCGATTACAGATATTTTATTCTCCGGTAAGCCGTATTCGTTTGTAAGAATACCAACCGAATGATGCGTCATAACAATAACAGCCTTACAAACCCCGGCAATACCCTGAATCTTTATTTTCAATTGTTCATCAGGATGAGGGAGCACCGTGTGGAAAACGATGATTACAGGTTTTACAAGTAAGTTTAAAAAATCCAGAAATGCCTTTTCCTGCTTATGGAAAAACCCAAATTCGTGTTGTATCAGAATAATTTCAACCGCAGTATTCCGGTTGATTCTTAAGGCTAATTTTTTATAATCTCCGGATATGGAGGTTTTAAGTGTGTCGGTTACTTCATCAGGATATGAATAGGTTGTGCCATTTGATTCAAGTGCGCAAACTTTGATGGATAATGCATTGCTGAATTTATTATTCAGTGCCTTTACCAGGTCCTGGGAATAGGTTGCTATACCGCATTCCCGGGGTGGGTAGGAGGAGATGAACAGGATCTGAGCCGGTGTTTCCGAATCGTAATTATTTTTCATTTTTAACGGAATAATTTACCAATTGGGTCAATAAAGCAGAAAAACTCACCGAGGCACAGGCAATCTGGTTATCTGCCGCGCCGTAATAAATAAATAAAGTGTTTCCGAACAAGGAAGTTCCGGTAGGAAAAACCACATTATTCACTTCTCCCTTTAACTCCCATTTATACTCGGGTGAGAACAATGCATAGGGCAGCCGGGATAATTCTTTTTCCGGGTTTTTTAAATCCAGCAAGGCGGCGCAGGCAGAATATACCCTGCCTCGTTCAGTTTCCTCCACACCATGATAAATTATCAGCCAACCTTTTTCTGTCTCAATCGGCGGACAGCCCCCTCCGATATAGGCGGATTCATGGGCATGAATAGGATCGAGGACGATATGTTTGTGAAGGTTGAGAAAATATTTTTCCCAGAATTCTTTGGTGATTTCTTCAATTGAATTTACGGAAGCAATTTGAATTCCAGGACGTATGCGATGAAGAAACACAAGTTTACCATTTATTCTCCGCGGAAAGAAGATTACATTTTTATCCCACAGCATCATTTTTTTTTCAGGATCAGCTTCCTGGTAATAGAACTTGTGATTGCGATAGTAATTTTCATTGACTTTACCTGCAGATTCTGCCAGGTAAACAAACTCAGCGTAGGTGATGGGAGGGACAATGATCCCTTGCTTTGTAAAATGTCTTAAGTCCTTTGAAGTGGCCAGGGCTCCGCGTGCATTTGTTCCGTCATAACCGGTATAGGATAAGTAATATAGACCGTCGATTTTGACAATACGGGCATCTTCGACCCCATGCGATTCATAATCGAATTCAGGAAATAAAATGGGTTTATCCCAGCGTTCGGTAATGGTGAGCGGACCATCCATTCTGCAATAACCAATACTGGAGAAGTTTTTATTCCTTACCGCGCGGTAAAACATATGAACACAGTCACCTTCCCTGATTATTGCCGGATTTAATACTCCTTCGTTTTCAAATTCCAGATCGGTTTTGGATAAGATAATCCCTTCCTTTTTTACTTCTATCATTTAGGCTTTATTTTAATCTTTTTTAAGATCGTTGGTATTTTTATCAAGGGGGGCATGGTATCGCCCAGTAAAAATCCCCAGGGTTTTAAGGATTCCACATGGTCGCAAATGAGTTTTACTATGGCTAGCAGAGGGATGGAAAGAAACATTCCCGGTACACCCCATAAAGCATTTCCCGCAATCACCACCAGAATGGAGAAAAGTGCATTAATTTTAACTTTAGAAGCCACGATTTTTGGCACAATGTAATTGTTGTCAATCAGTTGTATGATATAATAAGCGATCAGAACGTAAACTGCATACCATACGGTTGATTTGGTTACCACAGCAATCATCATGGGCAATGCCACAGCAACAAGTCCGCCAATGTATGGGATAAGATTAAGCAATGCACCGATAATGCCGAGCAGGATCGCGTAATCGATTCCCAGAATCAACAAGGCCACGGAATTCAGAATTGCTACCATTACTGTTTCGATAACCAGACCAATAAGGTAACGTTGAACAACCTTTTTTGTCTGGGTAACGATCTCACTCACCTGTTTTTGATGGCTTTCTGCAAAGAGTTTTCTGATGAAATCGAGCAGAAGGGGTTGGTAGAACAATATCAAAAAAACGTAAACGGGAACCAAAAATACTACCACCACCCAATTTCCCAGAGCCAGAAGGGTTTGCCCGATGGCGGCACTGCTGGTATTAATGATTTCCCCTTTGGATTTTGATATCCATTCATGGATTTTTTTTGCATCAATATCGAAGTACTCGGAAGCCCATAAAATGACCTGATTAAGCATTTCTGTAAATTTATCGACCAGCAAAGGCCATGATTCGCTGAAACGGCTGGCCTGGGAAAACAAGAACACCCCGAAACCCGCAATGACTAAAAAGGTCAGAAATAATGCCAGTATTATAGCAATTACCCTGTTTAGCTTAAGTCTGGTGAAAATTTTTACAACAGGTTGAAGCAAAATGGCAATCAGAATGGCAAATACAATCGGAATAATGAGGTCCTGAGCAATATAAAGTATCGCCATCAGGAAATAAATGCCAATTAATAAAAGAATGGATTTTGCATAGAATGGCAATTTTAATTCTTTCATTATTAATGGTTTAATGTTTTTTATTTTCGGTATAAATGGTCAAAAATTGCATTCCCCAGGATTTTTACTTCCTTCTTGTGCCGTGTTACAAACCCAGTAATAGCAAACTGAATAAATGAGCCGACAAACTTTCGAAGCAAATTTCCTGACGCGCCGATAAATATTTTTTTGGAAATATATCCGGTTGTCAGGCCTGCGGCATTAATTAAAACATTTTCGAACAGATGGGGAGTGGAAACAGTATCTTTCAGAAAGCTTTTCAGAAGGTTGGCAGGCTTAAAACATATACAGGTCAGGTCGAATTGTCTTTTCAAATGTTTCTTCTTAATGGCCTGATCAACTTCTAACCATTGAATGGCAGCTTTAAGTCGGGAAACAGAAGTAATGGGAAGCATGTTGATTTATTTTAGCACCTTTTTGATAAAACAGTTGGCCGCCAGTCTTTTTAGCGGTACATGAAAGAATACCCGCAGGATGATTCCTGTCAGCAGATAAAATGCAGCAAGCACGAAAAATCCATAACAGGTATTTCCAAGTTTTTCCCCCAACCAAAAAGCCAATCCCATGCTAAAAAACAGCATGGAAAAGGCCAGGATCAATAGGACAACTGCATGGGGAATCATGGAAGAAACAATATCTGATGTTTTGTCGAGGGTGTTTAGTTTTGCGAGTTCAAAGCTGGTTTTCCCATATTCGGCAGCCCTTTCCAGCAATGTTTCAAGAGATTTCGTAATATCTTCCATGGTTTAGGTTTAGGTTTTCCTTTTTCCGCCCCAGAAGTCTTTCATGGCAGTTCCAAATTCCTTCATGTCATGTTTAAATTTTTCTCTGAATGAAGCCCAGTTCTCCTTCTGATCCTCATTGAATTCCTGAAGTCTCTGGCGCATATCCTTGTTTTGTTGTTCTAATTCAGCCAGTTTCTTTTCGTATCTGGCTCTGTTTTCTTTGTTCTCCTTCGCAATCCTTGCCTTAAAATCAGCAATGGTTACCTCGTTAGCGTTGATCTGCTGTTCCGATTCTTTTCTAAATTGTTGGATAGAATCCTTGATTGCCTGGTTCAGTTCCTGTTGTGCTGTGACGACCTGCTCCTGGGCATCCTGAACTTTATCCTGGGCATTTTCGACTTTTTCAGTCGATGTCTGGCAGGCCGTAAGCATTGTTCCGGAGATAAGCAAGACCACTGTCCATGTTGAGATGATTTTATGCAATTCTTCCCTGGTTTTACCAAGTTTCACCTGAAGCCTTCCAAACATTTCATCTTTTTTACCTTCTTCAAACATCAGATCATTATCTGTCAGGACGGCGAATTTCTGTTTGAGTTTTCCTTTCTGTTCATTCCAGTTCCCTTTTACTTCTGTTGTGTTCATATTATTTGTTTTTAGTACTGTGATTATCCGGCAAAGATGCGATCCTTATTGCTGTAAAGCGTTACATTATTAAGGCAATTAATTACATTATTCACACCTTTTGTGCTTATAAAGGAATGAATGAAATAAAAATGAAGAAACTCAATTAGAGAGTTCCGGGATCGTCCGGGTGTAAATCGATTGGTGTATCTTTTCAATTAAATCCTCCCGTTTAAAAGGTTTAGGTAAATAATCATTACATCCGGCTGCAAGAATTTCCTCCTTTTCCCTGGCCATGGCAAATGCTGTTGTAGCAATGACAGGCAATTCCGGACGGAGGGATTTAATGATCCTGGTTGCTTCAAGGCCATCCATCCTTGGCATTTTTATATCCATTAAAACCACGACAATTTCGGGATGTGATTTACACTGTTCAACGGCCTCAAGGCCATTACCAGCAAGAAGGAGCTGAATACCTGTGGCACGTAAAACAGCTTTGATAAATTGCACATTCGATTCTTCATCTTCAGCTATGAGTAGTGTTTTATCTTTCCAGTTAGGTTTGTGATCGATATGGGTTTGAGAAACATGACTGGTATGGTAAACATTTCTGAGTGCAGGGACAAAGGGAATTTCAACGATAAAAGTGCTGCCTTGTCCAGGTTCGGATTCCACGCTGATCACCCCTGACATCATTTGGATATAAGCGTTAGATATGGACAATCCCAATCCCAATCCTCCATACTTCCTGGCAATCGTGGTTTCAACCTGGCGAAACTGGTCGAATATGACTTTTTTTTTCTCCTGCTCGATACCAATTCCTGTATCTTTTACTGAAATATTTAATTTTTCTCCGGCTCTCCAGTATTCAATCCCGATGCTCCCTGTATCAGTGAATTTTATGGCATTTTCGATCAGGGAACAAAAGATAAAATTCAATTTTACCTGATCTCCCAGAATCAGGGTATCTCCATCAGGAATGCTTTTAGCTAAAAAAAGCTGCAGATTTTTAATTTCAGCTTTGGGTTGATATTTTATCAACAACTCCTGTATCATTTCACCCAGATTGATCTTGCTGGGCTGTAAACCCACCTGCCCGGTTGATAATTCAGAAAACTCAATGATGTCGGTTATAATACGCAAAAGCTGATGAGACTGACTGTCAATAATATCTATGTATTCATCGCGTTGATTTACAGGAAGCTCCAAGTCTTTAAGGAAACTGGCAAAACCCAGGATCTGGTTCATCGGAGTACGGATTTCATGCGAAAGGTTATGAAGGAATGCAGTTTTAAGGTTATCACTCTCTTCGGCTTTTTCCCTTGCAATCATAAGTTCTGCTGCTCGTTTTTCTTTCTCCTTATTTTGGAAAATAAGTTCTTTATTGGCAATGAATAATTCTTCTGCCCTTTTTTCTTTCTCCTCGTTCTGAAAAGCAAGTTCTTTGTTGGCAATAAACAATTCATCCGCCCTTTTTTCTTTCTCCCTGTTTTGGAAGGCTAGTTCTTTATTGGCGATGATTAACTCCTCAGCCCGTTTTTCTTTCTCTTCATTCTGAAAAGCCAGTTCCTTGTTCGCAATGATTAGTTCAGCTGCCCGTTTTTTTTTCTCCTCGTTTTGATAAGCCAGTTCTTTATTTGCAATGAAAAGTTCGTCTGTTCTCTTTTCCTTTTCCCTGTTCTGAAAAGCCAGTTCTTTATTGGCAATAATCAGATCTCTTGCCTTTCTCTCTTTCTCATTATTCTGATAGGCTAGCTGTTTATTGGCAATGATTAATTCAGCAGCCCGTTTTTCTTTCTCCACATTTTGATAAGCAAGTTCTTTATTGGCAATGATTAACTCATCCGCCCGTTTTTCTTTCTCCCTGTTTTGAAAAACAAGTTCTTTATTGGCTATGGCTAATTCCGCAGCCCGCTTTTCTTTCTCTTCAATCTGAAAAAGCAATTCCTGGCTTGCAAGGTCTAACTTGTCCGAGATGATATTTTTTTCCATAATTTGTTCTGCCGAAATGAGCTGGGATCAAAAAAAAAGGAGAATGAGTTAAGAAGTAAAAAAGTCATTTTCTTTTCCTCTTCATCATAATGTTTTTAATCAGAATCATTAATGATACTTTATTGAATGGTTTTGCAATATATTCATCACATCCTGCATTTATTGCGATTTCCCTGTCGCCGGCCAGCCCAAAGGCTGTTTGTGCGACAATGATCACTTCCTTATTAAATTTTCTGATTCTCCGGGTAGCTTCCAATCCGTCCATATCCGGCATTTTAATATCCATCAGAATCAGGTCGATATCAGGATTTTGGCGGCAGGTTTCAACAGCCTCATGGCCGGTTCTAGCGGATATGATTTTCTTGCAATATAATTGAATCGCCAATCTGATCAATATTTCTGATGTTTCGTCGTCTTCTGCGATCAGTATATTAAGTTTTTCCATCCTATTTTCATACTCTTCCGTTAAAATTGAATTGCTGAAAACACTTTTTGTTAACGGAAAATGATTGATTGGAATCGTAAAGTAAAACACTGACCCTTCGCCCGGTTTACTTTTCACCCAGATTTTTCCACCCAGCATCTCCACATATGCTTTGGAAATGGATAATCCCAGGCCTGCCCCTTCATAATTCCGGCTGAGTGACTCGCTGCCTTGTCTGAATCTTTCAAAGATGGTCTTTTGTTTTTTCGGGTCAATCCCTACGCCTGTATCTTTAATATGAAACAGAACATCATTGCCCGCTTTTTCACATCCAATTTCAATGAAACCATCCTGGGTAAATTTGATGGCATTTTTAACAAGGTTGGTCATTATGCCAAAGATTTTTTCCCTGTCGGTCCGAATTATGCATTCATGAACCGGTAAAGTGCATGTAAGAAAAATTTTTATTCCTTTATTTTCAGCTTCCTGCTTGAAGAATTCATATAGGAATTTAACCTGCTCATTAATGTTTGTCTCAAAGACTGAAATTTCCATCAGTCCCGATTCTATTTTTGAGATGCTGATAATGTCGTTGATGATATTCAGCATTCGCGCTCCGCTTTTCTCGATAATTTCGATGTACTTATCCTGTTCGTCCCCGCTGAGTCCGGGTTCTTTAAGTAATCCTGCAAAACCCAGGATGCCGTTCATGGGTGTCCGGATCTCATGGCTCATGTTAGCCAGGAATGCTGATTTTAAGCGATTGCTTTCTTCCGCTTTTTCCTTTGCAATTTTTAGTTCGTCTTCTTTTTGCTTGCGCACCGTGATGTCCTCGGAGATACCCAGCAGAAATTTTGGTTCTCCCTCGTTATTCATAATCGGAACCTTCTTGGTATGTAGAATCCGTATTCCCTGGTTTTTGGTTTGAATTAATTCCTCGGGGATATCGATCATTTTCTTTTCCCTCAACACCTTCTTATCTGCATTAACAAACATCTCAGCCTGCTCTTTTGGAAAAAAATCAAAATCATTCCTGCCCAGCAGTTCATCTCTCGAAATGCCCATTAAGTTCTCTCCGGCACAGTTGACCATAACGAAGTTCAAGTTATTCGATTCTTTAATGAAGATCATATCCGGGATATTTTCTATGATCGAATCAAGGAATTTATTGGTCCTGATTAATTCATTCTCAGTTTTAATGCGCTTACTGATGTCACGGATATTGCATTGGATTACATTTTTAGAACCTTCTGAGTACACATTGCTCACGAATTCAACATCGATCATATGACCATCAGACGTTTCAAGCGGGAGATTTTCATAACGCACATACCCCTTGTCCTGAAGTTCCATGAACTTTTCGCGGTTTTCGATGATGTCTTTGAAAAAACCGATTTCCCAGACGGCTTTTTCCATGAATTTGTTTTTTGAATATCCCAGCAATTGTATGAGAAAGGGGTTCACATCGATGATCATACCAGTTTCGACATCCAGGATTAGAATCCCATCTTTGGCGGTCTCAAAAAGGCGACGATAACGGGTTTCCGGTACGCTAAAATCCATGGATATTTTTTTGGATTGTGGCAGGTTTGTCATAGATGAATCCATTTCATAATGTTTAATGCACAAACAAGCAATAGTTTACACCTATTTTCTTTAATGAAAATGTTGTAATCAGAGCATTAAAGATACTGCCTGACACTCCTCAGGACGTTACACAATTCCGTGAAAAATTTACATTATTCACATATTTTCAAGCGAGTTGCGCTTTTTGTGTTTCAGTTCTTTAAATTGGGAAGGGGTTAGCCCAGTCATTTTTTTGAATTGGTTCGACAGGTGGGCTACGCTGCTGTAATGCAGCTTCCAGGCTATTTCGGAGAGATTGAGATCGTCATATACCAGCAATTCTTTGACCTTTTCTATTTTATGGGCCAGGTAAAACTGCTCAATGGTGGTTCCTTTGACTTCGGAAAAAAGATTGGCCAGGTAAGTGTAGTTATAATTTAATTTTTCGCTCAGGAAATCAGAAAGGTTGACTTTTATCTGGTCATCCCGGAAGTGGACCAGTTCTATGATGATCAGCTTAATTTTTTCAACCAGCATTTTTCTTTTATCATCTATCAATTCGAGCCCTGCTTTTGAGAGGGACTGCTTGAGATAAGCAGTTTGTTCCGGTGTCATTTCTTCTTTGATTTCGGCTTCACCCAATTCCACGAGAATATAGTGCAAGCCCATCTTCTTCAACTCTGATTTCAGCAACATTTTGCAGCGCACACATACCATATTTTTTATAAAAATCTTCAATTTGGTAATTGTTGATGCATATTACAAATATAAAACGATTTTTAATATTTTCCAATTCGTGAGACTATAGTCAGTTGATTTGAACTTTCTTGTGAAAAAAAGTCTGTCAAGGTTTCGGGGATTTGATCACAAAAAGATTATTCGAGGTGTATTTTTTATGGTCGATGGTTTCGAAGGAAAGTCCATATTCAAGGGTGACGGCCCTGATTTTTTCGGCTGAAGTAAAATATAGTTTTTTGCCGGGTGTATTGGTCAGGTTAAATCCGGTACGGGTGGAAAAGAATTCAGTGATCTTTGACTTCTGATGTCGATGTTTCAGGCCGGAGTCAGCCTCCCTGATCAGTATAGTCCCTCCGGGATTGAGGTTGGAACAGCATTTTCTTAGCAGGCTTTCCTGATTTTCCGGGGTCATGTAATGAAGTACATCGCCCAGGAGAAAAGCATTTTTTTGGGTTATTTCATACGTTGAAACATCTGCACAGATAAAATTTATCCTATCGTTCTTTGAATAGCAATTTCCGGCCACATTTATCTTCTCAGCATCATAGTCCACCCCTGTGATAAGGCGTTTACCTGAAGTGAACAGGAGCATATAGGCAATGAATCCGTATCCGCATCCCAGGTCGAGAATTTCTCCTTCTTCCGGAATGAGTTCATGAAATAATTGATAGTTATTTTCTAGTTTTAGTTTGGTTCTGAGGTACCATTCCAGCACAGGTCCTTTGAATACATAATTCAGCAGCAGTTTTTTACGATAATAGAAGGTGGTTCCCTCTTCCTTTTGAAACGCTTCATAGGACTGGATGAAAAATTTCCGGATTTGTTTTGTTCGTTCTGAATAATTCAGGCCAAAAGACGGATCATCGGAGGGAATCCGATGCATGATTTTCATCCGGAATCCATTGGGTTTCCCCCAGAAATCTCCTTTTGCAAGAAAATCTCCGGATCCGAAAACAAGAATTGGAAGAAGGTCAATCTTCAGTTTTTCGGCCAGAAAGAAAGCACCTCTATGGAACCTCTGAACGTGCTGGTCGGCAGAGCGGTGTCCTTCAGGAAAGATCAGGATGGAATAGCCTTCAGCAAATTTTATTTTCAGTTTTTCCAGATTGGCTTCCAGCCCGTCTTCAACATTGATAAATCCTCCCAATCTGGCGATCGGACCAAAAACAGGGGATTTGAACACCCATTCGTTGGTGAGGATCAGGATTTTCGGGGTCAGTCTGAGAAACGCCGGTGTTTCAATCAGGGATTGGTGGTTGGAGATGATAATCGATGGCCTGGAAAAATCTTCCCCATACGGATTCATGAGTTTTCCATTGGTCGGGAAGGTGACTAAGATATAAAGCTTGCAGAGTTTTGAGAATAGGGCATGGAAAAGATATTCTTTCTTTTTTCTTGGGACAGGTGCCAGGGTATAAATCAGAATGCCGGTTAGGGTCATGATCAGGGCGATGAGGACAATATTTCCCCAGGTGATGATGGTTTTGAAAAATATCCTGGCCGTAACCGGAAACTTATTCTTTTGCCGGCGTTTAAAGATGAACCAATCAGCAAAAAGAGGCTGAATGGTATAGGTGATGATCACGACACTGATCATCCCGATCACGGAAACGAGGGCAATGGATCTCAATGCGGGATGCCGGGCGAAAAAAAGAACAGCCACACCGATCAGCGTGGTGGCAGCGGAAAGGAATATGGAAACTTTATAGGTTCTGATCTCCCCGGATCCATATTTATAGGTTGACAGTAGTCCCTTCATCATGAGAATGCTGTAATCAACGCCCAAACCAAAAACGAAAGAAGAAAGAATGATGTTGAAGATGTTGAAAGTCAGCCCGAAAATTCCCATGAATCCAAGCGTGATCAGCCATCCAAGAAACATGGGCAAGGCGGTGATAACTCCCATTTCTATCCTGCCGAAGGAGATCAGCAGTAAAATACTGACAAAGATCATAGAGAGCATAACCAGGAGGTCGAAGTCGGTTTTGACTTGTGAGACGAATTGGGTGGTGAGGTTCTGGCGGTCGAAAACGATCACGTCATCTTGGTTTTTGAAAGCGGCATAAACCATATTCTTGTTTTCTGCCCTTACTTTGAGCAGGCTGGAGATCATGGTGATCTCTGGTTTTTCATTGATCCATTCGGAAAAGAAGGTAGTCTGGAATGCTTTGGAATCCTTTTCACTGAGCATCGGGAAGGCCTGGTTCAGCCAGTCAGAAAAGCCGGTGAAAGTATTGTTTTTAAATCCGGTTTTCGTGGCCGCTTCCCTGAGGTTTTTCGACAAAAGGGCTTTCTTTTCCTGGGTCCAGAATTCACTCCATGCTCTGATTTTCTCATGTTGCATGGAATCCGACATCAGCAGTTGCTGAATTCCGGAATATTTTGCAATGGTGTTGGCTTGCTGCAGCCCTAAGAGTCGTTGCTGAACCGATTCATTGGTTTTAAGCGCATCCTCAAAGGTTTTTCCACAGGCGACGACATACATGTTTTTAAGGCCGGAGTTTCCGGAAATATCCAGATTTTTCTCAGCATCCTGAAGTTTTTGGGTGACGAAGTTCAGTTCGTTCAGATCTTTGGAGAAATCTGCTTTATGGCTGAAAAAATAAGACATGATTCCGGCAATACAAATGAGTATAATAATGCTCCATTTTTTCTCCAATGCAATGGATGAAATTCTATCGACAATATTTTCCTTATTTTTTGCAACAGTGACAGGGATCAGTTTATGGGTCAGAAAATGGGGAAGGATAATCAGCGTGAATGCAGCAGCCCCTGTCACGCTCAGGGCGGCAAACCATCCCAGGTCATGCAAGACTGCAGAATCGAGGAAAACCAGGCAGAGGAAAGCGCCGGCAGAGGTCAGACAACAGATCACAATGGTTTGTGACATGTCTTTCAGCACTGCAATCACTGATTTTTTCAGGCGATACTGGTTAATCAGATAGAGGGCATAGTCGATGATCAGGCCCAGGATGACGGAACCTATTCCCAGGGAAATGGCTGAAATATGGCCTTTTACCAGGTAAATGACAGCCAGCGCGAAAACTCCGCCGAAAATGGCTGGAAGAAAACCCAGCAATGGGATCAAGCAGTTTTTGAAATACCAAGCGATCAATGAAAAAATCAGGATAATTGCGATGGAGAGGGTTAGCAGGATATCGTTTTTCAGTTGTCCGGCATTGCTTGCCGCCACGGCGATGGATCCGAAGTATTCGAGGCGCTTTCCCTGATGTTCAGCAGCGAGGTGCTGGCAGATTTGATCAATCCCTTTGACCAGCCGGGAATTTTTTTCCGTTTCGCTCGGCGGATTAGCCGGGGTGATGAAAACAAAAAGATGTTTCAGATCCTTGGAAAAAACATAGCCATCGATTAAAACATAGTTTTGGTCAACCTGAAGGGATTTCATTTTCTGCATCCCGAGGTTCCTCAACCCGAGTGGATCAGAGATCAATTGCTTTTTGATCACCATGCTTGCCGGGGATAACAAGATCTTGTAGTTGTTGAGGAGTTGCGACTGAAGTCTTTCAGGCTCCAACAAACTGTCTATTTTCTGATAATCCTCCCCATTCAGAAATAATGGCAGGTGTGCATGGACGGTGTTAACCAGTCTGACATAACCGGAGTCATCAGCCCTGAGAAAAAAATTTCTGATGTAGGTGGAATCGAACTTCTGATGAAGCTGACCGGCAAACAGATTGGCCAGTTGTATCATCGAGTCAGGGTCGGCAGGGGGTAAGGAATCATTCTGGTATAGATGGATGATAAGCTTTTCAGCGAATTTGAAGTTGCGGATCACATATTCATATTTGCTCAGGCGGGAATCGTCCGTTCTTGCTCCGGAGATATCTTCCTCAAGTCGTATTCCTGAAGATAGGCCTGCCAGTCCTGCGATAATCACAAAAAGAAAAAGATAGAAAATCCATTTTCTGTGACGAAAAAAAAGGTATATGTTGATGAAGAAGTTTGCCATATTATTTTGGCTTTTCCGGTTTCTTCTTGCGGAAAATTTCCAGCAGCAGGTAGGTTATGGAACCAAATACCGTGGATAAAGCGATACCGAATACAATGCTTCCGACAATAAACTGCCAGAGGTGTTGTTTGACCCAGACCAGGCTGATGTCGGAACTGAAGCCTGCACTTTCTTCTTGGGCGCCCAGAACCCAACCGCCGGTGAGGTAACAGAGAAAAAGGATAAAGGGAAGCATGGGAGGAATACTGATGTTGGATGTAGCCAGGGCAATGAATTTATTTAATTTCAGCACATGGGCAAGTCCTACGGCGGCAATCATCTGCCATCCCCATATGGGCATTATTCCCATCAGTGTGCCTATGGTTACGCTTAAAGCTATTTTTTGATTGGAATCCTGGCTGTCGAGGATGTATTCTCTGACAAATCCCTTGAACGTTTTTTTACGAACATCTTTAAGGAATGAAAAAGGTCGAATCCAAAGCAAAGCTATAAAAACCAGGATGCTATTAACAATACTGACCCTTGAAAAATCCCTGAATTTCCGGAAATGGGAAACCCTTTCTTCTTTAGGAGAATAATAAATCTGAACCGGGATGGAGAAGATGTTCACCCCTTTCCAGGCAAGACGAACCAGGACTTCAACTTCGAATTCATATTTTCGTGAATAAAATTTCCTGATTTCTTTAATATAATTCAGTGGATAGAGGCGATAACCTGTCTGAACGTCAGGAATCTTCAGACCGGTTTCGACCCTGAACCAGAAGATGGAAAAACGGTGACCAAAACTGCTGGTTCCCGGGACTCCGTCCTGTTTCATATTTCTGGCGCCGATAATCATGGAATCCGGATATTCTTCAATGATTTTCAGGAATTCTGGCAGGTCCTCCGGGAAATGTTGGCCATCACTGTCGATCGAAATGGCATAGCGGTAACCTTTGGTGATGGCATGCCGCAAGGCCAGTTTCAGGGCGTGACCTTTACCGGTATTGTGGCGGATGCTGAGGATGTCAAGTTCAGGGTAGCCGGAAAGGATTTCGGATGTCCTGTCGGTACTGCCATCGTTAACGATGATAATCCGGGAAGTGAAATGGAGCAACCTTTGGATGATATTATCCAGGGTTTGGTCATTATTGTAAGTTGGAATAATGACACAACAATTCAGATCAATGAATTTCTGTGCTGACATGGAGAACAAAAATAGCAAAAAAGCGGGTCATGGATTTTTCTAATTTTGTCCTGATGAAAATTTTGCTGATCAATCCTCCCCGTTCTCCTGAAAACAACATCCTGAGGTATGCGCCTGAAGAGGCAAAACCTTTTATTCACAGAAAGCTGATCGGGCCGCCTCTGGGCTTGCTTACCGTAGCCGCGGCGGTCAGGGATTTTGATGTCAGGGTTTTTGACTGTAAGGGAGAATATGACCTGAACCAGGATACCACGGAATTACCTGAACTTATCGTAAAATGCTTAAGGGAAACTCAGCCGGATGTAGTCGGGGTCACGACCATTACTTCGGAGTTCAACAGCAGTATGGAGATTTTCAGGCATGTCAAGCAGTTCAATCCGGATATACTGACCGTGGCCGGAGGGCTGCATGCCACACTTTGTGTCAGGGATTTTGCCGCTTCCCATGCTGATGTGGTGATTCCCGGACAATCTGCCCATATTTTCAGAGCAGTCATACTGGCCAAGGAAAAGGGTTTGGAACTATCAGGAATACCGGGGATCTTTCTGAATTCTGTATCCGGGTTTCTGCAGACAAAGGGAATTCCCTGTTCATATGATGCAGCCAATGCCGATTATCTTCTTCCTGAGCGTCATCATCTCAGGCGATGGATTGAAACGTATAAAGTTGGCAACAGCCCGGATCCAAGCACTTATGTGTTTACTTCACTGGGTTGCCCGTATAAATGCACCTTTTGCTCAATCTGGACACAGTTCAGGGGAAAATATTACCAGCGCGATCTGGATAGTCTGATCGGAGAGTTGAAATCCATTGATGAATATCCTGTGGTCAGATTTGCGGATGCCAACACCGTTGTTGATGAAGGATTTATGGAAGCTCTGTTTGCCAGAATCAGGAAAGAGGGAATAAAGAAAACGTTTATCATGGACATCCGAGCCGATGTCGCTGCCCGTAATCCGGCCATCATTAAAAAAATGGCGTATGGTGGCTTAAAAGTCGTGATCTGCGGTTTTGAATCCTTCAGGGACTCGGAGCTGAAAAAATACCACAAGGAATCACCTGCCAAAGCCAATCAAAAAGCCATTGAAATCTTCGATGACAATGGTATCATGGTCAGGGGAAATTACGTGATTCCCTGCGATTATTCGGTGGATGATTTTGCTGCCTTAGCGGAATATGCGGATAAGAACCGCGTGGTCTATGCCGGATATACCATCCTGAGTCCGATGCCCGGAACGGTATATTATCAGCAGGTCAGGAAGCAGATTGTTGATAAAAATTATGATCGCTATAATTTTTTTAATGCATTGATGAAAACAAGGCTCCCCTATGAGAAATTTCACGAGGAAGTGGGACGCTTATGGTTACTGAAAAAAGGAACGGACGTCATCTGAAAACGATGAAAAAAGTACTTCTGGTCAACACGAACACGGAAAAGTCGCCCTATCCCATTCCTCCCTTGGGATTATGCCTGATTGCTTCTGTTCTTCAGCCATATTATGAGGTTGAAGTTTATGATGGCATGTTTGATGAAGGGAAAGATCTGGTGAGAAGGGTACTCGATTTCCAACCCGATTACATTGGTTTCAGTATCCGCAATATAGATGATGTGGTGGCTGACCGTAAGATTTTCTACCTGAATCAGATTATGGACGATTTTATCCGTCCTGTTCAGGGTATTACCAGGGTACCGGTCATCCTCGGGGGGAGTGGATTCAGTATTTTTCCGCGTGAGATCATGACCTTTACAGCTGCGGATTATGGCATTTCAGGGGAAGGGGAGGAGCTGATGCTTTCCTTGCTGCATGCCCTCGATAAGAATGAATCCGTCTCGGGTTTACCGCATGTTTATGCTAACAATGGGATGGAGACTATGGTTGATGTGAATTTATCAGGGATTGGGACAAAGAACATACCGTCCTCTGACATGGATGGAAAAATTCCCTTTCAGCCCTACCGGCATAAAGGTGTTTACAGCATTCAGACTAAGCGCGGATGCGCCCTTGGTTGTATTTACTGCACCTATCCTTGTATAGAGGGAAAGCGTTACCGTTTGAGGGATCCAGAAGATGTCGCCGAAGAGATAAGGCTGGCAGGAGAACGGCTTGGTGATATTACGTTTGAATTTGTCGATTCCACTTTCAATGAACCGCCGGAACATGCTGAAGCATTATGCCGGGCCATCATTGACAAAAAGCTAAAAATCCGTTTACGTACCATGGGCATTAATCCGAGGAATACCAGCAGAAAGTTGTTTGAATTAATGGTTGCCGCCGGATTTGCCCAGATTGATGTAACACCCGACAGTGCATCAGAGGTCATGATCAGTAACCTTCATAAAGGATTCAGGATGGAGGATATTCACCGCACCGCTTTACTCATCCGTGAATTTAACCTGCCCGCCATGTGGTTTTTTCTTTTTGGAGGTCCGGGTGAAACGGAGCAGACTTTTTATGAATCCATGAATTTCATCGATCAATATATCCATCCTGAGGATCTCGTTTATCTTTCTTCCGGTTTGCGGATCTACCCCGGAACCCCGCTATACACAACAGCGGTGAAGGATGGAATGATTGCAGCCGGAGATCCTGTTTTTTATCCTTCACCGTATTATTTTTCAAAGGAATTGGGAAAGGAAAAACTTGATAAACTCATTGAAGATGCTGTCAAGAGCCGGCTTAATTGCCTGCCATCTTCCAAAACAACACCCACTCCTGAGATGCTGAAAGAAGCGATCAGGGTACGGCAGATCAATCACCTTAGCGAGCCTATGTTCAGGACTTTGTTAAGGATCAGGAAAAAATGGATATTGTCGGGTAGGAGTGTTTAAACCAGGTAATCCACTGCTGAAAAAAAACTGGCCTTACCGGGAATGAATTTTGAGTTTTTGGTCAGATTCCGGGAGACCCCACATTCAATCAATACCGGTTCTCCCATTTCCTGAAGTTTACGTTGCGTGTTAAACCAGTTAAAAGGCTGGTATAGATTTCTGACGATCTCCCGGATGATCTGTGCTGAAGTACGGATGATTTCCTGATCAATGACTGAAACCAGGGATACTGATGAAGGACGGATTCCCAGGCTACGGACAAAGGGTTCAAATGGTCTATGGGTATCTTTCAGAAACACAGAATGATAGGGAGCGGTGGCATTCAGCAGTCTGGTATGGAAGGCTCCTTCCTCCCTGGCCTGTTCCAGTATGTTTACAACGGATGTTTTACGGCCCGAAATCACAAAGGAGAATTCGGCCATCTGGTTGGATATCTGGGTATCGCGGTCATTATGTTTGATCAACTGAAGGATGTCGGATTGATTCAGCCCGATGATATTCCCCATGGAAAATTCCTGACCTGAAATGATCTTTTCAATTTCCAGATAAGCCTGCCTGATGAGCAGCAGTCCATCCCTGAAAGAGAAGGCGCCTGAGGTTTGCAGGGCGGCATATAATCCCATGCTTAACCCGGAAATGAAATCAGGGATATTTTTTTTCTCTATTAACATTCCTGCGATGGTACACCCGAAGATGTACGACATATATTGGTTCCTGAGTTCATCCTCAAGAAAGTTATTCCTGATGGGGTGAAAATCCTTCAACTGAACATCAATAAAGGAAGAGGCGTCTTCCACAAGGGATGTAAAAAAAGTCTGGAAACCGGGCCATTGAAAGTGATGGAACTCCCTGTAATCGTTAGCAAAAGCCGGAAAAATAAAAATCATTTTAGCTTCTGACAATAGCGCAAATCATTATTTTTCTAATTCCAGCAGGCGGTTTTCATGCTCAATAATAAGCATCTGCATATTGATCAGTTCACCGATGGTGGCAACGGGGTGCTTAACGGCATATTTCCCGATGGTTTTCAGTTCAATATCAAGATTGTATTTTTTCTTAAAAATTTCAATTAATTCAAGGAACATCAAAGAGTCACCGTCGAGATCATTGATGATATTTGTCTGATCGCTGATTTTGCTTTGATCGACTTCACATTCTTCTGCAAAAAAATGATAGACGGTTTCCTTTACTTCATTTCTTGTATTTTCTGTTATTCTGGCCATCCGTTTAATGTTTTTACAAAATTAGCATTTTTTATCATGTGATCACCCGGAGTACTTTTTGAAAACAAGGCAGGCGTTATGGCCACCAAACCCGAATGAGTTTGAAAGGGCCACCCTGACAATTTTTTTTCGGGAATGATGGGGAACAAAATCGAGGTCAAGTTCGGGATCAGGCTGATCCAGATTGATCGTAGGATGGATGAGATCATTCCGGATACTCAGGATGGTGATGATGCTTTCAATGGCTCCGGCTGCGCCGATCGTATGACCCAGCATGGATTTTGATGAACTGACGGGGATTTTGAATGCTTCCTCCCCGAATACTTTTTTTACGGCAAAGGTCTCAGCTCGGTCGTTCAATTCCGTTGAAGTGCCATGGGCATTGATATAGTCCACATCATCCGGAAAAATGCCTGCATTTTCCATGGCTTGTTTCATGGTATTTGCCATCCCTTCTCCATCCTTCATGGGCGCCATGATGTTATAGCCTTCGCTGGTCAGTGCATAGCCTGCGATTTCGGCATAAATTCTGGCATTCCTGGCCCTGGCCATAGGTTCTGATTCCAGTATTATGACTCCCGCACCTTCACCGATCACAAAACCATCACGGTCGATAGAAAAGGGTTTACTGGCTTTTTCAGGCGTATTATTGGCCACAGACAGCGCGTATAAGGCATTGAAACCAGCAATTTCTTCCTGATTGATAATCGAGTCAGCGCCGCCGGCAATGACCACATCTGCTTTACCACTCCTGATCATATCACAACCTAAAGCAATGGCATAGGCTGAGGATGCACAGGCAGTATTGAGGGCAAAATTCGGTCCGAGCAACTGAAATTCCAGGGACACCCAGGCAGACATTGAGTTGGTCATGCTTTTAAAAATAGTATTCTGGGGTGTGGTGTCTTTTTCGATGGTTGAGTTTCCGGTATTGACCACTCCCATAATCACGGAGCAACGCTTGCGGTCAAGGGTGGAAAAGTCAATTCCTGAATCAGTCACGGCATCTTTTGCTGCGACTATACCCATGCGGGTTACCCTGGTCATCTGACCAGAAGCACGTTTCTTGATGTAGTTCCTGGCATGCTCGTCAAATCCCGGGGGGAGCTCGGCAGCGATTTTGGTGATTGAATCTGAGGGATCGAAAAGGCTGATGGTCCTTACTCCACTTTTTCCGGCTAACAGCTTATCCCAATTCGTTTGAATATCAAAACCCAGGGATGAAACCATTCCCATACCGGTAACCACTACTTTTACGGACATCAGGAAAGCTTATTTTTGGAGCGTTTTAGCCCAGGCACAAATCATGTTAATTTCTTTTTCTGTTGGAAGCATATTCGGGTAATTCTTACGGAATCCTTTCGGGGGCATGGAACCACGCGTAATGGAATTACAAATCCTGCTTGCTTTATCAGCCTGTTTGGCCGGAGTGTATGTTTCCCATTTGTTGAAATTCACTACACTTTTTGCGAACCCGCTGCCAGCATTGGAATGACAATTCATACATGATTTCTGGCAAAGCTTCATCACTGAATCGGGAAGGGCGGAGGGCACTTTCGTTAGGGATGAATTTTCCAGTCCTTTCGCAGACCAGGATTGAAAAGTGATAAAAAATACCAGGGTAATCCCGGCAAAAAGAAGAGTGATCGCAAATATCTTTTTCATAGGGGTCATTTTTTTTTAAAAGACAAGGGTAAAGATAAACAGAAATATCGGGATAATGAAAATTATAATTCAAATAGGCCTTTTTCCAGTTCAAAATATTCTTTGATAGCTTCATTCATTTCCTCGATGGAGCATCCGGAGCGCATCGAAAACCGCTTTGCGGATGAATAGAAAGTCTGACGCAGGTGATGGATGATTCCCTCAGGTTCAAGATCCGGTTTTTCTTCATCATGGAGCAAAGGGTAGAATCCCTGCCCTGATTTCTGACCCAGTTGCCCCATTCTTATCTTTTCCTCCAGGGCATGGATAAGGGACAGGTAATAATCGCGGTGAGGATAATCAAAGGTATAGTTGTTAATGGCTGATCGCATCGTATCCAGGCCTACACTGTCCATAAAGTCGAAAACCCCGAAAGGAAAGAAATGATTTCTAACCAGTTCATCCAGTTGCCGGACAGTGATATGACCGGCTTTGACCAGTTGAAAAGCTTCGTTTTGAAAGTCAAGAAATATTCTGTTCAGGATAAAACTATGATGTTCATCAAGCACCAGGAATTTGCGGTGAATATGCTCAAGGAAATGGATGATCTTATTCCTGGTATCCTCCGAGCTTGTATCCGGGAAGATGATTTCCACGATATTCTTGAGGTTGACGGGGTAAAAAAAATGGAGTCCGGCGAAGGTTCTATTTCTCCGTTCAGAAGGGATGAGCCGGCTGGGATTAATCGAGGATGAATTGGAGGTAAGGATTACCTCCTGAGGGAGGATTTTATCCAGTAAGCCAAAAAGTTCCAGTTTCTGCTCAATGACTTCCGGAATGGCTTCAATGATCAGGTCGCAGCTGGAAGCAGCCTGGAGATCGCGGGTGATGTTAACCGTTGAATGTTTAAGCCGGAATTGTTCTTCCGTGAGTATCCCTGCGTCCAGTTTACGCTTCATTTTTTTTTGAAAACTTTTCCTGATGCCTTCAGGTTCAGTGCATGGATGACAGATCCAGACCAGACGGTAATCAAAGTCAAGCAGGTAGTAAAAAATATTGCTTCCCATTTTACCTTCGCCGATGATCCCTATGGTACGGATTGCGGATAACGGATGGCAGTTAGAGGTCATTTTCGGGATGATTCAGTTCTTGTCTGAGAATGATGCGGCGGTATTCATCCATATTGTGTTTATGCGCAAGAATATGTCTGTGATAGCCTAACATGGCAAGCAGGAACCCCAATCCTTTATCGATGGCAATCTGCTTGTTTCTGATTAGCTTCAGTATAAATGCAAATAATTTTTTTCGGTCAGGATCGGCAGTCAGCACAAATTCCCTGAAGGTGATCCAGGATAAGCGGGCTTTCATGAAGGCAGAGATTTCCCCTCCGGGCCGGATAAAGGCTCCGTTGCTGAATAAAATTTCAGCTTTTTTCCGTATGGTATCAAAAGAATAAAGCCGGGCAATGGTTTCCATATATTTGTCGAAGATATCGATCTGGCTCATTTTACTGTAATGGATGGTGGGAAAGTGACCGACACCGAGTTCAGGATCGCAATGCAGTAATCTTCCTTCTGCTTCGAGTTTTTTATGCAATTCTGTTCCCGGAGGGGCATTCAACAGGTGAAGATTGACATTGGGCAGATGATGTTCCAGGGTAAAGTCGAAAATGCGGTCAAACTCATCCAGACCGTCATTATCGAAACCAACCACGAAACTGGCATTGATATGAATGCCGGCTGCATGGATTTTCCGGATGGCTTCGGCAAAGATCTTACCGCCCTGGTTATGGTGCTTGTGCGTTTCATCCAGGCTTCCCGGATTCAGCGATTCGAAACCCACTAAAATATTGAAACATCCGGCCTCCGCCATCAGATGAAGCAGTTCTTCATCCTTGGCCACGTCCAGGCTGCACATGCAGCCCCAGGAGATATGCAGGGGTTTGATGGCCTGCATCAGCTCTTTAGCATATCTTTTATTGATGGTCAGGTTATCATCAACAAAAAAGAAATAGTTGGAGGGGGCTGCTTTAATTTCTTCCACCACATTATCAATATCGCGGTAGCGCATTTTTCGTCCGAAGATTTTTGAAACGAGGCAGAAATCACAATTAAATGGACAACCCCGGGAAACCTGAATGGCAACCTGAAAGATCCTTTTCATATTCACCAGGTCCCAGCGTGGGGGCAGTTGTTTTTTGAATGCTATCGGGAAGCTTGACTCATAGATGGGTTTCAGGGTTCCCTTTTCGAAATCTTGAAGGCATTGTTCCCATTTTCCTTCTGCCTCGCCAACGATCACACTGTCGCCATGTTTCAGGGATTCTACCGGTGAAAAGGAGGCAAAAGGTCCGCCGTAGATAATTTTGGCACCCCTTTTGCGATACTGGTCTCCCAGTTCAAATGCCCGGCGGGAAGTGGCAGCCAGGGTCGTGATTCCGATGATATCAGGGAGGACTCCGCTGGGAAGATCTTCAATTTCTTCATCATAGATCCGGATATCATAATGGTCGGGAGTGAGTGAGGCTATTGTCGGCAGTGCAAGGGGAATCATGAATCTTCTTTTCCCAAACATCTTAGCCAATTCACTATGTGCCGGATAATTGATAAACCGTTGCCGCGGACTGATTAAGAAAAGCAGATATTTTTTTTTCACACGAACTGATTCTTCGTTCCTCATTCTTAATTTCTAATTCCTGACTGAAAGTATGTATCCAGCCTGCATAAATTTACTGACCTCGGTGACAAAACTCAGGATAACATCACCCTCGTTTAATTTTTCTTCCCTTCTGATCCTATCCAGGCATAACAAGGCCATAGGTGGGCCGATATATCCCATGGATGCCATTTTTGAATACAGGGTTTCAGGCCTGATGCCCATGGCCTGACATTCCTCCAGGATCAACTCTGAAATATGCCGGGAAGGGAAGTTTACCTGAAAAAACCTCAGCTTGTTCATGTTGATGGGATGATGTTGAAGCATCCGCTGCAGTCCCATATAAAAAACGCTTCCACCGGGTTCATGAAAGTTTGCCCGGAGTTCCTCCTGAAACATCTGAGCCAGATGATGATAAGCTTTTTCATATTCTTCCCGGGGATTCATCCAATAAGCAGGTCGCTTGTTACCCATGGCGGCAGGCTTTTTCCCTCCAATGGATTCCATATACGTATAATCCACATACAATCCGTTATTGGGATCATCAGTGGCCTTCAGCACAAGGGAGGAGGCTCCGTCTGATAAAAAATAGCGAAGAAAAAGTTCTTCCTTTTTTACCATTTCCTGGTGGTAATACTCTGCCACCAGTTCAGATGACGACATGCTGGAGGAGATGACCAGGGCGGTATTATATCTTCCGCTGCGCAGAAGATCCGTGGCCAGCAACAAGGCTTTATAGGCAGAGGTACAATTGGCATGGATGGACAGTTCTGCACAGTGTTCAATACCCAGGGCTTCCTGAATCAAAACAGATGCGGTAGGCATCTGGTCCTGATGAGCACTGCCATAAACGATCAGGTCGATGTCCTGAGGTTGAAGCCCGGCATCATTCAGGGCGATGGTGGCAGCTTTTACCGACATGCTGACATTATCTTCTGTAAACTTTCTGCTGAGCGGATCGATGGCAAGATGATAAAATTCAACTTCGAGCAACTCATTCATCAGGGAATGTATTCTTTTCAGCCATTTTCGGATTTTTTCGGGGGCCAGGGTCAGCTCACCCAGGTAGTAATCCACTTCTTCCCGAGGAATCGGTTTACCGGGCAGGAAGGATCCACTACCAGCGATCCTGACAAAGCGTTCAGGGATAAGGTGATTTTTTTTCATGAGCTGAAATAATTCCTGAGATACAGTTTCTTTTTCTCCCTGAAATAATCTCCGGAGATACTTCGGGCAAAGTCGAGGGAAGCTTGAAGTAAGTCTTTTTTCGGAAGGATTCGGTCAATGAGGTTAAGCCGAAGGGCGTCTGAAGCAGTGAATGTTTTTCCTTTCAATACCAGTTCAATGGCATTGGCATTCCCTGAGAGGGAGACGACCTGCCTGATCCCCCCCAGTCCGGGAATGAGGTTGAAGGAAGCTTCGGGCAGACCGAACACAGCATCTTCTCCGCTGAAACGGAAATGACTGAAGAGGGCAAGTTCCATGGCCGATCCCAGGCAAACTCCGCGGATGGCTGATATGACAGGGATATGAAGCTGGTCGAGGGTCAGCCAGGAGGTATAGTTTTCTGTCAGGAAGCCAGGCAGCATGGTAACTTTACCATGCTGATCAATCCGGGATTTTGATGTTATTTCTTGCAGTAGGGCAGGAAGATCGACCCCCGAAGAAAAATGTCTTCCTTTTCCACTGATCACCAGCGCGCGGATATCCTTAGACAACCTGATCTCTTCAATCAGGTGATTTAATTCAAGGAAGAAATCAGCCGACATTCTGTTCGAGGGCGGCTGATTCAGCAACAGATGTCCGATCTCATGCTTTACACAGAACGTAATGGTCGAATAGGTTGTCATTCAGAAAGTTTTCTTCTTTGTGCTTCAGCAATGGCCAGTTCACAGAACAAACGGGTTTCTTCCCTGAAAGCTTCTGCCGGTGTCATGGATTTTGCATTTTTTAACGCGCTCATCACCGCATGTATGACTTTTACTGGTCGGTCCCGGGTAATATTCTGCAGGAATTGAAAGGAAAAATCAAAAAGTTTTTGCTTACTTACGATAAAGTCGATGATTTTCATCTCCATGGCATCTTCAGCATTGATCATATCACCACTGAGAATCATTTTCAGGGATTCCTTGAACCCAGCTTGTTTCTCCATCCTGACTGTCCCTCCAAGGCCGGGCATGAGCTGATGATTGACTTCAGGAAAAGCAAACAGGGAATTTTCCGTGCACACCCTGATATGACAGGCCAGTGCAATTTCCAGTCCGCCGCCAAAACATATTCCCTGGATCGCTGCCAGGACAGGAATGTCAAGATTTTCAAGGTGGCTGAGAACCGCTTTCCCTTTTTCAATTTTTTCAGATACATTTTCAAGCGACCTGATCATTTCGAAGAGGTTTTCCAGCTTCCCTCCTCCGGAAAAATGTTTTCCAGCACCGGTAATCATGATGCCTTTGAGATAGTCGTAGGAAGTCCATTGCTGCAATACCTCGAGGGGGACAAAGTCAGGTTTGATCAGGTAGTTTTCCGGCGGGTTGTTCAGGGTTATGATCCCGATATCGTTTTTTATTTCCCAGGTGATCTTGTCAATTTTTTCCATCTGCATCTTGTTTGATTAACATTTCTATCTCACCGGGAATATCATGGGGAATCCTTTGCTGATCGACAAAAATTGTTTTTATCGTTGCCCTGGCTACAGTCAGTTTTGAATGATGATGTGTTATTTTCTGGGTGAATATTAAATAGGGTGGCTGGCTTTTCAGGATAGTGCTTATGGTGATCTCATCAAGCAGTTTCAATTCCCGTTGATAGCGGATCTGGATTTCGACCACAACCAGAAAAAGCTGGTTTTTCCCTATTTTATCAAGCAAATTATTTTCATGGCAGAATTCCCAGCGGGCCTGTTCGAGATAATTCAGATACACGGCATTGTTGACATGCTGATAGGAGTCCAGCTCATAACCTCTTACGGTGATATTTGTAAGATGGCGTTTCATCAGTACTTTTCAATTTGAAACGTTCCTTTGAATTTCAGGAAAATCAATTCTTCCGACCTGATTACGGCAGCAATATCGTACTCATGATCCGATCTGATCTTTATATCCAGGTCAACGTCAAGAATGGGATGGATAATCGGATTGATCATGGAAAGGAATTTTATATTATCGGATTTTCCCAAAAACAGTGGTTTTTTCAGGATCTCCATGGCGATTTCCCTGATCATTTCCACCTGGCATACCCCGGGGACAACAGGATTGCCTGGAAAATGACCGGCAAAAATGGGATGAGATGGGATAAACGCTACACTGGTATGAAATTTTTTCAATACCTCTTCTTCAGCTTTTATATCTATCCTGAGCAGGGTGTAAAAACTTTTGTGTAGCATGTTTTGGATTAAAATGTAAAAGTACAAAAATCGTCAGAATGTGAAACAGGTCAGGCTTAGAGATTCATATGCCTCAATTGCATCCTCAGTCGGATACCGGGATTGGTGATGGTGATTCTTCCTGGCCAGGAAGAATCACCCGTTTCGGATGAAATCTCAGCCTTATTGATGAAATTCTGACCGGGCATGACTTGTCCATAGATAAGCAGACGGAAATCCCGTTCAAAAATTTTGATCATGGCTTTTTTATTCATGGGTTCAAAAAGGTAATTGACTTTGAAATATTCCTGGTTTAATTCAAAATCACAGAGGGTCATCCCGATTTCATTAGAGAAAACGATATGGTAGGCAGAGTCATTTTTTTTGATCATGGTATATCCGCTCAGGTGATTTTTTCTGATGTCGAGTGAGGTTTTAAAAAGCGCCTTATCGAAGATTCCAGAAAAAGGAGGATCCCATGCCAGTCCAAGGTGTTTGGCCGGACTGCAAGCCAGAAAAAACAGGATCAGAAGCAGGCTACTGAAGGGCAAATTTTTCATCCGGAATGGTTTGATTGATCTTCTTTTTAAGAAAACTGATGCGGGTAAAATCACCGGAAGTTTCACGCATTTCCAATTGATCTACGGAAAAATCGAATGTATTAAAGTACAGCCAGACTTCACCCAGGGATTCTTTTATTTTGGCATTCAAAGGCGTCAGCTTGCATAAGATCCTGCCTTGGGTTTCCGTAATTTCTGACGAAAAATTTTTTGTATCGCTGAGCAGTGTTCCCTGTACCGCACCCATAATAATGTTGTTGACCTCTCGAAAAACCCTGCTGGATTGAAGATTGATCCTGTTCTCCTTGTTTTCGTCACGAACCAGCATCAGATCCTGATTGATGATGATCAGGTATGGGAAGGGGGTGATATATTCCCATCTGAGTTTCTTTTCTTTTTTAAAAAGAAATTTTCCATTGGAGATAATTCTCTCAGCCATCACACTCATTTCTTTCACCTGGATAAAATCACTCTCGATGGTTGTGGTTTTCATGGCCATTTCCCTGACCTTATGTTTGATTTCAATGATTTTAGCCTGGCTCAGTGGTCCCGGCTGGCAGAAAGTGTGCTGGATCATAAAGCAGCAAAAGAAAACCATCAATTTGTTCATCTTAATCTATTTTTATCATTTGATCCAATGGGATAATGCGGAATCCTTTGGCATGAATTTCATCGATCAGCCTCTCCAGGATACCAGCCGTAATTTCCTGGTTGTCATGCATCAGTATGATATCGCCTGGATTCAGTTTCCGAATGACGCGGTTGAGTATGATTTCCGGATCCCGGATCAGGGTATCCTTTGACCAATTGCTCCAGGCAACGACTTTGTAAGATGTTTTACGGATTGCCCGGGAAACCATGGGATTGATGACCCCATAGGGAGGACGGAAAAACATCGGTTTACTGCCTGTGATGGTCTGAATCAATGTTTCGGCTTGCATCATATCCCGGTATATTCTTTGAGCCGGCCAGAAATCCCAGAAGTTGGTATGGGCATAGGAATGATTTCCCAGGATATGGCCTTCATCAGACATTCTTTTTACGATGGTTTCGTTATTCAGGATGTGTTTTCCCAAGATAAAAAAGGCCGAAGGCACGTTTTTTTTTCTTAGGATATCAAGAATCACAGGGCTGATATGAGGGTCGGGGCCGTCATCAAATGTTAAGGCAACCACCTTAGCGGTGGTATTTCCCTTGCAGATCACCGGTTTATAATGAAAATGGGAACAGGGATAAAAGGAAAGGATGATAGGGGCCAGGAGGTAGAGGATGATCAAAGGAAGATAATAGAAGTAGGGGTTGTGGCAAAAATGATTGAAAAGGAAACAATCGCAGGGACAGACAATGAACTTTATCAGGTTGAGTACCAGTAATAACAGAAAAAAAAGCAGGGTAGTATTACGGAAATTCATGCTTATGCCTGGCTAAGTAAGGTGAAGCTGTGTTCCAGATTACGATAATGATTATAAAGCAGAACTTTTCTGATGGGATTCCTATGATCCCCTCTGATGCTAATCATTTCCGGGACATGGTCATGTTTAATTACCATGGAAGCCAACCAGAGTCCGAAGCCTCCGGCCGTTTGATATTCACCGGAAAGGTGTTTGAAGGCGGCCATGCTGGAATTTTCAGGTAAGTGGTCCATGAGGTATTGGTATGGCCTGTCATCCCGAGGATCTCCGTTTTTTCCCAATATCCATAAATCTATATCCGGCAAACCAATTCCATGTGCAGTCAGGAAGCGTTTAAGTTGATCTAAGATTTCTTCATGATCAAGTGGTTTGTAAATCAAAGACAGTCCATTCAGGATGGCATAGGATTTCTCGGTTTTTTTCGACCCCAGCAGGAAAAAAGCCGCGCCTTCACCTGCAAGGCTGCCGGATGTTGGTGTATGAAGCAGGTTGGTACTTAGGCCAGGTTTACGTTTCCAGTGTCCAAGGCGGTATGTGATGCGGAAAGAATTTTCAGTGAGTTCGTCCATCCCGCCGGCAAGGATTTCGCTGGCATTACCCTGTCCGATTTTTGTAATGGCATCGATCAAAGCGGTTTCAAATGAAAATCCGCGGTGACAATAAGTGAAATTATAATGATGGCACTTCAGCAACAGGGCGATCTGGGCGCTGACCGTATTATGTGTGGACTGGATGAATGAAGTGGGAGTGAGGAGTTCTTCCTTATTCCGGATCATGGTGGTCAGAAATTTTTCCGTATCCTCGATGCAGCCCAGACCGGTTCCTGTAATAATCGCATCAGGGAGGCTGCATCCTGCATCCTGCAGACAGATTTTTGAAGCGGCTACACCCATTTTGATCAGACGGCTCATGCGGCGAACCATATCCCCGCTGACATAATCCTTGTAAACCGGTTCCTGACATTTGATAAAATCCGATTCTACCGCTACGATATCTTCCAGGAAATGTTTATTGTCAAGGGTTTTCTGGGGGGAGATCAGACCAAGTCCGTTAATATAAACGGGAAGCGACAGGACACCCTCTATCCGTGGTTCAGTATAAACCTGGTTCAATCCTGTGCTGTTGAATTTCTGCATTTCTGAATTCCCGAATTTAGATAGTATGATGGCAGAATTGTTCCCCCCGAAACCGAATGAGTTGGAAAGCACTGTGTTGATGGAGATTCCTTTCTTCAATTCAGTGACCGGGCTGAGGTTTAGTTCCTTCATCGGTGTTGACCAGTTGAGGTTGGGAAAAATGCAGTCATGCTGAATGGAAAGCAGGGAAATAACGGCTTCGATGGCCCCTGCCGCACCCAGTGTGTGTCCGGTGTATGATTTGGTTGAACTGAAGAGGGGAACCTTGTCTCCAAAAACTTTCTCAATGGCAAAGCCTTCTGAAAGGTCATTGTTTTGAGTCCCGGTACCATGAACATTGATATAACTGATCTGATCTGGCATCAGTCCGCTCATGGACAATGCCTTTTCCATGGCGAGGCGGGCTCCGGTTCCTTCAGGGGAGGAGGCCGTCTGGTGATAGGCATCATTGGCATTTCCGTAACCGGATAATTCACCGAATATTTTTTTCTCAGGGGAAAATGCGGTTTTTTCCGATTCAAGAACCAGAAATGCAGCGCCTTCACCGATGGTGAGACCGGCCCTGTTTTCGTCAAACGGCCGGCAGCCGTTTTTATCCAGGATCATCAGGGTGTTGAAACCGTTTAGCGTAAAGCGGGTCACGGCATCGGTTCCTCCCACCACCACACGGTCGAGTATTCCGTTTCTGATCAACTGCGCGCCCAGCATCATGGCATTGGCGGAGGAACTGCAGGCTGTGCTGATGGTGGTGACGAAGGCTGAAATTCCGAGATCATCGGCTATGCTTTCCGTGGAATCACCGCAATCGTGATGGATGATATCCTTTAATCTTCCTTTTTGCTGATGAATAAGAAAGTCTTCGAAAAAGTGCTCACTTCTGTCCATACCTCCGACTGTGGTGGCGGAAATCAAGCCCGTGGGAAATTTCTTCAGATCGCTGATTCCGGATGATTTAAGCGCTTCCCTGGCAGCCATCATTCCCAGCAAGGTTGTACGGGTATAGTTGGACTTTCGATCAAGGGCAAGGATTTCTATGAGTTCGTCATTGGTTTTTTTAACTTCCGCCATGGGAAGTTTCCCTTGATGTATGGTTTTCAGCAGGGTAATTGCTCCGATTCCCGACTTTCCCTCAAGCAAAGATTCCAGTGTTTCTGCTGTGTTATTACCAATGGCGCAGATGATCCCTATACCTGTAATATAAATTCTTTTTGACATTCCCGGACATTAAACGATTCGGGGCAAAAATACGGGAATTAAAATTATCAGGCAACTGCCTGGATAAGAAGGAGGGAGTGATTTACATTCCGGAAGTGGTTATAAAGGAGAATATTCTTAATTTTTCCCGGTTTGATGTCGTTGAATGCAAGAATTTCAGGAATGATTTGCCGTTTGAGTATATGGGCTGCAACAAAAAGACCAAACCCGGTGGCCGTATGGTATTCTCCGCAAAGGTGCTTGAACCAGGCAGAGGGCTTACCCGGGAAAAGCCTCATTAAAAAATCATGATAAACATGATCCCAATTCGTATCCCCGTTGATTCCGGTAATTACCAGGTCGATTTTATCAGGAGTTAGGGAAAGCTGAGAAAGAAAGTTTTGGGTTTGCTGATATAAATGATCTTGGTCAAGTGGTTTGTATATTGTTTCAACACCGGCCAGTTTAGCATAAGCAGAAGATTTTTGCGTTTTCGACAGCATAAAATATGCCGCCCCTTCACCAGGCAGTGCACCTGGTCCCGGCTCAAGCAATAAACGGAGATTGCTGAATGCGGTCATTTTCCACAATCCGATCCGGCGCGTGATCTGAAGATGATTCATGGTCATTTCATCGATTCCTCCAGCCAGCACATGATCAGCCGATCCTTCTTCCAATTGCATCATGGCATCCTGAAGCACGCTTTCGAAAGAAAATGCCCTGTGGACATAAGTGGAATTATACCCGTGACATTTGAGGATGATGGCAATCTGGGAACTGATCGTATTATAAGTGGATTGTATAAAAGGCGTTGGGTTGAGAAATTTCTCTTCTTTGGTGATTTCGCCCAGAATTTTTTCTGTATCCTCAACACTGCCCAATCCGGTTCCGGTGATGATCGCATCCGGCTGTATTCCTTCCGTCTCTTCCAGACATATTTTTGCAGCACTGATCCCCATTTTGATCAACCTGCTCATTCTCCTCGACAATATCGGATTGATGTAGTTCTTATAAACAGGTTCAATACACTTCAGGAAATCAGCATGATGTTCCACCAAGGGGTCAAGGAATTCTCCCTTTTCAAGGGTGTTTTGAGGGGAAATGAGACCGATACCGTTGATATAGCTCATGCGTTGGATTGTTGGTGAGCTGGTGGTTTGGTGAAAATCAGAGAAGTGTCGTTGCCGCCGAAGCCGAAGGAATTCGACATGACAACCTGCACCGGGAAATTGGTGATCAGCTTTTCAACCGGTGAAAAGTGGAGTTCAGGGATAGGGGTTTTGAAGTTCAGGTTTGGCCAGATGACCTGTTGCTGAATACACAGCATGGAAAGGATGGCTTCGGCGGCGCCTGCCGCGCTGGTGGTATGTCCTGTGAAAGGCTTGGTAGAACTTACTTTCGGGATGTCCGGGATAAAAAGCCTTTCGATGGCAAGACCTTCTGATAAATCATTATTATCCGTTCCGGTTCCATGGGCGTTGATATAATCAACGTCCCCCGGGCATAGTCCGCTGATTTTGAGGGCTTCTTTCATGGCCAGGTAGGCACCGGTCCCGTCGGGAGAAGAGGCGGTCTGGTGATATGCTTCACAGGCATTGCCCCATCCGACTAATTCGGCAATGACATGGTTACGGGTGATTTTCAAAGAGGTTTCCGATTCCAGCATCACAAAGGCAGCACCTTCCCCCAGTGTGATTCCGTTACGGTTGACATCAAAGGGTTTACAGGGTTCCTTATCCAGGATTTTAAGGGCATTGAAACCATTCAGGTGGAATTTTGTAAGTGACTCGCAACCTCCTGCCAGCACCCGGTCCAGTTTTCCGTTCCGGATCATTCTGGCTCCTAACAGAATCGCATTGGCGGAGGAAGAACAGGCTGTACTGATGGTCGTTACATAATCCCTTATTCCCAGATGATCCGCAATTTTTTCCGTACTGTCGGCACAATCATAAGAATCAATGTAGATGTTCCGGGAATCATTGTTCAGAAAATCTTCATAATACAATTCGCAGCGATCCATGCCACCTACTGTGGTCGCGGATATCAGACCTGTTTTTATTCCCATTTCAGGTTTCATCTGTGCATTATGGCATGCTTCCGTTGCAGCAATGATACCGAAGAGGGCATTTCTTGAAAATCCTTCCTGAAAAGGAATTCCTGCCAAAGCGAAAAGTTCCTGGTGATTATAGGGGACTTCTGCCACGGGAATTTCATGCCTCAGGGCGGTCTCCAGGATTCGGATTTTTCCTATACCTGAATGACCTTTTAGAAGGCTGGACAGGTTTTCCTGAAGATTTTTACCAATCGCAGAAATGATACCGGAACCGGTAATGAAAATCCTTGAAGGCATTCACTATTGCTTTTGATGCTCAGTGATATATTCAGCCATGGTACGAATGGAATAGAATATCTTTTTTCCGTCTTTAGGGTCTTCAATTTTTAATCCGTAATTTTTCTCAAGCAGAACGATTAATTCAAGGGCATCGATACTGTCTAGCCCTAATCCTTCTCCGAAAAGGGGAGAATCAGGGTTAATATCATCCACAGAAATGTCTTCCAGGTTTAATTGTTCAATGACTTCTTTCTTCAGTTTGTTGATTAATTCTTCCATATCCATTATTTCATTTGTTTTCGAATAATTCTTTCAGTGTAACGGAGGTAAACTTCCGCGACGATATTTCCGGTCCCACCATGCACATCAGGGCTTCATATTTATCACCCATTAATTCCACCCATCCGCACAGACAGTTGGGTACCCTTTTGTTTTGTATCAGTTCATCAACATAATTCACCAGGATTTCCGGTTCGAATGTTTCAGAGATCAGAAAAACATTCTCCCCTTTCATTTTATGCCTGATACAGATTTCACCAATGACAATATTAGGCAAAGTGTACACAAAAACCGAAGGACTGGGAAAATACCGGGAACGATCTTTAATGGATTCCTGGTGAAGGATGTCGGTGTCAAGGCTTGCACTCGAATTGGCCAAAACGACACCGCTCAGTGCTTGATTATGGTTGTTTGCTACGCTTGTCCCTAAAACCATTTCTGCCGACAGGAAGCCGAGTTTACTCAGATTATCCATTTTATAAAACTTTGGATAAACGATTCCTTCCTGTTTGAAGAAAGATTTTATAAAGTCTGCAAAATTAACAAAATTTTCCTTATAAAAACGCAATTGGTCATTCACGATGACCTTTTGTTCCATGATCAGGCAATAGGAGGAAATGTAGAGATCCATGTTATCCTTTTTGGTAAATGACAGCAGCATTGCATCCTCCAAATCCGGAAGCTGTTTTCAGACAAGTGTTCAAGGAAGCTTTTCCGGCATTGGAAATAACATTTATGGGTTCGGTCACGCCCAAGGATTCAAATCCCAGTGACCGGAACAAGAAATTACTGCTAAGGGCATGCGTTGCTGCCACCGACTCGATGATGCCTGCAGCTCCCAGGGTATGTCCCCAATAACCTTTAAAACTGTTTAAAGGCACCTTTAGAAGATGGCTCAGGGCAAGGGCTTTAGATTCCATTTCATCATTGTAGGGAGTGGCAGTGCCATGGGCGGAAATATAATCCATGTCGTTGCATTGAAGTTCAGATTCGGCCAAGGATTGATCAATGGCCTGGCTGAGTTCTTCCCCGCTGCGAGAAGGTCCTGATATATGGTTGGCATCGTTGGTGGTAGCACCACCCATGACCTTCAGGATTTTCCCCCTGAGTTCCTGTTGCTGGTTGGACAAAATCATGGTTCCGCAGGCTTCACCCAGGGCCAGCCCGTTACGATTTTGATCATACGGACGGCAGAGGTCAGGACTGAGTGCCTGAAAAGACTGAAATCCGGAGATCACGAATCCGGTGGCAATGTCGCCACCTGAGACCACGATTTGATCATACTGACCGCTTCGTATCAGCCGGCTCCCGGTAATTATGGCAAGTACCCCTGATATACAGGCGTTGGAGATGATCAGAGGAGGATGAATGAAACCGAAAAAATCCTTAACTACCCTGGCAAGTTCCCATAAATACAGACGTTTATGATTGAATTTTGCTTTGAACTGATCTTCGAGCAGGTCAATATTGCCTTTTGTGGTAGAAAGGACCAGCAGAACACGTTTACTGCTGAGGTTTAACGAAAGGCTTGCGATTGCGTTCTCAATGGATAGGATAAAGAGTTTTTCCAAACGGGTATAGGAATCAGGGGTGAGATTACTTCGTCTCTCGGTAAGCAGCTTGGCGAAATTCAGATCAAGCAATGCATTATCCACAAGGGATAGCGGTAAAGGAAGGGGAGATAAATGGGGGTCATGGATACTTTTAAACCCATTTTTTTCATTTTTTATCGCCTGGATATTCTCGGAAGATGAAAATCCCAGGGAGGAAATGATGTTATCGGCAATGATATAAACGTTTTTCATTGAATGATCATAAAAGTCCCCATTTCTGCTTCCATCCGGTATAAAATGTGGGAGAAGTCAGTAATAAATCCCCTTCAGGAGTCAGGAAGACCTGGGTAGAACTTCCCTTAGCAACGGTTTCCATGTCCGGTTTTCTGAGGATACTGTATTCGAAAACTATTTTTGCCGCTTCGGTGGGGATGTATTTTGTTTCAACAATGGCAAGGTCGCCATATTCAAGGGGGCGTTTGAAGTCACAAACGATTTTTACGATGGGGATCATCACTTTATGCTTATAAACGTCCAGGTATCCCAGATTATATTTCAATCCGAATGATTCCCTGCCGTCCTCGAAGTATTTCAGGTAATTTCCATGCCATACGATCCGCATGGAATCAACCTCGGAGAACCTGACCAATATTTCTTTACGGTCAATTAATTCCATGATTTATTTGTTCATGGGGTTTTTAAATAAATGATACAGGTAGGTGATGAGTGAAGTGACCAGGAAAAAGCTGAGTAGTTTGGATGCCTCACCAAGGATATCAACGAATCCACCGCCACGTATAAAAATATTGTAATAACCTGAAATTCCCCAGTTAAGCGGGCTGAGGTGTGCAACATGCTGCATGAAGCCGGGCATGAGGTACATGGGGACGAAAAGTCCGCCCAATGCTGCCATGATGGGGATGGAAACGGCTCCGAAAGCCGAAGCCTGCTGATGTGTCGTCGCCATGGTTCCGACCATTAACCCGAAGCCGAGGGCAGCCAGGGCAACGGAGACAGTGAAGAAGAACAGGGCAAAATAATGGGTACCCAAAACAAGCATGGGAGTACCGAAAAGGGGAAGGATCAGAATACCGGAAAGAATCATCAGAACGGTCTGAAAGATACATACTACGAGATATACCGCTACTTTGGCCAGTAAAAGCAAAGAATGAGATACCGGTGCACACTGGAGTCGGAATAAACTTCCTTCCTGTCGTTCAGTAATGATGTTATTGGTAAAGGGAATGATGATGAAGAACATGGCGAAAACAGCCCAGGCGGGAACATTATGCTGGGCTGAATTGGGTATCTCCTCCACGGGTTTATAGGTTGGGAAGACCTCCTTAAAATGGACCACTTCTTTATATTCCACCTCAGGAGGGGCAAAATTCGGAAACAATTTGGCCATTTCAATGTTGAAAGTCCGGAAAACCATTTCTGCTTCAACCTTATGATTATATTCTTTAATCGTACTAACTATAGTGTTTTTGAATGTTTTTTTGACCGTAGGATCGAAATAGATGGTGATCGTATCTGCATCCTTCATGGGAAGAGTCCCGATCAGGTTCTGGTCATAAAATCCAAACCCTGCCAGGGTTTTAGCCACCATGATCCTGACATTGGCCCGTATGCATCTGGTCACACCTTTGGGAATAATAATCCCGATGATGTAATCCCCGTTTCTGACTGCATTTTTTACGACCATCTCATTGAGGGGCCGGGAATTAAATGATTCCACCAGCTCAAAATAATTGGATGCCCTGAGGCCTTCTTCGATTTTCAGTCCCAGGCTGTCCTGGTCAAGATTCAGGAACAACACTTTCAGGCGGGATTCGCGGGTAACAGAACTGTAACCGACTTCCTGAAGCAGCGACATGACAACGATCAGCACCATGGGCATGAGAAAAAGCAACATCAGCCCTGCTTTATCGCGAAGCAGGATCAGGAATTCTTTTTTCAGGGCGGAATAAAACTTAAACATACTTTGAAATTAATCTCGCATATCGGTTCCGGTCAGGTAGAGGAAGATATTTTCAAGGTTTTTAAATTCAGGATGCTCTTTTAATAAATCCTTAGGGTTTCCGATGGAAATAATTTGACCTCTATCCATGATGGCTACCCGGGTACATAGGTTCTCGGCTTCTTCCATATAATGGGAGGTATAAATAATCGTGGTTCCCTGTTTATTGATTTCTTTAAGATAATCCAGGATGACAATACGGGATTGGACATCAATGCCCACAGTGGGTTCGTCAAGAAACAGAACTTTTGGCTTGTGAAGTAAGCCGGCGATCAGGTTCACCCTGCGTTTCATCCCGCCTGAATAACTGGAAATTTGTTTCTTCGCTGATTTTTCCAGTCCAAAAATCCTGAGGTAGTCATAAATGCGATCATGCAGTTCTTTCCCTTTCAACCCGTACATGTTTCCGAAAAAATTCAGGTTTTCCATGGCAGTCAGGGTGGGGTACAAAGCCAGATCCTGGGGTACAACACCGATGATATGCTTAATTTTATCCAGGTGGTCATGGAGGTCCATGCCATCAATTCTGATGGTTCCGCGGGTAGGTGGAAACAATCCGCAAAGGATGGAAATGGTGGTGGTCTTTCCTGCGCCGTTTGGACCCAGCAAACCAAAAATCTCATTCGGATAGATGGTCAGCGAAATCCCGTTGATGGCAGGATCCTCATTTCCTTTATAAATCTTCGCCAGATCCTTGATTTCGATGATGGGCGCTTGAGACATCAAAGTTTGATTTTATCCAGTTTTTTATATACCCTTTCTTCCATATCTGCAATTTCGCTCATGATATCCCCCAGCATACCGTAATCTTCTTCAGGTTTTGAGCGGCTTTTACAGTTTCGGGCGCCGATGTATGTGAATTCTCTCCAGCGGTTGGCTGTTTTACCCATCATAACAGAAGCTTCCATAAGACCGCTATGGTTAAATTTTTCACCTGCTTCCTTAAGGAACGCCCCATAGATATAACGGAAACCTGCACCTCCTGTTCCAAAATCCTCAGCCATCCGCATGATCTGACCCAGGTAAAAAGCCGCTTTTTCGTTTCCGTGTTTTTTAGGCCATTTCCTGAGATCTCTCGACATCCAACGGATTCCCTTGACACCAATCAGGGGAAATGGAATTTTGATCATTTCATAGACTGTTTTTTTGATTCCCGCGTTCACCGCCGATTTGATGTCAAGATCCTTTTTCATGCTGTTGATCCAGTACATTTTCCCCTTGGGTGCAAAGGCTCCTTTGGCATAACGAACCCTGAGCAGATCTTCATACGTGAGCACCTGGGGCATCTCCATTACCGTATCGCTGATGTGGTAAAGGTTTCCTTCTTTACCAAAACACACGATATTATGCATATTGTAATGCATCCGGTATTCTGGCGGAAAGAAGGTAAGGTTGAATACGCCGACCTGCATCCCGGTAGGAATTCCTTTTTCAAGGTTGCGATCAAGGGCAAGCATGGCTTCCTTAGGATCCTGGATCTTCCGGATTACTGTCGCATCTATGTCCAGATACTTCATGGATCGGTGAAACACCGTATTCGGAAGATTCCGGAAAGAAATCATGGGTGCAAACTGTATCTTAAGAAATGGAATATAACTGAAATATAAACCATTTCCAATGCCGAAAGCCATGGGTTCAGAAATATCATGGCCATAAAACTTAAATAAATTTGAGGTTGCACCGCTTTCACAATGGCCTGCCTGGCGGTGGGTATAATCAATGAGAAATTTTTGTTCCATGATAGATAAAATTGAGGCTATTCAACGTGCTTAAGCTGATCAATGCTGATATTGAATGCATCGGCATATTTTTTCAGTGTGGTTTCTTTCAGGCGTTTAAAAACTCCGGGTCTGAAATGCCATTTGACCCTCCATAAAGCAATACCGGCCATCATTGACAAATTAAGCGGATCAGCCAGGTTTTTTTCCATATAATAAACAATGGGGCTGACTTTTCCGGCCAGCACTTTTTGACGTGCTTCCTCGATACGGTCATTGAAAAGATCCCAGGCTTGCTGGAGGATCACCCGGTCCGGTTCTCCGTGAAACCCTACATTTTTGCGAAATTCGCCATTTTCTTCATAGGAGTAAAGCAATTCTCTGGATTGTCCGTAACGCTGATCTTTATATACCGGATTTTTATTTTCTTCCATGTGAATCCTGTATTGATTGTAAATGCCGATTAATGGGATGCGAAAGTAGAAAATTTATTTGATTTTCGATAGTTTACGAAAAATCTTCTCTTCCCTGTCCGCAATTTCCAGCAGCATATCTGCCAGAAAATCATAGGATTGTTCCGGTTTTCCACGCTTTTTACAATTCCTTGACCCGTAATAGGAAAACTCCCTCCACTTATTGGCATTTTCTCCCATTTCGATGGCCATTTCTTTCAGCCAGTCCTGTTTTAATACTTCTGCTGCTTCATCCAGAAAAGCACCGTATATGAACCTAAAGCCGGCGCCGGCGGTCCCGACTTCTTCTTCCATCCGAAGAACCTGGCCCAGATAATAGGATGCCTTTTCAGGTCCGAGTTTTTTCTCCCATTTCCGCATCCTTCCGGATAAATACCTGATCCCTTTGGCTCCGATCAGCGGAAAGGGAACGCCGACCATGTTATAGGCGGTCTTTTTGATTCCTTTGATGATGGCGGGCTTGATATCTATATCTTTGGGAACGTAAGTGGGATAATACATTCGTCCCTGTGGGGCAAAAGTTCCCTTGGCATATCTGACCCGCATAAGGTCTTCATAACTTATTTCAACCTTGAACTCCATCAGGGTATCACTGATAAAATAAGTCTTATCATCATAGCCATAGGCGACCATATTATGCATGTTGTAATGCATGCGGTATTCCGGTGGAAAGAAGGTCAGATGAAAAGTGCCGACCTGAAGTCCGACAGGTAATCCCTGATCCAGTACCTCATTCAGTTTATCCATGGAATCCTTTGGGTTTTTAAAACGATGAACCTGGGTTTTTATTCCCAGCTCCCTGGTGGCGCGTTCAAATACCATCCCGGGCCAAACCCTGAATGAAGTAGTGGGGGCATGCTGCATTTTCAGAAAAGGCAGATAGCTGAAAAATAAACCGGCTCCGATCCCGAAGACCATAGGTTCGCTGATGGAATAATGATGGTAGTTTAAAAGATTGGAAGTGACACCGTTTTCACAATGTCCTGCCTGGCGATGTTCAAAATCAAGTTTTATCATTCGGGTCGGTATTTATATTGATTAAAATTCGGGTTCTTGAGCTCTTCGACGGATATACCGAATACATCGGCATACTTCTGAAGGATTTCCGGCTTCAGCTTATTGAAAACTTTTGGTTTAAAATGGCGGCGGACAGTAAATGTCCACATCTCCATATAAGCGGCAAGCATAGGCACTTCCATCAGGTTCTTCTCCATAAAGAAGGCAACAGGGGATATCAACCCGGCCAGGACTTTCTGTTTCACCTCTTCTATTCTTTCTTCGGCTGCATCCCAGCTCTGCTTGATGATGACCTGGTTGGAAGAGTTCTGGTAATGGACTTTACGGACGTATTTGCCATCCTTGTCAAACCCATAAAACAGTTCCCTGTTATATTTGTACAACAGCTTATCTTCCTGGTTGTTTTCATCAAGCTGTTCTTCCGGTATTTTTTCCATATTCAGTTTTTTATTAAAAAAATTTTCAACTCACATTCCGCGATAAGGGACTTTCCGTCCATTATTTTTCCATTGACCACGGTGGCATCAAACACTTCATGTTCAACGGTGACGCTTGTAAAAAGTTCTGTTCCTATGGCAGGAAGAGCATAAATACGCAGGTTTTTTATCCCGCCGATAAAACCCATAGGGGGATTTCCATTTTCCACTCCTGGCTTCAGTCCTGCGCCAGCCGCGGCGGTTTGTGCCATGTTTTCAATCAAGCCTGGTTCCCGCAGCCTCCCGTCTTCATAAAAAACATTGTCTTCCCTGACCCTCAGGGTAGTGGTTGTGATCCCATCTGCGGCTGATATCAGGCGGTCGACCATCACCATGGGTGGTTTCTGGGGTATGTTTATTTCTTCAAATGATGCCATAACGATCCTTTCCTCTTCCGTTTTCTCATACGATTCATGATGGTAGCCACGTCTTCATCTGGAAAAACCCAGCGTCGGCCTGTCGCCTCGGCTTTTTGTTTCAAAGTTTCATAGTTGATTCCCCTGGCTATATAGTATACCGGTTCCAGCAGATCATCTCCGGGATGGATGATTCCCTCTGCTGTTGCCAGTGTTTGTAAGCGGGTTCCGGGATAAATGCGCATTCCGATATATGGAAAGAAAACAGTGTTGTCCATCCGTTTTGAATTTTCAAAACTTTCAGCTATGGTCAGCTCTGTTTCACCGTAACCACCCAGAATAAGGAAATGGGCAAAATAAATCCCCACCTCATTACACACCCTCGAAATATCCACCACTTCATCTACCGTGAAAAGTTTCCCGTAATTTTTCAGCGTGGTATCAGACAGTGATTCGGTGCCAAATTCGATATGGGTCAGGCCGGCCCTATGAAAGAGTTCAAGCAGGGGACGATCGAGATAATGAGGGGAGAAATAGGCGCCCCATTTCATGTTTATCCCTGAAGCGATCATTTTCTCTGCCAGCGTTATGTTAAAAGGGTTATGGATATTAAAGACCGAATCGGTAAAAAAAACATATTCAACCTGATGGTCTGTATTCAACGCTTTCAGGGTATGGATGATCTTGTCCGGGTCAAGGGTTCTGACCTTGTGGCCTTCAATCAGGGGATAAGTGCAATAAATACAATGATAAGGACAGCCTCGTTTTGTCTGGATATTCATCATCCCGCTCTTATCCCAGTAAAAATCAACAAGGTTTTTCTCAAAACATAAGTCAGGAGTCTGGATAAAGTTTTTCCGCTCATTAATCACCACTTTATCTTTATTCCGGTAAACCAGTCCTTCAATGGAGAGATCAGCAGTACCTTCGTTCAGGCTGAGAATCAGGCGGTAGAGACTGTCTTCCCCTTCTCCGAGAATTCCATAGTCAGGATTGAAAAAAGAAAATAATTCACCTGGAAAGATGGAGAATGCCGAACCGCCAATGATCAGCACGGAATGACTGTGTTGACGAATGGTTTCAAGAATGTCACGGTACCCGTGGATAAAACTCTCTCGGGAATAAAAATTAACATCATCCACATTTCTGAAAGAAATTCCTGTATAATCGGGTTGAAAATCATTGAGCAGGGTAATCAGCGCTTCCATCGAATCAAGATTGGCATCAAAAATACGGGTTTCAAGTTCCGGAAGGCGATCATGAAGGTAAGAAGATAAGTAGGAAATACCCAGTGGATAAACCGGATAAGGAGTTGTGTGTTTATTGGCGCTGATGAATAGAAATTTCCGTCTTCTCATGTGCCCGAATCATTAAGGATGGTTTCCGGAAGCTTCCAGAAATCATAATAGTTAAACCACTGTAAAGGATATTTGCCGACCATCTCTTCCACTGCTTCAGTATATTTTTTTAAGGCGGTGCGATAGGTCGTTTCACGTTTTTCAAGATTCCCTGTCCAGGGAATATGATATAAAGGGGTGGCATAAAAATGATAATGTGAACGACTTTCTTTTAAAGCAAATACGAAGGATACAGGGACTTTGAACTTGGCAGCCATATGAATGGGGCCAAGTGGAAAAGACGCTGGTTTTCCCATGAACTCAATGTCCATGGTTTTATTCCCTTCGATAAACCGGTCGCCATGCATGGCGACTATCTCATGGTTGGAAAGTGCCTGCTTAATTTCAAGGAGGTGGGAAAAATCATCCCGGATCAGGATGAAATGAACTTTCCTCCGGGTCAGTATATCCGACATATATCCTTTGATTTGCCTATGCTCAGCATCAAACAGTATGATGTTGATTTTCTTTTCGAGTCGGTTCAGTAATTGCCCGGCAATTTCCCAGTTTCCGATATGGGCGCTGATCAGCAAGCCACCGTTTTCCATCTGCCTCAGGTAGTGTTCTCCTTCAAAATCAAAGGTGAATTTACTTTGGAATCCGGCTAACATAGCAATCTTATCCAGCAAAACCTGGCCAAAAAGGTAATAATTCCTATAAACTGAAATCAGGGAGCGCAGACGGCCATACCCCATGATGTTGCGAAAGAATTGATAGATGGCACGAAATGCTTTACCGGAGGAAAATATAAAATAAGTGACTACAAAATGCAGTAGAAAATAAGCAAAGGAAATACCCGGGTATTTTAACGTCCAGACAAATATTTTATATCCCAGCACCCCTCCGCGGGTTTTGCCTTCCCATGATGACATCAACGATTAGTTAGAATGAACGCGTTTAATGATATAGTCGTAAAAATCCCGGAGGGTGATGACCTCCGTCATTTCTTCGGCTTTCATTTTAAACCCGAAATTGTTTTCGATGATCACAAAGAGGTCAACAAAATCAAGACTATCTATTCCAAGATCTTTTTTAAGGTTGGCAGCAGGGGTTATCTGGTTTTCTTCAATTTCGATTTCGTCCATCAGGAGTTGGTTGATTCTCCTTATGATTTCTTCATTTTGCATCCTAATGATTTCATTTGCAGAATGCAAAAATAATGATTTTTTTTAATTTACGGATTAAATTTCCTGACCACCAGGGCTGAGTTAGTGCCACCGAAACCAAAGGAATTGGAGAGGAAGGCGGAAATCTCGACAGGGGTGGTTTTTCGGACGATGTTAAGTTTGGCCGAGACTTCATCCGGGTTGTCGAAGTTGATGTTAGGGGCGACAAATCCATGCTGCATCATCAGGGTAGAATAGATGATTTCACTGGCTCCACCCATCCACATTTCATGACCGGTCATTGATTTGGTGCTGCTGACCAGAGGGTAAGCGTCGCCGAAAACACTCAGGATGGCCTGGGCTTCATTGCTATCGCCTACGGGAGTGGATGTGGCATGAGCGTTGACATAATCGATTTCGGAACTTTTCATGCAGGCATCCTTTAATGCCATCGTCATGGCTTTTGCGGGACCTTCCACGTTGGGTACAGAGATATGCTCCCCGTTGGAGGAAAAACCGTAGCCAATAATTTCAGCCAGAATGGGTGCATTTCTTTCCATAGCCGATTCGAGGCTTTCGATTATGATGCTTGCTGCACCACCGCTTGGGACAAGACCATCGCGGTCACGGTCGAAGGGTCGGGAAGCTTTTTCCGGCTCCGATTCCCGGGTTGAGAAGGCATTCAGGGCGTCAAAACTGGCTGTGGATTCCGGATTGATCTCCTGGGCTCCGCCACAGATGATCATCTTCTGAAGTCCCTGCCGGATGAGCAAAAAACCAATTCCGATGGCATGGGAACCGCTGGCACAGGCGCCACTGATGGTGAAATTTATCCCTTTCAGTTTAAAAATGACGGAAAGGTTCATGGAAACCGTTGAATTCATCGACTGGAAAATATAACCTGAACCAATCATCATGGTATCCTTCTTCTGTCGAAGGATATCAACGGATTCTACCACAGGAACAGCGGAACTGTCATTTCCGTATAGGATTCCGATTTCATTCCGGTCAAGGAATTCCTGGTCAATTTTCGAATTTTTCAGGGCTTCACATGTGGCAAGGTAGGCATATTCCCCCTGAACCGGCAGCCCGATACGCATTCGACGATCCAGCACACCTTTCAGCGAAGGCCGATCCACCATACCGGTAAGGGCAGACCGAAATCCCATTTCTTTTCTGACAGGATCGTAGATAATTCCGGATCTACCCGTGAATAAGGATGCTTTAACTTCATCAAGATTTTTCCCGATCACGGAATAAATGCCCATGCCTGTAATGACGACCCGATTCATAGGTTATTGGTAACAAAGTGAAAAAGTGACAAAGTAACAAACTAACAAAGTAACAAAGTGATTTTTAAAATTGTAAATCGTAAATCACAAATCGTAAATCGCAAATTCTTTTAGGTGTAAAGTCCTCCGTTTACATTGATCACCGTTCCGGTTACATAGGAAGCTTTTTCCGATGCCAGAAAGGCAACAACTTCCGCAACTTCTTCCGGTCTGCCGAAACGTCCCAGGGGGATCATAGCCTTGAGCTGATTTTCATCCAGATCCCGGGTCATATCTGTACGGATGAATCCCGGAGCGACCGCATTGACGGTTACATTCTTTTTGGCTACTTCCTGAGCCAGGGCTTTGGTTGCACCGATTACCCCTGCCTTTGCAGCAGAGTAGTTGGCCTGGCCTGGAAGTCCTTTTAATCCTGACAGGGAAACAACATTGATGATCCTTCCGAATTTACCCAGCAGCATATCTTTAATCAGCACACGGGTAACATAGAGGAAACTGTTCAGGTTGGTATTCAGCACATCATGCCATTCTTCATTTTTCATCCACATCACCAGGGCATCCTTACGGATTCCTGCATTATTCACCAGAATACTGATGTATTTCCCTTGGTTACGCGACTGCCAGGCGGTCAATGCCTGTTCCACGGCTTCAGGATTGCCGATATCGAATTTCAGCAATTCTCCGTCACTTCCTTTTTCACGGATAAGCTGCAAAGTATTTTCGGCTTCCGCTTCATTGGAATGGTAATTGATCAGCACACAAAATCCCATTTCGGCAAATCTGAGGCAGATCGCTTTCCCGATTCCTCTTGATCCGCCGGTCACCAGTGCATATTTCATAGGCAAACCATTAATCCATTAAAGAAAACTTTGGTTTATTTTCAAGAAGGTAGTTCTCGATGTTCTTGATATCCTTGTATTTTGTCGAGTCTTCTGAGAATTTTGGAACCAGCTTCCTGAGATCGTTGAATTTCTTTAATGAATAGGAGGATAATTTCGTGGTGAATTTCAGGTAATCGATGGCTTGTAAAATGGTGATCATATGGATGGACAGCACATGATAAGTGTTGTCGATCACCTTTTTGGTCATCAGGGCTGCATTGGTACCCATGCTGACGATATCCTGATTATCGTTATTGTTCGTAATGCTGTGAATATACATGGGGAAGGAGAGGGTCTGGTTTTCGGCCACATTGGACACCGCTGTAAACTGAACACCCTGCATACCCAAATTCAATCCCAGTTTACCCAGGTTCACAAAAGGAGGAAGGATCTGGTTCATCTTGTCGTTCATCAGGTAATTCAACTGGCGTTCGGCTAACATGGAAAGCTTGGTAAGGGCAATCTTCAGTTTATCCATTTCCAGCGCTACATAATCTCCATGAAAGTTACCGCCGTGATACACGTTTTTATTTTCACTGTCGATGATGGGATTGTCGTTGGTGGAATTCACCTCGTTGACAAGCACATGCTCGGCATTGATGATGGTGTCGAGTACCGGCCCCATCACCTGAGGCACACAGCGCAGTGAATAATATTCCTGAACCTTATGTTTAAAAACCTCGACCTGTTCAGTTTTGCCGTTATACAAGTGATCAGCCCTGCGGCGGATCAGTTGGCTGTCCTTCAGGATGTAACGCATCATCCTGGCCACCTGGTTCTGGCCGTAATGGTATTTGACACTGTTCAGTCCTTCAGAAAAATGGTCATCATAAGATTCCACAATTTCATTGATCATGGAGGAAGCAAGGACGGTCCAGTCGAAGAGGTTTTTCGCGTGCACGATATTGATCATCGCGATGCCGGTCATGGCAGAAGTCCCATTGATCAGCGAAAGCCCTTCCCGGATGTGCATTTTGATGGGTTTCAGTCCTTCTTTCTCAAAGACTTTCTGAGTTGGCTGAAGTTTCTTTTTATACCATACTTCTCCTTCCCCGATCAGGTTAAGGGCAAGATGGGCAAGCTGAACCAGGTCGCCGCTGGCTCCCACACCACCATGTTCCGGGATATAAGGATTAATGTCACGGTTGATCAGTTCTTTCAGCAAATCCACAACTTCCGGATGAATGCCTGATTTCGCCTGCATGAGGGTATTCAGCCGCGCCAGCATGGTAGCTTTGGCATACATTTCAGGGAGTGGTTCCCCGCAGCCGGAGCTATGACTACGGATCAGGTTATACTGGAGCTGAAGCTCGTTGGCTGTGGAAATTCTATACTGTGCCATGGGACCCAGTCCCGTATTGATGCCGTAGATTACTTTTCCCTTGGCAAATTCTTTCAGGAATTCGTAATTTTCCTTAACTTTTTTCCTGGCTGTGATATCTAAATCAATCGTTTCTCCGGCAAAAATAATTTTATAAAAATCATCGGGGGTAATTTTCTGAGCGCCTACACTAATCATCGGTTCAATTATTTATCAACACCTGGCATGCCAGTCCATTCATTAAGTTTGCAAAGGTAAAAACTTTTTTTAACATTTGCAGAAAGTAAAAAAGAACTTATCTTTGCAGCCTGAATGGTCAGGAGATACGAGATCAATCGAAAATCGTCAATCGTCAATCGTCAATTGAAAAGGCCCTGTAGCTCAACTGAATAGAGCATCTGACTACGGATCAGAAGGTTGGGGGTTTGAATCCCTCCAGGGTCACTTTATTTTTCTGTCAACGCATATAACAGGAGTGTGCTCTCCCGGTCAGAAAAGTCAGATAAAATTAAATATATTAATTTCGCTGGTAAACTTCAAAACGGTCATCATTTTTTCTCTTCCTGACCTGCATAATGGTAATCGTATTTTTTGATGATGTTGCTTTCTGCGTCCCTGATAATTGATAATCTTCCAAAGGGATCATATTCATAATAGGTTGCAATTCCTGCAGGATCGGTGGAAGATGTTATACCAACCAAGGGTTTATAAGTGTAGGTTGTAATTAGTGTATTTGCAGCTAAAGAATTAGATCTGAGTGAAGTATTGAAGTTTTTCCATATTGTTTTTTGCATTTCCGTGGTCATATCTCCGATTATGTTCCCAATCCTAGTGAGCGAGTTTTTAATATCGAATTTGCTGACACTACAAAGGATTGTCAAATTTAAATTTATGATCGATTTAACAATTTGATTGTCAGAAAAAGTATTACAAATTTGAATTCAGTTCAAGTTGACCTTGGATATTTTCCCAAAGGGAATTTTATTATTTTAATTAGAAATGACAGTAAAATATTTTCTGGAAAATTA
>CAZSDU010000019.1:0-59609 GCA_964605775.1 uncultured Prolixibacteraceae bacterium | reverse complement strand
ATTAGACAGTTGGTTGTTGACAAATTGTTAATAACATTTTTGATAGGTATGGAATATTTCTCGAAAAATGAACCCTAAGGAATAGATTCAGGGAATGATTTGAACAAAAATCAGACTATGATAGCCGGCAAGTCGGTAGATTCTGGCAGAGGCTTCCAGATCAGTTTCTTCCCGAATCCCAGGCGGTTGTCGGTCATCTTGATAAAGCCGGGAGTGAGGGACCAGAGGTGGAGGGTGATCAGGCGGGCAAAGGGAAAAGCTTTGAGATAGGCTGCCCTGCCTTCTTTGAGCGGTTCCCCGCTGAGCTCTTCCAGTAATCCGGTAAACTGAATGCCACGGATCTTGCCGACTATCCTGGTTTCCAGGGCGATGGTTCCGGCAGCATGGTAATTCCTGCCTTCCACTACATCTTTCACATGCCGGGTATCATGGTCGGAAGTAAAGATAAAGCGGTTCTGTTCCGGCATGTAGGCATAATAACAGGTGGCACAATACGGCTGATTATCGCGTGAAACGGCCAGGTTCAGGATATGATGCTCAGAAATGAATTTCAGTATGCGCGGGTCAACAGGATTCATCTTAAAAGTCCAGGCTTAATGAAAAATAAAACACGGGTTTCCTGACCCTTCCGTCTTCCACACCCCAGGCCACATCGGCCCGGAGGAAATAGCCAAAGAGCCGGGTCCTGGCTCCTACCCCGAAGCCTTCCACCAGGGGATCTTTCTGCATTTCCACTTTGATGAACAGAGGATTTCTGTATATATAACGGGTAAAAAGCGGGTTGTCGGACGACCAGGGACTGATCCCGTTCCAGGCCGTACCGATATCGCCGAAACCCACGATCTGGAAATTATTCAGGAAATCGGAACGAATTGGGCGGTTATAAAAATACCTGAAAACAGGCCATCGGAGTTCCGTATTAAAAACCACAAAACTGCTCCCATTACGGATGTTCTGGTTAAACCCGCGCATGTTTGTAGCCAGGGTTTGAAATGCATAATTCTGATCCAGGGAAACAGGAGTGTCAATATTGAAACTCGGGAACAACCAGTTATCTACTCCACCCATATAATACAACAGCCTGTCGCTGCCGAAAGAGGTGCTTGCAGCCAGGCGATTGGCCCAAACCAGAGTGCGGTGAACCCGCTGATAATTCCGGAAATCAAAGCCCAGAACAATGCAATGATTAGCCTTGGCATTAACCATCTGGTAATATTCCCCAAAAATTTTATACCGGGTTCCCTTATAAAGGTTAAGTCCCAGATTCCTGGTATTGTCGTAGGTCAGCTCTCCTTTGATGCTGCCCCATACCTGGTTAACATCCGGTTCAGCCAGGTTGATCTGGTCGGTGGAGAGATATACGGCTCTGTCCCAGCGAACCGAAGCAGTACCCTTGATATTCAACACCGGGGTAAAGGGGTAAGTGGCTACATAATATAATTCATGGATTTTATGCCTGATGATGGAATAGTATCCATATTCTTCGACCGCCTTGCGATGGAAAGTAATCTGGTGGTCCAGACGCCGGCGGTTATTGGAATAGCTGAATAGATACTCATTGTTGATGAGGTTAAAGTTCACCCTCACTCCTCCTGTAATGCGATAATCTTCCATCAGGTCGGTGATCCCTACCATGAACAAGCCGTTCAGCCCCGGGTTAATGAAAACGGGGATGGAACTTCCGGTAAAGGGTTGATAAGCGAAATTCAGGTAAGTAAAATCGATCTGGGTCACCATCTGATCAATGTAGTATTCCACATTGTAATTCAGTTGCTTGGCGCTTTTATACTTATTCAGGGTATCCTTAACCTTACTTCCTGCCATCTGAACTGCTTTCCATCCGGAATCTCCCTGCATCGGAATTCTTCCCAGATCTGTAATTCTGACCGGAAGGGAGAGGGTATCTCCCCGTTGTTGTTTTTCTCTGATGACTTCACTAACGCGAACAGAGGTAAAACGCTGTTTTTTTAATGACTTGATACTTTCGATCAGCCGGATACTGTCGGCTGACTGTTCCACTGCTATTTTTTCAGACACTTTTGATTTCTGTTCTTTGAACCAGATCGGTTTTGGTGTGGTTTTTTCCACCTGTCCGGGACGAATCAAGTCGCCGGAAAACACCTTGTAATTCCGGTTCATCAGTACAATTTCAGCGATTTTAGCCCCTTTCATGGAAACATCCTGTTCCAGGATATTGCGTGAATAGTTGGTCACCGGAAAAGCAGAAGTGAAATAACGATAATGGGTAGTGGTATCCACGAAAGAGATGGCGCTGTCGAAACGGGCCAGGTAGCGGTTGACAATGCCGCTTTCATCTCCCAGAAAAGTAAAATATCCTTCGCCGTAAGCCATGGGCTGAGCCTCATTGATTTCCGGTGTCAGGGTAAGTCGTTGCAATACATTCTTTTTACTGCTGTAATGGTAAAGGAAGATATCATGATTAAACTGAAGCTTTTCAGGGGCTATCATTTCATTATAACGCAAGGTGTCATTGGTCCGGTTGGAAGAAAAGATAATGTCGCTGGAATAATTGTAAAACCTTGGATTCAGGTCATCATAGATATCCCGAGTAATCTGTTCATGTGATCCTGAGGCAATATTGTAAACGAAGATATCTGATTGTCCTTTCTGGACCGCTGAAAACACCAGCAGGCTTCCGTCACCGGAATAGGATATATCGAGGATTTTATCGAAATTATAAAGAATTTGTCGTTCCGATGATTTATCTTCAATATTGTACAGATAAAGGTAACAATCTCCTTTTCTTTCCGTCAGTATGGCCAGGATTTTTCCGCTGGGGTGCCAGGCAAGGATGGGAAAGCTTTCATCGGGACGATCGGCCAGGCGGTATCCTCCGCGGTAGATCCATTTTTTCTTTCCGGTTTCAATATCCTGGAGAAAGACTTTATGTATTCCCAGTTCATGGGTGCAGTAAGCTGCCTTACTGCCTTCAGGATTCAGTTTAATCTGATTGAAGACCCGGTCGGGTTTTTTTCTTGGATTAAGCAGCTTGCCCGAAGGAAGGGTTCGTCCCGCTTCCTGAAGGCTGTAAAGATCCTGGTAAAAACCAAGCCATTCCTCCGCTACGGCTTTGAAAGAAGCGCCCACGGCGTATTGAAAACCCTTTTCCACATTCCGGCTAAGTCGTGACATATAGACAATGTTGGGAATGGAAGCAGCGCCAAATTTTGCAGCAATATAATGCCAGAAGGAATGACCGGCATAAGTGGCGTCTTCCCCGCTAAGGCTGTTGAATTTCCTATACTGTCCACTCCGAATGGCATCCCGCACATGGTTTTCAATCTCCGGGTCCCACTTTCTCGACAGATAAGAAATCAGGCCATTCATATACCATTCCGGCATGGTGTAAATCGCATTGTTTTTTATCTGGGCCCCGATTCCCTTTCCATACATCATGTTGTTTAGAATGACCTGTGCAATGCCGGCCCTGATCTGCTGTTCAAAATGTTCGTAATGCCCGTCAAAAAACACCAACACCCGGCCCCCTATGATTCGGGTAACGCCCCCTGTATTATAATATTCCCAGTCACTGTATAAACCGATATTGCTTTGCTTCAGATCAGATAAATTATTAAAGATGATAAATTGTATCTTTTCTTCCAGGTTCGATTGCAGATTCAATTCTATCTCCTTGATGTTTTTATCGGCATATTCAGCGGTGAACTGGGCCAGTTCTTTTCCATTCTGATAGAAATAAGTGTCAAACTTATCAAATCGGAAATAGGTCCACAGAAAATCATTGTATTGCACCCGGCTTTTCCCAAAAGTCAGCTGGGAACCATTATAGAACTGTGAAAAAGCCGGAAGGGAAAAATTCCAGATGACCACCAACAGCAAAACAGTTAATGGTTTAAAAACGGCAGAATTATGTTTGACGTTCGCTGTCATCACCAGGGGTCAGGGAATCCGGAATACAGGCATAAAGGTATGGAAAATTCAGCCTTCTTTATTGCCCATTCAGGTGATAGGAAACCAAAGTGCTGATCTCAAAAACCCTGGAAATACCTGTACCCGGCTCATATACAATATGTTTAATAAAACCTTTTCCGGTTAGCTGTGCCTCACAAACCGTGTCCCTGATCACCTCATTGACATGGAAATTCTCATGATAAGACATCTTGAATGGTTAAGGGTATTCAAAGTTAAGGGTTTTCCCTAACTTTGCACACTTTAACTACTGATATTCCATGATGCAAACCAAATGCTTTATATTTAACAGCTTCCAGGTCAATGCTTATCTGTTATTTGATGAAACGGGACAATGCCTGCTGGTGGATGCTGCCTGTAGCGAGCCTGAAGAAAGAAAAAAACTGACTGACTTCATCGGAAACCATCAACTAACCCTTACGCATCATATCAACACCCATTGTCACATTGACCATGTGCTGGGAAATCATTTTATTGCCGAGACTTTTCATGTTCTTCCACAGTACCATAAAAAAGGGGAACCCATGTTAAAGATGGTTCAAGAAATCGGCCTATCCTTCGGTTATCGCCTTCCTCCAGCCCCGCTGGCTAAGCAATTTCTGGAAGAGGGGGATGAACTCCGTTTCGGGAATTCCGTTCTGAAGGTTTTCTACACTCCTGGTCATGCAGAAGGGAGTATTTGTTTGTATAGTGAAAAAGAGGGCTTTGTCATCACGGGAGATGTACTCTTTAAGGAAACCATCGGTCGTACTGATTTGCCATCAGGGGATTTTGCACAATTGATGAAAAGTATCAAAACAAAACTTTTTACCCTGCCCGACGAAACCATTGTTTACCCTGGCCATGGGCCGGAAACGAGCATCGGGTATGAGAAGGTTAATAATCCATTTATCAGGTGACAAAGTAACAAGTTGAAGAAGGTTCTGGTTATCCGGTTTAGTTCTATCGGGGATATTGTGTTGACGAGTCCGGTTATTCGCTGCCTGAAACAGCAGCTTCCGGATGTAAAAGTGCATTTTCTGACCAAGCAGCAATTTTTACCTGTGATCGAAGCCAATCCCTACATCGACAAGATCTGGCTTTATGACCAAAATTTCAGGGAACTGATCCCGCAACTGAAATCGGAAGGCTTTGATTTTGTAGTTGATCTGCATAAAAATTACCGTTCTTTATTTGTAAGGCTGAGCATGGGGGTAAGTTCAGCTTCTTTTCAAAAACTGAATATCCGGAAATGGATGATCGTGAACCTGAAAATCAATTTTCTCCCAAGCGTTCATATTGTGGACCGGTATTTCAGGGCTGTGGAAAAATTAAATGTCAAAAATGATGGGCAGGGGCTGGATTATTTCATCCCTGACCATGAGGAAGTGGATCTGATGGCACTGCCGGCAACACACAGGAATGGCTTTATTGCCATCGTTATCGGGGGTAAGCACAACACCAAGATATTCCCGACAGAAAAACTGGCTGAGCTCGGAAAAAAATTATCCCGACCTGTCATTTTGTTAGGCGGAAGGGAAGACCAGGAAAGAGGTGATCGCATTGTTGCTTCAAACAGATCAATTCTGTTCAACGCCTGTGGAAAATATACACTAAACCAGTCGGCTTCTCTCCTTCGTCAGGCAGAGGCGGTGATCAGCAATGATACCGGCTTGATGCATATTGCCGCCGCTTTCCGGAAAAGAATGGTATCGGTTTGGGGCAATACCATCCCCGCCTTTGGCATGTACCCTTACTTCCCGGAAGAATGGCAAGGGAATTCCTGTATCGCGGAAGTGAACGGTCTTCCTTGCCGCCCCTGTAGCAAACTGGGTTATCGAATCTGTCCGAAAAAGCATTTCAGGTGTATGATGGCCATTGAAATAAAGCCGGTGGTGGAGTTTTTGAAACAGGATGCAGGATAGAGGACACTGGACATTGGACAAATCGTAAATCTAAAATCGTAAATCGTAAATTCAGTGAACTTCACCGACACCCATGCCCATCTTTACGCGGAAGAATTCGATATCTATCGGGTAGAAATGATTAACAGAGCAAAACAACAGGGGTTGATTCGGCTTCTGCTTCCGGCCATTGATTCACTGTATCATGCTAAAATGATGGATGTTGTGACTGCTTTCCCGGGTCTTTGTCATGCGATGATGGGACTACATCCCACTTCGGTAAAAGCCGATTTCAGGAACGAACTGGACATAGTGGAAAAACATCTTTCGGATCCTGATCATAACTTTTGTGCCATTGGCGAAATGGGACTCGATTTTTTCTGGGACAAAACCTTTGAAAAGGAGCAGGTGAAAGCTTTCGAATACCAGTTGGATCTGTCCCTGCAATATCACTTACCCCTGGTCATTCATACCCGTAATTCCATGGAAGAAACCCTGAAGATCATTGGAAAAAGAAATAATCCGGAACTCCGGGGTGTTTTTCATTGCTTCAGCGGAGATACGGGACAAGCACAAAAAGCCATCGATTATGGCTTCATGGTCGGGATAGGAGGAGTTGTAACCTACAAAAATTCTAAGTTGCAAAAGGTGGTGGCTGAAATCCCGCTTGAAAGCATTCTGCTTGAAACGGATGCCCCCTGGTTGCCCCCTGTTCCTCATCGGGGTCAGCGTAATGAATCCTCTTATATTCCACTCATTGCGAAAAAAATTGCAGAAATCAAACAGCTCCCCCTGGAAGAAGTCGCTGACCTTACCACAAAAAATGCATTATCTTTATTCAGTGTTTGAGGTGATGGGCGCCTGCCTGCCATGCCTTCGGCAGGTAAACCGGCAGGCAGGATAGGCGATAGGCGATATACTTTCTGATAGTATTCATTTTAATAAAAAAACATGATAAATCAAACGTCTATTCTCGTTATTTACACCGGAGGAACCATAGGGATGGTTCAGGATCCTAAGACAGGAAGTTTGAGGCCCCTGACATTTGATAACCTTTACCGTTATCTTCCGGTCCTTGAAAATTTTAACTGCCAGATTGAATTTTATACGTTCGAGCCTTTACTCGACTCCTCGAATATGAATCCTTCCTTCTGGATGGAATTGGCGGATGTGATCGGAAAAAATTATGAGAACCATGATGGATTTGTGGTCCTTCACGGTTCAGATACCATGGCATATACTGCTTCAGCCCTGAGTTTTATGCTCGAAAACCTGAACAAACCAGTAATTTTTACCGGCTCGCAGTTACCCATCGGGATGGTTCGCACCGATGGCAGGGAGAACTTCATCAATTCCATTGAAATCGCTTGTGCCAAGGAAGTGGATACACCTATCGTTCCGGAAGTGGCCCTTTGTTTTGAAAACAAACTTTATCGCGGCAACCGAACCAGTAAGCTGAATGCCGAGCATTTCGGGGCATTCATGTCGGGCAATTATCCTCTGCTTGCCGAAGTCGGGGTTCATATCAAATACCATCAAAATCTGATTCTAAAACCAAATTTTAAGAAACTGAAAGTTCACCGGGACCTGGATGACAATATTGCCATTCTGAAATTATTCCCGGGTATCAGTCCACATGCCGTGGAAGCTATCCTTTACACCAAAGGGCTGAAAGGTATTATCCTGGAAACTTTTGGTTCGGGGAATGCACCGACTGCACCCTGGTTCCTTGATCAGTTGGAGGAAGCTGTGAAAAGGGGGATCATTGTCTTGAATGTGACCCAGTGCAAGGGTGGTACCGTGGAAATGGGCAAATATGAGACCAGTGCTGAACTGAGCCGGCTTGGCGTGATCGGGGGTTATGATATAACGACGGAATCAGCGGTGACGAAAATGATGCATCTTCTTGGATGCGGGTATTCTGTTGATTCAACCCGTCAATTGCTGCAAACTTCGCTTAGGGGGGAGATGACTGTTTGACAGTCCGGATTTTTTAATATCTTTGCACCCTCAAACCCACACCCACACCCAAACCCACACCTTCTTCGGAGAGGTGTCCGAGTGGTCGAAGGAGCACGCCTGGAAAGTGTGTGTACGCCAAAAGTGTACCCTGGGTTCGAATCCCAGTCTCTCCGCAAACCTGCTGTAATGGCGGGTTTTTTTATTTTCAGTCCTTGATGCACCTAACCGAAAAACCATAGGTCTTCCGGTTATCCAGGCGACTGATCCCTTCGTAATCATATTGCAGAAAGCGACAGAATGCAGCATTGGCAGAATAGGCTGTCGAAGTCCAGTAGAAGCAATAGGTATCCAGAATCTGGAACTCGCCTTTAATACTCCGGTATCCTCCGGGCAGGGCGGTAAATCCGCTTTCGTTGGTGGCGCCAACGTTAGGATAACTCCAGCGGCCAATACCCGCTTCCTTGAGCTTGCCCCCGGCTACTCCTTCTCCGCCTAAGTAGCTGCTTAAAATGAACCATTCATCATCCGTAGGCACATGCCAGCCCGGAGGACAGAGATTCCGCTTATCCTCTACCGCAAACCAGTTGTATAAACATCCATAAACCCTGGAATTAGTAGTGTCATTATTGTAATTGCAGTAGGCACCAGTTGCAAGTTTCCGCCAGGCATCCCCTTTCACTTCAGGGATGGGATCTCCGTTGCGGTAATGTGTGACCTTCAGGTTTTCCACCATCCAGGTCTGCCTACCTATCGTAACAGCATGGTAAATATTGCCATCAAAATCCTTGATCTGAACAGATGGAGAAACGTTCTTAATCTTTGAGGGAACCGTTTTCCGTTCTTCTCCGGCCCTGTTGCAACTTTGTATGATAATGATCAGAAAGAACAGCAGGACAAGATAAAGTCCGTGTTCAATCCGTACCGGGGGTTTGTTTGTCTGACTTGCCATCGTTTGTTTTTATCTTAATAAACTCTATTGGTAAACCGTTTCCTTCAAGAAAGGCAAACCACAGCCCTCTCCCTCAACCGGCTTGTCTGCAGGAATGCCCAGGTGATTGTATTTTATTTCAAACTTACTAAAAAATTTGAATATCAATGCTATCGGACGGAAAACTATGGAGTTCTCCTCAACCTTAAGGGTCGATCGGAAAAAAGGTTAAATGAACGGATCTTCCGCTCCAGGAGATACTGCTGGGCAACATTCCGGAAAACAAGGCTCAGCAAGATGAGCGACAGGATTCCTGTCAGAATAAGAAGAACCGTTTTCCGTACCATGATTAAAAAATATTTCCGATCCCGATATACAGGCCGCTGGTTCCGTCTTGTTTGTCGAGCGCCAGGCCGTAATCCACAGAAATGATGAAATTATGGTTGATGGCTGCCCTTAATCCCAGGCCGGTGCTGAGGTGAAGGCAGTCGGTCGAGGATTTAAAATAAAAAGACTGCTGATCTTTAGGAATAAGGTTTCGCTGAATTCTATGATCCTGCACTACCATTCCTCCATCCAGAAAACCCGTCAGACCGAGGCTAAGATTTTGTTTCAGAACAATGGTTTTTAGAAATGTCCACCTCAGTTCTATATTTCCGAAAGCAATACCATCACCAACGATGCGGTTTCTCAGTATCCCGCGAATGGTCTTAGCTCCGCCTAACCCATCTGGTTTGGTAGTCAGGTTATAAGAACTATAGATATAAGGTAAAATATAGTAAGGCGTGCTTCCGCCAAGGGTTCCCTGGTAACTCAGCTGGCAGGCTCCGACCAGGTATTTTTTTACAATGGAAATGTATTGCCGGTGAGTAATGGCCAGTTTCACAAAAGCATAGGGATGATTTCCCATGAAAGTGGGGGCAGCCAGCACCATGGCTTCCGACCAGAATCCCCTGTTTGGAGCCGCTTCATTGTCGCGGGTATCATAAACCAGTCCGAGTTTAAGGTAAATCGTGGTTCCCCCTGCCTTTTCGTCGGGACGGATCAGCCGGTAATTGACATAATGGTCATAGAGCAGAGCAGTGTCCGGCAGTTTTTTATCATCAGACTTCCCTTTGTTGATCCTGCTGATATCCACGGTAGCTGTTTGAATGCCAAGGATATTGATCCCGCCCAGCCATCGGAGTTTCTGTCCGAGTATGGGACCCTGGAAATCAAGCATAATGCGATACATCTTACGTTCATGTTTGTAGAACACCCGGGAAATATAGTCATCCGAACCCTGTCTGGCGAGAGCAGCATTATAATTGGCTTCATAGCCGTTAAACCCGTAAAAATCGAGGGCATGTTCAGGGAGATAATCCAAATCTGCGGTGACCCTTATCCCCCCGGGGATCAGGTAACGGGAGTCGTAGAATAATTGGTAAACGGCACTTCCCTTCATAAACCAGGAACATTCAGCATAGATGGTATGCAGGTATTCAGGGTATTTCGATCCGTCGCCATAATAAAACACCTGTCCAAGGGCACCAAGCTGCAATCCCTGATCATTGTCGTAAGCTATGACCGGGACTGCAGCCCAGGTCCAGCCGGTCTTTTTTTTCTCCCTGACGGGAAGCATAGCTGAATCGGCCTGTGCAAACAAGCCTGTGTGGGGCAAAAAGATCAAACCTGTCAGTAAGAAAAGTGATTTACGCATGCCTAAAATTATTGTTTTTTACCGAATTACTGAATGCGACAGTACCAACCAGTGAATACCTGATACTTTCTCCCGCTAAAGTCAGGATGGTTTATGGGTAATATTTCCGGTTTCGGAATCCATAAATAATAAAAAGAAACAGACCTGTGAAAAGAACGCTGGCCAGGATAAACCATCCGTTTTCAGTAGCCCCGAATTGTTCATAGTCTCCTTGAAACACCCCTGTTTTCCCGAGATAAGACATAATAACTGCAGCACCGTTATTGATAAAATGAGCAAAAACAGGAACCCAGATTGAGCCTGTCCAAAAGAAGAGGTAGCCGAATAAAACACCTAACATCATGCGGGGTAAAAAGCCGTAAAACTGCAGATGCATAGCAGCAAAAAAGAAAGCCGAGATAAAAATCGCCACATGAATATTTTTCAACCAGTCTTTCAGCAGGCGTTGAAAAAGTCCGCGAAACATCAGTTCTTCCCCGATGGCTGGGAGAACGGCTATCATCAGCAGGTTGAACAGGAGACCCCCCAATGATTTAACCTCCAGAAAAACTTCGGTAAGCTTTGCAGCTTCAGCTTCTGATGCTTTCATCCAATCTTCAATTCCTTTAAAATAGACCGGTAATTTCATCATTTCATTTACCGAAACCAGCCAGTTGATGAAAGGCAGGGCAGTGAACATCAGGATGAGGGTGATCAGGAAAATATATCCCGTGGAAGATTGATCAAGTTTCAAAAAGGAGAGGCAGTTGTTTTCAAAAAAATAAGCAGCCAGCATGGGAGGAATGAGGAACAAGCCAATGGACTGGATGATCTGAAGGTATTTCAGTAAGATCATGGTGATCGGACTGGAATAATCGGTCAGTATTGTCAGATTGCTGAACAGGTTGACATGAAATATAGGGATTGCCAGGAGGATTCCGACCAGAAAAAAAAACACCAGGCTGCACAAGGTGAGTAAGAGGGAAAAAAGGATACGGGAAAAGGGAGAAAGTTGACCAAAAATGCCTGTTTTCATGATGTAGCGCAGTTTTCCGTACTTTTGTGACAAAAGTAACAATTTTTGATCAGGATAGGACCTATCGAACTGGGAGAATTCCCTTTGTTTCTGGCGCCGATGGAAGATATTACAGATTCTCCTTTCCGAAGCATTTGCAAACAATTCGGAGCAGATGTGCTGATCACGGAGTTTATTTCATCGGAAGGATTGATTCGTGATGCATGTAAAAGTAAAATGAAAATGCAATTCGAAGCAATAGAGCGGCCGGTTGGAATCCAAATTTTCGGCTCACAGATAGAATCCATGAGGAAGGCCGCCGAAGTGGCTGAAGCAGCCTGTCCGGACTTCATTGATCTGAACTTTGGCTGTCCGGTACGAAAAATCGTGATGAAAGGCGGAGGATCTGCCCTGCTTCAGGATATTCCTAAAATGACACGGATGACAGCGGCCGTTGTTCGCTCGACCCGTTTACCGGTGACTGTGAAAACCCGGCTGGGTTGGGACGAATCGCATAAAGATATTGTGGATATTGCCGAGCAATTGCAGGATGCCGGTATCTCTGGCATCAGCATCCATGGAAGAACACGGACACAGCTTTATGGGGGCAAGGCTGACTGGACCTTGATCGGGGAAGTAAAAAACAATCCAAGAATGAACATTCCGGTATTCGGTAACGGCGATGTAGATTCTCCTGAAAAAGCAAAGGCAATGAAAGACCGTTATGGTGTGGACGGCATCCTCATTGGACGCGCGGCTGCAGGAAATCCATGGATTTTCAGGGATATCAAAGCCTGGCTGGAAAAAAAGGAAATCCCAAAGCCCCCGGGTTTATCCGAACGCATTATGATCCTACGGCAACACATTCAAAAATCCATTGCCTATAAAGGAGAGCGATACACGCATTTCGAATTGAAGAAGATCTATTCCGGCTATTTCAGAGGGGTAGCTGGCTTCAAGCATTTCCGTATCCGCCTTGTGACGGCATCAGATCTGAATGAAGTTTATCAAATCCTGGAGGAGATCAGTACTTACGCTGAATAAGTTCCGATAATTTTTTGAACGCCGGGGATCCGGTATCCCAGAAGTTTTTCCGGCTCATCCTGTCCAGGTAATCAGAAGCCTGGTTCAGATCCGCAAATTCATTCAGATGGTCGATGGTTTCATTGTATTCCCTGAGGTTTCCATCGAAGAGTTCATTGATGAACATGAATTTATCGTTAATGCTGATCGCTTGTTTCAGATTGTCAACACGGCCAGAAGGAGTCTTAGTTCCCAGCGATTTTTCACGCGCTTCCTTGAGTTTAATGCTGAAAGTGGGTTCTTCTGCTTCAAACAGGTCTGGAACTTCAGGAGGTGGAGGCGGGCTTTTTCTCGGAGGCGTTTTAACCACATGAACGGTCACCGGAGGTCCTGAAGGTTTTTGCAGGATTTCTTCATGTTTAGATGGAACAGGCTGTGGCGGAGGAATGGGAGGCTGAACAGGGTTATTGGATAGAGTTGGTGCAACAAATGGAAAATGGTCCTCAAGCTTTTGTAACCTGTGTATGTTTTCATAGAGTTTGCGGAGATTTTCAAGGATGATGTCGAATTCTATCTGGGAGATTTTTTCCTGTTGGGTTCTTATGGAATCGAACTGTTCATTGATTGCTTCGAGCAGTAACCTGATTTCCTCTTTAATGATTTCCTTATTCATAATTTTCGGTTTTTCAGCAAGTCGGATTTTTTATATCTTTGTCCGTAATCAAGGCATAAAGGTAATAAAATTGCTGATTGAAAAAAACAATCCCATTAACCGGCTCGGATGGATTGAAGTCATCTGCGGTTCGATGTTCTCCGGTAAAACCGAGGAGTTGATCCGCAGGCTGAAACGTGCCCGGATTGCCAAACAGAAAGTTGAAATTTTCAAACCTCAAATCGATCAGCGTTACGATATCGAGAAGGTTGTTTCTCATGATGAAAATTCCATCTCTTCCACTCCGGTTGAAGCTGCTTCACAAATTTTACTGCTCACCAATGATGTGGATGTCGTGGGCATCGACGAAGCCCAGTTTTTTGACATGGAAGTGGTATCTGTTTGCGACATTCTTGCCAGCCAGGGTATCCGGGTTATCGTGGCAGGCCTCGATATGGACTATCTTGGAAAACCATTTGGCCCCATGCCTGCGCTTCTGGCCATTGCTGAAGATGTGACCAAAGTTCACGCCATCTGTATGCAATGCGGCGACATTGCCCATTATTCCCACCGAATTGTTTCCGATAGTCACCTGGTCATGCTGGGAGAAAAAGATTCCTATGAACCCCTTTGTCGCCGCTGCTATCTTGAAAAAACAAAGTGATGTGCTGATGTGCTGATGTGATAATGTGCTAATGGGGGAATATGATTTTTTTGTACTTTTGTCCTTTCAATAAAAATCCTATGAAATATAAAATTATTCACCCATGAAAAAAATCAGTTTAATAGTAATTGCAAGCATTTTAGCATTTAATCTCTCCCTAATGTCTCAATCTCAAAAACAGGAAAAAGTGATCAAATTTGTCATTCACACCGACTTTGGTGATATGACGGGCAAGCTCTATAATGAAACCCCTCTGCACCGTGATAATTTTGTTAAATTGGCAAATTCCGGGTATTATGACGGTTTGCTGTTTCATCGGGTTATTTATGGCTTCATGATCCAGGGTGGAGATCCCGATTCGAAAAATGCAAAACCGGGACAGCAACTTGGTTCGGGAGGTCCCAGTGACAATATTCCGGCTGAATTCGTTCCCACCCTGACCCATAAACGCGGAGCCCTGGCTGCCGCCCGTACCCCTGACCAGGTAAATCCCAAAAAAGCTTCTTCGGGTTCACAATTTTATATCGTTCAACCTGAAAAAGGCGCTCATTCCCTTGACGGACAGTACACCGTTTACGGGGAGATTACAGATGGCTTTGACGTGATCGATAAAATTGCTTCAGCGCCAAAAGACAAATTTGACAGACCGACCACAGACATCAAAATGACGGTAAAGGTTGTTGAATAAGCATCAGCTTAAGCCGGGAACAAGGTGACCAAATAATCGGGTAAAATGGAATCAAGGATAAAGGAGTTGCTGGAAGAGATTGAAAAAGCAAAAGCCGGTTCTTTAGAGGAAGTGGAGCAACTCCGGCTTAAATTCCTCAGTAAAAAAGGCCAGGTTTCCGTTTTATTCGAAGATTTCAGGCATTTACCCCAGGAGCAGAAGAGAGCAGTTGGGCTTCTGCTGAATGATTTAAAAAAAAGAACTGCTGAAAAGATCGAATCTTTAAAATCTGCTTTTAAGGAACAGGAGTCCACCCCTTCATCAGGCCATGACCTTACCCGTCCGGTGGACTATATGGAGGTGGGGTCCAGGCATCCCCTGTCGATAATCAGGAATGAAATTATTTCGATCTTTTCCCGTATCGGGTTTACGATAGCCGAAGGCCCGGAAATCGAAGATGACTGGCATAATTTTTCCGCCCTGAATTTTCCGCCTGATCATCCTGCCCGCGACATGCAGGATACTTTTTTTATTGAAAAGAACCCGGATATCGCTTTACGTACCCATACTTCTCCGGTTCAGATCCGTACCATGGAAACGCATAAGCCTCCGATCCGGATGATTTTTCCCGGGCGGGTTTTCCGGAATGAAGCCATCTCCGCCCGCGCCCATTGTATTTTCCACCAGGTTGAAGGACTGTATGTGGATAAATATGTTTCCTTTGCTGACTTAAAGCAAACGCTTTTATATTTTGCCAAAGAAATGTTCGGGGAAGAGACAAAGATCCGTTTACGGCCATCTTATTTCCCCTTTACGGAACCCTCAGGGGAAATGGATGTTTCCTGCAATATCTGTGGAGGCAAAGGATGTAATATCTGCAAGCATACAGGCTGGGTGGAGATCCTGGGCTGCGGCATGGTGGATCCTGCAGTCCTTGAAAATTGTGGTATTGACAGCAAAGACTTTAGCGGTTATGCTTTTGGCATGGGCATCGAGCGTATCACCATGCTAAAATACCAAATCCGTGATCTTCGCCTCTTTTTTGAAAATGATATAAGATTCCTCAAACAGTTCACAGGGGCTCTATAACCATCCTGTCATTCCCCTTTAGGTACTAAAACCTGTTTCGTTTGAACAGTTTGACCACCAGCCAGAATCCGAAAATCCCTGCCAGACAGAATACCACGGTACCCACCCAGCGCGTATGTTCCCATTGGGAAATAATGGAAGCGCCGATGATGAGCGAAGCCAGGACGATGGCTATGGATACGCGGTTGCTGGAGCTGTCGATATGTTCCATCAAAGGTTCAAATCCCTTGACTTCAATCTGGGTCTTGAACTTCCCTTCTTTGATTTTATAAATAATTTCATTGAGGTCTGAAGGAAATTCCCTGAGGAGTTTGTAGTATTCCTTGAGGGATTCAAATACTTCGGAGGCGATTCTCTTGGGATCAAACCGTCGCGCCATCAAAGCCATGGCATAGGGCTGCATTTCATGCGCAAAATCAATGGTGGGATTCAGTTCAACGGCCACCCTCTCGATCGCCATTAAAGCTTTTACCAGCAAGTATATACTGGAGGGAATACGCAATCCGTAATGAACGAGAATATCCACGGATTCATTCATCACCTTGCCGAAATCCATTTCCTCAATAGATAAATACTTATAATGAGCCAGTAATTCACCGATTTGAAATTCCAGCTCTTTCCGGCGGGCAAAATGACGTTTCCCGGAAACAAGAAGCAAAGATTCCGTCATGTTATGGGCATCCCTTTCGAGGTAACCCAGCACGTATTTACCCAGAAAATCAAGATGTTCGGGGCGAAGAGAGCCCATCATCCCAAAATCAATGAAGGAAAGTACATGGTTTTCAAGCACGAAAACATTGCCGGGATGGGGATCGGCATGAAAAAACCCATGGGTGAAAATCTGATCAAAAACCAACCTGACTGCTTTCCTGGCTAATAGCTCAAGATCGTAACCGGAATTTAAAAGGCTTTCCAGATCGCTGACTTTTATCCCCTGAACATAACCTTCGACCAATATTTTTTGTGATGTATACTGGTTATATACTTGAGGGACAAAAATATCAGGATCTCCGGAAAAATTATGATAAAAGCGGATCAGGTTGGCTGCTTCATGCTTGAAATTCAGTTCTTTTTTAATCGTATTGCCGAATTCCCTAACCACACCGGAAATATTGATGGCCTCCATTTCCGGATTATTTTTTTGCATGCGTGAAGCAAAAAAGTTCATCAGGTTCAGGTCGAGCTCAATTTTCTTATCTATTCCCGGTCTTTGGATTTTAACACAGACCTCTTCTCCGTTCAGTAAAACGGCCCGGTAGGTTTGAGCCATGGAAGCTGAAGCAAGACGTTTCCTGTCAAACTCCCTGAACATTTCATGGATGGGCCTGCCCAATTCGGATTCAATGGCCTTAATGGCCTCAGCGTCCGGCAAGGGTTGTGCTTCATCCTGGAGTTTTTTGAATTCCTCCCTTAAGGCTTCAGGGACGATATCCGGACGGTCGGCAAGAATCTGGCCAAATTTGATAAATGTAGGCCCCAGTTCCTCCAAGGCCATTCGGATACGTTCCCATTGATTAAAGCGGTCAATACGGGCAAGACGTTTTTTCGAGATCAGGTATTTTCCCATCCCGCCTTTGCTGACCCAGTCGCTGAAGCCATACTTAACAATAATTCCAAGAATCTCACGAGCCCGGCCAATTTCATGGACCGCCAAACCAATTTTGGAAATTTTCATGCCTTACGGGTTTTCTTTTTTAGCGTCACAGGGATGTTTTTCTTTACTGGTTTTGGTTTTGCTGCCGGTTTCACTACTGTTTTATGAAAACCTTCCAGTTTTTTAATTCTTTCTTCCAGTTTTTTGATTTCTTCCTTGTTGGGAATATCCATTTTTTTCATTACGGCCTTCACAACGTCCTGAAGGTCTGATTGCACATTTTTCCTGGTTTCTTCAGATTTTTTGACCAGGTAATCCATGAGCTTTTTGGCTTCTTCCTTGGTCAAATTATTCTCTTTTGCCAATTCTTTGGCAGCCTTGGTGATTTTGTCTGTTGTCATGACAGCATAATCCAGGCCTTTGTCGATGTTTTTTTTCAGATTTTCTAACATGTTTAGTCCTCCATATTTTTAATGGGTGAAAATTTCAATTTAGCTTCCCTCTGAAGACCGGAACAGTGTAATTCCAGTTCTGTAAGCAGGGTTTCAAAATTTTTAAGGCTTGAAAAATTAATTTCGAAGCCAGTCAGTACATTGGGTACCCCTTTAATCCTGGACAGAATTTGATCCTTTTGGTTTTTCTTAAATGGCCCTTCTATCAGCAGGAAAAAATCCGTTTGCTTCATTGTTGGAAAGAGAAAAGTATCCTGTCCCCGGTTTATGAGTAAATAATAGACATTATAATGGTCTTCATCCTCGCAAAAGTACAAGGAAAAGCTGTCGGGTGCATGGTTGGATGAAGCCGAAACGGGGAGGTCGTCCATTTTAACTAATGCCAGTCCAAGATGTTGATTCAAGAGGAAGGAAAGTCGATAATCCTTATCATGGCATGAAATTCCGATGAGGGTAAACATGGTCGGTTCCTGGCGGGTTTCCAAATGAATTTTCTTTGTCATGACGTTATTTGGTCATAACAAATATAAAGAATTATGGAGTAAAGGTCAATGATTAACAGCGTTTATTTTTTGCCAGGTCTTCTCAGCAGCATTTTGCTCAGCTCCTTTTATGGAATAATCCTGACCGCGAGCCATGGGAATGCCATCAATGAGGACTTCGACAATGTATTGTTTCTTGAACCCTGACCCGACCGCCTCCAACATATTGAAATGAAGTGTTTTTTTTTCTTTCTGTACCCATTCAATGATCCTGCTTTTAAAATTCACTTCCTGTTCCATCAGTTCAGTGATATTAAAATAATGTTTGATGATGCGCTCTAAAATAATTTTCCTGGCGAAATCATATCCTTTATCGAGATAGAGTGCTCCAATCAATGCTTCAAAGGCATCTCCCTTAAATGAGCGGAACAGGCTGTTGGAAGCATTGTCTAACTGGATCAGGGCGTCAATGCCCATTTTTTGAGATAATTTATTCAATTGGGAACGGCTGACCAGTTTCGATCTCATTTCGGTAAGGAATCCTTCATCGCGGGTTGGAAAGGTTTTAAAAAGATAATCGGCGATGACGGCATCCAGTATGGCATCTCCAAGAAATTCAAGCCTTTCGTTATTGATTTTTATCCCATTCAGGGTTTCCTGGGTTGCTGATTTATGCAAAAAGGCAAGACGGTATAAAAAAATATTTCCAGGACGGAATCCAAAAATATTCCGGATCGCTTGGGCTAACTGTTTTTCGGGTGAAGGCGAAAATTTGTCTGGACGGGCAAGATCAATCCTCAACTCAGATTATTCCTTAAATTTTTTAAAAATAATACTGGCATTATGACCACCGAAACCAAAAGTATTGGTCAGGGCATGGTTCACTTCCCGCTTGACAGCAGTATGATAAGTAAAATTCAGGGATGGAATGTCAGGATCATCTGTAAAATGGTTGATGGTCGGGGGAACAAGATCGTGGATTACCGACATCAGGGTGGCGATGGATTCGATGGCTCCGGCAGCCCCCAGCAAATGTCCCGTCATGGATTTGGTTGAATTAATATTCATTTTGAACGCATGCTCTCCAAAAAGACTGACGATGGCTTTGGGTTCAGCAATATCGCCGGCAGGAGTTGAAGTGCCATGAGTGTTGATATGATCAATCTCTTCCGGTTTCAATCCGGCATCTTCGATGGCCTGCTGCATGGAAAGAATAGCCCCCAGACCATCAGGATGAGGAGCGGTCATATGATAGGCATCTGCTGACAATCCTCCCCCGGCAAATTCGCCATAAATTTTTGCACCTCTGGAAAGGGCATGTTCAAGGTCTTCAAGCACCAGTGCTCCGGCGCCTTCTCCGATCACAAAACCATCACGATCTTTATCATATGGCCGGGATGCTGTGGCGGGATCATTGTTGCGGGTGGAAATGGCATGCATGGCATTAAAGCCACCTACTCCTGCAGGATTTAAGGCCGCTTCAGAACCACCGGCAATGATTGCATTAGCCTTACCCAGACGGATATAATTAAAGGCATCCACCAGGGCATTGGAAGAAGAAGCACAGGCAGAAACGGTAGCAAAATTAGGGCCACGAAAACCATGACGTATCGCGATATGGCCGGCGCAGATATCCGAAATCATCTTGGGGATAAAAAAAGGATTGAAGCGGGGAGTTCCATCTCCCTTGATCCAAGCGGAAACTTCAGTGATCAGGGTATCCAGGCCCCCGATTCCGGAAGCCCAGATGACACCAATCCGGTTCTTATCCAGGGCTTCCATGTTAAAACCGGCATCTTTAATGGCCTGATCGGCACAAACAATCCCATAATGACAATAGATGTCATACTTGCGCACCTCTTTCCGGTCAAAATAATTCTCCGGATTAAAATTTTTTAATTCGCAGGCAATCTGCGTTTTAAATTTTGAAGCATCGAAACGGGTGATCGGTCCTGCACCACTTACTCCATTGACCAGACTGTTCCAGTATTCATCAACAGTATTACCCAGTGGTGTGAGCGCTCCAAGACCAGTTACTACGACTCGCCTTAATTTCACTTGTACGACATTTTATCTTTTATTGACTAAGGAAAAACCCCCGCTATGGCGGGGTGAGTGTCGGTCTGCAAACGGCAGGGGGAAGAGCCAAATAACAAAAAATCCAAGGATTGATTGATTACTTGGCGTTGTTTTCAACATAGGAAATAACTTCTCCAACTGTACTGATCTTTTCAGCCTGATCATCAGGGATTTCAATCTCGAATTCCCTTTCAAACTCCATGATCAATTCTACAGTATCCAGAGAATCAGCACCCAAATCATTGGTAAAACTAGCTTCAGGTGTAACTTCACTTTCATCAACACCAAGCTTATCAACTATGATAGCTTTAACTTTTGCTGCAATGTCAGACATGTTTTTTTTGTTTTTGGTTAAACGGACTGCAAAGAAATGAATTTTATTATTACCCACCAAAAATATTTATGATTTTTTAACATTTGATAAATACAAAGCGTTGATAATCTATGATTTATAAAATTTGTTAGGGTGAGTAACCAAGGGGTTATCTTTTGTATTTTTGCAGCTTATCACTAAAAATGTTATGATTAAACGATTGGCTATTATGGCTTCCGGAAATGGATCCAATGCCCAGCGGATCATGGAGTACTTCTCAGGCCATTCCTGGATCAGGGTCGAAATGATACTGAGCAACAATCCTCAGGCTTATGTCCTGAAACGGGCGAGGGCGTTTAATATTCCTGCCCTGACTTTTGACCGTCATGCATTTTATCATACCAACCAGATTCTAGATATCTTCTCTGTTCATAACATTGACTGGATCATTCTCGCCGGATTCCTATGGCTGATCCCAGGTCATTTGCTTGATCTTTATCCTAACCATATCCTCAACATCCATCCGGCTCTGCTGCCTAAATATGGAGGGAAAGGAATGTACGGACAGAAAGTTCATCAGGAGGTCATTCAAAATGGAGATAAAGTGTCAGGTATTACCATCCATTATGTTAATGAAAAGTACGATGACGGACAGATCATCTTTCAGGCTAAATGCCCGGTTTCACCGGAAGAAACAGCAGAAACCCTGGCCGGAAAGATTCATTCACTTGAATACCGTTGGTACCCTGAAATTATTGAGCAAACGCTCAACAATCATCCGCCATCCGCCATCTGACATCCCTGCCTACCATGCCTTCGGCAGGTAAACCGACAGGCAGGCGTCATCCGCCTACTCCAACCTCCTTCTCAACGCTTCTGTTTCTTTTTCAAAGCCAGGCTTCCCCAGCAAGGCAAACATATTTTTCTTGTATGCTTCTACTCCCGGCTGATCAAATGGATTGATTCCCAAAGCATATCCGCTCAGGGCGCAGGAAAATTCAAAGAAATAGATCAACTGTCCCAGGGTATTTTCGTTGATTTCAGGCAAACTGATTTTCAGGTTTGGCACTCCGCCGTCGACATGGGCAAAGGTCGTTCCCATCGCAGCCATATGGTTGATTTCAGACATTCTTTTATCGCCCAGGAAATTAAGTCCGTCAAAATTCCCTGTATCCATTGGTACCCTGAGGATTTTTCTGGGATTTTCAACATAAATGACCGTTTCAAAGAAAATCCTCATCCCATCCTGAAGGTATTGGCCCATGGAATGAAGGTCGGAAGTAAAGGTCACGCTTGCCGGAAAAATTCCTTTTCCTTCTTTGCCTTCACTTTCTCCGAAAAGCTGTTTCCACCATTCCATGAAAAAAAACAGAACGGGTTCATAGCTCACCAACACCTCAATACATTTTCCATTGCGGTATAGAATGTTCCTTAGCGCGGCATACATGGCACACGGATTCAGGCTGCAATCTCCCGAAGCCATAGCCACCTCCCTCATCAGGGCAGCCCCCTGAATCAAGGCACGGATATCAAATCCGGCGACTGCAATGGGTAGCAGTCCAACCGGGGTCAGTACAGAATAGCGACCACCAATATCATCAGGAATGATATAGGTAGGATACCCTTCAATATCTGACATTTTTTTCAGCGCACCCTGTGAAGCATCCGTAATGGAAATAATCCGTCTGCGGCTTTCTTCTTTTCCGTATTTTTTTTCCATATGGTCTTTGATCAATCTGAAAGCCACCGCTGGTTCAGTGGTCGTACCGGATTTCGAAATAACGGCCACCGCATAATCTTTCACATCGAGCAACTCAAGCAAAGTTGAATGATAATCTTCACTCAGGTTTTCGCCGGCAAATACCACAGCCGGAATTTTCTGCCCTGTCATTAAATCTGCAAAAGGATTCCGTAAGGCTTCGATAACTGCCCTGGAACCAAGGTATGACCCTCCTATTCCGATCACGATAAATACTTCCGCCATTTCGCGGATACGGGAGGCATCATACGCTAGCCGGTCGAACAGCTCTTCGTCAACGCGGAGCGGGAGATCCATCCAACCTAAAAAATCATTTCCTTTCCCGCTATGCTCAATCAAAGTCCGATGACAATGATAGATTTCCTCCTGAAATCGAGGCAAACACTTTTCACCGATAAATGGCGCAGCATGAATGATGTCAAGACTTAGTTTTTTCATTGGCTATGGATTTATTGGAACCGAAAATAAGAAGATTGGAGGAGAAATCAAAAAAAAAGTGTGTCCCCTTGCAAAGAACACACTTGAAACCAATAAACAATACCTTAACAGCTCGATATATAACTTTGTGTTTTTTTCTGAAACAAAAATAACCGAAACTTCAGGTTCAAGATGTTAAGAAATATTAATATACGTTAAAAATTGTTAAATGGCTGAATCTCAAAATTCAATACTTTTGTATTCATGAACCGAAGGATCATCATCATTACAATTTTGGCCATGACCTTCGCCCTGATCGGGCTGCTGGGAATACAGATTTACTGGATCACCAACGCTTCCAGGGTCAAGGAGGCCAATTTCAGACGAAGCGTGAATGAAGCCCTTACCAAAGTGGTGATGAAAGTCGAACGACTTGAGAAATCCAAAGCCCTTCAAGTCAACCAGTTTGAAAGCATGCTGAACTTCAACCGTCATCTACCCTATGACAACTTCATCAATAAAAACATGCTCGATTCCCTGATCGCTCTTGAACTGAACATCAAAGGGATAGATACGCGTTATGAATTCGGCATTTTCAAACCTGAGGGGCTGGAGTTCCTGGTGGAGAAGTCTGGAAATTTCCGGAAAGAACTCATCGAAAAAGGATATGCTTTCAACCTTTTCCAGAGCGATATCTATACCAGTCCGGAATACCTTCTGATTTATTTCCCAAAAGAAAAACAATTCCTGCTAACAGAACTGTTTGGTATGCTGCTCATCAGCATTATCCTGATCATCGTGATCGTTTATTCATTTACATACACCATTGCCATTGTTTTTCGCCAGAAACGTTTATCTGAACTAAAAAACGACTTTATCAACAACATGACGCATGAATTCAAGACTCCGATTTCGACCATTTCCCTTGCCTGTGAAGCCCTTGGTGATAAAAACCTGAGAAAATCGGATGCATTCTTTCTATCGTATATCACCATGATCCAGGAAGAAAACAAGCGTCTCGCGGGAATGGCGGAGAAGATTCTGCAAACAGCTGTGATTGAAAAGGGACAACTCAAAATGAAGCTGGAAAAGATCAATCTTCATGACATCATTGCAGAAGTGATCAAAAACCTCCGCATTCAGGTTGAAATCAAAGATGGGATTATCCATACAGATTTGCTCGCCGCCCAGCCAGTCATCGAAGGTGACCGCGTCCATCTGACCAACCTGGTGTACAACCTGATCGACAATGCCAATAAATATTCACCCCGTAAACCACATATTCAGGTGAGAACGGAAAATTCCCCACATGGTATCATGCTGACCATTGAAGATCACGGCATCGGGATCAGTAAAAACGAACAGAAAAAAATTTTCGACAAGCTTTATCGCGTTCCCACGGGCAACATTCATGAAGTCAGGGGTTTTGGATTGGGGCTGAGTTATGTGAAAGCCATCGTGGCAGAGCATCAGGGGAAGGTGGAGCTGGAAAGTGAAGTGAACAAAGGAAGTAAATTCTCTGTTTTTCTTCCTTTCCGTATAAAAGACTAAATTTGTTTTTCAGCTGTTATGATGAATGGATATGGAGAAGAATCAGATTAACATTTTGCTCGCCGAAGACGACCGCAACCTGGGGAATATCCTGAAAAACTATCTGGATGCCAAAGGCTATTCGACCACTCTCTGCGTGAACGGACAGGAAGCTTGCGATGCTTTCCATAAAAAAGAATTTGATTTCTGTATCCTTGATATTATGATGCCTGTGAAGGACGGATTTACCGTCGCCAGAGAAATCCGTGCTACCAATGCCAAGGTCCCCATCCTCTTTCTGACAGCCAAGGCACTCCAGGAAGACAAACTTAAAGGATTTGAAGCCGGAGCTGACGATTATATCACCAAACCTTTCAGTATGGAAGAACTGCTGCTCCGTATGCATGCCATACTGCGAAGAACTGAAGAACCCGGGAAGGCCGCTTCACGCGAAAACCAGTTCAGCATTGGTCAGTACACTTTCGATTTCAACCGTCAGATCTTATCCATACGTGGCAAGGAACAAAAACTCACTTCCAAGGAATCCGGTTTGCTCCGCCTGCTGTGTACCCACCCCAATGAGGTACTTGATCGCAGTGTGGCGCTCAACCAGTTATGGAATGACGACAGTTATTTCAATGCCCGCAGCATGGATGTGTACATTGCCAAACTGCGTAAGTATCTGAAAGATGATCCCCGGGTGGAACTCATCAACGTACATGGTATAGGATTCAAACTCGTGATGAATAAATGACAGAACCAACCCGGCTTTTCATTGTTCCTACCCCCATCGGCAACCTGGAAGACATCACCCTACGGGCCTTAAGGGTTCTTCGGGAAGTGGATTTTATCCTGGCAGAAGATACACGGAATACCGGGTTTTTACTTAAACACCATGGCATCGAGAAAAAGATGGTATCCCATCATCTTTTCAATGAACATAAAACCATTCAAAACATTGTCGACCAACTGAAAAATGGTGCCGTGATCGCCCTGGTCAGTGATGCCGGTACCCCAGCCATCTCCGACCCGGGTTATCTTCTCGTGAGGGAATGTATCAAAGCGGGACTCAAAGTAGAATGCCTGCCAGGCGCCACCGCTTTTGTCCCCGCCCTCGTAAACTCCGGCGTCCCTTCCGATCATTTTACTTTTGAAGGTTTTCTTCCCCCTAAGAAAGGAAGGCAAACACGACTGGAAAAACTGGCCAGAGAAGAAAAAACCATGATCTTTTATGAATCCCCTTTCCGCCTGCTTAAAACCCTGAACCAGTTGTCAGAATATTTCGGAGAAAACCGTTATGGATGCGTATCCAGAGAGCTGACAAAAATTTTTGAAGAAAACGTAAGGGGAACGTTGAAAGAACTGATCACTTACTTTGGTCAAAAAAGCATTAAGGGAGAAATTGTGATCATTATCGAGGGGAAAAAATAAGTTTTCCCGGTGAGGTTTTACTCCTCCTTATTCCTTTCGGTTCTCCTGATATCAAATGAGGAATAGCTTTTTAATTCTCCTTCCGTGGTTTCAACCTTCTCTATCCTGGCGCCCAATGGACCTTTTTTGCACCAATTAAGAAAACGTTCCAGGTTCTTTTCCTGTCCTTCCGCTTCGATGTAAACAACATGGTATCCTTCATTCTGAACAAAGCCCTTGATACCGCATTGGTATGCCATTTCCATGGTTTTGAACCGGAAACCCACATTCTGAACCTTACCGTAAACACGAATCTGGAAATGTTTCATCGATCAAATATAGGAATTTTTTCTAATTTAGATTTCTGATTTATCCCTGATGTGCGGAAGGTATTCATTTGCGGTGGAAGATGCCCTTATTCTAGAACGCTTTGGGGTAAGGGTTCGCACTGCCATCTATAAAGCCAGCTACAATTGTGCCCCGGGGCAGGATCTGGCCGTCATTTCCAGTGAAAATAAGGCCGAACTTAGTTTTTACCGATGGGGACTTATCCCTTACTGGGCAAAGGAACCCGGGATCGGCAGCCGGATGATCAATGCAAGGTCGGAAACCATTCTTGAAAAACCATCCTTTAAAAATATTTTCCGGGACCAGAGATGCCTGGTGCCTGCCGACAGTTTTTTTGAATGGACAAAAGATAAAAACAAAACGCCTTTCCGGATTCTGATGCAGGATGAATCTCTCTTCTCCATGGCAGGCATATGGGACCAATGGGTCAGCCGGGACGGAGAGATCATCCGGTCGTTTTCCATTATTACCACCACAGCCAACGAATTACTGGCCGGAATTCATGAACGCATGCCTGTCATCCTTCAGCCTCAGGATGAGAAAAAATGGCTGGGTCCATCTTCCAAAGAAGAACTCCTTAATTTATTAAAACCTTTTCCTGCCTTCAGAATGAAAGCTTATCCTGTCTCTAAACTGGTGAACTCCACCAAGAACGACTGCAAGGAGATCATTTCCTTATCAGCATCTTTTTCAGGATGATCCGGTCAGGGGTCTTGATTTTTAAAATATATAAACCGCCGGAAAAACCAGATAAATCAAGTATTACCCTGAACGGGTTCACAGTATATTCCCGGCTGAGCAGGGCATTGCCCCTTAAATCCGTAAGGTTTAAACTGAAATCCCGGAAAGAAGCTGGAAATTCAATGGAAATAAGACCGTCAGATGGATTGGGATAAACCAGTACATCCGGTTGCTCTCCCGGTTTATTTACATGCAAGAGTGATATATTGCTGTCAAGGAAAATATAATTGCCGATAAAGACATCCCATCCTTCGCTGGTAAAAGTAACTTCAGCAGGAAAAGCTAGATTCAGGTTTATTGGACCCTTGAAATCGCCGGCAAGAGTAAGCAACTGCATGCCGTAACCGGAAGCATAGCCGGCATCCATATACCGGATATCACCGGTCAGCAGCCGGGTCCATATCAGCTGAAGGTCATGTGAATATTTCGAAATAAAAGAACGTTCGTTGTTAGCCGGTGTGATCACCAGGGAATCTCCCGGTAAAAGAATAAAATTGACAGGTCCGCTAACGCTTCCTGCAGTATAAACAGCTCCCGCTGAATCCGTAGAAAAATGCTGAATGGCCGGGAATTTTGGATTGGAGCAGGCGGTGATCAGGTTGCCGCTTGTATCGTACACGGCAAGAAAATGATGAAGACGAGGGTAAATAAAATGGGGAAAAACAATGGTCTCATAATTGGTAAACACCGCTTCCCCGGCTGAAGGATCAAAATCAACCCTGCCCCAGAACTGTCCGCTGATATAAATCCGGTTCCCCATCAGTCTTTCATGCATATTCATCGACATCAGGGTGTTCGGTTCCAATCCTGCAATGAGGGTTATGCTGCTTGTTACCTGACCGTCGGAACCAGCTTTTCTGAACAATAGAGTATCACAGTATTCGCCATCAAGCATGTAGGGAACATCAACATAGACCCCTTTGAAATTAAAAAAAACATCCCCTACGGGGAGAAGGCTGCCGCTGAATCCGGTCTGCCATATCGTGTTTCCCTCCTGGCTGACTTTATATAGAAAGTGTTTATCATGAACAAAAAAGAAGCCTGATTCATTTTTAAAAAGATCTACGGTATCCCCCACTTTCGGGAAAGTCACTGACCAGACATGTGCGCCGTATTGATCGATCTTTGATAAAAATAAAGTGGTATCCCCGATCAGCTTTGGCCGGGAAATTCCTGCGACATATGCATTATCTTCCGGGTCTGATTCCACTTTTAATCCGGAAAATTCTGACCCCAGGTACTTTGGATTGATCGACAAGTAAGGCATATGGAGAAATGAACCATATACCGTTTCAGGGTAAGTCATCAGTTTTGATCGGATCAGATAATATTCCTTTCCGTCGCTCACTTTCAGATCGTACAGAAAATCATCGAAGCCGGAAGAATAGGCGGTTGCACCTGAGAAAACCTGACTATAGGCCGAAGGACTGATTGTACCCAGCAAAACAATACATAAAATCGTTTTTAAGTGTTTCATGGTGTTTGACGTCAGATCATCAGGCTGCATCCCCGGGCATCAGCGGAATCGAAGCGGCCCGGCACTTCAAAGGAACCATCGGCATATTTCCGGCCGAGATCCTGGGTGGAGATAAAGGCACAGGAATAAACATTGGCCAGATCGATGATGTTGATCCCTCCGGTGGCTCCAGGTTTTTCATACGAAAAAGGATCCCTGGTTTCCCGAATGAGAACTTTCATCCAGGGCGGGCAGTGGAACAATCCATCTCCTTTTGAGTAGGCTTGGGATAATAATTCCGTCATGCTGTATTCCGAGTGTATCTTTTTCAATCCGAAAGAAGAACAGAGCGTGGCATGCAATTCCTCCCGTATCATTTCCTCACCCTGTCCTTTCATGCCCCCGGTCTCAACCACAATGACCTGTCCATAATTATCCGGGTACTGACGGGCAAAATTTAACAGGGCATTAGTTAGGCCGAAGAGGATTACTTTTTTACCCTTTGGATGCGACTGTTTAAGCCGGGCGTGAAGTCCAGAAAAACTCTGAAGGAAAAAACCATTCTCCGCGCTCAGGCTAAGGTCCATCAGCCGGGACAACATGAATACCAAGGAAGAATTAGGATGTTGCTCAGGAGTCGGCGTCAAGGCCAGAAACTGGCAATCTTCCACGGGTCCAAAAAAATACTCAAATCCGAGTTGAAGCGATTTCCTGTAAAGATTAAGGTCGGAAATATAATGCCGGCTTTTTTCAGGACCGGAAGTTCCGCTGCTATGAAATATTTTCTGGGGAGGTTGTTTCCCGCACATGACTTCCTTGTTTTTAAAGAATTCTACCGGGAGGAAGGGTATCTGCACAAGGTCTTTAACATTCCCGGGATCAAGGTTCAGGGAGTCGACAAAAGCCTTATAAACCTGATTATATTCATATTGAAAATGAAATAATTCGAGTGAAGTACGAAGAAATTCTGATTCGGATGAAACAGAAAACACATCATTTCTGAATTCCATTGCTAATAAGGGCTAATGAACTGAAAAATTTGTAATTTTAACGGCCATTCAAAGGTAGTACATTATGCGATATTTCTTTCTGCTTCTTTTTGTTTACGGGATATTCTTTTTCACTTCCTGCATGAAGAAAGAAACTTATTCGGATATCCCTCAAATTGAATTTGCGGGTTGGACCAGTATATTTGATACCGGGCAGTTCGCCAGAAAAGGTATTCTTGCCATTACTTTCAAAGATGGGAACGGGGACATCGGATTGAACCCCGGAGACACTTTCCCACCCTATAACAAACAGGGAGACTATTACTATAATTATCTGATCGGCTATTTTGAAAAGCAAGCCGGCGAATACGTGAAAATTGACCTGGATCCTCCCTTTTCGGCCCGCATCCCCGTATTGACTCCAGACAACCCGAATAAAGCGATCAAAGGACTGATTGTCGATACGCTGTCAATGAATCCCCATCCTTTGTTCGATACCATCAGGTTTGAACTGTACATTTATGACCGTGCACTTCATCAAAGCAACATCATATACACTCCCGATATCATTCTGAGAAGGAAATAAAGCGGATGGAAAGAAAATTCGCCGACCGGAAATACATTATCATCGGATTTTTTTTTATCGTCGGGATCATTTATCTCATCCGTCTGTTTTATATTCAGATCCTGGTGGATAAATACATCCTTTCTGCCAATAATAATGTACTTCGCTATATCACCCAATATCCTGCCAGGGGATTGATTTTCGACCGGAATGGCAAATTGCTGGTGTATAACGAAGCCGCGTATGATCTGATGGTTATACCCCGGCAGGTGAAAAATATCGATACGGCAGAGCTCTGCCGCCTGATCGGAATAGAGCCGAAAGAGTTCGTTGATCGCTTAAGCAAAGCGAGGAATTATTCACCTTATCGTGCTTCTGTTTTTCAGTCCCAGATTACCCGTGAAAATTATGGATATCTTGAAGAAAAACTTTTTCTTTTCCAGGGCTTCTTTGTCCAATCACGTACCCTGAGGAAATACACTTATCCCATTGCTGCCCATACTTTCGGATACATCGGAGAGGTCAATCCGGAAATGATCGCTAAAAATCCATATTATAAATCCGGGGATTATATTGGTATCAGTGGCATTGAAAAATCATATGAAGAAATCCTCAGGGGGAAAAAGGGGTTGAAAATCCAGGTCGTGGATGTCTTTAACCGCAGTAAAGGAAGTTTCCATGATGGCAAATATGATACCGCATCCGTTGCTGGTACGGATTTGTATGCTTCGCTTGATGCCGAGCTCCAGGCATACGGGGAATTGCTGATGAGTGGAAAAAAAGGCAGCATTGTGGCCATTGAACCCGAAACTGGAGAGATTCTTTGCCTGGTTTCCAGCCCTGCCTATGACCCCAATCTGCTGGTTGGTCAGATCCGGAAAAAAAACTATACCCTGCTGAGTGAAGACACTTTATTCGTTCCTTTATTTAACCGGGCACTCATGGCCATGTACCCCCCTGGGTCCACCTTTAAACTGGTGAATGCTCTGGTGGGTCAGCAGCAAGGCGTTTTGACTCCGGAGACCCGCTATGGTTGTGGTGGTGGATTCTCCATCGGAGACGGAAAAATGGTCGCTTGTCATCCCCATGCCAGTCCCCTGGATCTGGTTGGCGCCATACAGATCTCCTGTAATACCTATTTCTGCAGGGTCTTTAAATCCATCATCGATAAAAAATCATACCTGAATACACGCCAGGCATATGAAAGCTGGAGAAAAGAAGTGATGAGCTTAGGATTTGGGAAAAAACTCGGGATTGATATCCCCGGAGAACTGAATGGGAATATTCCTTCACCGGCATATTACGATAAATACCATGGGAAAAACAGGTGGCGGTCCATGAGTATTATTTCTCTGGCCATCGGACAGGGTGAAATCGGTATCACACCTGTCCAACTGGCCAATCTGTCTGCCCTGATAGCCAATAAAGGTTTTTTTTATACCCCTCATGTAATCCGTGCTTTCGGCAGTAAGGACAGCCTGAATGATAAACATTTACAAAAACGCTATACTGATGTCGATCCTTCCTATTTCGATGTGGTCATCGAAGGGATGGCCAATGTAATTACTGCGGGAACTGCAACCAACGCCAGAATCGACAGCATCGAAATATGCGGAAAAACAGGGACCGCACAAAACCCCCATGGAAAAAATCATTCTGTTTTTATTGCATTTGCTCCCCGACAAAATACCAAGATTGCTATTTCGGTTGTGGTGGAAAATGCCGGCTATGGGGCAACCTGGGCTGCGCCTGTTGCCAGTTTAATGATTGAAAAGTACCTGAAAAGATATGTCAAACGAAAAGACCTTGAAGAAAGGATGATTAAAAGCAACCTGATTAACGGACAATACCTGGAAATTGAGAGAGGACAAAGGAATATTTTACAAGATTGACTGGATTTTGGTAGGGATCTACCTGGCCCTGGTCATCATTGGCTGGATCAACATCTATGCCGCAGTGTACGATGAAAACCATCACCATATCGTGGATATGACACAGCGGTATGGCAAGCAGATGGTATTCATCATTGCAGCCATTTTTCTGTCCATGGTGATACTGCTTATCGATCCAAAATTCTTTTCCCAGTTTTCATATTTTATCTATGGAATTTGTCTGCTGATGCTGATCCTGGTCATCTTTTCGGGCAGGGAAATTTCCGGGTCCAAAGGCTGGTTTGCAATCGGAGGATTAGGGGTGCAGCCTGCCGAGTTTGCAAAAATGGCCACATGCCTGGCCTTGGCTAAGTTTCTAAGCACCATTGACGTGGATATCCGAAAAACCTCCACGCTTTTCTTCGCGTCTGTAATCATTCTTTTACCCGCATTGATCGTATTGCTTCAGCATGATACCGGTTCTGCCATCATATTCCTCGCTTTCATCATTGTTCTTTACCGAAGCGGACTATCGGGCTTTATTCCCCTGACTTTCATCCTTCTTCCCCTGCTTGGAATATTATCACTAATCCTTCCCAAAGCATATCTTATAGGTGGGCTTTTCCTGATCAGTATCTTTATTTACCTGAGGACCCATCGGCGGTTTAAAAACATCCTCGTCATCTCAGCTGTTTTTCTGGCCAGTACAGCCTTTGTTTATTCCGTAGAATATACCGTAAATCATATACTGGAGCCCCATCAGCGACAACGTATTCATGTGCTGCTGGGGATGAATACCGACCTGAAAGGGGCAGGATACAATGTCAACCAATCCCTCATTGCCATAGGCTCAGGTAGGCTGACAGGCAAAGGCTTCTTACAGGGAACCCAGACCAAATATAATTTCGTCCCTGAACAAAGCACAGATTTCATCTTTTGTACCATTGGGGAGGAAAGGGGGTTTTTGGGAAGCTCCGCCCTGGTCCTTCTTTACCTTGCCCTTTTTACCCGTTTGATCCTGACAGCCGAACGACAACGTTCCAAATTCAGCAAGCTCTACGGTTACGGCGTTGCAGCCATTCTGTTTTTCCATTTCGCCATCAACATCGGTATGGCGCTTGGTTTGCTGCCGGTAATAGGAATTCCTCTGCCTTTTATCAGTTACGGGGGATCTTCCCTCTGGGCGTTTACCATTTTATTGTTTATCTTTATTCGCCAGGATTCATATCGTTACGAACTGGTTTAACCGATGTCAGAAAAAAAGCAGATCATTCGGCAACAACGGACAATCCATGTCAAGAACATGGTCTGCCAATGCTGTATCTATGTACTCAGAAATGAACTTGGCGTGGATGGCGTTCAGATTGATGATATAAGGATGGGAAGGATCACCTTGACCATCAACCCCAAAAAAATAAGCTGGAAAAAAATTGAAAGTATCCTGGAACAATTCGGATTTGAAATCATAGAGGATAAAGAAAAAATTCTGATAGAACAGATCAAACAAGCGATCATTGAACTCGTTCACCATTCCACATTCAATGCCATGGTCCGTAACTCTGACTACCTGGTAGAAAGGTTTAATATGTCATATCCTTATCTGTCAAGCCTTTTTTCGAAACATGAGCAAATCACCCTTGAGAAATTCATCATTCTCCATAAGATTGAAAAAGTTAAAGAACTGATCAATTATGGAGATCTTTCCCTGAGCGAAATCGCCTATATGATGGGTTATAGCAGCGTTCAGTACCTGTCAACCCAATTCAAAACCATTACCGGAATCTCAGTAACCGACTACAAGCTCAACTCCTCCACTGACCGGAAACCCCTGGACCATCTATCCTAAATATTAAAATTTTATACATCATTTCTATAATTTTATAACATGCAGGAATGTTTATATGTTTAATATTGCATCGTAAAATCCAATTTATGAAACTCCGAAAAAATGTTGCCGTCAGCGAAGCCGGATTGCTCTTTAACCCGGTAAGTGGTGAATCCTTCTCGGTGAATCCGATTGGGATTGAAATCCTGAACCTTCTTCGTGAAGAGAAAACCGACCAAGAAATTTTTAATACTATCCTTGCGAAGTACACTGCTGATAAAACTACTTTCGAAAAGGATTATCAGGATTTCATTGGTATCCTATCCCATAATAATCTCCTGGAATCTCATGAAGAAACGAAAGCTTAATATTGCCGTCACAGGTCTGAATGCCATCGACAGTCCCGGTCCCGGGGTTTCGGTCATCAGAGCCTTACGGGAAGCCGCTTCATTCGATGTAAAGATCATAGGGCTTTCCTATGAATCTCTAGAACCTGGAATTTATATGCATGACCTGGTTGAGCGGACATACTCCATTCCTTATCCGGCAGCAGGAATTGATACCATATTCGAGCGATTGGAGTATATCCATGAGAAGGAAAAACTGGATGTGATCATCCCTAATTTTGACGCAGAACTTTATCCTTTCATCAAACTGGAAAAAAAATTAAAGGCCATGGGGATACATATGTTTCTCCCAAGCTTGCACCAGTTTGAAGAGCGGCATAAAGTCAACCTGAATGATTTCGGAAAAAAATACGGGATCAGCGTTCCTAAAAGCAAGGTGATCTATGACCTGAATACGGTTCACAACCTGGTTTCTGAATTTTCCTTTCCCATGATCGTGAAAGGGAAGTTTTACGATGCCTCCATCGCCTATAGTATTGAGCAAGTTAAAACATATTTCAATAAAATAAGTGCAAAATGGGGTCTGCCCATCATTATCCAGGAATTTATTCATGGTACGGAATTTAATGTCACAGGACTGGGCGATGGAAAAGGAAATACCATTGCAGCTGTCCCGATGCGCAAACAATACATCACGGATAAAGGGAAAGCCTGGGGAGGGATTTCCATTTCGGACGAGAAAATGCTGGAAATGACCAAAAAGTTTCTGAAAAACACCAAATGGAGAGGTGGTTTTGAGCTGGAACTGATGAAAAACAAAGACGGAGAGTTGTACCTGCTCGAAATAAATCCAAGGCTACCGGCCTGGATTTATCTTGCCGTCGGTGCCGGACAAAACATTCCTGAGGCCCTGGTCAATCTGGCTCTGGGAAAAGAAGTCAAACCTTTTACTTCTTTTGAGGTAGGAAAAATGTTCATCCGTTATGCCTGGGACATGATCGTTGACCGGCAAGAATTTGAACAAATCAGCGTTTATGGAGAACTTTGAACGAATACCCTAATATAAGAATGCACCAATGCAAGAATGCACCAATGCACAAATACAATATACGCCATATCACTTTGTCACTCTGTTACTTTGTTACTTTGTTACTTTTTTTGAAAAACCATAATATATGAGCAAGATAAGATATGAACGACCGGCGATCAAGAAATTGGAAACCGGGATGCCCAATAAATTCGGCACAAGAACAGAATACCAGCCCATGTCCCATATTGACGGCCTGGCTGTGAAAGATTTAATTAAAGAATACGGCTCCCCTCTTTTTGTGATTTCCGAAAAGACAATCCGCTCCACCATTAAAAAAGCTAAAAAATCATTTGAAGCCAGATATCCCCGGGTTCAGTTTGCATGGTCTTATAAAACCAATTATCTCAATGCTGTTTGCCATATTTTTCATCAGGAAGGTTCCTGGGCTGAAGTCGTTTCCGGTTTTGAGTACGACAAGGCGATTGCCCTCGGCGTCGACGGGAAAAAGATCATTTTTAACGGGCCTGAAAAAAGCGAAGAAGATCTGACGAAAGCCATTTCCAATGATTCTCTGATCCATATCGACCACCTGGATGAGTTATATTCCATTTCCGAATTGGCAGAAAAACTTAAACTTCGTCCACGGGTTGCGATCAGGGTAAATATGGATACTGGTGTATATCCTATGTGGGACCGTTTCGGTTTCAATTATGAAAATGGTCAGGCCTGGGATGCGATCAATAAAATCATGCATTCCGGGAAAATGGAACTGGTAGGGCTGCATTGCCATATCGGAACTTTTATGTTGGCGCCCTCTGCTTATGGCATTGCTGCGTCAAAACTCGCCGAACTGGCATTATCTGTGGAACAGAAATTTAAGCACGAAATAAAATACATCGATCTTGGAGGAGGGTTTGCCTCGAAGAATACCCTGAAGGGTTCATATCTTCCGGGAATTGATACCAATCCAACTTTTGATGATTTTGCAGAAGTCATTGCAACCGCACTGCTCAACAGTAATTTCAAGCAGGATAAACTTCCATTGCTCATCCTGGAAACCGGAAGGGCATTGATTGATGATGCTGGATACCTGCTTGGATCGGTCATCTCCAATAAAAGATCAAGCACCGGTCGCCGGAATACTATCCTTGATATCGGAGTGAATATCCTTTTCACTTCTTTCTGGTACGACCATAAAATCACCCCGGCACAATCATTTACCCAGTATTCGGAAGACACCTGTGTTTATGGCCCGCTCTGCATGAACATTGATGTGATCAGGGAAAGCGTCAGCCTGCCTTTACTGAACAAAGACGACAAAGTCGTGATACACAGTGTAGGCGCTTACAATATGACCCAATGGATGCAGTTCATCACCCTCCGACCCAATGTGGTGCTGATCGATACCAATGAAAAAGCCCATGTGATCCGCCTCAGGGAAACAGTAGATAACATGAACAGTATGGAAAAGGTGCCCCCTCATTTGAAAACATTCGAACTATGATCCGACTCCGGTCCGTTTTCCCTTCTTTCCTGTCCAGTATCAGTAACAGCTATACCCAGATATTTTTTTCAAACAGTAAGATTTTTGCGGTTATCCTGATAGCTGTTTCTTTTTTCGACCCCTGGGCCGGGTTAAGCGGAATCATTGCAGTCATGGTTTCAAATATATTGGCTTACCTGATCGGGTTTAACCGTACGTATATTAAAAACGGGTATTATGGATTTAATAGCCTGCTGGTAGGATTAGGCCTTGGCGTTTTTTATCAACCCAATACTCAGTTTTATATCATTCTGGTTTTTGCTTCTCTGCTCACCCTTTTTCTTACCCTATGGGTTGAAGGGGTAGTGGGGAAATACGGACTTCCCTTTCTCAGCTTATCTTTTTTATTGGGCACCTGGATGGTCAGCCTGGCTTCAAGGCAGTTTACTGCACTTCAAATTAGTGAACGCGGAATTTATATGACCAATGAAATGTACTCCCTGGGGGGACAGCCTATGGTGGATTCTTACAACTGGCTCACAGGACTTGGGATCCATGAATCGATAAGACTATATTTCACTTCCCTGGGTGCCATTTTCTTTCAGTATCACCTGTTTGCCGGTATCCTGATTGCGGTGGGTTTACTGGTTTATTCCCGGATCGCCTTCCTGCTTTCTTTGCTTGGCTTTTTCTCTGCCTATGCCTATTATCTGTTTATCGGGGCCGATATCCACGAACTTAGTTATCATTTCATCGGCTTCAATTTCATCCTGACTTCCATTGCCATCGGGGGTTTTTTTATCATTCCTTCACGCTGGTCAATGCTCTGGGTTATCCTTCTTACCCCCTTGATATCCATTATCCTGACCAGTACTCAGACAATCTTTTCATTGTTTCAGCTTTCCGTTTACTCCCTTCCTTTCAATATTATTGTCCTGGTTTTTCTTTATGCCCTTAAATTCAGGGAAAGATTTTTCGACAAACCACAACTGGTCAGCTTTCAACAGTATTCTCCAGAAAAAAATCTTTACTCACATGTTAATTACCGTCAACGTTTCGGCATCATTTACTATTTCCCATTTGCCCTGCCTTTCTATGGAGAATGGAAAGTCACCCAGGCCCATAATGGGAAGTTAACCCACCAGGGAGAATGGCAGCATGCCTGGGATTTTGAGATTACAGATGAAAAAGGCTCCATCCACAGCGGAGACGGGATAAAGCGCGAAGAATATCATTGCTTTAACAAGCCTGTTATCGCTCCAGCGGATGGATGGGTACAAGAAATTGCAGAGGATATAGAAGACAACGAAATCGGGGAGGTCAACCTTGAAAAGAACTGGGGTAACACCATTGTCATTCGCCATAATGATCATCTGTATTCAAAAATATCACACCTTAAGAAAGAGAGCATTAAGGTGGCAGCAGGTGATGCCATTAAAAAGGGACAAGTCATTGCCGCATGTGGGAATTCTGGCCGTTCACCTGCCCCGCATATCCATTTTCAGATTCAGGGGACTCCGTTTATCGGCTCAAAAACATTGAATTACCCGATCAGTCATTACATCTGTCATAAAAACAACTCTTATGAATTGAAATCCTATGATATTCCAGAAGACGGAATACTGGTTTCAAACATCAGGAAAAACGCTTCACTCGAGAAAGCGTTTCATTTTATCCCAGGTCAAAAAATAAACCTGAAAGTGCTACCAGAAAACGGAAATGAATATCTGCTTGACTGGGAAGTAAAGATAAATGCAACCAGCCTGACCTTCATTCACTGCGAAAAAACCAATTCACGGGCTTACTTCCGGAATGACGGAGACATACATTATTTTACCCATTTCGAGGGCGACCGTTCCTCCCTGCTTTTCAGGTTTTTCATGGGAGCCTATAAGATCATGATGGGTTTTTATCCCAATCTTCTGGTCAGGGATAATTTTCCGGTCAATACCTTTAACAATCGCGTATCTGGCCTGCTTCAGGATTTCATTGCGCCATTTTTCATGTTTATCCGGTCCGATTTCATGCTTTCCTATCTTAAGATGGAAGATGAACTGATGCAAACCGGTATCCAACTGAAATCGATAAGCAAAGCAAGCATTGGAGGTTATGAGGTCAAAAAAATGCAATGTGAGATGTTTATCGGAGCTCATGGGCTGGAGCATCTCACGATCAGTGAAAACGATAAAGTAACGGTGGTAAGGTTTGGGGGTGATCGATGAAAAGCATGCTTTTTTATATCCTGATGCTGGCTTTTTTTATGACTTCCTTAACGGTAAAGTCAGCCACCAAACTGGATTTTCAAACCGTTGACCGGCTCACCTATTCCTGTTACAACCAACAAAAATGGGATAGTGTGATACTGGTCGGAAAACAGGCGCTCAGACAGAACATTGATTATTATTATCTCAGGGCCAGAATGGGAATCGCTTACTTCAGTAAAAAACAGTACATTCCGGCGATAATCCACCTTAGCCGAGCCCGGGCATTTAATTCGGGCGATCCGGTTATCGGAGATTATCTTTACAAATCCTATCTTTATTCAAACCATCCTGAAGAAGCCAGGATACTCAAAGCATCCCTGAAAGACTTTGTCAGCGATGCCGAACAATCAGATCCGGGATTCCTGGAGCAGATTCACCTGGAAAGTGGTTATACCCTGAGCAGCGACCGGTCCCCGGATAATCTCTCTGAGCTGATGGGCAAAGACAGTATTTACGGAGAACAGGATCTCTATGGTAACAATATTTATGAAAACCTCAGCCTGAAATTAAAGATTTCTAAAAGGATTGATCTGACGCTTGCCTATAACTACCTCAATTTCTCGAAGACAAAATACATTCAGTACGGCCGTACTGAAGCTCATCGAGATACAATTATCGAGGCTCCCTTCAGCAGGGACTACTTATATTCTTATTCCTGGAAGATCCATGATACATCTTTCCGGTATCATATCAGCCAGCATGAAATATATATCAATGCAGCGATCACCTTAGCCTGGGGAATAAAAATAACACCTGCTTTCCACTGGATCAATGTCAGCTATCCAACGATTAACCCAAGTTATCGCACCGATAGTATCAGCGATACAGCCTATTATTCCTATATCGATAACAGCTACCACCTGTTTCGTTATCCTTCGCTGGTTTATTCCTTTGAACAGAACGACACTTCCTTTAATAATTTTGTGGCCAGCCTCCGGATTTCCAAAGATATTGGCCGCTTCAGCCTTGCGCTTACCGGAAGCTGGTCGAACCTGAACGGAAAAACACAGAAGCAGGCCGGTATTTCACTGACTTATTATCCTCTGGGAAACCTAAATTTCTACGGAACCACTACGGTGACAGGGTTCTTCCAGAAGAAAGAAAAACGTTTATTAATAAGCCAGGTTCTGGGGGCAAAGTTCACTCCATGGATGTGGGGTGAAGCCAACTTTTATTACGGTGATTTCACCAATTCCAATATTTTTAATGGTTCTATCGTTTATAACAACAGCGACAAAATTGATTTTAAAACAGGATTCAATCTTATATTTCTCATTGGAAAACGATTCCAGCTTTCGCTTATCTATCGATATTACCAAAAGGAAAGCCAGCAAATTTACTATATCAAGGCCAAAAAACCCGGTATTAACGAGATCCTTGAAGTTCAGCAAATAAAAAATAATCCTTATAACACAAATTCAATCATCGGAGGAATCACATGGAAACTTTAAAACGTAACAAGTGGACAAAGTCACAGCTTAACAGGGTATTTTTGCTCGTCCGGTATAAGGTAAGCTTACTCTTTTTACTTTGTTCCGTGTCGCTTTTCAGTCAGACCAATTTTACCGCATGGCAGGAAGCATTTTCGAAAAGCCAGGCCTATGAGTCCAGGGGAAATTTCACAGATGCCATCAGTGAAATGAAGGGAATTTATCAGGAAGATTCCTATGAAATCAATCTCAGGCTGGGTTGGGTTACCTATCTTGCCGGTCAGTTTACGGAATCTTCAGCTTATTACCAGAAAGCGATCAATCTTAAGACCTATGCCATTGAAGCCAAATTTGGATTTGTCAACCCGGCTTCTGCCCTAGGCAACTGGGATCAGGTGATTGGGCAGTACAATGATATTCTTGCCATTGATCCCCAGAATACCTTGGCCAATTATCGTCTAGGCTCCATCTATTATGGAAGGAAAGATTATTTAAAAGCTGAAAAATATCTTGAAAAAGTAGTTAACCTGTATCCTTTTGATTACGACAGCATGGTTCTCTATGCCTGGACCAACCTCAAACTCGGTAAACTGCGAGAAGCCCAGGTATTATTCAACAAGACGCTTTTGAACCGGCCCAAAGATCCTTCTGCCCTCGAAGGGCTTTCGCTGATCAAGTAACCGATAAGATAGCGAGGGTGTCTCAAAAGCTCGAGTTACCCTTTGTTAATATATCTCCTTTCTTTTGCTACCACTAAAAGAAAGGAGCAAAGAAAGTCACCGCGTAAGCGGCCTTAGCTGGCGCGTGACTATCGATAGTTGATGTGGGAATACGGTTGCTGTCTTAACGCCAGGTTCAAACACGTTGCGGTACAGGGCCCGGCCTGCCTGAGGCAAGAAGAGAAAAGAATGGCGGCCTTTTGAGCCGCCCTCGTTCTTCATTGATGATCCATGCTCACGTCTTCGGCAGGTTCTTCCGCCTGAATGGCGCATCATATTTACCGTTGGAAGATTAATCTGACAAAAGCCCCTCCCTCCGGATTATTGCCCAGCTCTATCTTCCCTTCATGCGCATCCATGATCATTTTAACCAGGGCGAGGTCAAGGCCGACATTTTCATCAATATGCTGTTCTCCTGGAGAGAATAGTTTGAACATATGCACCAGGGCCTGAGGGGAAAAACCGCTGCCATGATCGATGAACCCGAGAATTGTCGTTTCTTTGGAAGATTCAGAGAGGATGATGATCTCTCCATCCTTAAATGAATAATGGATGGCGTTATCAATTAAGCTTTCCACACAGATTTCAAGCATACGTCTGTCACCTATAACTACAAGCGATGAAAGGCTGTCGCCAAGATTTATCCTGAGGGTTTTCTGACTGATTTTACCCTCTGATTTTTTTAACGCCAGTTGAATCAGATCCAGAATCTGGATTTCCTCTTTTTTGATTTCAATGTTCCTGGTTCGTAATTCCGTAATAAAGAGCGCCACCAGGGAAAAACGTTCCAGCCGTTTCACGGATTCTTCAAGCAGATCGAAAATATCTGCCAACTCGGCAGCCTGGGGCATATCCTTGACAAGCATCATAAATCCCTGTATCCCATTCAGGGGGGTACGGATCTCGTGACTGACGAGCCGAAGGAATTCTGTCTTGGCTTTATCCAGTAAACTTAATTCCCTGTTAGCTGTTTCGAGCTTTTCATTGGCCTTTTTCAGGTCGAGGGTGCGTTCTGCCACAGCTGCTTCAAGCCATTGGTTCAAATCTTTTAATTTATCCCGGCTGGATTTTATGGCCCCGGTAATCAGGGCAATGGCGTTCCCGGTTTCATCCAGGTTCACCAGCATAGCATTCTGTGACTTGGCCAGCTCTGCAAATTCATCCTGATGAGCAAAATGCAGGGCTTCAGTGGTAATAACATACTCCGGGCTCAACTGTCCCTGAGAAATTTCGATGGTCGTTTCTGTCAGGCGGTTAAGGTCATTACTGATTTTTCTGGTCTGCTGTAACAAGGCCTCAATCGGTTTTGAAATCCTGCGATTCAGTAGAACGAAAAAAGCAGTCAGAAAAACAACCAGGATAAGGAATAGCCCGACAATGATTTTGATATAGGCAGCGGCTTGACTCAGATCAGGAGTTGTTTCAGCAATGACTCCAAGTTGCCTTTCCATTTCTGTCTGATTGGTATAAAGAAGAATGACCATGAAGAGGATGAGGGCCATTAAAAAAAAAGAGAAACCATAAACCCTTTTCAATAATATTTTTATGGCCATGGCTATTTCATCAGGTGAATAAGTGCATTGATGGGATAAGGTTCCTGGCGTTCCAGGAAGTAAATTGTCCTGGCATCTACCTGCTGAAATTCCCGGTACAGACCATTAGCGGTTGTCACATTAGGGACAGGTTGATATTGCCTTATCATTCCGGCAGCTGTCAGAAAACGCATCTGAGACTGAATATCCGGGAAAGTGATGCGGGCAAAATAGATGTCTGCCACCTGATCGGGAATCATGATGGCATACATTTCAAAATGAATCCCAAGTAAGAGATTCTGCCAAGGGAACAAGCTGTTCTGTAAGCCCAGTGATCCTTGTAGGTAAACCAGATTTTTCCGGTACTCAAGCATTCTGTCCTGAGTGAAAACATCGGGGAATTCTAACACAGCCTGAGGATTTTTTTGCATGATTATACGGGCGATGGGAAAGAAAAGCTTTTGTGCTCCCGATGAACCGGATTCACAGGTGACCGTAATATACAGCTTACCATAGGCCGATTGATATTGAAACCGGGATACACAATCAATGGTATTCAGGGTATCCCGTTGCTGACATTTGATTACCGAAGTAGAATATATTCCAAAAGCCCCTTCAGGGGTTTTCATCAGGTATACTTCAACTTTGATCTTTTCACTGTTCCAGATGAGTTCCTGAACCATCAAGGACTGAAATCCGTATTCCAAAAAGATATCGGCTCCGCCATCGATATAGCCCCATAAGGATTCCCCGTCATAGGTTTGAGGTGCATTGATCATGGCCTGAGGAATATCGGTGATTTCAAGGGGAACAATACCCCGGGAAGGGGTGGATAGGGTGAAAGTAAAAAAAAGAAAACAAAGTATTTTCAGATAATTCATAGGATCCATTTAGATGAGTTCAATTTTATTCCATGTGATCTTCTCCAGATCCTGGGTACCCAGTCCAAGTTCCTGAGCCATTATCATGAATTGCCGGCCACGGGGGGACTCCTCTTTCTGAATTCCTTCAGCTCTTCTTTTTTGCTGAATGATCTCATAGCCGATGCGGTCGACAGCAACAGGATCCGTCCCGAACAGCATACATTTAAAATCGAAAAGATACTGGGGGTTGTACCCAGGACCTCCATTAAAGCAACCCCTGAGTCCATCGACGATATTCAGTACCACTTTATCCCGCAAAGGAGGGAAAGCACAGACTTCGGCCGAAGTTTCCGACCAGAGATCCTTATGTAAACGCCCTGTGTTTGTGATGGCGCCATAAGCAAGGTTTTTCAGGCAAAGGGTTACCGAAGCACCGGCATTTTTCAGGATGGGAATATTAATGATCTTATCCACTTCCTGTGTACAGATTTTTGTGAAATAGGAGAATTTTCCTTCATTCACCATGTATGGCAGGGTTTCCGCATCGTATTTTCCTTCTACATCGGCCCAGTAATACCAGTCTTTATCGATGCGCTGCTCAGAATACAACTTTCCGGCAGCATCGGTAAAAGATCCTTCAATTTTGCATTCAGTTCCTTTGATGGCAATCCCGGGGAAGTTTTCCGGAGTAAATCCGGTTTCTTCGAGTTCAAATTCACGACGATCCCAGATTAAAATATTTTTCACCGGGATCCCGGCTTCCACCAGTTGGGAAATCACTTCTCGGGTGACTTCCAGGCTGGTAGAAAGTTCTTTCCCTGCCACGGGGTTGACCTTGATACCTATGCGATCTCCGGGGCTGAAAAAGGTCTGCCAGGCTTTTTTCAGATCGGTAGCGCCGGTGAGGGCGAGTATTCCGGCAGTGATCATGGCATGAACTGCTTTGGCGTCCGGCTTGTTTTCAATGACCGCTCCGGCATGATCCACTTCCACTACTTTCGCCGGAATCTTTCCGGGCATGGAATCTTGATTACGGGGATATTTGAGTGCATCCTGAAGGTTGGTGGCCGGTTTTTCTGCAGGTTTAGTATCCAGGGAAAAAACCTTCTCGGGTAAAGCGGATGCAACAATGACACCGGTGCCGATGGCGGCAGTGGTCCTTAGAAATTCCCTCCTGTTGAGGATATAATCATCTGACATCTGAACATACATTTTAGGAAAGGTAAAAGTAAAAAATAAATGATAATATTGCAGAAAAAATTATGGAAAACCCGCGAATCCCGGCAATCATTCTTGCAGCCGGTAATTCCGGCAGAATGGGGACAGACAAGGCCCTGTTACATCATGCCAATGGCATGAGTTTCGCCGGATACTTGATCCGCGGGTTTCTGGATTCAGGCTGCGATCCGGTAGTCATGGTGGTGAATGAAAAGTTCCCCCTTCCGGCACAGAAAAAAAGAAATGTCATATATGTTGTTAATCCCCAGCCTGATCTCGGTCGTTATCATTCCCTTCAGCTGGGTTTCAGACAGATTCTGCCAGGTCAGGCCTGTTTTCTGCAAAATGTCGATAACCCATTTGTCGAATCCGGCTTGCTTGGAAAACTGGCCGATTTCCTTCAACCGGATGGATATGTCGTTCCCGTATATAAAGGAAAAGGAGGACATCCCATACTTTTGGGGCATAAAGTCTGTCAGTACTTGCAGTCTATGAACAACATAAACAATCTGAAGGAAGCATTGAAGATGTTTCCCCGGAAAGAAGTTCCCTTCCCCGATGAAAGAATTCATTGGAATATCAATACCCCGGAGGATTATGAGGATTTCCGTAGCCTGATTGAAAAAGATCTTCCAGCTTGTTGATCACTGCTTCACTGCTATCGTTCACGATATCAAAAATGAATACATCTCCGACATTCCAGTTCCGGGCGACTTTATCCACCAGGCTTTTCCTGACCACCCAAAGCTGTGGGATCTGTGTTGTCTGACATAGATCACCCATTGCTTTCGCCCAGCCCTGATTCGATAATTCTAAGGGTCCGACTTCATCAACCACGACTATGTGAACATGGTCGGGAATAATGCCGGACAAAATTTCATTTCCTTTTTGTAATCCAAGCGGATTGAAATAAAAAGACCCTTGTTTTATCCAGCCCTGAACCGGTTTTAATGAGCATAACCCAATAGTTTCTGAGGTTTGGATATTGAATAGCTGAAAACCCGACCGCTGCTGACCTTCCATGATCGCTATAGCTAAAAATCCCGAAATCTGGTATCCCCTGTCCTTAAGTTTCTGAACAATGGTTTGAACAAAACTTGTCTTCCCCTGTTGAATGTCACCGGTAATGATGACGACAGGAGGCCTCATGCGATGGTCTGATTCAAACTGCTTCAGCAATCCTTCTGCCTGCTGAAAGAGGACAGAAAAAGCCTGGAAAGGTTTTTTCAGCAAGACCTTTGATTCCGGCATGGACGAGATTATTCCCGGTAAGGCAGAAAAGGAAAGGGATAAGGACTGATATAAACTTGAAAATCCCTTTTTATACAATATGGATTTGATCAAAGGATTCCTCAATTCAATACTGATGACAGAAAAGCCTGTAATAAAAAGGATGGCCCTGAATATCATTTTCAGACCCACCATCAAACCATCCATGCTGAAAAATGCATTTCCGGCAATACTATTCCATAAAAAAGAAGCCAGGAAAGTAATCAGAAAAAACTGTAGCCATAAAGCCAGTTTCATCAGACGTTTTAAAGATTTTCCGTAGCGGAAAAAGCTAAATCCCAGGAAAAAAAAGGCAACAATCAGAGCAGGAATGATCCAATTGTTATTGAGCAGAAGAAGACAGAGGCTCATTGAAATAATCGCCAAAACAAGGCTATAGATGGAATAAGCGCCTGGTTTCCCGGTTGATCTAACCAAATTTACGGCTTGCAAGGAAACTTTTTTTGCGCTTTCTTCTGTTTTCTGTTGGTAAAGATAACGGTTGCCTGAACGGTAACCCAAAACAGCTGCAATCACCCCAGCCAACAAATACAATGCAGCAATGAAAAAAAGCAACCAAACCGGATGATGGTCGGAAAGCCTGAGGTGGCGAATAAAAAAATCGTACATTCCTTTGAGAATCTGCAACAGGTCAAATCCGTAAAGAATCAACAGATTGATTACTTTTTGCATCAGGGTGGAGAAGACTGCAAAAGCTCCACCTGCCATATATCCCAGCATATTTTTCCCAAACAATAAAATGAAAAACTCCATGAGGAAAGCTTCCGTCATAATACCGAACATAGGACCAAGAATGATGGCGCTGGGAGAAATGGATTTCATCAATGCACAAATCAGACCGGCTCTCCATATCAGCCCGCGTTCTTTCCAGATCTGAAAAAAAGAAATGATCAGGTAAACCCCAAAAAAAGACAAGATCGCACCGGAGAATGGGAAACGCAGATTGTGAAGGAAACTGCCCAGGATGATCTCTACCGATGCCCATAAACTTCCCACCACAGCGGCTTTCAGCCAGACAGTCCGAAGCGGGGGAAAGGGAATATGCTGCATCAGGGACATGATTTAACCTGCTAATTTATTACTATTTCACTTTATTATGTAATTTTACACTCAGCCCTGGTCTCTATCAACAAACAACCATGCAGAAGATATTGTCAAAAGTGGAAGAGATTATCAACGCACAGATTCCTGCAGCGCTTTGTATCGTCATCGAAACCAGGGGATCCACACCCAGAAAAGAAGGATCGAAAATGATCGTTTACGGAGATAGAAAAATCTTTGGCAGTATCGGTGGAGGAGCGGTTGAAAAAGAAGTTGCGTCAAGGGCGTCAGAAATTATTGCTTCCGGAAAACCCCAAAAAATTTCCTTTCAGCTCGAAGAAGACCTGACCATGCAATGCGGAGGGTTTATGGAGGTGTATATCGAACCGATCAACCTGGCTCAGAAATTGCACATTTTCGGAGCCGGCCATATCGGGAAGGCATTATCCTGCTTTGCAAAGGAACTTGATTTTTGGGTAACGGTCATTGATCCGAGAGATACTATTTTTCAGGATCCCTGCTTTCAGCACTGCAAATGTATAAACCATGATTATTTCCAGGCCATCGAAGAAATCATTTTCGACCTGAATACATACATCGTCATCGTGACGCCAAAACATGCCTATGACGAGGAGATTCTGCTCAGGGTCGCCCGTAAACCCCATGCATATCTGGGAATGCTTGGCAGTAAACGTAAAGTTGAAACTGCTACCAGGCGTTTTCTGGAGGAGAAACTGCTGACTCCTGAAGAAATCAATCAGATCGACATGCCCATCGGTATCAAGTTCAAGGTAGAAACCCCTCAGGAAATCGCCATCAGTATTCTGGCCAGACTGATTGATGTCAGGAATACATTGATACATAACAACGGTCAAGAATAATGGTACAGCAAACGATCAAGTTTGTGCTTGATGATAAAATCACGGAAATTGATTTCCGGAAATCTTCTGAGCTGAAACCCACTACCACCGTGCTGAATTACCTCCGTTCTTATCCTTCCCACAAAGGCGTTAAAGAAGGTTGTGCCGAAGGAGATTGCGGAGCCTGTACCATCGTAGTGGCAGAGATGAACATCCATGGAAAGCTGGTTTATAAAGCCCTGGATTCCTGCCTGGTCTTCCTCCCCATGATCCATGGCAAACAATTGATCACTGTGGAAAACCTGGCAAAAATTGTCGATGGCAAACAGATGTTGCATCCGGTTCAGCAAATGCTGGTTGAAACGAACGGAACCCAATGCGGATACTGTACTCCCGGCATCATCATGTCGCTGTTTGGCCTGTATAAAAACCATCATCAGCCTTCAAGGGAAATCATTGAAGATGCCCTGACCGGGAATCTCTGCCGGTGCACGGGTTATCAGCCTATCCTTGAAGCAGCGCAAAAAGCCTGCAAAAATCATGGGAAAGACCATTTTTCAGACCAAGAAAAAGAAACCCTTGCCTTATTGACATCCATTAATGAAAATAAAGAAACCATTGAGATCAGAACCCCTGTACAGACTTATTATAAACCCTTTTCCCTGTCAGAAGCCTTAAGGCTACGACATGAATTCCCGGAAGCAATAGTGATTAACGGCTCCACAGATGTCGCCTTAAGGCAGACGAAGAAAAAAGAAATCCTGAAAGAGATCCTTGACCTCTCGGCAGTAGAGGGATTGAAAACCTGGAAGGAAAACAAATCTGAATTTGTTATTGGCGGCGGTTTGTCATTGGAACAACTGAAACATTTCACTGCCGGTAAGCTTACGGGATTGCACGGCATACTTAAGGTTTTCGGCTCCCTGCAAATCAGGAACCTGGCCACCATCGGCGGAAATGTGGGTTCTGCCTCTCCCATCGGCGACCTCCTTCCGCTGCTGTTTGTATATAAGGCGATCGTGGTGCTGCGTTCCTCTTCATCTGAGAGAATATTACCCATTGAGACCTTCATTACAGGATACCGCCAGACTGATTTGAATCAGGACGAACTGATCACGGAAATCCGCATTCCAAAGCCCGGACCTGACGACCGCATCAGATCCTACAAGGTCTCGAAGCGGAAAGATCTTGACATATCAACGGTCAGCGGGGCTTTCAGAATTATCCTCACGGATGGATTGATCTCCGAAATCTTAATAGCATATGGCGGAATAGCGGCCATGACCAAACGTGCTGTTAAGACAGAAAATTTCCTTCGGGGAAAAATCTGGTCGAGATCCATCATTGAAGAAGCTATGCTTTTCATTGAAGAAGAATTTAATCCTATTTCCGACGCCCGTTCTGAAGCTGAATACAGAAAGAAAGTGGGGAAAAACCTTTTATTGAAATTTTATGTCGACACCACTCCGTCATGACAGCGCCATCCGGCATGTAACCGGCGAATCGGTCTATATTGACGACATGCCGGTGAATGAACAATTGCTACTGGGGAAAGTCGTATTCAGTCCTCATGCCCATGCAGGAATTCTGCGGATTGATGTTTCAGAAGCGCTGAAAGTTCAGGGTGTTCATGCTGTGCTTACCGCTTCTGATATTCCCGGTGAAAACCAGATGGGACCAATCATTCATGACGAACCCTGCCTGGCTGCATCAGAGACCACTTTTATTGGTCAGGCCATTGCCCTGATCGCCGCCGAAAATGAAGAAGCCGCGATAAAAGCTGAAAAACGTATCGTCATTGACTATGAACCCCTGGAAGCCATTTTAGACATTGAATCTGCCATCTCTAAAAATGATCTGATTGCCCCGACCCGTAAAATTGAAAGAGGCAACCCTGAAACCGCCCTAAAAAACTGCCCGCATGTGATCCACGGGGAATTAAAAACCGGAGCACAGGAACACTGGTACCTGGAAACCCAGACCGCCCTGGCCATGCCCGGGGAAGGCAGGGAAATGAAGGTGTTCGCTTCCAGCCAGAATCCTTCCGAAACACAGGCCATCGTAGCAGAAGTACTGGGTATTGCAAAAAATGAAGTAGAAGTGGAAGTCAAACGCCTGGGAGGTGGATTCGGGGGTAAGGAAACCCAGGGAAATCATGTGGCTGCCTGGGCTTCTCTTCTGGCCAATGCCACCAAAAGATCGGTAAAAATTCACCTCTTTCGCGATGACGACCAGATCATGACCGGGAAAAGACATCGGTTTTTATCCCGTTATGAAATTGGTTTTGATGAAAAGGGACTGATCCTGGCCTACAAAGTCGAATTAAATGCAGATGCAGGCTCTTCAACTGATCTTTCAAGGGCCATCCTGGAAAGAGCAATGCTTCATGGCGATAATGCTTATTTCATCCCTTCTGTCAGCATCACAGGGAAAGCCTGGAAGACCAATCTCCCTTCAAACACTGCTTTCCGCGGATTCGGTGGACCTCAGGGTATGGCGGTAATCGAAAATGCCATCGACTGTATGGCCAGGTTCCTGAAAAAAGATGCTACGGAACTCCGCTTGCTGAATTTTTACCGGTCTGAGCATAGTAACCTGACTCCTTATGGTCAGAAAATAGAGAACAACCGCTTGTTCCTGATGTATGAAAAGCTGATGAAATCATCCGGGTATTCCGAACGCAAGGCAGGAATTGAGAAGTTTAACGCTGATAATGAATTCAACAAAAAAGGCCTGGCTTTAATGCCGGTAAAATTCGGGATATCCTTTACCTCATCCTTCCTCAACCAAGCCGGAGCCCTGGTAAATATTTACACTGACGGAACCGTTCTCGTCAATCATGGAGGTACGGAAATGGGACAAGGGCTTCACACCAAAATGCAACAGATTGCAGCAACGGAACTGGGCATTTCTTCTGATCGTATCAAAGTGAATGCCACCAACACCTCCAAGGTGCCGAACACCTCTCCCACGGCAGCATCTTCCGGTAGTGATATCAACGGCATGGCAGTGAAAAATGCCATAGATAAAATCAAAGCAAGACTGAAAGAACTTACTGAAAAGGAAAATCTTCCCCCGGAAACCCCCTTTGATGAATTATGCAAGCTGGCTCATCTCAACCAGGTAAGCCTGAGCGCTACGGGTTACTATAGAACTCCGGGTATTTTTTTCGATCGTGAAAGCGGACAGGGAAAACCATTCTTCTACTTCTCCTACGGAATGGCAGTATCAGAAGTCATGATTGATACCCTGACCGGGCAATACAACCTGCTGCGTACCGACATTGTTCAGGACGCGGGAGATTCTATCAACGAAGCGATCGACCTGGGACAGATACAAGGTGGTTTTATTCAGGGTGTGGGATGGTGCACCACTGAAGAAATCAAATGGGATAAAACAGGGAATTTACTGACTCATTCTCCCGACACCTATAAAATCCCAACCATTAACGACATTCCCAAAAATTTCAGGGTAGAGATACTGAAACATGTTCCAAATCCTGGGACCATTCTGAAAAGCAAAGCCATCGGAGAGCCGCCTTTCATGCTTGGACTCTCCGTATGGTTAGCCATTAAAGATGCCATTTCAGCCACTGCCGGTCATCAGCAGGAACCGGAATACAGCCTGCCTGCCACGGGTGAAGTGATCCTGCTGTCGGTTGAAAAGCTGAAAGCAGGCTCCATCAGTATACTGCCCTGAAGGCAACAAGTCATATCAGACCTATTCCGACAAATACGATTGACTTCATAAGATGTTGATAAGATTTGTAAATTTACCGACTCTTTTTAAAAATCATTCTGTGAAAGATCTTTTATTAAAAATCAACGCATTAGCAGAAAAATACGCGGATTATACCGCCGGCAATTTATCTGAACTGGTTAAAATCCGTTCTTTGAGCACCCAGGAAAAAGATGTGGCTGAAGAACTTAAAAGGCAGATGCTGGAAGCCGGGTTCGACGAAGCACGCATCGACGGACTTGGAAATGTGATCGGACGCATCGGCAGTGGAAGCAAGACTTTGGTTTTCGACGGACATATCGACACCGTGGATATCGGCAATATCGCCAACTGGAATTTCGATCCCTTTTCGGGTGAAATCAAAAATGGTTATGTTCATGGACGTGGAAGCGTTGACCAAAAGGGAGGTCCTGCCGCGTTTGTCACCGCAGGAAGAATACTGAAAGATCTGGCTTTTAACCGCGACCTGACCATTTATTTCACCGGAACCGTGATGGAAGAAGATTGTGACGGACTCTGCTGGAAATATCTTATCGAAGAAGAAAAAATCAAGCCTGACTTTGTGGTCCTCACTGAACCAACCAACCTTAATATCTACCGGGGACACAGGGGCCGAATGGAAATTGAAGTGACCTTCCGCGGCATCTCTTCTCATGGCTCCGCTCCTGAACGCGGGAAAAATGCCATTTATATGGCGTCCCGGGCCTGCCTGGAAATCGAAAAACTGAACGAACGGCTGAAAACCCACGATTTTCTTGGAAAAGGTAGTGTCACCATCTCCGAATTCGTTTCCGGAAGTCCTTCCCTTTGTGCAGTAGCCGATTATGCAAAAATCCACCTCGATCGCCGCCTGACCTGGGGAGAAACCAGAGAATCGGCAGTGGCTGAGATTCGTGAACTCCTTGAGGGTATGGATGCTGAGATCCAGGTTCTTCATTATGAAGAGACCGCTTACACAGGTCTCCGTTATGGCATGGAAAAATATTATCCTACCTGGATAGCCGGAGAAAATGAGCCTCTGGTTATTCAAGCACAGCAAGCATTTACAGGCCTTTTCGGCAAAAAGCCACACACGGATAAATGGACATTTTCCACCAACGGGGTGACCATCAATGGTTATTATAAAATACCCTGTATCGGTTTTGGCCCGGGTAATGAAGTAATGGCTCATGCCCCCGACGAAAAAGTTCCTGTCAGCGACCTGGTGGCAGCTTCTGCGTTTTATGCAGCCATGGCATACTATGTTAGTGAAGAGTGAAAAGTGAAGAGTGAAAAGTGAAGAGTGAAAAGTGAAGAGTGAAGAGTGAAGAGTGAAGAGTGAAAAGTGAAGAGTGAAAAATTAATAGTTTATCGATGGATAGGATTTTAAAGGAGTTTTTAGGTAAGACTGAGGCGAAGGCTTCAAGCCTGTTTCAAAAGGATTTTTTATTGAGCTGGGAGAAGTCACAGCAAGAACTGGAAACCGTCCTTATCGTAGCTGAAATTTTAAAATACCTGCGCGACCGGAATATTTCGGTACGCTGCTTTGATTCCGGACTGGCTATTTCCCAGTTCCGCGATAATTCCACCCGGACCAGATTTTCCTTTGCCTCTGCAGCCAATCTCCTGGGACTTGCAGTCCAGGATCTGGACGAGGGAAAATCACAGATCGCCCATGGGGAAACTGTCAAGGAAACTTCTGCGATGATTTCGTTCTTAAGCGACATTATCGGCATCCGCGACGATATGTTCCTGGGCGCCGGCCATACCTATATGCAGCAAGTCGGAGCAGCGCTTGACGAAGCCTTTGCCGACGGTGTTCTCCCGCAACGACCGGGCATCATCAATCTTCAATGTGATATCGACCATCCCACCCAATCCATGGCCGACCTGCTTCACCTGAAAACCGTGTTCGGTTCACTGGAAAACCTGAAAGGCAAAAAGATCGCCATGACCTGGGCTTATTCCCCCAGTTACGGCAAACCGCTTTCCGTCCCCCAGGGAATCATCGGACTGATGACCCGCATGGGAATGGAAGTTGACCTGGCTTACCCCGAAGGCTACGGACTGATTCCTGAAGTGGTTGAAATGGCTGGTAAATATGCTAAAGAAAGTGGGGGAAATTTTCGCCTTGTCAATTCCATGGAAGAAGCATTTTCCGGAGCCGACATCGTTTACCCTAAAAGCTGGGCTCCTTTTCATGTCATGCAGCAGCGGACAGATCTGCTCCGCAACAATGATCATCCTGGTTTAAAGGATCTCGAGAAAGAATGTCTTGCCAACAATGCCCGGTTCAAAAACTGGGAATGCACGGAAGACAAAATGAAGCTGACCAGAGAAGGGAAAGCCCTGTATATGCATTGTCTCCCCGCCGACATATCCGGTGTTTCCTGCAAGGAAGGCGAAGTGGTGGCTTCCGTTTTTGAACGTTACCGGGTTCCGCTCTATAAGCAGGCAGGATTTAAACCCTATATCATCGCCTCCATGATGCTGACCAACCGTTTCAAGAACCCAGCCGGAGTCCTCAGAAATGTGGAGCACAGGGGAAGGAACAGGGTATTGTAACTTCCTATAAGAGATCTCATGTTTTGCAGAAAATATTTTAAACATAGTGTCATAAATTTAGACAGTAGTGTCAAAATTTTAGACACCATTTTCATATTTTTCAATTAAAAAAAATTCTTTTTATTTGATTATCAAGTGGTTGATTTTTTGGTATGAGATTTGTTAAGAAAGAACAACGACTAACCAAATTAGCCATGAGAACCGAAACCAAACATCAGCCTTTAATAATTTTTTTGCTTTCCATCACATCCATTCTCTTAATTTCCGATATCCAAGGCCAGGGGAATGCCAATTTTTTTAATATCCGCGACGGATGGAATTCTTTTTATAACCAAAATTCTCAACAGATGTCGCAAACAGGTAATGGATACAAGGATTTCAAGAGATGGGAATATTTCTGGGTAAACAGGACTTATAGCGCTGACTCTTCACAAAAAGGCAACTTTAATCTTTATCGTAATAGGATTACCGATTATTATATTGAAAAAGAAAAGTATGATAACTCAACCATGTTGGCAGCCAATTGGAGATTTATCGGGCCAAGTGGTATCACAGAACAGGTTAATGGACTTGTCAATGCCGTTTATGTTGACACCGTTAATGACAAAACGCTTCAGACCATTTATATCGGAACAAATACTTCAGGCATCTGGAAAACAACTAATGGAGGTCAGCAATGGAAAAATATCACGGATCAAAGCGGTCTTTCAATAATAGGAATTAACAACATCACCGGTGATCCGAATAATGGAAATATCTTATACGCCGCTACTGGAGGCTTTTTCCCTTTAAGCAGCGATGCATTTGGAATAGGAATCATTAAATCAGATAATAAGGGGTCAACCTGGAAGGTTATTTTTCCTGAAACTGGAAGTAATGAAATCCCAACCCATCTTGCTTCTTATAAAGTATTGGTCGATCCCTCAAATTCGTCAAGAATTTATGCATTGGTTTTTGATAAAGTGATGAGGTCGGAAAATTATGGTCAAACCTGGACAAGAATATTTACATCTCCTAAACAGGATCTCGCAGATAATGATAATTACAGGGTGCTTCGCGATATCGAAATGAAACCGGATGACAATTCCATATTGTATGTTTCAACAGACAACCGGCATTTTTCAAATCATCCAAGCGCCCAAGTATGGAAAATTGAGAACGCTACAGCCGATAATCCTGACAGCATTCGGCTTGATGTTTTTCTCCCTGAATTTAAAAATTGTAGTGAAAGATTTGAACTCGCTGTTTCAAAAGCTGACCCGAAAGCGCTTTTTGTTTTAGGAAATGATACCATGGTAAATACTTCTTCAACCATTCCCACCATTGATACCCGTGTAAAAATTTGGAAATCATACAATAATGGCGATGATGGTTCATGGGCTTTGATGCTTGATTGTGATCACACTGCTATTGGAGGACATTATAGTGGGGGAGGAGGAATAAATTATTGGAGAATGGAGTTGTTGGTTTCTCCTACCGACACTGGAATTATATATGCAGGCGGGTTTACCATGACAAGATTGACCCATTGGAATTTAAACTCAAAATTAGAGACTTACGGAGATTTTACCCATTATCATGTTGACACGCGGGATGCGGTTATTCTAAAGGGAAGCATGGTAAACCAGGCGGGAAACCAGGATGTAATTTTCGCAGGTAATGATGGAGGGCTATCAAAAAGTGTCAACGGATCTCAATCGTGGATGAATTTGAATGGCGAGGGATTAAATATTACACAGTTCTGGGGTATTGGATCTTCAGATGTCAATCCGTATTGGATAGGAGGAGGCACCCAGGATAATAATTTTTTCCTTAAAGATCCTGTAACCGGTTGGTTGCACGTCGGAAGCGGCGATATGGGAAACGCTTTGGTTAATGAGGATGATCCAGAGATAATTTATTCAAGCAAATGGATTTGCATGGGGAATCGAATTGTTGTCTCAAAATCAGAGGATTATGGCCACACATGGAATTACGGAACAAATGCAGCCGGAACCGAGGACTGGTTGCCAGATTGGCCATTGGTATTGGATCCCTTTGATCCCAGCACTTTATATATTGGAGCTTTAAATCTTTATAAATCAGATAATAGAGCCGATTCCTTCAGTCAAATACCTGTTCAGGTAAACAATATCCCCATTGATAATTCGCAAAGAATGATTGCAATAGCAATTTCACCAAATAATTCAAATATTATCTACATAGGTTATGCATTACCCCATTGGAACGATTCAAATTCGGCAAAAAGATATAAATTATTGAAAACAACAGATGGGGGTGAGCACTGGACAGATCTTACTACAACTGTCACAAATAATGGATATCCCGTATTTATAAATCATGGGTTGACTGATATTGCCATCAGTACGACAAACCAGGATTCAATTTGGATCTCTTTCGGGGGATTTGATGCACCAGGTAAAAACAGGGTAATGGTCTCAGCAAACGGTGGAACAATATGGAATGATTATTCGGAGGGACTGCCTGACATACCTGTAAACAGTATTAAAGCTTGGGGAAATGGAATTTTTATCAGTACTGATGTGGGCGTGTTTTATCGCAGCAATAAACAACAGCAATGGCAATCTTTTAACACTGGCCTGCCAATTGCAATTGTTTCCGATATCGAAATCGTTAATCCATTAAATGTAATCAGAATAGCAACTTACGGTAGAGGAATATGGGAAGCCGATTTAAGTTGTAACTTTGAAGAAGAACCCAGGGTGATTAGCCAGGATCAGACCTGGACAGATGATGTAACCATGGACCGGAGTATTTTGATCACAGATTCAAGCGTACTGACCATCAAATCGAAGGTGAAACTTCCTCCATTGGCCAGAATTATGGTCAGACCGGGCTCAAAATTAATCGTTGACGGGGGAACCCTCACCAATGCCTGCTTCAGCATGTGGCAGGGCGTACAGGTTTGGGGCAACGCGGGACAGGTTCAGGGCCTTCCCTTCCAGGGTTGTGCTCTTTTCATTCACGGAGCCCTTGTCGAGAATGCAAGGATAGGCGTTGCTGCCTGCCGCACGGATGAAAACGGTGAAATCGACTGGAGATCAACGGGCGGGATCATCATCGGCGACAGTTGTACTTTCAGGAATAATTATGAGGCTGTAAAATTTGTATCCTATTCCAGAACGAATTCAAGCAGATTTCATAACGTGGTTTTCGAAACGTCTCATGATTTCATTGACGGAACCTCAACCCCGATCGACTTCGTAAGCCTTTTTGGCGTAAGGGGCGTCACATTTAAGGGATGTACATTCAGGAATACCACCGTCAGACCGGGAAGTATTCCCAGCGTCCTGAAAGGAAAGGGGATTTACAGCATCAATGCCAGCTATCAGGTGGATCAGTTTGAATACTGTCCGGGTAATATCTCCCCCTGTTCCACCCCCTTGAGGAATCCCTCGGTTTTTTCAGGACTGCATTACGGGATTAAAGCACTCAATGGCGACCCTTCTTACTGGGTCAATGTCAGGAGAACAAGGTTTGATAAGAATTTCCGTGGCATTTACCTGAGCGCCGTGGATTTTGCCCACATCACCCAGGATACCCTGATCGTCCCCGATGGGGCCGTGACCGCCGATACCTGCTACGGGCTTTACCTGGATCATTGCACAGCGTATAAGGTATAGGAAGACAGCATCATCTCCTATTACCAGGGTGGCGATGGCAGATCGAATTCGGTGGGGATAATCGTTAACAACTCAGGCGGAGATCCCAATGAAATCTATAACAATCATTTCAGTCATATAGGATATGGGATAATTGCCCAGAATCTGAACCGAAACACAAGTGATACCACAGGCCTCTGCATAAAATGTAATGATTTCTATACCACAATTTATGATATTATCATTAACCAGGCCGGGAATAATCCAAATTGGGGTATCGCCAGAAACCAGGGTTGGAAATTGCTCCAGACAGACCCCGCTGGGAATACTTTCTCAAAAAACCATAGTTCTTCAATTCCATACGCTGATATTAATAACCAGGCATCATTGATTAATTATTATCATCATGCACCTCATCAATTATGGAGAGTTCGACCTGATTTCAGTGATGTCAATATGGTTGTCAAGAAGCCAACAACCTGGCCATATATTAAATCATCGGTTTGTCCGTCAAAAATTTCCACAGGCGGGGGTAGCATATCCATGGACAATCTCCTTGAACAATTATCGCATGAGCAACAAGCAATCGATTCACTTTCTACGACCCTGGATCTTCTCACCGATGGAGGCAGTACCGGGGATCTCAATTCAGCCATCGAGGCAAGCACTCCTTCCAAGGCATTGGAGCTCAGGCAGGAATTACTCAGTAACTCGCCTTATCTTTCAGATACGGTAATGCAATCGGCTATTCAGAAAGAAAATGTCCTGCCAAACGTGATGATCAGAGATTTATTAGTGGCCAACCCACAGTCCGCCAAATCGGATGTTGTGATGAACCAGTTAAATGACCGTGTTGTATCCATGCCGGATTCCATGATGGCAGAAATTCAGGAGGGAGCAGAAATCATCTCTCTGAAGGACTCTCTTGGAGCTGCATTATATAATCATCAATTATCGAAATCGGGTATTTTCAATGATCTTGTCAGTTATTATAAAAATGACTCGGTAAGCCCTTCTGCTGCACAGGATAGTACAATCTCATTGTTGCAACGGTACGGTTCAATTAATTCAAGGTATTGGCTTGCATTCGAATACTTAAAAATAAACGACACATTAAATGTTCGAAACACACTGACAAGAATTCCCATAGACTTTAACCTGGACAAGTCTCAGCAAAGCATTTATCAGGATTATCTTTCCTATTTTGCGGTGATGACTTCCTTAAAATCCGAAGGTAGAACCATTTTTGAAATGAATCCCCAGCAGACTGCCACCATCCGGGGATTAATGGCAAATGGTGACGGCCAGGTTCAGACCCTTTCAATAAATATTCTTATTGCGAATAATTTTTTAACTTATGTCGAGCCGATTTTGCTGCCGGATAATACCAAGTCGTCGAAACAGCGAATCCGTTATCCTAAAACCGGGAAAATAAACAATAAATCTTTTATTAAAATCTTCCCTAATCCTGCAAAGCAATATGTAATTCTGGAGTATAATCTGAAAGATAAGTTTCAATCTGGTCAATCGGCAATAATTTCTATTGCAACATTAGATGGCAAACATGTTGAGACATTTCAACTCGGGAAGCAGCAGGATCAAATACTGCTGAGCACTACCACCTATTCTTCCGGAACGTATATTTGTACGTTGTTACTTTCAGGAAAGCATTTTGAAACTCAAAAGTTTACAATTATTCAATAAATTGAAAAATTCTTGATTGATGATTCATATGAAAGCTTTCATGGTTGCAATCAGTTGCCTCTTTACATTAACCGGGATGACGCAGGAATGGATAAAAACCTATGCTCAAAATTATACAGCTAATTGCATTATTGAAACCTACGATAAAGGGTATATTATTCTTGGTACAAGGATTAACGGGAAATACGGTTGTTTAATAAAAACCGATATAAATGGGAATGTGTTATGGAATAAAAAAATTGGGAATGGCCAATATTTAATGTTTGTTAATAATATAGAACAGACTGCAGATAACGGATTGATCATAGCCGGAACCACGACCAAATACGGGAACCAGCAGGATGCCTATATTCTTAAACTAAACAGTTGTGGGGAACTGGAATGGTGCAGCGATATATATACCCCGGCTATTTCGGATGATCTGGGTTGGAGGGTTAAACCAACCAGTGACCAGGGATACTTGTTATTGGGTGAGTTCAATGATCTCAATCAAAACCTGAGAACCAACCTGTTTAAATTCGACAGCGGGGGTTCTCTGCTCTGGCATCAATCCTACCTGCCCGACAGCCTTGCCTTTGGAGAC
>CAZSDU010000018.1:0-60480 GCA_964605775.1 uncultured Prolixibacteraceae bacterium | reverse complement strand
GGTGGTGTGAGAGGTGCACCGGTGGGCAAATTGCTCACCGGCCGCCTACTCGATTACCTGCTGGGCTTTATTTTAATCCGTTTTCTCGTATTTTGTTTATCACTAAGTTCAAAATTGTCAAAAATTTGTCAATATCACGATTGTCCATTTGCTTATCTATAATCCATTTTAGATTAGATTTTGCCGATATAAATTTATTGGTTTTCTCTAATTCTGACCTATATAACTCGATAATTGAATCCGAATTATTTACTTTTTTCCTTATTTCCTCAAATCCAGTATAAATACTTTGTCTAAATACTGATTGCGGTGGATAACCAAAACATAATCCTACAAATCCATCGTTAATCGTTATGTTTATCGAAAATCCTTTTGAACCCCACCGAATCAACAATCCATTTATTTTAGCGAAATCAAATAATTGTTGAAATACAGGTTTACCAAACATATCTAATGAATCGAAAAATATTTTTTCATCTACTTTTGGTAATTGTGCTGCCGATTTAATTGAATCAGTACCGAGGAATGAATCTTCACCAACGACAAAATCTATTGCAATCATCCTTTCCGACACATGATTTAAGAAATACTTAAATTCCATGCAATATATGTCAATCCCTTTTTTTCTTAAATATTGAGCAGACTGTTTAATTGCAGGACTTATTTCCTGTGCGACAATCATTAATTTTGATGCTTTATTAAACGCAACAGTATCGGAATCAACTGAATCAAAATATTCTTGATGATATGTTTCCAACGATGATTCCTCCCCGATGTAGTTTTGATAAATCAGATTTAATTGTTCATAATCCAAATTGTCAATGAATGAGGCATATTCCAATAATTGAGAAATTGTTTCGCGTGGCGTTTTGCCACGCTTTAATTCAATCACAACCGTATTACCAAATCTATCAAGTCCAAGTAAAACAATCCATGTACCTAAATTTGTTAATACTTGGCGACCAATTATTAAAATCTTGCTGTCAGCAAAAAAACATTCAGGATTATTCTCTTATCTCTTTTGGGGTTAGTTCCCCGCCGCTTGCGGCGTAATTAATATCTTTGTGTGTATGAGCGAAAGTGAATACATACATAAATCACATAATGTAAGCGTACTGTTGTACCATTTTGTTTGCCCTGCCAAATATAGGAGGGTAGTGTTTAGTAAGGCTGTTGATCAAACCCTGAAAGAAATTTGCCTGGAGATTGAGAAGCGATATGAGGTTCATTTTTTGGAGATTGGGACGGACAAAGATCATGTTCATTTTTTGATTCAATCTGTTCCGAGGATTAGTGCAACAACAATTATCACAATGGTAAAAAGTCTCACGGCAAAGGAGATCTTCAAAACACACCCTGAGGTCAAAACCAAGCTTTGGGGTGGAGAGTTTTGGACAGATGGATTCTTCGTCAACACGGTCAGCAAGTTTGGTGATGAAACGAGTATCATGAAATATGTTCGTGATCAAGGGCTGGAGAAAGATTACACAGTTTTGCACAAAAGTAAACAGTTAGCATTGTTTTAAGATACCCCGCTGCTCTGCGGCGGGGAGCTTCATTGAAGAAGTTTTTTTTCCCTTTTCTTACGGTTTGTCTTGGTGTTTTTTTTCTGTTTTCTGCTTACCGGAAATTCATTACTATTGATTTCTTTGAGTTGAACCTGGTGGAAGCCGGGCTTGCCGATTGGCTGATTTCCCCTTTCCTGGCAAGACTGATTATCAGTATTGAGTTCGTTGTAGCAATTTTATTGATTCTGAATTTCAGGCTACGGAGGTTTACCCTAAAATTTGTTTTTCTTTTGCTTTTTGGTTTTTCTATTTACCTGGTTTTCCTTCTATTCACCAAGGGGAATCATGAAAACTGTAATTGCTTTGGCCCTGACCTTATGCTTTCTCCTCTGGAGTCGCTGATTAAGAATCTAATTCTGATTGTAATCACAATAATACTATACAAGTTCTATCCAGGGATATCTTGGGATTATCAGAGGTTAATCCTGATCATTGTGATCCTTGTCGCTCTTGGATTCCCATACCTCTTAAACCCTCCTGAACAAAATGCCGGTATAACTTCGTTAACATTTATCAACTCAGAAAAACCGGATGCAGATTTTCTTTTCAGTTATCTCGGCAGATTTCGTCCGCCATTCGAATTGAGTAAGGGAACGCATGTCGTTGCTTTTCTCAGCATGTCTTGCCCTGCCTGCGTACTTACTGCATACAAATTACATTTGTTGAAAATGGAAAATCCCTCCATTTCAATTTTATTAATTATCAATGGTAAACTGAACAAAGTTCCTGATTTTTTATCAAGAACAAAAGCATATGATATCCCTCAACGCCTGATACCGGGCAAGGATTTAATAAAGTTATGCGGCCCGGAATTACCGGTAGTTTGGGTGATTAAAGATGGCAGGGTCATTCAGAATCTGACCTTTTTGGAACTTTCCACTATTTAAATCAGTTCATCATCATAATGGGATGATCTTGGATATCTGGGTTTGTATTCATGGATGATCTCACAGTAACGGTGATAAACATCATCGGCTAAGGTTTCCCAATTCCGGTAGATTGATTTCCGTGCTCCTTCACCGGAAAGCCTGATGGTCTCAGGATATTTCATCAAGTCTGAAATCAGGTTAGCCAGGGCTTCCGGACTGTTTTCTACAAGAAACCCATTGACCTTATCGGTGATGCCTTCCGCGGCGGAACTTCCTTTCACAAGGATTGAGGGGACGTCAAAGGCTGCGGCTTCCTGAATGACCAAAGGGGAATTGTCGTAGATGGATGGAAAAACAAATAAATCCGCTAATGCATATATATAGCGGAGTTCATCGCGGTCGCTGATCAGACCGAGAAACTTAACCTCATCCTGAAGCCCTGATTGCCTGACCATCTTTTTCATATCCTTGTATGCATATCCCTCGCCTACAAAGACCATTTTAAAAGATTCATTTTTGTTTTTCAACAGGGATAAACCTTCAAGTATCATGCCGACATTCTTCTCCCATCTGTGCTGTCCTACAAATAAAAGAACAAAGTCATTGGCATCAAAACCTGTGATTTTCAGTCCCTTTTTCCGGAATTTTAATTTCTTGGGGACAGAGGGGATTTCCATATCCGTCCCATTGGGCATGACCTCAAATTTTCCATCATATCCGTATTCTCTTAAGGTTTCCCCAGTGGACTTGTTGGGAACCCAAACAACATTAGCGGTCATATAGAAATCAAGCGTCAGGTTCATCAGGAATTCAACAAAAAGATCGTTGTTCAATACTTTTTTAAAATCCTCCCTGTATTTTGAATGAAATGTAGCAACCAGAGGAACATCAAGGGTTCTTGCTAATTTTTGTGCAAGCTGTCCGCTGATAAAGGGACTGTGGGCATGCAGTAAATCGAAACTGTTTTTTTTCAGTTTCTTTTTAAATTGAACGTCAATCAAAGGCAACCCGATCCGGTAAGGGTTCATTCCGGGAATCAATACCGATTTAAACCGATGGACCTTGTAATTTTCATCATCATCGTAATCACTTACTTTTGGAGCGACAAGGGCTGTTTTGCCATATTTTTCATTGAGCCAGTGTGCATAATTATGTGCGGTCATCCCGACACCGTCCATAATTGGAAAATAAGCATCCGTAAATTGGCAAGTAGCGATCTTCATGGTACCGAATTTTGATACAAATATCGGTATCAGTATTTATTATTATATGAAGGTAATGATTTGTTAATGAAGATTTAACATGGGTAAATTACCCGATCCAGACGGTTTTCATATTGACGAACTCGCGGATTCCATAGAGTCCAAGCTCCCGGCCATAACCGGATTTATTAATACCTCCGAAAGGAAGACGGGGATCTGATTTGGTCATTCCGTTTACAAACATGGCTCCGGTATTGATCTTCCTCGCAATAGCCTCTCCGCGAACCAAGTCACGGGTCCAGATACAACCACCCAGCCCGAATTCCGTATCATTGGCCACTGCAATGGCTTCTTCTTCATTCGCAACCCGGATCACTGCCATAACAGGCCCGAAGGTTTCTTGCCTGTAAACGGCCATTCCTTCGGAAACCCTATCGAGGATGGTAGGTTCAAAATAGCAACCTGTCCGGTCCGGACGTTTACCCCCGAGAACAAGCTTTGCACCTGCAGCAATGGATTCATGGACCTGCTTTTCGATATCATCAACCAGATCGGGACGGGCCAGTGGACTAACCTGGGTTCCGGGTTCCATCGGATCGCCCATCTTCAGTCCCGCCATCAGTATTTTTATGCAGGTGATAAATTCATCAGCTACTTTCTCTACCACGATAAACCTTTTTGCTGCAATGCAGCTTTGTCCCTGGTTGATCATCCTGGCCGTAACGGCTGTCCTTACGGCTGTCTCAAGATCGGAATCCTCAAGAATGATAAAGGGATCAGACCCGCCTAATTCCAGAAGACTCTTTTTAATGTTTTTTCCGGCCAGGGATGCCACCTGGCTCCCTGCAGCTTCACTGCCGGTTAATGATACCGCTTTAATCAGGGGATGCGTGATCACCGCTTCCACCTGAGTGGATGGAATCATCAGGCAACGAAAAAGGTCGGGAGGAAAATCCGCATCGATAAATATGTTCTCAATAGCCAGGGCACAGCCGGGTACATTGGAGGCATGTTTCAGCACTGCCGAATTCCCGGCCATCAGCGTGGGCGCAGCAAAACGGAATACCTGCCAGAACGGGAAATTCCAGGGCATTACGGCCAGAATAACCCCAAGGGGTTGAAAGGTGACAAAACTCTTTCCGGCATCAGAAGGGATGAATTCATCAGCCAGCATGCCAGCAGCCTTTTCGGCATAAAAATCGCAGACCAGGGCACATTTTTCAATTTCAGCTTCTGATTCTTTGATGATCTTGCCCATCTCAAGGGTCATCAATTTTGCCAGTTCTGCTTTCCGGTTACGCAACAAATGCGCCGCTTTCCGGAATAAATCCCCACGATATTCAAAGGAAGTCTCCTTCCATGAAAGCCAGGTTTGATTTACGGATTCAATGATCTGACTTACTTCCTCACCCGAATGCTCCGCATATTCACGGATCACCTGATTATTCGCCGGATTAATGCTTCTCATAGGCGAAAATTTAATAATATCAATTCCTAATTCCTAACTCCTAACTTATCTTTTAAATAATATCCCGTATATGATCCTTCAAATTGTGCCAGTCCTTCAGGAGTCCCTTCATAAACCACCATTCCTCCATTATCTCCACCTTCTTTACCCAGATCAATGACCCAGTCAGCACATTTGATCACTTCGGGATTGTGCTCGATCACCACTATTGTATGACCATGAACCATCAGAGAAGCTAAAGAAACAAGCAGTTTATGGATGTCGTGAAAATGCAATCCTGTAGTTGGCTCATCAAATATAAAAAGGGTCGGTTTTTCACTGTTCCCTTTCGACAGGAAAAAGGCCAGTTTGATCCGCTGGGCTTCACCACCTGAAAGAGTAGAAGAGGACTGCCCCAGACGGAGATATCCAAGTCCCACATCCTGCAGCGGTTTTAATTTTTGAAGTATCCGTTTTTCATGGGCGCTGGGTTTCGATTCATGATTAAAAAATGCCATGGCCTCATCCACGGTCATGTTCAGGATATCGACAATGGTCTTCTCCCTGAACTTCACATCCAGCACTTCATCCCTGAACCGTTTTCCCTTACAACTTTCGCAGGTCAGAAAGAGATCGGCCATGAACTGCATTTCGATTTTCACTACACCTTCTCCTTCACATTCTTCGCATCGTCCGCCCTCGATATTAAAGGAAAAAAATCCGGGTTTATACCCTCTTACTTTCGACAGTTGCTGATCAGAGAACAAGGTACGTATCTCATCAAAAGCCTTGATGTAGGTGGCAGGATTGGATCTTGTGGAACGTCCGATCGGATTCTGATCAACCATTTCGACATTGCCGATACGGTGAATATCGCCATCAAGCCTGTCGAATTTACCAGTCCTTTCCCCGTATCCCCCATACAACTTTTTCAGTGCAGGGTATAGGATGCGTCTGACCAATGATGTTTTTCCGGAACCACTCACACCGGTTATGACTGTAAGAATATGCAGAGGGATTTTTACCGTGATGTTCTTGAGGTTGTTTTCTCTGGCACCTTTAATTTCTATGTATTCCATCCATTTCCTGCGAACGGAAGGAAGAGGTATCTGCAGGTGATGACCCAGGTACTTTCCGGTAAGGCTAAACTGATCCTTCATCAGGTCAGCATAATTACCCTGGAACATGATTTCTCCTCCATGGCTGCCTGCCAGAGGACCGATATCGATGACCTGGTCAGCTGCCCGGATAATCTCTTCTTCGTGTTCCACAACAATAACAGTATTTCCGACATCACGAAGACGGCATAAAACCCTTATGAGTCGACGAGTATCCCGGGGATGCAACCCGATACTGGGTTCGTCAAGGATATACATCGAACCGACCAGACTACTGCCCAGCGCTGTGGAGAGGTTGATGCGTTGTGATTCGCCACCCGAAAGGGTGGACGACAGACGATTCAGGGTAAGATAACCAAGGCCGACATCATTCAGCACCTCAAGCCGGTTTATAATCTCTGTCAGCAACCTACGGCTTATTGTATGATCCTCATTGTTTAATTTCAGATTGTGGAAGAATGAGGTCAATTCAGCAATAGGCATTAACACCAGATCACTGATTGATTTATCTTGGATCCTGACATAATTTGCATCTTTTCGTAAACGGGTTCCCTTACATTCCGGACATACCGTCTTACCCCTGTAACGGGACATCATCACACGGTACTGGATTTTATAATTCTGACTTTCCACATAGTCGAAAAATTTGTTCAAACCCTTGAAGAATTCGTTTCCGGTCCAAAGCAGTTCTTTTTGTGAAGGACTAAGTTCGTAAAAAGGTTTGTGAATGGGGAATTCAAATTGATGAGCATGAAGCATCAATTCCTGTTTCCATTCTCCCATTTTTTCTCCTTTCCAGCAGGCAATGGCATCTTCATAAATAGAAAGGTTCTTGTTGGGAATAACCAGATCTTCATCGATGCCGATCACACTGCCGAATCCTTCACAGGTTTTACAGGCTCCGTAAGGATTGTTGAAACTGAAAAGGTTTTCTGAAGGTTCTTCGAAAATGATTCCGTCAGCTTCAAATTTATTGGAGTATGTTCTTCTGATTTTAGCTCCCGAGATCATTTCAACCATGCAACTCCCACTGGATTCGAAGAAGGCAATTTGGACAGAATCCGCGATTCTTCCTGGCAGATCCAGATCCTGATGCTGAACGGAAAAGCGGTCAACCAAAATAAAAAATTGACTGAAAACAGGAATGTTTTCCGTATCCATCTCATCCAGCTGCAGGATTTGCTCATCCAGCATGATTCGCGAAAACCCTTGCTGCATCAATACCTGGCATTTCTGCTTGAAGTTGCCGTTCATGGTTTTTATTTCAAGCGGGGCAAAAATGCTGACCGCAGTATCTTCGGCCAATCTCATAATGGCATCCACCACATCAGTGACACTATCGCGTCTGACAACCTCAGCGGATACAGGCGATATGGTTCTCCCTATCCTTGCAAAAAGCAGTTTAAGGTATTCATAAATCTCTGTGGATGTGCCCACCGTGGATCGTGGATTAAGGGTGTTGACCCGCTGTTCTATGGCAATAGCAGGAGCAATGCCAGTAATACTGTCCACTTCAGGCTTACTCATCCTCCCTAAAAACTGACGGGCATAAGCACTGAGGCTTTCCACATAACGCCTCTGCCCCTCGGCATACAAGGTATCGAAAGCCAGGGAAGATTTTCCAGAACCCGACAAACCGGTAATAACCACGAATTTGTTTCGCGGAATGGCCAGGTTGATATTTTTCAGATTATTGACCCTGGCGCCTTTAATGATGATAAAATCCCTTGGATCCTGCGTTTCAGCATTAATCATAGCATTCTTCAGACCTGCAAAAACAGCAAAATTATAAAGAAAACTTGCTTTTTTATTTTTTTTATTTACATTTGTGCAACCAAAACAAGGCAATTACGTAATAATTGGTAAACCGCGCAACATTTTTACCCCTTGCGCATAACATATAGGAGGGAATATATAGGCTGATATCTACTCTTTTTGACTAAAAAAGGAGAACCAATGCAAGCCCAAGTCATGACAGACCAGGAGCTGATTGGCAGGTATATAGCCGGTCATCAATCCGCCCTCGAAAAATTAATCTTTCGTCACAAGAACCGTGTTTTCGCTTATATCCTTATGGTAGTTAAAGATAAGGATTTGGCAGAAGACCTTTTTCAGGACACTTTCATTAAGGTGATCAATACTTTCCGTTCCGGGCAGTATAAAGAAGAAGGTAAATTTATCCAATGGGTCATGCGAATCGCCCATAACCTGATCATTGATTATTTCCGAAAAGCTAAACGGATTCCCATCATCGACAATCGGGATGACTTCGATATCTTTGATAAGATCAGGATTCCAGTAGAATCAGTGGAAGAACTAATGATCACGGAGCAGATACACAAGGATGTGAAAAAGCTTATTGATTACTTGCCTGAAGAGCAAAAAGAAGTATTGGTGATGCGGCATTATGGCGACATGAGTTTCAAGGATATTGCCGAGGTGACCAATGTGAGCATCAACACTGCCCTGGGCCGTATGCGCTATGCCCTGATCAATCTCCGTAAACTGGTCAAAGAGAATAATGTGATACTGTCGGTTTAAGGAAATCGGCGTAGCCTTATCAGGGCGAAATTATTTTTCAACTTCTAAAATATTGGGAAAAATATCCCGTTTCTTAGGTATGAATAATATTTCAAACCAATATTATGCCTATGAAGCGAGCTGCTACTATTTATTCTTTGATTTCAAAGGAAAATGTAAATTCTTCTGATGATAAGAGGAAAAAAAATGAAACCGGTCCCAGCGCATCGGTAATCCGTAACATCCTGAATTATTCAAAAGCACTCTCGGTACTGCACACAAAAGATGCCGGAATGATTCACCTGGTGTTGAATTAAAAAAAAATCCCGAGAAATCGGGATTTTTTTTTATTTACGTTCTTCCTTGATACGGGCTTTCTTACCCTGTAATCCACGGAGGTAGAAAATTCGGGCTCTTCTTACAACGCCATGTTTGTTGACTTCGATCTTTTCTATAAAAGGAGAAGTGGCGGGAAATATTCTTTCAACACCAATATTGCCAGATATTTTCCTGACGGTAAAAGTTTCGTTCATTCCTTTACCTGATCGCTGAATCACAACCCCCTGGAAAGTCTGAATACGCTCCTTGTTCCCCTCCTTGATTTTATAATGGACAGTGACGGTATCTCCTGCTTTGAACTGGGGAAATTCTTTCTTCGTAATAATGGATTCCTCAACAAAGCTGATAATCTCTCCTTTATTCATGGCTTTCAAAAGTTAAACGGGTTTGCACTAAAAAGGCTGCAAATTTACAAATTTTTTCAACAAAATAAAACTTTCAGGGAAATTTTATCATTCGGCATGCCGGACTTATTTCAGCATATCAGGCCGACGCTGCCGGGTACGCTCAAGGGATTGTTCCAGCCTCCATTTTGCAATTTCCCTTTCATTCCCCGACAAAAGGATTTCAGGAACCTGATATCCCCTGAAATCAGCCGGACGAGTGTATTCCGGTGGCGATAATAAACCATCCTGATAAGAATCAGAAAGCGCAGAGGTTTCATCGTTCAGAACTCCGGGAATCAGTCGTACGATCGCATCGGTAAGCACGACAGCAGCCATTTCACCTCCGGATAGAACATAATTACCGATGGAAATTTCCCGGGTGATGAAATGCTGGCGTATCCGTTCATCAATACCTTTGTAATGCCCGCAGAGAAAAATCATGTTTTTTTTCAACGAAAGCTGGTTGGCTAAATGCTGATCCAGTAATTCCCCGTCAGGACTCAGGTAAATGATTTCATCATAAACCGTTTTGGTTTGCAGGTCCTCAATACCACTGACTAACGGTTCCGGCATCATTACCATCCCGGCGCCTCCGCCATAGGGGTAATCGTCCACATTTTTATGTTTTCCCTTCGACCAGTCACGGATATTGAAAAGATTGATTTGAACCAGTCGCTTTTCCACAGCCCTTTTGATGATGGAATGCTGGAAAGGTCCGTCAAACATCTCAGGAAACAAGGTCAGAATATCAATCTGCATCTTTAAAGGTTTATTGGATCAATGCAAGCATGCTGGAATGCATTAAATTATTATTTTCAGCCCGTCATAGGCCAATTGGATGAAGTCCGGTAAATGACTGTTCACTTCATCATGAAGCCCTACAAAATGGCTTAGATGGGTCAGATAAGCAGCTTCAGGCCTAAGTTCAGTAAGGATATGGACGGCTTCACCAACAGAAAAATGCGATACATGCTTTGAATTTCTTAAGGCATTCAATACAATGACCTTTGAACCCCTGATCTTGTCCATTTCCTCCGGAGGGATATAACTGGCATCGGTGATGTAAGTGAAGTCGCCGATTCTGAACCCCATAACTGGCAGTTTTTCATGCATTACCATGATGGGTGTAAATTTAACTCCTTGGATACTGAAAGGAGCTTCCGTGATGGGGTGGATGGTCAGCTGTGGTGCACCAAAATAGCGAGATTCCGAGAAGATGTAAGGAAATTCAATCCGTATGGCCTCCATCACCCTTGCAGTGCCATAGATATCGATTTTCTTATTCAGAACATAATTGAATGCCCTTACATCATCAAGACCAGCAATATGATCACGATGTTCATGCGTGAAAATTACGGCATCGAGGTTGGATACATTTTCACGCAGCATCTGTATTCTGAAATCAGGACCACAATCAATGACAAAGGTTAACCCATTGACTTCGATCATAATCGAGGTGCGTAAACGTTTGTCATGAGGATCGGGGGAAATACATACAGGGCAATCGCAGGTAATAACAGGCACACCGATAGAAGTTCCTGTTCCCAGAAAGGTAATGCATAATTCGTTTTTTTGAGTGCTTTTCATCAGAAAATCAGTTCGTCAACCTGGGCTTTATCGGCCATCAGTTGTTTTTTTAATTCTTCAATGGTACCGAGCACCTTTTCTTCTCTGATTCTCTTATGGAAAAGAACGGTCACCACTTGTCCTTCAATATTTCCGTAGTTTTCGAACAGATGTGTTTCTACCATGGTATCCAATGGATTGGTTTCGTTTTTCCTGATAAAACACATCCCCCTTGAGAAACTGTCTTCCCCAATTACCGTAACGGCATAGACCCCGTTGGGTGGCACCAGTTTGCAATCTTCCTCAATTCTGACAGAATAGCAGGGAAATCCGATTTCTTCCAGAATAGGGGGGCTTTTTATAACCGGTCCCTTGATGATGTATTGATGGTCTAAATAGGCATTGGCTTTCTGGATATTCCCCTCCATTAAGGCTTTTCTGATTTTTGTAGAGCTAACGGATTCATTCTGGATATCCTGTTCAGGAATTTCTTCTACTTCAAAACCGGATTCACTGCCCAATTTCTGTAGGGCCTCATAATCTCCTTCCCTGTTATGACCGAAATGATGGTTAAAGCCAATGACGATCTTACGGGCATGGAGCTTATTCATCAGGATATTTCTGATGAAATCAACGGAAGTGATCTTTGAAAATTCAAGGGTAAAAGTCACAATGATGAGGTTATCCAACCCGGCTTTTTCCAGCAGGGCAATTTTTTCCCTTTGAGAGTTGATCAGAAAAAGAGCTTTTCCCGCAGTTTCAGGATACAGTACTTTTCTGGGGTGGGGGTGGAAAGTGATCAGAACCGTTTCCCCGCCTATTTCGTTGGCAATTTTCTTTAACCTCTGCAGGATGACCTTATGTCCGATGTGTACCCCATCGAATGAGCCTGTGGTGACAACCGCATTGCGGATATGGCTGACCTGGTCGAAATTATAAAATATTTTCACAGCGATAATTTTCTACTTAATTCGTTCATCGTTCTTTTTGGCAAAAAAAGCCACTTTTTCGAGGGATGTGATCATGTCATATTCTTCCAGGTAAACATAGGGAGGTACATTCAGCGGTTTCGGGGTGTAATTCAGTATCCCTTTAATGCCTGCCAGCACCATGGTCTCAGCAATTTCTGGGGCTTGCTCCGTCGGGACAGTGATAATCCCGATGGAGATATTATGCTGTTTGATGATGTCGGGCATCTGGTTCATATGATAACAGGGGACTCCATCGTACACCCGGTTTATTTTTTCAGGGTTTATATCAAAGGCAGCAATGATACTGAGTTTTGATCGCTTCCCTTTAAAATAACTGATCATGGCTTTCCCAAGATTTCCCAATCCGGCCACAGCAACCCTTTGTCCTTTTTCAGAATCAATAATTTTTCCAATGAGCTCAATCAGTTCCTTGATGTCATAGCCTTTGCGCAGATTACCGGAATATCCGATCAGCATCAGGTCGCGCCTGACCTGAACAGGGGTCAGATGCAACATTTGCGCGATTTCATGGGAAAAAACATGGGTTTTTTCCTTAGAAAGGGTCATTAAAAGAGAACGACGATACTGGCTTAATCGTTCAACGGTTTTATGGGGAATATTTTTTATAAACATGGTTGATTGATTGGAAGTCTGAGTTTAAAGGTACTGCCCTGATCCGGAATGCTTGAAACTTCAATGGTTCCTGAATAATTCTCGATGAGCTTTTTGACAATGGAAAGGCCAAGCCCTGTCCCTGTAATATTTTTTGTTTTCTCGTTTTTGATTCTGACAAAATCACCAAAAATTTTTTCCATGTCAGAGGCATTCATTCCGATACCCGTATCTTCCACGCTGATTTCAATACATCCCTCATGGTCTTTAACGCGACAACCTACTTGTCCTCCGTCCTTATTGTATTTAATGGCATTTGAAATAAGATTGTTGAAAATAATCTCCAGCTCATCGGCATCTGCCTTGATATACAATTGAGTCGGCCCATCCAGTATCATTTTCACATCCCGTTGTATGGAGTAAGGTCGCATGGTATCCATCGCAGTTCTGATGACGTGTATGAGGTCAACATCTGTGATATTTCTTTTGTTTTTTCCAGATTCCACCTTAGTAAGATCAAGTAAATCGAGGATCAGGGTACGCATTCCTTTCACCCTGTCGAGTGAACGGTCGAGCATAACATCATAATCCTCCAGATTATTGCCCTGTTGTCTTTCCCTGATCATTTTAAGATATCCTTCAATGGCATTCAGCGGGGCCTTGAGTTCATGGCTGAGCACAGATAAAAAGGTGAAGCGAATCTGTTTTCCCGTATCATGAAGTTTAGTGGTCATTTTTTTCAAAAATACCCGCTTGGTGATATTTTCAACAGAGGATTTCAATTCCTGAGGTGTGAAGGGTTTCGGGATGAAATCATAGGCCCCGTCGCTGGTGGCTTTTACCGCCAGTTCGAGTGAAGCATAGGAAGTGATCATGACGACCACAATATTCATTTGCTTCTTTTTGATGTACTCAAGGACCTCGACTCCCTGGATACCCGGTAGCTTATTATCCAGTAAGAGAATATCCGGCATGTCTCGCTCAATGATTTCTATCCCGGCTTCACCGGTAGAGGCCTCAAGGACTTCAAAATCAAATGCTTCATCCATGAATGGATAGTCTACCCGAAAGTTTCTTAAGATGCGCCCTACTCCGCTACGGATACCGGGTTCATCATCAACAACAAGAATTTTCAATGTCGGCATGATCTTTTTTACCTCATCATTAGTGATTAATCAATAATTTATCAATTTCCTCTTTTAACTTTTCAGAGCGAATACCCTTATCCAGAAAACAATCTGCTTTAATCCATTTTCTGTTGTTTTCATCGTTGATGTCAAAACTGATGCCTGTTTCTGCTGCGACTCCAGTGGCAATGATAATGGGAACATCGGGATATTTCTTCTTCATTTTATAACATAAAATAAATCCGCTGTCTTCATTTTCCATCATCAGGTCAAGAATAGCAAGGTCAGGCTTCGTCTTCTCGATCAAGGCTTCAGCTTCTTTCTGACCTTCGGCAGTGATCGTTCTAAACCCGAATTTTTCCACCTTAGTTTTTAACTGAAACAGATAATCCTGATCATCATCCACAATCAGAATCGTTATATTCCCTGGCTTCATATTTAATTAAGAATTAAGAATTAAGAATGTATTCTCTATTACAACTCACCAACTCACCAACTCGCTAACTCACCAACTTTTTACATCCCTCTTGGTATGGTGATCCTGAATGTTGTTCCAGTTGGACCTGCATCCGGATCATCATTGGAGTCGACATGAATTTTTCCCTTATGCATTTTAACAATTCCATAGATCAATGCCAGTCCTAAACCGGTACCTTTTCCCATCTCTTTGGTGGTGAAAAAAGGTGTAAATAGTTTATCCATATTTTGTTTGGCAATACCGCTACCCGTATCTGTTACCACGAAGGTAATCTCATGATCATCCCCTTCGACACCAATTTTGAGCAAACCGCCATCAGGCATGGCTTCGATCGCATTTTTTTCAAGATTGGTCAGTACCTGCATCATCTGATCAATGTCAAGCATGGCGATGGGGTCAGCAATGTTTGGTTCAAATGAAAAGCTGATATGTTCCGGTTTGATGATGGAATTTAAACTATGTTCAGTAAATTTCACCACATTCGTTTCAGAAAGATTTACCTGGTTCTTTCGGGCAAAATTCAGTAAACCACTGACGATTTTTTTACAACGATCAGCTTGTTCTACGATGAGTTTCAGGTCATCTCTTGCAGCATCTCCCTCGGGAGCTTCATCCATCAGGATATTCGAATACATGGTAATAACTCCGAGGGGATTATTCAGCTCATGGGCGATCCCGGCAGAAAGCTGACCCATATGGGCCAGCTTCTCAGATTGCTTCAGAGCGGCTTTTGCTTTGGCCAGTTTTTCATTTGAAACATTCAGGCTGTTTATGGAATCATGAAGTTTTTCAATGGCATAGGGTAAACACATTTCTGTTTCAGCCAGGCCATTGACAATGGCACTGGCATGATCAACACAGGTATCGTATCCGCAGGCGCCGCAGTTGAGATGGTCCTGAGGAGTAAATTTCCCCATGCCATGCAGGGCTTCCAGCACATCTTCATTGGTGGGAGGTAAAAGCCGGCGGTCTTCAGGTGAAAAATGCTGGGATAAGTCTATCTTACTGAATTCTTTGATCTCATTTTCCCAAATTTCCTGGTTCATATTTCTGAGCTTGGTGGAAGCATACTTTCCGATGGCGGCGCTTCGTACAAATCTTTTTCCGCCGGGTGATGTTCCCGGTCCCATAATACAACCTTCACAACACAACAGCAGGAGGTTTTTATCCTTGATCAATCCATCCTCATACTCCCTTATGGCTTCTTTATAATGGATGCGCCCTTCTGCCACGATCACATGTTCTTCAGGAATGTTTTCTGCCCCGTTGGCTGTATAATATAAACCACGACTGATCGGAAAAATCGCTCCTTTTCCGGAGTAAGGGGGATCAAAATCGGAGGGTTCAACATCGCCGGCCTTGATATTCATTTCCTGAAACATCTCACGCAATTCCATAAATGTCAGCACTTCGTCCACTTCCATGCTTTCTGCTTTTTTTGCAAAACAAGGACCGATAAAAACAACTTTGGTTTCATGCCCGTATTTTTCTCTTAAAACACGGGTCATAGCTAACATAGGAGATGCAATGGGAGCAAGGTTTCCGACAAGGTCAGGGTGATAATGGCGGATAAAATACACGATGGCAGGGCAGTCTGAGGAAATGATCCCGTCTCCCTGGTTTGATTTGATTTTTTTTTCATATTCCCTGGCAACAATGTCAGCTCCGAATGATACTTCCGTTACATAGTTAAAACCTAGCTTACGCAACATGCCGACCAATATCTTCGGATCTTCAATTTCAGTAAACTCGGCAGGAAAGCTCGGGGCAATGCAAGCGGCAATTTTTTGATCAGATTTCAGCATCTTGTCGACTTCTCCGACTGATCGCAAAGGGATTTTCGCTCCCTGACTGCAAACTTTCACGCAATTCCCGCATCCGATACATCGGTCATTGATCACTTCTGCCTGCCCATTGATGATTTTAATGGCTTTGACGGGGCATTCTCTGAGACAAGTATAGCAAACCCTGCACCTGTCCTTCAGGGTGAAAACAAGTTGCCGGTGATAGGATTGACTCATATATTTTCCGGTTTAATTCTTGATAGATGAAGTAAATCAGTGTTGCTTTCAGTATTCGGTTTCCCGATGAACTTTTCATAGAGGTCTGAAAGAATTTGATTTTTATGGGCGACTTTGATCATTTCTTCTTCATCCATGTCATATAGCACTTTCATTCTGCTCTTCAGATTTTTTTCATCGCTTCCGATGGGTTGTCCACCACCATTAACACATCCGTAAGGACAAGCCATTACTTCTACAAGATGAACATCATTTTTCCCTGCTTCGATGTCAGAAAGGAGGTTTTTTACATTGGCAAGACCACTGATAGCCACAACATTGATAAACTGCTTGCCGATTTTTATTTTCGCTTCCTTTTTCGTTTTCAGTCCGCGTAATTCGGCTATTTTCATCGGGTTCAATTCCTGGCCGGTCATCATGAAATGTAAGGTACGGAGAATACCTTCCGATACCCCGCCGGAAATTCCGTAAAGTTTTCCGGAAGAGCTGCAGAAGCTAAAAGCGGTTTCAGAAGGTTCAGGTTCAATATTGTTGAAATCAGTACCGAAAAGACGAAATAGCCTGACAAGTTCCCTTGTCGTGAGTACGGCATCAACCATATGGGTCTTATCATCCTTCATGAGCGTATGCTTGGCTTCATACTTTTTGGAAGTACAAGGCATGACAGAAACGACAAACACATTTTCCGGGTCCCGGCCTGCGGAACTTGATATATAGCGTTTGATCAGGTTACCCATGATCTGCTGGGGTGAAAGACTGGTGGATAAATGCCCGATAAATCCTGGACGAACATCTTCAATATATTTGACCCAGGAAGGGCAACAGCTGGTGAAAATCGGAAGCTTTTCATTCTTTGTTAACCTGTCCATCAGCTCATTAGCCACTTCCATAATGTTAATATCAGCTGAGAAGGCGGTATCAAACACCTGGCGGAAACCAATTTTTAGCAGGGCAGCCCTGAGCAGGTTGACGATATCTTTATTGGCTCTGAGTCCAAGATCTTCTGCGATGGCAGCCGGAACAGTCGGTGAAAACTGTATCACTGTGTGCAATTTCGGGTTGTTCAGGGCTTCCATGACCTGGCGAAGGCTGGAATTTTCCATAAGTGCTCCGGTTGGGCAGACCATTATGCATTGTCCGCATTTCACGCAGTTCAATGGGTTCAGCCCCTTATTGTAGGTTGTGCCTATCCTGCTGTTGCTTCCCCTGCCCATAACTTCAATGGCAGATACTCCGATCATTTCATCGCAAACACGCATACAGCGACCGCAAAGAATACATTTTGCCGGATCGCGCTCAATGCTGTCACAGCCTTTATCAATCTGCACCCTGGCAGGTTTTCCATGGTATTTTCTTTCTCTGATATCAAGCTCTGTCGCCAGTTTCTGCAATTCGCAATTTCCGTTTCTTTCACAGTACAAACAATCATCAGGATGGTTGGCAAGTAAAAGTTCCACTATGGTTTTCCTTGCTTTCAAAACGCGGGGAGAGTGGGTGTATATTTTCATCCATTCTTCGACCAAGTGAGAACAGGCAGGGACAAGCGCCGGTAAGCCATCTACTTCCACGATGCACATTCTGCAGGCACCACTGGGTGAAAAATTGCTCATATGGCATAAGGTCGGGAGCTTGATACCATTCCGTTGCAGGACAGTCAATATGGTTTCACCCCGCTTGGCAGGAACACTTTGATCATTGATATCGATATTGAAGAGCATGCTTTGGTTTATTTATAATAAATGGCATTGAATTTACAACTGTCGTAACATATACCACAACCGGTACATTTTGCTTCAATGATGAAGTGCGGCATTTTAATGCTACCAATGATGGCGTTTTCCGGACATTTTCTCTGGCACACATTACAGCCATTACACACCTCAGGATCAATAAAGAATGTTCTCAGATCATGGCAAACACCGGCTGCACAGCGGCGATCAAAAATATGTTCCTCATATTCTTCCCTGAACCATTTCAGGGAACTTAACACGGGGTTGGGCGCATGCTGTCCCAGACCGCAAAGGGATGTGTCGCGGATTACTTCTGCAAGATTTTCTAACTGAACCACTCCTTTGAAACGTTCCAGGGTTTTATGAGTGGATTCTTCTTTAGGCCTTCGGGTAATGGCATCCAGGATTTCGAGCATACGTTTTGTTCCTTCTCGGCATGGGATACATTTTCCGCAACTTTCGTTCTGCAGAAATTCCATGAAATACTTAGATAAGCTAACCATACATACCGAATCATCCAAAACGATCAGTCCACCTGAACCCAGAGATGCTCCGATCTCAGGAAGAAATTCATACCCAAGACCCGTTTCCATGTCCTGCGCAGGAATAAAAACACCTGATGCCCCTCCCAATAGGATAGCCTTCAGTGGCTTGCTGTTCCTGACTCCGCCTGCTATTTTATTGACAATATCCGAAATCGGGATTCCCATCGGAACTTCAACATAGCCGGAATGAACAGCCATTCCCGATATGGAAAGTATTTTTGTGCCTTTACTTTCTTTGCTACCTATTGCTTTGAACCAGGAAGGTCCGTTTTCTATGATGGAAGGAATATTGGCCAGAGTTTCAACATTATTGACGATGGTAGGATATCCCTGGTATCCGATTTCAGCAGGATAGGGGGGCTTCGATTTGGGTAATCCACGACTGCCCTCAAGACTTGCAATCAACGCGGTTTCTTCACCGCAGACAAAAGCTCCGGCGCCCTGACGGATTTGAACAGAAAGATTAAACCCACTACCAAAAATATTTTCTCCCAGAAAACCGTATTCCTTTGCCTGGAGCACAGCATGCTCAAGAATTTCAAAGGGTTGAGCCGGGTTAGACCGGATGTAGATAAACGCATGACTGGCTCCACATGCATAGGCGGCGATGGCAATCCCTTCCAGAACGCGGTGAGGATCAGATTCGATGAGCGCACGGTTCATAAACGCACCAGGGTCGCTTTCATCTGCATTACAGATCAGGAATTTTTTGTCACCCGCCGTATCCAGGGCAACTTTCCATTTCTTTCCCGTTAAGTATCCGCTGCCTGACCTGCCTCTCAACTGACTTTGTTCTGCAATCTCACATACTTTATCAGCGGTATAATTCAACACCGTTTTGTACAATGCCCGATATCCTCCCCATGCCAGGTAATCATCAATATTTCTTGGAGAAATCAAGCCTGCATTTCTCAGGATATTCCTGTGCTGCAGGGCAAAAAAGGGCAGCTGTTCCATATAGGGGAGATTGGCCCAACCCTCGTGATACATGCTTCTGTATTGACCAAGAACCATATCCTCGGGAATCGTTCTGTGAAAAACGGACTGAAGCAGGTTTTCAACCTTGTCTTCCGTTACATGGTGAAAAGAAACCCGCGATTTACCCGGAAGCTGAATATCCAGTAAAGGCTCTGCGGAACATAAACCAGCACAGCCGACAGCGATTAATGCAACATCCATGTTGTTGGCCAGGATAAATTGCTCAACCGCTTTCCATGTTTGGAGAGCACCTGAAATCACACCGCAGGTGCTGGTCCCGATATATATATGAGGTCGTTCAATTTTTTCCCGCCTTAAATTTATCAACCGACCCTCGGTTTTTTTGTCAAAAATTCCGGAATAGTTTTTCAGGACTTTTTCTACCAGAAAAGTTTTATTATCGGTGGATGTGCTTTCAGACATATTAAACCGTTTTTTCTTTGAGAGACCTTATTATTCTTATCAATTCATCTGCGTTAACCCTGCGATAATAATGCTCATTGACTTTGATCACAGGACCCTGATCACAAGCTCCCATGCAGTTCACCACTTCAAGACTGTATTTTTTATCTCGACTCAGCCCTCCGGCTTTTACCCTGAATTGTTTTTCGAGCTCTTTCAGAATAGTTGAGGATCCGAATAAATGACAAGCTGTTCCCCTGCAAACCTGGATATGATAACGGCCAAGTGGGGTGATTCGGAACTGATCATAAAAAGCCGCAACTGCAAATATTTTATTGACAGGCAGTTTAAGATACCGGGATACTGCTTCAAGGGTCTCATCCGAAAGGTAACCTTGTTCCTTCTGAATGTTTTGCAATATCGGGAGTAAATTCTCTTTTTTATTGGGAGGATATTTGCCCAGTATTTGGTCAATTTCGTTTGGCATGGATTTAAATAGATTTCTATTTACAAAAATACAAAAAGAAACCTAAGATTGAAAGGTTTATCTGTTAAAAAAATATCATTGTGAATAAATAAACAAAATATAAATTTCCGGAAATGATAAAATAATTTTTTGATTCATGGAAAATCTCACGACTTATTTGTATTTTTGACCAATAGCGAAGAAAATGCACCCCATTCCACTTTTCAGGATTTCGCATGACCTCTGCATTAAATGTTATTCATGTGTCCGCATCTGTCCGGTTAAAGCAATTCGTGTTGATGTGCTGACCGAGTTGCCCTCTATTGTTTCCGATCGTTGTATTGGTTGCGGTAGTTGTTACAGGGCCTGTTCACCTGCTGCCATTTTTTACCGGGATTCCATTGAGGAGACAAAAAGCTTGCTTTCTTCTGGAAAAAGAATTGCAGCCATCTGCGACCCGGCGATTTCAGGAGAATTTCATGACATTACTGATTACAGGAAGTTTGTCGAGATGATCAAACAACTTGGCTTTGCCTATGTCAGCGAAGTTTCTTTCGGAGTTGACCTCATCGCTTCCAAATACAAAGAATTGTTTGATGATTTTAAAGGAAAATTTCATATTACTGGAAATTGTCCGGCTGTGGTTTCTTTTATTGTTAAGTATTATCCCCACTTGATTACCAATCTGATCCCTCTGGTCTCTCCCATGGCCGCGACGGCTAAGGTGCTTCGTCACCGATATGGACAGGATCTGAGCATTGTTTTTATTGGTCCTTGTATTGCAACAAAAGATGAAGCATTAACCTATACCGGTGACGCAACAATAGATGCCGTACTGACATTTGTGGAATTAAGGCAATTATTCACCAGAATGAATATCCGGGAAAGCCAGGTTGAATTTTCTGAATTCGATCCCCCGCTAGGTTATAAAGGTTCTTTGTACCCGATTAGCAACGGGATATTGCAGGCAGTTGACGTCAATGAGGATCTGCTTACCGGAAGTGTAATTACAACGGAAGGCAGAAATAATATGCTGGATGCGGTCAAAGAATTTGATTCCCGCATCGACATGGTCAAACGCCACTTTAACATTTTTTATGATGAAGGATGTTTGATGGGGCCGGGAACCTCTCCGGGGGGCGAAAAATTTTTACGCAGGACACTGGTCACGGATTATGCCAATAAACGTCTGCTGAATTTCGATAAAGAAATATGGGAGAAGGATATGTTGACCTTCAGTAATCTCGACTACTCCCGGCAATATTTACCTGACGACCAACGTATCCCCGTCCCCCCGGAAGAGAAAATCGTTGAAGTATTGAAAATGATCAAGCGGGAAGGGGAAATGCATAATGAAATCGGTTGTGAAGCATGCGGATATGCCAGGTGCAGGGATTTCGCAATTGCTATTGCACAAGGCTTGGCCACTACAGAAATGTGCCATGTGTTCAGTGGCAGGAACCGTCAGGAATATATTCAAACCCTGCGTTCCACCAATGAAAAACTGGCTAAAACCCAGGCTGCTTTAAAGGCTTCAGAGGAGAAATCTAAGCAGGAACATGAAACCCAGAAAGAGTCTTCTGAGATCATATCTTCCATGCTTCAAAAACTTGTTTCTGGCGTCGTCATAGTGGATGAAAATCTCAGGATTATTCAATCAAACAAAGCTTTTATCCGGATTCTTGGAGAGGAAGCTGCCATGGTGGATGAGGTCATCCCCGGCTTGGCTGGCGCTGACCTGAAGTCTTTACTGCCAGTCCATTTTTATAAATTATTCTCCTATGTCTTTTCTTCAGATGAGTCCATCGAATATAAAGATGTGATGTATCAGGATAATAAATTAAGCGTTTCTATCTTTCCAATTAAAAATAAAAAATTTGCCGGCGCAATATTAAGGGATATGTACATCCCCGAAGTCAGAAAGGAACAGATCATCAACCGGCTCACAGAAGTGATTGACGAAAATTTCGATATGGTTCAGAAAATTGCTTACCTTCTCGGTGAAGGAGCAGCAAAAACAGAGCAGATGCTTAATTCTATCATTGAATCCCATCGAAATCCGCCAAAATCGTAGATTATTTGCCCCTATGAATGAAAAATTCTTCATTGAAGTCACCTGTCAGCAAAAAAGTCACGGAGATGCCCGGGTGTGTGGAGATGTGTTTATTTCCCGGCGGGTCAAAGAGGAAGGACGGATCATTGTCGTTCTTTCGGATGGAATGGGACATGGTATCAAAGCAAATCTTTTAGCTACACTTACTGCAACTTTGGCCGTTAACTTTACTCAGGAGCATAAGAGCGTTCAGAAGATTGCTGAAATTATTATGAATACCCTGCCTGTTGATAGTGTTAAACACTTGAATTATTCCACTTTCACCATTGTTGAGATCGACGTGGAAGGCGAGGTAAGGATTCTTGAGTACGAAAATCCGAGGACACTGATCCTCAGAGGCGCTCATGTTCATGAACCCTTATGGAATTGCGTGGTATTGGATGGGGACAAACATGCGGGAAAGGAAGTATTAAGCTGTTCCTTCCACCCTCAGAAGGAAGACCGTATCGTTTTTTGCTCCGACGGAGTGATACAATCGGGATTGGGAAGTGAAAAATATCCCACGGGTTGGGGATTGTCAAACTTCGAAAAATTTGTTTTAGGCGCCATACAGGAAGAACATGATATTTCTGCGGTGAAGCTGGCTAACAACGTAGTGAACAGAGCCAATCTGAACGATGGTTTCCACCCTCTTGACGACATTAGTTGCGGCGTTATTTATTTCAGGCAACCCCGTAAACTTATGATATGTACCGGGCCTCCTCAGAATCCGGAAAATGACACTTATTTTTGTGGTTTATTGAAACAATTTGAAGGAAAAAAAATTATTTCCGGAGCTACCACTGCCGACATGGTGGCCAGGGAATGGGGAGAAACCATTCAGGATAGTGATGTCATGCTTGATCCTGAGTTACCGCCGGTTGCATATATGAATGGAGTGGAACTCATCACTGAAGGCATTCTTACATTGAGTAAAGTCAGTGAGTTGTTGAAACACTACAATCAGAATATTAAACCCGGAAAAGGACCGGCAGACGAAATCATCAGTCATATTCTTGAAAGCGATGAAATTCATTTCCTTATCGGGACCAATATCAATACGGCACATCAGGACCCAACCCTCCCGGTGGAACTTGAACTCAGACGTACGGTAGTTCACCGTATTGCCCGAACCCTGGAAGAAAAATTCCTTAGGGAGGTCACCATGAAATTCTTCTGATTCTGTTTGCCATTCTGTACCTGATTGGAGACTTAGGTTAACACAATAGCCCGCCTGATTTTCATCAGACAGGCTATGTGCAATGAGTATTAACCAAAAAACAAACTAATTGCCGTACTCGGCAACAATATCCTGAACTCCTTCCGGAGAAACGCGTCCATACACTTTTTCGCCGACCATAACTACGGGAGCTAATCCGCAGGCTCCGACACAACGCAGACAACTCAGGGAAAATTTCCCGTCAGAAGTAGTTTCACCGACCTGAATTTTCAATTGACGCTTAAATTCTTCGAGAACCTTTTCAGCTCCCCTTACATAGCATGCTGTTCCAAGGCAAATTGAAATGGGATGTTCTCCCTTGGGAGTCATCGTGAAAAAGGAGTAAAAAGTGACCACTCCGTAAACATGAGCGACTGAAACTTTAAGTTCTTTGGCAATCACTTCCTGAACTTCGGCCGGGAGATAACCGAAAATACTTTGGGCTTTATGTAAAACGTTGATCAGTTCTCCTTTTTCATGGTTAAACGATTTACATACCTCTTTCAGTTCCTGAACTTTTCTATCCGATAATTTAATCTTTGCCATAATCAATTTTTTTTCGCTATTTATTCTTCAATGAAAACATTCGCACTCTTATCAAAATAATGCGTATGCAAAAGATGATGCGATTTTTCACTTAAGGGTTTTCCCAGGAATTCTTTGTATAGTTCAACGATGAATGGGTTTTCATGTGATTTACGAATCGGTTTTCCGGCATCTTCCCGGTAAATGGCAGCAGCTCTCTTTTTAAGAATTGAAGAATCTCCATGATGATAGGGTTGTCCACCACCACCGATACAACCACCAGGGCAGGCCATGATTTCAATGGCATGGAACTGACTTTTCCCTGCCTGGATATCTTCCAGCAATTTGCGTGCATTCCCCAATCCGTGAGCAATTCCGATATTGATTGGAAGTCCGTCGAAATCAAGGGTAGCATGACGAATGTTTTCCATTCCCCTTAATGCTTCAAACTCGACTTTCTCTAATTTTTTCCCGGTATATAATTCATAGGCAGTACGGCAGGCAGCTTCAATCACTCCGCCCGTGTTTCCGAAGATCACTCCGGCACCGGATGATGCACCGAGGGGATTATCAAAATCCTCATCAGGCAGACTGTTAAAGTCAATATTGGCCTGTTTGATCAACTGGGCAAGTTCCCGGGTCGATAAGGAATAGTTGACATCCGGATCGCCATTCACCTTAAATTCATCACGCTGGCATTCGTATTTTTTGGCAAGACAGGGCATGATGGAAACCACGATCATGTTTTTTCGATCGATACCCATCTTCTTCCCGAAATATTCCTTGGCAATAGGCCCAAACATCTGCTGAGGAGACTTGGCCGTCGAAGGAATGTCCATCATGTCAGGAAAATTATGTTCAAAGAAATTAACCCAGCCCGGGCAACAGGAGGTGAGTATGGGCAGCTTCACATCTTGATCACCTTTGAGGTAACGGGTAAGACGGTCGAGTAATTCGCTTCCTTCTTCCATGATGGTCAGGTCGGCAGCAAAATCAGTGTCGAACACGTAGTCAAAACCGAGTCGTCGGAGTGCTGCGACCATCTTACCTGTTACCAGGGTGCCTGGCTCAAGGCCAAATTCTTCTCCCAATGCTGCCCTGACTGCCGGAGCGGTCTGAACCACAACAGTTTTAGCAGGATCAGCCAGTGAATTGATGACATTGCGCGAATGATCCACTTCGGTTAGCGCACCCGTAGGACAAACAGAAACGCACTGTCCACAGTAGGTACAGGGGGATTTTTCAAGGTTCATTTCAAATGCAGGGGCAACAACGGCCATAAATCCCCTGTTAACAGCGGATAACGCACCAACGGTCTGGATATCATTACACATCATTTCACACCTGCGACACATAATACATTTATCCACATCACGGATGATGGCTGGTGAAGTATCTTTACGATAGGTGGATTGTTCGCCCTGGAAGGGTATTTCACGGACTCCGAGTTGCTGCGCCAGGCTTTGGAGCTCACAATTACCCGACTTGGCACAGGTTAGGCATTCCGCAGGATGATCGGAAAGGATGAGTTCCAGTACCGTTCTCCGCGCGTTTAATACCCTTATATTATGGGTGTTGATTTCCATTCCCGGAGCCACGTATGTAGCGCAGGCAGGGGCGAGGTTTTTACGCCCCTTGATTTCGACTACACAAATTCGACATCCTCCGGGGCGATTTTCAATGTCCATGTCTTTCAGTTGAAAGTAGCAGAGGGTAGGTATGTCAATGCCAATCGTCTTGGCTGCTTTTAATATCGTCGTGTCTTTTTCGACTTCAACAGGTTTTCCGTCGATTGTCAGTTTAACCATTTCCATGTATTCCTCCTGTTATTTAACAAAAATTGCATTGAACTTACATTTCTCCATACAGGCGCCACATTTGATACATTTTTCCTGATCAATAAAGTGGGCTTGCTTACGCTCGCCTGAAATGGCATTGACAGGGCAATTTCTTGCACAAAGGGTACAGCCGATGCAGTTGTCTGGATTGATAATGTATTGCATGAGGGCTTTGCAATTACCTGCCCGGCACTTTTTATCCATAACATGCTCAAGGTACTCATGGTAAAAATTGTCGAGGGACGAAAGTACAGGGTTTGGTGAAGTCTGTCCAAGTCCGCAAAGCGAAGTGTCCTTGATGACATTGCTCAGATTTCTTAATTTATCAAGATCTTCAGGAAGTGCATGCCCGTTAGTTATCTTTTCAAGCATTTCAAATAAACGCTTATTACCAATCCGGCATGGGGAACATTTTCCACAGGATTCTTCAACGGTAAATTCCAGATAGAATTTAGCCATAGCAACCATACAGTCATCTTCATCCATGACAATCATACCTCCGGAGCCCATCATGGAACCGGCTGCAATGAGGTTGTCATAGTCTATAGGTGTATCCAGATCTTTTTCAGTTAGCATACCACCGGAAGGACCACCCGTTTGAACGGCTTTAAACTTCCGGTCATTTTTAATTCCGCCTCCGATTTCATAGATGACCTCCCTGAGGGTAATACCCATGGGAACTTCAATCAGGCCAACATTATTGATTTTTCCTGCCAGGGCAAAGACTTTCGTGCCTTTCGACTTTTCCGTTCCGATATGGGCAAACCAATCAGCCCCTTTATTGATGATGACAGGAATATTGGCATAGGTCTCGACATTATTGACATTGGTTGGTTTACCCAAAAAACCTGATTCTGAAGGGAAAGGAGGTTTGAATGTGGGTTCACCCCTCAAGCCTTCCATCGAATGAATGAGGGCCGTTTCTTCACCGCAGACAAACGCTCCGGCACCATAACGGATCTCAATATCAAAATTAAAACCTGTGCCTAAAATATCCTTTCCAAGCAAACCATATTCTCTTGCCTGCTTCATGGCAATTTTGAGACGCTCAACAGCAAGCGGGTATTCAGCACGGATGTATATCAGTCCCTTGTCAGCCCCTGTACAGTACCCATTGATGGCCATGGCCTCAAGCACGGTATGGGGATCTCCCTCCAGGACAGATCGGTCCATAAATGCGCCCGGATCACCTTCATCTGCATTACAGACAACATATTTCTGATCGGATTCGACTTTTCTTGTGATTTCCCATTTCAATCCGGTCGGGAAGCCTCCTCCTCCGCGGCCGCGAAGACCAGATTTTTTTATGATTTCAATCGTGGCTTCGGGGGATAGTTCAGTCAGTACTTTTCCTATCGCCTGATAGCCATCCCTGGCAATGTATTCATCAATATTCTCGGGATTGATAAAACCACAGTTTCGTAACGCGATCCTGATTTGTTTCCTTGGAAGCTGTTTGGGTTTCGAATCGCGGATGCCTTCATTGGCAACAGGGTTATCCGACAACAAACGATTGACTGTTTTTCCTTTAAGAATGTGTTCCTCAAGGATATCATTGCAGTCTTCAGGAGTAACTTTGAGATAGAAAGTATTATCCGGAAGTATGTTAACAATGGGGCCTTTTTCACAGAAACCAAAACAACCGGTTTTAATCACCTGAACTACGGTTTCAAGCCCTTTTTCCGAAATTCTCTCCTGAAAAGCGTTCAGGAGGTTTTCACTCTGGGAGGCTTGACATACCGAGCCGCCGCAAACGAGGATATGGTATTTTATTTTTGTCATTATTCGATTCCCGGATTTATGGTTTATCAATCGATTCGTAATTCACAGGGATAATGCCTTCTACCAGTTCATTGTTCAGAATAAATTTATCAATAAGCCTGGATGCTTTTTTAATATCCACATATCCGAATGTAATCGGCTCATAACCCGGTTTGCTTATTTCAACAGTGGGTTCTGCATAGCAATATCCCATACAGCCGGTTTTGGTGACCGTTGCATGTATATTACGTTTGGCAAACTCTTCCACAAAAGCTTCCATCACTTCCTTTGCACCAGAAGCAATTCCACAGGTTGCCATGGCAACCTTCACCTGGATCAGTGGATCAGCATCAGTGCCTTGCCCCCTTGGATCAATTTTCGACTTCAGGTTTTGCTGCATGCTTTTTAACTCGGCTACAGATTTTATCTTTTCCATACATGATTAACTTATATACATACTATCTGAATATGCTTTTCATGGGTAGACCCTTGATGCAAAAATGCAAATTTTTATGATTACTTTGTAATCTTGTTATTGCTTTCACAACATAAATTTTTATCTCGTTTTTTTCATTATTCTAAAATGAAAAAAGGTATCGGAACTTCATTTCGGGTACAAAAATACAAATCCAAATAATCTTGTGCAAATATTTTATGTTAAATTATTCACATTGTTAATAAATTCACACATATTAACATGATTGAAAACATAAAACATGATAATTCAATGTACTGAATGAAATTTTTAATTAAAAAAATGCTATTTTGAAATGCTTTCCTGCTTTATATCCGGATCAAACGGAAACCGTTGCCATGAATGTTGGCAATTTCTATAGAGGGATCGGCTTTGAGATATTTTCTCAAGCGGGCGATAAAAACGTCCATGCTTCTTCCATTGAAGTAATTATCAGTTCCCCAAATTTTTTCAAGAGCATCTTTTCTGGTTAATATTCCTTCTTTGGAGGTACAAAGCATTCGCAGTAAGCTGGCTTCTTTTGGAGATAATTGTTGAGTTGTATCGTGGATACTTAAGGTACGCAGGGCATAATTAAAAGTAAACTTTCCCACCGGGATTTCTTTTAGCATTGAGTCGCTCTCTTCTACCTTTGGGTGTCTTTTCAGGATCGCCATGAGCTTATATAACAACACTTCTGAATCAAAGGGTTTGGTGATATAATCATCAGCTCCTGTCCGGAATCCCTCGAGCATATCTGTTTTCAATGTTTTTGCAGTGAGAAAGATAAAAGGGATATTACTGTTGGTTTTTTTAATTTCTCTGGCAAGGGTAAATCCATCCATCTCTGGCATCATCACATCCAGGATACAGATGTCCACGGTTTCGCTTTTAAAGGCAGAAAGTCCTTGTTTTCCGTCACTTTTCAGGATTACTTCGAAATCATTCAGCTCAAGGTATGACTTCAGGATAGACCCGAAGTTGGGATCATCTTCGACCAGCAGGATTTTTATTTTGTTGTTCATTGCATTCCTCCTTCTCTTCTTTGATGGATAAAATTAGGGATTATTCCCGTTTCCTGTCAGTCTGGGTTCCTGAACGTATGGCAGGCCAATTTCGAACCGGCTGCCCTTTCCGATTTCGCTAGATAATCCGATTTCACCTTTATGGGCCAGAACAATGGCTTTAACATAGCTGAGTCCCAGTCCGAATCCTTTGGTCATGTGAATGTTTCCCGTGGTTACCCTGAAAAATTTATCAAAAATTTTATATTGAGTTTCATGGTTCATTCCCATTCCGTGATCTTCAACGGCAAAGAAAAACTTCCCAGAACGGTTAAGGGTGGAAATAAGAATTTCAGGATTTGAGGCCGAATATTTATTGGCATTATCCAAAAGATTTATGATCACGTTACGCATATGATCCTCATCTGCTTCAACGATAGCATGGGTGGCAGAGAATTGTAAGGTAAGTTTTCCCTGTCGCTTTTCAATCTGAAGTCTGAAATGTGAAGCTGCCACTTCAATGAGGGAGTGCATATCCACTACTGCAGTATTTAGTTTGAAATCGCGGCTATCAAGTAAAGCCATTTGAAGCACCTGTTCCACACGGGCATTCATCCGGTTATTTTCTTCCTTGATGATACGGGTATACCCCCGTATTTTTTCAGGTTCATCAATGACCCTTGGATTATTGATAGAATCAGCGGCAATTGAAATGGTGGCTATAGGGGTTTTAAATTCATGGGTCATATTGTTAATGAAATCGGTTTTTATTTCCGAGATCTTTTTTTGGCGGATCATTACTACAATGCTGGCTCCGGATGACAGTACGATAATGAGGGTAAACAATACGGACCCGATCAATAATAAAGATAGCGATTTAAATACATGTGATTTCTGACCGGGAAAATATACAAGCAATACATCAGGCTTTTTAAATAAATCATTGGGGAAAAGTGAAACACGATGTTCTGTGGAAAGGTTTTCCTTTTTAAAGCCATTGGATTGAATGGGTATGAGATTATTTTCATCGGATGGAGTATAAACGGCGAACTCAAAGGGGAGTTCGATCCCTTTATCAGTGATTGCTTCCTGCAGGTATGATTGCAGGTTTTTTTTATTTATTCGTTGCTGGATTGGAGCGGGACGAGCTTCCAGCTCGATGGCCATTTTTTTTATAAAATTCTGAATTTTTTTTGCCTTTTCATCCAATCGTCTGATGTTTTTGTCGAATGATGACTTTTTCCCTTGTTTTCTTTTTGATTTCTGAAAATCCAGTCTATCTGAAAGGGGCTTACCAAAAGCCTGAATCTCAAAAATACGTTGATTCATTTCAAAAATGGAATCCATCTGACGGATTTGATCATCGAAAGAAAAATCCACTTCCCATACACCAACATCAGGGTCGAATGAATTGAATTCGTGCATGGTAGTGAATGCGGAGTCCATCAATTCAGGTTGAATATGAATTTGGTAAGAATAATGCATATAACCTGGCGGGGTATGATAGATCCGGGGAGCTGGAGGGGGAGGAGGCATTTGAGAGGCGTACAAAATCTCGTTCAATTGTATTAAGGAATCAAGTTTCTTTTTCATTAGCCGGTTAGTGTCTTTTGTAAATGCCTGAACGATGGACATAATACTATCTCCTTCAAAATTTCTGCTGATGAAGAACATGTTTTCTCTCGTCTCCAATTTGTTGACGGCATTTCCCAGCGCTTCATTGACACTACGGTTAAATTGTGCTTCTTTGATCTGGAAGGCATCATGGATCCACAGGAATTGGACAAAAATGATCCCGATCAGTGAGATACAGATGGAAGCGATCAGGATATATAGCATTTTCTTATTCATAGAGCAAAAATAGGCAATTGAAGTTCTGATTTTTAATGATTAACGTTTCCTTAACCATTTTTAACGCTCCATTAACATTTTAACCTGAATCCTTGGTATAGTTTTGCATCATAACCAATAAAATAAATTATCATGAAAAAACAACTCTTTCCAGGAAAATACATTTTAGCAGCGGGCTTGCTATGGGTGTTTTTTATTTTTCTTCTTCATCCAGTCAATGCCCAGGAAAAAGATATCAAGGAATCAAAGAAGACAGTACGCTTAAAAATTCTTTCTGAAGAGGATGGGAACACCAAGGTGATCGATACAGCTTTCGATATAACCTCTGGGATTGATCATGAGGAACTACAAGCCATGCTGAAAGAACTTAAAAAAATGAAAGGCATGAAATTTGGATTTGATGAAATGGATTTCAGATTTGATATGCCCTGCTTGCCTGATATGGATATTGAAAAGTTTTCGGATTTCAATGGCAAGCATCTTTTTCCCATACCTGAAATGAGGATGTCTCAAAGGGGTCAGGGCGATTTATCCGATATTATAGGCAGAATACCCATGGAAAGAGTGAAAAGTTATTCTGTTAAAGATCGAAAAGGTGGGAAAAGAATTATCATTGATATCGAGGATGCTCCTTTTTTCGACCAGCAAGATCGTATTGTTGTAATTAAGCAACCCCGCTCATTTGGTCATCTTGGAAAAGGAAATAAGAAAAAGAAGATCATCTACGAACGGGCTCAACCTGGACTCCCGCTTCCTCCTGCAATACCTGAAAAGCCTCTTCCACTGTCAGATGAAAAACAAAATACGCCTGAGATATAATTTTCTTTCGTTTTAATACCTGTAATTTTGATTATCATTGCGCAGGCTGCCGGATTTCCGGCAGCCTTTTTAGCGAAAAAAAAGCTGCACTTTCTGGTGCAGCTTAAAACAATTTAGAGGGGTTAGTATCTCTTTCGAGGAGTATAGTGAGTATGGAGTAGTTCATGTGATTTATGGCCCAGAGGTTTTTCCAGAAACTCCTCGTAGATCGCAATCACATCAGGATTTTCATGAGATTTTCTGATGGTCATTCCCATGTCTTCTTCATAGATTGCTGTCTTACGTTTTGAACGTATCTCGGGATTTGTGGGAATAGGTTGTCCTCCGCCTCCCAAGCATCCGCCCGGGCAGGCCATAATTTCAATAAAGTGATAATTGGCGGAGCCATCTTTAACGCTCTGCATCACTTTTTTTGCATTGGCAAGACCGTTGGCAACCACACATTTCAACTCTACACCTTCCAGGAAATTCCAATCAGGTTTGGTTCGTTCAATTTTAATGGAAGCTTCCCTGATTTCTCCTTCTGAACCTCTTACCGGAGTTATATTCAACCCTTCGAAGGGAACTTCACGACCGGTAACGACTTCATAAGCCGTTCTCAAAGCAGCTTCCATTACGCCTCCGGTAGTACCGAAGATCACCGCGGCGCCCGTGGAGGATCCCATGATGCTGTCAAAGTGTTCGTCAGGAAGGGAGTCAAAATCCAGGCCTGCCTGCTTGATCATGATGGCTAACTCTCTTGTGGTTAATACGTAATCCACATCTTTATAGCCGCTTGAACGCATTTCAGGACGGTCGGCCTCGAATTTCTTGGCTGTACATGGCATGATGGAAACGGAAACAATATTTTTCGGATCGAGTTTCCGTTTCTGGGCGTAATATGTTTTAGCAAGAGCTCCGAACATCTGTTGGGGCGATTTGCAGGAAGAAACATTGGGAAGGTATTCAGGGAAGGTGTGTTCGATAAATTTTATCCAGCCCGGGGAGCAGGATGTAGTCATCGGCAGGGCAATGCTGGGGTCTTTATCAACCAGTGCTTTCTTGAGTCGTGTCAGGAGCTCATTGCCTTCTTCGATGATGGTAAGATCGGCAGTAAAATCGGTGTCAAGGACTGAATTAAACCCAAGTCTTTTCAGTGCAGCAACCATTTTTCCTGTAACAATTTTTCCCGGAGGCATACCCAATGCCTCTCCAAGGGCAATGCGAACGGCTGGTGCGGTCTGAACTACCACGTGTTGTGTGGTATCATAGATGGCATCCCAAACCTGATCAATATAGTTACGCTCGATCAGGGCTCCGGTCGGACAGCGATTCACACATTGTCCGCAGTTGGTACAGACTACTTCAAAGAGTGGATGCTCAAAGAAAGTGGATATTTTCATCTTGTCGCCCTTATAGGCTACGCTTAAGGCAGAGACACTTTGAATTTCCTCACATGTTCTAACACAGCGTTGACAACGAATGCATCGGCTGTCATCTTTTATGATGGCCGAGTTAAACATGTCGATAGAATATTTCTTATCCGGAACAAGGTCAAGGAATAAATGATCTCCGGTAAGCATCTGGGAAGCAAGTCCCTGGAGTTCGCAATTCCCGTTTTTATAACATTTGGTGCAATCCGCATTATGCTCCGATAATAACAGTTCTACGATGTGTTTCCTTGCCATACGAACCTTCATGCTGTTGGTGTATATCACCATTCCTTCAGAAGCTGGCATTGCACAGGCTGCAGGAAGTGTTTTGGCTTTTTCCTGTTCTACCACGCAAACCCTGCAATTTCCTGCAACACAGAGGTCTTCATGATAACAAAGGGTGGGAATATGGATATTCAGTTGACGGGCAGCTTCGAGGATGGTTGTCCCTTCCTCCACACTTACACTGATACCATCGATGGTTAAATTAATTTTCTTTGCCATATCTTTTTTTCGGATTATCTTGTTTATAATGGTTTAATAAATCATCTCTTCCTTGAAATTGTTTACAATGGAAGAGAAGGAATTGGCAACCGACTGGCCAAGACCGCATTTAGCCGTGATCTTCATGCTTTCACTGAGTTTCATCAGTTGATCAAGATAAGCAGCTTTTTTCTCTCCTTTTTTTACGGCTACAATACCTTTCCTTAGTTGTTGGCATCCGACCCGGCAGGGTGTACATTGACCACAGGATTCTTCTTCAAAAAACTCAAGATAATTATGGAGCACATTGTACATGGAGCGGGAACTATTGAAAAGCATCATGGATCCTCCGGTCGGGACACCTTCAAAACCGATGATGGTATCTTTGAATTTTTTCCGGGGTACGCAAAAACCTGAGGCTCCTCCAACCTGAACCGCTTTGGTGTCGCCATCGCCGAATTCATCAACAAAACGATCAAGTGACATTCCTAATTCCAGTTCATAGATTCCCGGGATGGGGGTATCGCCTGAAACGGAAAATACTTTTGATCCGCGGGAGTCTGTGGTTCCGAGTTTTTTATACTGTTCAGGCCCCAGACGCATGATCATGACAACGTTGACAAATGTTTCCACGTTATTGATTACGGTAGGTTTTTTCATAAAACCGGAGGTGGTGGGATAGGGGGGTTTATTTCGGGGTTCTCCTCGGCTTCCTTCCATAGAATCAAAGAGTGCACTTTCTTCACCGCAGATGTATGCACCAGCGCCAAGTCGAATTTCGATAGAAAAATCATGCCCCAGTTTTTTTGCATGTTCATGATAAGTTTCCAATTCCCTGGTCAGCTCGGGCAATAAAAATTTATATTCTCCGCGTAAGTACATATACCCTTTCTTTGCGCCAATCACCTTCCCGCAAATGGCCATTCCTGAAAACACTTTACGGGGAACCCTGCTGAGAATTTCACGGTCCTTAAAAGTACCCGGTTCTCCTTCATCTGCATTACAAATCACATATTTTTCATCGCCCGGGGTTTCAGCAGTATATTTCCATTTCATGGCCGTTGGAAAACCTGCTCCTCCTCTTCCACGTAAGCCGGAATCGAGTAAATCTTTTAAAATTTCTTCATTCGATTTTTTCAGGGTTTCAGCCAGGATTTTATATTTAACATTGGAATATTCGCCGAATATGAGGTCAACTCTTTTTAATGTAGCTTCTGACATGATATAGTCTCCTTTTTATGTTTAAATTATTTATTCATGTACTCGCTGATGATCTCATGAATCCGCTCTGGGGTCAACCCGGAATAAGGTTTTTCATTGATCAGCATTGCCGGCCCTTCATGACACCAACCCAGACAGTTTGTTTCAAGAAGAGTGAACTTTTTATTGGTTGTTGTTTCACCCACCTTGATTTTAAGCATGTCTTCGAGGGTCTGAATGATCTGCTTCTTCCCATGCATGTCGCAGGTGATTGTTTTACAAACACGGATGATATATTTCCCACGGGGTTCGGTATCCAGAAAAGAATAAAAAGTCGCGGTGCCATATACCTGAGCTGCAGAAAGATCCAATTCTTTAGCAATATCAGTCATATAAACATCCGACAGGTAATTCTCCTTTTCAATAACCCCCTGTAAAATAGGCAGAAGACTGCTCCTGTTTCTGCCATATTTATCAGCTAATTCCTTAATAAATTCTTTACTTTCGGTCATAACGATTGGATTAATGGATTAAATAATTTTTGTTTCCTGGATAAATGTAATCACTGTGAAACGGTTAACAATTATGGAACAAAATTATCATTTTCTTTTGTTATTCCTTTCACAATTCCCTGTTTTTTCCCATTCATAAGAAATTTATAGTTAGTCTAAATAATTATCCGGAATGTAACCGAGAAAGAATCAGTATTTTTGTTTTTTAGATCAAAAAGTAATTGAATTTGCACCGATATTTTGTCAAATTAGCCTATCAAGGAACTAAATTCCATGGATGGCAACGTCAGCCCAACGGAATTTCCGTCCAACAAACCATTGAAGAAGCAATCAGTCTGATACTTCGTTCTCCTGTTACCCTTACCGGCGCCGGACGTACTGATGCCGGAGTTCATGCACTTGAATATTATGCTCATTTTGATATAAAAAAAGAGATTTCTTCCCAGGAACTGAAGAAACTTGTATTTAAACTCAATTCATTTCTTAATGAAGATATTGCAATATTTGATATTTTTATGGTGACACCCCGGACGCATGCAAGATTTTCAGCTGTTTCCAGGACATACAAATATTATATTTCCACCGTAAAAAACCCATTCAGGCATGAATTCTCTCATTTTCTTTTCGGAAATATAGACCTGGATTTAATGAATCAGGGAGTGGCATTATTAAAGGAAGTTTCCGACTTCACTTCATTCTCCAAAGTCGGTACCGATACGAAAACCAATATCTGCCAGGTAATCTCTGCGCATTGGGAGATGTGCGGTCAGGAACTTGTTTTTACAATCACTGCGGATCGTTTTCTGAGGAATATGGTAAGAGCTATTGTCGGGACATTGCTTCAACTGGGAACAGGAAAGATCACAATGGAAGAGATGAAGGCGATCATTGGCAGCAGAAATCGCTCAAATGCTGGGGATTCGGTTCCAGCATGCGGATTGTTCCTGGTGAAAATTGATTATCCTCCAGATGCTTTTCTTAGCTAGATTCAAGTTTTCGTTGTAATAATCCCATCACGGCCATTTGTATGGCAGCAGCGTTCATTTTATATTTAGCCATCAATTCTTCCGGTTGCCCTGATTCCCCGAAACAATTTTTCATCCCGATAAAATCCATAGGGACGGGATAATGCCTGGAAAGCAGTTCTGCCACAGATCCACCCAACCCACCTGCAACCTGATGTTCTTCTGCAGTAATCACAGCATTGGTTTCCTTTGCAGCCCGAATGATAGTTTCCTCATCCAGGGGTTTTATGGTATGAACATTAATTACCCTTAGGGAAATTCCTTTTTGTTTCATTTCGTAAGCTGCTTGTAGCGCTTCCCATACCATATGTCCGGTAGCGATTACGGTGATGTCCATCCCTGGGTTCAGTTCCTGGGCTTTTTCTATTCTGAAACCCATTTCTTCATGGGTGAAGTCAGGCCTGGGTTCACGTCCAAACCGTATATAAACGGGACCTTTGCATTGTATCAAAGCGGCCTGCACAGCAAGTTTGGTTTGGGTGGCATCACATGGGGAAAGAACGGTCATATTGGGTAGTACACGCATGATCGCGAGGTCTTCCAAGGCCTGGTGAGTGGCTCCATCAGGTCCTACAGAGACGCCCGCATGGGCCCCTCCAATGATTACATGTAAATGATTATAACAAACTGACACACGGATTTGGTCAGCAGATCTTAAGGCCGAAAAAACACCGTAGGTTGCAAATACTGGAATTTTTCCACCGAGAGCCAGACCCGCTGCCACGGCAACACAGTTTTGCTCGGCAATTCCCAGGCTGATAAAACGATCCGGAAATCTTTCAGAAAATAAATTAATCCCGACCGAAGTAGTAATATCTGCTCCCAAAGCGATGATACGGGAATCAAGTTCTCCAGCCCTGAGCAAACCTTCGCCAAAACCTGTTTTGGTTGCCTTATTACCCCTGTTATTTAATGTTATAGGCATTTATTATGAATATATCAATGCATCAATGCACGAATGTATGAATGCATTAATATTTATATTATCACCTTGTTGCTTTGTCACTTTGTTACTTTGTCACTTTATTACCTTGCCTCAGCTCAACTAAAAACCCTTCGACCTGCTCTTTTGAAGGCACTTTTCCATGCCAACGGTAATCTCCTTCAATGCTTTTTACTCCTTTTCCCATTGTGGTATGGGCAATAATCACGGAAGGTTGTTTAGGTCTTTCTTTTCTTTTTTCGAAAGCAATTAACATGGAAATAAAATCATGTCCGTCACATTCAATTACCTGCCATCCGAAAGCATCCCATTTTTTTAAGAGGGGCTCAATTTTCATGACAGTTGCAGTGTTGCCGTCAATTTGTAAGCCATTCCGGTCAACAATGGCGGTAAGATTACCCAATTGATGATGGGCTGCCGACATGGCTGCTTCCCAAACTGATCCTTCCTGTAATTCTCCATCTCCAAGGATACAGTATGTTTGACTGTCTGACCGATCAATTTTATTGGCCAGGGACAATCCAACGGCAACGCCCAGACCTTGTCCGAGAGAACCGGCTGAAAGTTCTATTCCCGGTAATCCATGATCTCTTCCGGGATGTCCCTGAAGCCGGCTGCCAAGTTTACGAAGGGTGAGCAACTCTTCCCTCGGAAAATATCCTGAATGAGCCAGGGTGGCATAAAGCACAGGAGCAACATGACCGATGGATAAGATTAAGCGGTCACGATCAGGCCAATCAGGCTTCTTCGGGTCATGTCGCAGGATGGCAAAATATAAAGTTGTAAAAATATCGGCAAGTCCAAGGGAGCCACCAAGATGACCGGATCCGGCTTCGCAAAGGGAAAGAATGACCGATTTCCGTATCGAACATGCGATTTTTGCCAAAGAGATGGGGTCGTTTACTATAGTGTCCATCACCGATCAGCGAAGGTCCTGAATGTCAACACCGGGATGCTTGGCAGGATCGAAGGTAAAATCGGCATTGGTAACGGGAATATCAGTCTGGTATTTGGTTATGGTATATGCGTAAACACTTCCGTTCTTGTCGAAAAGCTTAAAGCTTTTTACCTGGGTTTTCGCCTTATCAATTCCAAGAATAGCCTTGGTAATGTTTTTTTGTTTGTTTGGGATCAGTTCAACCAATTCAGTATTCGCATCTTGTTTCTTTTCTTTAATGATCCTGGCTTTGTAATTTTCGTTGTATGAGCTAAGCAATTTTGAAGGGGTCATAGAATCATCTGCATCATCAAGTGTACTGATCTGAACTTCATTGGATTTTTCAATATAGGTCCAGATGGTTTTTCCATCGCAATAAATGATACGACCGGCGGCACTCATCCTATATTTATTACCAGAAAGCAACAGTGAACCAGTCTTTTCCTCATTAATTTTTGCTTTTTCGTTATACATGGAATAAGAAAACTCAGCTTTGATGGATTTAGAACCTTTGGTCTTTGTACTCAGGGCATCCAGTACAGCAATGGCTTTTTGGTCCTTGTGTTGAGCCAGACTCATCAATGAAGCAAAAAGAAGGATAACGGAAAATATAGTTCTCATGATGTTATTGGTTATTAGATTTCTCCCAGTTCATTTAAATGCTGTTCCAGCGATGAAAGGTCTTTAAATCTGACTTCTCTGGCCTTGCTACCTTCGAAGGGACCGACGATGCCGGTGGCTTCAAGTTGGTCGATGATTCTACCGGCCCTGTTGTAACCCAGCTTCAGCTTCCGTTGTATCAGGGAAGTTGAGCCATGCTGGTGCTGCACAACCAGCCTTGCGGCTTCATTAAAAAATTCATCTTTTTGGTCGGGATCAAATTCCTTGCTCGGTCCGCTTCCTTCATCATAGTATTCCGGAAGGTCAAAAGCAGAGGGATATCCTCTTTGTGAGCCAATGAATTCAGTGACCTTGTCAATTTCCGGAGTGTCAACAAAAGCACATTGGAGACGGATCAGATCACTCCCCGTTGACAGTAGCATGTCACCCCTGCCAATGAGCTGGTCAGCGCCTGAGGAATCAAGAATGGTACGGCTGTCAATTTTGGAAATAACCCTGAATGCAATCCTGGCCGGAAAATTGGCTTTTATGGTACCGGTTATGATGTTGACCGATGGACGTTGGGTGGCAATGATGAGATGTATCCCTGTAGCTCTTGCCAATTGTGCCAGACGAGTCAGCGGGGTTTCAATTTCCCTGCCGGCGGTCATGATCAGATCGGCAAATTCATCGATCACTAATACAATATAAGGAAGGAATTTGTGGCCTTCATTCGGATTTAACTGACGGGAGAAAAACTTCTCATTGTACTCCTTGATATTTCTGACCTGTGCATCCCTGAGCAGATCGTAACGGCTGTCCATTTCAATGTTCAGTGAATTCAGGGTACGGATCACTTTTTTAGTATCGGTAATGATTGCTTCTTCCGAATCAGGAAGTTTGGCTAAATAATGCCGTTCTATTTTACTGTAGAGGGTAAGTTCAACTTTTTTGGGATCAATGAGGACGAATTTAACCTGCGCGGGATGTTTCTTATAGAGCAGGGAAGTGATAATGGTATTCAATCCGACGGATTTTCCTTGTCCGGTAGCTCCGGCCATCAGCAGGTGAGGCATTTTGGCCAGATCAGCGATAAAGGTCTCATTTGAAATCGTTTTTCCCATAACAAATGGCAATTCAAATGCAGTGCTTTTGAATTTTTCCGAGGCCAGCAGGGATTTTATGGAAACAATTTCAGGATGTTGATTAGGAACTTCTATGCCTATGGTACCCTTTCCGGGAATGGGCGCAATGATGCGGATACCTAAAGCAGCGAGGCTAAGGGCAATATCGTCTTCAAGGTTTTTTATCTTTGAAATTCTGACTCCGGCTTCAGGAACAATTTCATATAAGGTCACGGCAGGTCCAATGGTGGCTTTGATCTTCTGAATCCGGATATCGTAATTGCCTAAAGTCTGGACAATTTTATCTTTGTTGGCTTCCAGTTCCTCCTTTCTGACATTAATGGCATCACTGCTGCCATATTCATTCAGCAGATCAAGGGGGGGGAATTTATATCCTGAAAGATCCAGCGTTGGATCATATTTTGTCTCCAGTCCCTGACGGTTGTCTTTTTCTTCAAAAACACCCTTGATTTCTTCCTTTGGGGGTTCAATCTGAAGTTCAATTCCAGAGGGTTCAACAGGAATTTCCTCTTCATTCTTAGGCAGCTCAAGGTCGATTTCGTTGGATTGAGGCTCAGTGTCCTCATTCAGGGTGTTGAAAAGCGGCGATGGCTCAGTTCCGGGAAGGACTTCTTCCGCGTGGATTTCATCCTTTTTTCCTGAAGCAAGCCAGCGAAATGGGATATTAAAGGCCAGGATAAGAAAACTGAGGAAGGTAAACCCAAGCAGCAGACCAAGCCCGGAGCTGCCTAAAAACTCCATTCCCCAAAGGTTCATTTGAAACCCATAGACACCGCTCAACAGGTCGTTTTCAGGCCAGATCAGACCGAAAAAAATGGGTATCCAGAGAATTCCGAAAAAACAATATTCCAGGGTTTTCCAAACAGGGAAAATATTGATCCCGAAAAAAAGTTTCATTCCGGAATTCAGAAGGATAATAATAAAAAGAAAGGAGGCAAGGCCAAACCATTTGGATATTAAAAGATAGGCCACGATGGCTCCTGTTTTTCCCATCCAGTTTTCCACCGGGAAGGTGTTGTCAAAGAGATGATCGAAAGAAAAATGTTTAAAAACAGTATCGGTGAAACTATAATCCGTTTTCCAGGTTTGAACATATGATGCAAGGGAAAAAAGCAAATATAATGCAAGTATCAGGAGAAACAAACCCAGCACTCTGAACCGTTGTTCACGTTTTGCAACTTCTTGCTCGGTGGGCAGTCGTTTTTCTCTTTTCGGCTTTTCTGACCTGGTTTTTTTTGGCTTTTTAATTTTTTTTTCAGGAACTTCCACGACAGGGATCGGGGGATCATCAGGGGTAAGATCCTCTTTGAAAGTATTCGTTTTTAAAGGAATGTTTTGTTTTGCCATGGATTATTATTCCATCCCTCCAAATTTTGTTTTCAGCTCTTCCTGGGTAGTAAGAGCATAATCAGAGGGGATTTCAAATTCCTTTGCTGAAATATTCTTCTTCTCCACAGAAGCAGCGGTAAATTTCATCATGAATTGAGGGGTTTTTAAAGAAAATTCCAATAAAATCCCGTCGATATCTTTGTACAGGGGATTGTCGAAATTGGCTTGTTTTCCTCCTAGTTCCCGAGTATAATAAATTTCATAGGTATTCTTTGTTCCGTTATCTTCCACTGTGATGGTTGCTTTCTTACAGGCATAACCGGCGATCATTTTTTGGTCACCGGAAAGTTCAACGGTGGGTTTTGGGCTTTTTGCAATTTCATTTTCAATTTCTTCTGCCGTTGTTTTTACTGCAAATTTCTGCCCTCCCATATTGATTAACCTGAATTTTGATTTATTGATATAATCTGTAATCTCAGTTTGAATACCCATCCCTGTTGCAATTTCTGTTTTCGATTTGGGTCCCTTGATGGTCACGGTCAGAATTTTCGGGAACATGGCTAACTGGCTTTCGGTAAATTTACTGCCGGGATAAGTAATTTTATAGGTCACCACGCCTTCAAAAGGTTTAGTGGCTTGAATGGCGGTATTCGCAAAAAAGAGAACTGCCATGAGGATCAGGCAGGTGGTCAGTATTTTTTTCATGTTGTATGGTTTATATGATTTGACGCAAGGTATATATTTCCATTACAAAATTAGCCTATTTTACGATTCTCATCAGTTTACGCCACCTGATTTTTCCATCGAAAAGAGATTTGTTTGGATCAAGCGATAACCAGACAAAAACGGCTTTTCCCACGATATGGTCTTCGGGAACGAATCCCCAGTACCTCGAATCGGCGGAATTATGACGGTTATCGCCCATCATCCAGAAATAATCCATGGTAAACGTATAATGATTGGTTTCCTTTCCGTTGATGAAAATCTTACCTTCTTTAAGGATGAGGTCATTTCCTTCAAAAACCTTGATGATGCGTTCGTACATGCAAATATTTTGCAGGTCAAGGGGAATGGTGACGCCTTTTTTAGGGATCCATACAGGTCCGAAGTTATCCACATTCCAGGGATAGGCAGAATCAAAAGGGAACAAATTGGGATCCCGCGTTCCTTTTGGCACGATCTCAGGCTCAATCGCGATGACATTACCGAATTGTCTGATCTTTTCCACTGCATTTTCCGATAAAGTCATTTCATAGGTTCCCCGGTTATCGGTGGCAATATTTTCAGTTATATCGAGTTTTTCAAGGTTTCTCGTATTGATAGGGTCTCCGTTAGTTTTAATTAAATATTTATATTGTTTTTTTCCAAAGTTGTGCTCAGGTTTCCCGTTGATAAAAACCTTCTGATCAATGATCTGAATGGTATCACCGGGTATCCCGATGCATCTCTTGATGAAGTTTTCCCTTTTGTCGACAGGTCGGGTGATGATTTCCCCGAAATTAAGTTTGTCATTCCAGACGTTATCCCGCCCGAATTGACGCACTAACTGGTAATAGCTGGCATTGCTCTGGAATTTGGTGGAAAGCGTATCTCCGTCAGGGTAATTAAAGACCACCACATCCATGTTTTTGATTTTTGCCAGCCCGGGAAAGCGGTAATAGGGGAGAGTGATCCATTGAACATAAGATTTTACGGTTTCAGTCAGAGGTAGAGTATGGTGAACAAAGGGAAACGAGAGGGGAGTATTGGGTACTTTGGGTCCGTAACTAAGCTTTGAAACGAAAAGATAATCCCCTACGAGCAAGGTTTTTTCCATGGAAGAAGTGGGAATGGTGTAGGCTTCTATTAAAAAAATACGGATGATGCTAGCAGCAATCACGGCAAAAATAATAGCATCCACCCATTCGCGTGTGGCTGATTTCTTTGGGGGAGTTTGTTTTTTGGGATCAGTATATGTTTCATGGTCAGAGAAAGCGAGATAAGGAAGATAGACAAAAGGGAAAAGAACGCCCAGCGCTTGTTGTCCCAGGCCATATTTTTTAAAGCATTTGCAGATTTCAACGATCATCAGTAAAAGGACAAACACATTGATGAAAGGAATGAGCAGGAAGATATACCACCACATTGGTTTTCGGACGATTTTAAGCCAGATGTACCAGTTGTAGAATGGGATCAGGATTTTCCATCCTTTTTCTCCGGATTTGTTAAAAATCCCCCAAAGTCCGGCCATGGACAGCACGAAAAAAACGATAAATAAAACAAAATAGAGGTTCATAGATTGTTGATTAAGATAATAGATAACGTTTAAGTGAAGGCTTTCTTATCCAGCCTCTTCCATTTTTTTTGACTGCAGGAAGGTATTCATTTCAAAGAATCCTGTCTTCCCGATCAGCCATTCTGCCGCCTGGATTGCGCCAAGGGCAAATCCCTTGCGGCTTTTAGCATGATGGCGAATTTCAATGATATCCTCATCCGATTCGTATTTCACCTGATGAATCCCTGGAATATTCTCTTCACGAACAGATTTAATACCCAGTTCATCCGGATTATTGGGAACTTCCTTCACCCATTTTTCTTTTCTTTCGGTCAGGCGGATGATGTCGTTGGCCAGGACAATGGCCGTACCACTGGGTGCATCCTGCTTATGAATATGATGGGTTTCTTCAATCGAAATCTCATACCCCTCCCATTTTGTCATCATGTTGGCCAGATACCGGTTAAGATCAAAGAACAGATTAACGCCGATACTGAAATTGGGAGAATAAATCATTCCCTGTTGACGATCAAGGCAATCTTTCCGGATTTGTTCCAGCTTTTCTGACCATCCTGTTGTACCGGTTACTATCGGAACATTGGCGTCAAAGCAACGATAGATGTTGTCAACCACACAGGCCGGAGTGGAAAACTCTATCGCGACATCGGCCAACGCGAGTTCGTCACCTGCTTTATCCCAATCTTCCTGACCATCGATGCATACAATGATCTCGTGTTTCCTTTTGATGGCCAGTTTTTCGATTTCCTGACCCATTTTTCCATATCCGATGATTGCAATCTTCATAAAAGGTTTATACAAGAAGGTTAAAAATGAAAACTGATTTTGAGTCCGGTGGCCGTACGTCGGGCATATCCTGTGGGTTCGACTACGGGTTCCAATTTCAGGGCTAATTTATCACTGATGTTATAAGTGTACAAATGGGCATCGACGGCCGCATCCACAATATTTAAAACGTACCATACGGCTGAGATCAGGCAGGATATTTCGAGGTTTCTCCGGTAATATTCCCTTGCGGATTGCAATTCCTCAAGGGTGTATCGATTGGCCAGCTCTTTATAATTTCCATTGGTGTTCCCGTTGCTCTTTTCAATATAGGCACATTTATAGTTCAGGTATTCATCGGTATTAAAGGCGATGAAGTAGGTCATGACTCCGATTCCGGCATAGATTATGGGGACTTTCCAGTATTTTTTATTATAAATCTGGCCGAGACCGGGCAACAGTGCCGACATAATGGTAGCTTTGGTCGGAGAATGTTCTTTTTGCCTCACGGAATCAGGGGGTTCCACAGTTGGTTTTCCTGTTTGAGGGTGAGCTGAAACAGTTAACATTAAGGTCAGGATCAACAAAAAAATGAAAGGAAAAGAAACTTTCATTTAAGATTTAAGTTTCGTAAATACCCGGTCGAAATCTTCCTCCGACTTAAAAGAGATGATGATGGATCCCGCTCCTTTATCATTTACTTTCAATTCAACCTTGGACTCCAGGATGGCATGAAGTATGTTTTTTGCATCATCGAATTTGGGAAGGAGGGTGACTTTCCGCTTTTCTTTGGGTGTTCTGGTTTGACTGAGTTCCCTGACTGTTTCTTCAACCTGTCGTACGGATAATTTTTGTTCAAGGATTTGCTGGAGGATGAGCAATTGTTCCTTTTCATCCTCTACGTTGACAATGGCTCTGGCATGTCCCATAGAGATCAGGTTATCCCTGACCGCGATTTGGATTTCTGAGGGAAGTTTGAGTAATCTGATATAATTGGATATGGTGGAACGGTCTTTTCCCAATTTCTGGCTGAGGTCTTCCTGTCGGAATTTACATTCTTCGAGCAGGCGTTGAAAGCTAAAGGCGATTTCAAGGGGATTTAAATCCTCTCTTTGAATGTTTTCAACCAGGGCCATTTCGAGCATCTGTTCATCGTTGGCCACACGGATATAGGCTGGAACTACAGTTAAGCCGGCAATTTCCGAGGCTTTCAGCCTGCGTTCACCGGCAATGAGCTGGTATTTGTCGTGTCCTAATTTTCTGACGGTAAGGGGTTGGATAATCCCCTGTTGCTGAATGGATAATGCAAGCTCAGCCAGTTCTGTTTCACGGAAATATTTTCTGGGCTGAAAAGGATTGGCTTCGATTTGTTCTATCCTGATTTGGGAAACTGCTCCAATGTCATAGTTTCCGGATATCTCCTGAGAATTGGACGCATTACCCGGATGATCAAGAAGAGCACTCAGTCCCCTTCCCAATGCCTTTTTCTTGCCATGTGTTTCAGACATTGATCTCTTTTTCTTCGTTCTTTAATCGGGTTAACTCATTATTCTGAAGGATTTCCCTGGCAAGGTTCAGATAATTGATGGCGCCTGAACTATTAATGTCATGCATCATGATAGTTACTCCAAAACTCGGTGCTTCTCCGAGTTTTGTATTCCGGTTGATGAGGGTCTTGAAAACCATTTGCTGGAAATGGGTTTTGACTTCATCCACTACCTGTTTTGCCAGGTTTAGTCGGTTGTCGTACATGGTGAGCAGTATCCCTTCTATGTCCAGCGCTGGATTCAGTCTGGATTGGACAATTTTAATGGTATTCAGCAATTTGCCAAGGCCTTCGAGTGCAAAGTATTCGCATTGTACCGGGATGATGACTGAATCTGCCGCAGTCAGTGAGTTGACTGTGATCAAACCAAGGGAGGGTGAGCAATCGATGATGATAAATTCATAATTATCTTTGACTTTATTGATCACTTTCCTCATCATTTTCTCTCTGTTGGTCAGGGAGATCATTTCAATCTCAGCTCCGACCAGATCAATATGAGCCGGCAGAATGTCAAGAAACGGCGTGGTCGTGTTGAGGATGATGTTCTGTGGTTCTACATCATCCATTATACATTCATAGATACTCGTCTTGATATTTCGCGGATCAAAACCCACACCGGAAGTTGCATTGGCTTGGGGATCGGCGTCAATAATCAGGGTGTTATGTTCAAGAACCGCTAAACCTGCAGCAAGATTAATGGCTGTTGTGGTTTTCCCGACTCCGCCTTTCTGATTGGCTATGGCAATTACTTTCCCCATTGGTAATACTTACATTTGGCAAAGTTAAATCTAAATATGAACAGGAAAGATAATGTTGAAAAGTTTTAACAGAAATTCAACCATCAGGATGAATACTTCAGACCATCATATACATTTCCGGGAAAAGAATTATTGCTCTGAATCTGAATTTAAATCTTCAAACTCGATACTGACATGGTCTTTTTTAATTTCCTTCCCATCAGGTTCAACCGGGGGAACCTCCCTGTACTCAGGTAGATCGGGAGCTTTCCCTGTTTTAACAAAGGAAATGGCATCATTCAGGCCATGGTAGAATTTTTCGAAATCCTCCTTATACAGAAAGAGTTTATGTTTTTCATAAAAAAACTTCCCTTGTTCATTGTTGAAACGGCGCTTGCTTTCTGTAATCGTCAGGTAATACTCATCGCCAACGGTAGCTTTAACGTCAAAAAAGTAGGTTCGTTTACCTGCCCGAACAGCGCGTGAAAAAATTTCTCCCCTTTCTCTATCCTTATTCTCAAGATCTTCCATTGATGCAGTGTCGATTTTATGATAGGTTTATTGTTCTTTCATCAAACGCAAAAATAAAAATATTATTTGAAAATAAAAGCTTATTTTAATTCCTTAGATTTGCATCCTGTTATTCATTGCTAATGTTTGTTCTTATTAATCATGAAATATGTTAGGTAGAAGGCATTTCAGGATCAAGGTGCTTCAGGCATTGTACGCGTATTTTCAGGGGGGTGAAATCCGTCTTGATATAGCTGAGAAAAACCTTCTCTTAAGCATTAATAAAATTTCTGAACTTTATTTTCTTCAACTCTCTTTTTTAATGGAAGTCCTGCACTTCTATCGTTTCCGTATGGAGGAAGCGAAAACAAAATTCATACCGACCCAGGAAGAACTGAATCCAAACCTGAAACTTCTCAATAATAAACTGGTGATCCAACTTCAGGAAAATCTTGAACTTGCAGGCAGGTTCCGGCAATATAAGTTTTCCTGGACAGAGGAGCAGGAAATGGTTAGAAAAGTCTATCTGAAGATCAAAAACAGCAAAGATCATGCTGAATATCTGACTTCTGGGAAAACCACCTATCAAGAGGATCAGGGCTACCTTCTCAAGCTTTTCAGGAAATATATTGCCAAATCAGGCGATCTTCAGTTCTATTGCGAAGAACGTAACCTTTTCTGGGAAGATGATTTTGAAGTCGCCGCCGTTTTTGTGTTGAAAACCTTAAAATTACTGAATGAATTCTTTGCACCGGAACAGGAACTCTTATCTCTGTTGAAAAAAGATCTGGAGGATGATCCGGAAAGCGACAGGATTTTCATTCTTGAATTATTCAGGAAATCGATTCTGCATAGTGAAGAATTTAACCTGATGATAGAGACGCGTACGCGTAACTGGGAACTGGAAAGGATTGCCCTGACTGATGTTGTTTTGATCAAGATGGCCTTGACGGAATTTTTATATTTCTCTCAAATTCCGGTGAAAGTAACCATGAATGAATATATTGAAATTTCAAAGCAGTTCAGTTCCGTGAAAAGCAAGTTGTTTATTAACGGAATTCTGGACAAACTGGTCGCTGATCTTAATAAAGAAAAAAAGATTGCAAAAACTGGCCGGGGGCTGATGGTCTGAAAAGGATTATCCTTGACACTTCACCATTTTATTGTTACACAAAAATACTATTTGAACAAACCTATCGTTAATTAACATTCAACTCCTGATACCTGTGCGAACACTGATACGAACCATTTTTTTGATCTGTTTTTTTCTCCTGATCTCTACCGTGCAAACCATTGCTCAAAGCGGCGGATACAGTACCTACCGTTTTCTAAGCCTGACCAACTCGGCCAGGGTAGCAGGTCTGGGAGGAGATTTCCTCGCCATCAAAGACAATGATATTACCCTGACCCTTGCAAATCCGTCTTTGATCACTCCTGAAATGAATAATAACCTTTCGCTGAGTTTTGTTAATTATTTTACAGGACTCAATTACGGATATGTGATGTTTTCCCATACGTTTAATAAGGCAGGTAGTTTTGTCGGAACTTTCCAGTTCTTCGATTACGGCAAATTTACCGAAACCGATGCTGCCGGAAATATCCTGGGCTCTTTTTCCGCTGCCGATTATGCCTTAACAATTGGTTGGGGACGACAACTCAGTCCTCATTTCTCCATAGGCGCAAATGGAAAACTTATCTATTCCCAAATGGCCGATTATAATTCATTCGGAATAGCAGTGGATGTTGCGGGAACATATAGTACAAAAGATGATCTTTTTACGGCTTCCCTGATTGGCCGGAATATTGGTGCTCAGATTATTGCATACCGACCTGGAGAACGTGAACCCCTCCCTTTCGAAATTCAGATCGGGTTATCCCAAAAACTCAGACATATTCCGGTCAGATTCTCACAATTAATAACCCATCTTGAAAGATGGGATCTTTCCTATACAGACCCTGACGACCCGGCAAATGCTGCAGACCCCATCAGCGGGGAGACTAAGCAGAAAACCGGAATTGGGAAATTTGCAGACAACCTGATGCGTCATATTGTTCTTGGTGCTGAAGTGACCATTGCAAAAACCCTCTCACTCCGCCTGGGATATAATTACCTTCGCCGACAGGAACTGAAATTGAATAACCGGGCCGGACTGGCTGGATTTACAGTTGGGGCAGGCCTCCGGATAAAAATGTTCAACCTGAGTTATACCCGGTCAACCTTCCAGGCTGGTGGCAGCAATCCGAATTATATTACTGTGACCGTCAACCTTCAGGATTTTTCAAAAAAGAAATGAATGTAACCATTGATCCACATTCCGGTTTCTGCTTCGGAGTGGTTTATGCCATAGAAGTGGCAGAAAGGGAATTGGCAAAATCTCCGCGCTTGTATTGCCTTGGGGACATTGTACATAACAACATGGAGGTAAATCGTCTCCGGGAACTGGGACTGATCATTATTAATCATGATGATCTCAAAGAATTACATCATGTCAAAGTCCTGATCCGGGCACATGGTGAACCTCCTGCTACCTATCAGATTGCACTGAATAACGATATTGAGCTGATTGATGCATCCTGTCCCATTGTGCTGAATCTCCAGCATGTCATTCATAAGGGGTTTCAGGAGATGAAAGCCAAGAATGGTCAGATTGTTATATATGGCAAAGAAGGGCATGCAGAGGTCAATGGGTTAAAAGGACAAACAAATGGAAGTGCCATCATCGTGGGGGATGAAAATGATCTGGATAAGATAGATTTTTCAAAACCCATTCGATTGTACAGCCAGACGACAAAAGGAGTGGATGGATTTCATGATCTGATTGGTTTGATCGAAAAACGCTTCAGCGTCGAAAGTCAAGGAACCCCTTACGATTTCCAATGGAATGACAGCATATGCCGACAGGTTTCCAACCGTTCCGGATTGTTGAGGGAATTTGCTACTCGCTTTGAAGCCGTTGTTTTTGTCAGTGGTAAAAAAAGTTCCAATGGGTTAATCTTATATCAGGTATGCAAAGATGTTAATCCGAATACATACTTTGTTTCAAGTCCGGAGGAACTAAAAAAAGAATGGTTTGAGGGACTTTCTGATGTCGGGGTTTGCGGGGCTACTTCTACGCCCATGTGGCTGATGGAAAAAGTCGGTGTTCAAATCTTGCAAATGGAGAACTGATATGTATTTGCAAAAATTGATACTGATTAATTTTAAAAATTTCGAACAGGCTGATTTTGAATTTTCAGAAAAGATCAACTGTTTCATCGGAAATAACGGTGTAGGGAAAACCAATCTGTTGGATGCGATACATTACCTGTCTTTTTGTAAAAGTTTTTTTAATCCACTGGATATCCAGAATATCCGACATGAGAATGATTTTTTTGCCATTCATGGCACCTATTTCTTTGATTCCGAAAAAGCGGAACTCGTTCAGTGCATTCAAAAGAGGAACCAAAGAAAGAAGTTTTTACTCAATAAAAAGGAGTACGACCGCCTGGCCGATCATATCGGGAAATTCCCCTTGGTAATGATCTCTCCTTATGACAGTGATCTGATCAATGATGGCAGTGAGCTTAGGAGAAAATATATTGACAGCGTTATTTCGCAGTTCGATAAAGTCTATCTGGATGACCTGATCCAATACAATAAAGCACTTTATCAGCGCAATACCTTGCTGAAACAATTTGCAATGAATGCTTATTTTGATGATGGTATTCTGGAGGGCTGGGACGAACAACTCATCCGTTATGGGCAGGAAATTTTTGAAAAGAGAAAAGATTTTCTGGATCAACTGACTCCTGTCTTCCGGCACTATTTTCAATGGCTCAGCGGGGGTTTGGAAATCGTGGACATCAGGTACCATTCGCAGCTCATGCAAGGTTCTTTCAGGGAATTGATGAAAAGAGCACGGCCCAGGGATAGTGCCGCTCAATATACGACTACAGGCATTCATAAAGATGATCTGGAGCTTGAAATCGACGGATTTCCGATAAAAAAATATGGATCTCAGGGGCAACAAAAATCATTTTTGATCGCCATCAAACTTGCTCAGTTTGAATATACCAGAAATATCAAAGGATTTGAACCCGTTCTTTTACTGGATGATGTATTTGACAAGCTGGACGATTTCAGGGTTCAGCAACTCATTCGATTGGTCAGCAGGAATAGTTTCGGACAGGTTTTTATTACGGATACCAGTGAAAGCCGGATCCGCAATATTTTTAATCAGATGGAAATAGACCATAGCATATTTATCATTCCTATTCCTTTACAATGATTAAAATTCATTACCTTTATCCCATGTCACGCCCCTCACGAAAATCGGAAGAACAACCTTTGAAACTGGCCATTGAAGCGTTTTTAAAGACTTATCACCTGGAAGATAAACTCAGTGAAACAAAACTTCTTCATTCCTGGGATAAGGTTGTCGGGTCAATGGTTGCCAGACATACGCAAAGGATATATATAAGGAATAAAAAACTTTTTGTCAAACTGGATTCCGATGCCCTTAGGAATGAATTATTTTATATGAGGGAAAAAATCATCCTTTCGCTGAACAAAGATGCAGGACGCTTCGTCATTGAAGAAATTGTTTTGCAATAGATAACGCTCCTCATTTAACCAGACAGGATAATACCTTTTCTCCTTCCAGGAACCCTTCCATTTTGTCACCCATGGCAATGGGACCAACTCCAGCGGGTGTTCCTGTGAAAATCAAATCTCCGGTGCGAAGGGTCATAAATTGGGATATATAGGAAATAATTGCATCAAAGGAAAAGATCATCATTGCGGAATTTCCTTTCTGGACGGTATTCCCATTCAAATCCAGGTGGAAGTTTATGTTTTTTATATCAGGGAATTCATGCTTGGGGAGAAATGTACCAAGCGGAGCAGAGTGATCAAAACCCTTGGAAAGTGCCCAAGGAAGCCCTTTTTGTTTAGCCGAGTCCTGAAGATCCCTGGCGGTCAGATCGAAACCAATCGTGATTTCATCATAATAGGTATGGGCAAACCTTTCCTGAATATTTTTTCCCACCTTACAGATCCTGATGACAAGCTCTATTTCGTGGTGAATTACTTTTGTAAATGATGGATAATAAAACGGCCGGTTCCGGATCAGCAGGGCAGTATCTGGTTTCAGAAAAAAAACAGGGGCAGAAGGCATGGCACTGTTTAATTCTTTGATATGCTCCGCATAATTTCTGCCGATACAAATGATTTTCATGCTTAAAATAATTCCAGTTTTACAGATCCGCTGTTTTTACTCCTGAGGTATAAAGTCGTAACAACTTTTTTCGTGGAAAGTGGAAATTCACTCTTCATAATCCAGTCGTAATAGGAGGGTTCATCCCTGAATACCTGAGTAACCAGCTTGCCCTTATGTTTTCCAAAATTAAAAACCTCCTGGTTCTTTTCATTCCAGACAATATGTCCCACCAGGTCCACCGAACGGTTGGAGAAAGAAAAATCACTCAGGGCTTTAATATCATTGATCACGGGTTGGCTGACATTCCCTTTACGGTCTTTAAACGTGATATCCTGATAATGATCAAGCTGGGATTTCAAGATTTCATAGGTGGCCTTCGTATCTGCTTCGGCACTGTGTGCATTAATCAATTCTTTACCGCAATAAAATTTATAGGCGGCAGAAAGATTACGGGGTTCCATTTTATGAAAAATGTTCTGCACATCCACAAATCTTCTTCCCTTCAGGTCAAAGTCAACTTCAGCCCTGAGGAATTCTTCGACGAGGAGGGGGATGTCGAAATGATTGGAATTATATCCTGCAAGGTCGCAGCCCTCCAGGAATTGTAATAGTTCATGGGCAACCATTTTAAAGGTGGGGGCATCTTTTACATCCTCATCGGTTATTCCATGAATCGCGGTAACTTCCGGGGGTATGGGAATTTCGGGATTGATCCTCTGGGTTTTGATTTTTGTGCTCCCGTCAGGTTGTATCCTGAACAAGCATAATTCAACGATACGGTCGGTGGCTACTTTAATTCCTGTAGTTTCCAGATCAAAAAAGACTAGGGGCCGGGTCAGTTTTAGTTCCATCAGATTGATTGGTTAGGGTTAAAATCTTCAAGATATGATACCAATCGGGTTAAAAACTGACCGGCCAATGCTCCATCAATAACCCGGTGATCGTAGGTAATGGAAATCACTATAACCGGACGAATCGCGATGCTGTCGCCTGCTTCATTTTCAATCACCACAGCTTTCTTTTTAATTGTACCTACAGCGATGATTGCGGTCTGAGGCTGGTTGATGACAGGGGTGCCCATCAGGGTGCCGAAGGATCCAAGATTGGTAAGCGAAATCGTTCCGCCGGAGATTTCATCGGGAAGTAGTTTGTTTTTTCTGGCCCTTTCAGCCAGGTCATTCACTTCCTTGATAATACCCAACAAGCTTTTCTGATGAGCATCCTTAATTACCGGAACGATCAGGTTAAAATTCGGAAGGGCAACCGCCATACCGATGTTGATTGGATTATGGATAATGATCTTGGTGCCATCAACGGAAACATTGACCATGGGATAATCCCTGACCGTTTTTGCGATGGCTTCAATGAAAACCGGTGTATAGGTGAGCTTCTCTTTCTCCCGCTTCAGAAAATTCTCCTTGTTTTTTTCCCTCCATTGAACAATCCGTGACATATCCGCTTCCATGAATGAAGTGACATGAGCCGAGGTACGCAGTGAATTAACCATATGACTGGAAATCAACTGACGGATACGGTCCATCTCTATGATCCGGTCTCCTTCCCGGGAAGAAATGTCGGTTTTTTGTATGTCTGTCGTAACAACGTCAGGTAATTTCATCTGTTTTTCTTCGGATCGTGTGTGAAGATAATGAATCAGATCCTGTTTTGTCAGTCGATCGTTCTTTCCGGTTCCTGCAATGGTATCAAGTTCCTGAAAACTGATATGCTCCTGTCTGGCAATATTACGGACCAGGGGAGAGTAAAAGCGATTTCCTTGCTGTATTTCGCCGGGATCTTTCTGATCAGGGAGAGCAATGGCTTTTTCCTCTTGAATGATTCGGGGAATGATTGGAGCTGTTTGATCTTTGTTTTCCCCGGTGGTTTCAATGAGGGCGATAGGTTTTCCCACAGCGGCAGTTTCACCTTCCTGAACGATTATTTTTAACAGTTTTCCTGTGAAAGGGGAAGAAATTTCGGAATCAACTTTATCGGTTGCAATTTCCGCGACTGCTTCATCTTCTGTGATATGATCACCTACTGATTTCAACCATCGTGTGATGGTTGCCTCAATGACGCTTTCTCCCAATTTTGGTATAATAATTTCAGTTGTTGCCATAATGAGATCCTTGAATAAAAAACAAAGTTAAGATTTTTCTATGAACGACCCAATTGGCGGAATCCTTTAATGATGATATTCAGGTCGTTGGTGAGTTTGTAATCCCTCGCATATAGCATGTTAATCCTAGATGTGGCTTCTTCCGGTACATTTTGATTACGGAATGCATCAAGGGGGGATAGAATTCCCTGTTTTATAGACGGTAGTCTTTTTATATCTGATTCGGAAAGCATGGTATAGCCAACCCATGATTTAAAGGAAAACAAAACCCTGAAAATATTTTCCAGGAGGATTAACGGATTTTTGACAAGAAAAAGGAATACCGGGTAAAAAATGAGTAGTACGAATGCGACCATGACATCAAGAAGACGTTTGTTCCTACGGTTCGATTTTTTGGTAATGGCATTCATGTCGATCACATACAGATCTCCTGAAGTGTTGATGGAATTACTTCCGATGATGGAAAGGCTTTCCGGAGGCGCGATTTTATAATCAACCTGTTCTTCTTTAAGTTCCGACATTTTATCAATGATCACCTGAGCCGGGACATCCTTGGCACAGAAAATTACCTCATCTATTTTATGTATGGTAATGATTTCTTTGATTTGTCCGAGATATCCGATATACCCATTCAGATTTCCCCGGTGATGGAGATAACTGACCAGCCCGATGAAAGCAGGATTGATAGCAGTTTTTTGCAGAAGATCGGAAACCCTTTCAGCCTCCTCTTTCTCACCCACAATGATGAATCGTTTATTTTTCTCAGAATTAAGCCTGAAACCGTTGAATTTTAAGAAGTGTAGCAATAAGCGTATGGCCAGCATGGAAAGTATTCCCCAGGCAGCACCTAAAAGGATTAAGGCGCGGGAAAACCGGTAATTTTCACTCAGTAAGCTGTACAGTACTAAAATAATGAGGGTCCCTGTCAACATTCCGAGCGTCAATTTACGCAGTCGGACGGGTTTGTCATAACCTCCGTTGAAAAACACACAAAGAAGCCAAATGAGGATATAAATCGGTACCACGATCCAGATGAAAGCCTGTGGATAATGACCTCCTTCGGGAAAGATAAATACGCGTTCCCAATACCCCCTGATGAAATTGATTCCACCGAAAATCATTAGAGCATCGAGGAGGGGCAGCATCAATCGGGTAGCAAAACGGTTCATAATAGATAAAAAGGCACGGAGATATATCGCGAAATTGATCATGAGTGAAAAGGAGCGTGCATTTTGCCTGGAAAAATGTTTTTTTGCAAAAATGATCATGGCATGATAGAACATGAACACATAATTGATGCTGCTTTTTTTCGTGCTTTCCCCCTTGTAATGGATAATCCGTGTTTCCGGGAAATAATAGTTTTTATAACCGGCCTGGGTGATGCGGTAGCTCAAATCAATATCTTCACCATACATAAAAAATGCTTCATCAAGCAATCCGATTTCATCCAAAACTTTTTTCCGGAGAAGCATGAATGCACCCGCAAGGATATCAATCTGATGAATTTTATCCTTATCCAGGTACCCCAGATGATACTTGCTGAAGATTCTGGATTTTGGAAATAAGGTTGAAAGTCCGAAAATTTTAAAAAAGGAAACTGAAGGGGAAGGGAGACCACGTTTGCTTTCAGGTAAAAACTTGCCTTTTCCGTCTATCATTTTTACTCCCAACCCTCCGGCTTCAGGATGCTCATCCATGAATCTGAGGGATTTATGCAGGGTGTCATCCTCGACAATCGTATCCGGGTTCAGCAATAAAATGTATTCTCCTTTTGCTTTCCGAATAGCCTGATTATTGGCTTTGGAGAATCCTTTATTATCTTTGTTTTCGATGAGGTAAACCTCAGGAAATTTATCCCTCACCATCTTCAGCGAACCATCAACCGAATTGTTGTCCACGACAAATATTTCTGATTCAATGCCAATGGTCGCTTTCTGAACGGAATGCAAGCATTGTTCAAGGAAATATTTGACGTTATAGTTAACAATGACAATCGATAGTTTCATGAAAACAACATGAATGAGCTTGTAAAGTTAAGATTTATGAATTAATTTCAACACTAAAATGCGCCGGCTTCGATCATCTGAACCACCTTTTCAATGGCCTGATCTTCTCCTTCCGGATCATAAGTGGTCTTGAGGTTGTAACCAAATAAGGAAGCCAGGGTTTGAAAAATAAACGCGGTAAAGCCCCCTCGGAGTTCCTTGACAATTTCAAAAGAAGAGTTGCCTGTTTCCCGGTAGATTAATTTGATCAGAATCTTGCCTTGTGAAAACGTAAGATCCCTGATATCATTCCCGAACTCGTCTTCAAGTTCTTTTTCGGCCATTTTTGTAAAGTTTTTTCTTTCCTTTTCATTACTCATTCCTTCCAGGATTTCCTTGTACTTCCTGAGCTTGATACCGGCAAGTTTGGCATAAGGATAAACTTTTCTGACATTATATACGAGTTTATCGTAGCGGGATGCCTCCCTTTTCGAGGCGAATTGCATTACGGGAAAAATAACGACTGCATTGACATCCAGCAAAGGGATAGTGTCATCTCCGATGATTTTGGCAGGTACGATAATTTTTGCCGTATCCTGAGCTGATGCGACAGCGAGCAGGAATGAAGTCAAAACAAGGGTCAGCATTCCTTTTTTCATGGATCTGCCAGCTGGTTAAACACTTCAGGCAACTCTTAAACGGGCCATACTGGTTTTCTGGAATTTCTCCTCAACAAATTCCCGGTTGACTTTCAAGCTTTTTGTGTTTCCTTTTGAAGGCAGGTCAAACATGGAATCTGTCATAATTCCCTCAAGGATGGAACGTAATCCCCTGGCTCCCAGTTTATATTCAATCGACTTGTCCACAATATAGTCCAGGGCAGCTTCATCAAAACTAAGTTTAATATTATCCAAATCAAACAATTTGGTATATTGTCTGACCAGGGAATTTTTTGGTTCCGTCAGTATCCTTCTCAGGGAATCATGATCAAGGGCATGCATAAAAGTGATAATGGGTAATCGACCCACAAGCTCCGGGATCAACCCGTATGCTTTCAGATCCACGGGGGAAATATACTGTAGAATGTTCTCTTTGTCTATATAATCCCGTTTTTTATCAACTTTATAGCCGATTTTATTGGTTTGAAGCCTGGAAGCAATTTTTTTATCGATGCCATCAAAAGCGCCACCGGTAATGAAAAGGATATTCTGGGTGTTGATCTGTATCAGTTTCTGTTCAGGATGTTTTCTCCCTCCCTGTGGAGGAACGTTCACTATAGAACCTTCAAGCATTTTAAGCAAAGCCTGTTGTACGCCTTCACCGCTGACATCCCTGGTAATGGAGGGATTATCACCCTTTCGGGCAATTTTATCGATTTCATCGATAAATACAATTCCTCTTTCGGCGGCAGCAAGGTTATAATCAGCAACCTGAAGCAATCTTGTCAGAATACTTTCCACATCTTCTCCCACATAACCAGCTTCAGTTAGGGCGGTGGCATCGGCAATACAGAAGGGGACATTGAGTAAGCGGGCAATGGTTCTGGCCAGAAGCGTTTTTCCGGTACCCGTTTCTCCAACGAGGATGATATTGGATTTTTCAATTTCTACGTCTTCTTCTTGGGCTTTCCTGACGTGGGCAATCCTCTTGTAATGATTGTAAACGGCAACGGCAATAACGCGTTTAGCTTCTTCCTGACCGATGACGTATTGATCCAGAGAATGTTTGATTTCAGCAGGTTTTAAAAGCTTAAAATCGGGGTTTTCCTTATTTTTGGCAACCGATAAATCTTCGTCCAGGATGATCTGTGCTTGCTGAATACAACTGTCGCAGATATGCGCGTTCATACCGGCGATCATTACCCTGGTTTCATGTTTCCCCCTGCCGCAAAATGAACATTTTTCTCCTGATTTTGCCATACTACTACTGGATATTATCTTTTTTCGAACGTATCAGAATCTCATCGATCATCCCATATGTTTTGGCTTCTTCAGAAGTCATCCAGTAATCCCGGTCAGCATCTTTAAGAATCTTCTTGTAGGATTGTCCCGAATGCAAGGAGATGATCTCGTAAAGCTCTTTCTTGAGTTTTTGAATTTCCCTTGTGGTGATTTCAATATCCGATGCCGGACCTTCCGCGCTACCCATGGGTTGATGGATGAGTATGCGGGAATGCCTGAGAGCAGTTCTTTTTCCTTTTTCACCGGCACACAAAAGAATCGCACCCATGGAAGCAGCCATTCCGGTGCAAATGGTGGCGATATCAGGTCCGATATATTGCATGGTATCATATATCCCTAATCCAGCATAAACTGAACCGCCGGGGGTGTTCAGGTAGATCTGTATGTCTTTTTTGGAATCAACGGACTCCAGAAAGAGAAGTTGTGCCTGAATGATGTTGGCAACATAATCGTCGATGGGAACGCCAAGGAAAATAATGCGGTCCATCATAAGACGTGAAAAAACGTCCATGGTCGCTATGTTCAGTTGTCGTTCTTCAATAATGGTAGGGGAGATGTAATTCCCGTAAACGGATTTGTACTTCTCCAGTGTCAGACTGCTGATTCCCCGGTGGTGGACAGCATATTTCGAAAATTCATCCATGTTTTTTTTTATTATTCTGAGTTTTGATCGCTTGGTGATTCATGTTCATGATTATGTTCATGATGGTGTTCATGGGCATGTTTGGCTGAAGCTTCCTGAATGAATTCTTCATAGCTGACCTGCCTGGTTTTCATCCCCAGCTTTGCTTTGAATAATTCAAGCATGCGGGCATTATATAATTGATCATTGATACGTTGTACCTGTTCTTTGTTTTGCATGAATGCATCCACAATAGAATCATACCTTTTCTGAATTTCGGGGTCGGAATTCTCCAGATTCACCTGGCGCAACATAAAAGTCCGGATATAATTCCTGATATCCTCCTCTTTGACCTCGATTTTGTTTTCCTGGATGATTTTATTTTCAATCAATTGCCATTTTATGGATTCGGTAAAAGACGGATAATTCTGCTCGATTTCTTCCGGAGAATACTTACCCTCATTATTTTCAAATAACCAGCGTTTCATAAAAATATCGGGCAGGGGAATGTCGGTTTGTTTGACGAGCGTTTCTGTTGCCTCATTGAAAAACATCTTGTCTGCTTCAGCAGCAAAACCATTGCTGGCATCCTTTCTCACCTGCTCTCTGAAATCCTCCTCGGTCTGAATATCCATTCCGGGATAAACCTGGTTATAGAAAGCAGGAGTCATTTCAGCGGGTTCAGTTTGCTGGGTCTCTGCGGTGGGTTCCGCTGATTCAGTATCAACTGGCTTGCCGAATCTTTTTCTGGTGTCTTCAATATATTTGTCGATCATATCATCACTGACCATGATTTCCAGATATTCTACTTCAGTACCGTTGGAAAGCGGAATGGTAAAATCAGGTGACAGTCCCAGGTCAAAATAAAACTCGAATGCCGTCTGATTTTCAAAATCGATCGGATTGCTTTTTTCAGTGTTTGGTAAGGGATGGCCGAGAATATTAAGCTTTTCTTCCCTGATATAATTCATTAGACTCTCTGAAAGCAGCTTATTGACTTCTTCAGCCAATATTGATTTTCCATACATTTTTTTGATTAATGCTGTAGGAACATGTCCCGGCCGGAATCCCGGAATGCTGGCTTTCCGTTTATGATCCAGAATGATTTTTTCCACTTTTTCATTGTAGTCTGAAGGTTCAATTTCAACTTTGACAATGGCAGTAAGTTCACCTGTTTTTTCTAAGCTAATGTTCATGGATATTCATTTAACAGTTAATTTTTTCCGGGTTATGGCCGGGAATCATACATGTGCGGATGAAGGGACTCGAACCCC
>CAZSDU010000017.1:0-61288 GCA_964605775.1 uncultured Prolixibacteraceae bacterium | reverse complement strand
CGAATCCCAGGCGGATCACCAAGGAGGCTTAACAGCCTCCTTTTTTTTACGTGTTTCGATGCCTCAGTATCCTAGGATTATTCCCCCGCTCTCCAATTCCTTATTTTCCCTTTTTTGTAACTGCTTTGCATTTTGCCGGGTCACTATTTTCCTGCCGGATTTTTCCTTAATCGCCTTGCGTGTATTTCCTGCAATGGTCCCGTCCTGTTTTGCAATTTTTCTATTATTACATATCCAATGTTCAGAGGAAATGAAAGACTTGTAATACAGAATACAAGGATAAAACTCATAAAAGTAAATTTTCGCATGGCTAAAAGTTTAAGTTAAATTATTATTTAAAAAAAACATTGCAAAGGAAAGTTCAATTTTTAGGTGATTTTTATCAATTTGTAAACAATTTAATAATAAAAAATCTTGAATAAACAAATTTTTAAGCAATATGGAATGATTCCAAATAAAATCAAAATATTTTTCATAAAAATTTGAAAGTGCACAAGTGCTAAACGATCCATTTGGAATGATAAAACTCCAGTTCAGCACAATCCCTAATCTTAAAAGAATATATCATCCCGTAATCATTATCAAACACCGGCCCCAGCATCTCATAGCTGACAGTATTGACATTGAACACCGGAATGGCTTTCAGGCCAAGCAGTTTGGATTGCAGACGATCATATAACATCTGGGATATTATCCGGGTTTGAAGCTAAAAAAACTAACGGAAAGATTGATCAAGGAAGGTTACTTGATGGTAAATCTGAACGCATTAATATTATATGCTCAGAAGGATTGTTCCGTCAATAATCATGTGAAAATACCTGAGTATTGAATAACTCTGGCTGTTCTTTGAAAAACCTTTCCGATTTTTCTTATTTTTGTCGATCTTAATGCTTAAAAAATAACAGAATGCCATCTCCCAACCACCTCCACCCTACTTTTCATGAAATCCTGAAACGCTCAGATAAAGAAAGCTTACTGAAGCAAAAATCAAAAGTCATATGGATGACCGGACTTTCGGGTGCTGGGAAAACCACACTGGCCAAACACCTTGAATTGGCGCTTTTCGACCAGGGTTTTCTTTGTCAAATCCTCGATGGAGACAACATCAGATCAGGGATCAATAACAATCTTGGATTTTCTGAAGAAGACCGTTACGAGAACATTCGCCGAATATCTGAAATTTCGAAATTATTTCTCGACTGCGGAGTGATTGCCATTAACTGCTTCATCAGTCCCACGGAAGAAATCAGATCCATGGCCCGAAAAATCATTGGAACAGAAAATTTTTTAGAGGTATATATCAATTCCCCTTTGAACATTTGTGAAAACCGGGACGTAAAAGGTCTCTATACCAAAGCCCGCCGGGGTGAAATTCCACATTTCACAGGGATCGACTCTCCCTTCGATCCTCCTTTGAACCCAGACCTGGAAATCAGAACAGATCTCTACAGCATTGAAGAATGTACGAAAAAACTCCTTGAATTTGTATTGCCGGAAATCAGTTTCAAAGATGAATAATGGCACCCGAGCCAGAAATATGAGCGTTGACTACAGGGCTTCCCAAATAATAAATATTACCGCTTCCTGATATGGTGCCATCCAACAGTCGGTCAGTAGTCACCCGGATATTACCGGAACCACTGATCCTGGCATAAACCGTATCGGAAACTATCCCCAGCAGGTCAATGCTTCCACTGCCGCTGATGTTCAGATCTTCGTTGGATACGGCTCCTTCAACAATGGAAATATTCCCGGAGCCACTGATATTGGAATGGATATCCTCCATCTGAATACCCGGTAATCGGATATTCCCTGATCCACTGATGACCAAGTTGAGTGAAACGCCAGATAACCATGTATTTCCTTCAATGTTTCCGGAACCGCTAATGTTCAGAGAGTTCAATACCGGACTGGTAATATAAACCGTGATGGGATCATGTTTACCAAGAATGGTGTGATCCTTAAGCTTAATGACGAGTGCTCCGCCTTCTATAGGACTCTCAATGACATCCAGGATATTCTGTTGTGCCAGTATTTCAACTTTATAAAAGGTGTCCTGCCGCACATATGCAGTTGCATCAACACTTAGACTAACTCCTGTATAGCCATGGATGTTTCTGATCTCCATGACTACATCCCCTTTGCCATTGATCTTTTTGCAGGAAGAAACTACTGAAAGCATGGCAAGGGCAATAATGGCGAAATATATTTTTCTCATAGGAACATTTTTTTTAATAACGTATTCCGTTTAAAAATGTTACAAGAAAACATTTTTTCCTGAAGTTTTTCTACTTTTACAATGTCCGGAATGACGAGGAATTAAAAATACATAGTGATGATAAAAAAAATGTTTTTATTCCCCATAGTCTTTATATTTTTGATTGCCTGTACTGAAACCTATATGGTCATTAAAGAACCAAAAATAATGCCCCCCTCCCGGATTCTTGAAAAGAAACCCAGGGTGGCCCTTGCGCTTGGCGGGGGCGCTTTTCATGGAATTGCCCATGTGGGTGTGCTTAAGGTGCTTGAAGATGCAGGAATTCCCATTGATTATATCGTCGGTTCAAGTGCCGGTAGTCTGGTAGGCTGCATGTATGCCGACCAGCCTCATGCCGACTCCTTGCTCGACTTGATAAAAACAACCAAGGCTTCCAATGTTTTTGATTTTTCATTATTCCGGTCCAAGGAAGGCTTTGTTTCAGGCAAACGCTTGCAGAAATTTATCCGGACTCACTGTCATGCTGAAAATATTGAGGATTTACAAATACCTTTCACTGCCATGGTCACGGATCTGATCAATGGCCAATCCATTGCGCTATCTTCTGGTCCTATTGCCCCTTCTGTAAATGCTTCAAGCGCTATTCCATTGGTTTTTGAGCCAGTGAAAATGTATGGTCTGACCCTGGTCGATGGCGGAATCCTCGATAATATTCCTGCCGATGTGGCCCGTGCTACAGGCGCAGATATTGTCATTGCCGTTGATATTATGGCAAGTCATGATTCGGTGATAGACATCGATAATTTCATCAAAGTAGGATTCAGGGCTATTTTACTGATGGCCTCCCAGTTCAAAGCCACGCAAACCGCTCATGCAGATATCGTGATCACTCCAGATCTGAAAGACATCCCCTACCTTAGCGGGAAATACAATATAAAAGCGTATGAAGCCGGAATCAAGGCAGCAGAAGAGTTACTCCCGGAAATCCGGAAATTATTACAGTTAAAAGGAATCATTAAATAATATGGAAACAGAAGTCATTCAGTCCGACAAAACCCTTTTGAAGATAGCCGTATCCGGAAAACTGGATGCGAATGAAGTCGCCAACCACGCCTGGCAGCTTTATGATATCATTAACCATTGTAAAACCAACGTCCTCCTGGATCTTTCAGCTGTTAGTTTTTTATCCTCCCTGGGAATCCGGATGCTGATCACAGCCGCCAAGGATATTCAGAGAAAGGGACACATCTTCAAGATTGAAAATCCATCGCCTGAAGCGGAGAAAGTAATCCGTTTGTCCGGTTTGGATGAGTTTATTGTTCTTCCTTCCTGACTTTCAGTGGAACGATTCCGGCCATTTCCCCAAGGACATTAACGAGATCTGATCCCCCGGGAACAATGATTTTGGCATTATCTCTCAGGGAAGTTTCCACCGCCTGGATTTTTCTAAGCAGTTGAGCATTGCCAATAAAATATTGCTCTGCCGCTTCATTGACTAGCTGAATGGCCTGGGCATCGCCTTCAGCTTTCAGGATAGCGGCTTGCTTGATCCCCTCAGCGCGACGGATTTCGGCACGTTTTTCTCCGTCAGCACGGGTTTCTGCTGCAGTGGCAAAATCCACAGCCGCAATTTTTTCATTTTCGGCTTTCACGATTTTATTCATGGTTTCCTGTACATCCTTTGGAGGATCAATCTCCTTCAGTTCTGTTCTGATGATCTCAATGCCCCAGTTCTTGGTTTCTTCGAGCAGCGTTCCATGCAATTCTTTGTTGATCTTCCCGCGCTCACTATTGGCGGATTTAAGGGTCAGGGTACCGATGATATTTCTCAGGGTAGTTCTGGCCAGGTTGACGATCTGATACTCAATGCGATTAACATTGTACTGAGATTGTTTGACACTGGCTTCATCTTCTTTAATCTTAAAGTAAACCTGGGCATCCACTTTGGCATTCAGGTTGTCGTTTGTAATGATTTCCTGGGGATCGGCATCAATCATCTTTTCCGTAATATTCACCAGGTACATCTGGTCAATAAATGGAATGATCCAGTGAAAACCAGGATTGGCAAAACGGTTATATTTTCCGAATCGCTCAATGAGTCCGCGATGGGTCGGACGAACAATTCGTATCCCGCTAAAAAACAACAGGACGACAATAGCAATCAGGATGAAAAGGACAGCTTGGCTCATGGCTTCTATGTTTTAGGGTTTATAATCTGAAATGGGATAAATTTTTACAAACTTAATATAAACCCGGATGAAAAACAAACTATTCCTTAATTTAGCCCACTGAAAATATTAATCCAAACTCCTTATGAAAAAAGTCAACCACCTCATTATCCTTGTCGGCTCGATAGTGGCCGTGTGGTTCAACACATCATGTCACCAAAACAGTTATCAAGCTGACGGAATTACCCATGAAGACACGATCATGCAAAATAAAATCAAGGCATTTGCAGTCGTCAAACTCACTGCCGATCTGAGCAAGCTAACAGAAAAAGAAAAACAAATGATCCCCATCCTCATTGAAGTGGCAGAAATTGTGGATGGACTATACTGGGAGCAGACCCTGGGGGATAAAATCACTTTCCTTGACAGTCTTAAAAGTCCTCTGGTCAAACGATTTGCAGAAATCAATTATGGTCCCTGGGAAAGACTGAACGGAAATCTGCCTTTCGTTGATGGTTTCAATAAAAAACCTGCCGGGGCAAACTTTTATCCGGTGGATATGACCAGGGAAGAATTCGAGCAATGGAAGGATAATCATAAAACCAGTCAGTATACCATTATCCGAAGAAATGAAGATCATAGCCTTAAATCTGTCTGGTATCATGAAGCATTCAAAGACCGGATCGAAAAAGCTGCTGAACTCCTGAAAAAAGCAGCTTTACTGGCTGAGGACAAGGGCTTGAAAAGCTATCTTGAGTTGCGTGCACAGGCTTTTCTGACCGATGATTATTTCGCCAGTGATATGGCCTGGATGGACATGAAAGCCAACACCCTCGATTTTGTCGTTGGCCCCATAGAGAATTACGAAGATGAATTATTTGGATACAAAACAGCTTATGAAGGTATCCTGCTGCAAAAGGATATAGAATGGAGCAGGAGACTGACTCGTTTCGCTGCTTTCCTCCCTGATTTACAGTCAAATCTACCTGTGGATGAAAAATACAAAAAAGAGAAACCTGGAACCGATTCAGATCTTAATGCTTATGATCTGATTTATGTTTCGGGTCAATCCAACGCGGGTAGCAAGACCATTGCCATCAATCTGCCCAACGATGAAAATGTCCAGCTTAAAAAAGGGTCACGACGCCTGCAATTGAAAAATGCCATGAAGGCAAAATTTGACCACATCCTGATACCTATCGCGGATATGCTGATTGATTCCGCTCAACTGGGAAATATCAAATTTGATGCATTCTTTTCCAATGTAATGTTTCATGAAGTTGCTCATGGACTGGGTATTAAAAACACCATTACCGGAAAAGGCAATGTAAGAGAGGCATTAAAGGAAAAGTATTCCTCATTTGAAGAGGCCAAAGCGGATATCCTGGGACTATACCTGGCTACCAGCCTTATCGCCCGGGGTGAGATCAAGGATATCACGGCGGAAGACTGCTTCGTGACATACATGGCCGGCCTATTCCGTTCAGTCCGCTTCGGCGCATCCAGTTCTCATGGGAAAGCCAACATGATGTGCTTCAACTTTTTTGCTGAAAAAGGAGCATTCGAACGACTTGACCATGGCAGGTACAAAGTCAATTTTGAGAACATCAGGATAGCGATGAATGAGTGGGCGGCAAAAGTCCTGATCTTTGAAGGAGATGGCGATTATGCAGGAGCTTCAACTTATCTTGAAGTAAACGGAAAAATCCATGAATCCCTTCAATCAGACCTTGACCGTTTGAAAACAGCCAATATTCCCGTTGACATTGTTTATGAACAGGGGCTTGAGACCCTTGGATTGAAATAGCGGGATCAGCTTGCATTTTTTTCCTTCATTTTTTTTTTGCGGGTTATTTGTTGTACTTTTATAACAAATTCATCATGATGAACGAAACCCTCCTTGAAAAAGCAAACGAAATCCTTGAAAAAGCTTTGTTTGCAGCCGCCGAATTTCAACAATTTGATCAGGAACAAACCGACCACATTGTGGAAGCTGTTTTTAAAGCAGGTTTTAATGCCCGGGTAAAATTAGCCAAAATGGCACAGGAAGAAACCGGTATCGGGATCTGGGAACACAAGGTACTCAAGAATGTGATCGGAACCCAGCTTGTCTATGAAAGCATTAAATATGAAAAAACGGTCGGTGTTATCACTCATGATCGACTGAGCGGGATCACTGAAATTGCTCAACCCCTTGGCCCGATATTCGCCGTAACTCCCGTAACCAATCCAACCTCAACGGTGATGTATAAGATCCTTATCTGTTTAAAAACGAGGAATCCTATCATTATCAGTGCACACCGTTCTGCCATTAAGTGTTGTACGGAAACCGTCAGGATATGCTATGAAGCGGCTTTAAAGGCAGGCGCTCCGGAGGACTGTATCCAGATCATTTCAGCCGGGTCGCGAGAATTTACACAAATGGTGATGGCTCATCCTAAAATAGCCTTAATTCTCGCCACAGGCGGAACTGGGTTGGTCAAGGCCGCTTATAGTTCAGGAAACCCGGCAATTGGTGTTGGACCTGGAAATGTCCCTGTTTTCATTGATGAAAGCGCAGACATCCCCTTCGCGGTGAACAGCATCATAGATTCAAAAACTCTGGATAACGGAACCATCTGTGCCAGTGAGCAATCCATAATCGTGGAAGAGAAAATAGCGCAGCATGTCATGGATGAGTTCGAAAAGCAACATTGCTATTTCCTGACCAATGAGGAGATTAAAAAAGTTGAAAAAATTGCCGTAAATCCCGAGACCCTTGGAATGAATCCTTTTATTGTAGGTCAAACGGTCGAGGTTATCGCCCAGAAAGCAGGAATTGAAATCCCCGCGGGTATACGCATCCTGATGGCAAAACTTGATGGTGTAGGAAAAGATTATCCACTTTCTGTAGAAGTACTGGCGCCTGTCCTTGCTTTTTATTCGGCAAAAGACTATCACTCCGCGATAAAACTTTGTATTGACCTCAATTACCTGGGCGGGATCGGTCATAGTGCAGGAATCTATGCCAACGACGAAAAAAGGATCATGGAGTTCTCCAGGCTGATTAACGCCGGCCGGATCGTGGTTAACACCCCGACTTCCCAGGGCGCAGTGGGTGGCACTTATAATAACCTGATGCCTTCCTTAACCCTGGGTTGCGGTACCGGAGGAAAAAACATCACTACTGAAAACATTACTGCCCGTCATCTGATTAATATTCAACGTGTATGCCGGCGCCGACCCAATGAAAAATGGTTTGGAATTGACCTTTCCAAGTACCTGGATGAATCACTTGATGCTGATGAACTTTCAAAAGAGTATCACAAAAATTTTTAAAAAAACCCCCATGCTCAACATCGAAAACAATACCCCCGACAATACATTCATTTTCAGATTTACCGGCCGTATGGACACGATTGCATGTCAGAAACATGCTGAAGAAATCAATGCATCCCTGGATAAGCTAAAAAAAATCACTAATGCAGAGACTGTTCAGGAAGCTGACATTATTTTTGATCTGGCTGGTGTAGAATATATTTCTTCCTCTTTTATACGGATTTGTATTAGCACAGCAAAACAAGTTCGTACAGGACAATTTACCATCATCAACTGTGACCCCTTCATCAAGAAAACGTTTAAAATTGCCGGGTTAGACGATCTACTGAATGTTTCATGATCTCGGATCTTTCTGCAGTGGCATTTTAGCCATCTTTTCCACTTCGAGACTTTGAAAACCAAATTCCTCAACGATCTTACCCAAGATAAGATAAACACCTTCTCCCAGAAAAGGATAAGCTTCAACGGTTTTCGGAAAATGTACCGTGTCGAAAAACCGGCCCCTGACATCGATAAAGGTGCCAAAATGCATCCATTCTTTTCTTACTGTACGGACATATTTGATGGTCACCAATAAACCAAGCATGCGGACTTTTTTCCCTACGAACCGGTTCATATCCCCGGCCATGATCTCTCCTCTGAAAGTGGTTTCAAGCAAATCAAACCAGCTATGGGTAACCGGCCATCCCAGCAGTTCAATCTCATCGTAAACCTCTTCAATCCGGCTTTGCCAGAGCTCAGGCAACTCAAATTTTTTTGGAGCGAATGGAAAAATCCCGGCATCCCGGCATTTTGTCCTCTCATTGTTTCTCTTCAGCCTATGTGCTTCCCAAAGCAGTCTGGTTTTTGGTATCCCGGTAAACCGGAAAGCGCCAACCCTGATCAGGAGAATGAGTTGATCGAGGGTGACCGGAACCCGACGGATGAAATCCTCCAGACCTGAAAATTGCAAATCATCAGTCGCTGATCTCATATCGCCTATCGCTTTCCCCACCTCCGCTTCCAGGTTGTTCACATGGATAAACCCCAGATAGATATCTTTCCCTCGGATACAGGTTTTATATACGCTATGGTTCACGCAGGGAAGGTGAAGCTTAGCTCCGCAGTTTCTGGCCTCATTGAAATAAACCCAGGAGGGATAGAACCCTCCGAAATTATTGATCACGCCTACGATAAATTCCAGTGGAAAGTAAGCTTTCAGATAAAGACTCTGATAGCTTTCCACGGCATAGGAAGCAGAATGTGCCTTGGAAAAAGAATAGCCGGCAAAAGATTCGATCTGTCGCCATACTTCTTTTGAAATTTCCTCCGGATAACCGGATTTTCGGCAGTTCTCAAAAAACTTATCAATGATTCGCTGCAATTCCTTTTTCGAGCGGTACTTTCCGCTCATCGCCCTGCGGATTACATCGGCATCGGCCAGATCAAGGCCAGCAAAGTGGTGACAGATCTTCAAGACATCTTCCTGATAAACCATAACCCCATAGGTTTCTTTCAACTGCTCCTCCATAACCGGGTGCAGGTATTTGAACTTGTCGGGATGATGGAACCTGAAAATATATTCCTTCATCATTCCCGACCTGGCCACACCCGGTCTGATGATGGAACTGGCGGCGACCAGGGTCAGGTAGTTGTCGCACCTCAGCTTCTTGAGCAATCCGCGCATAGCAGGACTTTCCACATAAAAACACCCAATGGTGTCAGCCTTACGCAGTTGTTCCATGACCTTTTTATCCACCTTGAATGCCTTGACATTATGGACATCAATGCTGATCCCCCGGTTACTTTTCACGATCCCTGCTGTTTCATAGATATGTCCGATCCCACGTTGACTGAGAATATCGAGTTTTTCAAATCCGATCTCCTCGGCAACATACATATCGAACTGGGTGGTAGGAAAACCTTTTGGGGGAAAGTCCAGCGCCGTATAACAGGTGATGGGCTCCTCGGAAATCAGTACTCCCCCGGCATGAATGCTCCTGAGGTTTGGGAAATCGGCCATCATCTCTCCAAGTTCACTGATCTTACGGATGATTTGATTGTGATGAATGGCTTCTTCCGGGTTTTTAAGAAATAAATCCATCTCTCCCTTGGGTAAACCATGTACCTTCCCCAATTCCCGGTATATGGATTGATCACGAAAAGTTGACATGGCCCCAAGCAAGGCAGTATGTTTATGTCCATAGCGTTTAAATATATAGTCTAATACTTCATCCCTGTCCTTCCAGGAATAATCGATGTCAAAATCAGGAGGAGAAGTGCGTTTGGGATTGATGAAGCGTTCAAAATATAAATTCAGTTCAATGGGATCCACATTGGTGATGCGTAGGCAATAGGCCACGATGCTGTTGGCTCCGCTCCCCCTCCCCACATGGTAAAATCCGCGAGACATGGAATACCGGATGATATCCCAGGCGATGAGGAAATAGGCTGCAAACCCCATTTTATCAATGATTTCCAGTTCATGCCGTATCCGTTTCAAAGCCTCCTTGTGGCCATCTCCGTAGCGATACTGAAGCCCATCGAGCGCCAGTTTTTCAAGCAGGATACGATCATCATAAGCATGGCCGGTAAACGTACTCTTATTCTTTGATGTCGAGAAATTAAAATCGATGGAACATGCTTCCATGAGTTTTTCGGTATTCCGTATGATCCCAGGGAAATCCCGGTAGATCTCCGGTAAAACATTTGCCGGTAGCATGATTTCGTTTGGATCAGCACACTGCTGAGGTTCAAGACGACTTAATAATACATTGTGGTCAACTGCCCGGAAATTCCGGTGAAGTTCATATTCCAGCGGATTCCGGAAGGTCACCGTAGCCATAATCACCATGCGGGGAATGAATTCGCGATAGCGGGAAAGGAACAGCGGGTTGAGTTCTGAAGGACGGATACCAAACACTTCACCCCTGTCTGGGACTCCCCCTCTCCTCGAGGAGAGGGGGGCGGGGGCTGAGGTGAAAGGATAAACAATAAAAACATTGTTGAATTCCGGTGGCCGATCTGGCAAAGGCTGATGATTCAGGTTATGATTGCTCAGGAATTCATTCAGCTCTCGGAAGCCTTCATTGTTCCTGGCCAGACCGATGTACAATAAATGATCCTCACGTCGGAACTCGATTCCGGCAACAGGATGGATATGGGTTTTTTTACATTCCGTTACAAAATCCATCATCCCTGTGGAGTTATTGATATCGGTGAGTGCCAGCGCGGAAATTTGATTCTTTACACCTTCCTCAACGAGCTTCTCCACAGAAAGGGTTCCATAGCGAAGGGAAAAGAAAGAATGGCAATTCAGGTACATGCTACGCCCCTCCTCACTGCCTTTCGCCCATACTTTCTCCGGATACGGTCGAGAGATTGGTAAAGGCTGATCATCTCTGTATGGTCGTCGAACATATTCAGTTGCGGATTACCGGTAACAAGCCCGCTAAAACGGATACCAATGAGGCGAATCAGCATGCGGCGCTGGTAAAGCCGGTCGAACAGATCTTTCACTACCGGTATGATCTGATGATCGAAGGCAGTATAGGGAATCTTCTTCTGTAGGGTATGCGTATCAAAATTTGAATAGCGGATCTTTACGGTAATACAAGAAGTCAACTTTTGCTTATCGCGTAATTCAAAGGATATTTTCTCCACCATCTTGACGAGAATTTCTTTCATGCGTATGATATCAATACTGTCCTGATCAAAGGTGGTCTCGGTACTCACCGATCTGGCTTCATGGTAAGGATAAACCGGAGTACGGTCAATGCCATTGGCCTTTTCCCAAAGCATTATACCAATTTTTCCCATTACACTTTCCATCATTTCCAATGGAATCCGGCTCAGGGTTTCGATGGTGGAAACGCCCATAGCGCGAAGCAAAGGATAAGTCTTCTCCCCTATGCCGGGAATTTTGCGAATGGATAGTGGCGACAAAAAAGAACTTACTCCATAATCCGGCACATGCAATTCCCCGTTGGGTTTGGCTTCCCCCGCAGCCATCTTCGATACGGTTTTATTCACAGACAAACCCAGGGAAATAGGCAGCCCGGTATTTTTAATAATACTTTGACGTAATTCATGCGCCCATTTCAATGATCCGAAAAAACGATCCATTCCGGTAATATCAATATAATGCTCATCAATGGAAGCCTTCTCATAAAGCGGAGCCTTTTCAGCAATGATTTCGGTAACAGTATGTGAATATTTGGAATATAGCTCCATATCACCTCTCACAAGAACCGCATCCCTGCACAATACCCTGGCCATCTTCACCGGCATGGCTGAATGAACGCCAAATTTCCGGGCTTCATAACTGCAGCTAGATACCACGCTCCGGTCGGAAGTCCCCCCAACAATTACCGGTTTCCCAACCAATTCAGGCCTGATAAGCCGTTCCACCGACACAAAGAAAGTATCGAGATCGAGATGAAGGATATTACGGAAAAAAATCATAAGCAGTACGATAACAAAGCGCTTAAAATATTTTTTATCTTTGACGTGTTTTTAATCATTTTTTTGATTACAATATAATCATTATATTTGCAACACCAAAAATATTTATCATGTTTTTCAGCAGGAATATAAAACTGATACGGAAGCGGCGTGAACTCACCCAGGATGAGGTGGCTGCCTCCATGGAAATAAAACGTTCCACCCTGAGCGGCTACGAAAATGGGGTTGCACAACCCGGAATGGAAGCCTTGGTAAGGTTTTCCACTTATTATAACATAGCCATAGATACGTTGATCAAGGTTGATTTTACAAAACTTTCCGAAAGTCAGCTCCGCCAGATTGAAAGGGGTTATGACGTCTTTCTCAAAGGCAGTAACCTTAGGATTCTAACTACCACCGTTGGGAATGATAATGAGGAGAACATCGAACTGGTGTCTGAAAAAGCCAAAGCAGGATATACAGGCGGGTATGCTGATCCTGACTACATCAGTATCCTGCCTACTTTCCGACTTCCCTTTCTGTCAAAACAAAAAAAATATCGGACCTTTCAGATCAGCGGAGATTCCATGCTCCCCATTCCATCCGGCGCCTTTGTCACGGGTGTTTTTATCCAGGACTGGAACAGCCTCCGCGACAAAGATGCCTGTATCATCCTTACAATCGAAGAAGGCGTGGTCTTCAAAGTGGTGGAAAACAAAATTAAAACAGAGGGATTGCTTACCCTTCACTCCTTAAATCCCATTTATAACGCTTACGATATCCCGGTTAAGGATATACGGGAAATATGGCAGTTCGTTCATTATATCAGCCCCGAAATCCCTGAGAACCAAAAAACCGAAACCCAGTACCTTCTGGAAAGTGTAAAGAAAATAAAAGAAGAAGTGAAAGCCATCCAGACCAGGTTGAATTTTTGATCAGACAATGCAGGCGTGCAATAATATTAAAGCTTTAAAATAAATTTGAAGTTTAAATATCTTTCTTGTTATATTTGTTCACGATTCATGAAAACCAAAAACTACACCCTATGAAAGTTGCTATTGTCGGATCAGGTTATGTCGGTCTTGTTACCGGAACCTGTTTTGCTGAAGTCGGAATCGATGTCACCTGTGTTGATATTGACCAGAAAAAAATTGAAAATCTGAAACAGGGAGTCATTCCCATTTATGAGCCGGGACTGGAAGAAATGGTGCATAGAAACATGAAAAAGGACCGTCTTCATTTTACCACCAGCATAGAAGAAGCCCTTAAAGATTGTGAAGTGATCTTTTCCGCTGTTGGCACCCCTCCTGATGAAGACGGTAGTGCTGACCTTCAGTATGTGGTTTCTGTTGCAAGGGACTGCGGTAAATTCATGAAAGACTACCTCCTCATCGTGACGAAAAGTACCGTTCCTGTGGGTACTGCAAAGAAAGTCAAAGCCGCAGTCCAGGAAGAATTGGATAAACGCGGACTTAAATTGGAATTTGATGTAGCTTCCAATCCTGAGTTCCTGAAAGAAGGAGCCGCCATTGATGACTTCCTGAAGCCTGACCGTATCGTTGTCGGGCTGGACTCACAACGAGCTGAAGAACTGATGAAAAGTCTTTATAAACCTTTTACCCTGAATGGGCATCCGGTCATTTTTATGGATATCACTTCTGCAGAAATGACCAAATATGCTGCCAATTCAATGCTTGCAACAAAAATCAGTTTCATGAACGACATCGCCAACCTTTGCGAAATCGTTGGCGCCGATATCAATATGGTTAGAAAAGGAATCGGTTCTGATTCCAGGATCGGAAATAAATTCATTTATCCAGGGATTGGTTATGGAGGTTCCTGTTTCCCGAAAGACGTAAAAGCGTTGATCCATACCGCTGAAGACTATAAATATCCCCTGAGGGTACTGAAAGCCGTTGAAGCCGTCAATGATGATCAGAAAGCTGTTATGTTTCATAAAATCTCCAGGTTTTACCAAGGGGAGGTGAAGGGAAAAACAATTGCTTTCTGGGGATTGTCTTTTAAACCTCAAACCGATGATATGAGGGAAGCTCCCTCTCTCGTGATGATCAAGAAACTGTTAGAAGCAGGCGCAAAAGTCAAAGCCTATGATCCGGTTGCCATGCATGAAGCTAAAAGAATCCTGGGTGACTGCATCGAATATGCCGAAGATCAATACGATGCCCTGATCGATGCTGATTGCCTGCTGCTGGTCACTGAATGGCCTGAATTCAAGTTTCCGAATCTCAACGTGATCAAAAAACTTTTAAAAGATCCAGTCATTTTTGACGGGAGAAATATTTATGAACCTGCCGAAATGAAGCGGAAAGGATTTCAATATTTCTGCATTGGCATAGATACCACCAAATGATCAGAAAAAAGATTTTAGTCACCGGCGGAGCTGGCTTCCTGGGGTCACATCTTTGCGAACGCCTGCTTCAGGATGGGAATGAAGTGGTTTGCCTGGATAATTATTTCACAGGTCAGAAACAGAATGTCATCCATCTCCTTGAAAACCCATTCTTTGAATTGATCAGGCATGATGTCACCATGCCCTTTTTTATCGAAGTGGATGAGATCTACAATCTGGCCTGCCCGGCTTCCCCCATCCATTATCAGTACAATCCCATTAAGACCGTGAAGACTTCCGTCATGGGTGCCATCAATATGCTCGGATTAGCCAAGCGGATCAAAGCCAGAATACTCCAGGCTTCGACCAGCGAAGTATACGGCGATCCTGAAGTTCATCCCCAGGTGGAATCTTACTGGGGTCATGTGAATCCCATCGGGCAGCGGTCCTGTTATGATGAAGGGAAAAGGGTGGCAGAAACCTTGTTCATGAATTATCATGAACAAAATAAAGTCCGCATTAAAATCATCAGGATATTCAATACGTATGGTCCCAGGATGCATCCACATGATGGCAGGGTGGTTTCCAACTTCATCGTTCAGGCATTGAAGGGAGAAGATATCACTATCTATGGCGATGGTTCCCAAACACGCAGTTTTCAGTATGTGGATGACCTCATCGAGGGAATGATCAGGATGATGAACGCGAGAGAAGAATTCATCGGACCTGTAAACATTGGAAATCCGAATGAATTTACGATTAAGCAACTGGCCGAATTGGTTATCTTCCTCACCGGATCAAAATCAAAAATAATATTCATGCCCCTGCCCTCCGATGACCCTACCCAGAGACAGCCCAATATTACTCTGGCAAAAAAAGAACTGGAATGGGAACCAAAGATTCCCCTGGAGGAAGGGCTGAAAAAAACCATCGCCTTCTTTCAATCCATCATTTAGGTTGAATTAACCATGAAGATACTAGTAACAGGGGCTAACGGACAACTCGGGAATGAATTACAACTCATTTCCCTGGATTATCCTCAGCATCGCTTTTTTTTTACCGATGTTGAAACCCTTGATATTACTCATTCTGATGATATCCATTCTTTTTTTTCGAACAATCCTGTTGAAGCAGTCATCAACTGTGCCGCCTATACTGCAGTAGATAAAGCCGAACAGGAGTTTGAAAAAGCCATGAATATCAATGCCATTGCTGCCGGCAATCTGGCAATAGCTTGCAAAAAATTCCATTCCATCCTGATCCATATTTCCACAGATTATGTATTTGATGGAAAAGGATACCGTCCCTACGTTGAAACAGACCCGGTGAATCCGGTTTCTGCTTATGCCCGTACAAAATGGGCTGCAGAAGAAGAAATCAGAAAAGCAGATGGGAATACTATCATCCTCCGTACATCATGGCTTTATTCTTCGTTTGGCAACAACTTTGTTAAAACCATCCTGAAATACGCAAAAGAAAGAGGAGTGCTGAACGTGGTCTTTGATCAAACCGGGACCCCCACTTATGCAAAGGATCTCGCCCAGGCAATTGCCTCTGTTTTATCCCATGACTACCCATGTGAAGGAGTGGAAATCTATCACTATTCCAATGAAGGGGTCGTGAGTTGGTATGATTTTGCCAAAACCATTGTTGAATTAGGTGGCCTTCCCTGTGACATCAATCCCATTGAAACCCGCGACTATCCGCTTCCCGCTGTCAGACCTTTTTACAGTGTACTGAATAAAGCGAAGATCAGGCAGCGTTTCCAACTGAAAATCCCTTATTGGAGAGATAGCCTGAAAGAATGTATTCAATTACTGAATAAATAAATAGTTTATGAGTGTTGAAAAATTTATCCTTGAACGTGCCCAGGCTTGGCTGAAGGGAAATTTTGATGAGGATACCAAATCCAGGGTTCAGGAACTTATTGAGCATGATCCGGCTGAACTGACCGACTCATTTTATCGTAACCTCGAATTTGGAACTGGTGGATTAAGAGGAATCATGGGTGTCGGAACCAACCGAATGAATAAGTACACCGTGGGAATGGCAACCCAGGGTCTGGCCAATTACCTAAAAAAAATGTTCCCCGGAATCAATCCCATCAAAACAGCAATTGCTTACGACAGTCGGAATAATAGTCCGTATTTTGCCCGGATCACTGCGGAGGTGCTTTCGGCTAACGGGTTTATCGTTTACCTGTTTGACGACCTTCGTCCCACACCAGAATTATCTTTTGCCATACGCCAGCTGAGCTGTCAGAGTGGGGTAATGATCACTGCCTCCCATAATCCCAAGGAGTATAACGGATATAAAGCATACTGGGATGATGGCGCCCAGTTTATTACACCCCATGATGAAAATGTTATTCGTGAAGTCCTTGAAATAACTTCGGTGGATGCTGTCAGATGGAACGGAATCCCTTCCAATATCATCCCTATCGGAACTGAGATGGACACTATCTACCTGGATAAAATCAAGGCTTTATCGCTTTCCCCCGACAGTATCCGAAGACATCAGGATCTGAAAATTGTCTTTACCCCTCTTCATGGCGCAGGCCGTAAGCTTGTTCCTGAAATTCTTTCCATGTATGGCTTTTCAAACGTGACCATCATTAAAGAACAAGCGGTTGCAGACGGAAATTTCCCCACCTTGCGTTCACCAAACCCGGAAGAACCTGATGCCTTAAACCTGGCACTTCAAAAAGCAGACGAAATCCAGGCCGACTTGGTCATGGCCACCGATCCTGATTCCGACAGGGTTGGCATTGCCATCCGTAATCACCATAAAAAAATGATACTACTTAATGGAAACCAAACCGCTGCCCTGCTGTTCTATTATATGCTTGACCGCTGGAAAGCTTTGGAGAAATTAACCGGAAAAGAGTATATCGTAAAAACCATTGTTACAACAGAAATGCTGGAGGATATTGCCAGATCTTTTCATGTAGAATCTTTTAATGTCCTAACCGGTTTCAAATACATCGCAGATGTTATCCGGAAAAATGAAGAAAAAAAACAATATATCCTGGGAGGGGAGGAAAGTTATGGTTACCTGATTGGTGACTTCGTCAGGGATAAAGACGCCGTAAGTGCCTGTGCCATGATTGCAGAAACGGCTGCCTGGATGGCTGATCAGGGTAAATCATTATTCGATCTTTTACTTGACCTTTATCAGAAGTATGGATGCTATAAAGAGCAACTGATTTCTGTAACAAAGAAAGGGAAAAGCGGGGCCGAAGAAATTCAACAAATGATGGTTGGATACAGGCAAAATCCCCCGTCTATAATCAATCATTCAAAGGTTTTGATGATAAGGGATTACCTGAGCCTGAAACAAAAAGACCTGGTGAGTGGGACGGAAACCCATATCCCTATTTTTTCTTCCAATGTTCTGCAGTTTGTCCTAGCCGATGGCAGTATCATTAGCATCCGTCCTTCAGGGACAGAACCTAAGATCAAGTTTTATTTCAGTGTGAAAGAGAAACTGAATCATATCGGAGAATATGAGCAAACAGAAAAACACCTAATGGATAAGATCGAAGGCATCATTGCTTCGATGAAGTTGAGATAAATGCCCCCCAGAATAATACTGCTGATTGCCGTTCTGTTTTTTTCATTATACGGCTTCTCCCAGCGGGTTGACAAGAAAGAGCGGGATTCTGCATATTTTAAGCGATCCCAGAAATTCTATGATTCCGTTTATCATAAATTTTCCCGGCATAAGCTTACCCGTCTGATGTATAACCTGGCCTTCGTTGAACCAAAAATTTCTGATTTCCCTGATACCCTGCAAGTCGAAAAAAATGAAAAACCATTCAATCAATTTGCAGGAAAAATAATCCGGAAAATAACCATCAGGTCATTAAACCCCTTCGGAACCAATATTTACGACACTTCAGCGGTTGCTTGCAGCGGAGTTGGGAAAGCCCTGAATGCCCTGCATATCAATACCCGGAAATCTGTGATTCGAAAAAATCTACTGGTCCATCGGGGGGAAGCAATCAAACCTGAAATCCTTGCCGACAATGAACGTATTCTAAGGGATCTTTCTTCCATTGATAATGCCAGGATCATCGTCACGCCAACAGGCGAGTTTAGCGACTCTGTGGATCTGATCGTTCTGGTCAAGGATGTTTGGTCGATCGGATTCGATGTCCCTACAGTCACTACGAACCAAATCAGGTTCCGCCTCTATGATGCCAATTTTCTGGGAATGAATAATTTCCTTAGGACAAATTTCTCGGTAAAAACAAAGCGTTCTCCTTTTTTCCGCTTTGATGGAGGATATTATTCCTTCATAAACATCAATGGAACATTTATTGATGCCTCTCTTGATTTTTCTCATGCCGATAACGGTGACCAGCATATTCTTTTTGCCCTTAACAGGAAATTTCTCACAAACTATACCAGGTGGGCGGGAGGTTTAAACATCAATTATTATAAAACCACCACCTATTTTTACGAAACCCGTGATATTACCACCTATTTCAACGAACAAAATACCTGGATTGGGGGGTCTTTGTTACAGGCAAGACCTCCTGACTTTGTACGCCTGATCATAACGGCTTGCGCCAACAGACTCAATTTTTCTTCACGGCCCTTGATTAGCATTGATTCCAACAGGATATTTTACAATCACCTTCAGTTACTTACTACAATCAGCATTTCAAAAAATAACTACTACCTGACAGACTACTTATTTGCTTTTGGGAAAACTGAAAATCTTCCTTATGGCTATCTGTTTCAAATTACCATCGGAAAGGAATTCTCTGACTTCTATCAGCGATTTTATACCGGTCTCACTATTGCTGCCGGAGATTTTTTTGAAAAAGTCGGATATTTTCAGGCTTCAGTAAAATTTGGCAGTTATGTCTACCATGGAGGACTTGAAGACGCTGTCCTGAAAATTAATTCCCTCTATTTTACACCGCTTAAAACCATTAGCAGGTCACGGTACAGGTTACGTTCATTCATTTCCTCTGAATATAAGATTGGCATTAATTTCAGGAATAACAACCGGGATTTTTATAATATGAATGAGATCTTAAAAATTAATAAGATCAAAGATTCCGAGATACTCAAAGGCACACAAATTATCATGTCCAAGCTATCCACGGTAATGTATACTCCCTGGTATTTGTATGGTTTTCGCTTTGCTTTATATGGACAAATCCAGGGAGGAATGGCGGCAGGTATGCATCAGGCTTTGTGGAAATCCAGATTTGTCAGTGGGTTCGGAGCAGGGCTGATCATCAAAAACGAAAACCTGGTTTTTCCGAATTTCCTGATCGGTGGGTATTTTTATCCTAATACTCCCGGTGGAATCAATATGTTTCAGGGATTGATGACCTCCTCATTGGGGTTGTCATTTTCTGACTTTAATGTCGGTCCACCCCGTATTGAAACATTGGGAGAATGAGCAATCTATAATTTTTCATAGTTTTGAAGAAAAAAATGGAGGACACCACTTTGAATCAAAATGAAGTTGTCAAATCAAGAAAAGTTCTGGAATTGATCACGGTTGCCAACGAATTTTGCCTTTTCATCGAAAAAGCAGAGGATTATTCCAGGGCGGAGATTCTGGGATTTCTTCAGAAAATCCTTCCCTTAATCTATATCAAGGCCTCACTCCTCCCTGATATCACCGTGGAAGATGAAAATGCCGTTGAGCATTATGTAACGGAAGAGCAATGGGAAAACATGTTTAATGTTCTCCGGGAAAGATTTGGGGAAGAGGATATCTTTTTTTTCCTCGACCACCATGAAAAAAGCCATTCAGATCCAGTCAGGGGAAGCATAGCAGAGAATATTTCTGATATTTATCAGGACTTAAAGGATTTTTTATTGTTGTACCAGCATGCCTTGAATGCATATAAAGAAAATGCCGTAAGAGATTGCAAACACTTATTTGAGACACGTTTCGGCTCCTGTATTGTGAATGCACATGCAGCCATCCATTATCTCTTATTTAAAGAAACTGAAAATGATCTTTTATTTTGAGAAACAGTCTAACAATTTCTTTACTATATTTGTATAAAATACTGCTGCCATGATAGACCGAAAAAAAATGAATGAGAACTTTCAATATTTCGATAAGGAAATTGTCGTTGAGATCATTGACATATTTATCTCGGAATTCGATAACCGGTTTGAGAATATTCAGAAAAATCTGGCCGAACACGATTTTGTTCAACTAAAATTCAATGCTCACAGCCTGAAAGGCGTCATTGCGAATTTCATGGATCCGGTGACCATTGAGTTTAGCAGGAAGCTGGATGAAATGGCGAAAAATAAGGAAGAAGTCGGTCTTATGGAATTGTTCAATAATCTTCATACAGCTTCAAAACAACTGTTAGAAGAATTAATCGGGATAAAGAAAGAACTTACTTCCTGAATTTTATCTTATCGAGACGATTCAGTCCTTCGATCGCTTTTTCGTAATTCACTTTAATCTTCAAAGTTCTCTGGTAATCTTCGTAAGATTTAGCATAATTACCTATCAACTCCTCTGCGTATCCCCGATTATAATAAGCTTCATAATAATCGGGATCTTTGTTAATGGCTTCGCTAAAATAATGAATGGCTAAGGAAAAATCTTTAAGGTACACCAGATAAATATAACCGATGTTGAACGGGGCATTACGGAAAGATGTATCTGCTTTTTGCAGTCGCTGATAGGTAGTAATTGCTTTCTCATATTGTTCCGTCTCCTGGTAAAACATTCCCAGTATATATAAGGCTTCCCTGCTATCTGGCTGAAGGTTAAGTGCATTTTTCAGGTATTCTGCTGCAAGTGGGTTTTTCCGTATGGAAAAAAGCTCACCCAATTGAATATAAGCTTCATAAAATGACTGGTCCTGATCAACTGCTTTTAATAAATCGTTTACTGCCATCCCGGTATCGCCTTTTTCAAGAAAGGCAACCGAGCGGATAAAATATGCTTTGGGATTGACCGGATCCAGTTCAATGGCGCGCTTGACATAATTGAATGTTTTAGGATAATCCTTGATAATCAGGTTCAGTTTAGCCATTTTAACCACTGCATCTACGTTCCTAGGATCAACAGCCATTGCCTTAACCAAGGCGTCATTGCAATTATTTATTTGACCCTGAAGAAGATATACATCAGAAAGGGTGATATAAAAGATGGCATTCCCGGGTTCAAGCGTTATGGCCTTATGAATGTCTTTAAGTGAATTATCAAATTGATTTTCAGCCAGATAATAACGTGAGCGTGCATGATAAAGTCCTGGATTGGAGGGATTTTCCTCAATCTGTTGATTGAGGTTCTTCAGCACAATTTTTGATGAATCCGTCCCTGTCAGTGGATCAGTTTTTTTCTCCGGCTGGTTGCAGGAAAAAACTGTAACCAGTCCTAAGCAGAGGATAAAAACATAAAAGCAACAGGCTTTACTGTACATGGTTTACAGCGTCTTTTATTTTCTTTTCGAGTTCATCAGCCAATTCAGGATTATCCTGAAGAATCTTTTTTACTCCATCCCTGCCTTGTCCCAATTTAGTCTCCCCATAAGAAAACCAGGAACCACTCTTTTTTATAATATTCAACTCTACCGCCAGATCTATGATCTCATATGGTCTGGAGATGCCCTCTCCAAACATGATATCAAATTCAGCTTTACGAAATGGAGGTGCAACTTTATTCTTCACGACTTTAACCCTGACATGATTGCCGATGGCATCATCACCTTCCTTGAGCTGGGTAACCTTACGGATATCGAGTCTCACCGAAGCGTAAAATTTCAGGGCATTTCCACCCGTAGTGGTTTCCGGGTTTCCAAACATCACCCCGATTTTTTCTCTTAACTGGTTGATAAAGATACAGCATGTGGCCGTCTTACTTATCGTCGAGGTTAGTTTTCTCAAAGCCTGTGACATCAATCTTGCCTGGAGTCCCATTTTAGAATCTCCCATTTCTCCTTCAATTTCACTTTTCGGGGTAAGGGCCGCCACAGAGTCAATGACGATGATGTCAATGGCGCCTGACCGGATCAGGTTATCGGTGATCTCAAGGGCTTGTTCTCCATTATCCGGTTGGGAGACCAGGAGATTTTCAACATCTACGCCAAGCTTCTGGGCATAAAACCGGTCAAAGGCATGCTCTGCATCAATGAAGGCTGCAATTCCACCGCTTTTCTGTGATTCTGCAATGGCATGCAATGCAAGGGTCGTTTTTCCAGAGGATTCAGGCCCGTATATTTCAATGACCCTACCCTTTGGGAAACCACCAATACCCAATGCAATGTCAAGCCCGATAGAACCCGAATGAATGATATCCACCGCCTCAATGGCATTGTCGCCCAGCCTCATGATGGTACCCTTTCCGTAAGTCTTCTCCAATTTGTCCATGGTCAGTTGCAAGGCCTTAATTTTTTCCTTATTTACTTCTGCACTCATTGTTTCCTCCTTTTTTTAGATGCACTATTGCATCATTGTTGAATACCCTATGCATCCAGAATCTGACGAGTATCATTTTGCTGGATCTGTATGTACCATGATTCCGGATGTATTTTCTGCTTAATCCGGAATAAGGGAAAAAGGTAATATGTTCTAAATGAAAAAAATTTATATTTTTCGTGATCAAAAGTAAAAATTTATCATTGAATATACCCGTGAAAGCAAGCTGAGTTATCAACAACTTTTTGCTTTTGATTTCTTCTCAAAATAGGCGCAACATTCTGTCAGACCGCATTCCTCACACCTGGGCTTCCGGGCCAGACAAATATACCTTCCATGAAGAATCAGCCAATGATGGGCAATGGGAATCAGCTTTTCCGGAATATGCCTGATCATTTGCATTTCGGTTTGCAAAGGTGTTTTAGCGTGAAGGGTCAGACCAAGTCTTGCTGCCACCCTGTGGACGTGCGTATCCACAGCCATAACAGCTTTGCCAAAAATCACCGAAGCAATCACATGGGCTGATTTGCGTCCGATTCCGGGGAGGGTCATTAATTGTTCCGTTTCCTCCGGCATGACCCCCTGGAATGAATCAACAAGTGTTCTCGCCATTCCAATCAGATTTTTTGCTTTGTTATTGGGATAAGAACAGCTTTTAATCAGTTCGAAAACCTCTTCCTGGGTTGCTTTTGCCAAGGTCCAGGGATCGGGGAAATCCCTGAAAAATTCCGGGGTAATCATATTCACCCTTTTATCTGTGCATTGGGCAGATAATATAACTGATACGGCCAATTCATAAGGATCGGCAAAAACAAGTTCAGATTCGGCAACCGCCCTGTTTTCGAGGAAGTAATCCATCACTTTTTGAAATCGCTCTGCTTTCTTCATCCTGGAATTTTTTTACAAAATTACCGTAAAAACCTTCACAGAAAAAAGTAAGTTTGCATCCGATTGAAGACCATGGATGAAGTATTTGATTTGATCATTGTGGGCGCAGGCCCGGCAGGGACAACCCTGGCACTAAACCTGGCAGAATCTGGATTGAAAATCGCGATTCTTGAAAAAGATGTTTTTCCCAGAAAAAAAATATGCGGAGATGCCCTGAGCGGACAGGTCATCAATATTCTGAAACGACTCCCCGGACCCGTCATGGATGACTTTCTGGTGCAATTGCCAAAAACCCCCTCCCGGGGTATTTGTTTCACTGCCCCTGGGGGACAACATCTTTCTCTGCCCTTTAACATGCATTCAGGAATAACTGAGGAGGCAGCACCAGGCTATATCTGTCCCCGTGAAAAATTTGACCATTTTCTATTTCAGCAACTCAAACGCTACGCCCATATCAGAACTTTTGAAGGGGAAAAAGTTACAGCCGTAAAACCAAACGGTTCTATGGTTAACATCCAGACAGGGCATGAAAGTTTTAGTGCAAAAGTAGTTGCCGGAGCTGATGGCGTTCATTCCATTGTCCGTTGTCTTGGACAAGATCAAAGGGTGGGAAAAAGTCATTATTGCGTGGGCATACGACAATATTATGAAAATATTTCCGGATTACATCCCGGTCATTTCATAGAGCTCCTCTTCCTCAAAGAGCTTTTACCCGGGTATCTATGGATTTTTCCCGGACCCGAAGGAATTTCCAATGTAGGACTGGGAATGTTGCAATCCGACGTATCCCGGAATAAAATCAATCTTTCACTTTTCTTTCACCATCTCCTGAGTACACATCCTCTGCTGAAATCCCGCTTTGCTCAAGCCAGGCCAAGCGGCAAAGCGGAGGCACAACGCCTGCCGCTCGGCCCGTCAGGTTTGGACATGTCAGGAAACCGCTATATTCTTTTAGGTGATGCTGCTTTTCTGGTGGATCCATTCTCCGGTGAAGGGGTCGGAAATGCCATGGCCAGCGCAGAGGTAGCCGCCCGGATACTAATCAAATGTTTTCAACAAAATAATTTCAGTAAAGCCTGCCTGATGGAATATGATCAGGCTATCGAAAAAAGGATGGGGAATGATTTGAGAATAAGTGCTGTTATCCAAAAACTTGCCCGTTATCCCGCTTTGTTCAATTTCGTGGTCAACAGGGCCAATAAAAATGAAAATATCCGGGAATTATTTCAGGACATGTACACCCATCTGGAAATAAAAAGAAAACTTACCAAACCGGGATTCTACATTAAAATGCTATTGGGATGACGGACTTCTTAAGATGGTTACAGAACCATGAAATAGGTCATTTCCGAATTGTCCGATTCCTTTGAAAACATAATAGTATACTCCATCACCCAGGTTTTCTCCATCCCAATCTCCGCTTTTGTAATTCATCTGACTGAATACCTTCCTGCCCCAGCGATCCACTATAACCAATTCATTACTCAGGTACACTTCCAACAAGTCAATTTCCTGGTAGTTATTGTCCCCTACCTTTTCACGGAACTCGAAGGTGTCATTTTTTCCATCACCATTAGGTGTTATGACATTGGGAATCATAAGGTTCAGTAATTTCACCACGACCTCATGCATAACCACAGTATCACACCCATTCAGATCTTTAAAAGAAAGAAAGACTGGATAAGTGCCCGTTTTACTATACGTATGATTCACAGGATTCACATTAGCAACTTTGGCCTCATCCCCGAAATCCCATTCCCAGTTAGCCATGAGCGCTTTTGAAGAATCCGGGAAGTTGACACTTATCGTCGGATTTGTGAGGAATATAGTATCTGAAGGAAGGAGGGTGAAGTCAATTTTTGGCGACCTGAGAACATCCACAAAATAATTGGTGTCGATGCTACATCCATTGGAATCTGTCACGATCAGTGTATATCTCCCCGGACACAATCCAAACACAATGGTATCCTGGGAATGCCCCCCCCCCCAATGGTATTCATATGGAGGCAGACCTCCTGAAACCAGCACTTTAAACTGCCCCTTGCACACCCCTCTGCAACCCAGCTCGTTATATCTGAACAAGGTATCGATTTTCATTTTGGGATGCAATCTCAGATAGGCGGGATTACTAGTTTCCGTATCCATCCCGTTGCTGACCATACAATGATAAACGCCCGTATCAAAAACATCCGTTTTCGGAAAAATCAGGACAGAATCCTTGGCTCCGGGAATATCTGACCCATTATGTTGCCACTGGTAAGTAAATGGACCAAAACCAGTGATGACCGTAGTCAAAGCAAGGCTATCCCCAGGGCACAAAGTAGTATCGGCGGGATTGACAATTACACTTAACTGACCCTTTGTACCCAGGGCTATCACAAGAAAAAGGAAAAAAAATATTGATCTCATCAGGAATTTCAATTCGAGTGTAAAATTATAAAATTCTTTGATTCCTTAATGATAATCTCGGAACGGATGTACTGAGAGTAAAGGAATATTCAAAAAATATGGAAGAAACGGTCAAAAAGACGTGATTTTTGCAAAAAATATGACAGATCAACAGATCAACGATGATGGCAAAGATTTTGACAAACAGTAAATCTGAAAGGAGATATGATTATGAATTTCAACAATTTTACCATAAAAGCCCAGGAGGCTGTTCAGAAAGCTCAGGAAATTGCAGAAGCAATGCAAAGCCCTTCTGTCGAAAACGTACATCTGCTCAAGGCTGTGCTAAGCGTTGACGAGAATGTAGTACCCTTTCTGATGAAGAAACTGAATGTAAATCCGGATATTTTCCGCCAATCACTTGAAAAAAATATTTCCTCCTTGCCTAAGGTCATCGGAGGCGAATTATACCTTTCACGAGAGGCCACCAAAGCATTGCAGAAAGCCGTCAACATGGCTCATGACATGAAAGATGATTATGTTTCTATCGAACATGTTCTACTGGGTATTTTGGCCGGAAACGATACGGCATCAAGGATGCTGAAGGACAGTGGGATCAATGAAAAGGATCTCATGACTGCCATTCGTCAACTCCGTCAGGGCAGTAATGTGAAAAGTCAGACTGCGGAAGAAACTTATAATGCCCTGAATAAATTTGCGCGTAATTTAAATGACTTGGCCAGAAGCGGAAAATTGGATCCTGTGATCGGTCGTGACGAGGAGATTCGCCGGATTCTCCAGATTTTATCGAGACGAACCAAAAACAATCCTATCCTGATCGGAGAACCAGGTGTTGGAAAAACTGCCATTGCTGAAGGATTGGCGCATCGGATCATTGATGGTGATGTTCCTGAAAATTTAAAGACTAAACAGATCTTTTCCCTTGATATGGGAGCTTTGATCGCAGGGGCCAAATACAAAGGGGAGTTTGAGGAAAGGCTGAAAAGTGTCATGAAGGAAGTGATTCTATCCGATGGAGAAGTCATCCTCTTTATTGATGAGATACATACCCTGGTTGGCGCCGGAGCCAGCGAAGGGGCGATGGATGCAGCCAACATCCTGAAACCTGCTTTGTCCCGTGGTGAACTTAGGGCCATCGGTGCCACAACCTTAAAAGAGTACCAGAAATATTTTGAAAAGGATAAAGCGTTGGAACGTCGTTTTCAACCCGTTATGGTCAATGAACCCGATACCCTCGATGCCATTTCCATCCTCAGGGGACTAAAAGAAAAATATGAGACGCATCATCATGTCAGGATCAAAGATGAAGCCATCATCGCTGCGGTTGAACTATCACAGCGCTACATTTCTGAACGCTTTCTTCCGGATAAAGCCATCGACCTCATTGATGAAGCAGCATCCAAACTCAGGTTGGAGATCAATTCCCTCCCGGAAGACCTCGAAAAGATTGAGCGCAAGATCCGCCAGATGGAAATAGAGAGAGAAGCCATTAAGCGTGAAAACGATGATCAGCGCTTGGCCATTCTGAATGAGGAAATTGCCAACCTGAATGATGAAAGGAATCATTTGAGGGCAAAATGGCAGGCCGAGAAAGACCTGGTTGACCAAATCCAGGCAAATAAAAAGGAAATAGAAGTTTTAAAGCTGGAAGCTGACCAGGCCAACCGTAGCGGTGACCTGGGAAAAGTCGCTGAAATCAGGTACGGAAAAATCCCTTCAGCAGAAAGAACCATTGATAGTTTAAAGGAAAAACTTTCTGAAATTCAAAAAAATACACCCATGGTCAATGAAGAAGTCGGGGCAGAGGAAATAGCCCATATTGTTTCCCGCTGGACAGGAATCCCGGTCAGCCGGATGCTGCTTAGTGAGCGACAAAAACTGCTGAATCTGGAAACGGAATTACATATGAGGGTCGTCGGCCAGGATGAGGCTATCACTGCCATTTCAGATGCAATACGCAGAAGCCGTGCGGGTTTACAGGACAGTAAGCGCCCTATTGGTTCTTTTATTTTCCTGGGTACCACCGGTGTGGGAAAAACCGAATTGGCTAAAGCCCTGGCTGAATTTTTATTCAGTAATGAAAACAGCATGGTCAGGATTGATATGTCTGAATACCAGGAGCGCCACACCGTTTCAAGACTCATCGGAGCTCCGCCGGGTTACGTAGGATATGAGGAAAGCGGTCAACTGACTGAAGCCGTCAGAAGAAAGCCATATTCTGTGGTATTGCTGGATGAAATCGAAAAGGCTCACCCTGATGTGTTCAATATTCTGCTCCAGGTGCTAGACGATGGCCGTCTGACTGACAATAAAGGCAGGACCGTAGATTTTAAAAATACCATTATCATCATGACATCCAACATCGGTTCCCATATCATTCAGGAGAATCTCGGAAAAGTCAATGATAAAAACCGTGAAATCATATATAATCAGATCAGGGAAGAAGTTTTTGATCTCTTAAAAAAAAGTATCCGGCCTGAGTTCCTCAACCGGGTGGATGAGATCCTTATGTTCAAGCCTCTTTCCAAGAACGAGGTCAGTAAAATCGTAGAACTTCAGGTCGGATTGGTTAAACGGATGCTCGAAAAGAACGACATCCGTCTCTCTGTTACAAAAAATGCGATTGATCTGATTGCTTCCATGGGGTTTGATCCCCAATTCGGTGCACGTCCCATCAAACGGGTCATCCAGAAGCAAGTACTGAACGAATTGTCAAAAATGATCCTGGAAGGTGCTGTGGACAAAGAAAACGAAATCATCATTGAAGAGAAGGATGGGAAATTAGTCTTCAGCAATAAAGTTTAATTCTATTCATTTTCATTTTTCCTGATTTTACCGGTTTCATCAAAGTAAACCCATTGACCGGCCCGCTTTCCATGCTCATACTTTCCGGTAAACATAACCCTACCGGAAAGATAGAAAGCGGTTAGATCCCCATGCTTTTCATTGTTCAAGTAAATTCCCCTGAATTTAATATGACCATCCGAATAATATTGCTCCCAGAGACCGGATTTGACCCCATTCTCCCAGGTCAAAATCTCAGCAATTCCTCCATCGGGAAAGTAAGTCTTTGAAATTCCATTCTTTACGCCCATGACATAGGTCTCTTCTGAGATCAAGCTGCCTTCTGCCTCGTTAAAAAATTTCCAGAGCCCGTGCTTCTTTTCTTCAACATAAATCCCTTCAGCCATCTTTTTACCATTGGGATAATACGTCAGGGTACTCGCTATTTTCCCGTTTTCACTCATTTGTGATTCGGTTTTAATCTTTCCATCAGGATATAAATACAGGAATTGTCCATAGGGAACGCCATCCCTGAACTGCCCATGGTAAATGATTTTTCCTTCAGTATCAGTTTTTTTCCAGAAGCCCTGTCTCCGTCCCAAGGTGTCTGTCTGATTTATGTTATCCTGAGCCAGGATTACTTGTGGTAAAATAATAGAGAAAAAAAACAGCAAAATGCGGCACATAAGGATTGAAAAATTACTTTTGCAAAGCTAAATAATTATTGCCTTGTACACTTTCCCTTCTAGATTATTGGAGAATGCCGTGAACGAACTGGCAAAACTGCCCGGAATCGGTCGAAAAACAGCGCTGCGCATGGCGCTTCATCTGCTAAAATGCCATCCTGCAGAAGTGGAAAGCTTTGGTCATTCCATCATTAAAATGCGTAATCAGATTGTTTATTGCAGGGAATGTGGAAATATTTCGGACCAGGAACATTGTGATATTTGTTCCAGCCCAAAGCGGGATCACGGACTGCTTTGCATTGTGGAGGATATCCGTGATGTTATGGCCATTGAAAATACAGGCCAATATACCGGGGTTTACCATGTGCTTGGAGGTATAATTTCACCTATGGAGGGAATCGGGCCTCAGAATTTAAATATTGAAAGTTTGATCACCCGACTGGAAGCAGGACGTGTGCATGAAATAATTCTTGCGCTACCTACGACCATTGAAGGGGACACAACCAATTTTTATTTGTTTAAAAAAATCAAGGAATTCAATGTGGAGTTGACCATGATCGCCAGGGGTATTTCTATAGGAGATGAACTTGAACACACCGACGAAATAACCCTTGGCCGTTCAATCCTGAACAGGACACCGTACGAAAATTCCATGCTAAAAAAATAAAATCATTTAACTTCTGATTCAAACAATCTCAACTGATTAACCTTCTCCTGGTGAAGTGTTACTTCAAGATCGGAATAATTTTGAAGCAGGGGTCTGATGGCTTTTTTAATGACTTTATTCGGAGTCGTTTTTCTTGCTTTGCAAAATCTCATCAAAGACCTTTTTTGTCGTGCGGTCACTTTAAGTGAAATGGTTTTGTAACGAAGTGTTTTACGTTTCTTTTTTTGTTTTTTCCCAGACATGTCATTAATATTCTTGTAGGATTTCACTGAAGTCTCCGATGATCTTTTTGGCCAGAATTTCCGCCTTGGTTAAGGCATCACTTTCTGCATATACCCTCACAATGGGTTCTGTATTGGAACGTCTCAAATGCACCCATTCCCGGTCAAAGAAAATTTTAATACCATCCAGCGTAATCATTCGCTGTTGCTTATACTTCTCTATGATTTTTAGAAGGATCTGATCTATATCCTGTTCAGGCGAAAATTCAATTTTATTTTTTGAGATATAGAAGTTTGGATATTGATCGCGCAAGCTTGAACATTTTTTACCTGATTTTGCCAGCGCTGTAAGGAATAAGGCAATCCCTACCAGGGCATCGCGTCCATAGTGTAATTCCGGATAAATAACTCCGCCATTGCCCTCTCCTCCGATCACTGCTTTTTTTTCCTTCATTAATTCTACAACATTCACTTCTCCGACTGCAGAGGCATAGTATTGTCCACCTTGCGTTTCGGTAATGATCCGGAGCGCCTGGGTGGATGACAGATTGGATACCGTATTCCCCCGCTTATGTTTTAGAATATAATCAGCAATCATAACCAAGGTGTATTCTTCCCCCAAAGGCTCTCCTATCTCGTTGATGATGGCCAGACGGTCAACATCCGGATCAACCACAAAACCAACATCTGCTTTTTTATTTATGATACGCTCACAAATATCCCTGATATTCTCCGGCAGGGGTTCCGGATTATGCGGAAAAATCCCGCTGGGATCACCATACAGGGTTTCTAGTGTGTCAACACCAAGGGCTTTAAGCAAAGGAGGGAGCGCCAATCCTCCCGTGCTGTTCACTGCATCAATGACCACGCTGAACCTGGCGTTTTTTATGGCTGTAACATCAACAAGAGGAAGATCGATGATCTTATAAATATGTTTTTGTATCTGTGATTCATCCTTTGAATAAATGCCTAGCCCAAAAACATCCACAAAAGAAAAGTCTCCCGCCTCTGAAATGGAAAGAATTAGCTCTCCGTCTTTGGCAGACAGAAATTCTCCCTTATCGTTCAGTAATTTCAGGGCATTCCATTGTACCGGGTTATGACTTGCCGTAAGGATGAGACCGCCATCAGCCTGATGGTCAAGCACGGCCAATTCAGCCGTTGGTGTGGTGGTTAAACCAATATCCACCACGTCAACCCCGGCACCGAGGAAAGTTCCAACCACCAAATGATTAACCATTTCACCAGAAATTCTGGCGTCGCGGCCGACAATGACCTGATGTTTTCTATCCGGCCTGGTAATATTTAACCAGGCAGCGTAGGAAGCAGTATATTTCACTATATCCATTGGGGTCAAACCTTTCCCGGGCATTCCGCCTATTGTTCCCCTGATCCCTGAAATTGATTTTATCAACGGCATACCAGTCTTTTTAGGCAAATGTAAAGGTTTTACGATTACTGAACGGATGATGTTAATAAAAAGTGAAATCAAGCAATTCAAGAGGCTAACGCATTGTTTTTTTTTCTAATTTTGCACGAATTATGGAAGATTCTTTTGACCCTTTTTTTGATCAGGAAATGATCGCATTGTCAAAGCGTTTTGAAGCAATGCTGATGAATGAAGAGCATTTCTTCTTTGACGTGGATGAGTTTGAGGACCTGATCGAGTTCTATTTTTTTCATAACGATCAGGAAAAAGCAAGAATCTGTATTCATCATGCCCTGGAACAGCATCCGGATTGTCCTGTTTTGATGCTCAAACTGGCACAGTATCACATCAATACTGACAATGATCAGGAAGCCTTACGCATTCTTACAGGAATTCAATCTGAAGATATCCATGATTCTGATCTTCACTTGTTCAGGGGAAATCTTTACAGTCAGCTTGAAAAACCGGAAATGGCCATTGAAGAATATAAAATGGCTGTTGATGGATCAGAAAATACGGATGATCTCTATTCCAGTATCGCTTTCGAGTATGAAAACCTTGGAAAATACGATAAAGCCATTGACTATTTACTTCAGGCCATAGCGCTTAACCCAGACAATGATGCGGTCCTTTATGAATTATCATTCTGTTGCGAAGTGTCTCAGCAGACTGTTCGTGGCATTGATTTTCTGAAAGATTTTTTGAATCAGCACCCCTACTCGAAAGCGGCCTGGTTCAATCTTGGAATTGCATACAGTAACCAGGAACGTTTTGATCTTGCCATTGATGCTTATGATTTTGTCATTGCCATCGATGAAACTTTTGCTTCTGCCTATTTCAACAAAGCGAATTGCTTTGCCAATCTCGGTAATTATCAGGAAGCGGTTGAGGTTTATTTTGAGACCTTCTATTACGAAGAACCTGAACCCGTTACTTATTATTATATTGCCGAATGCTACGAAAAAATGAAACAATTCGATTCGGCCATCACTTATTACAAAAAAGCCCTGAGTCTCGATCCGGAATTTGCAGATGCCTGGCTTGGAATAGGAATATCCTACGATGAAATTGGGAAAACACTGAATGCTCTTCCTTATATTAAAAAAGCGATCAAACTGTCTCCGACCATTCCGGAATACTGGTTCATTCTGGGCGATATACAAATCAAATTATCACGTATCCCTGAAGGAATCGATGCCTACCGCAAAGTGATTGAACTTGATCCTGAAGATCCTGATGTGTGGCTTGATCTTTCTGTGGTATATGCCGACATGAAAGATTTTGATAAGGCCTATAAAGTTCTCCTGGACGGGCTGCAATGGCATGAAGGTCATGCTGACTTTCATTACGGCATGGCGTATTATTTATTTAATTCCGGCAAGATCAAACAAGCCAATGAAGTACTTTCCAAGGCTCTGATGATGGATTATGACGGTTATCAGCGGCTTTTTACCACTTTCCCCGAAGCAAAAAACCGCCGGGATGTTCTTGAGATAATTGAAACTTTCAAAAAGTAACCAAAATCACTTCATATGATAAGCACAGATCTATCCCATTTACCTGAAAGAACTACCAAACCCCGGCAAACCGGGATTAATATGGTCATGGATAAAGGATTAAGCACAAGGGAGGCAGAAGATTTTATCAGTACTTCTGCCGGATATACGGATTTTGTCAAACTTGGTTTCGGCACATCCTTAATCACTCCTAATACCAAGGAGAAAATTAAAGTGTATCAAAAAGCAAAGATCAAAGTCTATGTTGGCGGCACCCTTTTTGAAGCTTTTATCGTAAGGGGACAATTTGATGATTACCGGAGATATATTGATCAACTCGGCCTAGATACTGTTGAGATCTCTGACGGGTCCATGGTTATGGACCATGATGTTAAATGCGAATACATTCATCAGTTATCGAAAGACTATACGGTACTATCAGAAGTGGGATCAAAAGAATCGGGTATCCTGATTGCCCCCAACCGCTGGATTGAAATGATGCAGAAGGAATTGCAGGCAGGTTCCATTAAGGTCATAGGTGAAGCCAGGGAAAGCGGCAATGTCGGTATTTATCGTCCGACAGGTAAGGCCCATGTCGCCCTGATCAATAAAATTCTGATCAAGGTTCAAAGCGATAAAATTCTATGGGAGGCACCTTTGAAATCCCAGCAGGTTTGGTTTATCCGCAATTTCGGTGCCAATGTTAACCTTGGCAATATTGCCCCCGCTGAAGTCATTCCTTTGGAAACCCTCAGACTTGGCCTGAGGGGAGACACATTTTTCCAGTTTTTACCTTCAAAACTGAAAAAATTTCAACCCAAGTAAAGCCATCATGAAGATTTATGGCCTCATTGGTCATTCCTTAAGCCATTCATGGTCAGCACAGTATTTTTCCGAAAAATTCATGAACGAAAGCCGGTATGATGAATCGTACCAGCTTTTTCCCTTGCAATCAATCCGTGAATTTCCACTGCTGATCCGATCGAATCCATTGCTATGCGGACTAAATGTAACCACACCCTTTAAGGAAACGGTGATGGCTTATCTTGATCTTATCGATGCAACAGCAAAACAAATCATGGCGGTGAACACGATCATCATTCAGCGGAATCACGGTCAGATTAACACCATTGGATACAATACCGATGCTTCGGGGTTTATTCAATCACTTCCCCCGGGTTTTAACCATAAAAATGGACTTATTCTGGGACATGGAGGAGCCGCAAAAGCCATTGCTTATGCCCTTGAAAAACTTGGAATCAGTTTTGCCTTTGTTTCCCGCAATCCTTCAGGTAACTTAACCATTTCCTATCAGGATGTGGATGATATGGTAATTCAAAAACACAGCATGATCATCAATGCCACCCCTCTGGGAATGTATCCCCACACAGAAGAAGCCCCTCCCCTCCCATATCATCTGCTCACCCCACATCATTTCTTATATGATCTCATTTACAATCCTGAAGAGAGTCTTTTTCTAAGACATGGAAAAGCCATGGGCGCCACCATAAAAAATGGGCTGGAGATGTTGAAAAATCAGGCAGATCTTTCAGATTTGATTTTTCAGAAGACTTAATCCTTGGGATCCTTCTTTTCAGGTTCTTCGTTTCTGATTACTTCAATCTTGAGGTTTGCAACCATGGCTGCCATGGCTCCAACTGCTGCTAACATGGGAGCGATCAGAGCACCAATGACCCCGAAAGTGACAGGGATTTCAAGGTAAACTTTTCCATCTTCATCTTTGATAATCAATCTTCTAACATTTCCTTCATGAATTAATTGTTTAACCTTTTCAACAATTTCTTCCCCTTTCACTCTAAATTCTTCTTTAAAATTTTCCATTGATTACAGTTTTATAGTTTTATTTGACAATCATTTTAATCAGTTTATGTTTCTTCTTATAAGGTGGATAACGAAGCGGAATATCGATCCAGTTCGCTTTTTTCATAATGGCACGACAATGAGAAAAAGTGTTGAAGCTATACCGGCCATGATAATTTCCTATCCCGCTGTTACCTACGCCACCAAAAGGCAGATGATCATTGGCCACATGCATTATCACCTCATTGATACAACCTCCGCCTGAGGAGGTCTTCAGCAATATCTCCTCCTGCTTGCGGTCATCCTGTGAAAAATAATAGAATGCCAGTGGCTTCGGGTGAGCATTGATATAGTCTATTACTTCCGCGAGATCATCAAACTCCATGACAGGCAGTATGGGACCAAAAATCTCTTCCTGCATGATGGCATGTTCCGGACGGATATCGGTTATAATAGTAGGAGAAATATAGCGTTCCTCGAGCTTGATTTCACCTCCCGTGTAAACCTTGCCATCCTTCATCAGGGCTTCAAGGCGCTGGGTTTTGGGAATCGTCGCAATCCTCACAAAATCAGGACTGATCCTGGGGTCATCTCCAAAATACTCAGTGATTTTTTTCTTCATGAGTTCTAGAAGATCCTGTTTAACCAAACGATGAACGAACAAGTAATCCGGGGCAATGCAGGTTTGACCGGCATTCAGGAATTTACCCCATACGATCCTGCTGGCTGCCACCCGGAGATCGGCATCGGCATCCACAATACACGGACTTTTACCGCCAAGTTCAAGGGAAACAGGTGTCAGGTTTTTGGCTGCAGCTTCCATCACCACTTTCCCCACCACAGGACTACCGGTAAAAAAGATATAATCCCATTTTTGTTTTAATAAAGATTCATTGGCAGCCCTGCCACCTTTATAATAGGCAATATATTCCGGCGGAAAAAATTCTGCTATCATCTGTCCCATCACTTCAGCTGTTTGCGGGGTATATTCTGAGGCTTTCAATGCGATACAGTTACCGGCCGAAATGGCTCCTACCAATGGATTGATCAAAAGCTGGAAGGGATAGTTCCAGGGAGCAATGATCAATACCAGCCCATAAGGCTCTTTATAGATCTTGCCGGAGGACCAGAAATGAATCATCTGGTTGGTAGAAACCTTCTCCGGTTGTGACCATTTTTTCAGATGTTTAATATGTACCCCTATTTCTGTCAGGACCAGTCCAATCTCAGTCGCATAGGCCTCAAATTTTGATTTATGAAGATCTTTCCACAGCGCTTCATAAAGGCGGTCTTCATAAGCTAAAATGGCTTTTTTCAGGGTCTTAAGCTGCCCAATCCGGAACTCAACCGATTTTGTTTTATGGGTTAAAAAAAATGCATTCAGTTTTTCAATTGACCTTTTCACTATTTCGTCCATACGGTATAGGTTTTAATCTTTATTTTTAATCTCATTATTGTTTTTATGTCCCTTGAATCCATCCATGGATGAATAAACGCCAAGCCATTTCCCTACAACAAGATCAAATATCCGGACAGGCAGAACCCCTTTCACAAAAGGCAGGGTTCTAACCATAAAGGGAGAACGGACAAACAAGCGGTTTCTTTTAATGGCCATGATAATCTGAGAAGAAATTGCTTCAGGACTCAACAAGGGTAATAGAAAGTTTGTTTTGACACCGGAAAACATACCTGTATTGATATAAGAAGGGTTAACCGTGCTCACCCTAACCGCTGTTTTATTCAATTCCAGTTCCATGCGCAGGGCTTCTGACCATCCAAAAACCGCCCATTTACTGGCACAATAAACCGACATCCGGGGGTTTGATAACATCCCGGCGGCTGAAGATATGTTCACGATATGACCCCTCCCCCGCTGGATCATTCCGGGTAAAAATTCAAGGGTTACATGCATCAGGGCAGTAGTATTGATTGACATCGTATAATCAATCTCAGCATGTGAGAAATGGTTAAAATCCTTATTTCCGGTGATAATTCCGGCATTGTTGATAAGAATGTCAACCCCAACGGTTTCAGTGATGACTTTTGCTGAAGTTTCCTTTACCTGACCAAGATCAGAAACATCCACCACGTATGGATGAACCATAAAACCCCGGATTCTTAGCTCACGGGTCGTTGCTTCCAGTTTTTCCCTGTTATTATCCCAGAGAATAAGCTGTCTTGCTCCTTCCTGCATACACCTTTCTCCCATCAGGCGGCCGATTCCGGATGCCCCTCCGGTGATCAGTACGGTAGTATCTTTAATCTTTGTCATAGGAAATCCTTAAAATTTCTTCTCAAAGTTATCAAATATCCGGATTTTTCTTTACTTTTACCTGGTTTTGTTTTGGTATTAGCAAACTATTTCGTAGTTTTGCACCCCGTTATGTTTAAAAACAAAAAATAAATTAGTCCGACCAATGAATTTAACTTCTGACGTAAAGAAAAAAGCCTTTAAAGAACACGGAAAATCCGAATTTGATAGTGGTACGACCGAAGCACAGGTAGCCATGTTTACGATGAAAATCCAGCACCTGACTGAACATCTGAAAGTCAATAAAAAAGACATGGTTACTGAACGTTCCCTTGTACTGATGGTCGGAAAAAGAAGAAAATTGCTGGATTATTTGAAAAGAAAAGATATTGAACGTTACCGCGCTATTATTAAAAAGCTGGGTATCAGAAAATAAATATATTATTTCCTGTTTTAATCAAAAAGAGGCAATTCTATAATTGCCTCTTTTACTATCTGAAAGATCCGAAAACCATGAATGGAATAACGAAAACGATGAAACTTGCCGATGGCAGGGAGATCACTCTTGAGACCGGCAAATTAGCTAAACAGGCAGACGGCTCAGTGGTGGTCAAGATGGGTGACACCATGTTGCTTGCAACGGTTGTTGCAGCAGAAGAAGCAAAAGAAAATGTGGACTTTATGCCTTTATCGGTGGAATACCGTGAAAAATACGCTGCTGCAGGAAGATTTCCCGGTGGTTTCTTTAAGCGTGAGGCACGTCCGTCCGATTACGAGGTACTGATCTCACGTCTGGTTGACCGTGCCCTGAGGCCCCTTTTCCCTGAAGATTTCCATGCCGAAGTACAGGTTATTATAACGCTGATCTCTGCTGATAAGAATGTTTTACCTGATGCTCTGGCTTGTCTTGCCGCATCCTCTGCTTTGGCGGTCAGCAATATCCCTTTTCTGGGACCTATTTCCGAGGTCAGGGTAGGCCGGATTAATGGTCAATTTGTGATCAACCCAAATATTTCTGATCTGGCGAATGCCGATATGGATATCATGGTTGCTGCTTCCATCGATAATATCGTTATGGTGGAAGGTGAAATGAAAGAAGTGTCTGAATCTGATATGGTTGAGGCACTTAAATTTGCCCATGAAGCCATCCAGCAACAGTGCCAAGCACAGCTTGAACTGGCCTCCATGATCGAAAAATCAAAAATCAAACGGGAATATTGCCACGAAACAAATGATCCTGACTTTAAAGCAATACTCCGGACCGCCACATATCAGAAAATTTATTCCATGTCGGTTAGTGGAAATGCCAATAAGCTGGAGCGTAAAAAGATTCTTTCAACGATCAAGGATGAATTCATTGCCACGCTTTCCGAGGAGGAAAAAGAATTGAAAAAACCGCTGATCGATCGTTATTATCATGAGGTTGAAAAAGAAGCCATCCGTAATGCCACCCTTGATACGCGTCAACGCCTGGATGGCCGGAAACTGAATGAAATCCGTCCCATCTGGACAGAAGTGGATTATCTGCCTGCCGCTCACGGCTCTGCAATTTTCACAAGGGGAGAAACCCAATCCCTGACAACTGTGACGTTGGGCACCAAGCTCGACTCCCAGATCATTGATGGGGTAGTGATCGAAGAAAAGATCAACTTTATCCTGCATTATAATTTTCCTTCCTTTGCCACCGGAGAGGTAAAACCTATCAGAAGCACTGGACGCAGGGAAATAGGTCATGGTAACCTGGCCATGCGTGCCCTGAAAAACATGCTTCCTCCTCCCGAGGAAAACCTTTATACCATCCGCATTGTGTCAGACATTCTTGAATCCAACGGTTCTTCCTCCATGGCCACGGTTTGCGCCGGAACTATGGCACTGATGGATGCCGGGATCAAAATTCGTAAACCGGTTTCTGGTATTGCCATGGGACTGATTACCGACAACAAACGATACGTAGTACTATCCGACATTCTGGGTGATGAAGACCACCTTGGAGATATGGACTTTAAGGTGTGCGGAACCCGTGAGGGAATCACCGCCTGCCAGATGGATATAAAAGTTGAAGGGCTCTCTTACGATATTCTTACCGAAGCCCTAGCACAGGCAAAGCTCGGTCGACTACACATTCTTGATGAAATTGAAAAAACCATCAAAGAACCTCGTCCCGATTTTAAACCATTCGTTCCAAGAATTGTTCAGATTAAGGTTCCCAAAGAATTTATCGGTGCCATTATCGGTCCCGGAGGAAAAGTCATCCAGGAGATGCAGCGTGAAACCGGGACAACCATCGTCATTGAAGAAGTCGGTGATTTTGGAATTGTGGATATTGTCGCCGACAATGTTGCAGCAAAAGATGCTGTGGTAGAGCGGATCAAACGTATTGTCGCAGTTCCGGAAGTTGGAGAAATCTATAAGGGTAAAGTAAAAAACATCATGCCTTTCGGCGCTTTTATTGAAATCCTTCCGAACCAGGATGGTTTGTTGCATATTTCTGAAATTGAATGGAGACGCTTGGAAAAGGTGGAAGAGGTATTAAAGGTTGGTGACGAAGTGGAAGTAAAGCTAATTGATGTGGATCCAAAAACCGGAAAACTAAAACTATCACGCAAAGTCCTACTTCCCAGGCCGGAAGGAAAGTAAATTCAAAGAGGCATTGACTGAAAAAGCCTTGACAATGTGTAACCCTGATTTCTTTTTTACGTAAACGATTAAAGAACACCTATCGGTCAAAAAAATCTGGCATTCGCATGAGGCAGTTAAAAATTACCAAGCAGGTTACTAATAGGGAAACTGCGTCCCTGGATAAATACCTTCAGGAAATCGGCAAGGTTGAGTTGATCACCGCTGATGAAGAGGTGGCGCTTGCCCAGCGCATTAAACAGGGAGATATGGCAGCCCTAGAAAAGTTAACCAAAGCCAACCTGCGTTTCGTAGTTTCCGTTTCCAAACAATACCAGAATCAGGGCTTAAGCCTTCCGGATTTGATCAATGAAGGGAATCTTGGATTGATCAAAGCGGCCCAACGTTTTGATGAAACCCGTGGTTTTAAATTTATTTCCTATGCCGTGTGGTGGATTCGCCAATCCATTCTCCAGGCCTTGGCAGAACAATCAAGAATTGTCAGGCTTCCGCTCAACAAAATCGGATCCATCAATAAGATCAATAAAGCCTTTGCCCACCTCGAACAACAATATGAACGTGAACCCAATGCAGATGAAATAGCCAACATGCTTGAGGTATCGGAAAATGAGGTCAAAGAGTCCCTGAGAAATTCAGGCCGCCATATTTCCATGGATGCTCCCCTGGTCCAGGATGAAGACAATACCATGTATGATGTCCTGAAAAGCGAGGAAAATACCACGCCGGATAATGGACTACTATATGAATCCCTGAAAAAAGAAATAGAAAGGGCAGTTTCTACCCTAACCCAAAGGGAAGCAGATGTCATCCGATTATATTTTGGCCTTAATGGCAGTCACCCGATGACACTCGAGGAAATTGGTGAAAAGTTTGATCTTACCCGTGAAAGGGTGCGACAGATCAAAGAAAAGGCCATCCGCCGACTGAAACATACCAGCCGGAGTAAAATCCTGAAAACATATCTGGGATAAGATCCGGAGAAGAAATGAAGCGGCTATGAGCATAAACGGTTTAATCGCAAAATGATGTCAGTTTTAATTGCTCCATCAATGCTTTCAGCAGATTTTCTTTGCCTTGAAAGAGATATCGAAATGGTTAACCGGAGTGAAGCCGACTGGTTTCATCTCGATGTTATGGATGGGGTTTTTGTCCCCAATATTTCTTTCGGTTTTCCTATCATTGAAAAAATCTCTTCAAAGGCAATAAAACTATTGGATGTTCACCTGATGATCATCGACCCTGACCGGTATATTCAGCGTTCACGTGATGCTGGCGCCCATCTGATCAGTATTCATACAGAAGTTTGTCACCACCTTCACCGCTCCGTTTATGAGATAAAAAAAACAGGCGCAAAGGCCGGACTAGTATTAAACCCTGCCACACCGGTTTTTTTACTCGAAGATATCATTGCGGATGTGGACTATGTTTTGCTTATGTCGGTGAATCCCGGTTTCGGCGGTCAAACCTTTATTCCCTTCACCCTTGAAAAGGTTAAAGCCTTAAAGGCGCTCATGATCAGAAAGCAGTCGAAGGCATTCATCGAGGTGGATGGAGGTGTTGATCTCTCCAATGCCCAGGCATTGGTCAAAGCTGGGGTAGATGTCCTGGTCGCCGGAAATACCATATTCTCCTCTTCCGATCCGGAATCTGTCATCCATCAACTGAAGCAAAACTAGACGCTGAATTTTTGTTTTCCTTTTTTTCTCTTTCACTACCAGCAAAATTTTCATCTTTTTTGCTACTTTTACCAAAAATTCAACCCGTCTCATGGATTTTGATGGAGCAAAAAACCATATTCTCTCGCGGCTGACCGAAGCACTTTCTCCTAACCTTTTCTATCACTGCGTTGCACATACTAAAAGCGTCTGGGAATCAGCTGTCAGACTTGCCCGAATGGAGAACCTTCCGGGAAATCAAATTAAACTGCTCGAAACCGCAGCTCTCTTTCATGATTCCGGTATGCTGATCCAATATCATGACCATGAAACAAATTCTGTTAAGCTTTCACGGGAGATCCTTACTGAATATGGATATACCCTTACAGAAATTGATGCTGTCGGCGAACTCATACTGACAACAAGGCTTCCTCAAAGTGCAAGAACACTAGCAGAAGAGATACTCTGTGATGCAGATCTGGATTATTTGGGCAGGGAAGATTTTTTCATTCATTCTTTTGAGCTACAACTGGAATGGAAGCTTTATGGGATCAAAAACACCAATTTACAGGAATGGATGTTCATTCAGGAAGACTTTCTAACCCATCACCAATACTTTACCAAATCGTCCATTCAACTACGCCAGACTCAAAAAAAGAAAAACCTCAGAGAAATCACGGAAATTATTCATAGACAATAAAACTGGAAAATAATCTAAAAACATAAGCCCATGGCAGCAAAACAAAAAACTGAAAAAAAGTACAACAACATTGTGCTGATTCCGACTGACTTCTCAGAAGTATGTGGAAATGCTATTTCTCATGGCGTCAGGTTGGCTCAGTTCCTGAATTATAAAGTTTGTATCCTTCATGTCATCAATAAGGAAACAAGGGACGCACTGAAAAAAAAGAATGTTGGTGTCGATTATGTCGAAAAACGTCTGAAGGAATATCGAACTTACTATGAAAAGAAATATGCCATCAGTGTCAGCACGATGGCACTGGAAGGCAGCATCTTCTCCACCATCAACGAAGTAGCTGTCAATATCGGGGCCAACCTTATGATTCTTGGCACCCATGGTAAAAAAGGCTTGCAGCATGTTTTCGGCAGTTATGCGCTCAGGGTGGTCATCGAGTCTCCGATTCCGGTAGTGGTTGTTCAGAAAAGGTCATTCAAAGAAGGTTATCGGAATATTATTTTCCCCATCCATAATGACGTGGAACCAAGGCAAAAGGTGCAGTGGGTAAAACTCATGTCAAAATTATTCAATTCAAAAATCATGTTGTTCCAGGCATTGGAAAAAGATTCCATATTGAATAACCGTATAAAAATAATTACGGGACAAATTACCGATAGTTTTGACAAGGAAAAAATTCCCTATGAAATCTGTCAAGCTGCAAAAGCTTCAAATTTCAGCGAACAGCTTCTTGCCCATGCAGCCAGTAATCATGGCGACCTGATCATGATCATGACCCGCCCCAATATCGACGTTCCCGGGTTCAGTCTTTCCGCCTGGGATGAAAAATTGATGTTCAATGAAGCCCAGATTCCAGTGATGTGCATCAACCCCATTGAATTAGGTGATTATTATTTTGAATGGATCACCCTCATATAATGTTTGGGCAATTGCCCCACATCTATGGAACGATCAGAAGCAGGGATCAGAATTCGCGAACTCAGGGAAGAAATCAACCGGCATAATCATAATTATTATGTATTATCCAACCCAACAATCAGTGATTTCGAGTTTGATCGATTGCTGGAAGAACTTATCCGATTAGAAAAAGAATACCCGGAATGGGATTCTCTTGATTCCCCTTCTCATCGTGTTGGCGGAGAAATCACCAAAGATTTCCTGCAGGTAGAGCATAAAAACCCTATGTTATCACTCGGGAATACTTATTCCCGGGAAGAAATCCGTGAATTCGAGGAGAGGATTCACAAACTTCTCGGACAGGAAACCGAGTACGTATGCGAGCTCAAATTTGATGGTGTCGCCATTGGACTAACTTACCGGAATGGAGTGCTGGTTCAGGCAGTGACGAGAGGAGACGGAATTACCGGTGATGATGTCACAGCCAACGTGAAAACGATAAAGAGCATTCCCTTAAAACTACATGGTCAGGGCTACCCTGAGGAATTTGAAATCCGGGGAGAAATTATTCTACCCCATCAAAGTTTCCAAAAGATCAATGAGCTGAGACGAGAAAATGGGGAGGAAGCATTTGCCAATCCACGGAATGCAGCATCTGGAAGCCTTAAGTTGCAGGACTCCGCTGTTGTCGCCAGGCGCAAGCTCGATTGCTATCTCTATTATCTTTTAGGGAATGACCTTCCGTTTTCTACCCATTTTGAATGTCTTCAGGCTGCAAGATCCTGGGGTTTTAAAATCTCCGAGTATATGGTTCGTTGCCAAACCATAGAAGACATCTCCGATTATCTGGCCACGTGGGAGAAGGCCAGAAAAGATCTGCCTTTTGATATTGACGGGGTAGTCATCAAGGTGAATTCCCTAAAACAACAGGAAAGTCTTGGATTCACTGCCAAATCGCCACGATGGGCCATTGCCTTTAAATTTAAAGCCGAAAGGGTTTCAACCCGGCTTCTTTCTGTTGATTTTCAAGTTGGTCGTACCGGAGCCATCACACCGGTGGCGAATTTACAACCCGTATTACTTGGAGGAACAACCGTCAGGCGTGCCTCCCTCCATAATTCGGATATCATCGCATCTCTTGATGTGCGTATCGGAGATATGGTTTATATTGAAAAAGGAGGAGAAATAATCCCAAAAATAGTCGGGTATGATCCCGGGTACAGGACTAATGATTCCCCTCCCATCTCTTTTCCGACACATTGCCCTGATTGTTTCGCCGAATTGAAACGTCAGGAAGGAGAAGCGGCGTGGTACTGTCCGAATGAATCAGCCTGCCCGACACAAATCAAAGGGAAACTGGAACATTTTATTTCAAGGAAAGCAATGAATATTGACAGCCTGGGGGAAGGAAAGATCGAAGTGTTGTACGACCATAAACTGGTCAGAAATATGGCCGACCTTTATGAATTAAGCCCGGAGCAGCTGCTCGGACTTGAAAAAACCTATCAAAATCCGGAAGATGATAAGTTAAGAAAGATCAGTTTCAGGGAAAAAACCGTAAGCAATATTCTGAAAGGGATCGCGGCTTCGAAAGAGATCAGTTTTGACCGTGTTCTCTATGCACTTGGAATCCGTTTCGTGGGTGAAACGGTGGCCAAAAAGCTGGCTTTTCGTTTTGGGAATATCGAAACCCTGATGAATGCAGATTATACCACACTCATACAAACGGAAGATATCGGAGATAAAATTGCCAGGTCGCTGTTGTCTTATTTTTCCAAGCAGGAATCTAAACTGCTGATTGAAAGATTGAAAATAGCTGGATTACAATTCTCCCTGCTGTCCACACAAGAATCCGGAAAAAGTGACAAACTCAAAGGTTTGACGTTTGTCGTAAGTGGTGTGTTTACAAAATTTTCCAGGGATGAGATCAAACTGCTCATCGAATCACATGGAGGAAAGCATTCAGCATCCGTGTCGGCCAGAACCTCCTACCTTTTGGCAGGAGAAAACACGGGTCCTGAAAAACGCAAAAAAGCGGAATCGCTTAAGATCCCGCTCATTTCTGAAAATGATTTTCTCGCCCTTTTGGATTAAGCGATCAGTTTACTTTTTTTATGGATCCGGCACCCGAAACACGCTGGTCAACCTGTTCAGGAGAACCTTTGTAAACCACGTTTCCTGCACCGGAAATCTCAGCGTTCAGGCTTTTGGTGACATGAATCTGTGCTTTACCGGCACCGCTAAGTTCTATGTTATAAGTCTCTGCCGGAAAATCAAAGGCAAAAATATCGGAGGCGCCCGATAAATCCATTTTGACATTTACTGCCATTCCTGTAAAATACATCTTGCTTGCCCCGCTGCAATCCATGGAAAGTTTCTGGACAGCGATATCCAGTTTCGATTTGGATGCTCCGCTGGCATCAATGCTCAGCTCATTGAGCGTCATCCGGTTTGTGGTATTGATATTCACGGCTCCGCTGATGTCAATTTTTTGCAAATCCCTGAGGGTTACATATACCTTCATCATGGTCGGATTCCGGATGGGATCCTTGGTACTTATCCTCAATTCATTTCCGATAACAACCGTACGGATAAGTGGAATCAGGTTTTCATCCGATTCAACTGTGACAGCTTCAGTCTCTCCCTGGGTAAGAACAATTTCAAAGGCACCGGAAATGTCAATGGCATTAAAAGAAGTCACTTGACGATCCTGTTTGATTACCTTGCCGTTGCCGCGTTCACCGATCAGGTTACAACCGGAAAGCATACTCGATATTCCCATAAACAATGAGAACAATAATAAGAAATTTAAAAATCTGGTTTTCATAATGATGTGGTTTAAAGGGTTATTTTAAAGTAACATTTCCAAATTCACTCCTGATCTTTACATTGGCTACAGGCGCGGAAGATCCGGCATGAATCGTTCCCTTGTACGCATTTTCTGTCGGGGAGCTCGACCTGTAACTTAATTTCGCATCTTTTTCAGGAAAATCCAACTCACAGAAACGCAATTCTGCATCCAGATTATAGGAAGCTCCTTCATCAAGACCGACAGATACATTTCCATATTTGTTTTTAATATTAATGGAAGTAAATTCTGCAGGGATTTCCCTGACGATAAAACTACCGTATTGGATATCAAGATTAAGGCTTTTCTCAATACGATCTATCTTTAAATCCGAAAATTTTATCTTGCTTTCAATGGATGAAGTGTTTTCCATTCTCATATTGCCACCTTCAAAATTAACAGTCAGGATAATGATCTTCTGTGCCTCGAGATTTGAATACTTGGAATCCAGCCTCAGGCTTCCGGCATAATTCAGCTCCAACGTGGAATATTTCAGGTCCATCACGGCCCCCTTCATCCAGGCAATAATGGCATTGCTGAAACCGATTATCAGAAGATTATCAGAATTTCCAAGCTTATTGACTTTCAGATTTCCATACGCCAGATCAATTTTAGTTTTTCCCTGCACTTCATGAATGAAAATATCACCGAATTTATTGGTCAAATCAAGGCTGGCTCCGATGGGCATGCGAACATTATAATCTATGGAGAAAAAACCTTTTCTTGGTGATTTAATATTATCGAGCATTGTTTTAGCCTCAACGAGGGAAGGCGTGTTGCTGAATGAAACATTGATCTTATCCAGTATTTTATTCGCTGATGACTGGTCGGAAGCAGTCACCGTAATCCTGATATCAATGGAAATGCTGTTATTTTCCCAATGGGTACAATGTATTTTCCCGAATTTGTTGCTGATGACAAGCTGGGCATCGGCATTGACAGGAAAATCCTTTTTAATGCTCCGGGTATATTCCTCCTGAGCTTTAACCCCTTTGATCCCAAGTAAAAAAATAAAAAAAATCAGGAACAGGGTAATTTTGATATAGGTTTTCATAGCAAAAAAGATTACAGGTTTATTTTTCAGATACGGTTAGCTGGGATACAATGGTATTCAACACTCCTTCTTTCATCCGTTGGTTTTGAAGGATGGCATCACGGATTCTTCCATTATTGGGATTTTCAGCAAGATGTTTTTTTAGTTCCTGTGTATTATCATCAAGAACCTTGATTTGCTGCAGAGCTGACTGGCTTAATTCCATCGCTTCACTATTTGTATTGGCCAGCTTTTTGATTTCTCCAAGCTGAAGCATGACCTGCTGATCATAATAATGCATGGCTTCTTTTACTTCTGAAGGCAGTTCAGCCACAACCTGCCCCCTGATTTGCTGAATGGCCAGGTCAAAGACCAAAACGGAAGCAATGATCAGGAATATTATGACTGCTGCAGCTTTAAGCACCAAATAACGGTTGAATGAAAACCGTTGACGGCTATCCACTGCCATCAGCCGGTCCTCAAACCTTTGAAAATGTCCGGGATCAGGTTCTCTGTCATCGAAGTCCAGACGGTTTCTGCGGATAAAATCTTCCAGTTCAGACATGGTTAATTGTATAAATATGAATTTTTCATCTCTCTTTCTTTAAGTATTTCCAGTAATTTTTGTCGCGCCCGGAAATACCGTGTTCTGGAGAGCTGATTTGAAATATGCAGTATTTCGGAAATTTCTTCATGGTCATACCCTTCAAGCAAAAACAGTGACAGCACGACCCGGTACTCATCTGGCAGCTGGTCGATGGCTGTTCTGACTTCCTTAACCCGGCATTGTATTTCCTCTTCCCTGTCCTCTTCCATCACTTCAGAGATTTCATCAAATACTTCATCCATGGGAAGTTGTTCTTGCTTTTTTCGGAGTGCATCCAGTGACTGGTTGACTACAATTCGTTTCAGCCAGGACCCAAAACTGGCATTGGCCTGATAGGTAGATAATTTCTGAAAAGCGTTTAAAAATGATTCCTGCATGATGTCTTCCGCTTCCGCTGTATCGTTTACTATTCTGAGGGAGGTGTTGTACATGGCTTTATAGTATAATTTATAGATTTTAAACTGGGCTTCCCTGCTTCCACTGCGGCAGGCCTCAATTAAATCATGATGAATATCGATATAGGAAGCTCCCAAAATCTGGAATTTTAATCAATAGACCAGAAAAAACAATCAACGTTACAGCCTTGCAATAAAAATATTGAAAAAAATTAACTTTGCACCCGATTGAAAAATTTTCACATACCTGCTTATTTTTATGCGGTCACGGCCATGTTGTTTTGGGGGATGTCATTTATCTGGTCTTCCATCCTCTTAAAGTATTATCAACCCATTACAATCATTTTATTTCGTCTGATTCTCTCTTCAGGATTGCTTTTCCTGATTATCCACGCCTTTTCCCGGCATGAAAAGATTCAAAAGAAAGATATACCATGGATTTTTCTCAGTGCATTTTTCAACCCTTTTCTGTATTTCATGGGTGAGAATTACGGATTAAAATATTCCACTCCCATTATTTCTTCGGCCATCATTGCCACCATACCAGTGTTTTCTCCGGTCATCGCATATCTTACGATCCGGGAAAAAATCAGCTGGCTAAGCATCCTGGGTATTTTTATTTCGTTCACCGGGGTCATCGTGATGCTGGTGACACGAAATTTCAGTCTTACAACGGATCCAAGGGGTATATACTTTCTTTTTGGTGCTGTCTTCACCGCATTATTTTATTCTGTTCTTCTGAGAAAACTTACGAAAAAATACTCAGCCCTGACCCTGATTGCTTATCAGAATCTTATCGGAATTTTTCTTTTTCTACCCCTGTTCTTTGTTTTCGAAATTAACACTGTGATGAGCATTACCATTACAACAGAAATTATCTTATCCTTTGTCCTGCTTTCTGTCCTTGCATCTTCCATCTCTTTTGTTTTTTTTGCTCATTCTGTCAAATTAATCGGGGTCAGTAAGTCCAATATTTTTTCAAATCTTATTCCGGTATTCACTGCTTTTTTTTCCTACTTGCTGTTGTCTGAAATGATTACTGTTCAGAAAATAGCAGGGATCATCCTGGTAATCGGTGGGGTTTACATATCTGAGACAAACAGGAGAAAAGCTGTTTAAAACCCCATCTATTTTGTATTTTTGTATTGAATCTAATACTGACAGGCATGAAATTTACACCTGAGCTTTTAAAAATCAAGGATCAGCGCATGAAACCCTTCATTGACGCATCTGAGTTATGGGATTTCATCAAGTATACGAAAGCTCCAAAAGCAAGGGTCAGGGAGGTGATCGCTAAATCGTTGGCGAAAAACCGCCTGACCATGGAGGAAACAGCAGTGCTGATCAAGGCATCTGATCCTGAACTTATTGAAGAGATCAAGCAGGGAGCCCGTGAACTTAAGGAAAAAGTGTATGGTCAGAGGATTGTATTGTTCGCCCCCTTGTATATCGGAAATCTATGTACCAATAATTGCGCTTACTGCGGGTTCAAGGTTTCCAATAAGCAGATTAAAAGGGTTACCTTGTCCAAAGAGGAGTTAATTGAACAAGTCAAATCTCTGGAAGACAGTGGACAAAAGAGGCTTATTCTTGTTTATGGAGAGCATCCCCGCTATGATGCCAACTTCATTGCCGATACAGTCAGGATTGTTTATGGAGTGAAAAGCGGTCCGGGTGAGATCCGCCGGGTGAATATCAATGCTGCTCCGCTTGATATCGATGGTTTCCGTATAGTCAAGGATGCCAAAATCGGTACTTATCAGATTTTTCAGGAAACCTACCATGAGGAAACCTATCAGAAAGTCCATCTTGGGGGTATGAAACGAAACTTTGAATGGCGGCTGACCGGTCTTGACCGAGCTCAGGAAGCCGGAATTGATGATGTCGGTATCGGCGCCTTATTCGGATTGTACGACTGGAGGTTTGAGGTATTGGGACTGCTGCGTCACACCAATCATTTTGAAGCGGTTTATAACGTCGGACCGCATACCATTTCTTTTCCACGGATTCAATATGCATCCCAACTGAACATTGACAAGTCACATCTGGTCAGTGATTCCGAGTTCACGCGACTGGTTGCCATTTTACGACTGGCTGTACCCTATACAGGTCTGATCCTGACGGCCAGAGAACCGGCTGACATTCGTGATGAGATCCTTCAATTCGGCGTTTCTCAGATTGATGGAGGAACCAATATCGAATTGGGTGGGTATTCCAAGAGAAAGGAAAATAAGGATCAGGACATAGATCTGGAGCAATTCCAGATCAATGACAACAGAAGTCTGAATGAAATTATGGAGGAACTGATCGAGCACAAGTACATCCCTTCATTCTGTACAGCTTGTTACCGTTTAGGGCGGACCGGTGAACATTTCATGGAATTTTCAGTTCCCGGTTTCATCAAAAGGTTCTGCCAGCCCAATGCCTTGCTGACCATGGTAGAATACCTTGAAGATTATGCCCCGCCTTCAACCAAAGAAAAAGGTTATCATTTGCTTCAGGAAAAGCTGGATGAAATGGATAATGACCGTAACAAAGAGCAGCTAATGGAGAAGATTCAGCAATTGAAATCTGGAAAACGCGATCTTTATTTTTAACCTATAACTTACCTTCCCATGAAAGAGATACGTATCCTTGGCTTACTGATCACCGACCGGATAAAGGAAGCCGGCCTGACCCAGATAGCCCTTACAAAATATGCCCATTTGATCAAATCCCGTTTAGGGTTTCATGAGGTTTCAGAAGAAGTCTGCAGCCGGGTGGGCGTTATTATCCTCCAGCTCTCCGGAAAGTCAGAAGAATGTGATGCTCTGGAAGACGCCTTGAGGAAAATCGGGGGTATCGAAGTACAACATATGTATTTTCACTATTAATCCTTGATCTTGATGGAAATACGGTCAAAGCAAGGGTTAGACAAGGAATTCCTAAATTATTATCTGAATTCCAGCCTGCCAAGTATGCGTGCAGGTTTACTTTTCACCCTGGTTCTTTTTATCATTTTTGCCATATTGAATCAGTTCTTTTTTCCAAATTCCGAGGAACATGTCTATTATATCCGCTTCGGCATCATTCTCCCCTTTCTTTTATTGTCGGTATTGGTCATGTATCTTCCATCTCTCAGAAACCACCTCCACAAGATCTATTTAATCATCAATCTATGCATCTGCCTGGTCGTTTTCCTGGTCGGAATATACTCCTCTCCCGACCAGAAAGGATATGAATACTACTTTGCCTGGGTCATGCTGGTTATTATCGGACTAAATACATTCTACCGCCTGGAATTCAAAATTCTTCTCCTGGTCAGTGGCATTCTTATTCTTGCCTATATTACAGCTACCCTTATGAATCATACCTATCAGGACCGTCCGGTGATGTTTGTCAATAATTTATTTTTTGTGCTTTCCATGGCTTCCCTGGGTTTTTTTATGACTTACACGATTGAAAAACTCAACTGGAAAAATTTCATTCATCAGAAAACTGTTTCCGAGAATTATAAAAAATTATTGGCGGAGATGAAGGAAAGGAAAGAGGCGGAAGCCGCCCTTATGCGTTCAGAGGAACTTTATCAGAGCACCCTGAATTCAATTCCCGACTGGATTTATGTGATTGATGAAGATTTCCGCTTTGTCATGTTAAATACTTCCCTTAAGAGTGAGCACCTTCGTCAGGGATTTCCCCATGATATCATTGGAAAAAAGATCACCCGTGTCTATCCCTATATTTCACCGGAAACACTTGAAGAATTAAAATTTGTCTTCCGTACTGGCGAAATCCAAAACGGGGAGCAGGAACTTGATCTTGGCAATAAGACCATTTATGCAGAAACAAGAAAGGTCCCTATTTTTAAAGACCAAAAGGTTGTCCAGGTCATGACCATTGTACGCGACAAGTCGAAAGAAAAAGAAGTGGAAGAGCTAAAACTGAAAAATGCCCAACAGAAGGAGATCATGCTCAGGGAGATCCATCACCGTGTGAAAAACAACCTGGCCATTGTCATCAGCCTGCTCAACCTGCAGATCGAGAATAATTCCAATCCTGATCTGCTGAGGATCATGAAAGACATCGAACTGAGAATCCGCTCGATGGCCTTGATTCATGAACATCTTTACAGAACGGAAAATCTTGACAGGATTCCTCTTTCCGATTATCTTCAATCGCTTGCCACCATCATCATGAGCACCTTCAGCGGAAGCCATATAAAACTGATTACAAAGCTTGAGGCTGCCGATGTCAGTATCGAAACAGCTTTGCCCGTCGGATTAATTACAAATGAACTATTGACCAACGCTTTCAAATATGCTTTTCCAAATCATGCCGAGGGAGAGATCCATATCACCCTAAACCATGAAGACGACCATCTATACTGTTTAAAAGTTTCAGATAATGGAGTCGGACTTCCTGAGGACTATTCCTTCAAGGAGCAGAAATCCCTTGGAATGTTCATCATCAGGTTATTGGTCGAACAGCTCGAAGGGAATATCGAAGTTGAAAACAATAAGGGAGCCTCCTTTATCATTCATTTTCGTGATCGGGAGACTGAGATAATGACAACATCCAATACATAAACAATCATGAAAAACACCTGGATTTTAGGAATCAGAATTAACGACAGGGTAAAAGAAGTGTACAAAGTACAAGAAACCCTGTCGAAATTTGGTTGCTCTATCAGAACAAGGCTTGGTTTACATAGCGCTGAGGATCAGATTTGTTCAGGATGCGGTTTAATCCTCCTGGAACTCATCGGTGATCAGAATGAATTCATGAAACTGGAAAATGAATTGTTAAAAATCGATGGTCTGGAAGTCAAGAAAATGATCTTCAGCGAGTAGTCTCTATACCAGGGTTATCCTTGTCCCCCCGTTGTCGATACCAAGCATGGTTGTCTTTGTGATGATCGTATCCTTTCCTGAGTGTTCAACAAAATGTATGGCAGCCTTGATTTTTGGCCCCATGCTTCCTTCCGGGAACTGACCTTCTTTGAGGAATTTTTTTGCTTCTGCAATGGTCATTCTGTCCAGGGTTTTTTCCTGGGGAGTATTATAATTGATACAGACCTTAGGAACATCCGTCAGGATAAAGAATTTATCTGCATTGATTTGTGAAGCCAATAGTGAAGAAGCAAGGTCTTTGTCGATGACAGCATCTATTCCCTGAAGTTTATTGGGTTCGACATAAAACACAGGTATTCCTCCTCCCCCCACTGCAATCACAATATGACCTTCCCTGGCGATCTTTTCAATGGTTTTTTTATTGATGATGACCAGTGGTTTGGGTGATGCGACTACTTTTCGCCATCCCCTTCCCCTGGGATCTTCTGCAAAGGAAGCAGCAGTATCACGGATTAGTTTATCCGCTTCTTCTTTTGAATAATATGGGCCAACAGGCTTGGTCGGATGTTGGAATGCCTGATCATCCTTATTCACCAATACCTGGGTTGCAATCGTGATGATGTCTCTTTCCATATCATTACGATTGAGCACATTTTTTAACTGCTGCTCAATGATATAGCCAATAAAACCCTGGCTGTATGCCACGCAGATATCCAAAGGCATCTCTGGGAGCCCATACATTTTATGACCGGCATCATTGGCCAGCATAATGTTGCCTACCTGAGGTCCGTTCCCATGGGTGATCACAATATTATAATCCCGTTTAATCAGTTTGAACAGGCTTTCTGCAGTAGCATAAGCATTGCTTTCCTGGTCTTCAATGGTTCCTTTCTGATCTCCTCTTAACAAGGCATTTCCTCCAAGGGCAACAACAGCGAGTTTTTTCATAATTCATTTGATTGGCTGGCAAAAATATGAATTTTTCCCATGAATGACTATATTCGCAAGTTATGAAATCTCAGCATAAGGCATATTTGTTCGCCTTCTTAGCCATCGCTTGCTGGTCTACCATAGGTTCGGCCTTCAAAATTACGCTTCGCTATCTTAATCCGCTCTCCCTGCTGCTGATTTCTTCCTTTGTAGCTTGCCTGATCCTGATGATGATTCTGATCTTACAGGGCAAAACGAGTCAATTAAAAAAGATTTCAGCCACTGAAATCCTGACTTCAGGCATTCTGGGTTTTCTCAATCCCTTTTTATATTATCTGGTCTTGCTGAAAGCCTATTTTTTACTTCCCGCCCAGGAGGCAGGTACCCTGAATTATATCTGGCCATTGTTTCTGGTATTGCTATCCATACCCCTGCTCAAACAAAAGATCAGTATTTGGAGCATTTCAGCCATACTGCTCAGTTTTACCGGTATTCTGATGATTTCTACCCATGGGGACTTGTTCAGCATGCGATTTACCAATGTGGCCGGAGTCATCCTGGCTACCGGAAGCGCAGTAATCTGGGCCCTTTACTGGATATTCAATCTCAAAGATCCAAGGGAAGCTGTGAGCAAGCTATTTCTGAATTTTTGTTTCGGATTTATTTATACCCTTATCCTGTTTGGATTTTCAGGGAGTTTCTGCGATTTTACCCGGGAAGGGGTAGCCGGGGGAATATATATCGGTATTTTTGAAATGGGACTGACTTTTGTACTTTGGCTCAATGCTTTAAAATATTCTGCCACAACAGCCAAAGTCTCCAACCTGATCTATTTTTCTCCTTTTCTTTCCTTGATCATCATCCATTTTACGGTTGGGGAAGTCATCCTTGTCTCAACCATAATCGGCTTGATCCTGATTGTCAGCGGTATTATCCTGCAACAATACCTGAAACGTTAGTCATCTATCTGAAAAACGAGATTCCCTGCTCATTCTTCCCGTCATTAATCGAACCCAGGAATGATTCATCCATCTGTACTTTATAGTTTTTTGCATTGAGGTATTGTGCATTAATTTTCACTGAATTGTCGGCATTTACCCGAACCTTCACATAATTATAAACAAATCCTTTTCCTTTGGGGTTACGGATCAGTTTGGCGGTCGAAAAAACCACAAATGCAATCTTATTATGCGCAGCATTACTGGCAAAATATTCATAGGCATCAATAGACATTCCTCCGGTTACATCCGGTGAATCCGGTTGTTCAATCAGGTTGTCGAACAATCTACACTTTCCATAATCCATCACCACCCTGACCTTTTCCCCTTGATTCAATGCTTTCATCAGTTCTTCAAAATTAGCGATCCTTATGGTCTGGGCATAATTCCAAAAAGGACATCCGAGGATCATAAGAAATAAGAGTAAGTGCTTTTTCATTGGATTTTTTTTACTGTGTTCATTCAGCAAATTACTAAAAATCTTTGAATGGCCATCTCAATTTGCGATTGATAACTACATCCTTTGTAACTTTGTCACATGAATTCCGGATCGGTTGCATTCCATCATTTCGGTTGCAAAGTCAATTTCGCAGAAGCCTCTGCGCTTTCACGTCAATTTGAGGAAAAAGGTTTCATGCTGAAGCATTTTCATGAACCTGCCGATATTTATGTTATCAGCACCTGTATAGTCACCGCGACCGCGGAAAAAAAATGCAGGGCAGCCATCCGTCAGGCCCATGCCATCAACCCTCAGGCTAAGATCGCTGTAATTGGTTGTTACTCGGAATTGAAAGCCCATGAATTATCACGGATGAAGGGAGTAACCCTTGTCCTAGGTCATTCAGGCAAATTCAATCTCCTGGAGGAACTTTTTCCTTCAGGAATATCCAGGGATAAAACATTGGGGTCCGACAAGGAGCATCAGAAACAATCTTTGGGTTTTCTGCCTTCATACTCCTATGGTGACCGTACCCGTTCATTCCTGAAGATACAGGATGGGTGCGACTATCATTGCACCTACTGTACCATTCCTCTTGCCCGCGGAAGAAGTCGAAGTGATACCATTGAGAATGTACTGAGAAATGCCAAAGCAATATCATCAAGGGGAGTGAAAGAAATTGTGCTTACGGGTGTGAATATTGGTGATTTCGGCAAGCATCATGAGGTAACATTCTTAGATCTGATCCTTGCGCTTGACCAACTGGATGGTCTTCCCCGTGTTCGTATTTCATCCATAGAACCGGATTTACTAAGCGATGAGATCATAGAATTTGTAGGAAGTTCCATAAACTTCATGCCCCATTTCCACATCCCCCTTCAGTCGGGATCTGATAAAATCCTGAAAGCCATGCACCGAAAGTACAATCGTGAGCTATACCGGAGCAGGGTGCAAAAAATCCGCACTGTATCCCCTTACGCCTGCATCGCTGCCGATGTCATTGTCGGGTTCCCTGGAGAAGAAACGGCAGATTTCCTGGAAACCAGAGCGTTCATAGAGGAACTAGATATTTCCTACCTTCATATATTTCCCTATTCAAAAAGAGATCATACACCGGCTTCAATCATGGAAGGCATGACCACGGATAGCACGAAAAAAGAAAGAAGTGAAATACTTCGCCATATTTCGGAGAAGAAAAAAAGAAGATTTTATGTTAATAACATGGGAAGGTCGGTCAATGTTCTTTTTGAATCTGATGATTCGGCAGGATTCATGCATGGATTTTCAGAAAATTACCTGAAAGTAAAAACGCCATTTTCCCCGGAACTCATTAACCGGATTGAAACTGTCAGACTGAAGGAGATGGATGAAGAGGAGGTGTTTATTTATTGATGATGCCTGCCTGCCGGACATGCAGGGATGACGGATAACGGATGATGGATGATTGATAAAGACCAATTTTGTATGATAAATTTATGACTTGAAACATGTTGGACTTAGAAAAATTGACCAAAGAAGTATGTACCCTTGCACTGGAAACGGGAGCATTTATCCAATCAGAGGTTAGCCGGATAAAAGCAACAGACATAGAGGTTAAGGGACTGAATAATTTTGTTACTTATGTTGATAAAACGGCGGAAAGAAGGATTTTAGAAAAACTTTCCAGAATGGTTCCTGAGGCTGGTTTTATTGCCGAGGAAAGTCCAGATCTAAACGCGGGAGAACTCTCCTGGGTGATTGATCCGCTTGACGGGACAACCAATTTTATTCATGGAGTCCCCATATATTGTATCAGCATTGCACTGATCAAGGGAAAAGAAGCGATACTCGGGGTGGTGTATGAAATTAATCTGAAAGAATGTTTTTATACCTGGCACAATGCTCCTTCTTATTTAAACGGAAAAATTATCCATGTATCTCATACAAATAAGATCATGGATGCTTTATTTGCCACAGGTTTCCCTTTTTATGATTATGGACGCCTCGATGATTACCTTAAGGTATTCCGCCATTTGATGAAAAATTCTCATGGAATCCGTCGTCTGGGTTCCGCGGCCGCTGATCTTGCTTATGTTGCCTGTGGACGGTTTGATGGGTTTTATGAGTACGGTTTAAGTCCCTGGGATGTCGCTGCAGGTGTACCTATTGTAAGGAATGCTGGGGGAATCGTCAGTGATTTCTCAGGGGATGACAACTATCTTTTTGGAAAAGAAATTATTTCAAGCAATGCTATCATTTATCAGGAATTTCTGAAACTATTTAAGAAATGGAAACGCGTATAGAAATCATTCAGGGCGACATCACCAAAGTAAGGGTTGATGCCATCGTCAATGCTGCCAATCCTTCCCTTTTGGGGGGTGGTGGAGTAGATGGGGCCATTCATCGTGCGGCAGGCCCCGGATTGCTGGAAGTTTGCAAATTACTTGGCGGTTGTGCGACCGGTGAAGCAAAAACCACTCCTGCCTTTAAGCTGCCTGCCCGATTCGTCATTCACACCGTGGGACCAGTTTGGGGAAAAGCTAGCCATCAGGAAGAAGAATTACTGGCCAGTTGTTATCGAAACTGTCTGATGGAAGCCAGGGAACACCACTGTCGTTCCATTGCTTTTCCGAATATTTCAACAGGAATATATCATTTTCCGAAAGACATTGCCGCCAGGATTGCCATCCATGAAGTCAGGAAATACCTGCTTGAAAATCCTTTGCCCGAAAAAGTAATGTTTGTTTGTTACGATGATGAAAACTTCAGCTTGTACAAAAATAGTTTTTGTGAAAATAGAAACCTTCCATAAATCAAAATCTTAGGCGCTCTATACCTAAGAAAATCTCAATTTGTTACCCTTCCGACATGGCGAAAGCACGTTGGTGAAGACCAGCTGACCAATTGCCAATTGTTGAATCTAATAAAATGTATCGAATTTTTAACGTATTAAATAGGATCATATCGTATCAGCATTATCGGATATTTATCAAATAATATCGAATCATATCGTATCATTTTAAAATAATTATTCACTTTGAGAACGCCTTGCTTAAGTTTATCTGATCAGGTAGGATTTTGATCACTGAATCAATAAAGAAAAAACCAGTCTTGAAAAATTCATAAAATTATTATTGCAAATATTTTTTATGAGAGGGTTTTTTATATTTACAATAACTTAATTTGTAAGGATATAAGAAAATTCTTATTTTTGTTATTCATTTAAAATGATTTATTACCGGAATTATTTGTACATCCGTAATCAGAATAATAAACATTTCAATGACGAATCTTCATTAAATGATGAAACAACTGCTACTCCTTTATCTAATGATTCTCCCGGCTCTCGGCCTTCAGGGAAAGCATGTATCAGAAATTTCCGCCAGGCATATTGCCGTAAACTATTATTCCCATTACGTTTCCGTTCCTGACAGAAATGTATCCATTGCAAAAACAATATATTTCAGGACAAAGGAAGATACCACAATGTATATATTTACTTTTTCTCCCGGGGGATTTGTGATCGTATCTGCCGATGACTGTGCTATTCCGGTGCTGGCCTATTCTCCTGAAGGTACATTTTGTATCGATAATATACCCCCGAACATCGAAAGCTGGATCAACCACTATAGCACACAAATCCATCAGTTGTCCCACAATGGATTTTATATCAATAAAAATATTAAAGATCGCTGGGAAAAAATACTGAAAGGGGAATTTCCTGACGATGGGAAATCGGTAGGCGCTTTGTTGTCAACAATCTGGGATCAGGATTGTTATTATAACTTCCACTGTCCCGCTGCCTCTGCCGGACCTTGCGGAAAGGCTTTAACCGGTTGCGGAGCAACCGCGATGGCTCAGGTTATGAGGTATCACAGTTACCCGTCAAAAGGGAATGGAAGCCACGGATATTACCATAACGTCTATGGTTATCTTTATGCCGATTTCGGGAATACTTTTTACGAATGGTTGAACATGCCTGATATAGTGCATGTTTCCAGCAGTATCATTAACATTGAAGCGGTCTCTGTTCTCATGTTTCACTGTGGTGTAGCTGTCGATATGAATTATGGACCGCAAAGTTCCTCCTCAGGATTGTCTTCGATTTGCAATGCACTGGTGAACTATTTTAATTACCTCGGAACAGCTCAAATGGTATCGCGGAGTGATTATTCAGACTGGGCCTGGGCGGAGTTATTGAAAAATAACATAAACGCATCATTGCCTGTATTATACAGAGGAGCTGATAATGCGAATGAAAATGGTCATTTGTTTGTGATTGACGGGTATTCAGAGCAGGGATATTTTTCCGATTATTTTCATATTAACTGGGGATGGGGCGGAGTGAATAACGGATTGTATTACTTATACGATCTTACCCCCCCCGGATCTGCTCAATTCAATTATTTTCAGTACGCCATCGTCGATATTGAACCGGGATATATGAACCAATTCCCGATCAACAAGGATTTTCAGGATAATGACATCAACTCCGGAGGGTGGACAGTGGAACCAAATTGGGAAGATAATCCCCTTACATGGTATATTGATTTTTATAAAGATAAGTATTATGCAAGAGCATCAGGATATTCTTCCGGTATCAATTATGCGATAGAAAGCTGGCTTATTTCACCCAGGTTTAGTAACAGTCTTGGACGAAGGGTTTGCCTGTCATTTGATAATGCTACCAAATGGGAGGGTCCTCCTCTTCAGACACTTATCTCTCTTGATTGGGATGGTAACCCGTCGGGTATTTCCTCTGCCTCATGGGTTTCATTGTCTCCTGCCCTATCGCCGGGCAACTGGAATTTTGTCAATTCTGGCGTCCTTGATCTTTCTTCTTACAGCGGACCCAATATTCATATCGCTTTCAGGTATTATTCGACAAGTTCGGCAGCGGCAACATGGGAAATTGATAATATTAAAATATATGAGAATACCAATGGCATTGAAGAAAATGGTAAAGAGAACAACGTCAATCTAAGCCTGTTTCCAAATCCCGCCATGACTTCCGTTACGATCGAATCAGCTCTTCTGAAAGGAGAGTTGAATGTAAGGTTGATCAATATTTTAGGAAAAGAGTTGATGAATAAAAAGATCGGTTTTTCAGGGAAATGCACTCTTGATATTTCCGCCATTCCAGACGGAGTGTATTTGCTTACACTAGAAAGGACTGATGGGAATAGGTTCAGCACACGCTTTGTAAAAACAAAGTGACCCCTATTCGTTTTTTGTTATTCAGAATGCTGATTTTTGCCATTCAACATAATTCTCTACCGATCGATTCCTTTACATGATCTTAGTATTCAAGACTTACGTCCTAGCCTACACCTGCCAGGGCTACTAATATTGAGGAGCTTCGGACGTGTTTAAACACTGTTGGTTCATCGTATAGGTATTATTAGTTTGACTATCGAATATCAACAAGGCCTTTTGAAGGTTTCAACAACAAGATAAAAGTCCTTAAACTCAAAGCATATGGGTATATAGACATACTGCATGAACGCGAAGAATAAGCGTGCAATGCGGTGGGGAAAGTGACATGAGAACTGTGGAGCAAGCCAAACCAAGTGGCGGTTTTCAACGAGGGTTGGTTGTGCTGAAAGACTGCCGACCAATTGCCACTTTAATAAGCCCGAAGGATGAGGACAAAATAAGGTAGCGTGAGCTGGATTAGAAGCCTTACCAGGTATTTCCGATAATCTCTGAAGCAAAAAGGGGATATTGTATAGAACCAGCAGGATTATTTTGAGCGGTAAATGGGGATCGAACCCACGACCCTCAGCTTGGGAAGCTGAT
>CAZSDU010000016.1:0-61877 GCA_964605775.1 uncultured Prolixibacteraceae bacterium | reverse complement strand
TCACCAACTCACCAACTCACCAACTCACCAACTCACCAACTCACCAACTCACCAATTCACGATCTGATTTCCATGCTTCTCCACTGGCTAAAAATATACTGGAAGAACAGAAAATTGACCTTGAGGATATAACCCAGACTTACCCCGGAAAAAAAATCACCAGGAAAGACATTGAATCTTATCTTAGCATAAAAAGAAAGAAAACTGAAGCTGGAACAACTCCCGGAGAACGAAAGGAAGATCGGAAAAAATTGTCCACCCTCCGCCTGAAACTTGCAGAACGTCTGGTTAACGTAAAAAACCAAACGGCCATGCTGACCACTTTCAATGAGATCAACATGTCGGCTGTGATCCGTATCAAGGAAAACTTCAACGAAGAATTCAGGGAGCATTTCGGTATCGGAATTGGACTTATGTCCTTTTTCGCCAGGGCAGCAGTCCTTTCATTAAAGGAATTTCCCCAGGTCAATTCCATGATTGATGGAGAGGAACAGATTACGCCAGGATATGTGGATCTCGGAATTGCTGTCAGCGCACCGAAAGGATTAGTAGTCCCTGTCATTCGAAATGCAGAATCCCTAGGGATTGCCGACCTCGAAAAACAAATTAAAGCGCTGGCAGTAAAGGCAAGAGATAACAAGATTACCCTTGACGACATGAAGGGAGGAAGCTTCACCATCACCAATGGCGGTGTTTTCGGATCCCTACTGTCAACCCCGATCCTGAACCCTCCCCAGAGCGCCATTCTGGGCATGCATAAAATTCAGGAAAGGCCTATTGCTATCAATGGGGAAGTAATCATTGCCCCCATGATGTACGTGGCGCTTTCCTATGATCACAGAATCATTGACGGCAGGGAATCCGTCGGATTTTTGTTAAAGGTAAAGGAACTGATAGAGGATCCTGTAAAAATGCTGACTGAAGGCATGGACCCGGTGAAATTACTGTTGGATTTATAGTCCGGAAAAATGAGAAAACAGGTTGATTTTCTAGTAGTAGGTTCAGGTATTGCAGGTCTGGTTTTTGCCATTAAGGTGGCGAAACACGGCAAAGTTTGCATTGTCACCAAATCAAAAATGGATGATACCGCCACCAGTTGGGCACAGGGTGGGATTGCAGCGGTAATGTACACCCCCGATTCTTTTGAAAAACATATCCAGGATACGCTGATCGCAGGGGATGGCCTTTGTGATGAAAAAGTTGTTCGGTTCACCATTCAGGAATCTACTGAAAGGATCAGGGAACTGATCAGATGGGGAACGAAATTTGACAAGACCAAAACCGGCAGATTTGACCTGGCTAAGGAAGGCGGACATTCGGAATACCGGGTACTTCATCACAAAGACAGTACGGGTAAAGAAATCGAAAACACCCTGCTCGACCAGATTAAAAAGCATCCGAATATTGAGGTTTTAGAAGATCATTTCACCATTGATATCATTACCCAGCATCACCTCGGGTTGGAAGTCAATCGTCGGACTCCCGACATTACCTGCTATGGCGCCTATGTGCTAAACCCAAGAACTCATCTGGTAGATACTGTTCTTTCAAAAATGACATTGATCGCTACCGGAGGCGCCGGAAACGTGTATAACAATACGACCAATCCACTCATCTCAACCGGGGATGGTATCGCCATGGTTTACCGAGCCAAAGGAACCGTCGAAAATATGGAGTTCATCCAGTTCCATCCCACGGCCTTGTATCATCCGGAAGAAAAACCTGCCTTTCTGATCACAGAGGCGATGCGAGGTTTTGGTGGCATTTTGAAGACCAAAGATGGCAAAGAATTTATGCATAAATACGATGCCAGGTTGTCACTAGCCCCCAGGGATATAGTGGCCAGGGCAATAGATAGCGAGCTGAAAATAAGTGGAGAAGATTACCTATACCTTGATTGTCGTCATCTGAACAAGAACGAACTGATCAATCATTTTCCAACGATTTATGCCAAATGCCTGAGCATAGGCATCGATATCAGCAAAGATATGATCCCTGTTGTTCCGGCTGCGCATTACACCTGCGGAGGAATTAAGGTGGATGCAACTGCAAGGAGTTCAATCCGCCATCTTTATGCTTCGGGGGAATGTTCCTCTACGGGTTTGCATGGGGCCAACCGGCTCGCCTCAAATTCACTGCTAGAATCCATTGTATTTTCACACCGGGCCAGCCAGGATGCCATCCAACAATTGAATGAGATCCGACTTCAGTCAGACATTCCCGACTGGAACGCTGAAGGCATGGTATTAAACGAAGAGATGGTACTGATCACCCAATCAAAAAAAGAATTGCAGGCCATCATGAGCAGTTACGTCGGAATCGTCCGTTCTAATCTCAGGTTGCAGCGTGCTTTTGACCGACTGAAATTGCTATATCAGGAAACCGAAGATCTCTACAATAAATCCATATTAACTCCCCGCTTGTGCGAACTCAGAAACCTGATCAATATCGGGTACCTGATCATAACAGCAGCCCGCCAACGTCATGAGAGCCGCGGTTTGCATTACTCTCTGGATTATCCAAAAGTGTCCTCAAATCATTAATTCAATGGCATTGATCAAATCAGTAAAAAGGGTATTCCCGCAATTTGGAAAAAATTGCTTTCTGGCCGATAATGCCACGATCACCGGGGATGTGATCATGGGAGATGATTGCAGTATCTGGTTCAATGCAGTCATCAGGGGGGATGTTCATTCCATCAGAATTGGAAATAACGTCAATATTCAGGACGGGGCCATTGTCCACTGCACCTATCAGAAATGGCCGGTCATCATTGGCAATAATGTTTCCATCGCCCACAAGGCCATCATCCATGGCTGTACCATTCACGATAATGTTCTGGTCGGAATGGGAGCCATCATTATGGATGGTGCGATCATTGAAAGTAATTCCATCATAGGAGCCGGAGCATTGATCACGGAAGGGACGCATGTGGAATCCGGCAGCGTTTGGGCAGGACTCCCCGCACGAAAAATCAAAGACATTGTCCCCGGTCTGCTGGAAGGTCAGGTCAACCGTATTTCCCGAAACTATAATATGTATGCAGGCTGGTACGACAAGTAATACATGGAGACCCTTCTGTCTGATATCGCTTATCCTGCTGGTATTATTTATTCTTTCTTACTTCTCGGAATTTTTTCAAATAAAACCGCGAAATGGAAGAACTGAATTCCATGTAATCAATAATACCGCTCAACCATTTCTGCTCCGTGGTTATTCCGACACCGCAATCTTGATGCCGGCTGGTTCAATGGCCAGTTTCTATGACCGTTCATGGCTAAAAAAGGAACCGACACTTCAGGAGTTCATTCAAAAAAATATGGAAAGACCAGAAAAGGCTTCCCTGATGGGATGTTCTCCCATCCTGAGGCCTACATACGATTGGGGGATGTTCACTATGCCAGGTGAATCAGGATGGCGAAAAATTTTTTTTGCAAGGGTGGATAATGGCCTAAACGACCACAACCGGAATAACATGAACTTTTTAATTCATCTTTTTTGGATTTTGAAAGTGTTTTTTTTCATTGTTCTGATTGAATCGGTTTTAGGTCTTTACTATACCCGTATCCGCTATAAATTCATCCTGGTCATCTTAGCTGTAACGTTAAATTTCCCTGTTATTTACCTTTCCTCTGATTTCGGGTACTGGGTGCAATACCTCCCCGACATTTTCTTCACAGTGCCACTCTGGGTACTACAGCCCACTTCCTATTTTATCAGTTTCTCCATTCCTGTCGGGACCATCCTGCTGTTTACTGCGCTGCTGATCAGGAAAAAGACTATTCCGGTTTATCTCCATGCAAACCATGCCTGAATCAATATTAAACGACAGGGACTTCAGCCATGAATTCATATTCGTTGCATCAAAGAGCAGCGGACCTGGCGGACAGCATGTCAATAAAGTAAGCACAAAAATTGAATTACGCTTCGATCTTATTCACTCGAATCTCCTGACAGCAGATGAAAAAGAAATGATTGTTTCAAAGCTTGGAAAAAAAATAAATCAGCATGGGATCCTCAGTATTGTTTCTCAATCTTCGCGGTCGCAATGGCAGAATAAACAGACATCGATAGAAAAATTCTATCTATTACTTGAACGGGCATTGACACCAAAGAAAAAAAGGAAACCCACCAGACCTAACAAAGCAGCTAAAGAAAAAAGACTTGAGGATAAAAGAATACGATCAGAAATAAAAGCTACCAGGAAATATTAAGCCGACGGCTTGGTTCCCGTCCGTAACCATCAATGAAAATACTGTCGGCTGTCAGAGTGACTTTGGCAAAAGCATTGGTAGGAGTTTGCACCATTCCTTTAAAATTCACGAAATGAATCCCATTTTTAAATCCATAATTTCCTGCATGATAATGACCGTTGAAATATGCTTTCACAGCAGGGTATTTCCATAGCAGGGACAGGATGGCCTGGTCATTCCAGAGGGTATAACAACCCGGGGGATAGACAGGGAAATGACATAATAGTACTACCTTCCTCCTGTATAAAACAGCTTCTTTCAGTTCGCTTTCCAGCCAATTCATCTGGACTGAACCTATTCCCCCGTTCCAAGGCATAAAATTACAGCGCAGATCCTGTATTAAATCAATGACCATCGTATTTCTCTCTTTTTTCTGAGTATCGTTTTGCGGGCTCAGAAAACTCAGATCGTTCCCGTTCAGTACAATGAATTTCCAGTTACCGATGATGACAGAATAGTAAGCCTCTTTCATTCCCATTTTTTTCAATACTCTCTTCTTTTCTTTATCTTTCACAGCATAATCATGGTTACCCAATACATAAAAGACAGGGGCATTGAACTTTTGAAAATGAGGGATAACACAATCATAATTCGAAAAACCATGATCAATGATATCCCCCAGGTGAAAAACTGCATCCAGGTCCTGGCTATTAAAAAGCGCCACACAGCTATCTAGTTTTTTCAGGGAATAAGGGTAAAAGCGATCCTCACCGGGCTCACCACTACAGTACTGACAATCGGTAAGAATCCCCAGGGTTATATTGTCTTTTTGTTGTGCATGCAACGCAGTATTAAAAACAAGGAGGCCAAAAAGAACGAAAACAGACCGAAATAAAATGTGAATAAGAAATTTATACATTTCTCAGTTTAAGAGTATGAGCGCAAAAATAAAAAAAAGAGGCTGCCGGATGCCGGCAGCCTCGGAATAATTATCATAGGTTTACGGCAATGGCAGATAAATAGTACCTGAATGAATATTTTTAACCCAATCGATCCTAAAACGCGTAGGGCATTCTTCTCCGGTGATGAGTTGATTCTGATCATTATACCCGAAAGTAATGGTTGCAGATTTATTGTCGGAAGGAATCTGGTGGATTTTAATTCCTCTGCATGGATCAAATTCGCAGGTTTGCTCAAGCACAACCGATTGGGTGATCTGTGTATAGAAATTCTCGCCATTGCGGTTGATCCCCCAGCAAACAAGGTTGGAATAACCGGCATCAGTGCCGAATCCGTCAATCGTCAGTACCAGATTACCCAATGATCCGGTAAAAGTACGTTGACGTGACACGTACCATGTCCTGGTTATAGTGTCATTAAAATTTGCCTGAAGTGATCCCCACACTTTATGAACCAAAGCCGGAAGTCCGTTTCCGAGTTGCCAGATAAAACCACCTGAAAAATTCTGGTAGTTCTTGGTTCCGTTAAGGATCATGGTTTTCCCGCTAGCAATTTTAGTTAATCTAAGATTAAGGTATTTCACAATTACCGTTGCTCCGGCCTGTCCCCATAATGTACCGACTTTTTTCTTTATCTCTACCTGACCAGTTCTGTATATTCTGCCATTGCAGTTAGGTCCGTCGTAGGTGATAAAATAGGTGATGGTATCATTCTCAATACTGGTGGAATCAACCGTACCATGACAAGGCAGGGTTTGCGTTGATTTAAGGGATGCGCCTGATAGAAAAAGATTTGCATCATTTAAAGCCTCATCGGAAGCATTTTGGATATTTTCTTCATCTTTGGATAATTGCTGGAGAGAAGATGAATCTGCGTTGGTGTTCATTTTTTCTTTTTGACATCCGCCAAGGGTCAAGCCTGCAACAGCAAGAAAAAAGATGCCGAATCGAATAAGGTTTCTTGTTTTCATGGGTTTAGTTCTGGTTATTGATGATTAATTATAAATGTCTCATTGTACCTTATACACCTATCCCCTGATTTACCCTTATGCCATAAAAAATTATTTCACCGTAAGATATACTGTGGTAACCGAACAAGCGGTAAAATAACCTCTTGCACCTGGACTAAAATTAGTGATCACATCAGCAGGTGCAGTATTAAACAATCCTCCCTGCCAGTTGGTTTCTAATAAGAGGGTCCTGAGGAATTCCGCATATCCTGGTGTTACGGAATACCTGTTCTCCGTGATCTGGGTTCCGGCCGGAAAACAAATTTTTTGCATTTCGGGGGCGAAAATCTCACTCACATCAATGGTCGGCAAGGTGAAAAACTCAAGCCTGGCCTTACATAACGATGAATCCGTCAGTTCATAACCCGGAACCTTCGACCAATCCAGAAGAATTTCCCAAACTGCCGGTTTCTCCGCATTAAATGCACTGGCAACCCAATCAAGGTGATACAGGTCATTATCTTCATTTTTCTGGTAAGTAAGTTCCTGGAATTCAGACCCGGCGATCATATTTGTTTTAGCAGTATATATTTTCCCCTTATAATCAATAAATAAAGAATAGGTTTTCCCTGAAATGACAATAAAAGTCTTTCCCGTAGAATATATCCCCTTATGCAAACTATCCTCGTTTAACACCCATAGGGAATCTTCACTGGAAATCAAAACATTGGCACCTGTAACCGGGACCGGATCGCTATTCAACTGTATGACCGGGAAAAAAATCCGAATGGACTGTGATCCAAGAACATCCGTGATCCTGGCATCTACAACAATGAAATTATTATCCTGAACCTGCAAATCCCAATTCACTTGCTTCTGGCAGGCGATCAGCGATACAAACCCGAGGAGTAAACAGATGTTGTTTTTCATCAGAATTTAAATTGATAATTTATTGAAGGGATGATACCGGCGACTGAAATGGTCGTTGGAACCCTTTCATAGCCTCCATTTATATTTGAAGGAATGACAATATTTCCCTGGCCATCGATCATCTTATTAAAATTCACTGAAAAGGGGTTCAGCCTTCCATAAGCATTATATAAAGTGATGGAAAGACTGTGCTGAAACCTATTTCCGGGTTGATTGAACATATAGGTAGCAGACAAATCCAGCCTGTGATATTCAGGGAGCCGATCATTGTTTTTATCTCCATAAACCGGCACGGAATATCCGTTATAATAATAAAATCCAATGGGTGTCGTGATGGCTCCCCCACTCATGAATACCCAGTTAGCAGCCAGCATCCAGTGTTTCTGATCATTGAATGACAAATTAATACAGACATCATGAGGCCTGTCGTAAGCCGCCGGATAAATATTTCCATTATTTACACCAGGAGTTTGAATATAGGCCCTGGAAAAAGTATAACCAATCCAGCCCGTAAACTTTCCTGTTGTTTTCCTGAGAAGAAGTTCCAGTCCATATGACCAGGCCTTCCCGAAACGAAGTTCTCCTTCGATCAGCGGATTATACAGCAGATTAGCATGGGCCTTATAATCGAGATGATCATAATATTGCTTATAAAAAGCCTCTGCAGAAAAATGAAACCTCGACTTAAACACTTTTCGGAAATATCCGAGCGAGAATTGATCTGCTTTTTGTGCCGGAATATTGGGACCCGCAGGAACCCATACATCCAGAGAGGTAAATGGACCAATCGAATTGGAAAGGATTTGTAAGAACTGTGTGTTTCGCATATAACTTCCACGCAATGCAGATTTCTCATTGATAGTCCAAAGCAGGCTCAGCCTGGGTTCAGGACTAAAATAGGCGGCATAGGAAGCATTATTGGCAATCTGAAGGGTATCGATCACCTGGTGATTCCCGTCAAAATAATAAAGTGTGGTGGGTCCAATATCCTGCCATAAAGGTAAACGGAGTCCATACCTGAGGATTAATTTTTTTCCCAGCAATTGCTCGTTGCTTAGGTAAATATCATACTCCAGGGTATGATAATTTGCCACATGGGGAACATTCTCTGAATTGCCGTCATCCACAAGACTGACATTACCCGGATTGGTTTTATGCGTACTCACTTCAACACCCGCCCTGAGCGTATTCCGGGGATTCAGGAACCAGGTAAAATCAGATTTCAGGGAAAGGTTGGATATCGATGATTCCCAGTAGTCATCCTGTTCTTTGGAGATATACAGGGAATAGCTATAACGGCTGATATTGACCGTGGTATTTGAAAAAAGCCGGCTGTTGAACACATGATTCCACCTGAAGGTACCAGCAATATTGTTCCACTGGATTCCATAGGTCCTGAAGGATGAATTTGTAATCTGATTGAATGCATCATTACCGGTATAAAATGTCAGAAAAAAACGATTTGCTTCATTCAGTTTCCAGTTCAGTTTGGCATTAATATCATAAAAGCGGAAATCAAAATTTTTCAATCCGGTGACCATAAGGTTTAACCAGTTCAGCGTGGATAGCCTGCCTGAAATAAAAAAGGAAGCTTTTTCTTTTACGATTGGTCCTTCAAGGGAAAGATAGGAGGAATAAGGGCCTGCATTTCCCGAAAATCCAAATCGTTTCATATTGCCTTCTTTTGCCTTCACATCGATAACTGATGAAAGCCTCCCACCGAATTTTGCCGGAAAATCACCTTTGAAGATCTGCACATCATTGATGGCATCAGGTACCAGGGCGGAGTAAAAACCAAACAAATGAGAAGGGTTATATACCGGTGCTTCATCGATCAGCAACAAATTCTGATCACTGTTTCCTCCCCTTACATAGTAATTAGAAGACCCGTCACCATATGTCTGGATTCCCGGAATGGCTTGCAATGCTCTAATGATATCCAGATTTCCGCCAAATCCGGGCATCTGGGCAAGCATTTTCCGTGAGATACGGATATCGCTGAGCCTGCTTTTTTGAATTTCCGTATCCTCATTACCTGCTTTAATCTCCACTTCTGGGATTTCGATACGGGATTCTTCAAGATCCAGGATTAGCCTTTGATTTTCAAAAAGAGCTAATTGAATTTCAATTGTCTGGTATCCGAGATATGAAATAAGCAGGGTATAGTCATTTGATGGGAGCGTTAGGGAATAAAAACCATACCCATTGGTTGTAGCCCCGGTTCCGGAAGATTTAACAACGACATTGGCGCCGATCAGGACCTCCCCTGTGGACTTATCACGGATATATCCATGAAGGGTTGAAACTTTGACCACTTCAGCCTTTACAGCTGTTAAATCAAGCGTCGAAACAGAAGAAGGCCTGATGACTACCTGGTTTTCCACCAAATAATAAATCATCCTGTCAGCCAGGAGGATTTCGTCCAGGATTTCACGGATAGAACGGTTTTTCACGTGAATGCTGATTTTTTTTTGAACGGGTATTACGGCCGGATTATAGGAAAAATAAATTTGACCGGAATCACTTATCGTTTTCAGGCATTCAGACAGTGGACAATTTTTAACTGAAAGGCTTATCCTTTTATCCAGGTCCTGGGAAAATAAATGCAATCCTGTAAATACAAGAAAAACAATAAGAAGGAAAATACTACTGACTTTTTTATTCACACCCATGTCCGTTGATTTCAACGGTTGAACCTGTTCTGGTGATACTGATATCGAGGGTAGATCGGAGCACATTCAGGATTGATTCCAGGGTCTGATGATCAAAGGTCGCGGTGAGCCGGCAAGAGGCCAAATCAGGGTTCATCAGCCGAATGTCGGAATGGTACATATTATTTATATCCTGAACGACGATTCCAAGTGATTTATTGGTAAAAACAAGTTTTTTTGTTTTCCAAGCCATGTAATTTTCATCCATATTCAGGTTCTTCCTGATCATGGATTGATCCTTGAAAATTTCAGCCATCTCGCCAGGAGCCAACACTGTCTGTTCCTTTGATTTACCGGCAAAATAAACAGATACCTTTCCTCTGGACAACACAACCTCCATCGATCCTTTCTGTTCCTGCGTATCGACGTTGAAAGCCGTACCAAGAACCATAACCCTGACATTGCCACTGGTCACGATAAATGGTTTCGATGTGTCAGGCTTAACTTCAAAATAAGCTTCACCCAAGAGTCTTACTTCACGGATTTCTTGTGTAAACTCCTCGGGAAATTCAAGGGTTGAACCGGCATTCAAAGTAACCACAGTGCCATCGGGAAGGGTTGTTTCCTTCACCGAAAGCTCAGCCAAAATTTTTTGATTCTGAACAGTTGCAAAATATTGGTAGATCAGGAATGCCGGAATTAAAAACAGTAAGACAATGGCTGCAATCTTTAATGTACGGGAAAAGAAAGGACTGAATGAAATAATCTGAGGAGTGGATGGCAAACTGTCAATTTTTTCAGAAAATCTTACCCATTCCTGATCAGGATTGATCCGGACATCGAGATAGTGTCCTTCAATCTCAAACCAGGTCCTGCGGTATTCTTCAAAAATTTTACGGTTCCCCTGAGCAGATTTCAGCCATTCAGCCAGGGTCTGCATCTCTTTTTCCGTAGCTTCCCCCGAAAAATATCGGGTGATCAGTTCAATATAATTAAAGTTATCTTCCATACCATTGATTCAACTTATACACCAAAATAAACCTGTACCCTTATACTCCTTTCATCTTTTTATGTATTACCTTAGAAATCCGTTCATTATCAATATTGCAATCATCAGGAATTCTCTAAGTCTTATCCTCATATGCTGTAAAGCCTTGGACATCTGGGTCTCTACTGTCTTTACAGAAATGCCCAGATGATCGGCGATTTCCTGGTATTTCAACTGTTCGTTTCTGCTCAGGATGAATATTTCCCGACATTTATCGGGAAGTTCTGCCGTGGCTTCCATGATCCTCACCCGGATTTCAGATTCAAGCAGTTTATCGGAAGGGGCAACGGATATGTTAACCGGCAACTCCTCCATATACTGAAGGTCATGATTGAATTTTTTATTGTCCCTTAGGTAATTGATACATCGGTTTCGAACGGCAGTTCCCAGGTAAGATTTCAGCGATTTTTCCGGATCGATGTCCTTTCTTTTTTCCCATAATTTCAGAAAAACGTCCTGTACAATTTCGCGTGATGCTTCATAATCCCTGACATACTTTACGGCAAAAAAGCATAGGACTTTGAACTGGCTTTTGAAAAGAATTTTAAAACTTTCCTGATCGAGCATAAACTGAAAAAGAGACTGTAAATGTAACGGAATTTTTTAATCGAAAAAATTGTGCTACCTTTGCCGCATTATTCATCTGTGTTTCCGGTTTTTATATCTGATTGATTTCCCCCCTTCGTACCCATACAAAGTCCCGGAAAGCCCGAAAGCACCTAACAAGAAATTCGTATGATTACATTTGAAGAATTAGGCGTCCACCCGGATCATGTGCGTGCATTGTCCGAACTTGGTTTTGAATTCCCCATGCCGGTACAGGAAAAAGTAATTCCATTGTTACTTGGAAAAGATACAGATATCGTGGTGCTGGCACAAACTGGTACCGGAAAGACAGCCGCCTATGGATTGCCCTTGATCCAACAAATCAGTGCAAAACACAAAACACCTCAGGCCCTGGTCATTTGTCCGACCCGTGAGTTATGCATACAGATTACCGGAGACCTTAACGACTTTGCCAAATATGCCGGAGACCTGAAAATTCTTCCAGTTTACGGAGGCAGTAGTATGGAAGTTCAGATCAAAGCCTTGAAAAAAGGCGTTCAGATCGTCATTGCAACTCCAGGCCGTTTGCTTGATCTGATAAGACGCAAAGCAATTAAGCTGAATGACGTTAAAAAAGTCATCCTGGATGAAGCCGATGAAATGCTGAATATGGGTTTCATTGACAGCATCAACGACATTCTGGCTGAAGTGCCCACTGAAAGGAATACCCTGCTGTTTTCGGCAACCATGCCCAACGAAGTGGCCGTTATCGCGAAAAAATTCATGCATCATCCTGTAGAAATCACCATAGGAAACCGGAATTCTGGAGCAGAAAACATCAAGCACATTTATTATACGGTCCATGCCCGCGACAAATACCTTGCCCTCAAACGGCTGGTTGATTTTTATCCGGCCATCTATGGTATAGTGTTTTGCCGTACCCGTAGAGAAACCCAGGAAGTGGCAGATAAACTTATCCATGACGGGTACAATGCAGAAGCGTTGCACGGGGAACTTTCCCAGGGTCAAAGAGATATTGTGATGCAAAAATTCCGGATCGGTCATGTACAATTGCTCGTTGCCACAGATGTGGCCGCCAGGGGTATCGATGTGGATAACCTTACCCATATCATAAACTACAACCTGCCTGACGACCTGGATGCCTATACCCACCGCAGTGGCCGGACAGGGCGTGCCGGGAAGATGGGAACCTCGATTGCCATTATTAACCTGAAAGAAAAACACCTGATCCGTCAGATAGAGAAAAAGATCAACAAGACCTTCACTGCCGGGAAAGTTCCCGGAGGAAGGGAGATATGTGAAAAACAACTATTCAACATGATCAACAAGATGGAAAAGGTAGAATTGGAGCATATGGAGATCGACAGCTATTTACCAGCCATCTACCGTAAACTGGAATGGATTGAAAAGGAAGATGTGATTAAACGGTTTGTCGCCCTTGAATTCAACCGCTTTCTGGAGTATTATAAGGATGCTGTCGATATCAATGCCTTGGAGGATAAAAACCATCCCGGAGGTAAGTTTAAATACGGAGAAAAGAATGGATTCGAATCCGTGGCCGGCTATACCCGTTTATTTATCAATAAAGGAAAAATGGATGGTTTATTCCCGAATACACTGATTGAACTGATCAACGAATACACTCCCGGAAAAAAGATCCCCATTGGGAAGATTGACCTGAATAAGAGCTCAGCTACTTTTGAAGTGGATGGACAAGCTGCAGTGAGTCTCATCAAAGCCCTGCAAAAGGCCAAATTCCGTGGTGTTCCTTTAATCGTCAAGGAAGATAAGAAATCAACAAGTTTTATTCCAAGATCCTCCGATGATAAAAAACCAAGACGTGATTTTCATTCATCCGGACCGGAAAAGCGGAAGAAAAGAAAAAACTTTTCCCGATAAGGAACCTCAAGGACTATTCCATCAGCTTATAGCTCTTACGAATGGTTTGAGTAGAAGGGATGGATATTTTCATCTGACCTGTCAGGGCATAAGTCATATCCAGGGTGGTAGTGCATTCTTTGGAAAGCATAATACCTGACTTCGGATCGAACCATATCTCTCCTTTGACATCCCCACTCCCTTCTAAAAATAATTCCATTCCCATCTGAAAAATTCTCCCAGTCGTTTCAGTTTTTGATGTGAATCCGATATTCAGGCAATCATGGCCATTCTTGTTTTCTTTTTGAATGATCGTATATTCCTGATGTTCCGTAGTATGAGTATATCCTTCTCCTATCTTCGCGGTGTCGCTTGTTTCTACCTCCCATTTTTCTCCTATCCCCACAGGCCACTCAGGAAGCCTGAACAAAGTATGGGTAAAGAGAGCATCCATTCCCCCCTCCAGTCCCTTCAATGATTTGGTTGTATCCAATTCTTCCCGGCTGGTTTCTTTTCCGTATTTATCCATGATCAGGCGGGTTTTCTTTCCGATCATATCTTTTGGTTCAATGGTGGTATCGAACATGGCATTTTTTATGGTCGCCTTGATCTCTTCAAGCGTGAGGATGAAGGCAATATTTCCATCTTTATCGGCAGATTCAGTGAACAACTTCATGATGCTGTTGCCTGATCCTGACAGCTTCATCTCCTGACCATTCATTTCCTGAGACATATCATAAGTATTGACACTCTTGTAACGATAAGTCTCTCCGGCTTGATAGCGAAATGAAAGTAAAAATTTTTCCTGAGCGCCGATAGGAGAAACCACAAGAACCAGGAATAATAACATGAGGGATTGGATTGTTTTCATGACGACTAATTTTTGTTATCGTTCTGGGTTGATTTGATCATTTTATATTGATGTTTTTCATTGGCAATGTGCCAGGCGGTTAAAAAAGCCAGCCTGGCCACTCGGGCATTTTTACCGGCATCCACACGGTCGGGATTATCGCTCACTTTATGATAATCCTGATGCAAACCCGTAAAGAAAAATACAGCGGGAATATTTTTCTGATAGAATGGATAATGATCACTGCCTCCGGTCATTTTTTTACTCCTTGATCCGACCAGTGTCATCCCTGTTTTTTTATTTTCCTTACGGATAATTTTCATCAGACCGGGGTTCTGGCGTGCTCCCTCAATGAAAAGGGAATCCGGATGGTTGCGACCGATCATATCAAGGTTGATCATGGCCACTGTAGCATCAAGCGGGAGCAATGGTTTTCTGACATAAGTCGAAGATCCAAGCAGCCCTATTTCTTCCCCGGCAAAAAGAATGAATAATACGCTACGTTTAGGTTTGATTGTCATGGCTGAAAAAGCTCTTGCAATGGCAATGACACCGGCAGTCCCAGAGGCATTGTCGTCTGCCCCGTTAAATATGGAATCGCTGCCTTCCTTAGTCGCTTTCATGAACCCAATATGATCGTAATGAGCTCCAATCACAAGAATTTCGGAACTCAGTTCCGGATCTCTTCCCTGAAGAAATCCGGCCACATTTTTCCCTCTCACCGGAAGCAGTTCAACAGATGTCTTCAGATGTACTTTGAATCCGGGAATGTCAAAGGACTCCGCCTGCCCAAAGGCATCTATGCGTTGTTGTATCCGCTTCAGAGAATCCGCATGGCCGAACAGCATGTTCACCATGGCTTCGCCGGCATGAACAACAGGTATTGTTTTTTCGAGATCATCACAGTAAATTAAAGGCAGGGCATCACTGGGCAGGGTTTTTGATAAGGAAGGCCAGGGAAACCCTTTCGGCTTCAGTGAAGAATAGTTCAGGGGTCCTGACAAAACGATAACCCCCAGGGCTCCATGCTGCCTGGCCATGTTGACTTTTTCCCTGAGAATTGAATAAGGAGTAGATTCCAGTCCATTGAATATTTTTCGGGAAGAATCCGTTTGACCAGGTTCCTGGCGTAAAATAACCACTACTTTTCCCCTGGCATCAATCTGTTTGTAGTCATCATAATGATAGTCTGGAGCAGTGATACCATAACCTGCAAAAACAACAGAAGCCTCGACGTCCTGATTCCCGGTAATTTCATAGGGGATGAAATCTGTTTTCAATGCCAATGTCATCGTATCAGAAGGTCTGATGACCGACAAAGCATTTTCACGACCCAAATCCAGATAGCAATAGCCCAGGGGTTGAAAATAGTCCGCTTGCAAGGGCTGCAATCCCATATTTTTAAACTGTTCTGCAATAAAATCTGCGGCTTTATCCAAACCCGGGCTTGGCGTATTTCTTCCCTGCAGAGAATCAGAGGCAATAACATTCACAACGGAGGAAATGAATTCCGGGTGAATCACCTTGCGGGCTGTGGTCAGCGGGTTGTTTTGCGGAAATAATGAATGAGGCAAAAAAAAGGCAAAACTGAGAAAGAAAAGAAAAGCAGATTGCCTGATGAATCTGAAAGCCATTAAGCGCGATTTACATAGGGAATTAAAAAAATTACATAAAAAAAAACAAACAGGCCGCAATCATAATATGCTGCGGCCTGTTTCATAAAATTTTACAATCGCTATTGAATACCAAGTTTTTTCTTAACCACCAACATCAGATCATCCGTAGGTTCGGAATAGAGAACCACATCCTCAATGGAATTCAGGATATAAGTGTATTTATTTTCCTTAGCCACTTCCCTGATACCGGTTTTGGCTTTTTCGATAAAAGGCTGAACCAGTTCCTGTTGTTTGGCCTGGAGATCCTGATTGGCCTTCTGCTGGAAAGCGTCAATACGGGACTGTAGATCTGAAAGTTCTCTTTCCTTCGTCTGTTTGATCAGGTCCGACATGGTGGAAGCCTGTGACTGATAATCCAGGTATTTATTTTCAAACTCGGCTTTCATGGCATCCATCTGATCACTCAGGGACTGTTGGTATTTCTGGAGTTTGATCCTGACTGAATCAATTCCGGGCATAGCAGCCAGCAGAGTATTGAAATCAATATGACCGATTTTAAGCGGATTCTGAGCCGCAGTGGTGAAAGAACAGCCAATGATCATCGCGATAATGGCAAAAAGCTTTATTGTTTTCTTCATTGTTATTAATTAATTGGTTTATACTTCAAAACGCCGGACAAATGTAAGCAAAAAAACTATTTCTTTCCACCTTTGGGCGGAGTATCTTGTTTCCCTCCTGCCGGTCTTGAAGGAGTAGTTCCGCTGCTGTTTACAGCAGGAGTTCCTGAAGCGGGAGAAGGAGGAGTTACCGTGCTACCTCCGGCAGTTTTCGATTTAGATTTCCTTCCACTCAGACTGGCACCAAGATTGTCGAGTACCTCATCACTGACATCATATTTTGGATTGGCATACATCATTGTCAGGCTTCCCCCCTTATCGAAAACTACCGCGTAGTTATTATTTGTTGCGATTTCCTGGATGGCATTATAAACTTTTTCCTGTATAGGTTTGACCAATTCCTGGCGCTTTTTAAATACATCGCCATCCTTGCCGAAGCGGTTACGCTGTAAGGCTTTAGCTTCTTTTTCCTTATCCACGATTTCCTGCTCCTTTTTTTTCTTCATGTCTTCAGGAAGTAAGACCGATTGCGTCTGATAATCTTTATACATCTTATCGACTTCTGCGAATTTTGCTTCAATTTCCTTTTGCCATTCAGCTGAAATCTCATCCAGTTGAGATTGTGCTTCAGCAAATTCAGGAATATTATCCAGAATGTACTGGGTATCAACGTAAGCAAATTTCTGTGCCTGTAAAATACCTGCCATAAAAAAGAAAACGGCAATAAAAAAAACCAGCTTTTTCATAAAATTAAGATTTAACCAACCAAAATTAATCAATAAACAATTACCTTATCACCCCTTTCTTTTGTCACTTTTTCACTTTGTTACTTCTTTCTAATCAATAGACGAGTTTATGGAGAAATGGAACTGACCGCCATTGGCGCCCGGAACACCCGGAACCTGGTCAATCCCGTATCCCCAATCAAGTCCGAGCAAACCAAACATCGGGAGAAATACCCTGACTCCGACTCCTGCCGAGCGATATACGTTAAACGGGTTGAAATTATTCCAGTAAAGCCAATCGTTACCTGCTTCGAGGAAGGCAAGACCATAGATTGTGGCATTAGGATTCAAAGATACCGGATAACGAAGTTCAAAGGTATATCGGGTATAAACCGTTCCCCCTATCGTACTCGGATAACCCGGGGTGAGGGAGTTATTGGCATATCCCCGCATTCCGATCAATTCTCTTCCGTCCATATTATTATAACCGGTAAGTCCGTCCCCGCCAAGATAAAATCTTTCGAAGGGAGTGACTCCCAGGTTCTGATTATAAGTGCCTAAAAAGCCAAACTGCAGTCTTGGGGATAATACCAGTTTTTCAACCAGATTGATGTACCATGCCCCCTTAAATTTGATCTTGTAATATTCCACCCATTTATATTTTTCGCTCGCTTCCATATTTTTATAATCCACATTGCCCCTGAACAGGGAATATGGAGGCGTAAGTTCAAGGTTCAGGGATAATTCCGATCCTGATCTTGCAAAAATAGGTGCATCTACTGAGTTTCTGGATAATATGATCCCATAACTGATGGCATTATATACTCCATTCCCGCCGCCGAAAGTGAAGATCTGGGAATAATTATGGGTGTTATAGCGGTTGTAATTCAGGCTTTGGTAAAGGGAGAAATAATTATCCGGCCAGTTAAGCTGGGTTCCTAATCCGATAGATACCCCGTCAATTTTAAAATAAGCATAACTGGGGTCGTTGGCAGCCAAACCATTGGTATAGCGTGAATGGAAATACGACAGACTGAGCGCAAGGGGTTTTCTTCCGCCCATCCATGGCTCGGTAAAGGAAATGCTGTAGCTAAAGTAGCCTTTACCGTATGTCTGGAACCTGAGGCTGAGCTTTTGTCCGTCACCGGCAGGAATAGGTTTCCAGGCTTTCAGATTGAGGACATTCCTCAAGGAAAAATTGTTAAAAGAAAGACCGAGGGTTCCAACAATACGTCCATATCCCCAGCCTCCCGAAAGCTCGATCTGGTCTGCCGAAGTTTCCGTGACCTCATAGCCGATATCTACCGTTCCATCTTCCGGGATTGGATTGACCGTAGGGTTAAGTTTTTCCGGGTCAAAATATTTCAACTGGGCGAGTTGCCGCTGGGAACGGATTAACAGATCCCTGCTGAAAAGCTGGCCGGGCCGGGTCTGGACCTCACGCAAAGCGACATGATCATTTGTTTTTGTGTTTCCCTTGATTGTAACCCTGCTTACCGTTGCCTGTTTCCCTTCATGCATACGGATTTCAAGATCAATGGAATCGTTTTCGACTTTAACTTCCACCGGTTGGACGTCAAAAAACAAATAGCCATCATCCATGTACAATGACCGGATATCACTGCCGTTGGGATTATAGGTCAGCGCGGTTTCAATGGCAGCCTGATCATATACATCCCCTTTACTGATCTTTAAAATACGATCCAGGAAGGAGGAAGAATACTTAGTATTTCCGACCCAGGTAATATTCCGTACAAAGTATTTCGGACCCTCTTCAATCCAAAGGTCAATGTTGATGGTATTGTCAGAATTTTTTGAAATGGAATCCCTGAGAATCCGTGCATCCCGATATCCCAGGGAATTGTATTTGGCAATGAGATTGAGTTTGTCGGCTTGATATTCCTCGTCAATGAATTTCGAGGATTTAAAAATCCGTATCCGGATATTGTTTGTGGCATGATCACCCATCACATTGGCGATCTCTACAAAATCCATTTTTGCAGTGGTTTCAACAGACTTATACACGACTTTATCCAAATCGTTCAGCGGATTGAAAATGCTTTTCTCTTTGGTTTTCTTGAGGGAAGCTTTGATCATTTCATTGCTCAGACTTTTATTTCCATGAAGATTGATGGTCAGCACCTTGACTTTTTCGTTTTTATCTATATTGATGATCAGGGTAACTTCATTGGCCGTGACCGAATCTCTTCGCTGTATAATTTCAATGTCCACGTTCAGATATCCTTTATCCCTGTAAAACTTACGGATAATATTGGTGGTCTTGATGATCAGGTTATCGGTCACATAATCCCCTTTAACCAGTCGGATTTTCTCCCGAATATCATCTGCATCTGATTTTTTAATTCCGTTGAACTGGAATTTTGCAAGCCGTGGACGTTCCCTGAGCTGAATATCCAGGAACACCTGGTTATCCACAATGCTGGAAACAGAAATTTTTATGTCTTCAAACAGCCCCTGATCCCATAATTTTTTAATTGATTGGGTAATTTTATCACCCGGGATTTTGATATTGTCCCCAACCGTTAAACCTGACAGCATGATCAGGACATTCACATCGAGGTATTTCACCCCGCTTACCGTAATCCCGCCTATTATATAGTCTTTGGGGGTATTGTAATCCATCACATGGGGTTCACCAAGGCGAACCTGTCCAAACAGTTTGATTGAAATTAGCAGGGGTATAATGAATAAAAGGCGTAGTCTCATCCGGGTTTATTTTCTTCGTTTTCCATCTATTTCATTGATTTGTTCACTGGTCAACCCGAACCTGCGTTCTCTTTGCTGAAAATCGAGAATGGCCTGGTAGAAATCATCCTTGGTGAAATCCGGCCAGAGTGTCTGGGTGAAATATAATTCCGTATAGGCAATCTGCCATAATAAAAAATTACTGATCCGATATTCACCGCTGGTACGGATCAGAAGTTCCGGATCGGGAATAGAGGTAGTTGTGAGGCAGGAGGTGAAGGCTGACAGGTCAATCTCCTCTGGTTTCATCTCTCTGCTTTCCACTTTTCTGGCCAGGATACGGGCAGCCTCCACCAATTCCCAGCGGGCACTATAACTCAAGGCGAGAATCAGATTCAATCCTGTATTTCCGGAAGTTTCCTGGATGGCTTTCATCAATTCCCGGTAACTTTTCGAAGGAAGGCTTTTCAGGTCGCCGATGGCGGTCAGACGGATATTGTTATCCATGAGGGTTTTCATTTCTCCATGGATGGAATTGACCAGGATGGTCATAAGGGCGTCAATCTCATATTTCGGACGATTCCAGTTTTCCGTGGAAAAAGCATACAAGGTCAAAAAGCGAATGCCCAGTTCTGCAGCGGCTTCAACAGTATGGCGCACCGCGTCCACGCCCTTTTCATGTCCCGAGGTCCTGGCAAATCCACGTTTCCTTGCCCATCGCCCATTGCCATCCATGATGATGGCCACATGAACAGGAAGTTTTTTTATGTTGATTTTGCTCTTCAATTCCATCGGAAAACCATAATGTCAGTGATCTAAATCCCTGCAGCGCTTATTGAAAACAAGATTAAATTTGTATGTCAGCGATAATCCAAAAATGGAATACCAATCCAGGTTTTTCGAATTCCCTCTTTGCATGCCAGCCTGGTGATTTCGTGTCGGATCAGACAGCAGTTCAGCCGGATTGTCCGGGTCAATTTCTGTCCCGTTCAGGTAATACGTCCGACTGACATCATCCAGATAATCCGTAAAGGTTTTATGCATTTCCCAGAAGACCTGCATGCCTATTCTTTTGCTTAAACTGATTTTAACACCGAGGCCGAACGGGATGCCAAAACCCGTTTTCGAATAGGGTTTTCTTCCTTCATATCCAATATTCTGACCTTCTGTTCCCAAACTACTCAGAGAAACACCGCCGGCTTTTGGATCAAAGAAAAAAAGACTAATTCCGGCGTAAATATACGGACTTATCCAGTTTCTTTTACTTCCTATGAAATAGGGTAGGAAATTAAACTCTGCCATGGCAGAGATGTCCGTCACATCACTTGAAAATGACAACTGACGATCCGGAAGAAAATTCGAATTGGCAGCATCACCTTTCACCTTTCCCCTGGTGATCCCAAGTTTTACTGCCCATCGGTCGTCTACATTATACCTGGTCAGTACACCGTAAGCCAGTTGAGTCCCGATAAAATGCCTGGAGGGATTCAGGTCGCCAAGGTAATAGGATCCTCCTCCGAACAATCCAACTTCAAGGTTCTGAGCATGGACGACAGAGCCCGTTATGAAAACGAAAAAAATGAAATAGCCGAATTGTTTACTCATGTAAAAAAGATCACTTTCTTAACGCTGAAATCGCTGTTTTATTTGAGATTTAACAAAAATTTAGGAAATTTTCACCCATTTCTTTTATCTAACCCCCAGTTTAATTTTTCCCGGATGGTCCTAAAAAAGTTCTTTCCGTCAGGTTTAAGCAGGCGAATATTAAAACCGGCTTTGCGGATGATGAGTTCTGTGGTATTTTCTACGCGTTCCACCCGAGAATCAAGGCTGACCAAAAAATCATTTCCCTTATTTTCCACTTTAATCCTGATCTCGCAATCATCTCTAAGCACGATTGGACGGACCGTAAGGTTATGGCTGGCAATGGGTGTGATCACAAAATTCTCCGCATCTGGTGATACAATCGGCCCTGTACAACTTAGAGAATAGGCTGTTGATCCGGTTGGGGTAGCCACGATTAGTCCATCTGCCCAGTAAGCATTTAAAAATTCACCGTTAATCCATACTTTAATGGTGATCATCGTCATCGGGCTGCTTTTATAAACCGTCAGATCATTCAGGGCATAACTGAATTCACCAAATAACCCTGAAGGGCTATCAAGACTCAGCAAGGTCCTGGACTCCAGGGTGTATTTTCCCTGATTGATTTCTTCAAGAGCAAGCAGTATCTCCTCACGGGAAATCCCTGATAAAAAGCCCAGTCTTCCCAAGTTTATCCCCGTCAGGGGTATCCCCGAATCACCCACCAGACTGATTGCATCCAGAATAGTCCCATCCCCGCCGATAGAAAAAAGGAAATCAACCTTATTCCTGATATCCTTCTGGCAGGCAAAAAGGCCTATATTTTCCGGGAAAATGATCCTTCCGGCAAGTTTTTCATAAAATTGCTGAAAAACGAATAAACTCCCATTTGAGGCGGAGAGTTTTTCAATCAGCCCCTGAACGAAAGGGAGGGCATTTTCTGCGACATCTTTGCCAAATAAGGCGATTTTCATGGCCGCGGTAGTTTTATTGATTCAGGGTGCAAAGATACTCGTTTTTTGAATGTAAAAAACCGTTCTAAATGGGAGCCGAAAAATGCAGATAAACTCCGGGTTTACCCAATAAATTCATGGCAAACTCACAGCGTATAACCACATCATAGTATGTCGTAAAATCAAGGCCAAGCCCATACCCTGCCAACAGCCTGTTCTGAAGGTTATTGCCCACGCCCGAAAAGGCATCACCGTAACCCTGTTCATAATGGTAAACATATGCCAGATCGGTAAAGAGATTGATATACAGCGCCAGAGGGATAGTGTTGAACTTCGCTGATTTCAGAAAAGGCAGACGAAGAATATAGGTGGGGATAATGGCAAATTTTAAATTGTTCTTGAGTAAGGCAAAATGCTGTCCATCCACAATATAATATTCATAACCCCGAACGTACTCACGCCCGTATCCCAATCCTCTTTGCAGGTAATAGGGTTGTTCCTTTTCCAGTGAAAATTTCAGGGTAAGACCTGAAGCAAAATACCAGCGATTATAAATCTGTAAGAATTTTCTCAGGTTCGTTTTCACGTAGGTATTATGGGTAATGGAAAAAGGAAAGGAGTGATTGAACTCAACATCGATATAATACCCTTTCAGCGGATAGTATTGAATATCACGATGGTCATTTTTATATTGATAATATATGGTGGCAAACTTCTGACTATTGGATGAACTCATTGAAAATCCCGGAATCCGCAATAAAGTGTCCTGTAGATAATAAGCATCATAAGCCAGTCCCAGGGTATGGGTGCTGTAAATATCAGGCCTGAGCATAAATTCAACATAGGCTGAAATCAGTTGTTTAGGAAAGGAAACAGGATCTTTATAATAGACAGGTTTATTATGAGAGGATTGAATGACTACTTCATGATTTAACTCCACATCTGCACCAAAACCTGTTCCTAGTGTTTGTTTGGCATTGAAATAAGGAATTTTATAGGAAAACCCATACATCTGATTAAATCCGTAATGGGTCAGCAAGGTCAGGGTTTCATTTCTTCCCCTGACATTTGAAAAAGTGAGGTCAATGCCAAAAGTCAGGCGGCTAAAATCGCGGGTTTCCCACCAGACGTTGAAATTCCTGTCAGAAATTTCCAGGAATGGGATAGGCCAGAGGTACCATCTTTCCACAACATTGATATTGACCTCCAGCAAGCATGTCCGGGGGAGATATGCCGTATCAATCGTCACAAAATTAAATAAGCGGGTATTGAATATATTCTCCCGCCCTGTTTTCAATATCATTCCCAGGTTCTTATTCAATAATGTATCTCCCATGTTGAATTTCAACTCCCTCAGGATTATACTTTCCTTTGTCTGTTTATTGCCTGTCAGGTTTATTGCATGGATTATGGAAAAAGAGGAAGTGTCAGACTGGGCTGATACAGGAAAGACGATGAACATACGGACTACCAGAAAGAATCCGACACCTGTGATCCATCCGGATTGTTTATTCGGATTCATGGATCAGATATTCAGGTAATTCATCAGGGAATCAAAGCGATCCTGAATTCCCTCCTGATAGGCATCTTCATAGGCCCAGGAAGCTTTAACACTGTAATTGTAACGGGCAAAGGTTTGCAATACACCTCCGATATCTATTCTGTTGATTTTTAAACTAATCTCCATTTTGGTCGAATCCGGATGTGCTGTGATATATAAACCAAGTATTTTGGCATCATTGGATTCCACGATATGCGCTATCTCCTCAAGCATGTAGTCTTTATTGTTTATTTCCAGGACAATGATACCGCCGGGGTTTTCAATAGCGGCCATTTTTGCCATCGCCTGAACGACAGACTGGAGGGTAATCACCCCAAGGTAATGATTCTTGGCATCCAGTATTGGCAGTAGGCTGAGTTTTAAAAGAGAAAAAGTTTTGATCACCTCAAAAATATGCTGGTCTTCATAAACATATGCCCTGTTCAGAGAAAGAACATGATGACCAATGGATTCATCCAGATCATTCAGGGAATAAATATCTGCATCGGAAATAATGCCCAGAAATTCCTTTTCCTCCACGATGGGAAGATGTGACACCTTGAATTCATCCATCATGATGAGGGCACTCTGGGCCGTATCCATTGATTTCAAGGGAATAACGGCATCTGTTATCAGTTGTTTAGCGATCATTGAGCATGCTAAGGTAACTATTATAACGCAAGCTGCTGATTTCTCCATTAACCAGGGCTTTTTTCACGGCACAGTCGGGTTCATGGATGTGGGTGCAGTTGCTGTATCCGCAGAGGGGAAGCAGGCGATCCATTTCCGGGAAACACCTGGGGATCTCTGACTTTTCAAAACTGATCAGGCGGAATTCTTTGATCCCAGGGGTGTCAATGATGAATCCCCCATGAGATAATTCAAACATTTCAGCAAAAGTTGTAGTATGTTTCCCCTTGTGGTGTGTCTTCGAAATATCTCCCACTTTAAGTCGAAGGGGAGGCTCAATGGCCGTGATCAAAGCAGATTTTCCGGCGCCGGAATGACCAGAAAAAAGACTTACTTTATCCTTCAGCAGATCCCGGATGACGGATACATTTTCTCCGGTCAGTGCAGACACCCTGTAAATCGGATAACCGGCTTTTTCATAGATTTCAGCATAGCGGTCTAACAGTCGTGTTTTTTCCTGATCATAAAGATCAATCTTATTGAAAATGAGGCTGGCCGGAATATGATAACCTTCGGCCGTGACCAGAAAACGATCAATAAAACCATTGGAAGTCCGCGGCTGGGCTAAAGTAACCACCAGAAAAGCATGATCCAGGTTGGCCGCAATAATCTGTGACTGGCTCGACAATTTAGTTGCTTTCCGGATGATGTAATTGTTGCGGGGACTGATGGATATAATTGAGCCCTGGCTGTCGCCGGCCTGCCATTCAACTTCTACATGATCCCCTATGGCCACCGGGTTAGTATGCTTTATGCCCTGAATCCGGAACTGGCCTTTAACTTTACAATCTTTCCGGCTTCCGTCAGGGAATCGTACCATGACCGAATTACCCGTTGATTTAATGACTACCCCTTCCAAAGGCACAAAAAATTAAAGAAAACTTTTCTCATGAAAAGTAGCATATTCATAATATTGTCCTATCTTTATCCGGTAAAATTAGGAAATTATTCAGAATTGGTTAAAGAATCCTTAACATCCGCCTGATGAGAACTTTTGCCTATATGTCTCTTGTTTTTGCACCTATCATTGCAGTAGGTATTTATTTGTATTTCAGGAGAAAATGTGATCTTTCCTTCCGTAATCTCCTGGTCAAAAGCTATATTGGGGGAGCCCTCATGATCATCCTTCTGATCGGGGTACAGCTTCTTTCCAACATGCTTGGATTAAATGAATTACGCAGCCTGAAGCGGACGCTGTTTTATTCTTTCGTCATCTCCGGATTTACTAGTGAATTTGCCAAGTTTCTTGTCCTCAGGTATGTGATACTGCCAAAAAAAGCAATTACCAGACCCATCCATGTCATCACTTTTTCCATCATGGTAGCGCTTGGATTTGTCACGATGCGACTGATCTGTTTTTTTATCGACCCATTCTTTACTCAAAAACTCTACCCTTTTACCCTCTATGCATTGATTGCCGTACCGGCCAGCATCATGTTCGCAGTCATTTTAGGGTTTTTTATCGGAATGTCGAAATTTTCTAAAACACGGGTTTTTTATTCCCTTACGGGATTGCTTGTTGCTTCTTTTTTTCATGGTCTTTACAACTTCTGTTTGTTCACCAGCGACTTTAAGTTGTTAAGTTTGTTTGCTTTTGGTGCCACGGTGATAGTATTTATCCTGGGTTTGAAAGCAGCCTATACCGATCCCGAATCGCTACAATAGGCTATAGATCTTTCCCGGCAGACATTTTACAATTCCTTCAAATTCCAGGTTTAACAGGGCAGCAGAAACTCTTCCCATCGGAATTTCACATAAACTGGCAATATCATCAATCACAATGCTCCCCTTTTCACTGATCAGTCCGGTAATTTTTTCTTCCTCAGGACTCATTTCGAGGAATATTTTCTTTTGTTCTGCCCCGGGTTTCGTCTTTTCTTTTTTCCAACCCATCAGATATTCAATATCGTCAGCCTGCTGAACAAGTGCCGCCCGGTTGGTACGGATCAGATAGTGACAACCTTCCGAATAAACATCACCGATCCGACCGGGTATGGCAAACACGTCCCTGTTGTAGGAATTGGCAATATCGGCCGTGATCAGCGCCCCTCCCTTTCGGGCTGCTTCCACTACCACGAGGGCATCGGAAAGACCGGCTATGATACGGTTCCTACGAGGGAAATTTTCCCGATCGGGTTTGGTTCCATGCAAAAAATCCGTGATCAGGCCTCCATGACTCAACATACGTTCAGCCAGAACTTTGTTTGCCATGGGATAAATCCTGTCCATTCCATGACCCAGCACACCCAGGGTGTCCAGGCTAAAATCAAGGGCGGCACGGTGAGCACAACTATCGATGCCATAGGCCAGCCCGCTCACCACCAGGGGTTGTTGGTCCTTGAGTTCCTCCACCAACCTCCGGGTGATGGTTTTTCCATATTCAGTAGCATTTCTTGTTCCCACGATCCCAATTGTTTTCAGCGGATTAAGGGTGGAACTTCCTTTATAATATAACAATACCGGACTGTCGATACAGTTTTTCAAACGCTGAGGGTAAGCGGGATCAAGAAAAAAAAGGGTCTGAATGCCATATTGTTCAACAAATTTTATTTCCTTCTCCGCAATGAGTAAAATTTCTTTCTTTTTCACTTCCGCGGCCAATAATTCACCTATCCTTGGAAATTTTTTCAGGTGCAGGCGTGGCTCACGGAAAACGGCTTCTGCGCTGCCGCAAAGCCTGATCAGCTTCTTCCCGAGAACATCTCCCACCCCGGGAATCAAGGTAAGCCCGATCGTATATAACAAAGCTTTTTCCACGTTTTCATTTTATCTCTGTACACCCTGTCACCTTTCACCTTCATCACTTAATCTGGAATTGTTAAAAAAGTAATACCCTTGTGAATAACTTTTTTGATAAAAGCCTTAAAATGGCTGTAAATTAGTCTCATGAAGAAAGTCCTGGTTTGTCCGCTGGATTGGGGTATTGGACATGCAACCCGTTGTGTCCCCATCATTCATCTTCTGATGAAGCAGGGTCATGAGGTGATCATTGCCGCAGACGGCCGGCCTTATGCGTTTTTATGCAGGGAGTTTCCAGGAAATAAAATCATCCGTTTCCCGGGTTTCCGCATCACTTATGCCCGTAATGCCAGCATGATGGCAAGAATGATGAAAATGGGACCCTCCCTGCTCAGAGGAGTAAGGATGGAGCACCTGGCATTGAAAAAAATAGTGAATGAAACCGGGGCGGAGGTGGTAATCTCCGACAACCGCTATGGATGCTGGCATAAACAGATCCCTTCCATCTGCATCACACATCAGCTCGACATCCAGCTTCCCGCTTTCCTTGGATTCCTTTCTCCCCTGTTCAGAAAAATCAACTATCATTATTTACAGCATTTTCAGGAATGCTGGATTCCCGACTTTGAAACCCACCGTGGTCTTGCCGGAGATCTTTCCCATCCGGTAACCCTACCCCCAAATACCCATTATATCGGGATCTTATCCCGCTTTTCTATACAGTCGGCCCTGGATTCTGAATCGATTTATTTCGACCTGATGGTCATGCTTTCCGGGCCTGAACCCCAACGTAGTCTGCTGGAGGAAAAAATCATGAGCCAGCTGAAGAACATCAACCTCCAGGCGGTGGTTGTCAGAGGCGTGACCGAGAGTACCGAGGCTTACGTTGTAGATGAACACATCCATGTCTTTTCTCATCTGGAAACACCGGCCATGCAACAGCTTATGATGAAATCCAACCTCATCATATGCCGTAGCGGATACTCAAGTATCATGGATATCGTAACCCTTGGAAGAAGGGCCATTTTCATCCCCACTCCGGGTCAGACCGAACAGGAATACCTGTCGCGCTACCTGATGGAGAAAAAGATCTTCTTCTCCATGCCCCAGGAAAACTTCGATCTTATCTATGCCCTGGAACTCTGCAAGAATTTTCCCGGAATGGTGATCCGTAACGATTATAAAACACTGCAGGAAAGAATTCAGGCCATCCCTTAAAGTCTGAATTACCAGCTGTCTGCTGATATTGCATGGGAGATATTCATAACCAATGCGAAGGAAAGCATCAATACTCCGAATCCATTCCAGGCGATGAGCGCTACTTTTCTCCTTTTGCTGATGACAAAAGAGATGTATTCAAACAACTCCTAATCGCCATAGGAACGGGCAAGTTTTCAACAATGAGAACAGAGGACATGACGATGATAGAATATTAGAGAACAAATATGGGGATAGTGGAACTAATCCCTATAGAATCAGCGTTTGAAATATTTAATCCTAAACATTATTCTGTTAGTTTTTTTTCGAAAAGATGAAATATTTTTATTCCTTTTCTGATCAATTATTGTTTCACAAACTTCCTGACAATAACACCAGTTTCATCGACAATTTTTATCGTATAAACTCCCTTCTTCAAATTGCTGATATCAATTTTCCCGTCATTCACATGATTCCCGAAAATCACCTTTCCATTTAAATCCAGAATTGAAACAAACGCATTTTTTATGTTGGAATTAAAGAATAAAACATTGGTAGCAGGATTTGGGTAAATGGCATAATCATTTTGCTTTATTTCTGCAATGCTGCTTGATCCGGACTGGTTTATAGTCAATGTTTGCGTTGAAGCTTTGATTCCCGTATAGGTGATCGTTACAATCGCTGTTCTTGGCTCAGCATTGAAGTTTGCCTCAGCCGTCAATGTTATTGATGCACTGCCACTGCCAGAGCCGGGGGTTACAGTCAGCCAGGTTTGATCGCTAACTGCTGTCCAATTTTGAATTGTAAAAATATTAAAAATGGTACTGCTTCCCGCTGCTCCATTGATCGTTATCGGGTCGGGTTCAGGATTCATGTTTGCCATGGTAGCAACCATGCAGTTTGATCCGCTTGTTTTATATATATAAAAAGTGCCTAAGGTCTCGTTTTTACCGGTTTCACCAACAACACTTAAGATATTTTCATCATAAACACTGAGTGCATTCATAATGTTGGTGTTGGCGGGCACTGTTCCAATCCACTGGTATGTCCCAGCATCAGAAAATTTAGCGATAAAAAAGTCATTGAGACCCTCCGGTACAAATTCATTGCCATCTATGATGATCTTGTCTCGAAAATGACCGCCGACATACACATTGCCTTTTTTGTCGAGATCCAGCAGGTCCCCGTAATTATATGAATACATATTTTCGTAAACAGCATTGGCCCATATTACATCACCGGATGTATTGATCTTGGTAAGAAAGTAGGACCAACCCGCATTGGTCGAAAATGGATTTACAAGGGTGTATGAACCAAAGATTGCGTTGTCCTGGCACCAGCCCCAAAGAAATGTATTTCCGGTTGAATCAGTTTTTATATCGCACGGCCACCCGTCAGGATAGGAAGCCCCAGTGACACCACCATAAAGTTTTGCCCAGAGTGTGTTACCATTAGGATCAAATTTCACCAAGACAGTAGCGCCGTCTTCATTGGTCTGTGTAAGAGGGATTGTTCCGATGGTGATTGTTCCAATCGGATAGATTTCGCTTGTCAGATATATATTATTATTCTCATCGGCAGAGACCATGGATTCATAGTATGATTCCATCGGAAATGTTTTTGCCCACAATTGATTTCCCGATGAATCAAATTTAACTAGGTAATTAGCCGGAGCGACCACACCTGAAACGATTACATTTCCTGCTTTATCCGAAGCAAGGGTGATATTAATTGAAACATCTGCGTTTAAATTCAACTTCGATGCCCATAAAAACACGCCGGTCGGACTATATTTCGCAACATAACCTTCATTTCCTGCATTGGAGCTAGTCAGTGTTGTGGTGCCAATAGTCAGACTTGAATGGAATAGTCCCACGAACAGCACATTGTTATCTTTATCCAAAGTGAATATGGGACCCATCAAATCCGGATTGATATCGGGTATTTGATCTATCCATAATAAATTTCCGGAAATATCATGCTTCGAGATCACTGTCAGATAATTCGTGGTATTGATTATGGTGCCGAAATAATTGCAATGACCGATAATCCTTGACTGTAAATAGGTATTTCCGCCTGCATCGTACTTAATAGCATTGATCTCTGCAATACCTGAAAGACTATTCGACGAAACATGTTGCCATTCCTGAATCAATGTGTTATCATATTGAGATATATAAAAGTTTCCGAAAAATGGAGAACCCGAACAATCATACACACTTCCGATAAGGACTTTACCAGACTGGTTTACAAAGGTCCTGTCATTGGAAGAATTTTCTAAAGCATAGCCATTCAGGGCATTCCCAGATGCATCAAACTTGATCAGAAATTGATTCCCTTCAGCAAGTGTCAGTGATACTGCTCCAAAGGAAAAGGAACTGTTGATTTTGCCATATTCATATAGGTTTCCGTAATTATCAAAAAACAATCTGTAGGTGAACATTTCCCTTTGTAAATTAATAAAATTCGAACTTGATTTCGCCCAGACAAAGTTGAAATTATTATCACATTTTGCGATGTAAGTATAAAATGACTTTGTCGGATTTGTAATCGTTATTCCACCTACAATCAGATCTTTAGTATAAGCCCCTGAAATAATCAGATTTCCGCTGTTATCCATTACAATATCACTAACAGAGGAGCCATAGCCGGTTGTGGATCCTCCGACTACCAGGGAATTGTTGTAAACCCCGGTTAAATCACCCTTTACAAGAAAACCGGTGTTATATCCGCCTAAGGATGTAAGAGGGATTGTTCCGAAATTGGTTGTTCCGTTTTGAAGGGCGCCACCCAGATATAGATCAGAACCATAAACAGCAATGGTTTGCAGTGTTCTGACAGGATAGGTCTGTGTCCACTGAATTGCACCAGCGCTGTTCCATTTCAGCAACTGATTTGTCTTACTCATTAAAAAACTGTTGCCGCTTCCGTCGAAAGCTATTTTACTGCTGTTCCCAGCGTACGTATAACTTGAGAATGGAGTTGCCCAAACACCGTTTCCAGACCCGTCGAACTTAGCGTAGAAGGCATTGTTGATAAGGCTCGAAGTGACGGTACTGCTGCCGATGGTAACGGTCCCGGAAAAAGTGGCGGCAATGTATATATTCCCGTTCCCGTCAACATTGATTGCATCCGGAATGATTGACCCCAGAACCTGGGCGGTAATCTGGCTTACCCATAGAACTGCACCGGAATTGCTCATCTTAGCGACCAGCAAATCATTATACCCGGTGCATGCATAATTGATGCCATTGAAAGTAATGGGCCCGCTTATTTTTCCAGCCATGTAGATGTTGTTGGCATCCGCAGTCACTAAATTTAAAGAAGGCAACCCATCCGTGTACGTCAAAAGAACACTAGTCCAATCAGGTGTTTGCGTATATACCGTATGAGGTATTATTAATACACAAAACAAAAAGGAGGTAAAAAACGTAAACTTTCTCATTTTGTTAAATTTTAATAATTTCTAATTTCAGGGTTTCGGTTTCCCTTTGGATTTTTGGGCACCTCTATATATTGGTTTCAGCCCGGTTAATAATGGATTAAAGGTATAATATTGTTTTTCTAAAAACAAACTTTTACCCTCTCATTTTTTATTTCTTATTTGTCTATTACAAACGAGATACTTCGTTTATGTTTGGGAGTACTCTGCCTATCAGCAGGGAAGTATCCCTTGTATCCTAGCTGTGACTCTGCCCTAATCTTGCCTATGTTACCCCAACCGTATCCACCTCATACTGTGGAAGGTGGAAAGGTAAAAAGACAACAACACCGGCTAACCAGCTCGCCATCTTACGATCTCACCGGCTTCCTCCGGGCAAGCACCATAAACACGATACCGGCAATGACAAAGGGAATTGACAGCAACTGTCCCATATTCAAGATCATGTCGCGTTCAAAGTCCACCTGAGGTTCCTTGATAAATTCAATGAGAAAACGCATACCGAAAACCAGGACAAGGAAGATTCCGAACAGCATACCATGCACCGGTTTTCCGTCTTCCTTATAATAATACCAGTGCAGTAAAAAAAAGATCAGTAAATAGGAGAATCCTTCATAGATCTGGGTTGGATGATGCGGCTGAAGCGCTTCTCCCGGTGTAAGAGAACGGGGGAAATAAAACCCCCAGGGCAGGCTGGTCAGGTTTCCATAAATCTCGGAATTCATCAGGTTTCCCATTCGGATGAAAAAACCAGCCAGGGCCACAACGATCACAATGCGATCCATCACCCATAAGAAAGGCTTTTTCTTGAAATAAGAAAACAACAGTAGGGTGATGATGATTCCGATACCTGCGCCATGACTGGCCAGACCACCTTCCCATACCTCGAAAATTTTTATCGGGTGGGAAAGATACCAGGCCGGTTCATAAAAAAACACATGGCCCAGCCTGGCTCCCAAAATAGTCCCGATAATCATATACGTGGTCAGCTCATCCAGCAGTTTAACCGGAATTCCTTCCTTTTTAAAGAACCTTAGGAAAATGATGTATCCGAAGATAAACGAGCAGGCAAACAATAAGCCATACCAGCGAACCGCGAATCCGCCAAAACTGAATATTTCCGGGGAAGGGTCCCAGGTTATGAATCCCAGCATCATTGGTAAAATTTGATTTTTTTATTAAAAAGGGTATCCATTTTAGCCGCCAATTGATCCTGTTTGTTTTCCCTTGCCACCATTGACAAACGCCTGATCATACCCAAAGCTGTCTGAATATCCTGCTCGAAATAGGGTTTATTGCGGGCGTCAAAGGAGTAATAAAAATCAAGGTTGCTGCTGTAAATATCAGCCACTCTTTCGATGAGTTCATTGGCTTTTTCCCTGGCTCCGGCTTTGTAATACACATCGGCATAAGGGATCATGAACATATCGAAAGGCACCTTTGAATCAGGAAAATACTTAATATAAGTATCTAACAGTTCGATGGCTTCATTGTGTTTTCCCTGATCTACCAGAGATTGGGCCGCACGCATGAAATTCGTCTTGGGCCTGACCGAATTATTCAGGCTTTCAGGATCGACATAGACATGGGGATCATTCAGATTTCCCCAAGCACATTTGTTCATCAGGATATGATAGGAAGTGATTGCGTCCACTCCGCCCATACCCTGGATGAAATCATTCGGATTTGCCTTTACTGGCATGAATTTATACACCCATCCCTGTACCAGGAAGCAGGAATCCACGTTGAAAATATGGCTGACACTCGAGGGCGCTGCAAAATATAGGGGACGTTGCCATTTGCTGGAGGCGATAATATCAAGTAACATGATATCATTCTTGTACAATTGATTGGTTTTGATCGTCCAGTAGATGGTTTTGACCATCTTTCCCCTCAGGTGCTCCGGTACTATACCGTATTTTACACAAGCGGCAGAATCTACCGTAAGCTTCACTTTTTTGGATGGAAAATACTTGATTTTCTCCCCATTCTGGAGGGTGAGAAAAGTCTGGGGATGGTCGCTTTGGATGAAATCCACCAGATCCTGTAACTCAATGTAATCCAATATCTTACGATCATAAAAAGGGATGATGTCATTGGAACCCTGACGGTATTGTTCTCTTTCTAGCGTAAACGGCAAGGGCTCAGATTGGTATGCTTTTTTATATAACTGGTTGATATACCATGGACCGGAAGCCAGCATGAGATTGACCACCCTGACATCCGTACGTATGTCTTCCACTTCCTGGTCATACCAAAGCGGGAAAGTATCGTTATCTCCATTGGTAAAGAGGATGGCCTGAGGATCGCAGGAGTTCAGGTAATTGGCAGCAAAATCCCGGCAGGCATATTTACCTGAGCGGTCATGGTCATCCCAGTTTTCCATCGCCATGATACCGGGCACCAGAACAAGGGTGACGATGAAAACCAAAGCAATGGACAGGTTTTCCTTCAGCTTTTTCCTTAACCAGTGAACGAGTGCGATCACGCCGAAGCCTATCCAGATCGAGAAGGCATAAAAAGAAGCGGCATACGCATAATCCCTTTCACGGGGTTCGAAGGGTTGCTGATTGAGATAAACCGTGATGGCCAGTCCGGTCATCAGGAACAACAATCCGACCACAAGGGTTCCTTCCCCGTCTTTCTTCAACTGGAAGAAGAATCCGATTAAACCGAGTAACAAGGGTAACATGTAATACTTATTCGTACCCCGGTTTTTCATATGGTCGGGAAGATTGGTCTGGGGATGACCCAGCCTTGCCTTGTCGAGGAAGGGGATGCCTGAAATCCAGTTTCCATTTTCAATGCCGCCAAAGCCCTGGACATCATTCTGACGACCCGAAAAATTCCACATGAAATAACGGAAATACATAAATCCAACCTGATAGGTAAAAAAATACTTCAGGTTCTCGCCGAAAGTCGGGCGGTTACGTGTTTCCTGCTCCCCGTCGCGGTTAGTCACGGTCACCGGAACCCCTTCTCCTCCCCATCGCTTGTAAAAATCAGGAGACCCCTTACGCTGGTTGCTCCACATCCTGGGGAAGATGGTCGTGAATCTTGGATCAAACACCGGAATCGTCCCTTTACGATCGTCGATGATCACGTATTTTCCGGCCTTGGCATCTTTCTGATATACAGGATTGCCATCCTCATAGTCCACGATAGGCGCATTGTAATACTGTCCGTGAAAAATCGGAAAATCCCCGTACTGTTCACGGTTGAGGTAGGAAAGCAGACTGATGGCATCTTTGGGGGCATTTTCATTGATGGGCGTATCTGCATTGGCACGGATCACCAGCATCACAAAAGAAGAATACCCGATCAGGATAAAAGCCAGTGACAAAATTATCGTATTGGCGATGATTTTTCCCCTTTTCCGGGTAAAATGCAATCCCCATATGATCCCGCCGATTAGCAGCAAAAAATAAATGATCGTGCCTGTATTAAAGGGTAACCCTAATCCGTTGACAAAGAACAATTCAAAATTACCTGATAGTTTAACTACCCAGGGGATGATGACATACATCACAAAGGCAAGGATGAATATTGAAATGGCAAAAGTGATCACCAAACCCCATTTCGTAGTTTTAAACTTTTTATAGTAATAAACCATACAGGTTGCGGGAATAACAAGGAGGTTGAGCAGGTGAACCCCGATGGCAATCCCGATCAGGAATGCAATCAGCACCAGCCAGCGATAGGCATGTTTTTCATCGGCTACGCTTTCCCATTTTAATATGGCCCAGAAGGATATGGCAGTAAAAAAGGAAGACATGGCATAAACTTCCCCTTCGACGGCAGAAAACCAGAAAGAATCAGTGAAAGTATAAGCTAAAGAACCGATGAGCGAAGCAGCAATAATGGTGTAGGTCTGGCCAGGAGTTAAATCTCCCTTAGGGGCAACAATCTTTTTAGCAAGCAGGGAAATCGACCAGAAAAGAAACAAAATGGTAAAGCCGCTGCTCAGGGCCGACATGATGTTCACCATCATGGCCACCCTGCTGACATCCCCGAAGGCAAACAGGGCGAAAAACCGTCCTAACATTTGAAACAAAGGGGCTCCGGGAGGATGTCCTACCTGGAGTTTAAAGGCTGTCGCGATATATTCCCCGCAATCCCACCAGCTTGCCGTGGGTTCAATGGTCAGCAGGTAAACCGCTGAAGCAATAAGAAAAGTGATCCAACCGAAAAGGTTGTTCAGTTTCTGGAAATTCTTCATAAAATACTGTTTATCGGATATCAGGTCACGAAAGTACAAATTTACCGGTAAACATTGAACGATTAAAAAAAATTCCTACTTTTGCACTCGCCATTGAAGATTTACGGCATTTCTGTTACTCTTTTTCTTATCCTGAGAACGTTTAATCCGTCAATCGTAAATCGTCAATCGTAAATGAATTTGACCCATGGTGTAACGGCAGCACTAGAGATTTTGGTTCTCTCGGCCCAGGTTCGAATCCTGGTGGGTCAACATGAATCAACCTTCATTCACAAACAACTGCATAATAAGTGGATCAATTTAGGTAGATAGTTCCTGGCTGGTGGTCAGTTTAGTGGAAATACATTTTACAGATGGTGGAAGCAGGGACTGTGAAAGAAAACGACAGAAATAAGCTGGGAAAGCGCGAACAATATAATGGACGGTATCAGTCTCATCATCGATAAAATTCAATTTTTTCCTTATAGATAACGCCACGGTCACCCAGACCTTTAAGCAGGTAATCCACACATTTGGGCTGTTTCCCAATGTATTCAGGAACACTGATCCCTTTATGACTGTACAAGCCTTCTATCATCATGCGTAAAGCCATTGTGGCTGAATAACCGGTTGTTCTGGCCATCGAGTGAATCTGAGTCCGGGAATCGTATTGATCAAACAGATCCCAGGTATATCGAATTTTTTTTCCGTCTTTCTTACCCTCTACCATAACCTTCATTACTGTAATATCTTCTTCCCCTTCCCTGAGTTTCCATTTAGGAAATAATAGTTTTGCTGTCAGGTCCACGGGGCGGATTTTGACTCCTTTCACTTCCACCTCTTCCTGGCTGAAAAAGCCGGTTTCCCGTAACATTCTCATTTTTTCGATATGGCCCGGATAACGAAGGGTCTTTTCCTTCATATTGGGGCATTTTATCGTATGCATTAATGACCGTAGCCCGTCGGTATTAAACGCTTCAAGGGTTCCGATCCCGGGAAAATCAAGCAATTCAGGGTCAGTCAGCGCAGGCATAACCACGGGTTCTCCATTTCTGATGAAACGGGCAGGCCGAATGTATTCTTCAATCACATCGACCGGGGAAAAAACGGCCTTGTATTCATAAGGCCATTCGCGAATCTTTGGTAATCCCCCAACCATATACAGCACATTCTCAGTCTCATCCAACAAATGAGTGGCATATCCGATGAGGACATTGCACATGCCGGGGGCAACCCCCATGTCCATGATCGCCGTGATATTTTTTTCTTTGGCGAGGGCATCAAGTGAAAAAGGATCTTCGATAAAAAATGCAATGTCCACCACATTTTTCCCTGCCTCAATTATGGCTTTCAGGGTTCTGAAACCCATAAAACCGGGAACGGCATTAATGACAAAATCATACTCACTCACCAATCTCGTCACTTCATCAGGATCGCTGAGATCACGGGTTATCGCCCTAACGGGATGTTCAGCGGAAACCTTTCGCAGGGATTCCGGATTCTGGTCAACCACGTAGACTTCAACATTCCTGTCCCTAGAAAGATCAATGGCCATAGGGCCACCAACCAGCCCGGAACCGAGAACAATAATTTTCATGATGTTTTTTAAGACTTAAAATTTCTTCTAAAAAAACTCCTATCAGAAAGAAAAAGTATAAAAATTATAAACTAATTCTTGTAATGAATGTCAATCCTTGACACAGCAGGCTGAAAAACCGCAGGCATTGAAGGCGATGCTACGGCTCACATTTTCGCAATTGAAGTTGAGGTGATGATTACATGCGTAAATGGAGGAACGCTCTGCCGATGACCAGAAGAAGGCGTTGACCGCCATATTGCTGTACTCGCCATGGCCGATTTGGAGCTGTTCGTCGCATAGGCCCTGAGATTATAGAAAATCGATGCAACCAGTCCAGGTAATTGCTTAATCATTTCCAGGTCTATTCCATCTTCTATAGGATCATCTGGAATCGTAGAATTCGAAGATGTGTTCCAGGATAGAATCCTAAGCGATCCAGGCATGGTTTGTCAAACAAACTGAAATTCAAAACAGAGAGCGTAACTCCCCGATTATTTTCCCCTGTTTATCGATTTCACAAGCTTACTGGTCGTCTCCGATGTAACAATCAGGCAGGCTGACCGTCTTATGACCAAAACAAGCAAAAACAGAAAACAATGAAAGCAAGAACCTATATCCTCACCGCACTGATGCTCATCAACATTCATTTTTTATGTGCAAAAGAAGTTTCCGCCAAAGAAGTTGACGGGCTTGAAACCCTTTCCCTTCCCTTAAGCCTCATCCGTGCCCTGGCTCCTGAAACGCCAAAAGAAGCCACCTTCGAAGAAGTAGATTTCAAGGAAACCAATCCTGAAACAGTCATCGATATCAAAGTTTTAGCTCCTGTGCTTCCGGCCGAAGCTGAATTCGAAGATGAAATTAATTTTGTAAACAGATAAAACTATTGTATATTTGCCACGATTTTATGTATGTATGATTGGAGGGGACACAAAGTCCCCTCTTTTATTGATAAAAAAATGATAACTGAGGATCAGGTAAAAAAAATCATTCAGGATTTTTTTAAAGGCAGCGATAAATTTCTGGTGGAATTACATATTAAACCCATCCATGTGATCAGCGTTTTCATTGATGCGGATACGGCAATATCCATTGAGGATTGCAGGGGGCTCAGTCGTCACCTGGAGCAGTCATTGGACCGCGAAAAGGAAGATTTCGAGCTGACTGTTTCATCTGCGGGGCTCGACCGGCCGTTAAAAGTCATGAGGCAATACCGGAATTTGATCGGGAAACACCTCGATATCGTCATGAATGGAGGACAAAAGCTAAATGGTAAACTGCTCAAAGCAGATGAACTGGGAATAGTCATTGAACAGGAAATAAAAATATCCAAAAAAGAAATTGACATAAAAATAATAACCCTGCCGTTTGACCAGATCAGGACGGCAAAAAAAGTGATCACATTTAAAAAACAAATCAAATAGCAATGGAACAGCTCAATTTAGTTGAAACCTTTTCCGAATTCAAAGAATTCAAGAACATCGACAGGGAGACCATGATGCGTATTCTCGAAGATGTATTCAAGCATATGTTGACCAAGCGCTTTGGATCCTCCGATAATTTTGATATCATCGTGAACATCGACAAGGGAGATCTTGAGATCTGGCGTTCACGGACCATTGTGGAAGACGGCGCCGTGGAAGATGAAAACACCCAGATCGCCTTTTCAGAAGCCATTAAGACTGAACCGGATTTTGAGGTCGGGGAAGAATTTTCGGAAGAGATTAAGTTATTGAGTTTTGGACGCAGGGAAATCCTATCTATCCGGCAAAACCTGATATCCAAAATCCAGGAGTATGAAAAGAACAACATTTATTTAAAATACAAGGAAAAAATCGGGGAAATTGTCGCCGGAGAAGTTTACCAGGTATGGAAAAAAGAAATCCTGGTACTGGACGACGAAGGGATTGAACTCATCCTCCCAAAATCCGAGCAAATCCCAAGCGATTTTTACCGCAAGGGTGATTCCATCCGTGCGGTGATCCTGAAAGTGGAGATGAAAAACAACAACCCCATGATCATCCTTTCCCGCACCTCGGAAGCTTTCCTTGAACGTCTTTTCGAAGCAGAGGTTCCTGAGGTTTACGATGGACTGATCAGCATCAAAAAAATTGTCAGGGTACCCGGTGAAAGGGCAAAGATAGCCGTTGAATCTTATGATGATCGCATTGATCCGGTGGGCGCCTGCGTTGGGATGAAAGGATCGCGTATCCACGGGATCGTAAGGGAATTAAAAAATGAGAACATTGATGTCATCAATTATACCACCAATCCTTCTCTTTTTATCCAGCGGGCCCTTAGTCCGGCAAAAGTTTCCTCCATCGTCATCGACGACGCAACAAAAAAGGCCGATGTCTATATGAAACCTGACCAGGTTTCGCTGGCCATTGGAAAAGGCGGGTTTAACATCAAACTGGCCGGAAAGCTTACCGGATTTGAAATTGATGTGTACCGCGATACTGATGTCGACAATGAAGATGTCGATCTTCAGGAATTTTCGGATGAAATCGATCAGTGGATCATCGATGAATTTAAAGCCATCGGTTGCGATACTGCAAAAAGCATACTCGACCTCGATACTGCTGAACTGGTCAACCGAACCGACCTCGAAGAAGAAACAATCAATGAAGTCGTCCGCATATTAAAGGCCGAGTTTGAATAAAAAATCTTAATTTTACCGCATGAGTGAAGGCGTAACAAATACCAGGCTAAGCAAAGCCGCAAGGGAATTCAACATCGGGATCAACACGGTGGTGGAATTCCTTTCCAAGAAAGGAATTGCCATCGACAGGGATCCCAATGCCAAGTTGACACAGGAGATGTATGCCCTGTTATCGAAAGAATTTTCTTCAGAAAAGCATGTCAAGGAAGAGGCCAAGAAAATAGGCCTGCAGTTTGCCACGCATGAGACCATTACCATTGAAGATAAAAAAATTGCCAGTAAAGACCGTGAGAAGGAATTGGATGATCTTTTCATCAAAAATGTCTCCATAGACTTTGAAAAGAAAAAAGCGGAACCGCCGAAAAAAACAAAGGAAGTCCCTGTACAGGAAACCCTGAAACCCGAGCCAAAACCAGAACCCAAGCCGGAACCCATCGTAGAACCTGCCCTTGAAACGGAAATTGAAAAAGAAACTGAAAAAGAACCGAAAAAAACAGACCTGCCTCAGACTACTGAAATTACCGTAAAGAAGAAAACCAAAGAAAAAAAGGAAGAAGCTGCTGAACAAGTTGAAATTACAGAGAAAGAAGCGGAACCTATAATTACGGCTGATTTGAAGATCCTTGGAAAAATGGATCTTGATTCTTTATCCAGGAAACCGGCAAAAAAAGGAAAAGCCAAGAAGGAAATGGTAGAAGAAATTATTCCTGAGCCTGTTAAGGAAGAGCCTGTAATACTTATGGATATCCCGGAACCGGAGATCATCGAAGCAGATCTTCCCATTGTTCCCCCGGTTTCCGAGGAAATAATACCCGAAATTCCCGTGGCTGAAATTGTGGAAGATAATTTCCTGCCCCGGGCCAGAATTGTACTGGAAGGCCCGACGATAATCGGCTCAATGAAATTGCCGGAACCTAAGAAGTTTGAGAAAAAGAAACAACCGGTCGCTTCTTCTTCAGATGATGCCCTCAAATCTAAAAAGAAAAAACGCAAGCGGATCAAGCGAAGTGGTGGAAGTGACGAAACAACGGAAACAGTTAAATCGGATATTGCAAAACCCAGGCTCAAAGACAGGAAGTTTGGGAAGCCAGAGCTTCAAAAACCGGAAGTCACCTCTGAGGACATTGAAAAGCAGATCAAGGAAACCCTTGCTCGCCTTGGCCCCATCGGGAAATCGAAAGCCTCAAAATATCGTCGGGCAAAACGCGATGCGATCAGCCAGCAAATGCACCAGGAAGCGGAACGGGTGGAAGAAGGTAAACGCTTCATCAAGGTTACGGAATTCGTCACTGCCAACGACCTCGCTTCCATGATCAATGTACCGGTCACAGAGGTCATTTCCACCTGTATGGCATTGGGGATGTTTGTTTCGATCAACCAGCGCCTGGATGCTGAGACCCTCACCCTTGTAGCTGAAGAATTTGGCTACAAAGTCGAATTTGTGAGTGTGGAAGTCCAGGAGGCCATTAAGATGCATGATGATCAGGATAAAGCTGAGGATCTTGTTGACCGTCCGCCCATTGTCACAGTGATGGGCCATGTTGACCATGGGAAGACCAAGTTGCTTGATTTTATCCGCAGTACCAATGTGGTTGCCGGTGAGGCAGGAGGGATCACACAGCATATCGGGGCTTACGAAGTAACCCTCGAAAACGGGAAGACCATTACCTTCCTCGACACTCCCGGACATGAGGCCTTTACAGCCATGCGGGCACGCGGTGCAAAAATCACCGATGTGGTGATCATCGTCATTGCGGCAGATGAAAATGTCATGCCTCAAACCAAGGAAGCCATTAACCATGCATTGGCGGCTGGGGTCCCCATTGTATTTGCCTATAATAAAATGGATAAGCCCAATGCCAATCCTGACAAAATCCGGGAGGAACTGTCGAAAATGAATATTCTGGTGGAAGAATGGGGAGGCAAATACCAGACCCAGGAAATTTCTGCAAAAGTGGGAACCAATGTCAACCTTCTTCTTGAGAAAGTTCTTCTCGAAGCTGAAATGCTTACCCTGAAAGGCAACCCCAAACGACTGGCGCTGGGAACCGTCATTGAGTCATCGCTTGATAAAGGACGGGGCTATGTGGCCAAATTACTGGTACAGAATGGCACCCTGAGGATAGGGGATATGGTTCTTGCAGGAGCCACCTATGGTAAAGTGAAAGCCATGTACAATGAGCGTAACCAACCTATCAGGGAAGCCGGACCTTCCCAGCCCATGCTGATGCTGGGGTTAAATGGCGCTCCCCAGGCCGGTGATACCTTTAACATCATGTTAGATGAAAAGGAAACCAAAGCCATTGCTACCAAACGTCTGCAATTACAGAGAGAACAGGGATTAAGGACACAGAAACACATTACCCTCGATGAAATCGGAAGACGTATTGCCATCGGAGATTTCAAGGAGCTGAATATTATTGTCAAGGGAGATGTGGATGGATCAGTGGAAGCGCTTTCCGATTCCCTGCTGAAACTTTCCACCCCGGAAGTCATGGTCAACGTGATCCATAAATCCGTGGGCGCCATCACCGAATCTGACGTTCTCCTCGCTTCGGCATCCAATGCCGTCATTGTCGGATTTCAGGTCAGGCCTTCTGTATCGGCACGTAAACTGGCTGAACAGGAGCAAATTGATATCAGGCTGTATTCCATTATTTACCAGGCCATTGAAGAAATCAAAATGGCCATAGAAGGAATGCTTGCCCCTGAAATCGAAGAAAAAATACTATGCAATATTGAAGTCAGGGAAGTGTTCAAGATCACCAAAGTAGGTTCTGTAGCCGGTTGTATGGTGCTGGACGGGAAAGTGACCCGAAACACCAAAATACGTGTCATCCGTGATGGAATTGTAGTCTATACCGGTATGCTCGGATCGCTGAAACGATTTAAAGACGATGTGAAGGAAGTAAGCTCTGGTTATGAATGCGGGCTGAACATCGAAAATTACAACGACATTAAAGTTGGTGATATCGTTGAAGGATACGAACAAGTGGAAATCAAGCGTAAACTTTAGCTTTTACCTGTTCAGGGTTTGGATGCGATCGGGGCCAACGGATACCGTATCAATGGGTAATCCCAGAGATTTTTCAATAAACGCGATATAATCTTTCAATGCCTGGGGCAGATCCTGCATGGTTTGTATCCCATCGAGATCAGCATTCCACCCCTGCATCGTCTGGTAAATCGGAAGCAGTTTTTCCTGACTGAGGTCATAAGAGACATTTTCCAGCATTTGCTCTCCAAGCTGATATTTTGTGCAAATCCTGATCTCTGGGAATGGATTCAGCACATCTGCTTTCATCATGATCAGGCTATTCACTCCATTGAGCATCACGGCATATTTTAAAGCCGGAAGATCAAGCCAACCACAACGACGCGGGCGACCGGTGGTAGAACCAAACTCATGGCCTCCCCTACGCAGGTTTTCCCCATGAATATCCATCAATTCTGTCGGAAATGGGCCGCTACCTACACGGGTACAATATGCTTTAAAGATACCGAAAACTTTACCAATACGATGGGGGGCAATACCCAGTCCTGAACAAGCCCCAGCCGTAATGGTATTGGAGGATGTCACAAAGGGATAAGATCCGAAATCCACATCGAGCATGGTTCCCTGAGCCCCTTCTGCAAGCATGGACTGACCTTCATCCAGGCATTGATTAAGAAATATTTCACTATCGATCAATTGCAAACCGCGCATCTTCTCTATGGATTCAAACCACAATGTCTCATATTCGGATAGGGTAAGACCATCAAATAAAAACCGGGATACATCTGATTTGTAGGAGTCAAGGAGGTTCCTGTGAATCTCCTTGAGTTGTTGATACCGCCTGTGAAAATCCTGTTCCATGATGTTCCCGACCCTGATACCGTTACGGGCATATTTATCGGTGTAGGCAGGTCCGATTCCTTTCAGGGTAGAACCGATCTTATCATTTCCTTTTGCGGACTCACTGGCTGCGTCCAGCAAACGATGGGTCGGCAGGATAAGGTGGGCCCTTTTGGAGATCAGCAGGTTATGTTCAGGACTTATGCCCGATTCCTTCAGGGTTCCAATTTCCTGAAAGAGAATATACGGGTCGATGATAACCCCATTGCCAATCACATTCAGTGTTTCAGGATGAAATATCCCGGAAGGAATCGTATGCAGAACAAATTTTTTTCCTTCGAATGCTATGGTATGACCAGCGTTTGGACCACCCTGAAAACGCGCAATAATTTGATAATGAGGAGTAAAGACGTCAACAATTTTTCCTTTTCCTTCATCCCCCCATTGCAACCCCAGAATAACATCAAGCTTCATGCAAATGGAATTTATTTTTTAGATTTCGACTTACCGTAAAAGGTCAGTGCGTAATGGGTTACTTCAACGCCGAATTGCTGCTCAACCTGGGTTTTAATTTCCTCTACATGAGGATCATAAAACTCAAGAACTTCTCCGGTATCCTCATAAATAAAATGATCATGCTGTTTGAACAGGGCTGATTTTTCATACTGAGCATAATTTGTTCCGAACTGATGTTTGGTCACCAATCCGCAGTCGAGCAGGAGTTCAATGGTATTGTACAAGGTTGCACGGCTAACCCGGTACTTATGGGTTTTCATCCTGATATATAGCGTTTCGATATCAAAATGACCATCTGTGGCAAAAATTTCCTTAAGGATGGTATATCTCTCTGGTGTTTTGCGGTGGCCATGGCGTTCAAGATAATCCGTAAACAGGTTTCTGACATTTTCAGTGGCCTCGTCCGTTGATTTCTTTATCATTTCCGGAATTTTTGCATAAAGGTATAAAATTAATACCTATTTAGAACAAATAAAAATAAAAAATTAATTTGAATCCACCCGAATCACATTGGTTATCCCGTCAACTGCTTTCAATTCCTGCAGAAGATCGTTGAGTTTAGAGCGGTCTCTGACAAAAAGAATAATTTCTCCTTCGGTCAATCCGTCATGGGCGTCAAGGTGAAAGGATTCAATATTCAGGTTCAGCTCATTGGAAATGATCCTGGTGATCTCATTGATCAGACCCTGACGGTCCATTCCGGTAATCCGTATCCTTGTCCGGAAAGATAGTAGGGTTTTGTCGGACCAATCCACCTTGGTTAGTTTATTACCATACATGGTGATCAATTCCTGTGCCCTGGGACAATTTTTCCGGTGGATCTGGGGGAGGGAATGACTGGATGCGATCAGTCCGATGACCTCATCACCGGGAATGGGGTTACAGCAGTTGGCAAGCTCGAAGCCGGGTGTATCTTCCTGCCTGGTTTTTGCACGTTTGTTTACGTCTGATGTTTTGGCCTTTGAGCGCTTGTCGTTGCTTGTGGTGATATAATTCAGCCATCCGTTCCTGGAGTGGGAAGAAGCAAAGATTTTCACGTCTTTGATCCCCAGTTTATCCTGGGCAACCGCATAATAGAGATCAATCAGGCTGCTTATATTGACGGCAAAAAGGAACTTTTTAATGTTTTCGTGGTTAAATTCTACCCCCATTTGCTGGAACCATTTTTCAAGTTTCTCTTTCCCGGTTTTAAAAAACTTTTTTTTTCCCTCCCTGACAGCGAGTTTGATGTTTGATTTAGCCCTGGTTGTCACGACATAATTCAACCATTCTTCTTTAGGGTTTTGTTTTTTTGAAGTGATGATCTCGATCTGTTGTCCGTTCTTGAGGATATAGTTAATCGGGGCCAGTTTTTTATCGACTTTGGCGCCGATGCAGGTATTCCCGATTTCAGAGTGAATGGCATAGGCAAAGTCGAGAACACAGGAGTTGGCGGGAAGGGTTCTCAGCTCACCCTGTGGGGTAAAGATAGAAATTTCTTCAAGGAAGAAATATCCTTTGACATCATCAATAAAGGTAAGGGTATCCACATCCGGGCTTTCGATCATTTCCTTAATGCGATCGAGCCAGTTATCCAATTGGCTGTTGATGTTCATCGACTCCTTGTATTTCCAATGGGCAGCATATCCTTTTTCAGCAATTTCGTCCATTCTTTTTGAGCGGATCTGGATTTCCACCCATTGGCCGGTATAGCTCATCACGGTGGTATGCAAAGCTTCATATCCATTGGCTTTCGGGATGGAAATCCAGTCGCGCAGTCGGTCCATATTGGGACGGTAATGATCGGTAATCAGGGAATACACTTTCCAGCAGTCTGATTTTTCCATATCCATAGGGGTATCGATTACTATCCGGATAGCAAAGATATCATAGACTTCTTCGAAAGGAACTTCCTTTTTCTTCATTTTCTGCCAGATGGCAGCGATGGATTTTTCACGGGCCCGGATGGTGAAATTAAATCCCTTTTCTGCCAGCCCTTTTTTAATTGGATAGATGAACTTATTGACAAAACGTGTTCTGCCTCTTTCTGATTCTTTCAATTTCCTTGAAATGGTCTCATACACTTCTGGATCGGTATACTTCAGTGAAAGATCTTCCAGTTCGCTTTTGATGGCATGTAAGCCAAGGCGGTGAGCGAGGGGTGCATAAAGATAGACCGTTTCGGAAGAAACTTTCAGTTGTTTCTCAGGCAGGAGTGCATCAAGGGTCCTCATATTATGAAGACGGTCGGCCAGTTTTATTAAGATAACCCTGACATCATCCGAGAGGGTCAGCAGTATTTTTTTAAAATTTTCGACATGTACGGAAGAAGTATGTTGATCGAAAATCCCTTTGATCTTTGTCAGTCCATCGATGATAGAGGCCACTTTATCACCGAAGAGGCCACGGATATCCTCGATGGAATATTCCGTATCCTCAACCACATCATGAAGCAGGGCACAGATGATTGACGTTGTTCCCAGTCCAATCTCGCCAACGGCAATGGTCGCCACACTCAGAGGGTGATAAATATAGGGCTCCCCGCTTTTTCGCCGCATGTCTTTATGGGCATCCAGCGCCAGCTTAAAAGCTTTTTTAACCTGGGCTTTGTCTTCGGGATTGGTAGACTTCCATATATAAAGCAGATTCCGGTATCGCCTTAGTATTTCCTTTCTCTCTTTTGCCGGATCCTGTTGATACATAAAATATGATCTGTTGGCTAATTGACCGCAAATTTAGTTTAAAATTTAGATTGAGTTGAAATAATGCCATTTCTTCTGTTACGGCCGGGGAAAATTATTAATTTTGAGGGTGGATTCAGATGAATTGACTTGTCTATGGCTAAGCGAGTATTCCGGTATTTCTTTGTTCTTCTTCCCTTTTCCCTGATAACCTTTCCCCTATTGCTTTTCGCCACCCATCAGCGTGCTGCTGAAATAACTTACCGTCATCTCTCCGGTTTGACCTATGAGGTAACCCTGATTTCTTATACTTTTACCCCAAGTCCTGCCAATGCCTACCGTGATTTTCTCCTGATCAACTGGGGTGATGGAACAGAGAGTTCGATTCCAAGGGTTGAAATCAAGTATCTTCCGAATGATATCAGTTATAACAGGTATATCGGGACCCATACTTTCCCGGGGCCATCCACCTATATCATGTCCTGTGAAGATCCGAACCGTAACGGGGGAATTTTAAACATTCCCAACTCCATCAACACCCCCTTATTTATCTATACTGAAATCACGATAAATCCTTTCCTGGGATACAATAACTCTCCTGTACTGCTGCTTCCCCCGATCGACAATGGTTGCGTCGATCAACCTTTTTATCATAATCCCGGCGCCTATGATGCAGACGGGGATAGTCTTTCGTACCGGCTTGTGCCTTGCAGGGGGGCACAGGGATTGATCATTCAGGGTTATACCTATCCACCCGCCACGCATATTTTCAAACTTGATTCCATTACGGGTGATCTTGTCTGGGACAGTCCTCCCCAGCAGGGAGAATACAATATCGCCATTCTGATAGAAGAATGGAGGAATGGAGTGAAGATCGGGAGTGTGCTCAGGGATATGCAGATAATCGTTGTAGCATGCAACAACCGTCCACCTGTGATTGATCCGGTGAATGACACCTGTATTGAAGCCGGATTGACCCTAAGGTTCAATGTTAAAGCCTGGGACCCTGACAGCAATAAAGTCACCCTGACGGGCACCGGAGGCCCGATGATGGTTGCGAACAGCCCGGCTTTCCTGGATCCTGACCCCGCAGTTGGCACTGGTCACGTTCAGACGATTTTTCGCTGGGCCACCCTCTGCGAGCATGTTCAGAAAAAACCCTACCAGCAATATTTTAAAGCCATTGACAATGGCAGTCCTGTACAATTGGTTAATATCCGTGTAGTTAAAATCCTGGTCGTTGGCCCCGCTCCGGAAAACCTTACGGCAACCCCTTTCGGGAATACCATTACCCTGAACTGGAATCATTACACCTGTCCGAATGCAATCGGTTATCAGGTTTTCCGTAAATCAGATTCCACGGGTTATGTACCCGGATATTGTCAGACCGGTGTTCCGCCCTATCTGGGTTATACAAAAATTGATGAAATATCCGATATCAGCAAAACAACTTATCTGGACGACAACAAAGGTCACGGCCTGATGCGTGGGGTAAAATACTGTTACCTCCTGGTCGCCCTCTATCCGGATAAGGCAGAAAGTTATGCTTCGAATGAAGCCTGCGCAACCCTGAATAAAGATGTTCCCATCCTGACCAATGTCAGCATTACGACAACCCGGATCAGCGATGGAAAAATATATATTGCCTGGTCGAAGCCAACAAAGATCGACACCCTTCAGGCCCCGGGTCCTTATCTATATATGCTGGCGCGTTCAAGGTCGGATGCTCCCGGTCAATACCTTCTGATCGATTCCCTGAACAACCTGAACGACACCCTATACAATGACCAATCACTGAATACTTTGAATTTTGAATTCAGCTACAGGGTGGATCTCTATAATGTGACACCCGGCAATCGTTTTCTGATCGGATCCTCACAACCTGCCCATTCTATGTTTCTGACAATTGTACCTACTGATAAACGCATTTACCTGAATTGGTCGAATGACGTTCCCTGGTCTAATTACAGATTTGTCATTTATCGCAACTCTCCTCCTGAAACCGCCTTCGATTCGGTGGGTTATTCCAATATGCCTTCTTACTCGGATAAAGGCTTGATCAATGGCATTGAATACTGCTACCGGATAAAAAGCGTCGGGCATTACTCCGCATCAGGTTTCGTGGATCCCATTGTTAATCACTCTCAGCAAGCCTGTGGGATTCCCGTGGACAATGTTCCTCCCTGCCCGCCAGTCCTTAGAATCAACACGGATTGTGACCAGTCTTCCAATATTCTTTCATGGATCATGCCGGGAGATACCTGTCCCACAGACATTGCCAAATATTATATCTATTATACCCTTCTGCCCCAAACCGAATGGCAGCTGATCGACTCCATTCCAGATCCCCTGGATACGAGCTATACCCACAGGCCAGCACAATCGGTTGTCGGGTGTTATGCTGTCAGAGCCATTGATTCTGTCGGAAACATCAGTGATTTCAGCAATACGGTTTGCATCAATTCCGATGCCTGTCCCGCCTACCGCCTTCCCAATATTTTCACCCCTAACAATGATGGAAAGAATGATTACTTCAGGCCATTCCCTTATACCTCAGTCGCTGAAATTCACCTGAAAATTTTCGATCGTTGGGGTAGGGAAGTGTTTGAGACACATGACCCTGAAATCAACTGGGACGGGAAAGACATGACCACTCATCAGCCATGCAGTGAAGGGGTTTATTTTTATGTATGCGACGTTTGGGAGATCACCCTTAATGGAATGATTCTGCGTACCCTCAGGGGATCGGTGACGATTCTAAGGTAGTATTCAATGAAACATTTCTCATCGGAATTCGTATCTTTGCTCCCGTGAAAAACATCAGGAATTTTTGCATCATTGCCCATATTGACCATGGGAAATCCACGCTTGCCGACCGTCTGCTGGAGATGACCAATACGGTTTCCGCCCGTGATTTTCAGGCACAGGTGCTGGATGATATGGAGTTGGAACGCGAACGCGGCATTACCATAAAAAGTCATGCCATCCAAATGGATTTTCAACTGGACGGACAACCTTATATTCTGAACCTGATCGATACCCCGGGGCATGTTGATTTCTCCTATGAAGTATCCCGTGCCATAGCTGCCTGTGAGGGCGCCCTGCTGGTTGTTGATGCTACACAGGGCATTCAGGCCCAAACCATATCCAACCTCTACCTGGCCATTGATCACAACCTGGCCATTATTCCTGTTCTGAATAAAATCGACATGGAGAATGCCATGGTGGAAGAGGTGAAAGACCAGATCATTGATCTCCTGGGCTGTGATAAGGAAGAGATCCTGGAAGTCAGTGCCAAAATCGGTTATGGGATTAAAGAATTATTGCATGAAATAATCCTGAAAATTCCATGCCCCAAAGGTTCTGCTGACGCCCCCCTTCAGGCCATCATCTTCGACTCTCATTATAACCCCTTTCGGGGGGTGGTAGCATATTACCGGATTTTCAACGGATCCATAAAGAAAGGGGATCATGTGAAATTCGTGGCTACGGGAATGGATTATCATGCTGATGAAATCGGAATTCTCCGCATGAAACAGGAAGCAAGGGAAGTGGTAGGTACAGGGGATGTGGGCTACATCATTTCTGGCATTAAATCCAGTAAGGAAGTACAGGTCGGAGATACCATCACCCATGTGGAAAGACCGACCCGGGAGGTCATCGAAGGTTTCAGGGGCGCCAAACCCATGGTATTTGCCGGGATTTACCCGACTGATGCCGATGATTATGAAGAATTACGCGACTCCCTGGATAAACTGAAGCTAAATGACGCCTCATTATCTTACGAACCCGAAGCTTCCGCTGCCCTCGGTTTTGGTTTCCGTTGCGGATTCCTGGGACTGTTACATATGGAGATAGTCCAGGAAAGACTGGATCGTGAATTCGATATGGATGTCATCACAACGGTTCCCAACGTGTCCTATAAAGTGTATACCACCAAAGGGGAAGTCAATGATGTTTATAATCCTTCCGGGTTACCGGAACCAAACTATATCGATCATATTGAAGAACCTACCATCACGGCCAATATCATCACAAAATCAGAGTATATCGGTCCCATCATGACCCTTTGCATCGATAAAAGGGGCATTCTGAAAAACCAGGTTTACCTGACTACCGACCGTATCGAACTGACTGTGGAGCTTCCCCTGGGTGAGATTGTCTTTGATTTTTACGACAGGCTGAAGAGCATTTCCAAGGGATATGCTTCTTTCGACTATTATCCTTCCGGTTATCAGACCGCCGATCTGGTCAAGCTCGACATCCTGCTCAATGGCGATATTGTGGATGCCTTATCCTGCCTGATCACACGTAACAATGCATACGATTTCGGAAGAAGGTTTTGCCTGAAACTTAAGGAATATATTCCCCGCCAGCAATATGAAGTGGCCATACAGGCTGCCATCGGCGCCAAGGTTATTGCACGTGAAACCGTGAAAGCCCTGCGCAAGGATGTTACAGCCAAGTGCTATGGAGGGGATATCACCCGCAAGCGTAAACTCCTTGAGAAACAAAAAAAAGGGAAAAAGCGCATGCGACAGATCGGGAATATAGAAGTTCCGCAAAAAGCATTTCTTGCTGTATTGAAGCTTGATTCTTAATTTAGTATTTTTGTAATTATTCTTTGATTTTTTCGTCTTTGTTTTTAATCTATTAAACTTAAAAACTAAAAATATGAAAAATTCTGTCAAATTTCTCTTCCTATTTATTTTTCTCTTTGCCATTTCAGGCGGAGCTGAAGCACAGTCTGAAAGAAAAAGCGGAAAGCATAAACATTTTCAGTGCGATTCCACCCAATGGGTCATGAAAGGGGTACGCATGGAAAAACACGGTGAAGACTCCATGGTAATATATGTCAATAAAAGAAAGATGAATCCGGTTAATTTCGGCAACTGGCCATTTGGAAAAAAGAAAAAATACAATGGTCACTGGGCCGGGCTTGATCTTGGTTTCAACGGTTATGTGACGCCTGATTTCAACATGAATTTCTCCCCCAAAAATGATTACCTGAACATGAATACCGCACGCTCCCTGGTAGTCAACCTGAATTTCTTTGAATTCAATGCCAATCTGTACAAAAATCATATTGGCTTTACTACCGGTCTCGGATTCCAGTTCAGTAATTATTTCTTTACAAATAATTATGTCATGCTGAAAGATTCATCCATGCTGGTTGCATATAAAGTACAGGATAAGGACGGGAATTATGTCAACCTGTTGCGGAACAAACTTTTTGTTTCCTATCTGAACCTGCCGCTTTTATTTGAATACCAGACCAACGCCCGCAGGAACATCAGCAGCTTTCACTTCACCCTGGGGGTCATTGCAGGGGTAAGGATAGGTTCCTATACCAAGCAGGTTTATAAAAACACGGACCAGACCTATTATCTGGCGGACAGCAAAGGCAACCGGGTAGCGTCCTATTATGTCAACGACAAAGTGGTTCGTTCCCGTGGCGCCTATCACCTCTCACCTTTTAAATTGGATGCTACCTTGCGTGTCGGCTGGTCACATTTAAATCTATGGGCGACTTATTCACTGACTCAGATGTTCCAGAAAAACCAGGGTCCGGAGATTTATCCATGGAATGTTGGGATCACCCTCCTGAGCTGGTAGGATGATCGAAAAACCTGTCTTCAAAATTCACGAGGTATAATGTTTTAGTAGCGCGGGTTACTGCGGTGTATAACCACCTGAGGTAATCCGCGTTCATCCTGTTCTCAGCCATCCATCCCTGGTCGATGAAAACGGTATCCCATTGCCCTCCCTGGGTTTTATGGCAGGTCAGCGCATAGGCATATTTCACCTGTAAAGCATTAAAGAAAGGGTTGGCTTTGACTTTCTCCAGTCTTTCCTTACGGGAAGGTATATCCTGGTAATCTTCCATAACCGTATTGAATAACCGGTTATTTTCAGCCTGGGTGAGGGCAGCAGATTCCGTCATGAGCGTATCCAGCAGAATTTTCACGTCCAGTTCATTTTCCCCGGGATAATCAAGAAACCGGATGGTGATATCGGCAAAACGAAAACCATAAATATCTTCTGTTTTTCTGATCCTTACAATTTCAACAATGTCTCCATTGGCAATAAATCCGGCAGGAGAACTTTCCGGAAGCCAGAAATAGTTATTCTTGACTATCATCAGATAATCGCCGGTGGAGATTTCTCCTTCAAAGAACAGAATCCGTTTTCTAATTTCCCGGTTAAAAATGTTTGCCCTTTTATTGGAACGGCATATGACTACATTATTTTCTTTTCCCAGTCTGGTATAGGTATCATTCAGGATTTCCTCCAGGTCTGAAGCGGAAATACATCTGACATCCTTGCAGTTGGCTATGGAGAAAACCGGGTAACTGATTTCCTGATTGAGTAATTGCTGACGGACATGGGTGGCGTTTAAAAGAATTCCCGATTGCTGAGACTGACGTACGACCTCTGTCAGTTCAAAAGTGTCAATGCTCAGGTGATAGGATTTCTGAAGGAACGCTTGGTCAAGGGCGGGACTGTAATCAAGTCCGACAGGTGGAAGCTGTGCCGTGTCGCCGATAAAAAGAAGACGGCAGTTTTCCCCTCCCTGGACATAACGAAAAAGATCATCGAGGAGATTACGGCCTCCGAAAAGAAGTCCGTCGGATGAAGTCAGGTGCTGGATCATGGATGCTTCATCCACGATGAAGAGGGTATGTTTGTGATAATTAACCTGAAGTTTCAGATCAATTCTGCCTTCTTTGTTGGTCCTTGCGAAATATATCTTACGGTGAATCGTATTGGCTTGTTTCCGGGTATAACTGGCCAGGACTTTGGCGGCTCTGCCGGTCGGAGCCAATAGCAGTGTTTTCTTACCCATCTGAGGGAGGACATCGACCAAGGCCCTGACCACGGTAGTTTTCCCTGTTCCTGCATAGCCTTTTAAGATGAACAGCGCATTCTCCTGTTTCCACGAAATGGTCAGAAAAACAGCCAGTTCGCCAAGCAATCTTTCCTGTCCTGAAGTCGGCGAATAGGGAAACTCTTTACGGAGCATGGATATGACCTTATTCACATCCATGGCATCACATCTTATTCATACCGTAGGGATTCGATGGGATCAAGGTTAGCCGCTTTTCTTGCCGGAATAATTCCGCTCACCAGGGCTACTGCAAAGCATAGCAATACGCCGGTGATGATCCAGACCCAGGGGACGATAAAAGCGCTGCCAATAAGCAAAGAGATAACATTTCCAATCAGAATACCCAGAAAAATCCCCAGCAATCCCCCCAGTTGTCCGATCACGATGGCCTCCACCAGAAACTGGTTACGGATCACGCGTTTGGTGGCTCCGATGGCTTTTCGGATACCGATCTCCCTTGTTCTTTCCGTCACCGAAACAAGCATGATGTTCATCAATCCGATGGCAGCACCCATCAGGGTGATCAGCCCGATCAATGTCGCCGCCATGGTGACGTATTTGATATTTTCAATCAGCATTTTAGCAATATTATCGCTTTTGGTGATTTCGAAAGTATCTTCCAGTCCAACCGCTACTTTTCTGATGTTTCTCAGAATGGCTGTGGCTTCCCCGATGGCTGCTTCCACTTGATCAGTCCGTTTGGCCATGATATTGATGTTGAACGACATGTTTGGTCGGGGAAAAGAAGTCCGGACATTGGTCAGGGGAATAAAACAGGTCCGATCGCCACTGAAACCCGCACTGGATCCTTTAGATTTCAGAACCCCAATCACTTTGAATTTTCCAGGACCAATGGCAATGATCTTGCCAATGGGATCTTCTTTATTTTTAAACAGGTTGGTTACCAGTTCAGCCCCGATAATAACAGCACTTGCACCATAAAACACCTCATGGGCAGTGAAATTTCTTCCTTTTTCAATTTCCTCCCCCGAAGTGATCAGATAATTCTCATCGGTACCAATCACCCTTACATTCGGGTTGGTTTTATTGAATTCATACTTGAGTGTCGCCGTTCCTGAAGCCCATGTCCATACCGAAGTATAAGCGGGGAAGGTATATCGCTCTTTGAATTCCTGTGCCTGGCTGTAGGTAATGGGTTCATATCTTTTCTGGGCATTTTGCTGATTACCGATATGAACATTCATGGAACGGTTACGGATGGTGAAAGTATTGGCTCCCATCATGGAGAAATTCTGGGTCAGGAAATGCTTGATAGAATCCGTGGCGGTTAGGATTCCTACCAGGGCCATAATGCCAAAGGCGATGATGAGGATTGTGAGTATGGTCCTTAAAAGATGGGAACGGATAGAGTCGATGGATATCCTGACATTTTCTTTAACCAGGGTGTTTTTCATAAGTTGAAATTTATTGTTTCTTCCCGAAAGCGAGATCTCCTGCATCCCCCAATCCGGGAACGATATAAGATTGGGCGGTCAGTTCATCATCGAGGGCGCCGATCCAGATACTGACATCCTTGCGGGGCAGGTGTTTTTTCAGGTAGTTTAAACCTTCCACGCTCCCCAGGATGGAAGCAAAGTGTGTGTACCGCGGCTTCCCCTTGGTCAGCAGTTCGCGGTATGCATTTACCATGGATAAACCGGTTGCCAGCATAGGATCAGATAAAATAACAATCTTGCCATCAATGTCGGTCACGGAAGAATATTCAATGGCAATCGTGAAACTTCCGTCTTTATGATGCTTGCGATAGGCTGAAATAAAAGCATTCTCCGACCTGTCAAAAACATTCAGAAAACCCTGGTGAAAAGGCAGACCAGCCCTGAGAATGGTGGTCAGCACAGGGTACTCTTTGAGCATGGGAACATTGGCGATACCGAGCGGTGTAGTCACTTCGCGGCTTTCATAGACCATTCCCATGCTGATATGATAAGCAAACAGGGAACCTAGACGCTCCAGGTTATGCCGGAACCTCATGCTGTCTTTCTGGATTTCCACATCCCTGAGTTCTCCGATGTACTGATTGATGATTGAATTTTGGGTTGAAAGGATCGTTACCATGGGTTATACCTTAAATGAATGTCTGAACTTTTTGACAAAGTTAACGCCTTTATTGATAAACCAGGGCAAACGATTTATCTGCAACAGGGTGTAGGTACATTCCAAGGCCCCGAAACTTTTATAAAACCGGCCCAGATTGGGATCGCTTCCTCCTTCAAAATCAAGGGTCAGTGCCTGTCCGGCATAGGTCCGGACCAGGTGATCCAGGAGCAGGAACATCCCGCCGTTTTCCCGGGCTTCAGGAGCGGAAGCGGCAAACAGGAAATATAGTCTGGAGCCGGCTTTCAGAATAAAAGCCGAAGCCGTCAACCTACCCTCTGTATCATAAGCGCCCAGGATATGTCCCATCCCCTGCCTGGTACAGTATTGTATGAGTTCCTGGAGCATGGCATAATGCCTGTATTTCAGTTTCCCTTCCTTGTCCCCGAAATTGCTTCTGAACAGGGATATCAACTCGTCCGCTTCTGTTTTTCTTCCAATTCTGATATTTCTCTCTGCTGCTTTCCGAAGGTTACGGCGGGTATTCTGGCTATAACCGGAATACAAATCAGGGTATTCACGGATCAGATCCAATTCGTGGTTCATTCGGGGACGAACAGTATAGTCTGCCGGATCAACTTTATTCATTTCATTGAGATGAATCTCAAGGAAGCGGTATTTCCCTGGAATGGCTTCCAGAAATGCTTTCACCAGGGCCGGAGTGAGATGGAGGGAAGTGAACAAACCGAGTTGCTGGGCGAAAAAAGGCTGGGCAAGATATGGAATGCCTGCCTTAACTTTCCGTGTCAGCGGAAAAACACACTGATAATCATTGGTAATCAGTCCCTCCCAACCCGGACTGACCCTGTCGAGGTACCAGGAAAACGCGTACACCCTGCCATTGACTGCTTTTGCGACACAATCATCCCAGCGGCCTTTGTCAATCTGTTTTTGTTTTACATATCGGATCATCCCGTTTATGATTCTTCAGCCATCTTCAGCATTTCCTCGTAAACCATCCGCCAGCCTCTCCAACGTCCTAATTCCGAAAGGCTTTCATTGTGCCAAAGGCTGACAAACTCTCCATTTACAGCTTTTACCATAGTCACCATTTGGCGAATGGCATTGAGGCTTTTTTCGGGACTTAGACGAAGATAATCATTCAACGTTACATCCATGAGGGTAACCGGATGAACACGGAGGGAGGTCGTTTTATTATTCGAAAGATCAAAAAAATAAAACGGGATGGCTATCCCTGCCCGAAAACCCAAATGCGAGGCATAACCCATGGAATAGTCATCGCGGATACCCATTCTGATCAGGTTATGATAGGTCCTCGGGAAGGATATCTTAAGAAAATGCTGACGGCTGACCAGAATTTCGCGTTCAAGCAAGCAGGATAAGCCGCGTATTTCATGTTCCAGTTTCTCCCTGTGTTTGTTGGATGAAAGGGAAGGATGAATGCCGACGCCCTGAAATGAATCCAGTTCACGAAGGATATGATGAAACCTTTTGTTTTTCAGGGAAATGTTGTTGTCATGTCCCCCGTAATTCGCAAAAAGAACGAAATACAGTGCAGGCAACTTCATCTTATGATGCAAGGCAATAAAGTAATCATAAACATCATATGGATCCTTTTCAGCTCCTGAAAGAACCCTGAATCTCAATCGGATATCTTTAAAATTCCTACGGAGAAGGGAACGGATAGTACTTCCCAGGATTCGCTGCCATTCCCTTCCGCGATAGGCAAAAAAATGATCGATATCAATTGTGGGAACAAAACGGTAATCCGGAGGATTTGATCCCAATTCAGGGAAACAGGCCTGAATTTTTTGCAGGTATTTTTCCGCCCAGAGGTGTACAATGGGCATGGTAAGAAATTTCCCCCTCCAGGCAATGCTTTCGGTAATCTGGAAACGGCCGTATTTATCCTTTTTATGCTTGTTGTATTCCTCATAACGGGAAACCATATAAAAAGAAGCGGAAAAGGGGTCAAAAGACAGTATGGAAGAAGGCTCTTGGACAGAAAAAATAACAGGCAAACCATCCAGCATCCCTGTTTCTATTTCATGAGGATAGATTCCGGTTTCGGATAAAAGGCCAGCTGCTTCAAGGAAAAGGTCTTCTCCGGAAGATTCTTTCCCGTAAACCATTTTTGGTCCCGGATGATCCCTGTATTTATCCAGGTTATCGGTGAGTGCAAAATCAAGTCCCAGAATCTCTCCCAACAGTAGATTAAAAATGTACTGCATCCGTGAAGTCAGGGAGGAAGAAAAAATCAGCAACATCATCTTGGCTTTAATCAGCCAAAGTACATAAAAAAGAAAAACTTTCGTACTTTTGAATCATCTTTTTGATTAGCTCCTGAAATTCCATGGAAAATTTTATCGTTTCAGCCAGAAAATACCGGCCCCAGACTTTTGATACGGTAGTGGGGCAAAAAAGTATCACCAACACCCTGAAAAATGCCATAAAAAACAATCAGCTTGCCCAGGCCTTTCTGTTTTGCGGCCCCCGGGGGGTCGGAAAAACGACCTGTGCCCGTATCCTGGCAAAAACCATTAACTGCGAGCACCTTTCAGAGAACATGGAAGCCTGCGATCATTGCTCCTCATGTTTGTCATTTAATGAAAATGCTTCTTTTAACATCTATGAACTTGACGGAGCTTCCAACAATTCAGTGGATGATATCCGTACCCTGGTGGATCAGGTCCGTATTCCACCGCAAATGGGAAAGTACAAGGTCTATATCATCGATGAGGTGCATATGCTTTCGGCAGCCGCTTTCAATGCATTTTTGAAGACCCTTGAAGAGCCTCCGGCCTATGCCAAATTTATCCTTGCCACCACTGAAAAGCACAAGATCCTGCCTACCATTCTTTCCCGTTGCCAGATCTTCGATTTCAAGCGGATCACCGTTGAGGATATTGCCGGCCATCTGCAATTTGTGGCAGGAAAAGAGCACATCACGGCCGAGGAAAATGCCCTGCATATCATTGCTCAGAAAGCCGACGGGGCCATGCGCGATGCCCTTTCAATATTCGACCAACTGGTGAGTTTTGCTGGCAATCAACTGACCTACCAAACCGTACTTGACAACCTGAATGTCCTGGATTACGATTATTTCTTCAGGATCACTGATTTTATTCTTGGGGGCGATCTTCAGAGCACCTTGCTGACCATTAATGACATCCTTGATCAGGGATTTGAAGGCCAGCATTTCCTGATTGGTTTCGGAGAACATTTACGCAATCTTCTGGTCATCAAAGATGCCGCTACGGCCAGATTACTGGAAACCGCACCATCCATCCGGAATAAGTATCAGGAACAGTCGGCTCAATGCTCTGTTGATTTTCTGTTAAAAGCCCTTGATATCAACAACCGCTGTGACCTGAATTACAAGGTCAGCAATAACAAACATCTTCATCTTGAAATCGGTTTGATGCAGATGTGCACCATCCGTGACCAGGTGAAAGGATCAGCGGGTGACAAAGCCACCAAGTCGCAAGATAACAACCCACCAACTCACCAACTCACCCACTCACCAACTCACCCACTCACCAGCTCGCCACCTTCTTCCACGGTAAGGATGAAAGACCTTCAAAAGGAGTATGCTGGAACCGTTTCAATAAAAAAACCCAAAACGCCTGAGGAAAATAACAGGGTCGAAGAAGGCCAACCCGATATGCGTCAATCTGCCCAGCCCTTTACCCAGGAACTGCTGAATCATCAATGGGATGAATATGCGGAAAGACTGAAAACGGAGTCTCCTCACCTTTATGCTACCCTGAGAAAGAACCGTCCGGTCATCAAAGAGGATTTTATCCTTGAACTAAGCCTGGATAATACTTTGCTGGAGGAAGAGCTGAACCAGAAGAAAACTGAACTTACGGAATACCTCAGGAAAGGGCTTGACAACTATAAAATCCGGCTACAGACAAAAATCTCTGAATCACGGAAAGAAATAAGGCCCTATACAGATAAGGAAAAGTTTGAAAAAATGGCGGGGAAGAACCCTGCCCTGAAGACCCTGAAAGACGAATTTGAGCTGGAAATAGAATATTAAGACAGAAGCATAGTGCAAAAAAAGCAGGGTGTTTATTGTATCGGCGAATCCCTCCTTGATATCATATTTAAGGACGGCAGGGTGATGGCGGCAAAACCAGGCGGGGCTTTGCTCAATACCTCCGTTTCCCTGGGTTTATGTAAAGTCCCTGTGGAACTGATCACTGATTTCGGCCTTGATGCTGCTGGTGACCTGATCGCTCAGTTTCTTCAAAGCAATGGAGTATCCATTCGTTATATTGATCGTTATCAGTACGGAAAAACCGCCCTGGCACTGGCTATGCTCAATGAGGATCAAGACGCTTCCTATTCATTTTATAAGGATTTTCCGGCAGAACGACTCAACATTTCATTCCCGGAAATCAGTCCGGAGGATATGATCGCTTTTGGATCCATTTATGCCCTTAGCCCGGGAATCAGAGAAAAAATCAGGTCCTTTATTCTGAAAGGGAAAGTCATTGGCGCCACGATACTATATGATCCCAATTTCAGAACACCTCACATGGCTGAGCTTGGGGTTCTAAAACCATCTCTTCTTGAGAATATCTCCATGGCTGATCTGGTGAGGGGATCAGATGAGGATTTCCTGAATATTTTCGGATCCCATCATGGAATGGAAGCTTACAGTCAGGTTAAAAAGGCTGGATGCCATCGTTTGATCTATACTACCCGTGATACCGTAGAATTATTTACCGACAGCTTGCATCATGTATTCAACAACGAAGCCATCAGCCCCGTAAGCACCATTGGGGCCGGAGATGGTTTTAATGCCGGATTGCTGTACTATATGTTCGCCAGCGGCATTGACAGGAAGCGACTGGACAAGCTGGAGTTGCCTGCCTGGACAGCCATGATCGGGATGGGTGTTGCCTTTGCTCAGGAAATTTGTATGCATTATGATAATTATATCTCAAAAAAATTTTCCTCACAATTAATAATCAATTCATTTCCGAAATTATGAAAACAAGCAGAAAAGCCATAGAGCAATTCTTTGAAGCCCGGAAAATAGCTATTGCCGGGGTTTCACGTGACCCTAAAAAAATGGGATACACAGTTTACAAGGAATTAAAACAAAAAGGTTATCAGGTTTATCCCATTAATCCGTATACCGATCAGGTGGACGGGGAAGCCTGTTTTCATTCCGTGACATCCCTGCCCCTCGATGTCAGAAACCTGTTGGTCATTACACCTAAAAAACAAACACTTCAGGTCGTCAAAGACGCCCTGGAAAAAGGCATTGATCATCTATGGATACAACAAACGTCGGAAACACCGGAAGTACTGGAATACCTGAAAGACAAACCATTGAACCTCGTGATTAAGGAATGTATCCTGATGTGGACGGAACCTGTGACAAGCATCCATAAATTTCATCGGGGACTTAGAAAATTCTTTGGTTTGCTCCCAAAATAAAAGCCTGGAATCAGAATTAATTTTTATCTTTGCATTCTCATTTCGGGAGTTTAGCTCAGTTGGTTCAGAGCATCCCGGCTTTTCAGCCGGGAGGGTCACTGGAAAAATGAAAAAAATAGGGAGTTTAGCTCAGTTGGTTCAGAGCATCCCGGCTTTTCAGCCGGGAGGGTCAC
>CAZSDU010000015.1:0-62625 GCA_964605775.1 uncultured Prolixibacteraceae bacterium | reverse complement strand
CCCCCCTCCTTTGGCCCCCCTCAATGGAATTACAAACAGATTGATGTGGGGGATTACAGCGCTCCCCAGATATTTGATCTCGACCGTGACGGTCTGCCCGATCTCATCATCGGGGAAAGAAACGGAAACCTGAATTATTACCGGAATACGGGAAGCCTGACAAATCCGGTTTATACCCTGGTCACCGACAGCCTGGGGAAAGTAAATGTCACCAATTATGCTGTTTCTTATGACGGGTATAGCACCCCGTTTTTTTTCCGGGATCAGGAGCAAAACACCTTGTTGATAGTAGGATGTGAAGAAGGCAAAATTCACTTTTACAACAATATAGACGCCCACCTTCAGGACAGATTCACGGCTTCCGATTCCCTTTTTTCCCTGATCGGGATTCCTGAAAATTCCTTTTGCGATGGGTGGAGAAGTTCAGCCAGCCTTTCTCACCTGAGCGATCCCTCGTTTTTTGATCTGATCAATGGAAATTTTGCAGGAGGCCTCAAGTACTTCAGTAAAAAGATACATCCCGGTATCAATGATCAGGAGAAAACAGATAAAAACTCCTTGCTTGTCTATCCGAATCCCGCGGATCACCAAATAAACATCTGTTTTTCCACTCCCGATATCGGGAGTACAGCAAGATTTCATCCCTGCCAAATCTATAATTCTTTTGGCCAAACCGTTTTTAATCACAAGTTAAGTCTTCCCGCCAGGATCACAACCACCGGTTTCCCTCAGGGGCTTTATTTGATACGCCTGGAAAACTTCCTTTGTAAGCTGATCATCAAGCATTAGCCGGTATCTTCAACACTTTTTTCTTTCCTTTTTGTACTGATTTCAAAGCAAGCTGTTTCTTTTCATTGCTTATTCTTCAGCTATTTTTTCCATGAAATAGGGGTCCATGGTAAAAAAAGTTATTAACAAGTGGAGGAAAGTGGAGGAAAGTGGAGATTTATTTTTATATTTACGCTCTGAAAAAACAAAGTGGGTAAAACGAATCTTATCGGTGAATTTGAATGCAGGCTTGACGGGAAGAGTCGGATTATCCTTCCATCAGGGTTAAAAAAACAGATTTCGCCTGAGTCTCAGGATAAGTTTGTCATCAACCGTGGCTTTGAAGGTTGTCTGGTTCTTTACCCCAGCAATGTCTGGAAGGAGACAACGGAAAAAATTAACAAACTCAACCTTTTCGTTAGGGAGAACCGCCGCTTTGTCAGGTTCTTTTATAACGGGGCCACAGAGCTGACCCTCGACAGCCAGAATCGGCTTCTCTTTCCTAAAACCTTACTGGATCATGCCGGGATTGAGAAGGAGATCATATTATTTGCTTATGCCGACCGGATTGAGGTTTGGAATAAATCAACTTACCAGCAACTATTGTCGAAAGAGCCCGAAGACTTCGCTTTGCTGGCTGAACAGGTAATGGGGAAACAGGAAAACAGCGATAAAACCGAAGATGTACCATAGGAGTGTCCTTCTTAATGAAAGCTTACAAGCTATGGCCATCCGGCCTGACGGGGTTTATGTCGATGCCACTTACGGTGGTGGCGGTCATGCCCAGGCAATACTCGGAAAACTCAAAGAGGGGAAGCTGCTGGCTTTTGACCAGGATGAAGAAGCATTGAAAAACAAGATCGCAGATCCCCGGCTTATCATGATCCACAGCAATTTTCGCTACCTGAGAAATTTTCTGAAGCTGTACAAACTTTATCCGGTGGATGGCATTCTGGCCGATCTTGGCCTATCCTCTCATCAGATTGATGAAGGAGAACGTGGATTTTCAACACGTTTCAATGGTGTTCTTGATATGCGGATGGACAGGAATAAAAAAATAACGGCCAGGGAGATCATCAATCACTATCCGGAGGAGAAGTTAATGGAAGTATTCAGAACGTATGGAGAAATCACCAACGCCAGGCAGGTTGCCGCTGTGGTTGTCAGCAGCAGAAAAACAAAACCTATTGATACTACGCTGGATCTGAGGGGGGTGACCATCACATGTACCCAGAGGGGGAGAGAGAATAAGTTTTATGCCCGGATGTTTCAAGCCCTGAGGATGGAAGTGAATCAGGAGATGGAAGTGTTGAAGGAATTTTTAAAACAGACAGTTGAAGCACTGAAACCTGGGGGAAGACTGGTTGTTATCTCCTATCATTCCCTTGAAGATAAATTGGTGAAAAATTTTATGCGTGCCGGAAATATTGAAGGAGAAATCCATAAGGATTTTTTTGGAAATGTTCTCTCTCCTTTTCAGGTCATCACCCGCAAACCCATCATGGCTTCGAAAGAGGAAATCGACGAAAACAGCCGTTCACGCAGTGCAAGATTACGAATTGCTGAAAAACTTTAACATGGAAGAAAGCCGGGAGGCCATCAACAGAGAACAGCCACAGGAAGATTTCCAAGCTGTTAAAAAGACCAGGAAAAAAACCCGCCGAGTTCAGGAATTTCTTGGCGGGGACTACCTCTCGAAAGCCTGGGTGGTGGGAAACCTGCCTTTCCTTTTGTATATAACAATTCTGGCCATGTTGTATATCGGGAACACCTACTATACGGAAAAGACTTATAAAGATATTGAACGCACAAAGAACGAACTGAAGGAGCTCCGGTATCAGTATATCAATACCCGTTCGGAATTGATGTTCCGGACCAGGCAGTCAGAGATTGTGAAAAGGGCAGAGGCCATAGGGTTGAAGGAAGCTGTTTTCCCTCCCTATAAAATCCTGTATGATGGTAAAAAATATTAAAAGGGACATATTGCTTCGCGTTTACCTGGTTTATCTGGGCGTATTGATTTTTGGCCTTTTCATACTCGGAAGAGCAGTTTATATCCAGTCATTTGAGAAATCTGAATTGAGTGAAAAGGCAAAAAAACAGGAAATGCGGGTGTTCGGGATCGATGCCATCAGGGGTAATATCTGTGCTGATGACGGGACTCTGCTGGCTGTCTCCAATCCGATTTTCGACATCCGTATGGATGTAGTGACTGATTCGATCACCGACCTGGTCTTTGAAAGAAATGTGGACTCGCTTTCCATTTGTCTTTCAGGTCTTTTCCAGGATCGCACTTCCTCTGAATATAAAGATATACTCTGGGAGGGAAGACGGAATAAGGATCGTTACCTTCTGATCAAGCGTGACGTCACCTATCCCGAGCTAAGGAAAATGAGGAAATTCCCTATTTTCAGAAAGGGAAAATACAAGGGGGGACTGATTGTCATTCCACAATACCAGCGCGTGCTTCCCTTTAAATCACTGGCTAAAAGAACCCTGGGGTATGAAAACGAGGATACCACCAATAAGGTCTATGTCGGATTGGAAGGATACTTTGCAAAAAATCTTCAGGGAAGCGATGGGCAGCGTTTAATGCGGCGTGTAGGGGGCAGAACCTGGATGCCGGTCGATCCCGACAATCAGGTGGAGCCCCAGAACGGCGATGACCTTATCACTACCATAGATATCAATTTACAGGATTTTGCCGAACAGGCTTTACGGGATGAATTAATCGCCGACAGTGCAGATCATGGCTGCGTCATCCTGATGGAAGTAGCCACGGGTTATATTAAAGCCATTGTCAACCTGGGACTAACTCCCCTTGGATCTTATGACGAACTATTCAACTATGCCATTGGTGAAAGCCAGGAGACGGGTTCAGTGTTTAAACTGGCTTCTTTCCTGGTTGCACTTGATGATGGGAAAATCGATCTGGAAACGCCTGTCAACTGCACGGGAGGCATCACTACTTATGCCGGGAGAAAAATGGAAGATTCCCATCATGGGTTGGGCATCATTACTGCCCGTCAGGTTTTTGAAAAATCCTCCAATGTCGGTACTTCCAAAATTATTTATAACGCCTATGCCGGATCGCCTCAAAAATACATTGACGGTCTTTATCGCATCGGGATCAACCGTCCGTTGAACCTTCAGATTCCAGGAGAGGGAAGACCCTATATTAAAACGACAAAAAGCAGGTACTGGTCTGCGCTCTCCCTTCCATGGATGTCGATCGGTTATGAGATTTCCCTGGCGCCCATTCATCTGATCACCCTCTACAATGCCGTGGCCAACAACGGAAAAATGGTCAAGCCATTATTTGTGCGTGAAATCCGAAGGAACGGACAAATTGTGGAACGTTTTTCTCCCGTTGTCATTAATCCTCAGATCGTTTCTCCATCCACGATACAAAAAGCCAGGATCATGCTGGAAGGGGTGGTGGAAGAAGGCACGGGTACCAACATTAAAACCCAGCATTATAAAATTGCAGGAAAAACCGGCACAGCTCAGATCGCCGCTGGAAATAAAGGATACCGCCAGGGAACGAAACATGTGCAGTATAAGGGTTCTTTCGTGGGTTATTTTCCTGCAGACGATCCGAAATATTCCTGCATCGTGGTCATTGTCAACCCAAGACGTGGAAAATATTATGGAGGATCCGTAGCGGCTCCTGTATTCCGGAAGATTTCTGATAAACTCTTCGCCAGTCGGCCCGACATCATCATTCCTCTACCCAGGGATACTTCCTTATCCAAACAGCCATTTTTCCACAATCCTTTGCCAACAACACAGGTTCAGGGAAGCATGCCGGATGTCTCGGGAATGGGATTAAAAGATGCTATATTTCTATTGGAACGCCAGGGGTTAAATGTATTGGTTAACGGAAAAGGGATGGTGATCCGCCAGTCTATTCCTCCCGGAACGCTGGTCACCAAAGGGACTCCCGTAGTCATTGATCTCCAGATTAAAAAACCCGACAAACCCAACACCCAGTCATGATGGAGATTACCAAAATACTGCAGGATGTGAATGCCTTGGTTTCTGTCGGGAGCATGGATAAAGCGATTTCTTCCCTTCATTTTGACTCCCGCGAGGTTGAAGCAGGAAGTATGTTTTTTGCCCATCGCGGAACCCAATCAGATGGCCATGATTTTATTGATACTGCCATTGCAAAGGGGGCTGTCGCCGTGGTATGTGAAAGCCTCCCTGATAACCTTCCTCACGGTATCACTTTTATCAGGGTGGAACATAGCAATCACGCCTTAGGATTAGCTGCATCCTGCTTTTTTGAACACCCATCCCGGAAACTGAAACTGATCGGGGTAACCGGGACGAACGGCAAGACTACTACCGTTACTTTGCTTTTTCGATTATTCAGGGAGCTTGGATACGGTACGGGATTACTTTCAACAATACAGAATCAAATCAATGAAAACACGGTCCCGTCTACCCATACGACACCTGACCCGGTACAGATCAATCGGTTGTTACAACACATGGTTGATGATCATTGTGAATATTGTTTCATGGAGGTCAGCTCCCATGCCGTTGACCAGCATCGCATTGCCGGATTGACCTTTGCGGGTGGACTGTTCACCAACATCACCCATGATCATCTCGACTATCATAAAACCTTAGGGGCTTACCTGAATGCCAAAAAAGCTTTCTTCGATACTTTACCTGCTGATGCTTTCGCCCTGGTTAACAAGGATGATAAAAACGGCATGGTCATGCTTCAGAATACTATGGCCAGGAAGTTTACTTACAGCTGTCATGCAGCTGCCGATTTCCGCTGCCGGATTATGGAAAATCAGCTCCAGGGTTTACAATTGAATATTGATGGATCGGAAGTCTGGTTCAGGCTTATCGGAAATTTTAATGCCTACAACCTCTTGGCTGTTTATGCTGTGGCGCTTCTTCTGGGACAGGAAAAAGACATGGTTTTAACGATCTTAAGTCGTTTCGGGGCCGTTGAGGGCAGATTTAACCAGATCAGATCCGGCAACGGGATTACAGCCATCGTAGATTATGCTCATACGCCGGATGCTTTGAAAAATGTGCTGGAAACCATCAATGCCATCCGTGAACACCATGAACAGCTTATCACGGTGATCGGTGCCGGAGGCAACAGGGACATCAGCAAACGGCCTTTGATGGCGGGAATTGCCTGTGAACTCAGCGATAAAGTAATCCTGACCTCTGATAATCCACGCTTCGAAGATCCGGAAGCCATCCTGAAAGATATGCAAGACGGGGTTGAACGACATCAGGCAAAAAAAGTCCTGGTCATTGAAAACCGCAGGGAGGCTATCAAAACAGCCTGCTCACTGGCCAAATCAGGAGACATCATCCTGGTCGCAGGGAAAGGTCATGAAAACTACCAGGAGATCAAGGGTGTTAAGCATCATTTTGACGATAAAGAAGTATTAAACCAGGTTTTATCCCAATAAGCCATGCTATACTATTTATTTGCATATCTAAATAATGTCTTTGACATCCCCGGAACAGGGGTATTTCAATATATTTCCTTCCGTGCCGCCGCCGCCTTGATCACTTCTCTGTTCATTTCCATGATCATTGGAAAAAGACTCATCAATTATCTGAAGCGGAAACAGGTGGGAGAAACAGTGCGTGACCTTGGACTGGAAGGGCAGCAACAGAAACAGGGGACGCCCACCATGGGAGGATTGATCATTTTAGCTGCAATATTATTTCCAACCTTATTGTTTGCCAAACTTGACAACATCTATATTCTGATCATTCTGACTGCTACCGTATGGCTGGGTATGATAGGATTCCTGGATGATTACATCAAGGTTTTTAAAAAGAATAAAAAAGGATTATCGGCCAAACTCAAAATAGCGGGACAAGTAGGTCTGGGTTTACTTGTGGGTCTGACCATGTATTTCAGCGATGATATCGTTATCCGGGAAAGAGTCAGACAGCAGGCGTTCATACCCGCCAGTGACATTTTCAATGTGGAGACTCCAACCGCTTCTGATAAGGCCAAAATATTTTCAAAAAACCCGATAAAATCGACCAAAACTACTATTCCTTTTGTTAAAAACAACGAATTTGATTACAGCTGGCTGATTTCCTGGATGGGACATGGAGCAAAAAGCTGGACCTGGCTGATCTTCATCCCCATCGTGATCTTTATCATTATTGCTGTTTCCAATGGAGCAAACCTTACGGATGGGCTGGATGGACTTGCGACAGGGACCTCGGCAATCATTGGTCTCACCCTCGGTGTTCTGGCTTACGTTTCCGGGAATATCGTATTTGCCAATTATCTGAATATTATGTATATTCCAAATACCGGAGAGCTGGCCATTTATATTTCGGCCTTTATCGGAGCTTGTATCGGTTTCCTCTGGTACAATTCCTATCCAGCCCAAGTATTCATGGGTGACACAGGGAGTCTTGCCCTGGGAGGGATTATTGCAGTTTTTGCAATCATGATCCGTAAGGAGATTATGATTCCTATTTTCTGCGGGATCTTTCTTGCTGAAAATTTGTCGGTCGTCATGCAGGTGAGCTGGTTCAAATTCACCAAACGAAAATATGGAGAAGGAAGGAGAATATTTAAGATGTCTCCCCTGCATCATCATTTCCAAAAATCAGGCTACCATGAATCGAAAATCGTACTCAGGTTTTTTATTGTCGGGATAATGCTGGCTGTTTTGACAATCGTAACATTGAAATTAAGATAAACATAAAGGATTCAAACCCTTAATAAATATATGCCCATGACATTAGAAGGTTTAGCACTCCAAGGACAAGCAACGATTTATGATACCCTTGCTGCAACTGTTGGTCCGCGTATCCGGGAAATCCGGAAAGAATCTATCAAGGAGAGTTTCAGCGATTTCCAACTGGCCGAGCATCGTCTTGAACCCGTTGCCAATATTCATGGCATATTGTTCATCAACGATTCCCGTTCTTCAAATATCAATTCCACCTGGTTCGGGCTCGAAAGCATGACGCAACCTGTGATCTGGATTGCCGGAGGCATAGATGGAGGAAATGATTGGGAAAGTTTGAAAAGCCTGGTAAAGAAAAAAGTCAAAGCATTGATTTGTCTGGGACTGGATAACCTCCGGTTAAGGTCGGCTTTCACTGATACCGGGATACCGATCATCCTGGTAAATACCATGGAGGAAGCGGTTCATGCTGCCTATTCATTCGGAGAGAAGGACAATGTCGTACTGTTATCTCCGGCCTGTGCCAGCTTTGACCAGTATGAAAATTTTGAGGTTCGCGGGAAGTCATTTCGCGCAGCCGTGAAAAATCTTTAATTTTTCCGTTCATGCTGAAGTTCACAAAAAATATCAAAGGAGATAAAGTCATCTGGATCGTTGTGATCCTGCTTTCCATCTTTTCCCTGCTTGCCGTATATAGCTCCACCGGGACGCTTGCCTACAAAAAACAACATGGAAATACCGAATATTATCTGGTCAAGCACTTCCTGATTCTTGTCTTCGGACTGGGTTTGATGTACATGACTCACCTGATCAAATACACTTATTATTCAAGGATATCCCAGGTCGGGTTATGGTTGACTTTTTTGCTTCTCGCCATGACCCTTATTTCAGGGACCAATTTAAATGAAGCCAACCGCTGGCTGACCGTTCCCATCATCAACCTGACTTTTCAGAGCTCCGATGTGGCCAAACTTTTTCTCATTATGTACCTGGCCCGTATCCTGAGTAAGAAACAAGAGATGGTTCAGGATTTCCGCAAGGGTTTTCTGCCGGTCATACTGCCGGTCATTGCGGTGACGGTACTGATCCTGCCGGCTAATTTTTCCACGGCAGCCATACTGTTCGTCACCTGTATCATATTAATGTTCATCGGCAGGATAAGTCTGAAATACATATTTACCCTGATCGGATTGGGGTTCGTCGGAATCCTTCTGATCTTTACGTTGACAAAAACCATTCCCGGTCTTTTTCCACGCGGAAATACCTGGGTCAGCCGGATCGATCATTTCGTCAATAGGGAGGAAGCTGATCCTGATGCCACTTACCAGGTGGACCAAGCCAAAATCGCCATCGTATCGGGTGGAATTTTCGGAAAATCACCGGGAAAAAGCACCCAGCGAAATTTCCTTCCCCACCCTTATTCTGATTTTATTTTTGCCATCATCATTGAAGAATATGGGATAGTCGGGGGAAGCATTGTCATGTTGCTTTATCTGATCTTGTTTTTCAGGGTGATCCGTATTGCCAATAAATGCCAGGGGAATTTCGGCACCCTTTTATCGATCGGGATCGGGTTCAGCCTGGTCTTTCAGGCACTGATCAATATGGCGGTGGCCGTCAACCTTTTTCCTGTCACCGGTCAGACATTGCCCCTGGTGAGCATGGGCGGCACATCCATCTGGTTTACCAGCATCTCTCTTGGGATTATTCTAAGCATCAGCAGAATGAGCGAAATTGAAACGAAAAACGGTACTGAACTGGACGTCCTGGCTGAGAACGGCCTGATTTCAAGGAAAGAACCCATAACAGTATAATATGATCAGGATCATTATCAGTGGAGGTGGAACCGGCGGGCATGTTTTCCCGGCTATTGCGATTGCTGATGCGATCCGGCAGTTGAGGAAAGATGCGGAATTCCTGTTTATCGGGGCGAACGGGCGACTAGAGATGCAAAAAGTCCCAGCGGCTGGTTATCCGATTGAAGGACTGACCATCAGCGGATTTCAAAGGAGGCTGACCTGGAAAAACCTTAGTTTTCCGGTAAAACTAATAAAGAGCCTGATGAAAGCCCGATTGATTATCAAAAAGTTCAAACCCGATCTGGTCATTGGGGTAGGTGGCTATGCCAGCGGACCAACCCTGAGAATGGCTGCCAGTCTGAAAATTCCTTGTTTGATACAGGAACAAAATTCATTTCCCGGGCTTACCAATAATCTGCTGGCAAAAAGAGTTCAGAAAATCTGTGTCGCCTATGAAGGGATGGAGAAATTTTTCCCTGCTGAAAAAATCGTGCTGACCGGAAATCCAATCCGAAAAGATTTAATCCAGCTGACAGGTAAGACTGAAGAAGGATTTACCCATTTCAATTTAAGTAAGGAGAAAAAAACCATTCTGGTGATTGGTGGAAGCCTGGGATCCAAAACCATCAATAAAGCTATCCTGAACTGGATCAAAAAAGCAAAAGGGAAGAATGATTTCCAGGTTCTCTGGCAAACCGGAAAGAATTATTATCCAGAGTATCGTACAACGCTTGCATCGGCTCAACCCAAAACCGTTATTCTACCCTTCATTGATCGCATGGATTTGGCCTATTCGGTAGCCGACATCATTATTTCAAGGGCGGGAGCCATTGCCATTTCCGAATTATGCGTGGTCGGCAAACCGGTCATCCTGATCCCCTCCCCTAATGTCGCCGAGGACCATCAGACTAAAAATGCGTGTGCCCTGGTTGAAAAAAAAGCTGCACTTATGGTCAGGGATATAGAAGCAATTGAAAAACTTGGAATAAGCCTTGAATATTTATTAAGCAATGCTGATGTACAGACGGAATTAAGCCGGCATATCCGGAAACTGGCTATTTCTGACGCCGGGGAGAAAATTGCAAAAATTGCTTTAAACCTGCTTGCCCATGAATCCTGACACCCTGAAATCGGTTTATTTTCTCGGTATCGGGGGTATCGGGATGAGTGCTCTGGCAAGGTATTTTGCATTCAAAGGGGCAAATATTTCCGGTTACGATCGTACTCCGACTACACTGACTAAAATCCTCACCGAAGAAGGAATGAACATTCATTTTGATGAAAGTCTCAACAACATACCTCAGAAAATCGATCTGGTTGTTTATACCCCTGCCATAAAAAATGATCATCCTGAATTTGAATACTTCATGAAGCAGGGTATTCCCATGAAAAAAAGAGCAGAAGTCCTGGGAATGATCTCCCGCAAGTACAAAACCATTGCGGTGGCAGGTACTCATGGGAAAACAACCACCTCTTCACTTGTTGCGCATATGCTAAAAACCGCGGACACCCAGATGTTGGGATTTCTTGGGGGGATCGTAAAAAAATACGAAACGAATTTCCTTTACTCCGACAGTTTTTCCATTCTGTCATCGGAACAGACTGATCAATCAAGATATTGCGTGGTCGAAGCCGACGAATATGATAAATCTTTTCTGCAGTTAAAACCATATATTGCAATCATCACTTCGGCTGATGCCGATCATATGGAAATCTACGGTAACCATGATGCGCTGAAGAGAACATTTTCTGATTTCACCGCCCATATTGTGGACGGCGGTAAACTGATCATGAAACTGGGAACACCTGTCACTCCCGAAGGAGGATGCCGTTATACCAGTTTCACCTATTCCCTTGATCAAAAGAGCTGTTTTTACGCAAAAAACATACGATTGGAGGGGGAGCTTTATCATTTCGATTTCGTCACTCCAACGGAGATCATCCGAAACATGGTACTTGGAGTTCCAGGCATTTTCAACCTCGAAAATGCCATTGCTGCCCTATCTGTCGGGTATTTACTGGGTATTGATAACCCTAAGCTCAGAAAAGCTTTGCTCAGTTATCCAGGCGTTCAACGTCGTTTTGATTTCAGGATCCTGAGGGATGATTTAATCTATATCGATGATTATGCCCATCATCCTGAGGAGCTCAGGACATGTATAAATGCTGTCAGAGCGCTATTCCCGAATAAAAAAATCACCGGGATTTTTCAACCTCATCTTTATACCCGTACCAGGGACATGGCCGATGATTTTGCTCATAGTCTTGAGCTTCTCGACGAACTGATACTGCTGGAAATATATCCGGCAAGGGAAAAACCCATCAGGGGTGTGAATTCTCAGATGCTGCTGGACAAAGTCAGGCTGAATAAAAAGTGTTTACTTGCCAAAGAACAATTGCTGGGTGAATTGACAAAAAGGCTACCAGAAGTTTTGCTGACCCTCGGTGCCGGGGATATAGATCAATTGGTTCAACCCATTACCATGGCTTTTGAGAAAGCGGAGGAAAAGTCATGAAGAAAATCTGGAAAATATTGAAAATAGCGATGTGGGTGATACTGGTTACCGGAGCCGGAGTGCTGATCGGGTTTGTGGAGACGGAACAAGGTGATCGCCCCTGCCACAAGGTTCATATCAGCATTGATTACAGGAAGGCAGATAAACTGATTACCCGACAGGAAGTTGATTCGTTGCTGAAAAGGTCGGCCGGACGGCTTACCGGCAGACCTCTGGGTTTAATTAATATAGCAAAAATTAAACATTGTATCCAAACACAACCTTATGTGGAAAAGGTCATGGTTTATGAAAGCAATCAGGGGGATATTTTTGTGGAGATTCGTCAACGGGAACCCATTCTGAGAATCATCAACGAGAAGTTCGAGAGTTTTTATCTGGATGGTTCTGGCACCTTGCTTCCCCTGAATCCGGGATTTCCGGCCCGGGTATTGGTTGCCAACGGCAAGATCAGGGATTCCTATCTCGGGAATAAAAACAGGAAGATCAATATTCTTGCCATCGCTGATTCGGTATATGCTGATTCACTGCTGACAAAACTGTACAAACTAGCCATGTTCATCTCCAGGGATTCATTTCTAAAAAACAGTATTGATCAAATCTTTGTAACTGAATCCGGTGAATTTGAGCTGATCCCGAAACAACAGTCTATGGTTATCCTCCTTGGAGGGATTGAAGGCTTGGAGGAGAAATTTTCAAAACTACAGCATTTTTATACCCACGGACTGGAAAAAATCGGCTGGAACAGATATAATATTATTAATATAAAATTCAAGAACCAAGTGGTTTGTTCAAAATTCTAAATATCATGAAAAACTCAGGCATTATTGTCGGTTTGGATATCGGCACGACAAAAATTGCGGTCATTGTAGGCCGAAAAAACGAGCACGGTAAAATTGAAATTCTGGGCTATGGAAAGGTTCCATCCATCGGGGTGAAGCGGGGTGTTGTCGCGAATATTGACAATACCGTTCAATCGATCAGGGAAGCCATTGCAGAAGCCGCTGCCAAATCAGGAGTAGTCATCAAATATGTAAATGTGGGCATTGCGGGGCAGCACATCAAAAGCCTTCAGCACAGGGGCAGTATGATCAGGGAAGACAATGAAATTGAGATCAGTCAGGAAGATGTGGATAAGCTCTGCAACTCTATGTATAATCTGAATATGAATCCCGGGGAAGAAATCCTCGATGTAATCCCCCAGGAATTCAGTATCGATGGCGATCATGGAATTCGTCAACCCCGGGGGATGAACGGGAATTCCCTGGAAGCAAATTTTCATATCATCATCGGGCAGACAGCCGCTGCAAAAAACATTTACAAATGTGTACGCAGGGCGGAACTGGAAGTCGTTGAACTCATTCTGGAACCCATAGCGTCTGCAGAAGCGGTGTTAAGCGAGGAGGAAAAAGAAGCCGGAGTCGTACTGGTAGACATTGGTGGCGGAACTTCCGATATCGCCATTTTTCATGAGGGAATCATCCGGCATACTGCCGTTATTCCCTTGGGTGGAGATATCATCACCGAGGATGTCAAGGAAGGTTGTTCGATCATCAAGAAACATGCCGAGGAACTTAAAGTGAAATTCGGTTCTGCCCTGGCCAGGGAGAACAGGGAAGAAGAAATTGTAGCCATACCGGGCCTTCGCGGCCGTAACCCCAAGGAAATCAGTCTGAAAAACCTTGCCTCCATCATCCAGGCAAGGATGGAGGAGATCATTGAACATGTTTATTATGAAATCAAAAATTCAGGCTATGAGAAAAAACTGTACGGCGGCATTGTGCTGACCGGTGGTGGGGCACAACTGAAGCATGCTGCTCAGCTCACCGAATTTCTCACCGGACTGGATACCAGAATAGGGTATCCCAATGAGCACCTGGCCAGCGATGTTCCCACGGATATGGCCAGCCCGATGTACGCTACCGGCATTGGCCTTGTTATTGAAGGAATCGGAAGATATGAAAAAGAGATCGAAAAAATCAAAGGAGAAACGGTGGTCGAAGAACCCATTGAAAAACCAAACGGAAAAATAAAAAAAGTGAAAGAGAAGAAAAAAAAGGACCCTGATAAACAGCAGGAAAGCTTTACCCAGAAGTTTCTGGAGAAGATCCGGAATATTTTTGAAGAAGAAGATATTTCTTAAAAGGTAATTAACAATTAAACTGTTAATAAAAAACTTAAGCTTGCTGACTTTCTAATTCCTTTCTATATAATTTTAATTGGACCAAAAACCAGACCATCATGCCCGACATGTTAAAGTTTGATTTACCTAAGAACCAGTCATCTATCATCAAAGTTATCGGCGTTGGCGGAGGTGGCAGCAATGCCGTCAACCATATGTACCGCCAGGGAATCAAGGGAGTTGATTTCATCATCTGCAATACGGATGCCCAGGCCATGGAATCCAGCCCTGTTCCGACCAGGATACAATTAGGCGCCAATCTGACCAGCGGATTGGGGGCAGGAGCAGTGCCTTCCGTCGGAAGAAACGCAGCCCTTGAAAATACCGAAGAGCTGAGGGAAGTGCTCGGGAAAGGCACAAAAATGCTTTTCGTCACTGCTGGTTTAGGTGGAGGTACCGGCACCGGAGCTGCTCCGGTCATTGCACAAATTTCAAAAGAGATGGATATACTCACCGTGGGTATTGTCACCATCCCTTTTTCCTTTGAAGGAAGAAAAAGGCGGCAGTTTGCTGAAGAAGGTATCCGGGCGTTGAAACAGCATGTGGATGCATTACTCATTATCAGCAATGATAAATTGCGTGAACTTTGCGGAGATCTCAGACTTTCTGAGGCCTTTACAAGGGCTGATAATGTACTGACCACCGCTGCCAAAGGAATTGCCGAGATCATCACGGTTGCAGGGTATATCAACGTTGATTTTGAAGATGTTAAAACGGTCATGAAAGACAGCGGTGTGGCCATCATGGGCACTGGAGTGGCCAGCGGGGCTGAAAGGGCATTGCATGCCGTTGAAGATGCGCTGAGTTCACCCTTGCTTGATAACAATGATATCGAGGGGGCCCGCAATCTTCTCTTGTATATCGGTTCCGGTAAGGATGAAATTACCATGGATGAAGTGACTGAAATCACCGATTTTATCCAGCGAAAAACAAAATCTACCGCAGAGGTGATCTGGGGAAATGGTTTTGATGAAGAACTGGACGATAAGATCAGTGTCACGATCATTGCCACAGGGTTTGACAAGGAACATCAGGAAAAGGACCCTACTCGGCCAAAAGAGGTAAAAATACATGACCTTTATGGACAAAATGCCAGTCCCGTCATTGAAAAGCGCGTTCCTGAACCTCCTCAGGAACCTTTTTTGCCCTTTCTGAATGAAGAAGCAGAAAAAATCAAAATGATCATCCCGGAACCTGAACCAGAAATGACAGATCAAATTCCGGAAACTGTTTTTGAAAGCGGTGAGATGCCGGAAGTACTGCCCCGGACTTTCGAATTTATCGTGGAGAGGCCAGAAACCGAGTTCGTCCCTGAGATTCCGGAGACCCTTGTTCATGAAAGCGAACTTGTGGATAAGGTCGAAGAACCACTGAGCCCGCCCCAGAAACCATTGGAACACGATTACGATTATTCGGAACTCAATAAAAAAGCCAGCGAGAGGATATTAAAACTCAGGTCTTTAAGCGAAAAATTGAAGACTCATACTCCCATTGAAAACAACCTTCAGGAACTTGAAAATGTTCCCGCCTATAAACGCAGGAATGTCGAATTGAATGAGGTTACACTCTCTTCCGAATCCCAGGTCGCCAGATATAGTCTGTCAGAAAATCAGGATAAATCACTGGAATTAAAAAGCGAAAATTCATTTCTTCATAAAAATGTCGATTAATGAGCCTGGAAAGTTTAATCAACAATGATATCAAAGCGGCAATGCTGGCCAGGAATGCTGAAAAGCTGGAAGCTCTCCGTGCCATAAAAGCAGCTTTATTGCTTGAAAAAACAAAAGAAGGCGGTAGCGGTGAGATCCCTGAATCGGCTGAAATCAAAATCCTTCAAAAACTAGTCAAGCAAAGAAAGGAGTCGGCGGATATTTATCATCTTGGGAAAAGGGAAGATCTGGCTCAAAAAGAATTGTTCGAAGCTGCAATCATTGAAACATATTTACCCAGACAAATGCCTGTGGAAGAAGTCAGGGAAATCATCCATAAGATCATCCATCAAACGGGGGCCAATACTGTCAAGGATATGGGGAAAGTGATGGGAATAGCCTCCAAAGAGTTGGCAGGACAGGCAGATAATAAAATGATTTCTGAAATCGTCAGGTCAATGTTAACCGCCGTCTGATCTCCTTTTCCAGCAATGAAAATGGCAATAAAGCTGCGATTCTCAGTTGCAGGCTGTTGTTGATTTTATATACAGATAACGGACGGCGGATATCGGATACACGATAAATAAAATCTGCAGCTTTATCGGGGGTTATGGTTTTCCCGATTTCTTTCACAGCCCCTTCAGCAAATTTCTTAAACTGCCCGGATAACTTCCAGCCGGTGGTTGCATTTTTAATCCCGGAAACCTGATCCAATAATGGGGTCCGGATGGCTCCCGGTCTCACAATCACGACATCAATCCCGTGAAAACCCAATTCAAGGCGGAGCGCCAGAGCATATCCTTCAAGTGCTTTTTTAGTCAGTGGATAGGTCATGAAAGGAACTGTGAGATTCAGACTTTCCGAACTGATATGAATGATCCTGCCTCCGGGTCGCTTCATGAGGGGGAGAAATATCTGATTTACACGGTAAGCGCCAAAAAGATTGACTTCAAAAATTTTCTGAAAGTTTTCTACCGGGGCTTCTGATAAAGGAAAGTAACGGTCAATACCGGCATTGTTGATGATCAGGTCAAGCCGTTGGTTTGTTGCGTTCAATTGTTCAGCGGCAGTCCTTACCGAATCATCAGACGTGATGTCCATTTGCAGCACTCGGGATCGTTGATGCTGATCAAGGTCGGCCATCGATAATTCGTCAACATCTGAGGCAATGACCTGCCAACCTTTATGAAGGAACTTTCGGGAGAGCGCCTTGCCTAACCCACCTGCTGCCCCGGTGATAAGCACGGTTTTATCCATTTTTTAAATAGGTTTTTTCTTTTTGATCAGAAATCAATTTTGAAAAAAAACAGACGACTCCCCATAAAAAGCTCCATCTCCCCAATCCTTTCCTGACATCGGCGTACATCCGCTCTCCTCTCAGCACTTTGCCGAAAGCACTCCTTACCCTGTTTTTATCTTTTACCAAGGTATGGATTTTCAGTGGAAAAGTATTGAATAAATACTTAATCTTATTGGCTTCCAGCAATTCCTCCATCAATTCATGGTTCACCTGATCAGAATACACCTGAAGAGAAGAAGATTGTGCATTCAGGTATGCGGAGCATGCTTCTGCCGCCAGTTTTCCGCTTCTGACTGCATAATATATTCCTTCTCCCGTAAGCGGGTCGGTAAGTCCGGCTGAGTCTCCCGCAACAAGAATCCTTCCCTGGTGGAAGTTGTCTTTTTTTATCCTGACGGGGATAGGCCAGGATTTCAATGAAACAGGGCAGGGTATTGGAGATACTGGATTTAGTGGATCATTTCCCTGCCTTAGCGAATATACGTTTAACGGGGGCAGGCAGGCTGTTTCATGTAAGTATTGTAAAAAATGCTGAAAATAAGGCATCATGCCCTTGGAAAGTCTGGCGGGGCCGCCTACACCGATGCTGAAATGATTCTGTTTCGGAAAAACCCAAGCATATCCCCCTGGAAATGTACCCCAGTCAAGAAAAATAGTGCTTGAACTGCGCTGAATGACGTCAGGGGGTACCGGAATTTCAGCTTCCCAGGCCAATCCTTTCATGATAAAATTTTTCAAACCTGCCATTCTTGCCACACCTCCTGCTGCACCTTCAGCGCTGATCAGCAGCCGGGAACGAAAATTCCTGTCCTTTGTCCTAACTGTAATGCCCTGTCTGTCCTGATCAAAGCCTGTTACTTTTTCATTGAACATTATCCGGGTTCCCGCTTCTCGGGCTTTCTCCATTAAAAGGTTATCCAGTTGATCACGCATGGTGCAGTACATCAATGGAGAAGGGGATGTCAGTGAAAAGACATCCCGGAAGTTGCATGAAAACTGAACCGAATAAACAACAGATTCAATCGCGGGAGTGAGATCAAAAGGGATTTCATTCATAATTTTATGTGTCAATCCTCCTCCACAAACTTTATATCTCGGGAAAACAGATTTCTCCAGGATGAGGACATTAAATCCCTGAAGGGAAAGGTGATAAGCCGCCATTGTTCCGGCCGGACCGGCACCAACAATGATCACATCAGTCTGGACTTCCATGCTTTAAAGCTGGGCTAACACTTCCCTGAGCAGTTTCTCTTTATTGATGGGGACGACTCCTACTTCTTCGCAAACGATTCCTCCGGCAAGATTGCTGATGAAGGCTATTTCATAAGGAGTCCGTTGCAAGGCAAGGCAAAGGGAGGCAACACTGATAACGGTATCGCCGGCTCCGGAAACATCTGACACCATCCGCATCATGGCCGGGACAACCAAGGTCTTTTCTTCCTCTTTTTCTTTCATACAGATCATCACTCCCTGCTCGGAAAGCGTAGTCAGCAAATAGCGGGCATCAAGGCTTGCCCTCAACTTATGGGTTTCCCTCATAATGGACTCCCTGTCATGGGTATCAATGCTTGTTTTAAGCCCTTCCGTCAGTTCTTTCAGATTCGGTTTGAACAAGGTCACATGATGATAGGCTTCAAAATTCTTCTTTTTCGGATCCACCGTTGTCGGGATGTTATGCTGTTTTGCCCGTTCAACGACTTCCTGGATCAGTCGCGGGGTAATGACTCCCTTGTCGTAATCCTGAAAAACGATGCAATCGATATGATGATTTTCAAGAATCTGATCAATGACCCGGAGAAGAGTCTGGAAATCCTTATCATTCAATTCGTTTTCCACTTCTTCATCCACCCTCAGCATCTGGTAGCTATTCCCGAAAATTCTGAATTTTGTGGTTGTGATTCTTTTATTGCTTCGAATGATCCCAAAATCATCAATTTTTTCCTTTTTCAGCAGATCAAGAAATTGTTGACCCTTCTCATCCGCCCCGATCACTGAGCAAAGCATTGGTTTTGCACCCATGGCCTTGATATTCATGGCTACATTGGCTGCGCCTCCCATTCGATTTTCTCTTTTTTTCAGGGAGACGATTGGAATCGGAGCCTCAGCTGATATCCTTTCAACTTTCCCCCATAAATAGGAATCCACCATGACATCTCCGATAATCATGATCTTCAGAGTATTAAAATTCTCGAAGAGTTTCTTATAATTTCCTGATTTTTCCATGATCCGGTTTTCTATGATCATCACGATGCTTAGCTAAGCGCTGACAAAATGATAATCGGCAATGGTTTTAATGGATTTATTCACTTCATCCGTAGAGATCTGGCCATCCATTAACCGGATAATCCGGTGGGCATGTTGGGCGATATCTTCTTCATGGGTAACGATAATTACAGTATTTCCCATTTTATGAATATCTTCAAGAAGTCCGAGTATCTCAATGGAAGTTTTGGAATCGAGGTTTCCGGTAGGTTCATCCGCAAGAATAATGGCCGGGTTATTCACGAGCGCCCGGGCAATGGCAACCCTTTGCCGCTGTCCGCCAGAAAGTTCATTGGGCTTATGTTCCATTCTGTCGGCAAGTTTCACTTCATGCATAACCTGAGTGGCTCTTTCCTGTCGTTTTGTTTTGCCGAAGCCGGAATAAATCAATGGCAGCATGACATTTTCCAGCGCTGTGGAACGGGGCAACAGATTAAATGTCTGAAAGACAAAACCAATTTGTTTGTTCCTGATCTCTGCCAGTGAATTATCATCCATTTTGCTGACATCTTCCCCATTCAGGAAATAGTTCCCGCTTGTGGGGGTGTCGAGGCATCCCAGGATATTCATCAGGGTTGATTTCCCCGAACCGGAAGGACCCATAAGGGCAACAAATTCATTTCTACGGATGACCAGAGAGACCGATCGGAGTGCTTCCACGATGATACTCCCAATTTTGTAGTTTTTAACAATATGTTCCAGGCGAATGACTTCTTTTTCCATAGATCACAAAAATACAATAATTAAAATTTAATTATAAAATCCTCTTTGCTCAATTCCTCTTTAAAAAAAACGATTCCAAGATAAAACAGATCAAATGTTACCCTGACCCTTGGATGTGCTTTGATTTGCTTCCAGGCTGAGTTCATTCCGGAAGACCAATGGATGTCGTCGAACACAAAAACGCTTTCAGGATGAATATGTTGCAGGCATTCATCAAAATAGTGCAGGGTGGCTTCCTTTTTATGGTTACCATCCACGAATACCAGATCGGGTGAATTCAATTCCATGAGGGCAAGAGGTAGTTTCTCCTCAAATGATCCATTCAGAATGGTAATATTTTTCATACCTGCTTTATCAAAATTCTCCTGAGCCAGATGCGCGGTATCAAGGCAGCCCTCAATGCTGATAATCCTGCTGTGGGGTGCGGCAAATGCAAGATAAAGTGTGCTTATTCCAAAAGCTGTTCCAAGTTCGAGGATATTTCCGGGATGGAGATCTCTGACCAGTCGGTAAAGAAACTGTCCTTTTTCGGCTGATACCGATGATTTCCTGGCAATGTCTTTGACCCGGACAAAACGCTGGTTACTGGGAGCATCCTTGGCCTTAGCGCCCAAATCTCTCCGTTTGATGAACCTTGAAAAAGCAATCAGGTCATTTCTCACCCTTTCGACAGTCTTATAATGGGGGTCATATTTCCCGTTTTTTATTACATCATGATAAAAGTGGTAGGCAAAAGGGGAATGGAGACTGTACTTTGATTGTGCAGAAATTGCGTGCTTACAATATCCAAAAAGGAATTCCAATTTCTGAATCATGACACTGATGAATAAACCACAAAAATAACCATATTCAGAAGACAAACCCGAGCGTAGATCAATTTCGCTAAATTTGTCTTTAAAAAAACCACAGATGGGACTACAAAAGTTCACAAAGGTTACAAACTATTTTTCTTTCATCAAGATCAGTCATACGGTTTTTTCTTTACCATTTGCCCTGATTGGCTTTTCGCTTGCGATCAAAAATGAAAGCGGAGAGTTTTCTTTGAGGTTATTGCTGCTGGTCTTGCTTTGTGTGCTTTTGGCCAGGAATGCTGCGATGGGGTTTAACCGATATGCCGACCGTGAGTTTGACCGGAAAAACCCAAGGACTGCGTTAAGGGAAATCCCCAGCGAGGTGATCAAACCTGTTTCCGCTTTGTGGTTTGTTGTCATCAATGCCCTGTTATTTGTGGCGACTACCTATTTCCTGAACTTTTTATGTTTCATTCTGTCTCCGGTTGCCTTGTTAGTGATTCTTGGTTATTCCCTTACGAAAAGATTCACTTATCTTTCGCATGTCATTCTCGGTATAGGATTATCCCTTGCCCCTATCGGCGCTTATCTGGCTGTAACTGCTCATTTTGATTTACTTCCCTTGATCTTTTCCCTCATTGTCATTTTTTGGGTGGCGGGTTTCGATATTCTATATGCTCTCCAGGACATTGATTTCGACAAATCTGAAGACCTTCGATCTATCCCTGTGGTTTTAGGCAAGCGAAACGCGTTGATCTTATCCGCTGTTTTTCACTTCCTCGCGACCTTGATGGTAATCATGGCCGGAATCTACGGGGAATTTCAATGGTTGTACTGGATCGGGGCGGCAATGTTCTCCTGTTTACTGATGTATGAGCACATCCTGGTCAAGCCAGGAAATATTTCCAGGGTGAATCTGGCTTTTGCGACCATGAATGGGATGGCCAGCGTTATTTACGCCTGTTTTGTCATGGCAGATTTGTTTCTTTTTTAGTGATCTGGTCTGGCCATCTATTTTCCCCAATTATCACGGTCAAGGGATCTGTAATTGATAGCCTCTGCCAGGTGTTCCGTTTTAATTTCCGAAGAATGTTCAAGGTCGGCGATGGTTCTGGAGACTTTCAGGATACGGTCGAAGGCGCGGGCTGAAAGACCGAGCTTATCCATGGCCGATTTCAGGAGAAGGTGACCCGTTTCATTGATTGGACAAATTTTTCTGAGGATTTTGCTTGACATCTGGGCATTGCAATAAATGCCTTGATTTTCTTTAAAACGTTTTTCCTGGATCTGTCGTGCAATCAGGACTCTGTCCCGTATGGCCTCGCTTCGCTCGGCCGTATGCATCGCGCTTAATTCCCGGTAAGGAACCGGAATAACCTCAACATGAATATCAATGCGATCGAAAAGGGGACCGGAAATTCTATTAATATATTTTTGTACAACCCCGGGTTTACATTGACAATCAAGTTGTGGATGATTGTAATAGCCACAGGGACAAGGATTCATAGCTGCAACCAGCATGAAGCTGGCAGGGTATTCAACGGTAAATCTTGCTCTTGAAATGGTGACTACCCTGTCTTCCAGCGGTTGTCTGAGTACTTCAAGTACCTGGCGTTTGAATTCGGGTAGTTCATCGAGAAATAAGACTCCATGATGCGCCAGGGATATTTCCCCAGGTTGAGGAACACCCCCGCCACCTACGAGTGCAACATCGGAAATAGTATGGTGGGGAGAACGAAATGGTCTGATAGAAATCAGGGAGCGGTTGCTGGCCAGTTTCCCGGCCACGGAATGTATCTTGGTCGTTTCAAGTGCTTCCTGCAGATTCAACGGAGGCAGGATGGATGGAAGCCGTTTTGCCAGCATGGTCTTTCCTGCACCCGGCGGCCCGATTAAAATGACGTTATGCCCTCCTGCTGCCGCTATCTCTAACGCCCTTTTTATATTCTCCTGCCCCCGCACATCTGCAAAATCAAATTCATAATCCCCTAAATGACGGTTAAATTCTTCTTCCATATTCACTATCGTTGGCGTCAGGGTGATCTCATCATTTAAAAACCCAATCACTTCCCTGATATTCTGTACACCATAGATCATCAGATTTCCAACTATCGCAGCTTCTCTTGCATTCTGCTGAGGAAGTATAATACCATCAAATCCTTTTTTCTGAGCCTCGATGGCGATGGGTAAGGCCCCTTTGATGGGAAGCAGGCTGCCATCCAGGGAAAGTTCCCCCATAATGATATAGTTTTCCAACCTGTCGGTTTTGATCACTTCACTCCCTGCAAGTATCCCCATGGCGATGGTCAGATCATAAGAAGAACCTTCCTTACGGATATCAGCCGGAGCCATATTGATCACTATCTTTTTCCCGGGAATACGGTAACCATTGTTCCTGAGTGCTGATTCTATCCTTTGATGGCTCTCTTTCACTGCATTATCGGGCAATCCTACCATAAAGAACTGAATCCCCTGGTCGATATAAACTTCGACTGTCACGGTCATCGCATGTATCCCAAAAACAGCGCTCCCGAATGTTTTAACCAGCATAGGAATATTTTCTGCTTAATCGGGAAAACGATGAAAGGTAATAAGATAATAGCAGGAAAGTTATTAACAAAGTTGCCAAGCAACAAAGTGGCAAAGTAACAAAGTAATAAGGTGACAGGGGTTAGCAGTTATTTTTGCGGTTTGTACTTTGACTGGGTAAGGATTTTCTGTGCATCCGTTTCCTGTAGCATTTGCGGAAGGCTAACATTCACTTCTTTTTCCATGTATTGCCTGATGATCTGCCAACCGATCCACTGTCCCAGGCGAGCTGGGGCTTCTTTGGAAAACTCCGGAGTGAAGGGACCATCCGCTATAAAGGTCCGGATGATTTGGCCATCGGTGGAATACAGCATCCGATGCTCTATGATGGCTGCCCACACCTGGGCTTCATTTTTCAATACCCAGTCCATCTGTGCCCGGGTATAACCCAATATAAAACGTGGATCGGTCAAAGGGATCATGGATGAGGTGAAATACAATCTTCTTCCTTCTTCAATCATTTGATCAAGAAGGGTATTGCCGGATATTCTGGAAGATGGTGCAGTCCTGGCCATGACCTGCATGCAGTCGGGAAGGATATGATCGGCTGTCATTTTTTCCAGGCGGTATTGGGGAATTCTGTCTGAACGATAAACCTTGAATTCTTTTCCCAGGTAATTGTCCAATCCGATCAGGATAACAGAATCGGCAGACTGGATTGGATAATCATAATCTCCTCCGGAAATATAAGCATAGACCCTGGGAATACTGGCATCGGGATAATAATAACGGTAATGCCTGAAGGCTTCTGTCATGTTTTTCTCAAGGAAAGTCAGGTCCTGGTACTTTTTCAGCACAGCCTGATAGAAGTCGAGGTTTCTTGGATTTTCCAGATAAGCTTTCATTTCCGTCAACCTGACCGGGTCATCCAGGTCGGTGTCGAGAAAAAAGCGGTAAGCTGGCTTTATCTTATCCAGTCCAGCTTTTAAATGATGAACCTGGACAGCGAAAAGATCCAGGTCGTACCTGTGAATCCGGATATCCGTCACCTGAATATCTCTGGTATCCACATCAATTCTTGACTTTCCGCCGCTACAACCAAGCAGAAATGCCAGGAAAAATACTCCGAAAACACTATTGAACCTCATCATTCTTCATTCTTCATTCTTAATTCTTCCTTAACGAAGTATCCGGTTGATTATTTTTGAATAAAATTATGGATTTATTCTGAGAATGGGATTGTGGATTCCGTATTTTTGTTATGGACCATCGAAAAAATCAGATCATGATTAAAAAAACCGACTTAACCGCGCTATTGACCTTAATATTTCTGTTTTTGCCTGTATTTCTTTCTGCCCAGAAGCAACTTCCGATCAAACTCGGATTGAAATTATCCCCCAACATTGCCTGGATGAACCCTAATACGAAAAATTATACCAATGAAGGGGGCAGGGTTGGGGCCACAGCCGGCTTTGTCAGCGATTTTTATTTTGCCGAACGTTATGCTTTTTCTACCGGGGTGAATTTTGCTTTTCTGAACGGACGCCTTGCTTTTCAGGATTCCATGTTTGTGATGGCCGGTTCGCCCAAAGTCAATGGAACCGTTGACCGGAAATATAATTTCATTTATCTGGAAATCCCTTTGATGGTTAAGATGCAAACCAGGAATTTCGGGGATTTTTCCTTTTTCGGACAGATTGGTTTCGGTACCGGTTTCAGGTTAAGGGCAAGCGCCAATGATGTCTACAGTCCCGACATTGGAGAAGCCTGGTCAGAAAAAAACAGCATGACTGAAGAGACCACCCTGATTCGCGAATCCATTCTCTTCGGTTTCGGTGCAGAGTATCACCTGGATCAGTCAAGCCGGATTTTTCTGGGACTCTCCTATTCCAACTCCCTGAACAACATTTTAACCGGAGTCAACAGCAAATCAAAACTGAATGAAAAAAGCATGCTGAACTTTGTGGAGCTGAACCTTGGATTTCTCTTTTAACAAAACCACATGAAGATCGCCCTTGCCCAGATAAATTATCACATTGGCGATTTCGACGCCAATGTTTCCCGTATCAGGAAAGCCATTCAGCAGGCAAAGGACAGGCAGGCAGGGATAGTGGTTTTTGCCGAACTGGCCGTTTGTGGTTATCCTCCCCGTGATTTCCTTGAATTCGATGACTTTCTTCATCGCTGCGAAAATGCGATCACCCAAATTGCCGCGGAAACCATAGATATTGCCGTGATCATCGGATCTCCCTCTGTCAATAATGCCATCAAAGGAAAACCATTACATAATTCAGCCTATTTCCTGGAAGGCGGGAAAATCGCCGGGATTGTACATAAAACCCTGCTTCCAAATTACGACGTTTTCGATGAATACCGTTATTTCGAGCCCAATCATCAGCCTTATCAGGTTTTTGAATACAAAGGAAACCGATTTGCCCTGACCATCTGCGAAGATCTCTGGAATATTACTGATGATCCGCTATATGTCAGTAACCCCATGGATGAACTTATCCGGCTCAAACCGGATATGATCATTAACATTGCTGCATCTCCTTTTCATTATGGACAGCCCGCTGCCCGTCTCGATGTGTTAAGCCGGAATGCCATTGCCTACAAAGTACCTGTTTTTTACGTCAATCATGTCGGCGGACAAACGGAACTTATTTTCGACGGGGGGTCCATGGTTGTTGATCCATCCGGGAAAGTGGTGGGAGAGCTGAAATATTTCGAAGAGGATCTCCAGGTGTACAGCCCCACCCCCAACCCCCTCCCCTCCAGGGGAGGGGGCTCTGCCCACATCCGGCAGGCAGACCGTATCCCTTCCATTCACGACGCCCTGGTTTTAGGCATCCGTGACTATTTCAGCAAGATGGGCTTCTCCAAAGCCATCCTCGGGCTTTCCGGCGGGATTGATTCGGCGCTTACGCTGGCGCTGGCAGTCAAAGCACTGGGGAAAGAAAATGTTAAAGCCATTTTACTCCCTTCACGGTTTTCGTCTGAACACAGCATCAAAGATGCCGTAGACCTGGCAAAAAACCTGGGCGTAAGCCATGAGATCATTCCGATTGATGAAGCATTCAGGGCTGTAGAACACACCCTTGATCCCGAGTTCAGGGGGTTGCCTTTTAACCTGACAGAAGAAAACATCCAGGCCAGGCTGAGGGCGGTAATCCTGATGGCGCTTTCCAATAAATTTGGTTACATTTTGCTAAATACTTCCAATAAAAGTGAAGCGGCTGTAGGATACGGAACCCTTTACGGTGATATGTGCGGGGGATTGTCGGTACTGGGAGATGTATATAAAACCCAGGTCTATGAGCTGGCTGCATATATCAATAATGACCAGGTGATCATCCCTTTGAATACCATCACAAAGCCTCCTTCAGCCGAGTTAAGACCGGATCAGAAGGATTCCGACTCCCTGCCGGAATACGATATTCTCGATAAAATTCTGTATCGTTATATCGAACAAAGGAAAGGACCGGATGAGCTGATCAGGGAAGGCTTTGAAGAACCCCTGGTCAGAAGAGTTCTGAAACTCGTCAATACCAGCGAGTACAAACGCTACCAAACCCCGCCCATCCTGAGGATTTCACCCAAAGCATTCGGCATGGGGCGCCGCATGCCCATCGTGGGGAAGTACCAGTCGTGATATTTACCTCATTCAAACACAATCTTTCCAGGGTTATTCAAGTGATTGAAAATATCAGTCAACATTGTCATATCCGATTTTTTGAACATCCTGAAGCAAATAGCAGAAGTAAAAAAATTAAAAGGATTGATGCTTTTTACCAAGATGAGACTTGAGAAAGCTGTTAACATAGTCAATAAATCCATGGAAGTCAGGGAGTGGGAGTTTTTTTCCAGCTCCACTTGCTCAGATCGACAGTGTTTTCAATCAGGCGTTCCTGAGCATCGGGTAATTGGTAAAAAAAATCGATTTTCGTCACTTTTTCCACGCTGTCAATGGAAACGGCAAAATGTTGCAGGTGTTCTTTGGAGGCTTTGTTTGGAATGATAAATCCAATTCCTTTGAGATCCGGTTCAGTATAATCGAGAATCACTTTATAGAAATACCTGGGTATCGGTATTTTATTGGCGCCAATCGTGGGAAGCTCCTTGGCTAAAACCCCTCCTGTGACAATATACAAAGCCTGGTCATCGACAGCCCATTGTCTTACTTGTTCCTCGAGTTTTTTCCATACTCCACGGTTAAAACCCGGGACCTGGGGGGCCATGTTAGAAAGATAAAAGGATTCCTCCATGGTTTTCTCCGAATAGGCCATATCTGCCGCCGGCACAAGATGTCCCTTATCAAAGCCGGTCATTTTATAATCATCATTAGAGGCCGATCCTGATTTCAGCATTGGATCCGGGACGAAACGATCCGTTCTTGTTACCACAGGGATGGTTTCTTCGGCAGTAAGTTCATAAGCCGCCCAATTGGCGATATGACGGCTGGTATTGTAAGAAAGGGTATAGCCCGTATGGTTTAGTACCAGTTCGAAGGGCTTGGGTTTTGGAAGCTCCAGATGGGCAATGGGAATTGTTTCAAGATCCTTGGTGATGGCTTTCCATGTACCATCAGGGTACAACAGAACCTTGCGGCCATCAAGGGTAGTAGCTTCTGTCTGGGGAAAGACAACAGAACAGGAAATGATATAAAAAAGTAAGAAAAGCAGTCTGAATTTCATTTCAGTGTTGGCTATTGCTTCCCAAAAATAAGGTTTTTATTCAAAGGTGAGAAGCTTTACCCATATCAGAGCCGGAAATGTTTATGACAAAACCATCTTTCCCTATTCAAAAAACGATTAGGTTAACAATGACTATTCCGAAAACTGTTTATCCTGTAATCACATCCGTTTTACAATGCTCCTTCATCATAGGCTTGTTCGCCATGGAGTGCGACATCAAGACCTTCCTTTTCCATAGACTCAGAAACTTTTACCGGGGTGATGAAATTAATAATAATCAGCATGATATAGGTAAAAAGAAAAGCATAGACAGAAGCGCCGATAACAGAAATCAACTGCTTGGCAAAAAATCCTCCACCTCCCAGAAGCAGTCCGTCAGCGCCAGCAGCGTTAGTGGCTTTGGAAGCAAAAATGCCCAGTAAAATGGTTCCCAGAACACCCCCTACACCATGAACACCCCAGACATCCAGGGCATCGTCCCAATGCATTTTATTCTTGAATTGAACGGCATAATAGCAGACCAGACCCGCTGCGATCCCGATGAGAGGAGATGCCCAGAGGGGAACATAACCGGCACAGGGTGTAATGGTTGCAAGCCCCGCGATGGAACCGGTTAGTAAACCGATGAACTTGGGTTTTCTTTCTTTGGTCCATTCAACAAACAACCAGGCAATGGTCGCGAAAGAGGCAGCAATATCCGTATTCAGAAAGGCCAGGGAAGTAATAAAATCAACGGCAACTTCACTACCGGCATTGAAACCATACCAACCAAACCAGAGCAACCCGCTGCCGATAGCCACCAGAGGAATACTGTTGGGTTTAGAATTTTTATCCGTCCTGGCTCCGACATAAAAGACGGAAGCTAAAGCTGCAAAACCAGCCGTTGCATGGACCACGATTCCACCTGCAAAATCGAGAACACCCCATTGGGCAAGGAGGCCGCCTCCCCAGATCATATGTACAAAGGGATAATAAACGAGAACCTGCCAAACGGTAAGAAAAATAAAATACGCTTTGAAGCTGACACGGTTCACAAATGCGCCGGTGATCAAAGCCGGAGTGATAATGGCAAACATCATCTGGTAGGCAACAAATACAATTTCCGGAATTTTCCCATTGCTGTACATGGAATCAATACGAATTCCGCTAAGAAACGCTTTATCCAGATTCCCGATAATGCCTCCTTCCCCTCCGCTAAAACATAAGGAATAACCAAAAAACACCCAAAGGACTGTTGTCCAGCCGAGTGAGACAAAACTCTGGATCATAATGCCCAGAATATTACGTTTGGTGGCAAGCCCGCCATAAAATAAGGCAAGTCCGGGTGTCATCAGCATGACCAGGCTGCAAGCCAGCAGCATGAATCCAGTTGAACCAGTTTCAATCATAAGAATACTTTTAAGGGTTAAAATGAAATTCCGAAAACAAGATAAACTTTGCTTTGCATGGGATTGGTAATCAGGGATGCCTGGACGGGAATGGCATATTTTTCCGTAACCGGGATTTCCCGGGCAACTTTTATACCGACATTAGTAAACCCCGCCTTGGTGTTTGCATAATAACCAGTTTCATGCCTATCGGTATTCGGGCTGTTTATGGTTCCTCCTACAAAAGCATTGAAATCAAAATGCTTAATCCGCTTTTTAAATCCAAGTTCAATGTAGGTGGAGTATTGAAGTCCGTTATCAACGTATGTACTATCGTTGAGCTGCTTCATTTTTCTTGCGTCATTCCCATAAAAATTGGTGGCCACCATCAGGGTAAATGGGATCTTTTCCGTCCCATTGAACATGATTGCCCCTTCAAAAACATGGCCCGTGCTATCCTGCTGGTAGCAGAAGTACTGATCGCGTTTTCCGGTATTCAGGTCAGGGAAGAAATAATCGGTTACCATCAGGGTAAGCATCCCTTTAAACGTGTAAGAAGCAATCAGATCGACTTCCTGGTTTGCCGTTGCACTGAAGGTGTATGCTCCCCATGCTCCGATAGAAAACTGATGATCGGGATGGCCGACATTCAGTTTCAGCGCAGGTTGAATGCTTGGACCCGCACCGCCAAGGTTGAGTCCGCGCCAGATATACCGGCTCATCAGATCAGCTCCAATTTGAAAGTCGGCTGACCACTTTCCTGTCTCCTGGGTGAAAGCCTGATCAGCCAATAACAGGAGAAGCGAAAAAACAACATAGAAAAATCTTTTCATAAGCAAGAGATTGAACCATGCAAATGAAAGATTCTTTGACAGATCCTGAAATAACAGAATTACGTAATTTATCCTCAGTAAAACCCTTAGAAATCGGCAAGATTGTTGCGAATGGCAAATTTCACCATATCCACGGTACTTCGAAAGTTAAACTTCTGCATGATATTGTTTTTATGTGTTTCAACCGTTCGTATGCTGATGTTCAGTTTTTCCGAAATTTCCTGGTTTGAAAGGCCGTTTGCATAAAGGCTGAGGATTTCCTTTTCACGGGTAGTCAGGGTGTGGGTTTTCACCAGCGCATCCGGGACGTTTGCATTTTTTATCGTTTGGGAATAAGCCTTTGTAATGATCTGAGCGATACTGTCACTGAAATACTGTTCTCCTTTATAAAGGGTTCTGATTGCTTGAAACAGTTCCGCTTTGGTGGTATCCTGTTTGGGAAGATAACCGTTTGCCCCGGCTTTCATGGCATTGAAAATATAGTCTTCAGCGACATACATGGAAAGGACCAGAATCCTCGGTAAAGGGAATTTTTCTTTTATCTTTCTGATCAGGTCGATTCCTGATCTGTCAGGAAGGGAAAGATCAGTAATGACGATATCCACCACGGATTGCTTCAGGAGTTCGAGGGCTTGATGATAATCGGCCGCAGTACCACAAAGCATAAGGTCATCAGCTTCTTTCAGCATATTTGAAATCCCGTCGCGGATAATCTGATGGTCGTCAACCAGAATGATTTTAATGGTGTTTCTCAGCATAATTTCGGAATTTTTATACGAAGGGTCGTTCCCTGTCCAGGTTCAGATTCAACAGAGAAAGTTCCACCAAGCAACAATGCGCGTTCTTTCATGTTAGAGAGTCCGTTTCCGGTCACTATTTCTAAGGGATTAAAACCGATTCCGTCATCCTCAAGGATCAGGAAAAACTGGTCCTGGTTGTCGATCAGCTGAAGCGCAATTCGCTTAGCCTTGGCATGCTTGATGATATTATGGATCCCCTCCTGGGCAATACGGAAAAGGTAAACCGCCGACTTACTGTCGGGCGAACAAGAAAAATCAGCATCGAAATCTATTTCCATTTTCAAATGATGGTTCAAATCATTACAGAGATTTCGCAAGGCAGTGGCAAGTCCCAGTTCATCCAATGCGGCCGGCATCATGTCATTGGAAATCCGTTTGAGTTCATCCACGATATGATGCAAATCTGATTTGGTTTCCATCATCGCTTTTTTCAGGCAATCAGGATCATTTTCATTACAGTTCTCGATCTGAAGTTTTGTCCCGACCAGCTGCTGGCCAAGTCCGTCATGCAATTCACGGGAAAGCCGCCGCCTTTCCATTTCCTGACCGTCAAATAGCGCCAGTATAGACTTACGTCTTTCTTCCCTGATCTGTTCCGACATTCGATTAAATGACCAGGCGAGTGCACCGATTTCATCTTTCGAATGCACGGCAACTTTATGGTCAAAATCACCCTGTCCTAAACGTGTGGCAGCTTCTTTCAAATGAATGATGGGTTGTGTTATCATTTTCGAAATGAGCTGTGCAAATCCCAGAATGAAGACAGAGATGACCAGGGATACCAGAAGGATGTCATTTCGCAATCCTTCAACCGGAACCATGGCCTCCTGATAATCGATTTCAGCTAATACAACCCATTTTAAGCCGGCTACTTCAAAGGGTTCATAAGCACTGAATACGGGGATATCGCGATAATCCCTGGTAAGGGAAAAACCTGTTTTTCCCCCTATCGCCATCAGTACCGTTTCCGATTTCACCGGAGTGTGAAGCAGAGATCCCTTCAAAAAACGGGATTCACTGCGCATCAGAAAATCGCTTCCAACCAGATAAGCTTCTCCGGAGTGACCCAAACCAATCCGGCTGTTATCCTGAAGCATGATATGGTTAATTTCACTGGCAGGGATCATCAGGATTAAAACTTTTGAGGTAAGCGGATGATTGGAGGAGATCCTGCAACCAATCAGGCAAACAGCCAGGGAATCCTGAGCTGATGGATAAAACAGGTCGGTAATTACCACTTCGTTTTTTCTTTTCACTTTCTTCACCAACCCATGAATCTGAGGGATCAGATGACTGTTTCTCATGGGAAAATCAGCGCATGGAGATTCAATCTCTTGAAGACCATCCCCGTTTTCTGAAGCCAGGAAAAGATTGGAAAAACCATACGGAAGGTAATCTTCTTTTCCTAAATTTATCTTTCGGCTCAACTGTTCAATATTTTTGATTTTTTCCGAAAAAAAGTATTCAAGCTGTTGTTTTTTAATGGCTCTTACAGAGATAAGCTGGTCAAGGGTACGGTTCATGATGGCCCGTCGGGCAGAATAAAAGGAGTAAATTCCGACTATCAAAACGGATGACAGACCAACCATCAGGAACAACAGAAGCAATTTGGTGGTTATGGAAAACCGGGCCAACAACATACCGATTTATTTGCATCAAAGGTAATCAATCGATCTTTCCTCCGTCATATCCCCTCGAAGTGCTGTAAGCAATTTTTTCTTACTTTTGAAAATCAAAACAGTATATAAAAATGAGTGAAAACATTGAAAAGATCCGCTGCCTGATCATTGGCAGCGGTCCGGCAGGTTATACCGCTGCTATTTATTCTGCACGAGCCGACCTGAAGCCGGTGATATACCAGGGAATGCAACCCGGAGGACAACTGACCATCACCACAGAAGTGGATAATTTTCCGGGATATCCCGAAGGAGTTCAAGGTCCCGTCATGATGGAAGAACTGAAAAAACAGGCTGAACGTTTCGGAACTCAGGTCAGGTTTGGCGTGGTGACTGAAGTTGATTTTTCAAACAGACCTTTTACCGTGAAAGCAGATGATGGCAAAACGCTTATCGCCGAGACCGTCATCATTGCCACCGGGGCCAGCGCCAAATGGCTCGGACTGGAATCGGAGAAGAAGTTCATGGGACAAGGCGTATCAGGCTGTGCCACCTGCGATGGCTTTTTTTATCGCGGACAGGATGTTTCCATCGTGGGCGGGGGTGATACGGCTGCAGAAGAAGCAACTTATCTGGCCAAACTGTGCAAAAAAGTTTACATGATCCATCGCCGTGATGAACTCCGTGCCTCTAAAGCAATGCAACGGAAAGTTTTCGATACCCCCAACATTGAGATGGTATGGAATAGTATCCCTGAAGAGGTTCTGGGAGATCAGACCGGGGTAACCGGATTACGGGTGCGCAACCTTAACACTGGGGAAGCGCGTGAACTCAGCATAACCGGTTTCTTCGTGGCCATAGGGCACAAACCAAATACAGAAATATTCAAGGGAAAAGTTGAGCTGGACGAAATGGATTATATCAAAACCATACCCGGATCTACCCGCACCAGCGTGGAAGGCGTTTTTGCTGCCGGGGATGTGCAGGATCATTATTACCGCCAAGCCATTACGGCAGCGGGAACAGGATGTATGGCAGCCATAGAAGCAGAAAGGTTTCTGGGGGCATAATGAAATCACGCAATGATGAAATTCTTTAACCATGATAGTTTTCTTCCAAGGAGATGACCGGGTTTATGCGGTAGAAAGCCATGGTCAACTTGTTGACTGTGACCTGAAAAAGCTTTCCTGGCTATTCGGTATGGCAAATTGTAAACCCGAAAAGGTTCTTCAGGGAACATTCATCGGTCCCCGCCGGGAAATGATTACCCCCTGGAGTACCAATGCCGTGGAAATTACCCAAAATATGGGCATTGACGGGATCATCCGGATTGAAGAATTTACCAATGACAAAAAACAAAGGACAAGTGACAAATTAAAGGTCACTCATCACTTGTCACTTGTCACTTCTTTTGATCCCATGCTCCAGCATATTTACAACGGCCTGGATCAGGATACTTTTAAGATTACCCGCTTGCCGGAGGCCGTCCGTGACATTGAAGATATTTCAACTTATTCGCTTCAGGAAGGACTGGCGCTTAGCAATGAAGAAATAGCATATCTCACACGATTGAGCGACAGAATCGGAAGGAATCTTACCGATAGCGAGGTTTTTGGTTTTTCGCAGGTGAATTCCGAACATTGCCGACACAAAATTTTTAACGGTACTTTTATCATAGATGGAAAGGAAATGCCCGACTCCCTTTTCTCATTGATTAAAAAAACCGCCAGGGTTAATCCCAATTTTATCGTATCCGCTTACCAGGACAATGTCGCTTTTATCCTGGGTCCTGAAATAGAACAATTTGCCCCTACCCGTCAACATATTGCTGATTTTTTCACCATTCGCGATATAGGTTCAGTGATCTCCCTGAAAGCTGAAACACATAATTTTCCCACCACAGTTGAGCCATTTAACGGCGCTGCTACAGGCTCAGGGGGCGAAATCCGGGATCGGATGGCAGGTGGAAAAGGGAGTATCCCCCTGGCAGGAACAGCGGTATATATGACCTCTTATCCCCGTTTGGATGGAGGTCGTTCATGGGAGAAATCGCTTGATTCCCGACCATGGTTATATAAATCTCCTGAAGAAATCCTCATCAAGGCCTCCAATGGAGCCAGTGACTTTGGAAATAAATTCGGACAGCCGCTGATCTGCGGGTCATTGCTTACGTTCGAACATGAAGAAAACGGAAAGATCTTCGGATTTGACAAGGTTATCATGCAGGCTGGCGGTATCGGTTTTGCCCGGGATTCTGACAGCATGAAAGAAATTCCTGAAAGCGATCAACCAATTATCGTGATGGGTGGTGATAATTACAGGATTGGTATGGGAGGTGGCGCTGTTTCATCAGTGGCGACCGGGGAATACGATAATGTCATTGAACTGAATGCTGTACAACGGTCAAACCCTGAAATGCAAAAGAGGGTTTTTAATGCCATCCGGGCCATGACCGAAATGGACAACAATCCCATCCTTTCTATCCATGACCATGGTGCAGGCGGCCATCTCAATGCCCTTTCGGAACTGGTTGAAAAGACAGGCGGGACCATCCATATCGATGCCCTTCCGTTGGGCGATCCGACCTTATCCGCCAGAGAGATCATCAGCAATGAATCACAGGAGCGCATGGGACTTGTGATCAGGGAAAAGGATTTTCCCATCCTGAAGCAAATCGCACTTCGTGAACGGGCCCCATTATATGAAGCAGGTCAGACAACCTCAGATCATCAATTGGTTTTTCAGGATGTAAAAAGCGGGAATAAACCCATTGATCTCAGGGTGGATGATTTCTTCGGTAAACCTCCCCAAACCATCATCCGTGATTTATCCTATCCCACTATTTATTCCCAGGTTACATACAAACAAAGCCTGATAATATCCTATCTGGAATCCGTTCTTCAAATCGAAGCAGTGGCTTGCAAGGATTGGCTAACCAACAAAGTAGACCGTGCTGTTTCCGGAAAAATTGCAAAACAGCAGACCTGCGGAACCATTCAGCTTCCGCTGAATAACCTGGGAGTTGTTGCACTCGATTATACCGGGGTCAGGGGTGTCGCAACGGCAATCGGACATGCCCCTGTTGCCGCAATGATCGATCCGGTTGCAGGATCACGTTTAGCCATCGCTGAAGCGCTCACCAACCTTATCTGGGCTCCCTTAACCCATGGCTTGAAAGGCGTTTCACTTTCTGCAAACTGGATGTGGCCCTGCAAGAACCCAGGTGAAGATTCAAGGCTTTATAATGCCGTTAAAGCAGTCAGTGATTTTGCCATAGAACTGGGAATCAACATTCCTACCGGAAAGGATTCCTTATCCATGACCCAGAAATACCCGGATGGCACAACGGTACTGGCTCCAGGCACCGTCATTGTTTCTGCGGTCGGGGAAGTCTCTGAGGTGCAAAAAGTCATCAGTCCCGTGCTGATCAATAATCCTGCTTCTTATTTGCTTTATATCGATTTTTCAAGAGATTCCCTGAAATTTGGAGGAAGCAGTTTTGCCCAGGTGGTGAATACCATCGGAAATGAGGCTCCCACCATCAAAGACTCGGCCTATTTCATCAGAGCCTTCGGGGCTGTTCAGCAAATGATCCGCGAAGACCTCATCCTGTCAGGCCATGATATTTCTGCCGGAGGATTGATAACCACATTGCTGGAGATGACTTTCCCCAACGAGGATGGCGGAATCAATGCTGACTTGTCAGGACTTGAGGAACGCGACAGTGTCAAACTTTTCTTCAGCGAAAATCCCGGGATCATTATCCAAATTAACGATTTGGATGCTGTCAGGAAAATCATGAACCAGGCCCGGGTCGATTTCATTCAGATCGGCCAGCCCAGGCCTGAGAGAACGATTACGATCACCAATGGACTCGAACATCATTCTTTGCATATCGATACCTTGCGGGATATCTGGTTCCGGACCTCTTACCTTCTTGACCGGCATCAATCAGGGGAACATCTTGCTTTGCAAAGGTTCATGAACTACCAACAACAGCCGCTGAAATTCAGATTTAATGGTTCCTTTAGCGGGAAGTTTTCAACTTACGGGATAGATTCACAACGGCGGACTCCTTCCGGAATCAAAGCGGCAATCATCCGCGAAAAAGGGGTTAACCGTGACCGCGATATGGCCTGGGCTCTGTATCTGTCAGGTTTTGATGTGAAGGATGTTCACATGACCGACCTGATCAGTGGAAAGGAAGACCTTCAGGAAGTTAACTTCATCGCTTTTGTGGGTGGATTTTCCAATTCGGATGTCCTGGGTTCAGCCAAAGGTTGGGCAGGTGCCTTTCTTTACAATGAAAGAGCAAAACAAACCCTGGATCGCTTCTACCAACGTGGCGACACCCTTAGTCTCGGTGTCTGCAACGGCTGCCAGTTAATGGTGGAACTTGGACTCATCTATCCTGATGACATGTATCCTCCCCGGATGTCGTGGAATGATTCTCATAAATATGAATGCACCTTCGTAGGGCTTGATATTCTTGAAAATCATTCCGTAATGCTGAAATCCCTTGCGGGAAGCAAGTTGGGGATCTGGGTGGCTCATGGCGAGGGTAAGTTTAATTTTCCGGGCCCTGAAGAACACTATCACATCCCTGCTAAATTCAGCTATTCTGTTTATCCCGGAAACCCCAACGGATCTATGTTCGATGCCGCCTGCATGGCCTCCCGCGACGGTCGGCACCTGGCCATCATGCCCCATCTGGAAGATTCTATCCTGCCCTGGCAATGGCCCTGGTATCCCGATGATCATAAAGAAGATGAAGTGACACCCTGGATAGAAGCTTTTGTGAATGCAAAAGAGTGGATACAGGAAAGAATGAGGAGTTAGGAATTAGGAATTATTTTCAAATCTGGAATTGATTTATTTGATTGCTGAATGAAAAAGATTGTTTTAGTTACAGGTGCAACGAGTGGAATTGGACAGGCTGTTGCGATAATATTTGCCAGGCATGGTTATGATCTGATCATTACCGGAAGGAGAAAAGAACGACTCGATGATTTGAAAGTAACATTGGAGTCGAAATTTTCTGCCGAAGTTCTGCCCCTTTGTTTTGATGTGAGAAAGTTGTCAGAAGTGAAGCAGTCCCTTGAATCTCTTCCAGAACGATGGAAAAACATGGATATACTGGTTAACAATGCCGGCCTGGCAGTTGGTTTAAATCCGGTGCATGAAGGTGTGGTCGACGACTGGGAACGGATGATCGATACCAATGTGAAAGGCTTATTGTATATGACACGATGTGTGGCTCCCCTGATGGTTGCCAGGAAAAAAGGTCATATCATCAATATCGGCTCCATTGCAGGGAAAGAGGTTTATCCCAATGGAAATGTCTATTGCGGATCAAAATTTGCCGTTGATGCAATCACTAAAGCTACCCGTATCGACCTGGTTTCCCATCACATTAAGGTGACCCAGATTTCCCCAGGCGCCGCAGAAACCGAATTTTCCCTGGTCAGGTTCAAAGGGGATGAAGCAAAGGCCAAGACCGTTTATCAGGGATTCAAACCTTTGAAGGGGGAAGATATTGCTGAAGTGGTTTTTTATGTCACGACCCTCCCGGATCATGTCAATATCAACGATCTTGTGATTATGCCCACGGCTCAGGCCAGCGCGGTAAATCTGCACAAGGAATAATCTCTTTTCTTCCCCTCAATAACCTTCCTACGCTGCCGCTTTGTTACTTTTTTGTATCATTGCATTTCATTTCAGGTGTATGGATCTTCATTAAAACTACTTCAACATGAAAATAACCCGGATTTTTGATTTATTACCTTATTATGAATCAGCATTTAAACCCAAAAATGATGTGATCGCCTCCAAAGAAAATGGGGAATGGATAAGATACAGCATTCAGCAGTACCGTGAAACGGTGGACCTGATCAGCAGCGGTTTACTTGCGTTAGGGGTAAAACCTGGGGTGAAGATTGCCCAGATCAGTCAGAACCGGGTAGAGTGGAACCTCGTGGATATGGGGATTTTACAGATCGGCGCTGTACATGTTCCGATTTATCCCACCATCAGCGAATCGGATTATAAGTATATTCTGAGTCATGCAGAGGTGGAATACCTCTTTATTTCCGGTATGGATATCCTTCGCAAGATTCAGCATATTCTGCCGGAGATCCAGACGTTAAAAGGGATTTTTTCTTACAAACCCATCCCGGATTACAAACAGCTCACGGACTTGACTGCCATGGGCAAAGAAAAAATGGATGTTGAACAGCTTCAACGGGTTAAAGCCTCCATAAAACCGGAAGATATGGCTACCCTGATCTACACTTCCGGCACTACCGGAAACCCTAAGGGCGTTATGCTCAGCCATATTAACTTCGTTTCCAACTTCATCGGAGTATCCGATATTCCCCCTTATGGTGAAGACCATAAAACCGTCAGCTATCTGCCGCTCTGCCATGTTTATGAACGAATGATGAATTACATGTATCACTTTAAGGGAATTTCCATATACTACGCGGAAAACATGGGTACCATCACCGATAATTTCAAGGAGGTTCAGCCCAATATGATCACGACCGTACCGCGACTGCTGGAGAAAATTTATGACAAACTGATCGCATCCGGCCATAAACTTGTAGGCATAAAAAAAGGAATTTATTTTTGGGCACTGCACCTCGCTTTGCGTTTTGAACTGGAAGGTCAGAATGGATGGTACTATGAATTCAAAAGAAAACTATACGATAAGCTGGTTTATGTGAAATGGAGGGAAGCTCTCGGCGGTAAACTGGATATCATTGTCTCCGGCGGAGCTGCTCTGCAGCCGCGGCTTGCAAGGTTATTCTGGGCTGCAGGAATTCAGGTCATGGAAGGTTACGGTTTGACCGAAACTTCTCCTGTCATTGCAGTCAGTAATTTCAAAAAGAACGGCATCAGATTCGGTACCGTTGGACCTGTTCTCAAGGGGGTGGAAGTAAAGATCGCGGAAGATGGGGAGATTCTTTCTAGAGGACCCAATACCATGATGGGCTACTATAAGGATCCCGAAATGACCAGAGAGGCGATTGATGGGGATGGCTGGTTCCATACAGGGGATATCGGTGAAATAACCCCTCAGGGTCAGTTGAGGATCACCGGCAGAAAAAAGGAGCTGTTCAAAACTTCATTTGGGAAATATGTCAGCCCTCAGCTGATTGAAGAAAAATTCAAGGAATCCTTGTTCATAGATCAGATCCTGGTCGTGGGTGAAAATCAAAAATTTGCCGGAGCCCTGATCGTGCCTGACTTCAATTTTTTAAAAGCCTGGTGTGAGATTAAAGAGATACCCTATACCACCAATATTGAGATGATCAGGTTACCCCGAATCCAAAAACGAATTAAACAGGAAGTGGATAAATTCAATCAGTTTTTTGGTGAGACGGAAAAGGTGAAAAAGCATGTTTTACTGGACACGGAATGGAGCTTTGAAACCGGTGAAATCACGCCGACGATGAAATTAAAAAGAAAAGCCATTTGCCAGAAATATGAATCATTGATAAAGCAATTGTTTGAATAAGGAAGAACCCAAGTAATTTTTTCTTTTGCATGACAAGAATAACCCGGCTTTTCGATCTCTTGGATTTGTTTGATCATGATTTCCATGATGAACCGGGTGTTTTTAATATCAAACGTTCATCGAAATGGCAACATTTTTCGGCTTCCGATTATGTCGAACTCAGTCGTCTATTCAGTCTGGGATTGCTCGCGATGGGCATCAAACCGGGGGATAAAATTGCCACCATACTGCAGAATTGCCCTGAATGGAATATCATTGATATGGGACTGATGCAAATCGGTGCCATTCAGGTACCGGTCTATCCCACCATTGGCCCCGGCACCTTTTCTTACATCCTTAAAGATGCCGAAGCCAAAATTGTATTGATATACAACCGGGCATTATATCAACGATTGTCCAAAACACTCAGCGAAAACCATAACATCAGAGAAGCGTTCAGTATTGAGAAGGTAAGGGGATTAAGATCATGGCATGACATCGTGGAACTGGGCAGGAAAAATGAACGACAGCAGGAATTTCAGCAGCTGAAATCATCCATACGGCCGGATGATCTTGCCACCATCATTTATACTTCGGGCACAACCGGCAGACCTAAGGGGGTTATGCTTTCCCACCGGAATTTTATCAGTAATTTTATGGGCTGTGCCGAAATACCTGATTTCAACCGTGGGGAAAGGGTGCTGAGTTTTCTTCCGCTATGCCATGTATATGAACGCATGTTGAATTATATGTTTCAGTATCTGGGTATGCGGATTTTTTACGTAGAAAGTTTTGAGCATCTCGGAGATTACCTCAAAGAAGTCAAACCCCAGGCTTTTGCAGCCGTCCCAAGGGTACTGGAAAAAATATACAACCGTATTGTCGCCCGCGGAAGGAATTACAGCGGTATCCGGAAAAGAATATTTTTCTGGGCCTTGCGTCAGGGACATAAATTTGAATTTCATGATCAGAAGAAGTTCTTTTTCTCTGCCCGCCTGAAAATTGCCGACCTGGTTTTATTCCGTCATTGGAGAAAACTGATGGGCGGTGAAATCAAGGTGATCGTCTCAGGCGGAGCCTCCCTGCATCCCCGCTTGTCGAGGATTTTCTGGGCAGCCAAAATTCCGCTTATGGAAGGATATGGGTTGACCGAGACCGCGCCTGTCATTGCCGTATCCCGTTTCGACCAGGGTGGTTTTAAATTCGGGACGGTAGGACCGGTTTTGCCCGGTGTCCAGGTAAAAATTGCTGACGACGGGGAAATCCTGGTCAAGGGCGAAAACGTTATGTTGGGCTATCATAATCATCAGGAGAAAACAGCGGAAGTCTTTGATGAAGAGGGCTGGTTCCATACCGGTGATATCGGTAAACTTGAGGACGGACGTTTCCTGAAGATCACCGACCGTAAAAAAGAAATTTTTAAAACTTCCGGGGGAAAATATATCGCACCTCAGGTTATTGAACAAAGATTCAGAGAATCTCCCTTCATTGAACAAATTTTAGTAGTCGGTGAAAATCGTCCTTACGCCGCCGCCCTGATCATGCCAAACTTCGAATTTTTGAAAAACTGGTGTACAGTCAAACATATCGCTTTCACTACCCGTGAAAAAGCCATCAGGAATCCAAGAATCATTAGCAGGTTTCAAAAGGAAGTGGATTGGTATAACCAGGATCTTGATCAGGTGGAAAAAATTAAAAAATTCCGCCTGGTAGCCGAAGAATGGTCGATGGATTCGGGAGAATTATCCCCCACCCTGAAACTGAGAAGGAAATTCATTCATGACCGGTATCGTAAACTCATTGAAGAAGCTTATGATGCTCAGGATTATGATTACCGCAAGCTGTGAAATTAATGTAAAATTTTAAAAATCATCTCACGCATTAATTCACCATCCGAAGCCGATGCATTCTCCACCCCTTTGGATTTCATGTCGTAAGTTCTTAAAATTTCAATGATCCTGACCAGTTTGTGAACAGGATAATTCTTTGCGGCCTGCTGGAAATCCGGCACAAAATAGGGACTTACTGAAAGGGATGCAGCCACGCTGTTCCGCGATTTATCCTGAAGATAATGATACGTCAGGATTTTGGAAAAATAAGCGAAGATAATGGGAACCACTTTCACCAGGGGATTCTCCCTGGGATTGGCTGCAAAATACCTGATGATTTGGTTAGCTTTGAACACCTCTTTTTTCCCCAGGGCTTTCTGCAATTCAAAAACATTGAAATCCTTGCTGATCCCTATGTTCTTTTCAACGTAATCCTCAGTGATCTCACTGCCTTTATTCACGTTGATCAGTAGCTTGTTCAGCTCATTGGCTACCTTACTCAGATCATTCCCCAGAAATTCAGTCAACAGAAAAGCGGCTTTCGGGGTGATGCTGCATTGGTGTTTGCCAAGGTACTCATGGATCCAGTCCGGAATTTTATTGTCAAAAAGCCGGGGGGATTCAAAAACGATACCGTTTTTTTCAATGCATTTATAAAAAACTTTTCGCTTATCCAGTTTCCCGTATTTGTAACAAATGACCAGAATGGTGGATTTCAGCGGGTTTTCCACATAAGGCAGGAATTCCTCCAGTTTGTCAAGATCCTGGGCTTCTTTGATGATGAGAACCTGATAATTGGCCATCATGGGAAAGCGTCTCGCGTAACTGATCAGGGTAGCTACATTGGAATCCTTTCCATAAACGATGGTCTGATTAAACTCTTTCTCCTGCTCATCCAGTATATTTTCCTCAATATACCCGGAGATTTCATCAATAAAAAACGATTCCTCCCCATGTAATAGGTAAACCGGGTAATAAATTTTATTCTTCAGATCAAGCAGGATCTGATCTGCATTGATTCCGCTTTTTGCCGCCATGATTATTTGTCGAAATCAAATTTCAGATGCTTAACGGTCAACCCTTCATTGATCAACTGGTCGAGGGAATCGATCCCCATTCTCAGATGTTCTTCCGAATATTGAGCAGTCACGATTTTATCGCTTTTCTGGGTTTTTATGCCAGGGGAAATCATCGGCTGATCTGAAACCAGAAGTAAAGCTCCGGTTGGAATTCCATTGGCAAAACCCACGATAAAAAGCGTGGCTGTTTCCATATCGATGGCCATGGCCCGGGTTTTCCTGAGTTCTTCCTTAAAATCCTCATCATATTCCCAAACCCTTCGGTTAGTGGTATAAACCGTACCTGTCCAATAGTCACGATGATGGTCGCGTATCGTGGTGGATATGGCTTTTTGCAGGTTGAAGGCCGGTAAAGCAGGCACCCTTGGATGAAAATAATCATCCGAAGTTCCTTCTCCACGTATTGCTGCAATGGGCAGGATGAGATCCCCGACCTTATTTTTCTTTTTCAATCCTCCGCATTTTCCCAGGAAAAGACAAGCTTTGGGGGAAACAGCGCTGAGCAGATCCATAACTGTTGCCGCATTGGGACTCCCCATGGTGAAATCGATGAGGGTGATTTTTCCTGCAGTACAACTGGGCATGGCTTTGTCTTTACCTTTGATGGGAACATGGTTCCATTTCGAGAAAAGCTCCAGGTACAACTTGAAATTGGTGAGTAAAATATATTCTCCGAAGTCTTCCAGTGCAGTACCCGTATAGCGTGGAAGCCAGTTCTCTACAATTTCTTTTTTCGTTTTCATGAAGTAAAAATAAAATTCAGGGTCTTGAACATGACAAAGATAAATGATTTGTCAGATTTTTACGTATGTTTGTCATGAAGCTAATGCAGCAACTCAATTTACCATCGGCGGATTTTCACATCAGGGAAGGAAAAAAAGGGAAGGATGAGATCTTTGATCCCTACCGGAAAAAATTTGTCCGGTTAACCCCTGAGGAATGGGTCAGACAACATTTTATTCATTACATGGTCCACCATCTTGGTTTTCCTGCCTCGCTCATCGTGGTCGAAGCAGCATTGACGTATAACCGTATGAAAAAACGCTTTGATATCCTGGCCTATGATTCCTTCGGGAAACCTTGCGCGGTGGTGGAATGTAAGGCGCCTTCTGTGGAGATCACCCAGGATGTGTTCGACCAGGTAGCCATGTATAATATGAGTCTGGAAGTCAGCTACATTGTCGTGACCAACGGCCTGGTTCATTACACTTGTAAAATCAATCATGAAAAACAGAACTATTCATTCCTGAAGGAAATACCCGATTTTAAACAAATGGTCAAATCTAAAATCTGAAATTGTAAATTGCTTGACACCGATGGATCTTATACATAATATCCCAAAAAACCTGACAGATTTCCTGCTGGTTGCCGTATTTTCCCTGTTGATCGGACTTTCACAAAGACGGCTTCACAGCCAGGCGCATGATACTGATCGTACCTTCGGAACCGATCGCACCTTTACTTTCATCGGTATCATGGGATTTATTCTTTACATGCTTGAACCCCTCAACTTTTATCTTTTTATTGGTGGAGGATTCATTCTTACCGTAATCATTGCGATTTCCTATTTTTATCATATCCGGAATTTCAACGACTATGGCATCACTACGATACTGGTGGCATTCATTACCTATTGTCTGGGTCCCTTATGGGCGACACAGCCTTACTGGCTTGTATTGCTGGTGGTCGTTGTGGTGTTGACCGTGACTGAACTTAAAGAATCATTTACCCATATTTCTGAAAAATTTGACCGTTATGAATTTATCACCCTGGCCAAATTTCTCGTCATTGCCGGAGTTATTTTACCCATGATCCCTGACCAGCCCCTGATGGCTGGTTTAAATCTGACTCCCTATAAAATCTGGCTGGCCGTTGTCGTCATCTCCTCTATCAGTTACGCGAGCTACCTGCTGAAGAAATTCGTTTTCAAGCGAGCCAGCATTATTGTCTCCGGCATCCTTGGCGGTTTATACAGCAGCACGGCCACCACGATCATACTGGCGAAGAAAAGTGCAAAAGAACCGGAGAACATAAATCAGTACATGGCCGGGATCATCTTTGCCACGGCCATGATGTACCTGCGTATTCTGATCCTGATCTTTATTTTTTCTCAGGATCTTTTTCAGCGGATGTGGCTGCTCCTGGTGTTGCTGTTTCTGATTTCATCTGGAATCGGACTGCTGATTTTGTTTTACAAGAATAAAAATACGGCGGAGGTCAGCGCTGTTGTCCTGAAAGATAAAAACCCGCTTGAATTCAAGGTGGCGCTGATCTTCACCGGACTCTACATCGCCTTTTCCTTCATTACCTACGGCGTGCTGAACCGCTTTGGAATTTCAGGACTAAATGTGCTTTCCTTGCTGGTTGGATTGACGGATATTGACCCCTTTCTGATTAATTTATTCCAGGGACGTTTTGGAATTTCTCTTGAAGGGGTGGCCATGGCAACATTCCAGGCCATCATCAGCAACAACATTCTGAAACTGGCTTATGCCTTATTTTTTTCAGGGAAAGCGGAACGGAAATTTCTCCTGTTCGGATTCCTTATCATTATCATTGTGAATGTTATCTTTGTATGGCTTGTTTAATCCCGCGACATGGCTGATTTATTCAAAGTGGTTCTAAGAAAGGTCGACGATTCTTTTTCTGTCCAGGAAACAAGAAACTACGGGCTGTACATGCAGGTTAACGAATCCAGCCTGACTTATGCCATTCTCGATTTGAAAAGAAATAAATTCCTGGCGCTTCAGCAGATGAAAAAAAGTGAACTTCAGCCTCGACCTTCTCCTGCTCCGCCTGTTACTTTCAATGATTTCCTGAAAAGCATGATGAATGCATCACCCTGGTTGAAAAACCCTTATAAGCAGGTGAAAATTGCCTATGAAGGAAATAAAGCAACCCTGATCCCTCTGCCACTTTTCGATTCAACTGAGACAGAAAATTATCTTAAACTGAACTTCCAGATGACTCCGGAAGAGACGATTCTGACCGATCACCTGATTCCCTTCGACAATTACCAGGTTTTCTCCATTCCGCTTTCCACCCTGAACAGCATCAAAGCTTTTTTCCCTTCCTCCCGTATCAATCACCTTTCCAGTGTTTTAATGGAAAGTATCTGGATCAATTATAAAAACAGGGTTATGGCTAACCGGGTATTTATATGCATTCGGGAAAAATATTTCGACCTGATGATATACGACAGCCGGCAGATGATCTATTTCAATTCCTTTCCTGCCATCGCCGCGGAAGACATCGCGTATTACCTGATCTTTGTTTTGGAACAACTTAGCCTGAATCCTGAAAGTAGTCATACTGTTCTGCTTGGAGCTGTGGAAAAAAATTCCCGTTTGTTTGAGCTTTTGTTCCGATACATGAGACATGTCGAATTCGGACGCCGCAGCGAGGCGTTTAAATATGCTTACGTGTTCAACCAGATTTCTCCCCATGCCTTTTTTCCCTTGTTAAACTATCCCTCATGCGGGTTATAAGCGGAAAATTCAGGGGACGGAAGTTGCAGCCTCCGGTGAAACTGCCGGTAAGACCCACTACCGATTTTGCCAAGGAAGGCTTATTCAATATCCTTAACAATCTGGTTGATTTTAATTCCCTGAAAGTATTGGACCTATTCTCTGGAACCGGAAGCATGGCCTTTGAATTCCTCTCACGGGGAGCCATTGAAGTCACAGCCATTGATGCCAACCCGCGTTGTATTGATTTTATCAAAAAAACAGCCGAAACCTTCGGGGCTGACAACCTGACGCCCGTGAGATCGAATGCCTTTGTATTTCTGAAACATATGACCGGCAGTTACGATCTGATCTTTGCCGACCCTCCTTATGAACTGGATGGAATCGAAAGCATTCCCGACCTGGTATTGAATTCGGATTTACTTTCCGCAGATGGTCTTTTTATCCTGGAACATTCCGTTAAATACAAATTTGAACATCATCCTGCGTTCTCCCAAAAGAGAAACTACGGCAGCGTGAACTTCACGTTTTTCAAGTAATTCTTGACATGATATTGGCTCGAAATGATGGGTATTATAAGCATCTGCTTACCACCCTGCTTCCTAATGCACTACATGATACGGTCGCTAGTGACTAACATGATAATTTTAAAGACTAAACGGGAGACTTTTCCTGAAGGTCCGGGATCCAATGTTTCCGAATCTGATGGATTTTATAATTAGCTGACTTTTAAGCTTCCACCGATTCCACCGACTTGATCTCTGGCAGGGCACGAACGACCGCCGCTTCGATGCCGTTTTTCAAAGTCATACGGCTGTGAGGGCAATTCCCGCACATGCCCAGGAGACGGATATTGACCACATGGTCTTCTGTCATATTCACATATTCCACATCTCCCCCGTCGGCCTGAAGGTAAGGACGGATCTGCTCAATGACGTTTTTTACTTTCTCAACAAGTTCTGAATGGCTTGACATATTTCTGAAAATTGATTGTTTGTAATTTGTTTAATTTATCGATCCGGGATACAAGATCAGTGATACAAGATACAGGATGCAGGATTCATAAAATCTGTTTCATTATCCCCTTTCACTTTATTACTTTGTTACTCTGTTACTTCCCCAAAACCTCCCTGATCGAATTACTGATGGAAATCTGCTGTGCGACTTTTTCAGCGAGCTGATCGAAAGCCGCGGCCACCGGGGAATGATCATCCAGGGCAAGCGGTTTCCCTGAATCGCCTGAATCAGAAATGGCCGATACTATCGGAATCTGGCCCAGGATTGGAATGTTTAGTTCGCCGGCAAATTTTCGACAACTTCCTTCACCAAAGATGAAGTATTTTTTCTCAGGGAATTCAGAAGGGGTAAAATAAGCCATATTTTCTACCAGTCCCAGGATGGGAAGATTGATTTTATCCTGACGGAACATATCGGCTGCCTTACGTACATCAGCGATGGCCACTTGCTGGGGCGTACTCACAAGGATGGCCCCCGTAAGCGGAAAATCCTGGATCAGGGTAAGCGGTATGTCGCCGGTACCGGGAGGCAGGTCAACGACCATATAATCCAGGGCGCCCCATTCGGCATCCGTGAATAATTGTCGTAAGGCCACGGAAGCCATAGGACCTCTCCAGATCAGCGCTTTCGACTGATCCACAAAGAACCCTATGGATAGGATTTTAAGTCCGTATTTTTCCAGCGGAAGAACATAGGTTTTTCCATCCTTATCCACCCCCCCCGGTCGTTCATCTTTCAGTCCCAGCATCATCGGGATGGATGGCCCGTAAATATCGGCATCGATAAGCCCGACTTTTGCCCCTGTTTTCGCTAATGAAACCGCCAGGTTAACGGCAATGGTTGATTTGCCAACACCTCCTTTACCTGATCCGACAGCAATGATATTTTTTACTTCCTTCAACACGACATCTGCTTCTTTCCTCCGGGAAGTGACCCTGGATGTCATATTAATGTTCACTTCCAATGCCGGATCTGCGTACTGATGAACCGCGTCGATACAGGATTGGCGGATCTGGTTTTTCAATGGACAAGCCGGTGTAGTAAGCAACACATCAAAGCTGACTTTATTCCCTTCAAGGGATATGTTGTCGATCATGTTTAATGTCACCAAATCTTGCTTCAGATCCGGATCATCCACATGTTTCAACGCTTCTATTATTTTATCTCTGTTGATGTTCATGTTTGTCTGTTTACATTACTGGCAGTCAAACTCCTCATTCCTCATTCTTAATTCAATTGCCGGTTCCCAAAATACAATCTCAAAACGCTGGACCTTGTCATTTCGGATTTTAATGCCTTCACTTTCCAGCAATTGCCTCATCACGTCCGGTCCGCCGAAATGATGCTTTCCTGTGAGCAGTCCTACCCGGTTCACCACCCGATGGGCAGGGATATTTGCCACTTGGGTATGGGATGCATTCATGGCCCATCCAACCATCCTGGCCGATCCTCTCGTCCCGAGGTATTCAGCGATTGCCCCATAGGAGCTAACCCTTCCGAATGGAATGAGGCGAACAACTGCATAAACTTGTTCGAAAAAAGATTGCTGTCCCTTCATTCCACTGCACTTACATCTGCCCTTTTAAATCCAGGAGAAACCCTTTGATTCTGTTGAGAGAATCAATGATTTCCACCTGCCGGAATACGTCATCCTTGTTTTGCCTTAATTTTTCACGCGCTCCCTGAAGGGTGTATCCCCTCTCTTTGACAAGGTGATAGATAATCCGGAGGTTATCGAGATCCTGGCGGGTAAATAAGCGGTTACCCTTTTTATTTTTCTGGGGTTTGAGGATATCAAATTCCTTTTCCCAGAAACGGATCAGGGAAGTGTTCACCTCGAATAATTCAGCAACTTCACCTATGGTATAATAGATCTTCTCTATTTTCCGGTCAGTCTTCAGCATACATCTCCGGATTAATCCATGGTTTGTGAGGGTTGCTGAGAAAGTTCCAGCATCCTCTGGAACTGGTCGGGATCAATGTCATTAAAAAAGAAATAAATAGGATTCAGGGCAATGCCATTTTTTCTGACCTCATAATGCAAATGGGGTGAAGTGGATTTTCCCGTATTCCCGACATACCCGATGATCTGACCCCTGCGTATTTTCTGGCCGGGTTTTACAAATATTCTTGAAAGATGAGCATAAACCGTTTTATAATTATACCCATGGTCGAGAATGATTTCATTGCCATACCCCCCATTGCCATCCCGGCCGGCCATGATGACAGTACCGTTTCCCGTGGCATAGACTTCTGTCCCGATGGGTGCGGAAAAGTCCATTCCTTCATGAAACTTTTTCACCTTGTAAAACGGATCCATACGGGTGCCAAAGTAAGAGCCTATCCTTCGTAAATCCTTATTGTTTACAGGTTGGATAGCAGGAATGCTGGCCAGCATCATCTCTTTGTTTTTAGCCATTTCAAAAACCTCATCGAAGGATTTTGACTGAACATAAAGCTGCCCCATAATCTTATCCATCTTCTTTTCAATATCGATGATGATATCGGCATTTGAATAACCTTTCAGTCTTTCATAACGATCGATACCCCCGATACCGGCTTCCCGGATGGCACCCGGGATAGGTTCCGCCTCGAAAATCACCCGGTAAATATTGTCATCCCTGTCCTGAAGATCACTGATAATCCGGCTGACTTTTTTTAATTGATCGTCCAGAATTTGATACTGAAGCTTCATTTCATCAATTTCCCGTTTCTGGGCTTTTTCCTTGGGAGAGTCCAGAAAATTATATGCCAGTACCAGCACAACAGCGGCAAAAACAACCCCTGTGGACAAATGAGTAAAGAAATACAACATACGCTTCCTGAAAGTAGTCTGAACACGATCAAAAGTCAGGGATTTCTTGTTGAATTTGTATTTTACTTTGCTCATTGGCAATGCCCTTAGAAAAAATCAGAATGGGAAAGCTAATCGCTACAAAATTAAGTAAATAATTAACTTTGCAGTTCTTTGGGTATTCGAAAAAATGTTAAAGAATGTTAATGAACTGTTAATGTGATTATTACAAAAACAGATTATGACGTTTCAACTCACCAATAACGATGAATAATAACACTATGGATTCAGCACACATCAGACAATCATTTCTCGATTTCTTCTTATCCAAGCAGCATGTCATTGTCCCTTCCGCCCCGATGGTAGTGAAGAACGACCCCAGCCTGATGTTTACCAATGCCGGGATGAATCAGTTCAAGGATGTCTTTCTGGGGAATAAGGAATCCCGATTCCCGCGTATCGCTGATACCCAGAAATGTCTGAGGGTTTCGGGAAAGCATAATGACCTTGAAGAAGTCGGGCATGACACCTATCATCACACCATGTTTGAAATGCTTGGCAATTGGTCGTTCGGCGATTATTTCAAAAAGGAAGCCATTGCCTGGGGATGGGAATACCTGACTGAAGTCCTGAAAATTGACAAAGATTGTTTATACGTAACCGTTTTTGAAGGAGATATCAAGGAAGATCTGAAAAAAGACCAGGAAGCTTATGATCAATGGAAAAACTTTCTTCCGGAGGATAGGATTTTACTGGGTTCAAAAAAAGATAATTTCTGGGAAATGGGCGATACCGGGCCATGTGGTCCCTGTTCCGAAATCCATGCCGATATCAGGGACGCAACCGAGCAACAAAAAATCAAGGGCAGCAACCTGGTGAATACAGGTCATCCATTGGTGATAGAAATCTGGAACCTGGTCTTTATTCAGTATAACCGCCTTGCTGACGGTAAATTGCAGGAGTTGCCCTCCAGGCATGTGGATACAGGCATGGGATTTGAACGGCTTTGTATGGTCATTCAGCACAAACAATCGAATTATGATACCGATGTTTTTCAACCCCTGATTCTGGAAATTGCAAAAAAAACCGGAATACCCTATGGACATCAACCCAAAGCCGATATCGCCATGCGGGTTGTGGCCGACCATCTGCGTGCCATCGCGTTTGCCATAGCCGACGGACAGTTACCCTCCAATGTAAAGGCCGGTTACGTGATCCGCAGAATTCTCAGACGGGCTGTCCGCTACGGATATGTCTTCCTGAATTTCAGAACACCATTTCTCTGCGATCTTGTCGGCCTGCTTGCTGAGCAAATGGGTTCATTTTTTCCGGAATTAATTGCCCAGAAAGATTTCATCATCAATGTGATCCGTGAGGAAGAATCAACATTCCTAAGAACACTGTCCATGGGGATACAGCGGTTTAATGTTTATGTTGCCCCACCCCTTGCCCCTCCCCCCAGGGGAAGGGGTTGGGTTGGGGTCATCGATGGCGCTTTCGCTTTCGAACTCTTCGACACCTATGGATTTCCGATTGACCTGACCCGCTTGATGGCAAAAGAGCTGGGTTGGGAGGTCGATATGCAAGGGTTTAACCAGGGACTTCAGGAACAAAAAGCCCGTTCACGGAAAGATGCTGCTTCAGAAGCTACCGACTGGACGATTCTGGTTGAAGATGCAGGAATGCCTGAATTCTTAGGTTATGATACCCTGAAAACCGAATCCCTGATCACTAAATACCGGAAAGTCAATACCAAAGGGCAGCAATGCTATCATATCGTCCTGGATAAAACTCCTTTTTATGCCGAATCCGGAGGACAGGTCGGCGACAGGGGATGGCTCAGGGCAGATGACCAGCAAATCGAAGTGCTGGATACCATCAAAGAAAATGAAATAATCATTCATATAACCTCCGCCTTTTTTAATGATCCCCGGAAAAAGATGAGGGCTGAGGTGGATCCCCTGAAACGCAGACTGACTGAAAACAACCATTCAGCCACCCATCTTATGCATGCTGCATTAAGGAAAATACTTGGATCTCATGTGGAACAAAAAGGTTCTTCCGTGGATGAACATCGCCTTCGTTTTGACTTTACCCATTTTTCAAAAGTGACAAAAGAGGAAATCCTTGAGGTTGAAACGCTGGTCAATGAAAAGATTCGTGAGAATATTCCCCTCCATGAAAAGCGGGATATGCCCATTGTGAAAGCAAAGGAAATGGGAGCCATGGCATTGTTCGGCGAAAAATACGGGGAAAAGGTCAGGGTGGTGGCCTTTGATCCCGGATATTCCGTGGAACTTTGCGGCGGTACCCATGTGGCGACAACCGGACAGATCGGGATGTTCAAGATCCTGTCGGAAGGAGCCATTGCAGCAGGAATCAGGAGAATTGAAGCGATCACCGCCAGGAAAGCAGAAGAATACTGGAATTCCAGGGATGCCTTACTGGAAGAGCTGAGTGAAAGCCTCAAACATCCGAAAGATCTGCTGAAAAGCGTTAAAAACCTTCAGGAAGAAAACCAGGAATTGAAACGCCAGGTAGCAGCACTCGGGAAACTGAAAATTCAGCAACTCAAAGAAGAGTTAATCTCCCGGATCCAGGTTATTGATGGGGTCAATTTCCTTGCTGCCAAAGTTGACCTTGATGCCGAATCCTTAAAAGACCTGGCACACGAACTCAACCATGCCATCCCTGACCTCTTCCTCTTACTGGCTACCGAAAACGAAGGCAAAGCTTCACTTACGGTTATGCTGGCCGACAAGCTGGTGAAAGAAAAAAAACTTCATGCCGGGAATATCATACGGGAACTGGCCAAAATGGTAGAGGGCGGCGGTGGCGGACAACCGCATATCGCCACTGCCGGGGGTAAAAATCCTGCCGGAATTCCTGCCGCCCTGGAAAAAGCTAAAACTTTTATAATCTGTAACCCGTGATCCATTTTACGTCATCCTGCATCTTGCATCCCTGCCTGTCCGGCAGGCAGGCTGTTTCATAAATCATAAGAAATGGACACCAATAAAATCATCGCTGACTTCCGGGAATTCTGCCGGGAACATTCCGATCCGGCCATCATTCAGAAATATTCACGCTACTTCAAAGAAGGGTATCATGGTTGGGGACTGCCTTCCGGTATGTTCGATGCAAAAGTGGAGGAAATACTGGCTTTACCCGGAATAGATCTGTCAACCGCCATAATAATGTCGGAAACCCTTGTCAGTTCACCAAGATACGAAGAAGTCAGCCTGGCTATCCGGATGACCCTGAAGTTTCAGAAGCAATGGACGCCTGAAATTTTTAAGGCCGTCGAACACTGGTTCTCCATCGGCATCACCAACTGGGCACATACCGATTATATCTGCGGAGATATCCTTTCGCTGATGTTTAAAAAAGGATTCATCACCCTTGCAATGATGAACGATTGGCGATATGCGCAGAACAAGTTTCAAAGAAGGGCGGCAGTAGTCTGCCTGATCAAACCCATGAAGCGCTCTGCCGATTTTCAGGCTTTTTTCGATTTTATTGATCCGATGATGATGGATACTGAACGGGAAGTTCACCAGGGACTTGGCTGGTTTTTAAGGGAAGCATGGAAAAAACAGCCAGAACCCACCGAAACATTTTTACTGAAATTCAAGGATTCAGCTGCCCGTTTGATCTTTCAGTACGCCTGCGAAAAAATGACCCCCGACCAAAAACAAAAATTCAAAAAAACAAAATCGTAAATCGTAAATCGTAAACCGTAAATCGAAATGATTCTCCGCTTCGAAGAAATCAGCAATAACGCCTGGCCGGCCCTGCAAACCATGCAGTACGACGGTTGGATTCTCCGGTTTGCCAATGGAGTAACCAAACGCTCCAACTGTGTCAACCCGCTTTATCCTTCCACCCTGAATATTGATCAAAAAATAGATTATTGCGAAAATCTCTTCAGGCAGAAACAAATCCCTCCGACATTTAAAATTACTTCCGACTCCGAGCCCCATGATATTGACCAGCATCTTGAAAAAAGAGGGTACTGCATTCATTGCCATATCTCTTTCCAGGTCATGGAACTGTCGGCTTTTTCTTCCACACGGGAGGAGAATGTCCAACTGGACAATGCTTTGGATGAAAAATGGATAGATGAATTCATCCGTATGAATGGTTTTAACCAGGCACGTAAACCAACTTACCTCCGGATCATGGAACAGATTATGACCCTAAAATGCCTTGTTTCCATCAAGGAGAAAGAAAAAACGATAGGGGTTGGACTTGGGGTTCTTGAAAACCGGTATCTCGGACTTTTCGATTTGGTAGTCGATCCGGATTTCAGGAACCAGGGACTTGGGGCGCGACTGGTCAATTCACTATTGAACTGGGGGATAAGCCAGGGAGCAGATACGGCCTACCTGCAGGTACTTACGGATAACCTTCCGGCAATCAGCTTATATCATAAGCTCGGGTTCAGGCAAAGATACCGCTACTGGTACAGGATGAAATCAGATTGAATCCATTCAGACAAAACTCTTACTTCCCTGCAGTTCCCTTTTAATTGTTTCCAGGGCCGTTTCCACGGGAAGTTTACCCCTTTCCATGGAAATATCAAAAATCGCTTTGATCAATTCCGAGGAATAAGCATTTTCACCGACTTTTCCCGACGCCTGATTGATCAGGGCAATGGTTTCTTCCTTGGCATTCTTAATCATTTCCCAGGAAGCTTCAGAAATATATAATTGCTGAGAAAGATTGTATTCAAATTCCTCCCGGATGCTTCTTACAAGCTGTGATTGCAACTGTATGGAAGAAAGTCCGGCGCTGTTCACCCGCATCACCAGATTGGCCGGATGAATCCTTTCAAGCAGCAGGACGAATCGTTCATAAGCCTGTAACTTCAATGGCAGGATGATCTTATGGTCATCCGTTGGGATGATCTCTTGTATAGGCTTCTTTGTATGTTTTAAATAATACCACAACAGAAAAAAAGCGGCTCCGAAAATGAAAATGAAGCGCAGAAATCCACCAAGCAGGTGGAAAATAAAAGGATGATCAACACTGGGATACATAGGCAGGTGTTTTTTACAAAATTACGATTTACGAATGACGATTGACGATTTTTTCTGCCATCCGTCATCTGCTATCAGGTTTCTTCTTAAAATATTTCAGTTTTTTTATCGTGATTCAAAAATTTGCCTAACTTTGTTTCTTTTTACAAAAACTTCATTATCACTACATTATGACAACACTCGCGAACCGAATCCAGTACCTGTCCGAAAGTGAAACCCTGGCCATGTCGCGCAAAAGCCGCGAACTGAAAGCCGAAGGCCACGATGTGATCAACCTCAGCCTGGGGGAACCCGACTTCAACACCCCCGACTATATTAAAAATGCTGCCAAAGAGGGCATTGACCATAATTTCAGTTTCTATCCCCCGGTTGCTGGATATGAAGACCTGCGCAAGGCCATTTGCCTTAAGCTGAAACGGGATAACAACCTGGATTACGAATGCAATCAGATCGTTGTTTCCACCGGCGCCAAGCAATCCATTGCCAATGTCATGCTCAGCCTGGTGAACCCCGGAGATGAAGTACTCGTTCCCGCTCCTTACTGGGTTTCTTACAAAGAAATCGTGAAAGTGGCAGAAGGAAAATCCGTGTTTATTCCTGCCAGGATAGAAAATAATTTCAAGGTCACACCGGCACAACTTGAGGCCGCCATTACTCCGAAAACAAAAGTTCTCATTTATAGTTCCCCTTGCAATCCCACCGGATCGGTTTATACCAGAGAAGAATTAAAGGGAATTGCAGAAGTCATGGCGAAACATCCCGATATCACCATCATTGCCGATGAAATTTACGAACACATCAACTTTATTGGCAAACATGAAAGCATCTGCCAGTTTGATTTTATTAAAAATCAGGTCGTGCTGATCAACGGCGTTTCAAAAGGCTATGCCATGACCGGGTGGAGAATCGGTTTTATTGCGGCGCCATTGGCCATTGCCAAGGCCTGTGATAAATTACAGGGACAATTTACCTCTGCCGCTTCTTCTATTGCCCAGCGTGCAGCGCTGAAGGCATTCGCCACTGCTCCCGATGCCACTCCCGATATGAAAATCATGCAGCAGGCTTTCCGCGAACGCCGCGACCTGATGCTTCAATTACTGGCTGAAATTCCGGGCATGAAATTGAATTACCCGGATGGAGCCTTCTACATCTTTCCGGATATCTCCTGGTATTTCGGTAAATCCGATGGTAAAACAAGCATTCAGAACAGCAATGATCTGTGCATGTACCTCCTCAATAAGGTATTTGTCGCCCTTGTTCCCGGCGATGCTTTCGGCGACCCGAATTGTATCCGCTTCTCCTATGCCACAAGCAAGGACAAACTGACTGAAGCAGCCAGAAGAATTAAAACAGCACTATCAGAATTAAAATAAATTGACACGTTTGGTAAGCTCGCGAGCTCACCAACTCACTAACTCACTAACTTTTCAATTATGAAAATCAGTAAAAAACTTCAGACATGGGTAGATGATTGGGCTGCTTTATGTCAGCCGGATGCCATTCACTGGTGTGATGGTTCGGAACAGGAGAATCAGCAATTACTTGATTTTGCTGTAAAAACAGGTGCTGCAATCAAATTAAACGAAGAAAAACGCCCAAATTCCTATTATTTTCAAAGCGATCCCAGTGATGTTGCCCGGGTTGAAAACAGAACCTACATCTGTTCTGTAAAAAAAGAAGATGCCGGTCCCACGAACAACTGGATGGATCCGGTGGAAATGAAAAAGATCCTGACAGAGGCATTCCGCGGATGCATGAAAGGCCGTACCTTGTATGTGATTCCTTTCAGTATGGGTCCGCTGGGTTCTGACATTGCCAAAATAGGAATCCAGATCACCGATTCACCTTATGTTGTTGTGAATATGCGCATCATGACCCGCATGGGAACCGCAGTTCTTGATATTCTGGGAGAGGGGGATTTTATCCCCTGCATGCATTCCGTCGGAGCTCCCCTGGAACCCGGACAGAAAGACGTAAGCTGGCCCTGTGCTCCCATCGAAAAGAAATATATCACCCATTTCCCGGAAACCAATGAAATCTGGTCATTCGGAAGTGGCTATGGCGGAAATGCCCTGCTCGGAAAAAAATGTCTGGCCCTGCGTATAGCCTCCAGTATGGCCCGGCGCGAAGGCTGGATGGCCGAGCATATGCTTATCATGGGCATCACTAACCCCAAAGGAGTAAAACGCTATTTCGCGGCTGCTTTCCCAAGTGCCTGCGGCAAAACCAACCTGGCCATGCTGATCCCCAGCATTCCCGGATGGAAAGTTGAAACGGTAGGTGATGACATCGCCTGGATGAAATTCGGTGAAGATGGGAGACTTTATGCCATCAATCCCGAAGCGGGATTTTTTGGCGTGGCTCCTTATACTTCCATGGAAACGAATCCAAATGCCATGCTTTCCTGCAAGGCCGATTCCATCTTCACAAATACTGCCCTCACTCCCGATGGAGATATCTGGTGGGAAGGTATAGGTTCACCGATTCCGGAAGGATCTATTACCTGGACCAACGAGGTTTACAAGCCTGAAAGCGGAAAGCCTGCCGCTCATCCCAATGCCAGGTTCACTGCCCCGGCCAGACAATGTCCGGTGATTGATAAAGACTGGGAAAATCCCAAAGGCGTACCCATTTCTGCTTTTCTTTTCGGAGGAAGAAGACCAGGGACCGTTCCCTTGGTTTATGAATCCTTAGACTGGAACCATGGTGTTTTCATGGGATCCATTGTTGGTTCCGAAGTCACTGCTGCTGCCATTGGACTGAAAGCCGGCGTACGCCGCGATCCTTTTGCCATGCTTCCTTTTTGCGGTTATCATATGGGCGATTATTTCGGCCATTGGGTGGAAATCGGTAAAAATGCAAGGGATAAAACAAAATTACCCAGGATCTTTAATGTTAACTGGTTCCGTAAAGGCCAGGATGGTAAATTCCTATGGCCGGGATACGGAGATAATATCCGGGTACTGAAATGGATCTTTGAACGACTGGAACAAACGGCTGAAGCGAAGCAGACACCCATCGGTTATGTTCCCGCTCCCACGGCTGTCGATACAAGCGGTCTGGAAGGAGTTGCCGGGAAAATGGATGAAATCTTAAAAGTTGACAAAGGAGAATGGCTGGCCGAATGCGAACTGATCGCGGAACACCAGAAAATCTTCGGCGACCGTCTGCCAAAAGAAATGGCTGATGAATTTGAAAAATTGAAGAGCAGATTTAAGGGATAACAAAGTGACAAAGTGACAAAGTAACAAAGTAACAGGGTAATATCGACACTTTGTTACTCTGTTACTCTGTTACTAAATTTTCATATGTCCGACGACTTTAAAATATACACCAAGGGGGGTGACAAGGGCGAAACTTCGCTGCTTGGCGGAACCCGTGTTCCTAAAAGTCATGAACGTGTGGAAGCCTACGGCAACCTGGATGAACTAAACAGTTTTATCGGGCTGATCCGCGACCAGGAAATCAATCCTCACTACCGGGATATGCTGATCCGGGTTCAGGAAAACCTTTTCATTGCCGAAGCGCTGATCGCCCGCGATCCGGAAAAAGATACCAGACCTTTACCCGGTCTGAAAGAGGAAGATATCCTGATGCTTGAACATGAGATCGATGCCATGAACGAAGATCTTCCTCCTTTGCATCATTTCATCCTTCCCGGCGGACATCCCCTTGTTTCCTATTGTCATGTGGCAAGAACCGTTTGCCGGCGGGCAGAACGTTCGCTCATCCGCCTGAGTAACACCAATCCTGTTGAAGATATAATAATTCGTTTCCTTAACCGTTTATCGGATTATCTGTTCGTATTAGCCAGAAAGACTGGGAAAGAATTAGATGCAAAGGAAACAAAATGGATCCCGGAACCTGAATAAGATTAAGCTACATCCGCCATCCGACGTCTGTCATCCCTCATCTTTTTTTTCCTTGACTTTTTGATTTTATTTTTTATACTTTTGCAAGAATTTCAAAAAACGTATAGAAATGTACTGGACACTCGAATTGGCCTCAAAACTTGAAGATGCTCCCTGGCCTGCTACCAAGGATGAGCTGGTCGATTGGGCGATCCGCTCAGGCGCACCTCAGGAAGTTGTTGAGAATTTAAAGGAAATTGAAGATGAAGGCGAAACCTACGAACGTATCGAGGATATTTGGCCTGATTATCCCACCAAAGACGATTTCTTCTTCCACGAAGACGAATACTGATCGATTTACAATTTTGGATTTTAGATTTACGATTGAGTGATTTAAATCGTTTGCATTCCCATTTTTTACATCTGTAATCAAATTCCGGAAACCGGAAAACTTTTTGAGGAAAGTTGACCAGAAAATTGAGGAAAGTTGACCGGCCTAAAGTAATTTTTTTATATTATGTTTGCTTCGTTTTAACAATATTTTAAACCCCAAAATTTAAAAACCATGAAAAAATTTCTTTTAATTATTTTTATTGCCTTCACATTTCCCACAATGATGAAGGCTGAGGATCAACAACCAGTAGCAATATTAGGTCATAGACATATAGAAATAGCATGGCATTTCTATATTATTACTTGTGATCCGCCATATGATCGTGTTTGTTTAATACATGATCCTTCAACGGGCAATGTTTATTTTCCAGATAATGGGGTGATACTTCATTACGACTCTTTTGTAATTCAAACAACCGAACTTAGCAACAAAGTAATTCTTGGCGTCACTAAATAAAAAAATATCATGAAAAAAGTTCTTATTATTCTTTTCTCTTGTTTAACACTTTTAGGTTATTCTGAAGATCAGGGAGGAACCGTCTGTTTCGTACCTGGTGTTTTAAAAGTTGTAGGAGAATACAATGGCATTAAACTAATTACTTGTTCTCCTCCCTTTGAAAATCATATCTGTTATTCTTTTATTATTCGGAATAACAATAATGGAGGAAGTACCGAATTGATTGTGAATTATGATGGAAACGTTTTCAAAGCACAAGGTCCTGTTTCTTCGCTGGTTGGAGAAGATGGTTCAATCACATATTCATTTAATAAAATTCAATGAAAGTATTAACAATATCTGTATGAGATTGAAAATATTTCATTCAGATATTTTTTTATTGTTATCATGAAAAAACTCCAATTGACTTTAACTTTTTTCCTGCTAAATTTCTATTGTTTAATGGCACAGGACAGCATTGTTGTTAAGCTCAACCTGACCGATTGCCACAACTGTTACGGGGGATTTTGTTCCATAGAAAGACTTCCTGAAGGAATAAAAACCGTTTTGTTGCTTAAGGAATCTGATCAAAGGATTTCCGGCAAATTTATCCGTTCAAGGCTGGGATTAAAAAGAAATTACTTCGTTATCCATTCCGATTCACTGTTTAACAGCCTGAATCATATGCCATTATCGGAGATTTACCTCTACGATTCAACAAAACTGGTCTATACTTCCGGCCTTGAAAATTACTCCATGCGCGATTTTGACAACCTGTTCCAGGTTGATACGCTGTTTACGCTTCCCGATTCGAATTCAATGAGCCAGGCCGTCAGAATAAAAACATCGGGCAATTTAATCGCCTTGAATGATCTGATATTCAATGAAATATATTTAATTCACCTGACGGATAAAAAAATTCTTAAAATATTTAATAAAGAAACTTTTCCGGTTGATACGTTTTACAAATGGATGAATGTTGATTCTGTTTCCCTGAAATTATTTAACAATGCACGATCATGGCTTAAAACAACCCAGAATGATGTTGCTTTGTTGGATGGATGTTGTTTTCTTGATGACCATTTCATCGTTACGGGAAGTTACCCCTTAATGAAAAAAAACAGAGGCGATACCGTCTATCTAATCAGGGAACATGTAATATTGAGTACGTGTATTTCATATGCCGGGAAAACGGTATTTTACGCACTGGGGAATTTCCGTTATGAATCGCACTTATATTATCCCATACCCACCAATTTGTTTCCAGTTTCCAAATCTGAGGTAATATTTCAGAGCGTTTCATCCGACAGCCTTAAACCTTATTTGCTCGATATCTGGCAACTTGAAAACGGAAAAGCAAATAACAGAAAACTGGTAACAGATAGGATACCTGAATATTACATAAAAACAGGATTAGGGACTAACTTTCTGACAGAAATTATTGCATGGCCCTTTTTGTTTTACAGCCGCTCCCCTGAAGTATTAAATATGGAAACCGGACAAAAATTCATGCTGCCCTTTCAAAACAAGGATTTTACATTTTCGTTCAACGATATTCAAAGTGTCCATTTTGACTTTCAGATTCTTGATGCTTGTTATATTGATAATGTATTACAACTAATGGTGTTGGAGAAAGAGAAAACAATAAAAATTCTGGAATTCGATCCTGGAAAATTTACAGTAAAAAAAACACTTTTCCTTCCTGAGCATTTTCTGTCAACAAAAACCATATTAGCATTCTGGAAAAAAGGCAGGTTAATCGGCTTGACAGGGAAAGGAAATATAATTTCGGTTAATTATTGATCTATTTATCAAGACTATAAAAAAATGGTCCAGATAGGTTATACGCTTAATTCTGCCCTGTTTTTTTCCTTGATATATTTGTTTCCCTGATATATATTATTTACCTTTGGTACTTCACAACCAACAATAAGGATGATCAATGTTTTTTTGATCGATGATCACCCGGCTATTCTGGAAGGACTGGACTTCATGCTCTCCGATTCAGAAGAAGGAGTGAGAATTACCGGATCTTCATTGAACATCAAAGAGGCAATCACTTTACTTCCTTCAATGGATGTGCAGGTTATTCTCCTTGATCTGTTTCTCGGGGATGATGATCCGCTCGAGAATCTGAAATTACTCAATATGACCCTTCCGGGTATTCCTGTCATTATTTATACTGCCGAGAATTCCGTCTGGTGGATACAAAGAATGTTCCATGCAGGAATAAGCGCTTACATGCGCAAATGCCTGGATCAAGAAAATATTATCAGTACTATTGTACAGGTTGCAGCAGGGAATATCGTTCTTCCGAACGACTTACTTTCTGCTCCGTATTCCGGCATCAAAGGAAACGACAATTTTTTCTTCACCCGGGAAGAGTTAGAAATCGGACGAGATCTCTCCCTTGGAATGACCATTAAAAGAATTGCCGCAAAACACGATAAATCTCCTTCATCCATTGAAAAAACCCTGAGGGCACTGCGACAAAAAACAGGAGCTTCCACCTTACCCGAACTGGTCAGAATTTTTCTTTGTCAGAGGCTGATTCCAATGACAAGTGATAAGTGAAAAGTGAAAAGTGAAAAGTGAAAAATGATGATATAGGGCAGAGGCGTTTGGATTTCAATTTTTAATTTCTGTATTCAAATTCATAAAACCTTAAATTTTTTGAGGAAAGTTGACC
>CAZSDU010000014.1:37363-64880 GCA_964605775.1 uncultured Prolixibacteraceae bacterium | reverse complement strand
GCCACGGTTGAACGTTCCGTCTCAGGCTGGGGCAGCGGAAGCGCTCATGGATGGCATTTCCTGTCGTCTCCGGTTGCCTCACAGGCCATCAGTCCGGCCTTTATCACCGATCCTGCCGGAAATTACGACTTCTACGCCTGGTGGGAAACGACCAACCAATGGGTGAACTATAAAAACACCACCGAGCCTCCCACCTGGACTACCGCCAATGTGCTCGGAGCCACCAGCGGAAGCGGAAACTTCATCCCGGGAAAGGGATACCTGGTCGCCTATGCCAATGCTGATACCAAAGCCTTCACGGGTAACTTAAATAAAGATAACATCAGCGTCAGCAACCTGTCCTACAATATTACAGGCGACAATTACGGCTGGCATCTGCTGGGGAATCCATATCCCTCCGCGCTGACCTGGGGCACCGCTTCCTGGTCGCTGAGCGGAGTGAACGGTGCGGCAAAAATCTGGAAAGAATCCACTGCCAGCTACGTGGACATCCCCTCCAATACCGGCATCATCCCTCCGTTAAACGGATTTATGGTCAACGTTTCCTCGGGAACAAACGCCATCACCATCCCTGCTGCAGAACGTACCCATAATTCCACCGCCTGGTATAAAGCCTCGGAAAGTCCCGGACTCCTCCTCGTGGCCAACGACCCGGCCGGAAGTACCGCCCAGGAAAGCGTGATCCGTTTTGAACAAACAGCTACCCCCGGGTTTGACCCTGAATTCGACTCCCGTTTCCTGCCTGGCTACGCCCCCTTGTTCTATTCCGTTCAGGGCGAGGAACACCTCTCTACCATTGCGCTTCCCGAAACCGGAGGAAACGTTCAGATCCCGTTTAACTTCATTAAAAACAACGGAACTGACTTTTCCATCGAAGCTAAAAACATTCATGGTTTCTGGGGCCCGGTTTACCTCAACGATTTGAAACTGGGTACTTCACAGGATCTGACCAACAACCCTGTTTATACCTTTACCTCGGCCACAGGCGATAACCCCGCCCGCTTCCTGGTCACCTTCAGCCATGTGGGCATAGGCGAAAACCAGAAAGGGCAGGTCTTTACGGTTTATTCATCCGGCGACCAGCTTGTCGTGGTGGATAACTCCGGGAAAAACCAGGGCGATGTGCTGGTGTATAACATGATGGGGCAGGCCATCGCCAGCGGAAAACTCAATGGCGCCGCCATGCTCAAACTCAGCATGAACGTTCCCACGGGGTATTACCTGGTGAAGATCACCTCCCCACAGGCTACCCAGTCATCCAAAGTTTTTGTACAGTAATTTACATCAGATTCCAAATGAAAAAACATAACCCTATGAAAAATATCATCAAATCCCTGGCTGTTATTTCCTTACTGATGTTTGGAATGCTGATCACCGATGCGGTATATGCTGATCCGCCTGCTCCTCCTCCTCCGGGGGGGCATGGCGAATCAACCAACCAGGAACCCGCCGGCGCTCCCATCGATGGCGGACTGGGAATCCTCTTAGCCATGGGCGCAGGATATGGCGGATACAAACTGTATAAAAGCAAAAAGGAAGAAAGCGAAGAAGAAGAAATAGTGACAGAGTAACAAAGTGACAAAGTGCAGTGGTGAATCACAACTCACCATCTCACCAACTCACCAACTCACCAGTTCACCAGCTCTTCAGCTCGCCAACTACTTTTTAAGGTACTTCTTCACCAGGCTGGTCATTTCCTCCCTGGCAAGGGGTTTGGCAAGATAGGCATTAAAGCCGCTTGAAAGGATGTATTCCCGGTCATTGGGAAGGGCATAGGCGGTTTGGGCAATGGCAGGCAGTTCACGATAAATTTCAAAACGTTTGCGGATCTCCTGCAACAGCATTACCCCGTTCCAGGGGTAAGGAATGTTGATGTCAAAAAGAAAGAGGTCAAAAGTGCGGCCTTCCGCCAGCCATTTTTCCAGGATTTCCAGGGTGGCATCGCCATGGTCCACAACGCTGGTATTGCAAAAACCCCTGAGCCATATCTGAAGAATGCTGGCTGTAGCCGGATCATCTTCCAGGATCAGTACTTCGGGAAGTTCAGGTTTATGGTGGACAGGTCTATTGGCTTCCATGGCAGGAAAATAGACCGTAAAGATAGCAAAGATCGGCGTATAATTAACCTAACGGTTGAAAAAAATTTTTAACGATGATCGGTTATTGCCCTGATCTGCTCATCGCTTAGTCCCTGAGCTTCAGTTCCCGAGGCTTGACAACTGAACCAAATGCTTGCCGACTTGGCCAGGATATCCAACAGGTCGAATGCCTCTGCAACGGAAGTTCCTATGGCCAGACAACCATGCTTTTCCCATATCACCACCTTATGGGTTTCAAACTTTTCCCGGGTTAAGGCTGCAATTTCCTTGCTCCCGGGGATGGCAAAAGGAATAAAGCCCACCCCTTCGGGAATAAAAAACCCTGTCTCGGGATGCATTCTCCTCAGCATCTGGTTGATGGCCTTCTCTTCGGTGAACTTCCCGATATGAGTCAGGGCAATCAGTTCTGTAACATGGGCATGCAACAACACTTTTTCAGCCGCATTTTTCTTCATCAGCCTCTGATGTACCTCCAGGTGGGTGGATAATTCCGAGCTTGGCTTCAGCCGGCCGTTGTCGTCTGAAAGTACTGTTGCCTTTCCGTCTGCACTGAGGTCCAAAACACAAACATGTTTTTCAGGATTAACGGCTAACTCACGCATCCTGCAACCACTTCCTGACACCAACAACAATTGTTTCTCCAGCCCGACCGCCTGATCACTCACCAACTCACCCTCTCGCCATCCCGCCATCTCCGAAACGTTCACCGAAATGTTTCCGGCATTCCGTTCTGCCCATCCGCGTTCCCAGAGATATCCGGCCACTTCGGCCATTTCCTGAAGCGCTGTCTTGACCAGAGGTTGTGTTAAAATCGATTGTTTCATGATGCTGTTGTTAGATTAAATGATGCAGGATCGCCTATCGCCTATCGCATACCGCCTATCGTTTTTTTCTGAAAAATGCTTTCAAAATCTCTCCGCATTCCTGTTCCAGAATTCCCGAGCTTACTTCTGTTTTCGGATGTAGCAGCGGGTGATCAACAAGTCTGTATCCTCTTTTTTCATCCCCGGCGCCGAAAACAATCCTGCCGACATGGGTCCAGAAAGCCGCTCCTGCACACATCACACAGGGTTCCAGGGTTACGTACAGCGTACATTCATGGAGGTATTTCCCGCCCAGATGATCGGCGGCTGCAGTAAACGCCTGCATTTCTGCATGGGCCGTCACATCATTGAGGGTCTCGGTAAGATTATGCGCCCTGGCAATGATACGCCGGTCGCAAACCACTATCGCCCCTACCGGAACTTCGTCCTTTTGCAATGCCTTCCCGGCTTCCTTCAGGGCTTCATTCATGAAATATTCATCGGAAAACATAAAACAGTCAGGAATTAGGAGTGAGGAGTTAGGAATTAATTAAATTAAAATCAAAGTTAAGAATTTTTCGATAGGCAGTGGGCGCCTGCCTGCCGGGTTTACCTGCCGAAGGCTTGACAGTCAGGATAGGCGATAGGCGATCATACATCGAATATTTTACATATCTTTGCAGATCCACCTCCCCCTCCCTGTTCACAGGGAGGGGGCTGGGGGGTGGGTACTTATGGCACACTATTTTCTTTGGCTAATTCTGTTTTAAGGTCTTCCAGTTCCCAGGCATCGCGGAGGTGATAGGGGCCAATCCGTGTACGGCAAAGGGCGCTGAGGTAAGCGCCGCAGCCAAGCAGCTCTCCCAGATCACGGGCTGTGGCCCGGATATAAGTGCCCTTGCTGCAAATGATACGGAAATCCAGTTCCGGCAGCCGCATGGCCATAATCTCAAAAGCCGGAACATGGATCAGCCTCGGGCTGATCTCCACCTCCTGATCCTTACGGGCATATTCATAGGCTCTTTTCCCGTCAATCTTGCGCGCGGAATAGACCGGCGGGGTTTGAAGATAAGTTCCGCTGAGCGCTGTTACGGCATTCCTGAGCTTTTCTTCGGAAAAATAATCGAGGGAGAAGGTTTTATCCACCGCTGTTTCCAGGTCGTAAGAAGGAGTCGTAGCGCCCAGGGTAAAAGTGCCGGTATATTCTTTTTCCTGAGCCTGAAATTCATCAATCCGCTTGGTGAACTTCCCGGTACAAAGGATCAGCAAACCCGTAGCGAGGGGATCGAGGGTTCCGGCATGACCGATTTTGATCTTTTTTATTCCCAGCTTTAAGCGAAGAAATCCCCTTAAACTGTTCACCACATCGAAGGATGTCCAGCGGTAAGGTTTGTTAACCAGCAGGATTTCACCTGTTTCAAATTGAAACGGCATCAGAGTATGTTTAGGCTTTTTCCGCTCAGGATAAGAACGATCAGGATCACCCCTACCGCGATGCGGTAATATCCGAACATCTTAAACCCGTATCGGGTCAGCAAGGCGATGAAGGATTTGATGGCTACCATGGCCACGATGAAGGAAACCAGGTTCCCGATCAGCAAAATATTGATGTTTTCGACCGTGATGATTTTATAATTCTCATATAATTTGAAGGCGGATGCCGCGAACATGGTGGGCACAGCCAGGAAAAAAGAGAACTCGGCAGCATGTTTACGACTGAGTTTCTGACTCATCCCCCCGATGATGGTGGCCGCGGAACGACTTACGCCGGGAATCACGGAGATGATCTGGAAAAGACCGATCAGGAATGATTTTTTATAGGTAAGCTGAGTGTTTTCGTTTTCCGGCTTATCAAACCAGCGATCCACGAAAATCAGAAAAACCCCTCCAACCAGCAGGGCGATGGCCACGATGAGCACGCTGCCCAGCATGCTGTCGATTTGTTTTTCCAGCAAAAACGCAATGATCAGCGGGAGACAGGCCACGAAAAGCTTGAAGTAAAAATCCCAGGTTTGAAAAAATCGTTTCCAGTAAAGCACGATGACCGACAATATGGCGCCAAACTGTATGTTCACGGTAAAAGCTTTGACAAATTCGGTACTTGGAATCCCCAGCAGGCTTTGGGTGATGATCATATGTCCGGTGGAAGAAATGGGGAGAAATTCGGTGATCCCTTCCACGATGGCAATGATAATGGCCTGGAAAATGGTCATTATTCTTTAGGTTTTTTCATGATGGCAAAGATTTCCACCGCATACCCGGCCAGGATCAGGATGGGGGCCAGGGTGATCCTGCGAAAACTAAAAATCTCCGGGTTGAAAACCGTGGGATCCTCAGAACCTCCGCCTATCATCAGAAGAAAACCCACGACAATCAAGGCCAGCCCGATAAGCATAAGGCGGTAGTTTTCCTTTCCGAAAGCAAATTCGCCGGTTTTGACGGGTTCAGAGACAGAAGCAGGTTTGATGTTTTTTTTCTTTTCCATAAAAGGCTAGGTTTTAGGCACAAAACTACGGATAATTTTAAACATACAACAGATCTGTCTTGATCCGCAGGTACTTCCTTACAGCAAACCAGGTATAAACCCAGGAAAGGCAGATGCCCATGAAAATGATCAGGGCGGTCAACACCAGCAGCATGGTCAAATCCTGAAGTTCAAGCAACTCGGGAAGCTGTTCGATGCCGAAATAAGTCACCCCCATCAGCATCCCGATGGCAAAAAAAGCGCTGATACAACCATGAAGAATAGATCTGTATAAAAAAGGTTTGCGAATAAATCCTTCGGTGGCGCCGACCAGTTGCATGCTGCGAATCAGAAAACGCTTGGAATAAACCGACAGCCGGATGGTGTTGTTGATCAGAACCATGGCGATGAACAGGAGAATCGCGCTGAATCCCAATAAAATTATGCTTATTTTTTCGAGGTTTTTATTGATGGAATCCACCAGGGAACGCTGATAAAACACTTCCTTGATCTCGGGGTTGGTCAGCAATCGCTGTTCAATCTTTCTCAAACTGTCGTTGTTGGCATAAGGCGCTTTCAACCTCAGCTCAATGGCAGGTAAAAGAGGATTATACCCCAGAAAGCCGATGAAATCTTCCCCCAGTTCGTCCTGAAGCCTTTCCGCCGCCCTGTCGCGGGGAATATATTCCGATGACTTTACATAATACGTATGGTCGAGTTTCTTTTTTAAGGCCATGATCCCCGACTCCTTGACACCATCGCGTATCATGATGGAATAACCAATATTCTCTTTCACATATTCCGAAAGTTTCCGGGCATGCAAAATGATCATGCCCAATAACCCAATCAGAAACAACACCAGGGTGATGCTGATGATCGTGGTGACATAAGAAGTGGCAATCCTTCGCTGATAATAACTTTCTTCCCCCTGAAGCATGATATAAAATTACGGCTTAAAATTACGTAAAATTTAGCGTCTGTTTAAAATTTGAGAAATTTTCTGTAGAATCCTGAATGAGTTATCAATACGTTTCTTTAACCACTAAGTACACCATAATTTACACAAAGTTCACCGGGGATTGCTTTGTGTACATTGCGCCTCCTTTGTGCATATTGTGGTTAATTTTTGATCCTTGTCATAAATTAGTACCGTCACCTACTTCCTGTGGATTTTTTTCTTTTTCTGTTTTATTTCTGATCGGATGATCTCCCGTTGTAATTTCGTATTGAATCCTGCACTGGATTTTATCCCGCTGAGGGTGCTTTTCCAGATGAAATTGAAGAATCCCTTGCTTTTATCTCTGTCATAACAAATAATGCCCTGTCGGAACTTCCCTTCCTCGTTGGGGTTTCTACCCGGGATGATCCAGTTGATCATATAACTTTCCAACATATTTTGCATGATGTATAAAAAATCTTTACGGGTAGGCTCCAGGCGCAGGGAAAGATGGCTGTACCAGAGATTCAGCCTTCCCTTCGACAGGCTGTCGTTTCCCCTGAAAAATTCGATTGCTGTGCTATCGGCTGTACCGCTGACAATGCTTACCGGCATGAGTTTCGAAAGCATGGGATTGATCTCCCGGAGATCAAGACGTCCCATCCTGGCCTGAAACGTGAAGGAATCCCTGGGATTTTCAAGCTGAAAATGAAAGCGGGCCTCCACCCTGCCTTTCCCCATAAGCCTGGAAGTCGATTGTACCTCCATGGTTTGGTGTTTCCCGGGCCTGTTGGTAACATGATTCAGGGTAAATGCCAGGCTGTCGAAAAATATCCGTCCGGGTTCATCTCCGGTTTGTTCTTCATATTGAGCAAATCCATTGGTCGCCCTGAGGGTGTCAATAAAAACCGGGAACCTGATCCGCTTCAGTGCGGTTCCGGGCATGGGTGGCCTCTGCCAGGCCGGAAAGACCTCCCTTTTATCGCGGTAGGCACGGAAACTGAAACCGGGAACGCGGATAAGTCCGGCAGAGATAACAGAATCGCTAAAAAACCTATGGAAATCTATCCGCTCAATGTTGATTTCCGGAATGCTGATTTCCATACGATCGGTCTGATGCCCTGTTTTCTTTGAAAATTCCTGCCTTGAATACCTGGGGACAAGGAGCAGAGAATCTATCCTGGCGCTTTTATCCCTGGTTGACAGTTGAAAGCGATTAAAGGAAAATTCATACAGGCTGTCGGGTGAAAGCCAGGAAAATCCTTTGGCAGAAACCGTGATGTCCCCGGCATTGAAAAGGGGAGGTTGAGGCAAATTGTCCCTGCTTGTCGAATCCACGATAAAATCGCTGATGCGGACAAAAGCTTCTTTCAGCCGGTAAACCGAAACCGTATCACTCCGGTGAACCCTGAGCCCGATGTCGGCGTTGGAAAGCAGCACAGATGAGATCTTCAGGTTTTTCATCAGCAGGGGAAGATGAATTCCTCCGGAAGATTTTTTCACCGCTTTCATTTCAACGAAAACCGAAGGTTCAATGGCTTCAATTTTTCCTACGATCCATTCCTTGTCGAAAATGGCTTTGTCAAAATAAAAGCCTGAGAGATTCAGCCTGGGAATATTGGCGGTAAACTTCATGTTTTGAGGGGATGAGGGATCAAATGCCTCCAGCGGAATGAGCTTTAGGCCTTCTGCCGTTATGCTCACGGGGTAGGAATGCACTTTTAAGCTGGCACATTCAAGGGCATACGCGCTGTCGGCAACGACCGCATGAAAGGGAAAAACCGAAAGCTGAAGCGAGTCGAAGCGGATAAGGCCATCCCCGCCTTTGGTTGATGGGATCTGTACCCTTGCCCCCAGCACGCTGAAGTCAATGTCCTTGAGTGAGAAATAACTGGATTTTCTGTCCTCATACCCATCATAGGAAAAAGCTCCTTTCCTGACCTTCAGGCTGGCAATCTCAAACCGGTGAATCTCGTCGCTTTGTTTTTTGAATACCGGCCCGACCACGGGGGGATAATCCGAAACGGATTTTTCTGTTTTTAAGATCAGCCCCGGACTGTCGAATAAAATATCCCTTGCTTTAAGTGTTTTTTCAAAAAACATTTTTTTATGGTCAAGCCCGGTCAGATACAGTTTTTTCAGACTGAAATCGATGGAAAGCATTGGCTTTGTCTCCACCTGCAACTCGCCGGAGAAAGGTTTGGGTGTTTTCATATAATGCAGTTCCCAGGCTTCAATAAGAGAATCCCTGGTGACAATATGCAATCGTTCTGAGCGGAAATGATTCAGGCTGTCGGGGGAACGGTAGCTGAGACTGCGAACATCAAGATTAAAATCACGGCTGTAAAAATATCCCTGTTTGTTCATCCCGTGAGCGGAATCGATCTGCAATACCAGCATCTGAAGATCGAAAGCCGCGGAAAGCAGTTTATGATTCAGCCCGTCAAGATGATGATCAATCTCGAAATAACCACGGTCTATCCTGATCTCATGGCCACGAATAAGCCGGAGATATTTTTTGATCAGCGCATACAACACATCATCGTTTTCTTCATCAAACAAGTCTTCAGGCTTGCTGAAACGAGGGTCTTGGTTTTTCGTTTTGTGATACTGTATGAACTTCAGATCGGGTTCTGTGATCTCCAGCAGGTCGAAATCAAGGATTCGGTAATTAAAAACTTTTTTCAGATCGATTTTAGAAAACACCATGGAAGGCAGGAAAAAAGACAGGGTGTTTTTTCTGGCTTTTCCCATTTGCAGGTTTTTGACCTTATCGGGAAAAATAATGGCATCCTGTACCTCTATCCTCTCCCTGGCCGTCGAAAACCGGATACAGCCGGCATTGATGGTATGAATTTCATCCCTCAAGAGAAGGTTGAAACGATTCATTTCAAGATCTATGTCCCTGGAATAAAAGATCCTCTCTTTGTTCAGGTAAGCAGTGGAGTCGAGGAAAAAATCATTCAGGGAAAGATTCACTTCCGCTATTTTCATTTCCGGATTCGCCGAAGCCAGGCTCTTAAAATATTCAAACGATGCCTTTTTTAAAACCAGTGACTGGATTTCCACGGATTTCAATTCGCCTGAGATGATGGTGAACAGGTCGGCTACCTTGAATTTTCGTTTGTTCTTTTGACCCCCAGGAGAAGCATGGCCGGTTGCCAGATTGCGGAATACTTTAAGGGAAAAATTTTCCAGGGTCACTTCATCAAGTTTCACGATTTGTCCGGTCAGCGCTTCATACAGGTTGATGCCCTGGATGGAAAAGGAAGGCAGACCAAGTTGAAAGAAATCACCGGGATGAACCTGATGAAGGTGTTTCTTTTTGAAATTTGGTTTAAGACTGAGGTTTTTCCCATATAACAACGATCGTTTTAGAGAGAGTCCGACTTCTTCGGCATGGATGAAATATAGGCTGTCGGCCAGGGAATAGTCAAAATGATGGATCACCAGGTCGAGGTCGGTGGAGTAAAAAACCCTGTCTTTATTGTAATAACTGTAACGGTTAATGCTGACATCGCGGAGATAAGCCGAAAACTCATATTCTCCCCGGCTGATCTGTCGCTTTTTTCCGGATCCTTCCGCAGACATGAATCCATGCTCAACCCTAACTGAATCAATATGAAAATCAACAAACACCTGGCTGACCAGCGGGTAAATGTCTTCATAGATCAGGTGGAAGCGGTTTTTCTTTATGCTGGCCGTATCGGGATGTCCCAGGATATAGATCTCCGGGCTGACAATTTTCAATTCCCTGGCAATCAGCCTTCTTTGCTGAAAGGCAAGAAATAAATGAAGACGCTCAATGCTTAGGGAAGGAAAAGAGATCCGGTAAAGCCCCGACCTGATTTCTCCCCTTGATTTGCGTTGTTGATACAGCAAAGTATCGGGAGTCAGTTCAAAATCCTTCAGTTTGATCTTTCCGGTCAGAATGTTGAGATGCATGCTGCTGAAATGGATGGAATACAGTCCGCCGCTGGAAAGGAAGACCTTCTCCTGAAGATAGTTTCGCAACAGCTTTTCCCCGAAATAATTGAATCCAAAAAAGACTGTCCAATAAAGAAGCATCACTATCCCGACTAAAATGAGAAGGATTTTCCTCAGTCGGTGTGTGGTTTTTCCGGGTGAAGCAGGATCTTTGGTTTCATCCATGAAAACAGGGGGTTGATCGGCTTACCAAAGATAGGCTTTTCTTAAATATCAGGCTATTTTCCTACCTTTGTCCCTTCTTTTAATCCCAACTCAATGGATTACAATTTCACAGAAATAGAAAAAAAGTGGCAGCAGTTCTGGGTGGATCACCATACCTTTAAAACAGAGGACGATTCTTCCCGTCCGAAATATTATGTCCTCGACATGTTCCCTTACCCTTCGGGAGCCGGACTTCATGTTGGGCATCCCCTGGGATATATTGCTTCGGATATTTTTTCCCGCTATAAAAGATTGAAAGGATTCAATGTGCTGCATCCCATGGGATACGATGCCTATGGTTTACCCGCTGAACAATATGCCATACAAACCGGTACCCATCCAGCCATCACCACGGCCAAGAATATTTTGCGTTACCGTGAACAAATGGATAAGATCGGTTTTTCCTACGATTGGGACCGTGAAGTGAAAACCTGTGATCCGGAATATTATCAATGGACACAATGGACTTTCATTCAGCTATTTCATCACTGGTACAATCCCGAAACCGGCAAGGCAGAGGCCATTTCCGTGCTGGTGGATAAGTTTAAAACCCTGGGTGGTCCCGGCTTTACTGCTTCCGGGTGGACCTCCTTGTCTGAAAAACAGCAGCAGGACATCCTGATGAATTACCGCCTGGCCTATCTTTCGGAAGCCTTGGTAAACTGGTGCCCTGAACTGGGGACGGTGCTGGCCAACGATGAAGTAAGCAATGGATTTTCGGTCCGCGGTGGCCATCCCGTCGAGCGTAAACTGATGCGACAGTGGTTCCTGAGGATCACGGCTTATGCCCAACGTCTGCTCGACGGCATCGACGGCATCGACTTTCCGGAATCACTCAAAGAAATGCAAAGGAACTGGATCGGGCGTTCGGAGGGAGCCGAGGTGTTGTTTCCCGTTCAGGGAAGCAGCCATCAACTGAATATTTTCACCACCCGCCCCGATACGATTTTTGGCGCCACCTTCATGGTGCTGGCTCCTGAACATGAGCTTGTCCATGAGATCACAACCCCCGAACACCACGAAATTGTGGCACTGTATTTGCATGAAGCCATGAATCGTTCAGAACGCGAACGCATGACGGAAGTGAAAAAAGTCAGCGGTGTGTTTACCGGTGCCTATTGCATCAACCCCCTTACCGAAAAACCCGTGCCCATATGGGTGGCCGATTATGTGCTTTCCGGTTATGGCACCGGAGCCATCATGGCGGTTCCAGCCCACGACAGCCGGGATTATGATTTTGCCCGGCACTTTGATTTGCCCATCGTGGAAGTGGTTTCCGGGGGTGATATTTCCGAAAGTTCTTATGATGCCAAAGACGGAATCCTGATCCATTCGGGATTCATCAACGGCATGACGGTGAAAGAAGCCATCAGCGCAGTAATTCAACGAGTGGAAGAAAAAGGAATCGGGAAAGGAATGGTGAATTACCGCCTCCGCGATGCCATCTTCAGCCGCCAGCGTTACTGGGGAGAACCCTTTCCGGTCTATTTCAGGGATGGTATCGCTTGTACCCTCCCCGAAAATGAACTTCCCCTCCTCCTCCCCGAAGTGGATGCTTATCTTCCTACGGAAAACGGCGAACCACCACTGGCCAGGGCAAAAAACTGGACCACCGAACAGGGCTACCCACTTGAAACAAGCACTATGCCCGGTTTCGCCGGTTCCAGCGGGTATTATCTCCGCTATATGGATCCCCGGAATAAAGAGGAATATTTCTCACCCCAGGCTGTAAAATACTGGCAAGACGTGGATCTCTATATCGGCGGCGCAGAACATGCTACCGGCCACCTGATCTATTCCCGTTTCTGGAATAAATTCCTCTTCGATATCGGCCTTTCTGCGAAAGATGAACCTTATAAAAAACTCGTGAATCAGGGCATGATACAGGGAGTTAGCCAGAAAGCTCAAATAATCTTTTTTGGAACCCCTGAACAGCTTGAACATAAAAACGGCTATATTTTACCAGCAGATTTAGCGGACGATTACCTCCCAACAAGTTGGATTAATGTTCCAATAGAATATGTTGAAATGAACATTCTTACCAACGAAAAGTTTGAAGAATGTAAAAAGCAATATTCATTCATGTCAAATTATAAAATTGCAACTTATGATGATTATTGCAAAATCATGAAAACCATATTTCCTGCTGTTTTTTCCACCCCTGAAGGAGAAGCAAAGCTAGCGCAGAAGCAATCATTTTTTAGACCTGGCGCTGTTTTATTAAAGCCCGAGGTGGAAAAAATGTCGAAGTCGAAGTATAATGTCGTTAACCCGGATGAGCTGATCGAAAAGTACGGGGCCGACACCTTCCGCCTGTATGAAATGTTCCTCGGCCCCCTCGAGCAATCCAAACCCTGGGATACCAATGGCATTGAAGGAGTTTTTCGTTTCATGAGAAAATTCTGGCGCCTTTACCATGATGAACAGAATTGTTTCCGGGTCAGCTCAGAAATACCCAATGCGGCTGAATTAAGGGTGCTTCATAAAACCATCAAAAAAGTCAAGGATGACATTGAAAGGCTGTCGCTGAATACTGCCGTCAGTACATTTATGATTTGCGTCAACGAGCTGAGCGAACTGAAATGCAGCAAGCGGGAAATCCTTAGCAAGCTGGTCATCCTCATCTCTCCCTATGCCCCGCATATTGCCGAAGAACTCTGGCAACAACTCGGAAACACGGAAAGCATTTCTTTTGCCCTCTTTCCTGAGTTTAATCCGGATTACCTGGTGGAAAACACTTTTGAATACCCGGTCTCTTTCAATGGGAAAACCCGCTTTAAACTTGAACTCCCCCTCGATATGCCCCGTCAGGAGATTGAAAAAGCAGCAATAACAGCCAAAGAATCGGAAAAATGGTTACAGGGGGCTCCTCCCAAGAAAATCATTGTGGTTCCGGGAAAAATCATCAACATTGTGGTATAACCAAGACATCTGATTATGAAAACTGCGGAAAAATTTTTTTTATTGTTCTTTCTATCCGTTTTCCTTCATGGCCTGTCACAGGCACAAACTTTCCGTTCTGCTCCTTTATGGAAACAAGTGGATTCCCTCGCCGGCCTTGGCCAGCCCAAATCAGCCCTGGCCAAGGTTAACCTCATCTATGATCAGGCAAAAAAGAATAAGCATAAAACGGATTTTATTCAGGCTGTGCTTTATAAAATCCGCCTCAATGCTGATTTTCAGGAAGATTTTATCTTACAGACCATAGGCGACCTGAGGGCCGAGATCAAGGCAGCCACCCAACCTGAAAAACAAATACTTCAGTCGATACTTGCAGAAGTTTACTGGAAATACTATCAACAAAACCAGTTCCGTTTCCGCGACCGTACCCAACTGAAAGAAAACAAAGCCGACAGCATCAATACCTGGGACCTCATTACCATTTCCCGGGAAATCACCGATACTTATCTGCTTTCACTTGAAAACCCTGAGCTGCTGAAAAGCAAACCGATCAAAGAATATGAGGCTATACTGGAGAATATGAAAAATGCCGCCTTCCGCCCCAGCCTTTATGATTTTCTGGCCTGGCGCGCCCTCGAATTTTTCATGTCCGGACAGGTTCTGAAAAATCAAAGTCCCGATACGGCAACCACCGGAAATGAAGCCCTAAGGATTTTTAATGAACTGTCGGCTTTTCATGCCAACGACAAAGACCCTCGCGCCCTGATTGACCTGGAACTTAAACGCCTGGATTTTATCCATGAGATTTCTTTTCAGCCTGAAAAAGACAGTGTTTATCTTGAAGCGCTGAAACAGTTGGAAAGGAAATATCTTTCTACCCCCTGGTCAACCGATATCACTTATACCCTGGCTCAGTTCTTTTTTCAGCAGGGACAAAGATATCGTCCACTTCAGTCGGATAAATACCGCCTGGATATCCTGGTCGCTGAAAGAAAATGCGAAGAAGCCATCCAACGCTTTCCCGGCTCAGAGGGTGCCGGAAACTGCAAAATCCTGTTATCCGACCTCCGACAACCTTCTCTTCAGCTTACCCTGCCCTACGCCATCACACCAGATAAACCATCCCTGGCCTTGCTGGAATTCAAAAATATCCCCCGGCTAACCTTCCGTTTGCTTACCCTTGACCCTGAGAATTTTTCTGAAAAAACCAATGGCTTAACCCGGGAACAATTATTCGCTTATTTCGAATCTCTGCCCCAGGCCTTGTCGTGGGAACTGGCGCTTCCCGAAGAAACCGACCACCAGCAGCATAGCCTGGAAATCGACCTTCCGCAAATTCCTTCCGGATTTTATATCCTGATGGGAACAACCGGAAAACCGGGCACAGCACAAGACAAATCTTATACCTATGCGGCTTTCTGGTCTTCACAAATCGGTTATATCAGCCAAAGAAATGAAACCGGCGGAATAGATTTCTATCTGATTGACCGGGAAAACGGCCAACCCATCGCAGGCGCCATAGCAGAAGGCTGGGTAAAAAATTACAATTACAAGACAAGACGTTATGAATCCCAGAAGCTGGGCGACTTCATCTCCGGCAAGGAAGGCCATTTCTCCGTTCCCCCTGTTGAATCAGGCGCAAGAAATGCCAACCTTTACCTGAAGATCAGGAATGGAAAAGAGACTTTTTATACAGAAAATTTCTATCAGTATCCGGTTTCCGTTAGCCGGGAAGTTCCGTCAACCATCACCAGGTTTTTTACCGATCGGGCTATATACCGGCCGGGGCAAACGATTTTTTTCAAAGGTATCATGATGATGAAGTCGGGAGAAACCCATCAGATCCTGGCCAACAAAACGCTCACCGTGGTTTTGAATGATGCCAACAATCAAAAGCTGTCGGAACAAACCTTTACCACCAACGAATTCGGCTCTTTTAACGGTTCATTTATCGCCCCCATGGGTGTTCTTGCCGGCCAGATGTCCATTTCCACGGCCAGCGGTTTTATCCATTTCCGGGTGGAAGAATATAAAAGACCTTCCTTTGAAGTGGTTTTCAACCCCATGGAAGGCAATTACCGCCTGGGCGAAAAGATTACAGTCCATGGTAAAGCCGGAGCATACGCCGGGAACCCGGTTTCTGGTGCAAAAATAAGCTACAGGGTAGTGAGAACAGCCCGCTTCCCCTGGTGGAGCCGTTCCTGGTACTGGCCCACCCCTGCTTCCCCAGCCATGGAAATCACCAATGGGTTTTCCACCACCGATGAAACGGGTAATTTCTCCCTTGATTTTAAAGCGATTCCTGACCTTTTAGTAGACATTAACAATCAACCCGTCTTTACCTTTGAAGTCTATGCCGATGTCACGGATATCAACGGGGAAACCCAGTCTTCAGTGACAAATATTGCAGCCGGCTACCGCTCCCTGCTGATAGAAACCAACCTTCCTGAGGGTTTCGATCCGGCCCGCGACAGCCTTTTCAACATCAGGACAACCAACCTGAACGGTCGATCCACCCCGGCTCAGGTGACCATGGCTCTCTACCGCCTCGAACAACCTGAACGCAGTTATAAACCGCGCTTATGGGAAAGGCCTGACCTTGAAAGCATGAGCCGGGAAGAATTCTATTCCCGCTATCCCAACGATATCTATGAGGATGATAATAACCCTGAAAAATGGGAAAAATCCCTTTTACTGGAAAACAATATCCATACCCTCACCGATTCTGTCCTGAATATCGGCTCCCAAATCCTCGGGACTCAGCCCGGACGTTTTCTTCTCGTCCTGAAATCCAAGGACCCCTTCGGACAGGAAGTGGAGAAAAAACATTATTTTATTGTCTTTCATTCCCGGTCCAATGAAATACCCGTAAATGCCCTTTGCTGGTTTACTCCCCTGACCCGAACGGCCTGTCCCGGTGAAACAGCCCGCTTTCTGATTGGCACAACAGAAGAAGATCTGAATGTGCTTTTCGAAATCCGTGTCCACGACAGCTTGTTTTCAAGACAATGGATTAAACTCAACCAGGAACAGCGGCTGATCGAAATTCCGGTGCTTGAAGCTTACCGCGGAAATTTCTCCGTGAACTTTAACAGTATCCTCTTTAACAGATCTTTTCAATATAGTCAGGTAGTCAGTGTTCCCTATGCGGATAAAAACCTCGGAATTGTCCTGGAAACTTTCCGCAATAAGCTGGATCCCGGACAAAATGAAGAATGGAAGATCCGCATCTACGGACCAGATAAAAAACCCGTCAATGCCGAACTTCTTGCCGGGATGTACGATGCCAGCCTGGATGTTTTCCAACCCAACAACTGGACTTTTAATATTTATCGTCGCTATTTTTCAACCACCTCCTGGGATGTCAGGAATGCCTTTAAAGTCATAACTTCCACCACTTATACCCCCGACCAGCGTACAGGTGATTACAGTTACCGTCAGTTTTATCAGTTGAACTGGTTCGGATTGAATTATTTCGGCGGACGGTATTCCCCTATGAAAAGAGGAATGGGAGATCAGATGAACTCCTCAGAAATGAGCTATTCCGCAGTCACGGCAAAGGGAGGGGAGGATATTACGCTGAACCTTCCTTCAGCCGAAAAAACAGAGTCGGGCTTGGCCGGATTGGAAGAAGCAGAAAAACCAGCTTTACAAAAATTGCCTGGAATACAGATCCGAAGAGACTTCAGGGAGACTGCTTTCTTTTATCCCAGCCTGGTTACAGACTCCACGGGCAGTATCATCCTGAAGTTCACAGCGCCGGAATCACTCACCCGCTGGAAATTCATGGGACTGGCCCATACTTCCAACCTGGAAATCGGTCATATCGAAAAAGAATTGACCACCCGTAAAGAATTGATGGTGTTTCCCAATGCCCCGCGCTTTGTCCGCCAGGGCGACACCCTTGTTTTCAGCACAAAAGTCGTGAATCTTTCCGGTAACGTTCTGGACGGAACAGTCACACTCAGCCTAAAGGATCCCATCAGCCTGAAAACCCTTGATAATCTCATCCTGAACTCACCAACTCAGAAGTTGGCGAGTTGGCGAGCTGGCGAGTTAGTGAGTTCAGCTGTTGAAATTTCCTGGAAAATTTATATCCCCAATAGCCCGGAACTTTCCGCATTGCAATATCGTGTTACGGCTGTTGCAGGTAATTTCAGTGATGGGGAAGAAAAAATCATACCTGTGCTCACCAATCGTATGATGGTTACCGAAACACTTCCGCTTCCGGTTCGCGGAAAAGGTAGTTTCAATTTTTCTTTCGATAAACTGATCAACACCTCCAGGGAGTATTTATCCACTCAAAGCCTTAAAAATTACAGACTTACCCTCGAATTTGCGTCCAACCCGGCCTGGTATGCCGTACAGGCGCTGCCTTCACTCAGTGAAAAAAAATATCCGAATGCGGATGCCCTCTTTACCGCTTTTTATGCCAACAGCATCGCTTCTTTCATCGCCAATTCCAATCCAAAGATCAAAGCGGTATTTGAAAGCTGGTTAGCGCTTACTCCTTCGGCACTCTGGTCGAACCTTGAAAAAAATCAGGATCTCAAATCGGCCATGTTACAGGAAACCCCCTGGGTGACGGAAGCCCGGAATGAAACAGAGCGAAAGCAGAGATTAGGCATGTACTTCAATACCGGCAAGCTTGAACTGCAAAAGCAGGAAGATCTGATGAAACTCAAAAAACTCCAATCCCCTAACGGCGCCTGGCCCTGGTTTGAGGGCATGCCCGAAAGCCGGTATATTACCCAGAACATCATAACGGGACTGGGTCATTTGATTCATCTGGGAATCATTGATCTGAATAATAACAAAGAGATTCATGAGATGGTCGAACAGGCGATCGCCTACCTTGACAGGGAACTGAAAACCGATTTTGAATTGTTGAAGAAAAATAATAAGGGAAAAACCGATGAAAACCACCTGGGTACCACCCAGATTCAGTACCTGTATGCCCGATCCTATTTCATGGAGATACCGATGCAGGATGCAGGATTCAAAGAAGCGTTTGAATACTACCAAAGTCAGGCAGATAAATACTGGCTGAAACAAGATCAATACCTGCAAGGGATGATCGCGCTGGCGCTGAATCGCCTGGGTCATAAAGAAACTCCCGGACTGATCGTGAAATCCCTTTCGGAAAAAGCTTTGCATTCGGAGGAAATGGGCATGTACTGGGCAGTAAATAAAGGATGGCTATGGTACCAGGCGCCCATAGAAACCCAGGCCATGATGATAGAAGTTTTTGATGAAGTTGCAAGGGATAAAAAATCGGTGGAAGATCAGAAAATCTGGTTACTGAAACAAAAACAAACCCTGGACTGGAAAACTCCCAGGGCCACGGCTGAAGCCGTTTATGCTTTATTACTCCGGGGCTGCGACCTGCTTGCCGGTAATCCTGAGGTAAAAATCACCCTTGGGAAGGAGATGATCGATTCGGAAAAACTCAATGATACCCCTAAGGAAGCAGGTACAGGATATTTCCGGTATTCGTGGACAGGGGAAAGTATCAAACCTGAAATGGGAAAGATCAGTGTTTCAAAATCCTCGGACGGTATTGCCTGGGGAGCCGTTTACTGGCAGTATTTCGAAAACCTCGACAAAATCACCCTTGCCGCTACTCCCCTGAAACTCGAAAAACAACTTTTCATCGAAAAAAACTCTGCCTCTGGACCTGTTTTACAAACCATTGAACTCACCAACTCAACAACTCAACAGCTCACCAGCTTGTTACATGTTGGTGACAAGCTGAAAGTCCGGATCATTCTGACCGTTGACCGGGATATGGAATTTGTACATATGAAAGACATGAGGGCCTCGGCCTTTGAGCCCCTGATTTCAAACCCAGGGTCAGGCAACGACCACAACCCCGGCCTTTCGGGTTATCGCTATCAGGACGGCCTGGGCTATTATCAATCGGTCAGCGATCAGTCCATGAACTTCTTTTTTGATGTGCTTCCAAGGGGAACCTATGTGTTCGAATATCCGCTTAAAGTCAATGCCGCCGGAGAATATTCCAACGGAATCACTACCATACAATGCCTGTATGCCCCGGAATTCTCAGCCCATTCAGAAGGAAGCCGGATCATGATAAGGGAGTGAGTTGGTGAGTTGGTGAGGTGATTCTTTCTTTCTACCTTTGTGCTTGTAAAATTGAAAAGATGTTTCGAACACATACCTGCGGCGAATTGAATATGCATCATGTTGGCCGGGAAGTCACATTGGCTGGCTGGATCCAACGCTCACGCGACATGGGAGGGCTTACCTTCATTGATCTGCGCGATCGCTATGGCATTACCCAGCTTGTTTTTAATATGGATGTCAATCCCTCCCTTTGCATGGAAGCCCTTAAACTGGGAAGGGAATTCGTAATCTCTGTCACTGGAAAAGTTGCTGAACGATCCAATAAAAATCCGAAAATGCCGACCGGGGACATCGAAATCCTGGTGGATCATTTCAGCGTACTGAATGTTTCCAAAACCCCGCCTTTCACTATTGAGGACCATACAGACGGGGGCGAAGAGCTACGTATGAAGTACCGTTACCTTGACCTGAGACGAAACATCAACCGGAAAAACCTTGAGTTAAGGCACCTTATGTCCATTGAGACACGCAATTACCTTAATGCCCAAAAATTCTTAGAGATCGAAACCCCCTATATGATCAAATCCACCCCGGAAGGAGCAAGGGATTTTGTGATCCCCTCCCGCATGAATCCGGGACAATTCTATGCCCTTCCGCAGTCGCCACAGACGTTCAAGCAATTGCTGATGGTGGCCGGATTTGATCGCTATTTCCAAATTGTACGCTGTTTTCGGGATGAGGACCTCCGTGCCGACCGCCAGCCGGAATTCACCCAGATCGACTGCGAAATGGCTTTCGTGACCCAGGAAGACATCCTCCAGACCTTCGAAGGACTCGCAAAACACCTTTTCAAAACAGTTGTGAATATCACCGTGGGAGATTTCCCCCGGATGTCATATGAGCAAGCCATGAAACGTTACGGCTCCGATAAACCGGATATACGTTTCGAAATGACTTTTACGGAAATTAACGAATTCGTAAAAGGGAAAAATTTCAAGGTTTTTGATGATGCTGAGCTGATCATTGGCATCAAGGCTTCAGGGTGTTCTGAATATTCCCGCAAGCAGCTTGATGAACTGACCGATTTCGTAAAAAAGCCACAGATAGGCGCTTCCGGGTTGATTTACATACGATATAGCCCGGATGGCCAGATAAAATCCTCTATAGATAAATTTTATACCCCTGGAGATCTGCTCGCTGTCCTTCATCATTTCGATGCCCAACCCGGCGACCTGATCCTGATCCTGGCCGGAAAAAAAGAAAAAACCCGCCAGGCGATGGGAAGCCTTCGTCTGGAAATGGGCAAACGCTTGAACCTGATGCAAGCCGGTGACTTTAAGCCGCTCTGGGTGGTTGATTTCCCCTTACTTGAATGGGATGAAGAAACCCGGCGTTTCTATGCCAAACATCATCCTTTCACTGCTCCGAAACCGGAAGATATTCCATTACTGGACACCGACCCCGGCGCTGTGCGTGCCAATGCCTACGACCTGGTCATCAATGGAACTGAAATCGGAGGCGGATCGATTCGGATCCACAATAAAGACCTGCAGAAAAAAATGTTCCAGGTGCTCGGATTCACCGATGAACTTGCAAGGGAACAATTCGGATTCCTGATGAACGCCTTTGAGTATGGCGCTCCTCCCCATGGCGGAATCGCCTTCGGTTTCGACCGCTGGACCACCATATTCGGAGGAGGGGATTCCATCCGTGACTTCATGGCCTTCCCGAAAAATAATTCCGGCAGGGATGTAATGATCGACAGCCCCTCGGTGATTAGTGAAGAACAGCTTAAAGAGCTGGGGATAAAGCTGGTGAGTTGGTGAGTTGGTGAGCTGGTGAGTTTATTTAAGTTCTTTTTCAAAGGCTTCGCGGTCTTCCCTAGAAAGATGAGGACACTCCAGCATGGCTTTTCTTAATTCCTGGGCAAAGTCCTTGTTAAACTTATCATCGGTTAGTTTATTCTTATTCCTTGTTTTGAATTCCTGGTAAACAATGGTCATTTCAATCTGTATCTGCTTGGCTTCCTGCTGAAGTTTTTCCACCTGTACTGAATCAGCAGGATTGGCTGCATATACCCTGTTCATGATTTCAATGTTTTTACACATAACCTCGGCGATATCTTTGGCATCTTTTTTCAATTCTTTGTTACCGCCACAACCTGCCAGCACAAAAACCACGACGATCATCAGAGGATATAAAATACGGAGTATTTTCATAAAAAAATTTTAGCAAAGTTAACAATTCCCTCACCAACTCACCAGCTCACCAACTCACTATCTCACCATCTCACTCCTGATATCGGGATCAAGGCTTCTTCATCGGGATATCTCATCGCATTGACCAGTTTGCATCCGCTGAACTTCGGCAAATCCTTCGGACGGATGTCGGCTTCCTTCAGCCAGCCCTCTTCCAGTAAACGGTCCCGGCAGCTACCTTTTAGCAATGGAGTAGCCGGGGTGATCCGGTTCAGCCCATCATAAAAAATAATATTCGACATCGAGGTATCGCTGATGAGCCCATTTTTTACGATCAGGATATCATCGCATACTCCCCGCCGGGCAAAAAGGAGCTCCAGCTGGCTGCGGTCCTTAAATTTCCAATGGTAATCAATCGTATCGCAAATGACCAGCTTTAATGAGCGTATCATGCGTTTTTCATAAGCTTTAAATATAATGTCTGTGATTTCCGGCCCGTAATGAATATTGCAGCGAATGGTTCCAGCGAAATATTCCGGTGGAACATGAATGAGGCCGGACAGTTTCACCGGTATGCTTCCGGGCCAGAATTCCTTAATCGCCTGGTCCATGCGTCTTTCATGCCATGAAAGATGCTGCGGAATTCCGTTTTCTATCCTTATCGTTTCAAACAACCGGCACATAAACCTTCGCTATCAGTTCATTGTATTCGCTTTCCATTTCGCTCAGCGCTGTAATCCCTCCCCCGCTTTTGAATACCAGTCCGCTCCCGGTATCTTCAATGAAACGAATCGCAACGGCTGAAGTAAGGGTGTTTCCATCGAAATAGCCAAAAACACCAGTATAAAATCCACGTTCGTAATTTTCAGTCTCCCGGATGATCTGGACGGTTTTTTCTTTCGGAGCGCCGGTAACAGAACCGGCAGGGAGCAGGGTATATAGAATCTCCCCGAGATGATTAAGGTAGCCTGATGGAAGATCCCCCACAATTTCCGAACTCATTTGCAAGAGATCTCCCCGGTTGGTATGGATGCGGTCAATATAGCGGAAACGACTGACGTTTACCCTGGTCGAGACCATGGAAAGATCGTTGCGGATAAGGTCCACAATGGTGTTGTGTTCAAAAAATTCCTTTTGATCCTCCAACAATCTTTTTTCAGCATCTGGAATGCTGGCATCTATTGTTCCTTTCATGGGACAAGAGATGATTTTCCCATCCCTGATCTGAACAAAGGCCTCCGGTGAAAAAACCACGAAACGGCCGGGAACATACAAGCTGAAAGCTGCCCGGCCGGCTGAATAAAGCTCCCGGAGATTCAGATCTGTTTCAAGGGGAGTCTGAAAAGTTAAGTTTACCAGGTAGGTGTCTCCCTTCTTCAGGTGATGCTGAACTTTTTCAAAGGCTTTCCGGTAGACTTTTGAATCTACCGGTGTGAAATCAAAACGTCCGGGTGCTTTTCCTTTCAGGCCGGAATCATTACTCCACTCTCCTATCCCGTATAAAATACCCCTTTTCGATGCTTCCTCCGGTGACATGACGAATCCATTGTCCCCATTAAAATCAATGGCAAAAAGAAAGGACGCCTGGCAACGGGCAAATTGATTAATTTTATCAATAATTTCCTGACGGGACAAAGAATCACAATCGTAAATCGTAAATCGTAAATCGTCATTTTTCATGTGTCTTCTCCTTCTCGATAATCACGACTCCTTTACCTGGAACCTGGCTGAACTGCTTCGCTCCATAGGCAAAGTTAGCTTTAATATCATTTCTTCAGAGAAGTTTGAATTATCATCAATGCCGGATTACGACAGGATCATCTTTTCTCCGGGGCCCGGGCTTCCGCAGGAACAACCGGCCATGTTCGGGATATTGGAGGAAATAGAAGTTCGCCGGCTGAAGAAGGAAAAAATTCCGACTGTCCTCGGGGTTTGCTTGGGCATGCAGGCCATTGCCCTGCATGCCGGAGCAAAATTATTCAACCTCCCGGAAGTCGTTCATGGACAACCCCGGAAATTAACCATCCTTCGTCCTGATCATTTTCTTTTTAAAGGAATTCCCAATGATTTTGAAGCCGGCCTATATCATTCCTGGGCCGTTAACCCTGAATCACTTCCGGGTTCTCTGGAGGTTCTGGCAAAAACCTCCGAAGGAACCGTCATGGCCATTGCCCATAAAACCCTTCCTTTCTGCGGGGTACAGTTCCACCCGGAATCCATCATGACCCCAGAAGGAAGACGGCTGCTGGTGAACTGGCGAGTTGGTGAGTTGGAGAGCTGGTGAGTTGGTGAGTTGGTGAATTAGTGAGTTAGTGAGTTAGTGAGTGAAAAAGATATTAACATAGGGTTGACTTTTTATTGTTTGTGGGATTAAGCAATAAATAGTCCAATGGAAAAATCTAGCCCGGTCAATTTCAACGATAAATATAGAGAACGAACAAAATGGTTCGCAATAAATCTTTGCCGCGTTTTTGACAAACCCCAATTAAAAGAATCAACCCGGGTTGTTGTTCGTCAAATTCTTCGAAATGGGACAGGTATGGCAGCAAACTTTCGCGCCGCGACAAGAGCCCGTTCGACTGCAGAATATTATTCAAAAATTTGTATTGTTGTTGAAGAGTGTGATGAAACACTATTTTGGTTAGAAATTCTTGAAGGAGCAAATCTGATAGAATGTGAAGAACTAAGTATCCTTCATGCTGAAATCATTGAATTACTGCGTATTCTATCTTCAACTAAGAAAAAACTGAAGCTGAAACGCTTTCCTGAACAATAACTCACCAGCTCACCAACTCACCATCTCGCCAACTTTCTAATTATCTTTGCAAAAACTTTCCTCCTTGAAGAAAATTGAGATCACCGCTCCTGTTGGAACCTGGGAATCGCTGAATGCAGCCATTCAGGCCGGGGCCGATTCGGTTTATTTCGGTGTGGGCATGCTGAATATGCGGGCCCGTTCTTCGGTGAATTTTACCCTTCGCGACCTGGTGAAGATCACCCGGATCTGCCGTAAAAACAAGGTGAAGACCTACCTTACCCTGAATACCATCATCTATGATAAGGAAGTAAAGCAGATGAAAAAGATGGTGGATTCGGCCAAAAAGAATGGCATCACCGCCATCATTGCTTCCGACCAATCCGTGATCCAGTATGCCCGTTCGGTGGAGATGCCGGTACATATGTCAACCCAGACCAATATTACCAACCTGGAAGCCGTGAAATACTGGTCACAGTTTGCCGATGTGATGGTCACGGCCCGGGAATTGAGTCTTGAGCAGGTCGGAGCCATTGTCATGTCCATCAAACGGCAGAAGATTAAAGGGCCGTCGGGGAATCTGGTCAGGATTGAGGTCTTCGCCCATGGCGCTTTATGTATGGCCGTTTCCGGCAAATGTTACCTGAGCCTCGACCATTACAATGCTTCTGCCAACCGGGGATCCTGTTACCAGCTTTGCCGCAGGCCTTACCATGTGAAAGATTCCGATACCGGGATAGAACTGGATGTGGACAATGAGTACATCATGTCGCCAAAAGATCTTTGCACAATCGGTTTCCTGGATAAAATCGTGAATGCCGGCGTTTCCATCCTGAAAATCGAAGGTCGAGGCAGAAGCCCCGAATACGTCAGTACCGTGGTGGGCTGTTATCGTGAAGCAGCAGATGCCGTGGTTGAAGGGAAATACACCCCAGAACTGACAGAAAAACTTGTGGAAAAACTGAAAAATGTTTATAACCGTGGTTTCTGGGATGGATATTACCTGGGAAGAAAAATGGGGGAATGGGCTGAACAGCATGGATCAGTGGCCACACAATCGAAGGAATATGTGGGAAAGATCACCAATTATTTCACCAAACTACGGGTTGCTGAGATCAAAATGGAGGCGGGACAGTTAAATCCCGGCGATCGCGTTTATATACAGGGACCAACTACCGGCTCCATTGAACTAAGGTTACCTGAAATTCATGTTGACCTGAAACCAGTTGGAAAAACAGTCAAAGGCGAACGCTGCAGCATCTCTGTGGATATCTTTCTCCGCCGTGCCGACAAAGTCTATAAAATAATTCAAAATCAATAACATTGTTTTCTAATTATCATACCCATACCCGCTTCTCCGACGGATCGGATGAACCATTGAAATACGTAGAATCGGCTCTTTCGCTGGGGATGCATAGCCTGGGCTTCTCCGACCATTCCCCTCTGCCCTTCGAGAACACCTTCGCCCTGAGGCCGGAAAAAATGCAGGAATATTGTGATGCGATAGGCGATACGCGATACGCGATAGGCGATATGCGGATTTTTCTAGGATTGGAAGTAGATTATATCCCCGGTATGGGTCATTCATTTACTTACTTTCGGGAAAACTTACCGCTCGATTATCTCATTGGTTCGGTACATCTTGTCAAAAACGGTTCAGGCGAGGATCTCTGGTTCATCGATGGTCCCGACCCTGCCACTTTCGATGATGGGCTGAACAGGCTCTTTGGGGGCAATATCCATAAAGGGGTGACAGCCTACTGGCATCAGATAAACGGTATGCTAACGACAGGCAAAATGGATATCGTCGGTCATCTCGACAAGATCAAAATGCATAACCGGGGCAGGTTTTTTTCGGAGGATGAACCCTGGTACACCGCCCTTGTCGATGAAACCCTTGAGCTGGTGAAACGTTACGATACCATCGTGGAGGTGAACACCCGCGGACTGTATAAAAAGCGCTCGGATTCGCTTTTTCCCGGCCCCTCTATCCTGAAAAAAATTCATGAGATGAACATCCCGGTCATCATCAGTTCGGATGCCCATAAGCCGGCAGAAATGGCCATGCTTTTTCCAGAAACTGCCCGCTTGCTTTACGACATCGGTTTCAGGGAAGTGATGGAGCTGAGAACTTCGGGCTGGGAAACGGTAGCTTTGAACCCACCCCCAACCCCCTCCCTTCCGGAAGGGAGGGGGCTAGGGGTGGGTACCTAAACCTTCATTTATGTTTAAAGTTATAAAATTTACATCTGAAGACAAAGCGCTGGCGAGTCAGGCTTTGAATATCCGTAAGAAGGTATTTGTCGAAGAGCAGGGGGTCGATCCTGCCCTTGAAAATGATCACGAGGACGAAGCCAGGCATTTTCTCCTTTTCCTCGGAGAAAAACCCATTGCTGCCGCCCGCTGGCGGGAAACCGGGAAAGGAATAAAACTGGAACGCTTTGCCGTACTGCCTGAATTCCGCAACCGGGGCATAGGTGAAATCATCCTCAGGGCAGTACTGGAAGATGTTGTTCCCCTGGAAAAACCCATCTACCTCCATGCCCAGCTCAAAGCCGTTTCCTTTTATGAAAGAAACGGCTTTTATAAAGTCGGTGAACAGTTTACTGAAGCCGGGATTGAACATTACCTGATGACCTATGGTCATTAGTGCCAGCCGGCAACTTGTATCATTAATCCCTATTTCGACAATGCTCCCAGAGCAGCCTGCCAGGCCGGGCGTGCTTTTACCCAGTCGCCCTTGAAATATTTATCGCTGATATTGGATTCCAGAATGCTGGCAAGGCCTGCAACGGTTTTCACAGTATTGGCCGTTTTGGCATCTTTGACCCATTTATCTTTAACCGATCCCCAGCCTGCATCCATGACTGAGGGAAGCAATCCCCCCTGCAGGGTCTGTAGGGCTGATGAAGCTCCGGAAGGATCCTTAATATCGTTTACCTTGGAGATAAAACTACCTTTATTTTTATTAAAAGAATCGATAAATGCCTCACTGGAAATATTGTTGGTAAGCTGCCCGATGATGCTACCGATATTGACCTGGCTGGTCGCTTTTTCGGCTTCACTTTTCACATTCTGTTCA
>CAZSDU010000014.1:0-37263 GCA_964605775.1 uncultured Prolixibacteraceae bacterium | reverse complement strand
GGGATGGTCACCAGGTGGATCAACATCAGGGTAACACCAATGGCCAGTCCGGCCATGGCTCCATTGCCGAACTTTGAAGTGGTTGCCAGGATGACAAAGATGAAAAGAAAGGTCATGACGGCTTCGATGATGAAAGCGCTAAGGGTGTTATATTGGCCCAGGTAGCCTTCACCCCAGCCATTGGAACCCAATGCCCATTCTCCCATGGTGAAATCCGGACGACCCGAAACAATCAGATAAAGTACGCCGGCGCCGAGGATCGCTCCGAAACATTGTGCAATAATATAACCGATGGCATCTTTCACTTCCATTTTCCCGGCAACGAGCACACCGATCGTTACTGCCGGATTGATATGACAGCCCGAAATTCCGCCGATGGCATAAGCCATGGCAACAACCGCAAATCCAAAAGCAATGGAAATACCTAAAAGTCCAATGCCGCTGGGGCCGGTTCCGGCAATCCCTGCAATCACCGCAGAACCACAGCCAAACAGGACAAGACTGAAGGTTCCGATAAATTCTGCTGCATACTTTTTCATGTTATTGATTTTAAATGAATGATAATGGGTTTCAATCAGATTGAAACAATAAAAATATGAAAATTAATTGTCGAAATCAGGGACAATAAAAAGATCAGCAAATCTTAATGCATAGTCCAGAAGATTGCCTATCGCACCAGGCATATTAAATCTTTGGTATATCAGGCAATGAGCCTATTGCTCTTTGAATAACGTAAAAGACCATTGATTGAAAGATCTTCATCCAGGGTGAGCCAATGAATACCATATCCGGAAGGGGAAACAATGAAATTTTGACGTTCAGTTAAATTGGCTTTAGCTTATTTTTAATCAAAATGTTCATATAAAATTTTTTTGATTTCTCTTTTGCTTGAACCGTACAATTGAATGAAGTCACTTCAATTATCTCAAAATTGTCAACATCCATCCAAAATTTAATTTCCATTTCAGCTTTTTCAGCATGAACATGGATTGGTTCAAAACTTTTATTTGCATAGAAAAAGATTCTCTACCCTGCAATTATTAAAATCGTTGGCATTCTGCTTTTTATTCAAATTTATAAAAAAGCAGATACTTGTCAAATTCCAGAATAATGCACAGTAGATCAAGTCAATAAGCGTGTGGCCTAAAATCCTTATACACGAAATCGCAGATCGCTTATCGCAGATCGCCCTTCACCAGTATGTAATACGGATAAACCGAATGATTTTCCCATACCAGGAACTTTGCGGGATCATTGGGAAACAATTTATAATAATCCTTATCGGGAAACAGGGGCACGTTGATCCCGGCTCGTTCATAGTTGCAACTCTTCAGGCATTCCGGTTCCACATAGCCTGGTATGGCCTTCATGACTTTCGGATAAACACTTTCATGAATTACCTGGTTAAGCTGTTCAACGATAGCCGGAACAGCTCCGGAGAATTTTTCAAAACCCTCATCAAAACGCGGACCTGTTGAATAATTGACCTCGTGGAGGAATTCCTTCATGTCATGAAAGGGACTTACCCTGGGAAAATCCCCTCCCGACTGCAAGGTAATGGCAATTTCGGGCACCCAATCGATTACATTGTTCACCGACAATGCCCAGCCTCCTTCGGTCAGCTTTTCGAAATCATATACAAACTGAAGATTTCCCGTTTTGGGCGTAGCAATGCAATAGGATTTGAAACGGATATCGGCCGGCAGTTTGCCATCCTTCTGAAGATACAACAAGTAGGGCATTGCCAGCAATCCGATGCCGCTGCCCTGGCTATGACCTACAATGATGAAATCCCTGATGCCGTCGTGATAATTCATCTTTATCTGTTCAAGGAGTTCGCCGGAAATAAAATACAAACCAAGCAGCATTCCCAGGTGTACGCCGGCTCCGGGCAGTTCGGCCAGTTTATATTCAAACCAGGATGTATCCGACATTTTTATTTTTCCGCTGGCCGGCGCCATCAGACCATAAAAAGCAGCCGTAAAACTCAATGCCCCGGTATCGACAATGGTCCCCCGGATCGTGATCACTGCCTTCCTGTCGTCGGTAAGCCAGACATCAAACCGGTTTTTCAAGGGCGACACTTTCGAACGGAAAACCTGTTTGATGCCCATAGGCTCGGGTGTTTTAAATCCTCCTATATCCGCCGAATCATAGGTTCTTTCCATCGCCGGAAGAAGCTGGCTGAGTTCAGCCTTATCATATCCCGGAACCAGTCCGGAAGATTGTTTCGGTGAGCAGCCGGGCATGGCTGAATAAATGACAAAAATAAGAATGAGGGGTACATGTGTTCTCATAATTAGCGTTTTATGATTTCCAACAAATGTAATGGTTTAAAACGGAAAGTCTTCCTCCTTTTTCTTCTCCTGTCCCGGCAAAGGCTTTGATTCTTCCACCTTCTTTAGCGGTTTTGGGGTCGTATGGTGATACAAATTACTTTCGACATAAATGGCTTTCTGTGGTTTTGTCGGGCAGACATGTTCACAGGCGCCACAACCTATGCAGATCCTGGGATCAACTTTGGGAATCCTCAGGTTATCCAGATAGGGAACCATCTCCACGGCTTTCGTTGGACAGTGTTCGGAACAGGCGCCACAGGCGGTTTTTTTCTCCACCACCACGCAAATATTTCTGACAAAAACCGAAACGCCAATCTGGATCCGCTGCTTGTCTTCTTTTTTCTGCGGAAAAATTGCCGAACTGGGACAAACTTCCCCACAACGTACACAGTCGAAATTACAATAACTGGTAGTAAAATCCATCTTGGGCTGGAAGATCCCACTGAATCCGAATTCAAACAAACTGGGCTGCAAAACATGCGTCGGACAAATACTTACACATAAATGACAGGCGGTGCAATTGGCCGTGTAATGCCAGTAACTTTGTGCACCCGGGGGCATCACGGGATAAACGCTTTCTATCCTTTCCCCGGAAGCTATTGCCTCTTTTGCCGATAAAAGCCCCGCAATACCGGCTGTACCCATCAACGATTTTTTGAGAAAGTTTCGACGTGATCCGGGATGGACGATAGGCGATTTGCGATTTACGATTTGCGATTTACGATTTGCGATTTGTATTCTTGCATTGTTTGCATTGCTTGCATTCCTGCATTCTTGCATTCTGTAGCTAATTCCCCCCTGCGAACAAGCCCCAATGCAATTAAAACAACCCACGCAACGCTCAAAATCGATATGCTTATGGATAATATCAATACAGCCGGCTTTACAGACTTTTACACAGGAACCGCAAAGGGTGCATTCATCCTTGCATATCTGGATTTTAAAGAGAGAAAATTTTGATACCAGCCGCAGTATTCCGCCCAGCGGACAAATGGCATTGCAATACCAGCGCTCGTGGTATATGGCAAGGAAAATAATGACTAAGAGGACAATAGCCGAAAAGATAAAGGATGCCAGGGAGATGATTTTTACAGGAACAGAATAAAATAAATAATTATCCGCGGACTGAAAACCGTAGGCGAGAAGGTTGTTCCCCATCAGATAAAGGGGACGGAACAGATGGTTGAAAATTTTTCCCGCTAAACTAAAAGGATCAAGTAGGTTAATCAATAGAATACTGTGAAAAATGAGCAGAACGGCAATCAACACCCCCAGGATGGTATATTGCAAAATTGGCCTGGGCTTCTGATACCTTGGTTTTTTTTTAAGGTTAAATCGTGTTTTAAATCCTATGACCAGGTCCTGAATCGCACCCAGGGGACAAACCGTGGAACAATAAATTCTTCCAAAAATAAAGGTCAATAACAGAACAACCAAAAAACCAGCAGCGCCAAATGTTAAAACATCGATAAATTTCAACAGGGATGGGAAAAACTGCAGATAAAGCAAGGCATTGACCATTTTCACAGAGAAAATAGTGGCAAAATCAATAAAAATAAAAAGGGTTAGCAGGAAAAAAACAAGTGAAACAATCACCCGTAAGGGTTTAAGCATTTTTAACAGCATCTTACGACATCTTGATGCGGTTGATATTGAGTTTCGATAGATCCATGATTCCTAGGCCGGCCTGATCCGCCATTCTGATGTAAGGGATGTTGGCAGGTTCCAATCCGAAAACTTTGGCGGAAGCGGCATCGGCCGCTACAATGTCCTTTGAAATAATCAAGGCTTTCTTGATTTCTACATCTTCCACCGATACACCACGGGGACCACGTTTCATCATGACCCGGTAACCGTCAACAATGTTCAGATCGGGCTTGCGGAAAGCCGTAAAATCAACAATGCACTGGTGAAGATCATTACGGTGCCAATATCCCCTGTCCCACACGATACCCATATGATTTTTCATGGAAATCGTCAGCTGAGTGCTGCTGTGGCTTTTCAGGATTGGAACATTGAGGAACACATCACTGCTCAGGATCAATTCGTGTACCTTGGCTTTGGTGAGCTTTTTCCCGCCTTTGAGCTCAACTTCCTGGTAATTGCTTTCTGAATTCCCGGGAACAATCTTTCCCCCGGCATCTTTAACGGCTTTCTCTATGCCGCTGTTTTCATAGCATTTTTTCCAGTTGTCGCAGGTATTGTCGAACACGTAAACTTCTTTGGCTCCGGCTCCAAAACATTGCTCAATAATTCGCCTGACCAGCATCGGATTTGTATTTCCTGCCCTTTCCGGACTAACATCCCAGCCGATATTCGGTTTTACGATCACTGTTTGGCCTTTTTTCACAAAAGCTTTCATGCCACCCAGGGATTCTATGGCCCTGTCGAACATGGCCACGGGCTCCCCTCCCCTTACGGCCACCAAATCATATTCTCCTGAAGCAGAAAATGAAGGTTGAGCAAAAAGGTTCCTGCTTTTTCCTAAAGAAAGAGCAGCCCCGGCAGCAAGACCTGCATAAATTCCTTGTTTAAAAAAAGTCCTACGGTTCATGATTCAGATTTGTGCATAAAATTACGAAATTTTTCCAGACGTTTTTACTACCTTCGCCTGAAGGATTATATCTCATGATCACCCGTGAAACCATAGATAACATCATAACGGCAACCCGCGTCGAAGAAGTGATCGGCGATTTCGTCACCCTCCGCCGTCGGGGCGTAAACCTGCTTGGCTTGTGTCCTTTTCACAACGAAAAAACCCCCTCATTTACGGTTTCTCCTGCCAAGGGCATCTATAAATGTTTTGGATGTGGGAAAGCAGGAAATGCAGTCAATTTCCTGATGGAACATGAGCATCTCACCTATCCGGAAGCTTTGAAATATCTTGCACGCAAGTACAATATCGAAATAGAGGAAGCGGAACAAACCCCGGAACAACTCCGGGAAATCACCGAAAAAGAAAGTCTCTTCAACCTCAACCTTTTCGCCCAGCAATATTTTTCACATATCCTCAACGAAACGGAAGAAGGAAAATCCGTCGGCATTAGTTATTTCAGGGAACGCGGCATCAGAGAAGATATGATCCGAAAATTCCAGCTTGGCTTAAGTCCCGATAAGTGGGATTCCTTTACGGAATATGCGCTTCAGCATGGCTATAAAAAGGAATTCCTCATCAAAACAGGGCTTTCTCTGGAAAAAGAAAACCGTTTGTACGATCGTTTTCATTCCAGGGTCATATTTCCTATCCACAGCCCCTCCGGAAGAATTTTGGGATTTGGCGGAAGAATCCTCGGGGGAGAAAAATCCCATGCGAAATACGTGAACTCTCCGGAATCGGATGTTTATAATAAAAGCAAAACCCTTTATGGTATATTCTTTGCCGGAAATGCCATTTCTTCCAAAGACAATTGTTACCTGGTAGAGGGTTATACCGATGTGATCTCCCTTCACCAGGCAGGTATTACCAACGTGGTCGCTTCTTCCGGAACTTCCCTTACCGGAGATCAGATCAGGATGATCCAGCGTTATACAGCCAATATCACCCTGCTCTATGACGGTGATCCCGCCGGAATCAAAGCTTCTTTCAGGGGTATTGATATGATCGTCGAACAGGGAATGAACGTAAAAATCGTGCTTTTCCCGGATGGCGAAGACCCGGATGCTTATGCCCAAAACCACCACCCTTCTGAAGTGGAAACCTTTATACAGGATAATGCACTGAACTTTATCCTGTTTAAAACCCGCCTCCTCCTTGAAGAAACCCGTAATGATCCCATAAAAAAAGCCGTCCTTATCAAGGAAATCGTAAATACCATCGCCCTTATTCCTGATATCATTTCCCGTTCACTCTATGTTAAAGAATGTTCTTCCCTGATGAATGTTCCCGAAGCGGTACTGATGAACGAGCTGAATAAAATCCTTCGGAAGAAGTTTCTGAAAAATCTCCCCGGTTCGGAGAACGCCAACGCCATAACGGAAGAACCTTCAGATTCACCCACCCAAATCGTGGAATCTGATCCTGATTCGCCCGAATATCAAGAAAAAGAGATTATCCGAACCTTGCTCTTGTATGGTCATGAAACCATCCACCTCCCTCCGCCTTCTCCCCATGAGGAGGCCATTCCGGTTTTGGTAGCCGATATGGTAATCCATGATATTCTCCGCGATGAACTTGAATTTGATAATCCTTTTTTCCAGAAAATTTTTTCCTTTTACGCACAGGGGATAGAAAATGGTTCACCTCCCGACCGCAACGCCCTTCTGACTCACCAGGAACATGAGCTTTCTGGCCTGGTGGTGGATCTGATCTTTACACCCTATGAGCTAAGCCTGAATTGGGCAAAAAATAATATCCTGGTCGAAACTGAAGAAATGAGGCTGCTGCTCCACGTCGAACATGCCCTGCTGGCCTTTAAAGCAAAAAAAATAGCCGCCTCCATGGAAATGATCCGCAAAAAACTTAAAGACAAAAGCCCGGAAGAAGAAGAACAACTGCTGCTTGGAAAATGGAATCAGTTAAAAAAAACCAGTATTGAGATCAATAGGAAGCTGGGTCGGATCATTACACGCTAATTCCTCTTTCTAAATACAATCTCTCTGTTTCTTGGATTATTCCAGGCATCCATCAGGGCTTTGAAATCTGCATATTGTTCAGGCCGGATGATCCTTTCTTTCAGCTTCATGGACCTTTTAACCCGCAGTTTTCCTTTTTCAAGACGGAGATCCAGTATAAAATTCCCGGCATCATTGGATATACTGAGCTTTTCAAGGGGAGTAATAACCATCATGTTGTCAGGAAGAATCATGGAAAATTCAAGATTTTCTTCAGCCTTTGCGTTCAGCTCAAAAGATGTTTCACGTTTTGATGACAGGCTTTGAATGCCAAGACTTTCAATCCCGTTACTCAACCTTGGAAGACTGAAGAAATAAAAAATACTGTCCTGGCGAAATGGTTTTTCAGCCTGAAGAATATAGGACTGAAAAGTCATGATGGAATTGGAATTTTCAATTTTCAGATCTTTCAGGTCGGCAGCCGAAAAACTTCCGGTTAAGGCATCCCGGATTTTCTTTTTATCCCTTAACAAGCCCAGGAAAGGATTGCTGGCCCCACTTAGTGATACGGAAATTTCTCCGGTGATTTTTGGATCCGATGAACAAATCAAAGTCGCCTGAATTATCGCCTTAAATTCCGGGTTCCCGGATTTGGAAAATCCAGGCTTCCCTTTCTTGTCAATAGAAATAAAGGTTCTGTCGGGCATGGTTTCTTTTAGATTTTGCTGTTGAAGAAAAACCGGCGATAAATAAATGCTACCCTCCTCCTTGAGTTCCACTTTAACGGCAAAATCTTCCAATGGGCATAAATTACCCTCTCTTGGGTCCATGATGCCAGATCTGGCGATGAAGACAGGTTCGGCGCTAAACCCGGCATGGCGGAGCAAAGCGGTAAGTAAAACCATTTTTTCTGCGGGCGTTCCTCCATTGCTGTTCCAGGTCTCTACGGCGTGACGAATATGATACCCGCTAAGCTTCAGAGGAATAGGGTACAACCTGAGATCATTGACCACTTTCTCCTGTAATTTGAGCAACAGTTCAACGGGATCAGGGTTTTCAGATTTTAGATGACCAACTTCATTTTTTATCCCTTCATTGATTTCAAACCGGAAAGCGTCTTCCCCGACCAGGGTTGCCAGAATCTCTTCGAGGCTGCCACAACTGCTGAACAGCAAGCGGGGATAAAGTGCATACCCCCCTCTTTGAGATTCTTCTGTAGAAATAGCGGGTAAATTTGTATAAATCCATGTGTAAACCTGAAAGACTCCTTCTGTGGTTCTCTCCACGACGTCCGGAATATTCATCACCCGGTAAGAAAGCGATTTGTTTTGAGGAATGCGGATTTTGATTTTCAATTCTTGAATGGGTTCTGTTTCCGAAAGTAGTTCATTCCCCATCAGGGCTGGGTAAAATCCTTTCTGAGAATGAATCTGATAGTCCAGGTTCACCGTGGCTCCGCGTTCAAGTCCGGTATGAGTGACCACCATTTCGCGTAAAGAATTATAGGCCGGGGCATTGGCTGCAAATCCAGGTAAAATTTCATTGAGCGCATTAGCCGGACCATACACTTTTTTCCCATCTTTCATGACGGTATAAACTTCGTTGATCTTCAACTGCTCGAATTCAGGATGATAAACAATAAAAGTTTCTCCGTACAGATTATGGAAGGAACGATAAGTCAGAAGCTTTTGCTTTTTGCTAAAACGATAATCCATACTTCCGTCAGAATGTAGGGTGTATTCTTTGGACAGGGATAAGTAAACGGCATCACTGGCTTTATTCTGAGCCTGCACATAACTGGGAAGAATAAAGGATAAAAAAAACAGCCACAAAAACAAAATCGGGTTTTTCATTGGAAATCGGTTATGGATTCAAATTACAATTCAATAACGACTACTTGTTTGGAATATTTATTCTGGGCTTCCACAACAGCCCTGAATTCCGGCCAGTCAGCGGCATTATAAATCCGCTTTCCAAGACTGGCCTTTAGGTTGAAGGTAAGCGTACCGTTATTCAACTGATATCCGCCTGAAAATGAAGCTGCCTGGCCGCCTTTTTCTATATTTCCTGGAATTCGGAATGCCCGCTTATAAATGGGAAGCTTTATGGTTTCTGAAATCTCAACCTGTCTTGAGCAACGGTCGCGGAATGGGAATTTTCTTTCCTTCAGGCTGGTATCAAAGGATAAATGACCCTGGAAATTTTTAAAGATCAATGAGGCCGATACAGGAACAAACATCATGGTATTTTCAGAGATCAGGGCAAAACCCGGAATATTGTAATCTACATCAATCCTGATCTGACTTCCAAGGTAATCAACGGGATCTGAATAATCAATACCGGTAACGATAGCTTGTGGCCAGAGTCTGAGAATTTCCCTTTCTACATTCTGAAACCATTGTGGGGGGGCGGAATATTTGAAAAGCCCCCTCACTGCTGCATCCGATTGTCCTTCAGCAGTGATTGAAATCCTTCCTTTCAGGGATCCATCAGTGCTGAGTTCGGCATCACCGCTAATTCTGAGATAATGATTTTCTGGGGCAGAAATGGGCGTACTGGCAAGATCAGCCCCTTCGGGCACCCCCATCAGGTATTCCTGTTGTTGTTCGGCGCTCGACCAAAGCTCCCTGACAAAAGGAACCCAGGTTGGATCAAGAAGGTGATATTTTCCGTCACTAAGCTTGATAACTGTCACACAATGATTGAACTGATCGGCAGGAATATAATCGATTCGGGAACCAGCCATAGTCATGGCCGGATAGGATTGAAAGCCTGCCGCACGAAGCATGGTAATAAGCATGCCAGCCTTATCTTTGCAAACACCGCAGCGGTCTGTAAACGTCATTTCTCCTTTATGAAGGGTAAATCCTTCGCCTGTCCCCATAGAAATACCCGAATACCTGATTTCATCTCCACACCAATGGGTCAAACGGGATACGGAATCCATTTCACTGCTGGCGCCTTTCAGAATTTCATCCACTTTTGCCTTAATTTCTGGAGTCACATCAAAGCTTCCAAAATCTTCATTCACTTTGAAAAACCAGCTTGATTTGGCTTTCCAGTCAGGACTGGTAGATAATAATAATTTGGGGGCAACATCAGACAAGGCCAGCATCCTTGGTTCTGTTTTGATGGGGAAAATATCTTTCTTGGAAAAGGTATAACAAATTTTTCCATTATCCAGCCAGGAGGAAACTTTCACTTCACCCTGGTAAAATTCATATTGTAGTGTTTTTTCCCTGGGGATTTTGACCTGATAGACCTTAACTTGTGTGGGATGTTCAGAAGTAAAGTCCACAATATCATAAAATTGCCCCCGCATGGGCGGAATATACTTCTCTTCTTCCTCTGTACCCAATAAAGCATAAGTAAACCCTTTGCGGAAAAGAATGACTTCAAGCGCATCGCCGGGTTCAAGTCGCCCAATTTCAAGCATGATTTCCCTGGCACCCCAGTAAATAGCCCTGGCGGGAGCCGGATAATCCATGGCTTTATTCACATCCAAGGTGACTTCCGAACCGTCTTTCTTGTAAATCACTGCTTTTTGTATTGCCACAAAGGCCGACTGTGGATCATATCCGGATTTGACCACGCTTAACTCCCTGGCTCCTTTGGTATCCAGTATTTTGGTGAGGGTGTGACTCCTTACATAAGTCAGCCCCGATTCCTGAACATCAACAATGGTGCTGTCAAAAAGGATGAGGAGTTTGTCAGAGGGATATTTGGAAACGTCCTTGTTGTTATTCAACAAATCCCGTATGGGCTCAGCGCCAATAACAGAAAACCCAAACAGAAAAAAAATAAAGAAGAAAAACTTTCGTAACATCATGATTGATTGATTTTAAATTCAGTAACATCAAGAAATGTCTGATGAAGTGCCGGATTGCCTTTATACAAAATCATCTTTACATTGGTTTCAAGCCATCGAATCTGGCCGTCTTTTCTGATTATCCTTATAAGCATTCCCCCGGGAAGTTCTTTGCCATCCAGACGAACCCTTGATGTTTCAATGACTTTTAGACGGTCTTCAGGATGAAACAAACCAATGATATCCTGAATTGTCAAACAAAGCCATTCATCTAAGGAATAACCGAATATTTCAGCGGTTCTTTGATTGGCATAGACAAATTTTTCTTCCTGCATAATCGTCAGACCGATCGGAGAATTTTCAATGATGGTCTGGTAAAGATCCATGATCTCATTTTTTTCACGGGTACGGATATTTAAAAGTACTTCAAGGCTTTTCTGGTATTCCTTGTTTTCCAGTTCCAGGTTTCGCTGATAGGCGGCAATTTCAATGGTCATTTTCATTTGCTCCATATCAATCGGCTTGAGCAGATAACCGAAAGGTTTAATCTTGAAGGAACGTTCATATACTTCCTTGGTGCTTTGTCCGGTCAGAAAAATAATCCCGCAGTTGAATTTTTCATTGATTTTTTTTGCGGTTTCTATGCCATCCATCTGACCCCTGAGATGAATATCCATCAGGATGATTTCAGGCTCCTTCCCCTCGCTGCTTAACTGTTCCACCTCCTGAAGGCAGGTTTCTCCCCTTGTACTTGCTCCCAATATCTGATAACCAAAGTTTTGTAACTGTGATTTCAGGCTGGCTGAAATGAGTAATTCGTCTTCAACAATATAAATACTGATCGCTTTCATGGCCAACTTCAGGATTTTGAACTGATCATCTTTAACATATTGATTTCCTGTTCTTCAAGAAAACGCCATTCTCCTCTTGGAATATTTTTTTTGGTAAGACCGGCATAATAAACACGGTCAAGTTTTACAACTTTATATTCAAAATGTTCAAAAATACGCCTGACAATACGGTTCTGGCCAGAGTGAAGCTCAATACCAATCTCTTTCTTGTCTTTACCATCCCCGACATATTCAATGCTGTCCACCTTGATGAATCCATCATTTAGATTTATTCCTTCCTGTATTTTTAAAAAATCAACCCTGGTTAAGGCACGATCTAATCCCACATGGTAGATTTTTTTAATCCCGTAACGCGGATGAGTAAGTTTTTTGGCTATGATGCCATCATTCGTAAAAAGAAGAAGTCCTGTTGTATTCCGATCAAGTCGGCCGACAGGATAAATTCTTTCCTTACAGGCGCCTGCAATCAAAACCATCACCGTCTTCCGCTCTTCGGGGTCGTCAACCGTGGTAATGTATCCTTTGGGCTTATTAAGCAAGAGGTATCGGGGTTTTTCGCAGCTCAGAGTCTGATCATCATATTGAACCTTATCGGTGGGCGAAACTTTTGTCCCCAGTTCCGTAACCACCTTCCCATTGATTTTTACGGCACCCGCAGAAATCAATTTGTCGGCTTCCCTGCGTGAACATATTCCCGAATTGGCAATGAATTTATTGAGCCGAATCAGGGTCTGATTTGTTTCTTGTGTTTTTTTTATGATCTTTTTCTGGATTTTCATGTCTATTCTTCTTTTTCAAAAGGAGGTTTAATTTTCACACCATCATAACGAACTTCCACGCCATTTCTATACGTAATCACCATGAATAAACTACCATCATATTCATTTTTAATCCATTCTCCTTCTTTCCGCCCCATAACAAACAGCCCTTCATCTTTGATTTTTCCATTATCCCAGTAATAAACATGCTTACCATCGGGATAATCTTCGATATAATTGCCCGTAAAACTCAGAACACTATCTGTTTTCTGCCCGTTACTGAACAAATACCAACCTGTCCAGCTTCCATTTCTCATCCCGTCACGGTAGGTTCCCCGCGAAAAATAATCCCCCGTAATTTCAAACCACAACCCTTCTTCCAACCCATTGACATATTCGCCTTCTGTAATCATCTTTCCGGTTTCATCATATTCCGTCAGTATTCCGTCTCGTACACCCCCGCGGTAATTTTCTTCCCGTAATAATTGTCCGTTTTCAAAAAACCACTTCCACCTTCCGTCCGGGCTTCCCTGTTTGTTGAACCTCCCGATTTGCTCCAGTCTGCCCGTTTCAAAATAATATTTCCACTCCCCCGCCTGCTTACCGTTTTCATAGTTTCCTTCTGCTTTGATTTTTCCGTCGGAATAATATTCTTTCCATGGACCATCTTTGTTTCCATCCTCCAGAATAATTCCCTCCCCTGAAAGAATACCGTTTTTGTAAAGATAGGCTTTTTCTATCCTCCCTTCGGGATTATATTCCCTTCTGATCCCTTCCGGGATATCATTGCGAAACATTGCGCTAACTTTAAGTTTCCCATCCGGATAATATTCATTTCTAACCTCAAGTTTTTGTATTTCTTCAGCATCCGTTAGCAGTACACCATATTCATATTTGTTGATTCGAAGAAAATCACCGTTTTCATTGTATTCCTTGAAGTAACCATGCATTTTATCGTCCCGGTAAGTTCCTTCCATGCGGATATTCCCGTTTTCGTAAAAGTCATACCAGCGACCTTGTTTCAGATTGTTTTTATCCCTGCGGTTGATCCGCTGACGATCCACAATGAAACCACGCTTGTATTCTGTCAGGGTAATGATGGTGCCATCACTTGTATACTCTTTCCCAAAACCTTGCTCTAATCCCTTAATAAAAGGTATTTCAAGTTTTATTTTGCCATCCGGATAGGTATAGTATGTCATTCCTTCCTTAATATCATTTTTAAAATTTTCCCTGATGGACTCTTTTTCAAGATAACTGATCTTTAACCCGTTTTTTTTGCCCTTGGAATAATTGATCTCAAGGATAAGCCTCCCCTCTTCATTGTAAAATTTCCAGATGCTGTCAACCTCAAAATTTTTTCGGTTCCCTTCTGATTTCAGATGACCGTTCTCATAATAAGACTTCCAGTATCCATTCGGTTTACCGTCCTGCATGTTTCCTTCACTTGAAAGTTTACCGTTGGGATAAAAAAATTGCTGGAATCCATTTGTTTTGACAGTATCCTGTCCTGCTACCGGAAAAAAAACATTCACCAGAAAAAACAATAGGACCGAACGGTAAAATAGTTGATTCATCTTTCCTTGAATATTATTGTTAAACGGATAATTCAAGCATTTTCATGATTGGTTTTCTGGCTTTGTTCATCAATGTTTTCTGAAGGATAATTTCGGGTGTTTCGTTTTCCAGACAAGAATAAACCTTTTCCAAGGTGTTCATTTTCATGTAAGAACAATCATTACAGGAGCATGTTTTATCGGCCGGAACAATTAAAAACTGCTTATCCGGTGAATTTTTACGCATCTGATGTAAAATTCCTGTCTCTGTAGCAACGATAAACTTTGTATCCCTGCTTTTTATCGTATAATTGAGAAGCGCTGTGGTGGAACCTATGAAGTCGGCTATCTCCAGTATCACCGCCTGACATTCCGGATGCGCAATCAATTTTGCTTCCGGATGTTCTATTTTTAATTTTATAATTGCTTCTGTTTTAATGATATGATGAACTTCACATATTCCATCCCAGAGAAGCATCTTTCTTCCACTGATTTGGTTAATATAATTTCCAAGATTTTTATCTGGTGCAAAGATAATTTTTTGATTTTTGCGAAATGATTCTACTATTTTTAAAGCATTTCCTGAAGTACAGATAACATCCGACAATGCTTTTATTTCAGCAGAACAATTAATATAGGAAATAACCTTATGATCAGGATGTTCTTTGATAATTTTTTTGAATTCTTTTGCAGGACAAGAATCAGCCAGGGAACAACCTGCTTCTAAATCAGGAAGAAGAACTTTTTTATAGGGATTAAGTATTTTTGCTGTTTCAGCCATAAAATGTACTCCTGCAAAAACAATAATTTCTGACTGAGTTTGCAAAGCATGTTGTGCAAGTCCTAAACTATCCCCAATATAATCTGCAATATCTTGAATTTCAGATATTTGATAATAATGAGCTAAAATTATAGCATTTTTTTTCCTTTTCAGCTCTACTATTTTTCTCATTAAATCTCCATCAGACTCTTGATTCATTGTATTTTAATTATAAAAGAATATTATATTTTATTGTTTATTATAATGTCTGTTGAAATGGTTGATTATTTTCTTTAAAATAATTTGTTTTTTAATTTATTGTTTTGATTTTAACATATTATCAACATTCATTTCAGATATATTAAATTGAATTATAATTAATTAACTACTTTGTAAGTATTTTTTTAAAAATATTTTTGTTAAAAACTATATGATTAATCATGGATAATAAATGTTAATAGAATTGTAAAAATGAATAGAAATAAACAAAACCTGATATTTTTATGAATGCTTTCCAAATAAAGTATGATGTTATCAATATTTTGCAACAAAATTAATCAGTTGTTAACATTAAATGGTTAAAATTTTAAAAAATTGATTTTGAACACTTCCCTTAAAAATGATGTCATAATCCTTACTTTTGTAAAAATTCTTTGAACAATGTTTGAATTAACAAAAAGTATTGCTATAGGATCGGATCATGCCGGATTTGAAATTAAAGAACACCTGAAAGCCTTCTTGCTTTCAGAACATTATACAGTAAAAGATTTCGGAACATTTTCTGAGCAAAGGATGGATTATCCCGATGTGGCTCATCCACTGGCTCATGCTGTACATTTGGGAAATTTTGCCTGTGGAATTCTCATCTGCGGAAGCGGTAATGGCGTTGCCATAGTAGCTAATAAATATGCAAAAGTGAGGGCGGGAATTTGTTGGAATGAGGAAATTACTAGTCTCGCCAGGAAACATAATGATGCCAATATCATGGTTTTGCCTGGAAGATTTGTCAGTAAAGAGGAATCAATACAGTACCTTAAAAAATTTATATCGACTCCATTTGAAGGGGAAAGACATGAAATAAGGGTGGAAAAAATTTTAAACATTTTATAAATGAGCTGAAATGAATCAACTTTATTCCAATTTTATTGAAGAAGCCAAGATAAAATCTTTTGATAAAGAACATAGAAAAAGACTGGATTATAATATAGGACGTTATGATCAGGCTGTTATAAAGGGGAAGGAACAATATCAAAACCTGGAACTTGCAAAACGACGAGCAGCCAACATTAAACATAAGATCATCAATAACCTGGATAAATATCTTGTAGAATTTGAAAATAATTTCGAAAAACGGGGTGGAAAAGTAATCTGGGCGACTTCGGAGCGTGAAGCCCAGCGAGAAATCATGCATATCATTAAAAAGGCTAAGGCCAGGGTAATTGTTAAGCAGAAAACAATGGTTTCCGAAGAACTTGAACTGAATGAATTATTTGAAAAAAACAAGCGTGAAGTTTACGAAACTGACCTGGGGGAATTCATTGTTCAGATAGCCGGAGAAAAACCATACCACATTCTCACTCCGGCCATGCATAAATCAAAAGAGGATGTTGCAAAGTTATTTCATGAGAAATTCAATTTACCTGAAGAAAGTCAACCAGAGCAAATTACGGCTTTTGTCAGGGAAAAACTTCGCGCTGAATTCATCAGGGCCGACGTGGGAATAACCGGTGGGAATTTTCTTCTTGCTGATGTGGGAGCGGTGGTGTTGACTGAGAATGAAGGAAATGGCATCCTCTCCATGGCTTTTCCTAAAATTCATATCGCCATTGTGGGAATAGAAAAATTGATACCTTCTATTGAAGACCTTGACCTTTTTCTTCCTTTACTGGCCCAACATGGTACAGGGCAGAACATCACAGTGTATAATAATATTGTATTCGGTCCGAAAACAGAAACAGAACATGATGGTCCGGAAGAGATGTATGTTGTTTTATTGGATAACCGCCGTACAGAATTGCTTAAGTTCAAAGCGCAGCGCAGAGCGCTTTCCTGCATCCGTTGCGGCGCTTGTCTGAATGCCTGTCCGATTTACCGAAGCGTTGGCGGATATACCTATCATGCGCCCTATTCGGGTCCGATTGGCTCTGTCATCACTCCGCATTATCTTGGGCTAAAGGAATACAATCACCTGAGTTTTGCCTCCTCCTTGTGCGGTAAATGCACAGAAGTTTGTCCGGTGAAAATACCGCTTCATGAATTATTGTTACGCAACAGAAACGAAGCGATAAAACATAAGTATTCCACATTCATGTGGAGGAAAATTGTTTTCACCTGGAAAATGATCATGCTTCATCGATGGATGCTGGATAAACCAGGCCCTGGATTAAAAAACAGGATGATCCGCCGATTTGGGAAAAAGTATTGGGGAAAGCGGAGAGTACTTCCCAGAATAGCCCCGAAAAGCTTTAAAGAAATGTGGAAAGAAAGAAATCCGCTTTAAAACTTTTTCAAAACAGAAAGGATAGAGCCAAGATAACCCGATCCGAACAAATTCAGATGAATCAGTAAAGGATAGAGGTTGTAAACATCCATGCGCTCCTGCCAACCGGTTTCCATGGGAAAAGCTTCCTGATAAGAGGCATAAAAGTCATTGGTAAATCCACCAAAAAGAGTACTCATGGCCAGATCCACCTCCCGGTGACCGAAATAAACTGCAGGATCGATCAGACAAGCATTCCCTTTTTCCGATACCAAAACATTTCCGTTCCAAAGATCACCATGAAGCAATGAAGGTTTTTCCGGAGGGAAAAAATGGTCCAGTTGTGTGTAAAGACGTTGAAAAGAAAGCATGTGTTCTTCTCCCAGCCGCTTGTTATTTACGGCAAGACGCACCTGAGCCTCAAGCCGTTCCTCAATAAAAAAGGAAACCCAATCATCATGGAAAAGATTGTGTTGGGGAAGGGCACCCATATAATTATCATGATCCAGCCCATATTGTAAGGCATTGATTTTATGTATCTGAGCCAGAGCATATCCAAAATCCTGCATAAATAAAGCACTTTGACGAGAAGAAGTGATGAATTCAAGCAATATAAAGCCATAGCCAGTCAGGGATTGCACGATGATCGTTTCCGGAATCCGAATCGCCTTTGCAAACCGAAGTAATGACAGCCCTTTCTCTTCTGTTTCAAACATTTCCGGAAAACGCTTTACCAGATTATATTTCAGACAGAAAATCCCGAGGTTGGTGTCGATTTTATATACCTGATTGATTGAACCCCCACCCAGGGGCTGGGCGGAATGAACGACCAATGATTGTGAATGGTTATATTCAAACCATTCGCAAAGGGCCTCAGTAATTTCACAAGGAAGCATGAGTTCAGACCATACGATTTTGTGCTGCCCTGTGACTAAATACTTTTTCGATAAGAAATAAAAGCAATCCGGCAACAACAATCATAAAAGCATAGGAAAAATATTTCGTGCTGAAGATGGTTTGAAAGCTGGTGAGTATCATTGTAATATAAGGTAATATTGAATCGGAAAAAGTAGATTTTCCGGGGAACTGGTTCAAAAAAGGAAAATCCGAAGTAAAGAAGATGATCAAACAGAAAGCACCAAGCAGAACAAAAGGGAAGATTGATTTCAGATGAACATAAAAAGGCTGTTTGATCGCTACAGGGATAGTATTTTCCTGAATTTTACCCATGACCCTTTCAACAAAACCATCTGAAGGAGAATCCAGGGGGCTGCACTGAATCAGCTTCTTCAACACTTCATCGTATTTCAAATCTTCTTTTTCCATCTTGTACAAAATTAATAATTCCGGTCAAATCCTTTGTTTTGCCATGAATCCGGAGATCTCTTCATAAAGCCTCTTTCGGATCCGATGCAACCTGACCTTGACATTGGATTCGGAAAGTCCGGTAATATAACTGATATCTTCCACCGAATTTTCACTCTTATAAAATAATGTAATAAGCAAATTATCTTCTTCATTAAGCATTTGCAGCGCCCGGTCAACCAATATTTTCTGTTCATCTGCCCCCATCTCCTCTGTTCCGATGACCAAGGGATCCTCAGAATAATTATGAATGATATAATTGTCCATGGGAATCACCTCAAGTTTCTTTTTTCGCGTTTTTGAAATGGCCGCATTGTAAACAATACGGTACAACCAAGTCGAAAACTTTGATTTTTTCTCAAACGCACCCAACGCCTGATAGGCTTTTAAAAAGCAATCCTGAGACACTTCCTCGGCATCTTCTCTGTTATTCAGTATTTTAAGAGCGATAGAAAATACCAGGTTTTTGTGTTTTGCAACCAGGGATGAATAAGCAGATACATCTCCGTTCAAAACACGCTCGATGTAATGATTGTCATCCTGGTATTTCATCTGGGACTTTGACGGTTACAAAAGCTAAAAGTTACAAAATCAGATACAAAAATACCATCTTTTCAGGTTTAATACATATTAAATTACACATCTTGATCGTTATTTGTAAGTTTGTATTAAACAAACCAATATGTATCGTCTGTGTTATTTAATAATTTTTTTTCTTTTACTGGAAAAAATATATGCCCAGACTCCATTTCATGAAGATCCAGAACGGGATCAGCTTACCCTGGAACAACTGAATTATTTCTCGGCAAAACCTTTCGCTAACATATCTTCTGTTCTTACTGTTGACAACTGGGATAATTTTATGCTGGGTATAGATATGGCGGAAAACAACATGGCGACCCATCCCAATCAACCTACCTGGTTTTTTACTGCCTATAACCTGAACGGAACGCACCATTCGGAAAATGGCTTTCAATGGTTTTCCAATAATCCCAATTTTGCTGCTGAAACCCGGGGTGATCCTGTGGTGGCATACGATAGCCTGGGAAATCTTTATTATATTAATATGGTTGGTGTACCCGATATATATGGCGCCAGAGTGGTACGATCGGCAAATAACGGATGCTCCTGGGAACCCGCCGTTGATGCTATTGCCGGTTATGATAAATGCTGGCTGGCTTGTGATCAAACTTCAGGGCCTTTTGCCAACTATGTTTATGCAACCATGAGCGGGGGCATAGGAGGAAATTTTTCCAGAAGCATCGACCATGGTATGAGCTTTCAAACCACTTTTCAGACATCATCCCAGTCACTTCCGGGAATGATGGTTTGTGTCGGACCGTTCAATCATATTCAGGGTGGCTCAGTATATGTAGTTACAAATTCCGGAAGTAGTTTTGCTTCTACTTATTCATTTTATCGCTCTTTGAACGGAGGGGAAACATTTTCCCTGATGTCGGAACAAAACTTTTCGGGTTACGTGGGAAGCAACGTGGGGGGAAGAAATGCGGTGGAAAATATGCGAACACGTCCTTATCCGCTGATAACTGCGGATAACAGTTATGGACCATACCGGGGAAGACTTTATGTGATTTATGCCTCCAACAATCCGCCAGGCAATGGAAACAAACCCGATGTTTTTTGCCGCTTTTCAGATGATGGCGGGCAGCAATGGTCTGACGCTGTCAGGGTAAATGATGATATATACAGCGAACTACACCATCAATGGCATCCCGCTACCTGGTGTGATAAGGAATCCGGCCGCCTGTATGTGCAATGGATGGATACGCGCGATACCCCTACCAGTGACAGCGCCCTGATCTATGCAACATATTCCGATAATGGTGGCCTATCTTTTCAGCCCAACCAAAAAATCTCTAACCGGAAAATGAAAATTGACTGCAGTAGTTGTGGAGGAGGTGGTAACCCAAGATATCAGGGTGATTATAATGGAATTATTTCTAATGCAAAAATTTCTATGCTTGGCTGGACCGACTTCAGGGAGGGGTCTTTCATGAGTACTACCGCATATTTTCCTGATTTTGCCATGAAGATTGATCACGAAACCGATACGCTTCACCTGAAAAATGATACCGCCCACTTTCTGGTTATTGTTCCAGAAGGAAAACTATATTCCGATTTGGTCATTGTCTCTGCGGAAATTGTCCCGACCCCATCTAATGGATCATTCATTATCGTTTATCCGCAAAATAATGTCATTTATTCTTTCCCAGATACCATCGCCGTTGATATCCTGCTAAACGGATCAGTTCCCATCGGTAATTATCATCTTAGCTTTTTTGCCCGGGGTACCAACGGAACTCCAGTACATAAAAGAGATGCCGAAATCACCGTTGAGCATGGAACAGAATATTATGTCTATCCAACCTCAGCGCCCGATACGATTTGTACCGGCGCATCTGCTCAGCTTATGGCCTTTGTAAATAACGGATCACCCCCCTATTCTTATGTCTGGTATCCGCCCCAAGGCCTCTCTGATCCATACATTGCCGATCCGATTGCCTCCCTGACAGAAAGTCAACGTTATTGTGTCACAGTAACCGATGCCCTGATGAGAACAGATACGGATAGCATTGAAGTAGTGGTTAAATTTCCCCCGGTCAGCCCTGGTCCGATTAACGGAGAACAGCAAGCTTGTTACAATTCTTTATCAAGGTATTCCATAAACCCGATTTCGGAAATTACCTCATATTCATGGAGCGTTCCATCTGGCGCCTCCATTATTGAGGGACAAAATACCCCTAAAATCATGGTCAGATGGGGAACAGTTTCTGGAAATGTTTCCGTGATTATCGGAAATAATTGCGGAACAAGCAACCCCAGTGTGCTTCCGGTTAACGTCACTGGGGGCCCTGAAATTCCAGGTAACATTTTGGGACCTGATCATGCCTGTGTAAATGGAGATATTATTTTTTATGTTAATGAAACCACCGGTGCCACTTCTTATCAATGGAATGTGCCCCCCGGAGCATTGATCAATACAGGACAGGGAAGCAATGAAATTAGTGTCACCTGGGGATACCAAGAAGGCAGTATTTCAGTATTTGCGATTAATCATTGTGGACATGGAGACACCCTGATGAAATCCATCAGCCTTGATTCCCTCCCCTCCCAGGCTCAACCCATTGCCGGAAAAGATAGTGTTTGTCAGAATCACGGTGGGTATTTTTATTATGTTCCCAAGATAGCATATGCCATAGACTATACCTGGACCTTGCCAACGGGAGCTGAAATTACCTCAGGGAAAGAAAGCAATGAAATTATAATCTTCTTTTCTCAACAAGCTCAATCGGGGAAACTGACTGTTGCCGGGAAAAACGATTGCGGTGACGGCCCTCTTTCGGAATTAATAATCATTGTGGATCCTTGTATAGGTTTACCCGAACCAAACGCGATTTCAAATCACGGCATCTCAATTTATCCTAATCCGGCAGATGAAAAAATTACTTTGTTAATCCAAAATATAAGTGAAACCCTTATCTATAGCATAATTGATATGCAAGGACTGACCCGTATTAGCGGAATGACCGAATGCAATCACCCCCCGTGTTTTGTTCCGATCAACATTTCTACGATTCCAAGGGGCGCCTACGTTTTTAGAGTGATTGGCAAGAGCATCGTGGTTAATTCGAAACTGGTCATCGAATAAAGTAACCCGACAAAAATTGTAACCCGTATATTTTCTTGGCGTCAAAGTGAGCGTAAACAGAAAACCTTAAAAACACGGAAATGAACTCAGAATTTTTAATCCCGATCGCTTTCTTTGCCATGATTTACGGAATCGTTTATCTGGTAATCAGAAAAAAAGAAAGAATGACACTCATCACCAAAGGTGCAGATGCAAGTATTTTTGAATCCAAAAAAAACGAACCTGCTTCCCTAAAATGGGGGCTGCTTTTAATTGGTATTGGTATAGGCATTTTAATGGGCAAAGTACTTGCCGTTTATTCCTGCTTAGAGGAAGAACCGGCCTTTTTTTCGATGATTTGCCTTTTTGGCGGCATCGGCCTTGTTCTTTTTCACCTGATTGCCCGGAAATTTCCGGAACCGCCTAAAAGTAAAGAATAGTTTTACCCAACCCACTCCTTATCCATAGGTGTGGGTTGGTATTAAACATCCCCAAAAGAGTGATTTTTCAAAACAATATATTCCGGTCCTTCTCTTTTAAGGATGCTTTCAAACAGAGTGACGCAATCCACTTTTATGGGTAACGAACAGAGGTCTCGATATTGATTCAGCACTTTCTGAAAAAGTATTTTGTCTTTCAGCGTTTTGATTCTTCCAAGCGTAAGGTGTGGTACAAGATTCTGACGATCAGTTGGAAACCCCTCATAAATAAAAGAATCATGAAGGGTTTTCATGAACTCTGATAAATTGACATAAGGAGTTATTCCAACCCAAATAACCCGAGGAGCATAAACACTGCCAAAAATACCCAAACCCTTTAACCGTATATGAAAAGACGAATGTCGTTTTGCCTGATGTTCTAAAATACTGTTGATGTCCGGAAGATGATTTTCAGTGGTTTCACCAAAAAATTTCAAGGTGATATGGATGTTTTGTGTTTCAACCCATTTTATGGATTCATGATTCAGACTTGTTTTTAAAGTTTGAAAAGAGTACAGAAAGTCAGCATCCGGCTGAATTTTAATGGCAGCAAAAAGACGTTTCATAACATATCAAATATTTTTATTACTTTTGCCTTCCCTTGGGGAATTAGCTCAGTTGGCTAGAGCGTTAGACTGGCAGTCTAAAGGTCAGGGGTTCGACTCCCCTATTCTCCACTCCAACCTGTCAAACCATTGACGGGTTTTTTTATTCTTTCCATTCTGTATAAGGGTGAAGCGAAAGATAAGCATTATAATAACGCTCATCACCGGTAACCTCTGCCGAAAGCCAATCTGGCTTATCAAACGCTTCTTCAGGACTACTGAGTTCTATCTCGGCTATCATCAGCCCTTTATTTCCCCCGCAAAACACATCAACTTCGAAAATATGAGAGCCATTAGGTATAAGGTAACGGACTTTTTCAATTGGCCGACGGGTGTATTTACTGATCAACTCCAGTGCCTCATCAGGAGGAATGGAATATTCATACTCGGGGTGAGAAAAGGTAGTTGACCTTCCTTTGATGGTTAGGAATCCCTTGCCCCCGGCAATCCTCACCCGGATGATCTTGTCTTTATCAATTCCCAGGTAAGCCTGGCAATATTTGATGCCAGGTGGTTTGGCAACGGACTCCCATATCTCCTTGTTTACCAGAAATTTTCGTTCTATTTCAAGATTTTTCATATGACCCGGATTACTGGCGGTAAGATACAAAAATCGGGATAAAATTATGAAAATGAGTATTCGGCTAGCGTATAAGAAAAAACCGTTAATCAGTACATCATCAAAAATCACCGAATTTTGCATTCTTTAATGTCCGAAAAAAAATTAAATTTTTGCTTGTTCGCCAAGCTGTCTTCCCCGGCAGACTGCAATGAAAATTTGGTTTTTTTAAGGAGAATAAAGATTGACTTTTAGGTCTCATAAAAACTACTTAACTTTGTGCTGTGAAGAAAATAACAAATAAATTATGAAACCAACTCATATTGAACATCTTGGAATTGCTGTCGCCAATCTTGAAGAAAGTATTCCCTATTATGAACAATTACTGGGAACTTCATGTTATTCGATTGAAGAAATAAAAGATCAAAAGGTAAGAACCGCCTTTTTTAAAATAGGACAGACAAAAATTGAATTATTGGAATCGACAGATCCGGAAGGTCCGGTCGGGAAATTCTTAGAGAAGAAAGGAGAGGGAATTCATCATATGGCTTTGGCGGTTGAGAATGCAGATCAATCCTTAAAGGAAGCCGAAACACAAGGTTTGTCGCTGATTGATAAAGTTTCCCGGAAAGGTGCTGAAGGCCTGAACATTGGCTTTTTACATCCCAAATCCACCCATGGTGTACTGATAGAATTCTGCAGCAAATAATTTAGTTTCAATACAATCGTAAATCGTAATTATTCTCCCCCTATGGCAATCGAAAATAAAATTACCGAACTTCTTGAGAAACGTGAAAAAGCAAAACTTGGCGGAGGCGAAGAGAGGATTAAATCACAACATAAAAAAGGAAAGCTAACGGCTCGGGAAAGAATTGAAAAATTACTTGACGAAGGTAGTTTTGAAGAATATGATATGTTTGTAACCCACCGCTGTACGGATTTCGGACTGGAAAAAGAACATTATCTTGGCGATGGAGTGGTGACCGGCCGCGGGACTATAGATGGTCGCGTGGTTTTCGTTTTTTCACAGGATTTTACTGTTTTCGGAGGATCCTTGTCGGAAACATTTGCCCGGAAAATATGTAAGATCATGGATCAAGCCATGAAAGTGGGTGCACCTGTAATAGGAATTAATGACAGCGGGGGTGCCCGTATCCAGGAAGGGGTGAATTCCCTGGCAGGTTATGCCGAAATCTTCATGAGAAATATTGCTGCCTCGGGGGTGATTCCTCAAATTTCAGCAATTTTTGGCCCATGTGCCGGGGGAGCGGTGTACTCGCCTGCGTTGACCGACTTTGTGATCATGAGCGAAAATTCCAGCTATATGTTTGTGACCGGCCCCAAGGTCACAAAAACGGTTACAGGCGAGGACATTTCTACGGAAGACCTGGGCGGAGCCTCTATCCATTCCACTAAATCTGGTGTAGCCCATTTCCGAACCGAAAATGAGGAAGAAGGAATATTACTGATTCGCAAACTAATCGAATATCTGCCGCAAAATAATTTGGAAGATCCAATCGCTACCGAATGTAAGGATCCGATCGACAGGGTTGAAGATTCTTTAAATGAAATTATTCCCTCAAATCCGAATCAACCCTATGATGTCAAGGATATCATCTATCGTATTGTGGATGAACAACAGTTTCTTGAAATCCACCAGCATTATGCCAAAAACATTGTGGTGGGGTTTGCAAAATTCAATGGTATTCCCTGTGGTATCGTAGCCAATCAGCCCAATTTCCTGGCAGGAGTCCTGGATATTGAAGCTTCAAAAAAAGCAGCCCGGTTTGTCCGTTTCTGCGATGCTTTTAACATTCCGATCATCACCCTGGTTGATGTTCCTGGGTTTCTGCCCGGAAGTGCTCAGGAATATGGAGGAATTATTATTCATGGTGCAAAACTTTTATTTGCTTATGGAGAAGCTACTGTTCCCAAGATTACTATTACATTGAGAAAATCATATGGAGGAGCCCATGATGTGATGGGATGCAAACAATTAAGGGCTGATATGAATTATGCCTGGCCCTCGGCAGAAATCGCCGTGATGGGACCTAAAGGAGCCATCGAAATCCTGGAAGGAAAAAAAATCAACGAAATCCAGGATGCCAGGGAAAAAGTGAAATGTGTCACAGAAAAAGAACTGGAATATAAAAGCAAATTTGCCAATCCCTATGACGCGGCCAAATATGGGTTTATTGACGATGTCATTGAACCAAGAAATACCCGCTTCAGGATAATTCGTGCCCTCCAGACACTCCAAACCAAAAAAGACAGAATGCCACCTAAAAAACACAGTAATATTCCACTCTAATCAACCAAAATCAGAATTATGATTCTTTGTGAAAAGATTACATTTAATTTGTCAAATATTGATCAGCTTGCCGTTATTATCACTGTAGTGGGATACCTTGTGGTATTTGTTGCCCTCACCTTTCTGGTGATCGTAATCGGGAGGATTGCCACCATCCAAAAACTCGTGGTGAGAATAAAATTGCGCAAGTCTAAAAAAACAGAAAGTCAGGATGAAACGATTCCACAAGTTTCTATTACTGCCGATGAAAATGCCGCAATCTGCACCGCGCTATATCTCTATTTCACCGAATTGCATGACGAAGAGAAATACGTGATGACGGTAAAAAAAGTTTCCAGAAACTATTCCCCCTGGAGTTCGAAAATTTACGGAATCATGGACTTTAACAGGCGTGGTTAATATCATTCTAATGTGTAAACGAAATACCAATGAAAAAATTTAAATTTACCATTTCCGGGAATGTATACGAAGTGGAAATACTGGGATTCGAGGAAAATATCGCCAAGGTGGAAGTTAACGGAACACCCTATGATGTTGAAATCCACCGGGATCTTAAAATGACCAAAACCCCCACGCTGGTTCGTGCCGAAGCTCCTCAGCCAAAGGGGAAAGAAACACGGATCCCTAAATCGCCTTCAAGGACCACCAACCTGGCTGTAAAATCTCCCCTTCCCGGAACCATCATCAGCGTTTTAGTCAAAGAGGGGGATAAAGTGACCATGGGCCAGAAATTGCTGACCATGGAAGCCATGAAAATGGAAAACAACGTTCTTGCAGAAAAAGATGGCAACATCCGGTCAGTCCGTGTAAAACCTGGGGATACAGTATTACAAAATGATGTTTTAGTTGAAATTGAATAACTTTTTCCGCCCATGAAAATTCCTAATCTTGGCACACAGCCCAAACCACCATTAAAAAAATTCCTGGTGGTAATGGGAATTATTATTTTACTGTTTATGGTTAAACCCATCCTTATTCCTGTACTTGGATCAGACCTTAATAGTACAACTGCTACCGTGGGAACCACGACCGCTACATCCCCTATGGGTGTAGAAAGTGGTCTTGAGAAATTCTGGAGCTATACCGGTTTTGCTAATTTGGTTTGGGGCAACCTCGTGATGATTGTCATCGGCCTGATTTTTATCTTTCTTGCTATTCGATATGAATATGAACCCCTTTTACTCGTTCCTATCGGAACCGGAATTATTATCGGCAATATTCCATTTCTTCATGGGGCCAACCTCCAATTAGGGATTTATGAACCCGGGAGCGTGTTGAACTACCTTTATTTTGGAGTGATCAAAGGGATTTATCCACCTTTGATTTTTCTTGGAATCGGCGCCATGACAGATTTTTCATCCTTGATTTCAAACCCAAAACTGATTTTACTGGGAGCTGCAGCACAAATTGGGATTTTTCTCACCTTCATGGGAGCCCTTATCCTTGGATTTTATCCTCCGGAAGCCGGGGCAATTGCGATCATCGGAGGGGCAGACGGCCCAACGGCCATTTTTCTTTCTTCCAAGCTGGCAAACGGAATAAATATTCTGGCTAATGGAGAAGTAGTAAAGAACCTGATCGGCCCCATTGCTATCGCGGCATACTCTTATATGGCGCTGGTTCCTGTTATACAACCCCCCATTATGAGGCTTTTAACCTCGAAAAGGGAAAGAAAAATCAAGATGAAACCACCACGTCAGGTGTCAAAACAGGAAAAAATATTGTTTCCGATCATTGGCCTGATCTTCACCACTTTTATTGCACCCAGCGCCCTGCCACTGTTAGGTATGCTGTTTTTTGGAAATATTCTGAAAGAATCCGGCGTTACCAAAAGATTAGCCAATACCGCCAGCAACCCCCTGATAGATATTGTTACCATTTTAATTGGACTTACAGTTGGGGCCAGTACTCAGGCAGATATCTTCCTTACGCCTCAATCTATCCTTATTTTTATTCTCGGCGCGTTATCGTTTATTATTGCCACAGCAGGGGGGGTTTTATTTGCTAAAACAATGAACCTGTTCTTAAAACCGGAAAATCATATCAATCCATTAATCGGATCGGCTGGCGTTTCTGCAGTCCCCGATTCTGCCAGGGTATCACAGATGGAAGGATTGAAAGCCGATCCTTCCAATCATTTATTAATGCATGCCATGGCACCCAATGTTGCCGGGGTTATCGGATCAGCGGTTGCCGCAGGGATTCTGCTTAGCTATTTGATGTAAACATATGATGATCATTGGAATTGCCGGCGGATCCGGATCGGGGAAATCAACGGTGGTCAACCAGATTATCAAAAGACTGCCAAAAGAAGCAGTAACCATCATTCCCCAGGATGCTTACTATAAAGATAACGGACATAAATCAGCTGAAGAACGGGCCAAAATCAATTTTGACCACCCTTCTTCAATCGAATGGAATCTTCTTATTCGCCATCTGTGTTCTCTGAGAGAAGGCAGGCCTATAGAAATGCCGATGTATTCCTATGTAACCTGTGCAAGATCTAAGGAAAGCATTCCGGTTGTGCCTTCCAGGGTAATCATCGTGGAAGGCATCCTGGTCCTGACCAATCCAAGGTTAAGAAAAAGTATGGATATCAAGGTATTTGTGGATGCTGATGGAGACGACAGGCTGATGAGAATTATCTGGCGAGACATTGAAGAACGCGGCCGATCTTTCCAACAGGTCTTGGAACATTATGACAAATTTGTGAAACCCATGCACCTGCAATTTATTGAGCCCACTAAACGTTATGCAGATATTATTGTGCCTCAGGGTGGTCAGAATAAAGTCGCCATCGATATTCTTTCCTCCAGAATAGGGTCACATCTTAATCCTTCAATACATCTTCAAAAAGGTTCTTAATAACTTCCTTGATAAGCGATATAAGAAAATTTTTGCAAATTTGAATTTAAAACGAATCTTATGGAAACACCAAAAACCCTTGAAATCCTTAAAATGGCTATTCTGATGGAAAAACGGGGCCATGCTTTTTATTCAACGGTAGCCAATCAATCTCACAATGAAGAAATTCAGCATATCTTTCTTACCATGGCTGACGAGGAGACCAAGCACGTCACATTCCTTTCAGATCAATACCTTGCCTTTGAAAAGAACCATCACTTTATGAAAATGGAACTTCCGGATCTTGAACAAGAAGCGTTTACAAAACTGATTTTAACAGCAGACATGAAAAATAAAATTTCTTCTGCTGGTTTTGAAGCGGCTGCAATTTCCGCTGCCATTGATTTTGAAAAACAAGCCATAGAAGTCTATTCCCGTCAGGCAGAAGCAACAGATGATGACAATGAAAAATCCTTGTATTATTGGCTTGCCGATTGGGAAAAAGGACACCTGAAAATCCTTAGTGATTTGGATAATGAGCTAAAAGAGAAAATTTGGAACGATAACCAATTCTGGCCATTTTAAATAGCCGTTCTCATCGCCTCCACGGGATCAAGCCTTGAAGCTGAATAAGCAGGTACAATTCCGGAAATCAAACCAATTAGGGCGGATACCCCCACCCCGAGCAATATATTACCCTGGGTAAGAATCAGATGAAATTCAGTGGTGTTGGAAATAATGACAGTCAACATTAAAATGATCAGTAAACCGAAAATTCCTCCGATCAGTGAAAGAAAAACAGCTTCAAAAAGAAACTGAAGCAAAATGAAATAATTTTTTGCCCCCAGCGCTTTTTGAATTCCAATAATACTGGTACGTTCTTTAACGGATACAAACATAATATTGGCAATGCCAAACCCACCGACTAAAAGGGAAAATCCCCCGATAATCCAACCTACGGTAGCAATTACCCGGAAAAGATTATCAAACCCCTTGGAAATAATATCCGTTTCATTGATGGAAAAATTATCCTCTGCCGATGGCTTTAACTTTCTGATGGAGCGCATTATACCAGTCAACTCATCCCGGAGTTCTTCATTGGAAACAAGAGGCTTTGCCTTAACAATGATGGTTGTTCCTATTTCATTCAGATCTACTAGGGATTTAAAATAATTAATTGGTAAAAAAACCGCTTTATCATTGGAATTCCCGAACAAATCTTCTCCCTCCTTTTTCATAACCCCGACAACCTCCACGTTTCTTCCGAAAACTTTTACTTTTCGCCCGACTGGCTCCAGCCCCTGGAAAAGATTATCCGCGAGGTCAGCCCCGATAATGGCAATGCTTTTTCCACTGGCCGATTCGGTTTGCGAAAAGTATCTTCCATCCGATAATTCAAACCCCCAGACCTTGTCAAAATCTTGCGAAACACCCATGACACCAATATTTTCCATATAATTGTTCTGGAATTTGACCGTTTTATTCACCTGCGACATAAAAGCAACGGCATCATTCAGAAAGCTTCTCCTTTCAATTTCCTTCATGTCTTCAAGCGTAGCTTCCGGCCGCTGATAATACTTCCACCAGGGATAATCGCCCCCCATTGCCCATGGCCACTTCTGGACAAACAGGACATTGCTGCCAAGAGATGCAATGCTTTTTCGGATCGCACTTTCCATGGAATCAAAAACCGTAAAAACGGAAATAACACAAAAAATCCCGATGGTTATCCCAAGCAAGGATAAAATTGTTCTTACTTTATTGACGATAATTTCTTGAAAAGCAAATATATAGCTTTCCCTTATGAGGCGTAGTATCAGAACCATAAAACTTCCGATAACAGGATGAATGAAATGTAAAGATAATATTTAATTGGCAATCCTTTGAGGAGATTGGATAATCCGTCTAAAAATGGTAACATTGCATTTATTTGAAAATATTTTTTCTTAGACGCATTTGAAACACCATTGTTACAATTAGAATCACCATGACAGATGAAATAAAAATCAAAACAGCATTAATATCTGTTTATGCCAAGGATCATATTGAAGAAATTTCCAGGAAACTTGAAAAATTAAATATTCAGTTGTTTTCAACTGGTGGCACCTGGGAGTTTTTAATGAAAAAAGGAATAAAGGTTACCTCTATTGAGTCTTTGACGTCCTACCCCTCGATTCTTGGTGGCCGGGTTAAAACCCTACATCCAAAAGTATTTGGTGGAATTCTTTGGAGAAGGGATCAACCGTCTGATGTGAATGAGATGAAAACGTATAATTTACCCTCATTTGATCTGGTTATTGTTGACCTGTACCCTTTTGAAAAGACCCTTGAATCCGGGGCAACGGAAACAGAAATAATTGAAAAAATTGATATTGGCGGCATATCGCTTATCCGGGCAGCGGCGAAAAATTATCAGCATGTTCTGGTGATTCCCGCTGCCGGTTTTTATCATCAGCTTCTTGATTTGCTTGAAAAGAAAAGAGGTTTTTGCAGTATCACCGAAAGAAAATATTTTGCAACCCAGGCGTTTAACATTTCTTCTCATTATGATAGCTGTATTTTTAATTATTTCAACAGGGAAGAAAAAATTCCGGTTTTCAAACAAAGCATCACTGAAAATCATCCTTTAAGGTATGGTGAAAACCCACATCAAAAAGGAATTTTCCACGGGAACCTGTCAAGTGCATTTTCACAGTTACACGGCAAAGAGCTTTCCTACAATAATCTTGTCGATATTGATGCCGCTTTCCAACTTATCAGTGAATTTGATGATCCATGCGTTGTCATCATTAAGCATACCAACGCTTGTGGAGTCGCCTGCCGTCCTTCCCTGAAACAGGCTTATCTTGACGCTTTGGCCTGCGACCCTGTTTCAGCTTACGGTGGTGTTATTATTGTTAACCGTATAATCGATAACGAAACAGCCTCAGAAATAGATAAGCTCTTTTTTGAAATTTTAATTACCGAAAACTACGAAAATGATGCGATTGAACGCTTAAAATCAAGAAAAAATAGAATAATTTTGCAAAAGCATTCTTTTAAGTTTCCTGGGCGCCAAATAAAGTCTGTACTGAACGGAATTCTTGAACAGGATAGAGATTTTTCTTCAGAAAGTGAAAGTGATTTTATATGTGTGACCAGAAAAAAACCGAATCAACAGGAGTGTACGGAATTGATATTTGCCAATAAAATTGTAAAGCATTTAAAATCAAATACCATTGTGTTGACTAAAAATCATCAGTTAATTGGGTGTGGCGTGGGACAAACTTCCCGGGTTGATGCATTAAAACAGGCCATTAGTAAGGCTTTATCTTTCGGGTTCGATACACAGGGAAGCGTCATGGCATCCGATGCCTTTTTTCCCTTCGCTGATTCTGTTGAAATCGCGTTCAACGCTGGGATTACATCTGTTATTCAGCCCGGAGGATCGATAAGGGATGATGCCTCTATTAACTTTTGCAACGAACATGATATGTCCATGGTGTTTACCGGGACAAGGCATTTTAAACATTAAAATTTCATAAACATGGGATTGTTTACCAAAGAAATAGCCATCGATCTGGGTACTGCCAATACCATCATTATTTATAATGATAAAGTAGTTGTTGATGAACCTTCCATTGTCGCTATTGAAAGGAGTTCCGGAAAGATCATAGCCGTTGGGAAGAAAGCCCAGTTAATGCATGGAAAAACCCATGAAAACATCAAAACCATCAGGCCATTGAGAGGAGGTGTTATTGCTGACTTTCAGGCCGCAGAACACATGATCCGGGAAATGATAAAGATGATTGAAATTCGAAAATCCTGGTTTCCTCCCGCTCTGAAAATGGTCATTTGTATCCCTTCAGGCATTACAGAAGTGGAAGAACGTGCCGTGAAAGATTCGGCTGAACAGGCCGGAGCTAAAGAAGTTCGACTGATACATGAACCCATGGCTGCTGCCATTGGAATTGGAATCGATGTGCTTGAACCAGTAGGAAATATGGTGATTGATATCGGTGGGGGAACAAGCGAAATTGCAGTCATTGCCCTGGGCGGAATTGTCAATAATAAATCCATCAGAATTGCAGGCGATGAGTTTAATTCCGACATCGAAGAATATATGCGTAAACAACACAATATCAATGTCGGAGAGAGGACAGCAGAAAGAATAAAAATTGAAGTTGGAGCTGCCTTGGCAGATATCGATAACCCCCCTCCCGATTATGCTGTTCATGGCCGGGATTTGCTTACCGGAATTCCTAAAGAAGTGATCGTTAATCATGCTGAGATTGCTCATAGCCTGGATAAATCTGTGGCGAAAATTGAAGCGGCCGTTCTTAATGCCCTTGAAATGACCCCCCCTGAACTGGCTTCGGATATTTTTGAAACCGGAATTTATCTTACAGGAGGAGGTGCCTTGCTTCGCGGACTTGATAAACGATTACACCTGAAAACAAAATTGAAAGTTCATGTCGCCGAAGATCCGCTTCGCGCAGTAGCAAGGGGAACTGGCATTGCCTTGAAAAATTTTGATAAATTTACCTTCCTCATTAAGTAAAATAACTGATGCGGAATCTTTTCGTCTTCCTGAGAAGGCATTATTTTTATTTCCTTTTTTTATTGCTGGAAGTGTTATCCCTGATGCTGTATTTCAGATATAATGAGTTCCAGGAAAATAAACTGATTGTTTTTTCCGAAACCCTAACCGGATCAGTCAATTCCATGTACAGGAATATTTCAGAGTACTTTTCCTTACGATCAACAAATAAAGCACTTGTAGAAGAAATGGCCGAACTCCACTCCCGTTTACCTGAAGCATTCTATAAAAATGATACCCATTCTTTCTACAGAAATGATTCCCTCATAAAAATGGAATATAAATATATCAATGCTAAGGTAATTAGTAATACCACGAATAAAAGAAACAATTTCTTGATGATTGACAAGGGAAAAATCCATGGAATTGATAATCACATGGGCGTTATCATCGGCAATAATCTCGTCGGACAGGTCGTTTCTGTGTCCCCCCATTTTAGCTGGATTATGTCGATGCTTAACAAGGATTGTCATATATCAGGAAAATTCAGAAAAAACAATCAACTGGTTAATGTCGAATGGCCAGGAGGAAACTACCGTTTCGGTGATGTTAAAGAAATTCCAAAACATGTTACAATGATGGTCGGTGATACCATTATAACCAGCGGAAATTCTGATATTTTCCCGGAAGGAATCATGATAGGTACGATAACAAGCTTCATCATCGCCAACGATGAAAATTTCAATCAGGCGGTGATTTTGTTTTCTACCGACTTTAACAGCCTTGGTTATGTCGAAGTGGTGGTAGATCTGATGAGAAAGGAAAAAGAGGAACTGAAGGCATCTTTTAAGTCACAGTAAGCAATAAAATTCAACGAAGTGACCTCACAAACTGTTTTAATCAATATTTTAAGATTTTTCTTACTGCTTTTTTTACAGGTTTTGATTCTGAACAACATTAACCTGGGAGGCTATATTAATCCTTTTTTATATATCTATTTTATTTTACTACTCCCTTATTCCATTTCCAAATGGTTATTATTACTGCTTTCTTTTTTTCTTGGATTAGGCATTGATCTTTTCACCCACACCCTTGGTTTAAACGCGGCATCCTGTGTTTTACTTGGCTTTTCTCGGCCTTTTATCATCAACTTCATTTCTTCCGGACCAGATACCTTGATCGGAGAATGCCCTTCACTGAAAAACCAGGGAATAAAATGGTTTTTTTATTATACACTTATCCTGGTTTTAATTCATCATACCTTTTTATTTTATCTCGAAATATTCCGCTTAGATGAATTCTTTGAAACCTTTCTGAGGGTTTTGCTTAGCAGCGCCTTTACGATCTTTCTTATCTTTTTATGCGAATATTTGTTTTCAACCGAAAAAAAATAAAAAAGGCTGTTTCCTGATCATGAAACAGCCTGAGAAAGATGAGGTTTCGAGCGGAGTCGAACCGCTGTGGACGGTTTTGCAGACCGCTGCCTAACCACTCGGCCACGAAACCAGAAAAACCAACGGCAAAAATACAAAAAATAATCAAATGTTATACTGTCATTGTGGCCATGTGCTGATAAAGCTGACTTGTTTCATTTTGCCGCCCATAGGAGGATTAAGCTTTGAAATTTTGATTTCTATATGTCCAATCTGATTAAATTCATGGATAAGCGCAGTGATGATTCGCCTTGCAACATGCTCAATCAAATAGGATTTTTTCTCCATCTCTTGTTTAACGATCTGATAAATAGCAGAATAATTCAAAGTATCCTCCAAACGGTCGGAAATTTCAGCCCGGTCTGTTGTAAACTCCACGACCAGGTCGATCACGAATTTTGTACCGATGATCTGTTCTTCCTGAAAACAACCATGGTAAGAAAAAAATTCCATTCCTTCCAGTAAAATTTTTCCCATTGTTTATAGTTTCAACGTCCCGAAATTATTAATTTCAAATGAAAAACCCCGTGTTTTTTAAAATTTCTGTAAGTTTGCGTTCAATACTAGTTGAATACCCATGGAAGAAACACATAGTAAGAAGACGGATAAACAGGTAAGATCCTTGAATTTCATTGAAGAAATCATAGAAGAGGATTTAAGGAATAATGTTAATGAGCAGCGAGTTCATACCCGTTTTCCCCCTGAACCCAATGGATATCTGCATATCGGTCATGCCAAATCCATATGTCTGAATTTCGGTTTGGGAAAAAAGTACCAAGGCAAAACTAACCTTCGCTTTGATGATACCAACCCGGTTAAAGAAGATGTTGAATATGTTGATTCTATCATGGAAGATGTCAGATGGCTGGGATTTGACTGGGAAGACCGCTTATTTTACGCCTCTGATTATTTTGATCAGTTGTATGAATATGCCTTGATTCTGATCAAAAAGGGTAAGGCCTATGTATGTGATATGTCGGCTGACGAAATCAGTGAAACAAGAGGAATCCCAACTCGGCCTGGCAAGGAATGCCCTTACCGTTCGCGAAGCATTGAAGAAAACCTTGATCTTTTTGAACGAATGAAAGCTGGCGAATTTCCGGATGGATCAAGGGTGCTGAGAGCAAAGATAGACATGGCCTCACCGAATATGCACATGCGGGATCCTGTTTTGTATCGTATCCTCCACACTTCCCATCATCGTACCGGTGACAAATGGTGCATTTATCCCATGTATGACTTTGCCCACGGGCAATCGGATTCCATTGAACGTATTACCCATTCTATTTGTACCCTTGAATTTGAGGTGCATCGTCCATTATACGACTGGCTGATCAGGGAAATCGGAATTTATGCTCCCCGCCAGATTGAATTTGCACGGCTTAACCTGAGTTATACGATTATGAGTAAACGTAAACTGCTTGAACTGGTACAAGCCAAACAGGTAAATGGCTGGGATGATCCGCGAATGCCTACTATTTGCGGATTGAGAAGAAGGGGTTATACTCCTGAATCCATCAGGAATTTTGCTGACATTATCGGGGTAGCAAAAAGAGACAATGTGATTGATGTCAGCCTACTGGAATTCTGCATTAGGGAAGATCTGAACAAACGGGCGAACCGGATTATGGGAGTATTGAACCCGGTTAAAATCATTATCGATAATTATCCTGAAAACCACTGCGAAGAAATTGATGCGCTAAATAATCCCGAAAACCCCGAAGGGGGCACCAGAAAAGTCCCTTTTTCCAAAGAACTTTTTATTGAGAAAGAAGATTTTATGGAGGACCCTCCTGCAAAATTTTTCAGACTTGCGCCTGGGAGGGAGGTCCGGTTAAGAAATGCCTATATTATTCATTGTGTAAGTTTTACAAAGGATCCGGAAACCGGTCAAACAACAGAAATTCATTGCACTTACGACCCGATGACTAAAAGCGGAATGCCCGATAGCGGACGCAAGGTTAAGGGCACACTCCACTGGGTTTCAGTTAAACATGCTATGAAAGCAGAAATTCGTCTGTATGACCGCCTATTTTCTATTGAAAATCCTGATAATGCCGGAGAAGGGAAAACCTATCAGGATTATTTAAACCCGGATTCTTTGAAAATTATCACAGGCTATTTAGAACCATCAGTCGCACACGCTAAAACATTTGATAAATTTCAGTTTGAACGCATAGGTTATTTTTCGCTGGATCCTGATTCTTCTGCGGGTAAACTTGTGTTTAACCGGGTTGTGTCACTCAAAGATTCATGGGCAAAGATGGAAAAAGATAAATAAAGTTGTGTAATTTTTGAAACTGTTATATCTTTGCAATATAATTGTCCGATGGTGTAACTGGCAACACAACTGATTCTGGATCAGTAGAGTCTAGGTTCGACCCCTAGTCGGACAAC
>CAZSDU010000013.1:0-74063 GCA_964605775.1 uncultured Prolixibacteraceae bacterium | reverse complement strand
CTAATTTCATTATATTTGCAGGGTAAATTCACCGCAATTCTTTATTCTTCACGATCAACTTCAAACAAAAGTCTTTATGAAAAAAGCGATTTCACAATTTGCAGTATTATCATTTTTACTGCTGTTCAGCATCAATCTTCAGGCACAAAAGGCTTACAGATATGATACCGTACCGGGCGACCCAATAAAAGTCAGGGTTTATACCTTAAATAACGGCCTGAAGGTTTACCTTACCGTTTACAAAGATGCTCCACGCATCCAGACAGCCATTGCCGTGAGGACAGGGAGCAAGAATGACCCTTCGGATAACACGGGTTTATCGCATTACCTTGAACATATGATGTTCAAAGGCAGTGATGAATTCGGAACCAGGGATTTCGTCAGTGAAAAAATCCTGCTTGATCAGATTGAAGATAAATTTGAGTTATATAAAAAGACCACTGATACTTTACTGAGGAAGAAGATTTATCACGCGATCGACAGTCTTTCAGGTATTGCAGCCACTTTTGCCATTGCCAACGAATACGATAAATTGCTAAGTGTGATCGGTGCGAAGGGTACCAATGCCTTTACCTCTTTTGAAGAAACGGTTTACATTAACGACATTCCCTCCAACAAGGTGAAGCAATGGCTGGAAATTGAAAAAGAACGATTCCAGGATCCGGTATTCAGGATTTTCCATACGGAACTTGAAACCGTTTACGAGGAGAAGAACATGAGCCTCGATTCGGATGATGACAAAGTGTTTGAAGCTTTGTTTGCTGGTTTATTTCCGACCAACACCTATGGCACCCAAACCACGATAGGTACCGTGGAACATCTGAAAAATCCTTCCCTGAAATCGCTGAAGGAATATTTTTCTGCCCGTTATGTTCCTAACAATATGGCTATTCTGATGTCGGGTGATTTTAACCCCGATGAGTTGATCAGGGAAATTGATGCCACCTTTGGTCAGTTAAAAGCAAAACCTGTGAAGGAATATGTTCCGGCTGTGGAAAAACCGATAACCTCTCCTGTCATCATCAATGTTACAGGGCCGGATGCCGAATCGGTGACCATAGGTTACCGCATGGGTGGCGCTGCCACTTCGGATGCCGATCTGGTAAAGGTTTTCAATATGATATTGAGCAACAGTACAGCCGGATTGATGGACCTCAACCTTAACCAGGCACAGAAAGTTCTGGAAGCCGGCGCTTTTTCTTATGTGCTGAAAGATTATTCGGTGAATGTGTTTTATGGTAAGGCCAAAGAAGGACAGTCACTGGAAGAAGTCAGCAAATTAATTTTAGAGCAGATCGAGCTGGTGAAAAATGGCGAGTTCCCCGATTGGTTGATTCCGGCCATCATCAACGACATCAAGCTGAGTGAGATCCGGGCATCGGAAACAAACAGCGGCAGGGTGTTCAGTATGTTAAATGGGTTTATCCAGGAAATTCCCAGGGTGGAAGTGGTGAAAAACATTGAGCGTCTTTCCAAGATCACCAAGAAGGATATCGTGGAATACGCCAAACGGGTTTACGGCGAAAATTATGTCCTGGTTTATAAACACAACGGAAATCCCGAAACAGTGACCAAAGTCGTTAAGCCCCGCATAACCCCGGTGACCATGAACCGTGATGAGGAATCCGTTTTTTTGAAGAAGATCATGACGGAGTCAAGCAGTATGATTGAACCTGTTTTTATTGACTATGACAAGGATATTAAAAAAACGGTTATCAAGGATGGTATAGAAGTTCTGTATAAGGAAAATACGGAAACCACTACCTTTTCTCTGATTTATCATTTTGAGATGGGGCAGAACAACAACCGTGCATATGGAATCACACTTGATTATCTGAAATATCTGGGCACATCAAAATACAGTCCGAAGCAGATCCAGGAAGAATTTTACAAACTCGGATGTTCTTTCAACATCAGCAGTTCTGATCGTGAACTCTGGGTTTCCTTAGAGGGCTTAAGTGAAAGCATGACTAAGGCGATAGCCTTGTTTGAAAATTTGCTTGCCGATGCACAGGCCAATGAGGAGGCACTAGTCAACCTTGTGGCTGATGTAAAAAAGCGCAGGGCAGACGATAAGTTGTCCAAGCAGACCATCCTGCGTTCAGCAATGACCAATTATGGGATATATGGTCCCAAATCGCCCTATACCAATATTCTTTCCGATGCTGAACTCGATGCCCTTAAGGCAAAAGATTTGATCAACCTGATTCATGGGCTGGAAGGCTATCAGCATAAAATTCTTTATTACGGACCTGAAACCCTTGCTTCCCTGTCAAAGATATTAAATAAGGAGCATCAGGTACCTGCTGTTCTGAAACCTGTGCCTCCGGATATCAAATTTGAGCAGCAGGCAACAGATATCACCAGGGTTTACACGGTTGACTATGACATGAAGCAGGTGGAGATCATGATGCTGTCGAAATCGGTGGATTTCGATCAATCGCTGGTTCCCATGATCCGCTTATTCAACGAATATTTTGGCGGAAGCATGAATTCTATTGTTTTTCAGGAGATACGTGAATCCAAGGGTCTTGCTTACAGCGCGTATGCGGCTTACCGTCAGCCTCAGCGACTGGATCAGAGTTTTTTCCTGATGGCTTATATAGGAACCCAGATAGACAAACTACCGGAAGCCATGAAAGCCATGATGGGATTATTCAATGAGATGCCTGAAAGCGAAAAGGCCATGAACTCAGCCAAAGAAGCCATCATCAATAAGATCCGTACCGAACGAATCACCAAAGCCCAGATCCTTTTCAGTTATCTTAGCGCAAAACGCCTGGGGTTGACTACTGATATCCGCAGGGATGTTTTTGAAAAAGTTCCTTCCCTCACTTTTGCTGATCTGAAATCCTTTCAGGAAAAGTATGTGAAAAACAAAAATTTCAATATCATGGTTCTGGGGAAGAAGAAAGAACTGGATGTAAATACACTTCAACTCTATGGTGGTGTGAAAAGCCTTGAGTTGAAAGATATTTTCGGTTATTAGGCTAAAGGGATAAGGAAAAAGAAGGATTCATTAATCTTCTGAAAAATTTTTCAGCATTTCCCGATATTGTGAGAATACCGTGGCGCGGGAAATAAACCCAAGGTATCTGCCTTCTTTGATAACCGGGAGGTTATAGCGGTCGCTATGCTGGAATAATTGAACGACCTCATCCATGGAATCATCCGGGTCAATTGTACAATCTGGGATATTCATCAGGTCTTTTACGAAAGTCACCTCATAGAGGGAGGGATCAAACATAATTTCGCGGATGTTATCCAGCATTACGATACCATAAAACCTGGCTTTATCATCCACCACGGGAAAGACGTTTCTGGATGCCCTGGCAACGACTTTCACCAGTTCACCAAGGGTAGCTTCAGGCGGGATGGTGGCGAAATTTGTTTCTATGAATTTCCGGGGGCTCATGAACGACAGTACAGCTTTATCCTTATCATGGGTGATCAACTCTTTTCTTTCGGCAAGTTGACGGGTATAAATGGAATGTTTTTCAAAGAGATGGCAGATGAGGTAGGCTATGGTAGAAACGATGATGAGGGGGGTTAGCAATTGATATCCCCCGGTGATTTCGGCGATGAGGAAAATGGCTGTCAGAGGAGCATGCATCACCCCGGCCATCACCCCTGCCATTCCTACCAGGATAAAGTTGCTGATGGCAATATCAAAGCCGAAGACGGTATTCAAGAAAATGGAAAAGAAATAGCCGCAGATGGCGCCGACGAAGATAGATGGTGCAAATGTTCCTCCGATCCCACCGGCGCCCTGGGTTATCGCCATGGCAACTACCTTCATTAAAATCAATCCAAAGACAACGAGAAGAAAAGACCAGTGATTTTCTTTGAGTGCACCAAATAAACTTGAGTTTCCGATAATTTCCCCATGTCCATGGATCACGTCTTTTAAAATTGTATAGCCTTCACCAAAAAGGGAGGGATAAGCAAAGATCAGCGCAGCCAGGGAAATACCTGCTATGATGATGCTTACCGGAGCGCTGAATTTTTTCAGAATTTTTTCTATGGCCATGCTTCCGCGAATGAAATAAACGGAAATTATTCCTGTGAAAATACCCAGCAGGATGAAGAAAGGGATATGGCGAAGAACGAAAGGGCTATTGAGGGTAAAGGAAAACAGCACTTCATTGCCCATCAGCAGGAAGGATACAAGGGATGCGGTAACGGTCGCGATAAGCAGGGGGATGATGGTGGTCATGGTCAGGTCGAGCATAAGTATTTCAAGGGCAAAAATTGCCCCCGCGATCGGGGCTTCAAAAATCCCTGAGATGGCACCGGCAGCTCCACAGGCAATGAGCAGGGTGGTGATTTTATAGTTCAGGCGGAATATTCTTGCCAGGTTAGAACCGATGGCTGAACCCGAAAGGACGATAGGCGCTTCAGGCCCGACAGAACCACCGAAACCCAGGGTGAGTGTGCAGGCAATAAGAGAAGAAAACGTGTTGTGATGTTTGATCCTGCTTCCATTTTTGGAAATAGCGTACAATACCTTACTTACCCCGTGACTGATATTATCTTTGACGACATAGCGGATAAACATAAGGGTGAGGATGATGCCGATAACCGGGAAGGCAAGATAAATGTAATACAGTCCATGGTAACTGAATCCATTGGTAAGAAAGTAGTTGGTATAATACAGGGTGTTCTTTAAGGTGACTGCGGCAAGACCGCTACCAATACCGACAATGACGCTCAGGATCAGTACAAATTGACGCTGTTTGATGTGGCGTAGTCTCCATACCAGGAGTTTTCCGGTAAGTGTTTTCGGGATCATTTCTGATACAAATGTAATATTTCATAAAAACTTTCTTTCTATTGTTCCTGAATTATTAATTTTGAAATTCAAGAACTTCAGTGTATGAAAAGAATTGTATCCTATAATGTTAATGGTATTCGGTCGGCCATAAGCAAGGGTTTGATCGGGTGGATCAAGGTGGTCAATCCGGATATTGTCTGTTTTCAGGAGACTAAGGCCCAGCCCGACCAGATCCCTGTCGAGGAATTTGAAGCGATGGGTTTTCATCACTACTGGTTTTCAGCAGTAAAAAAGGGATATAGCGGTGTTGGTTTGCTGAGTAAAGAAAAACCTGATCATGTGGATTTCGGGATGAACATACAGCGTTACGATGATGAGGGCAGAACGATCATGGCGCATTATGGCCGAAATACAGTAATGAGTGTATATCATCCTTCGGGTACTATGGGGGAAATTCGCCAGGAGTTTAAAATGGTATGGCTGGAAGACTTCCTGAACTACATGACAGAACTCAGGAGAATCCGTCAGGACCTTATCATTGCTGGTGATTTTAATATTTGCCATCAGCCGATAGATATTCATGATCCTATCCGTAATGCCAACAGCTCTGGTTTTTTACCGGAGGAAAGAGAGTGGCTCACCAGGTTTTTGGATAGCGGATTTATTGATTCTTTCAGGGTGTTTAATCATGAACCCCATCAGTATACCTGGTGGAGCTTTCGGGCCGGAGCCAGGGCGAAAAATCTTGGCTGGAGAATTGATTACCAGATGGTCACTCCTTCGTTGAAACCGAAACTGATCAGGGCAGCCATTTTACCGGAGGCCAGGCATTCGGATCATTGTCCGACTTTACTGGAGCTTGATTTTTAGACCCACCCCCGGTCCCCCTCCCTGCAGGCAGGGAGGGGGACTGGAGTCTACAAAGAAACAGCATAGAGCAATTGCCAGCCCCAGCTTCCAGTCCGGGGTAGGTAGATAGATCTGACACCCAATTCAAACGGATAGAGGAAACGGAGGAGATGGAAATCTGCCGTGAGTTCAGCCCCGCAGCTTTCATAGATCCGGTGGATCTTGTTATCCATTCCTTCTGCCCGGTCATAAAAAAGGTTCAATTTGAAGCGTTTGAAATAAAAAACAGAACCGGTCCGAAAATCAGGATAAAACAACGGAAATTTATAATTCACGCTGATGCTGATCAAACGGTCATCGTAATTTCCGTTATAACCTCTGGGGTAGTTGACTAAATTGGAAAATGTGTAATTCAGCGTATCTCCTTCATTTCTCTGTTGATATCCGGAATATAACCAGATTCCGTGATGTCTGAATATCCCCGGGAAATACAGATTGGCTTCGGCTGTAAAGAGATATCCCATATTATTACCTGAGAAAGGGGTATGCCGGAAATTCAGTTCCATCGTTTGCCCGAATCGGGGATACATATCTTTAAAATTTGACCGGAGGTATTGAACTGCAGATAAACGGTAATCGAGGGTGGAAATTAGTCCTTTGGTGAACAGGGAAGGAGTGGAGGCAAGATGTCTGACTTGGATCAAAGTGGTTCCGAAATAAGGGGTAAGAGAACGGTAAAATTTTCCATGGGAGAAATTCCACGGAATGCTGACATGGGCTTTCAGATTTGTTTCCTGCCAGGTGAAACGGATCACCTCATTGCTTGAGGGCGTTATTGCAAGGCCGGCGCGATTCCCGATTTCGAAACGGAGATCGAGAACAGGATACCAACCCTGATAGCTGAAATCAGCATAAAATTTTCCGGTCTGCTCGTTGATATCATATTCCCAGCCTGCCCCTGCAAACATGGTATTCATCACGTTCTGGGAAAGGATGGAAACACCGGGATTAAAATCCAGATGATTGACATTCAACGACAGAGGAGCCCAGCTATGGGGGTTAAAAAGCTGGAGACCACGGTGATATTTTTTGCTTGGATATATACTGGCTTTAAGGTTTTCGGGAAAAGGGACCTCCTTTTCCTGCCATTGCAACAGATCAAGTTTTCTGCATAAAGCGCTATCCTGGATATTGCACTGTTCCTGTTTAGCAATGCTTGATTCCAGATGGATGGAATGGTCCTGGACTTGTTCTATCGGGATCCATCTTGCCGTATCTGTCTCTGTACAGGCAATCATGCTCCCATCGGAGCAATAATCCGAATAGATCATCCGTTTTTGGTCTGAACTGAAATCAGGATCTCCTGAAGCAAACCTGGAAGAAGTCACCTGGAAAATCTTCCTGCTCAGGGTATCGAGGGCATACAGGTTATCAATTCCTGAATAGTCGGCAGTGAAAACCAGATAGTTCTTATAAAAAAAGGAAGGACCACTAATTTCTCTGTAGGTATAGGGTAGATAATTTTGGAAATTATTGGTGGATAGGTTGAAAACACTCAGCGTTTTACCTTTTTCTGTAAGCAGTATGCAGGTAATTCCTGATCCATCAGATGCCCAGCAAGGGTAGATAATGAATGCATGTTCAGGCGCAGGATTGCTGCTGATCAGCTTTCCGTCACCGGCATCCAGGATATCGAGGAAGCAGCTGTTATCTTCCATTACCCTGACGGCGGAGATCTTCAGTCCGTCAGGGGAGATCATGGGTGAAAAATATCTGCTTTTCCTGGTCAGATCCCTCACTTTTTTCTTTTCCGTATCAAAGATCCTGATGATAGAGAAAGATTGATTGCCCCAGCGGGAATGGGACTGATATTCTGCCCATACGATCTTTCCCCTGGCGCAGGAATGGGATTCATTTTGATAATTACCCGTTTGAAGAATATTTTTTTCTTTTCCATCCAGGCCGACCAGAACAAAACGGTTCACGCCGTTCATATCTGATTTACATGCAAGCACAAGGGTATCATTCCAATACACGGGGTGGATGTAATCAGCATAGTTTTTTTTATCGGGACGGGTAATCCATTTTCGGGCAGTTGGTTTAACATGACGGTCTTGTACTCTCCAGGCGGTATCAAGCGCAAGCAAGAGATCATGATAGAATTTTACTTTCGACAGTCCTGTCTGGCGTTTAATACCACTGGCAAAAGGGACTACCATAAAAGGGTACTTAGCAACACGATCGAGGGTGTAATTCCACATTTCCGGACCATATATCTCCCGGCTTTTAGCTACGAGATGGTAGCCCAGGATGTAATCATCGGGAGTGAACGTTTTATAGGAGCCAAGGGTGGCTTTCTCATAGGAGTATATTCCTTTTTCGAGCAGCTGTGCCCTGATCGGGGCTTCAAATCCCGGTAATCTGCCCCGTCCTGATTTTGATAAGGCAGTTTCCGTGACAGTGGCATCTCCTTCAAGAAACCATGTCGGGACGAACAAGCCAAGAATACCTGCTGTAGCTTGTTCACCTAATATTACGTAAAGCGCTTTGGTAAATCCCCGGTTCATTTTACTGATCTGTACCGCATGGCGGTATTCGTGGATAAGGAGCTGTTCAAGCCAAGATTCTGAATAAATGTCCTGAGGCGGACAGGGGTAAAGTTCAATGCGTTTTGGCGCCCAGGCAGTCACTCCATTTGAAAAAGTGGAACGGGTATGAAGGATGACGGGAATGCGGGGAACTTTGCTTTTCAGGGTTTTCGTCTCGGATGACTGTATTAAATCCAGCAGGTTGGCCATATACTGGGCTTTATTCCAGCATTCTTCAGGATAAATAATCTTGAAAGATTTTGTTTTGATCTGAGCCCATTTCATGGCAGCAGGATCCTGTCCGGTAGAAAAATACTGGGGAAAGCCACTGGAGCTAAGAAAAAGTAATAATACAGAGTAAGCAAAACGCTTACTGATCGCTGATATCTGATATCCGATATTCAAGGTTCCGAATCAGTATTTATTCACCAGGATTTTCCGGATCAGACGGTATGCGTTATGTTGCAGGATAAGGGTATAAATTCCCTGAGGGGCTGGCCGAAAATCAACAGAAATCGAGTTTCCTTGTTTAATGTCCAAACTGTTTTTCCGGTACACTAGGATTCCCATGCTGTTGTATACGATAAGATCGATTTTTTCGCTATTGGATTGACCTGCTTGAAGGGTAAACCTTCCATCGTTGGGGATGGGATAGACAGCAAATTCGTCTGCAGAAAGATCTGTTTTCCCGGTGATGATATCTACATAGTAATGAAGGGAAGTGTCGGACATACATCCGTTGACTGAGACCTGACTCCAGTAATAACCTGTATCGAAAGCAAATAAAAACCTGGAGCGTTCTCCAGTGAGGAGGCTGTCGTTATAATACCATTGGTTGCTATCGGCTACGCTGGAGATCAGCAGATCGCCTTCCCTTGAGATCTCTGGAGTGAGAGGAATGGGAGTGAAGAGCAGGGGAAAGGATGGAGAAGGCATCCCATTTCCACAATTGTTATGACCTGCAACATTGATATTTCCTGAAGAAGCGTTAGGGGAGAAATCCACGAGGATGACATTGCTGCCAGCCCCTGAGACGATGCTGGCTCCCTGGGGTAGAGTCCAGACGTAGGTGTTGGCATATGTGATGGGTTCCACGGCATATTGAATATTGCTTGCAGGACCGCAGAGCGCGGAAGTTCCGCTCACGGGTCCGGCCGGAACAGGGATGGGGTCGAGGGTAATATTTAAACTTGACGGTGCTTCAGGAATGCAACCCTCGGCGCTGATATAAGTGACCGTCAGGGTTTGGGTTCCTGTCCCGAACCAGCTGATCTGGATCTGATAAGTGCCCTGTCCGCCGGTGATGTTTCCACCTGATGTGACGGTCCAGTTATAATTACTCATTCCGCTTTCAGTGTTATAAGAATAGCTCCCTGAATTGGCACATGGTGACAGGCTCCCTGAAATTATCGGTACAGGCAAGGGGTTGACCGTTACATTTTTCTCCGTTGGGCTGACAGGACTGCATCCTGTCGGATTGGTATAAGTCAAGGTAATGGTCTTTTCTCCGATTGTGTTCCATGAAACCCTGATGGAATCCGTACCTGCCCCGGAAGTGATGATTCCGCCGGAAGTGACAGTCCAGATATAATCCGTCATCCCGGATGCCGTATAATACAGATTATTTTCTGTTCCCAGGCAGCCATTGACTGATCCGTTGATTACCGGGACAGGCAGAGCGATGACTGCGACATTGAACACGGAAGGGGAGCTTGCCACACAACCGTTTGTATTAGTATAGTTCACGCTGACATTTCTGGCTCCGGCGGCGGTCCAGCTAACGGTAATGGAAGGGGTCCCCAGGCCTGCAGTTATAGTTCCCCCGGATGAGACCGTCCAGGTATAATTGCTCATCCCCGGCTCTGTTGTATAAACGTGTCCACTGCTTCCCACACAGACTGAATCAGGTCCGGAGATGAGGGGTAAAGGCAGGGGATTTACAGTTACCGGATAGAGGGTCGGGGATATGGCGCTGCATCCAAGGGTATTGGTATATTTCACGCTGACAGATCTCGAGCCTGTTGAATCCCATCTTATCGTTGCCGTATTACTTGAAGTGGTTCCACCGGCCGTGATAGTGCCTCCCGATGATACTGTCCAGATATAGTTGCTCATGCCTGTCTGGGTAGCATAAACATTCCCGGTAGAGTTGAGACATGCTGATGCTGGACCATTGATCACCGGCAAGGGGGCAGGGTTTATGCTGACTGGGTAGGCTGTAGCATTCAAGGCATTGCAACCATTTGCATTGGAATAGTTCACATACACTGTCTGAGCGCCGCCCGAATTCCAGGTTACTGTAATGGAAGCAGTTCCCTGTCCGGATAAAATGGTTCCCCCTGAGGTGAGTGACCACTGGTAATTTGTATTTCCTGTCTGAGTCGAATAGACATGACCTGAAGTGCCGGCACATGTGGTAGAAGGACCGGAGATGGTGGGGTTGGGCCTGGCATAAATGGCGACCGGATAGAGGGTAGGGGTAGCAGCGCTGCAACCGGAACTGTTTTTATATGTCACGCTGACGTTCTGCGCGCCTGTTGAATTCCAGGTGACATTCACCGTGTTTTGATTATTGGCACCAATGATTGTACCTCCTGAAGAAACGCTCCAAAGGTAATTATTCATTCCTGACTGAGTGGTATATATGTTAGCTATGGAATTAGCGCATGCGGTTGCTGGACCGTTGATGGTGGGAACAGGAAGGGGTGAGACGTTGACATTCTGAATTCCGGCTGTAATTCCGGTGCAATTATCGGCATTGGAATAATTGACACTAACCGATTGTGGGCCAGCATTATTCCAGGTAACAGTAACGCTGGGACTGGTACTTGTTCCACCCGCGGTAACCGTGCCTCCGGAGGACACCGCCCACTGGTAGCTTGTCATTCCTGACTGGGTAGTATAAACATTACCTGTGGAATTGATACATGGGGTAGCAGGGCCCGTCACAGTTACGGTAGGTCTGGGGTTGACCGTAACGGTGTAAGCGCTTGCTGAAGTGGCTGCACAGCCGCCTGCATTCTCATAATTGACAGAAACCGATTGCGAACCCGTGGTGTTCCAGCTTACCGTGATAAAAGAGGTTCCGTTGCCGCTAACGATGGTTCCGCCCGAGGAAATGGTCCAGGTATAATTGCTCATACCACTTTGGGTGGTATAGGTATGCCCTGTCGTTCCAGCACAGGCAGTAGGAGGTCCGCTGATGGTCGGAGTGGGGCGCTGGCTGACGGTAAGCTGTTTGATTGAAGGGTTTCCTGTGCCGCAGGTATTACTCCCATAAACGGTAACAGAACCTGAAACTGCATTTCCTGCAATGCTGACGGTTATTGTCCGGGTTCCGGCTCCGGAAGTGATTGAAAAACCTGAAGGCAGGGTCCAGATATAGGTAGTGGCATTGGCAATAGCGGGGACAGAAAACACAATGCCGCTGCTGTTTTCACATACTCCAGACGGACCGGTAATGATTCCTGCCGGCGCTGGAAGAATACATCCATCCAGAAAAACCCTTGAATTGGAAGCAGGGACATTACCCAGATTGTTCTGAGGAGTATGGCTGAAGGTGGTGGTGTTTGCTGTTTGCTGGCAAAGGAGCTGGCTTGATAGGGGAACAGCACTGATGCTGTCAGCATTGATTCCGCAAGTATAGGTAGGAGTGATGTTGCTTGGCTGGGTCATGTTGCCGTAAACAAATTCTATGTCGCTGGAAGCTTCGTAAAGCTTAACCTGGAAATTCACCTTATCATTAAACGAATTGGGAAAGGTCATGTTGATCCATTCCACGGTAAAGACTTTGTTCCCGGCCGTGCCGGAAGTCAGGTATTTGATGCTGTTCTGAAGGGTAGCGCCATAGGAACACATCAGGTCTTCATAAAATGGAGCAATCGCCAAAAGGGTTCCGTTGGGGGCAGGCATGGAGAAGGAAGCATTGTCGTAACCATAAGGCATATTATCATAGCCGGCTGCATTGCTTGAAGAAAGATCAATGAAGCCGTTGGTAGAAACACTCACGTTGTTATAGGCTACGCCCAGGTAATTAAAGCTGAACCCGATGGGAATCTGGAAACTGCGGTTATCTCCGGTTCCACCTCCTCCGCGCCATGAGCTGATGGAACTTCCTGTTGCGTTAATGGACGCATAGCTTATCCCGGTTTCCCTGGTCACGTTGTGGTAAACATATACGCCTTGTGCAGCTATAGTGACAGGGATTAGGGCCAGTAAAATAAAAAAGGAAAGTATTTTTTTCATGGTCGAAAGTTCAGTTCTTAACCTTCAAAAATACTATGAAAAAGTTGAACCTGTCAAGTCCCGGGGCATTGAGTTATCAGTTGTTGTCAACAAAAAAGCTCCCCCCGGATGAGTGGGAGGAGCTTTTTCATCCTGAACTTTGTATTCCAGATTTTTTAGTTGTTGATGATGATCTTCCTGGTTACACGTTGTTCAGCAGATTGGAAGATGATGGTATAGATTCCACTGGGCAGGGGTCTGAGGTCAATATTTTTCTCAAACCTGCCTTTTACCCTGTTATCCTGTGATTCAAAAATCAGTACACCAAGTTGATTATAAACCATGATGTCGAATGTTTGTTCAACAGATGAGAGGATGGTGGTGTTAAAGGAACCATTGTTGGGAACAGGTGAAATAAGGATATTTGAGGCTGAATGCTCTGGCATACCGGTAACAATCACATAGATGTTGTTGGAGGTATCTGAGTCGCAACCATTTTTAGTGACAACATCCCAATACCAGCCTGAATACTGTGCAAGCTGGGTCTGACCTGTGGCTCCGAAGATCATGGCGCCATTGTAATACCATTGGTTTCCTTCGGCTGTGTTGCTGGTCAGCAAGTCTCCGTTGACAGTGATTTCAGGGGCATCTGGTGTGGGGAATACGGTCAGGAGAAGATCCGGGGAAGCGGTTCCGTCTCCGCAAAGGTTCCTTCCAAGAACGCTGAGATTACCTGAGGAAGCACCCACAGGAAAGATTACGGTGATATTAGCCGTATGGGCGCCGCCAATGATGATTGCACCTGCAGGAAGGGTCCATTCGTATTCGGTTGCACCTGGGATGGTAGCTACAGAATATTCAACTGAGACGGATCCTTCACATACGGAGGTTGGTCCCGTGATCATTCCGGCTGGGCCTGGAACCTGGTTAACCACGATGGGGAAAGCAGGTGAAAGTGAGCCGTTTCCGCATAAGCTGTTACCGTAAACGGTGATGTTTCCTGAAACAGCTGTGAGGGTATAGTCAACCGTTATGGTGTTGGTTCCTTCACCGGCAACAATACTGGCTCCGGCTGGCAAGGACCAGACATAATAAGCGGCGTTGGCAATCGGAGCAACAGCGTATACAGATCCTGTGGATCCATAACAAACATTGGATGGACCACTGATGGATCCTGCAGCGCCTGGAATTCCATCAACGGCTACATCATAAACAGCAGGCTGAGGTGCTGAACAGGTATTTACATCGGAATAGTTCACAGTGACTGTTTTGGCCCCCGGGGTATTCCAGGTCACTTCGATCTGTGATGTCCCCTGTCCGCCGGTAATGCTGCCGCCTGAAGAAACGGTCCAGATATAATTGGTTTTCCCTGTTTCAGTGCTGTAATTAAAGTATCCTGAATTTACGCACATATTGGTCGGACCTGTGATGGTTGGCACCGGTGAAGCATTCACCGTTACAGCCTTGGTTCCTGGAGTTGCAGCTGTACATCCGGTAGCGGGGTTGGTGTAGATGACGTTGACGGTTTTCGGTCCGTCAGCATTCCATACCACATTGATCACCTCGGGATTTGATGTGGGGGTAATGGTGCCATCGGGAGAAACATTCCAGATATAAGTTGAATTCCCGGCCTGGGTGGAATAAGCATTAGAAACATACTGGCAAACCGGCGAATTCCCGCTCACGGTCGGAACGGGTAGATTGTTGACGGTCACAGCTTTGGTGGAATAAGCGCTGGGAGCTCCGCAATCGCTGACGGCACGGACAGAAACAGTCCCTGAAACGGCTGTTCCAGAGACACTGACAGTAACCTCGTTAGAATTTGGGAAGCTGGTGATGGTAAATCCGGCGGGGAAAATCCATTCATAGATAAACCCATAAGGAACCATGGCTACGGAGTAAACATAGTCAGTCCCGTTCTTGCAAACACCTGTTGGTCCGCTGATGGCTCCGGGATTGGGAGGAACAACGCAGGTGGTGTAGAAGGTTTTCTCCAGACCATAAGTGGTACCGGCAGCATTTACACCTTTAGCCCTGTAATAATAATTTGTGTTAATGACCAAACCTGTTACCGTAGCTGAGAAATTGGTAGGTGTATGGCCTGAAAGGGTACCCGGAGTGGCCGGAGTGGTGCTGGGATAAGGACCACCCATGGTTTGGCCATATTCAAAGGAAACAGTTGTATTTGCGTTGAAGGCATTACCGTTTCCGTTCAAGGTGGCAAATGTTGCCCCGACAATGGTGGCATCATTGGTGGTTATTGCCGGAGGAACCATGGTTGTAGTGAAGGACAGAATAGAGCCGTTAGCAGATCCAATAGAGTTCGTACCTAAAGCCCTGAAATAATAGGTTGTATTGGGTTGCAGGCCGTTTTCGACCCAGGATACGGTAGAGTTTTGATTGGTAACGGGCATTGGGAACACAATGGTATGGTCAAAGGGCGGGGTGGCCATGGTACCATATTCGAAAGTAACGGTAGTGGTGGCAAAATTTGCACTGACATTGGCATTAAGGGTAGCAAGGGTAGCACCAACTGAAGTGGAAGCGGTAGTAGTGACATCCGGGGCAGCGGCAATGGCGACTTTGTAATCTTCGGTTTCGCCCCATCCATAAGTACCGCATGGGAGGATAGAACTTGGGAGTGATGTTTCCACATTGACAACGCGCATCAGCGTATATCCTGGCGTTGCTGTAAGAGGGACGACAAAACTACCTGTTTCAGTATGCGCGCCGGATGTCGATGTGGGACTTACATATACTTCCTCACCGGCATCTGTAAGCAGTCCGTTCTGATTATAATCGATGAAAATTTTAACAGCATTGCTGTAGTTTCCCCCACAGGTACCAACCTGAACGCTGAAATTCTGGGTTGAACCTTTTCCCATGGAGGCAGGTGTAACAGCATAATAATAATTGCTGTACCTCTGATTGATGGAGCCAGGGCCGGGAGCCAGGGTAGAACAATCAGAAGTGTTATTGATCCCTCCAACCGTTACATTAAAAATTTCTTCATCACCCGTATAGGTGGCCACAGAGGTGCAATAGGAATTGAACAAATCAGAAGTTCCGGTAACAGCGAGATTCATATTCGCTCCGCCCCCGACATGCGTTATATTGGCAGAGTAAGTGGTATTTGGAGCATTAGGGGTGAACCTTGCATAAATGGTCTGGGTAAATGTTGGCGGAGTATAGGTAACATTGACGGTGCTGGTATAGGGACCTCCGCTGGTGAGGGAAATGCCAAATCCTGCCGGAGCTGTCACGACAATGGGTCCAGCAGTCAGGTTGAGCCCCTCCAGCACATAACTCTGTTGTGCCGAACTACTTCCGAAGGGAATATATCCAAAAGCCAGAGTGTTCGGTGTGGCCATCAGGGTTGGATCGGTAGTCAGAATATTAAACTGAATATTTGGCCTGTAGGTATTCGTGGTGCCTGTCCCGGTCGGCGCTGAATTATCCTGAGACCAGTACTCATGCTGGCTTGTAGAAGTTGTTGTGTAACGAAAATAAGGGTAGCTGGTTGTGCCTCCTCCTGTGTAATTGGTTTCACACAATACCAGAAGATTGTTGCTGTTATAGTTAAAATCAGTCACATCAATGGTTACCCAGCCGGTGGTTGAAAAATTCCGGGTGGCATCATAAACCAGGGTGGCCCCGGTTGTCATATTGGCCCAGGTATCGGCGGTCAGGGTCGTAGCCGTAGTCGTTTTCAGGTAGATCTTCGTCGGGCAGTTGGTGGTCTGAGAAGTTGCGACATACCAACTGATGGTGGAGATGGTACCGAAAGTGGTCATTTCAGCCGCCGTATAGATGGAAGCTGATCTTTCAAATCCCCAGTACATACCAAATGGTTGCCTCTGAGAAGAAGTTTCGGTTCCGATGGTAACGATAACTGCGTAAGAGTTACCGGCCAACAGGAGAAGCGCAATTAAGAAAGTAAAGATTTTTTTCATAAAATTAAGATTTAGGTTATTTACAATATTAATAACGGATATATATAGGGTTAAATCATCATAATAAATAATTCAAACTATTCCTTCCAGAAAGGAATAAAATGTCAGTTTCCGGATACAATAATGGCTGTAAATATACAAAATAATTTATGACATTAGTTTTTTCGAAGCAAGTATATGTGTTTGGATCATTTTTATTCTCACCCAAATATGTAATTAATCATGTGAATTTAACAGTATCCTGAATTCACAAGATACCCCTGTATATATTCTTCAATCCCGGCTTCGAGGGTGAAAAATGGTTTCGAATATCCAATGGAAAGCAGTTTATCCATTTTAGCTTCCGTAAAGTATTGGTATTTATCCCGGATATCTGCAGGGGTATCGATAAATTCAATTTCCGGGCTAAGATTAAGGGAAGAAAAAACCGCTTTGGCAAGGTCGATAAATGTCCTGGCTTTTCCTGTCCCCAGATTGTAAATTCCCGAGTTTTTCCGGTGATTCATCAGAAACCAGATCACATCAGTCACGTCTTTGACATAGATAAAGTCACGAAGCTGGCCGCCATCAGGGTATTCAGGATTATGAGAGCGAAACAGTCTGACAGATGCAGGATGCGGGATGCGGGATATAGGATCGTCTTTGTCTGCTTTTACATTATGCATCTTGGATCCTGTATCCTGTATCTGATTATAGGCATGAAACACCACACTGGCCATTCTTCCTTTGTGGTATTCATTGGGACCAAAGACATTAAAAAATTTCAGTCCGTACCAGGCCGGGGGACTATTTTTTTGCTGTATCACCCATTGATCGAATTCATTTTTCGATATGCCGTATGGATTCAGGGGATTCAGCTTGAACGAAAGGGCAGGATCCTGATCATCATACCCCAGGCTTCCATCTCCATAAGTAGCAGCGCTTGAAGCATAAATCAGAGGAATGTGGTTAAGGGTGCAAAAATTCCATACCGATTTACTGAAGTTCAGGTTCAATTCCTCGAAGATGGTCATATTGAATTCCGTGGTATCGGTACGCGCCCCGATATGAAAGATAAAGTCAATATCGTGGTTGTGTTTCTGGAGCCACTTGAATAAATCCCTCCGATCCACCAGTTCACGGTAAACTTTATGGATGTAGTTGTTTTTTTTCGAAGCATGGCTGAAATCATCCACCAGGACGATATCCTTTAGTCCTTTGTTGTTTAGTTTGCTGACCATACAACTTCCGATGAACCCGGCAGCTCCGGTGACGATGATCATAAGATTTTTTTTTGAGGCAGGAGCAAAGATAAGTAAAAGCAATAAAATTATCACATGACAAGGTGATAAAGTAACAAGCTAACAATTAACAAGCTGGGGGGAAAGGCAGAAAAGAGGGGGGTAACATCACCGGCCTGCTCCCCTCTGAAAGGGCGGAGGGGAGCAGGGGTGAAGTTATCATGCTTATTTATTAATGAGCACTTTTTTGGTTACCTGATGGTTGTTGCTCTGGAATACAACGGTATAGATACCGTTTCCAGCTTTTCTCAGGTCGATGGTTTGTTGAACATTCCCGTTGACTTCCACATCACGCAACTCGAAGATATTTTGTCCGAGGTTGTTATAAATCGTGATGTTGAATTTTTCAAGGGTTGCAGAGGACATTGAGACGGTGAACCTGCCATCATTGGGTGATGGGAAGATGTTGAAGTTACCAGCCTGCAGTTCTTGTTGTCCTGTAACCAGAATATATTCACGGTTGGAAGGATCAGAACTACAACCACCTATCGTAACAACTGTCCAGTACCAGCCGGTTTCCGTAGCTACATAAACCTGGCCTGTGGCTCCTGAAATAGGAGTTCCGGTACCGGTTTCAGTAGGTGAGAAGTACCATTGGTTTCCGGTGGGAGCACTGCTGTTCAGTGTTATGTCCAGAGAGGTGACCAAAGGTGTGGCGGGTTTTGGTGTAACAGTGACAGCAAAGGGAGCTGAAGGAGTACCATTGCCGCAAAGGTTATTTCCCTGGGCAGTAATATTCCCGGAGGAGGCATTGTCGGCAAAATCAACGGTGATGCTATTGGTGTTAAAGCCAGTAGCGATGGTAGCGCCGGCAGGCAGGTTCCATACATAAGATACTGCATTGGTAACGGGGGCAATGGAATAAGCAATTCCCAGAGCGCCGCCGCAGACAGCAGCGGTACCTGTGATATTTCCTGCAGTGCCTGGTAATGGATCAACGGTTACAGCGAGTGAAGTCGGGGTGAGGGCGTAGCATCCATTGGCATTGGCATAGTTCACGGTTACGGTCTGGGCGCCGGCGGTATTCCAGGTTACCTGGATTTGGCTGGTACCTTGTCCGAAGGTGATGGTGCCTCCTGAAGAAACGGTCCAGACATAGCCGGTCATTCCTCCCTGAGTGTAATAATCGAAATAGCCAGAATTAACGCACATGCTGGTAGGCCCGGTAATGGTCGGAACCGGAGCAGCATTCACGGTGACTGCATAAGAAGTGGGGGCGGGAGCGGTACAACCGTTGCCATTGATGTAATTCACGGTAACAGTCTGGGCTCCTGTGTTATTCCACTGTACAGTGATAGCATTGGTGCCTGCACCTGCAGTGATGACGCCTCCGGCTGAAACGGTCCAGACATAACCGGTCATTCCAGCTTCAGTGTTATAAACATTGGTATTGGTTCCCTGGCAAGCAGAGGCCGGACCCATAATCGTAGGAACTGGTAGTGGGTTAACGACGACGGCGAGACTTGAAGGGGTTCCATCTCCGCAAGGACCGGTTCCGTAAACTGAAACATTGCCTGAATTAGAGCCAAAAGTCACTGTTATGCTGTTGGTATTGGCACCGGCAGTGATGACTGCGCCCGTTGGGACGCCCCAGACGTAACCAACCGCATTGGTGATCGGGGCTACCGTATAAACCATGCCTGTGCTGTTGGTACAAACACTGGTAGATCCGGTGATAGGCCCGGCAGGACCAACAGGAGGACATCCGCTCAGGAAGGTCTGGTCAGCGCCATAAGTGGTTCCACCGGCATTCACGCCAACACAACGGAAGTGGTAAGTAGTGTTGGTCAATAAACCAACCAGGTTGGCAGATACTGCCGTGGCCACATTTCCGGTTACGGGTGAGGGTACACCGGCAACAGGGGGTAATTCATAAGCCAGGGTCAGACCATATTGGAAGGTTACCGTAGTGGAAGCATTGAGGGCAGTAACGCTGCCGTTCAGGGTAGCAGAAGTGGTACCGATGTTGGAAGCCGGGTTGGTGACTACAATCGGAGGCGCTGCTGCTGTGGTAAAGGTCATGTCGTTGCCATTGGATGTTCCACCGGAGTTGGTCCCGACAATACGGTAATGATAAAGGGTATTGGGTTGCAAGCCGGAAATAGCAGCGCTGCATGGGGTAACGCTTGTTCCTGTCACAGTCGGAGGCACACCGGCGGCAAATGAACCATATAAGGTAGTTGGTCCATATTCAAAAGTAACCGCAGTGGAGGCATCGTTGGCATTGACGGTTCCGTTGAGCGTGGCAGCAGTTGTGGTAACCCCTGTTGCTGCAGTGGTAACAACCGTTGGTGGCAGGGCCGGAGTCGTAAAGGTCAGATCCGAACCGTAAGCAGTGATCGTACCGACGGCACGTGCCCTGAAGTGATAAGTTGTATTGGGCTGAAGACCGCTGATGGCAAGGGAGATGGGAGTGACAGTGGATCCCGAGACGGTTGCGGGTACACCAGCCAGACTGGTTCCATAAGTATTGTCCAAGCCATAATCAAACCAGGTGTTAAGGTTGAGGCCGTTGGCCATGACCGTTCCGTTGAGGGTGGCGGTATTGGCCGTCAGTGCGGTGGCAGCTATGGTTACCACAACGGGATCGGGAGCATATTCATAAGCGCCCATATCCGGAGGGTTACTGCGGTTGACTCCGAGGATATCCTTGGGTACCAAGGCCAGGTAAACCCCTGCATTGTTCATCCCCGTGGTGGTTGGAAGCAAATTGGTGGTGGAAGTGAACAGGGGGTCATTGTTGAGGGAGTTGGCGTCTTGTCCCGTGGCAATTTTCCATGCTGCCAGGGTGGTGACATCTGCTCCCTGATAACCCAGTACGCCCGGGGTCCCGGAAACATAGTAATCGTTATAGTTGATGGGAACAAAGGCAGTATTGGCAGCGGCATTGTAAATGGCATAAGATTTATCGGTCGTACTGGCAGTGTTGTCATAAGTATTCATCAGCATATTGTTACGAACATCAATGGCTGTAGCTGGACTGCCCAAATAAAGTGCAGCAGAAATTGTTGCTGCATTATAACCGGCATAGGATCCTGATAAGTAAACAGAATTGTTATTAATAATGACACCTCCTGTAGCCCCGTCAGTACCGATCCCGATGCCCCAGTATGTCTGACTTGCATCGCCTGTGCATTTAACATCATATACAGCATTGTTTATCACCCTGACGGCACTAGATGCCAACCCGGTCGCAATATAGATACCTCTTGCACCATAACCGCCGGTTTTGCTGTTGAGTATTGCTCCCACTTCATTGTTCTCGACCCTGACTCCCGACATGGTAGAAAAGACGTAAATCCCATAGGGTTGGGTGCTGCCGGAAGCTGAAAGGCCAGTAATCTTGTTATTAAGAATGTCAATGTTTGCATTAATGACGGCGGTGGAGATAACAATACCCCTGGCTGAATAAGAACTGGTGCCGGTATAGGCAATGTTTGAAATAACATTTCCAGAGATGATACCGTTTTTCGTATCAGTGGCAAACCAGATTCCGGTAGGTAAAAAGGTATAGCTTCCCTGTGTGATATTTCCAATTAAATTATCGCTTACGGTGATACCGTCAACCCCCTGGGCATAAACTCCGTTACCCAGAAGGGCATCGGCACCGGTGGAATTCATGAGGTTTCCCGTGATCAGGGTTCCGCTTCCATTACCAGATTCAGTTGCAGCAACGCAGAAAATGGCATAATATGCTTTCTGGATGCTGTTGTTCTGAATGGTGATGTTATTGAAATATCCCCCGGTACCGGCAATATCTCTTATTATTACAGCGGAAGAGGTATTCACTCCATTAACAATAACCGTATTCTTCAAGGTAACATTTGTAACAGGCACGGTACCGTTAGATCCGATGAAAACAACCTGGGGAGAAGTGGCAGAAGTATTGGTGATGGTCAAATCCCGGGTTGTTCCGGAGGAAGTGTTAGAGCCGTCAATAATCGTATAACTGTTCAAGACGGCAATAACCGGAGCGCTCGGTGAATCTCCGGAGATGGAAGCAGTGACTCCGGTATTTGGCTTGATGGTAAGGGTGTTCACTGAACTGGAACCGGGATTGGCATTGATTACAATCGGGAAAGTTTCTCCTGCCGAGCTGTAGGTGGAAAGGATGGTCCAAACCACCGGGCAGGTCATTTCGTTGTTGTTCAGGGCAGTTGCGGCCTCGGTCAGGGTGGCGTAATCACCACCGGTTCCAATGGTTTTATTGCCGCAGATGGTTCCGACCACCGTGTAGGAATAAGGTGTTGTTGGCGGAGTGCTGCAGGCCGGCGGATTGGCCGTAAACCCTGCTGCTCCTGCAGCAGGATTGGCGCCGATATTCGGTGGTGCAACAACGTCCTGGGCAACGATATAATAGGAGATGACATCATTCAAAACAGCACCCGCTCCAAAAGTAAAGGTATAGGTGCTTCCGCTGACCCAGCTTGCAGGAACGCTGTTCCATGCACCGGCATTGATCCTCCAGTACAACCTCGGCATTCCCGGCAAAGTGGTCGGTACACCGGTCTGGTCGGTGATGGTGGTGGTCAATGTCCTCGCTGAAAGCGAAGAAGTATTTAAAAATGGAGTAAACGTGATCACCGGAGGCGAAATATCCAGCAATCGTCCTGCAAATTCATCCGCGCCGATATCAGGGGCAGTGGCGGGCGAAAGGGGATTATCAGGATATCCGGCGTTGGGATAACGGGCATGGTTGTCATAATCCACGGTGATGGCCGGGGTTGATACAACAGAACCGCCGCTTTCGCATTGGGTCGGAATGGTAGTCTGGAGGTGAAGGTCATAAGGCGTTGTGGCAACATTAACAAAGGGAGGCAATTCCGTAACAGAGGATGCATCCCTGGGTGAAACCAAGGTTTTATAAGCAGCCATGGTCTGAATGCTGTTGGTCCCGTCGTAGAAGATCAGGTTGTTGATGCTGGGTGTCCCGGCATAGAAGTCGTTGTTGTTGGATGCTGCGTTGTAGGAAGTAAGCGTGGTAGAGCTTCTGCGGTAAGCGGCAGCAATGTAAGTCCCACTTCCGGGAGCAGTAGAAAGGTTGATCGCGATGTTGTTCCGGAGCTCTGAAGTTGTACCCGTGGCTATGTAGATGGCATCTGAGAAAAACGCGGCGGTAGAACTGTTGGTGCAATTCAGGTAAATGGTATTGTAATAAAGATTCACAGTGGTTCCGGAAGCGACATAGATTCCATGAAGACCGCTGGCGCTGGTGGAAGCAGGTGTTTTCAGATCGCTGATATAGTTGTTGTGAATATAAGCGGTCGTAGGGGATGTGACGTACATCCCGTAATAATAACCGGATGTTCCGGCCATGGATACGTTATACAGCTTATTTTTATACACATTGAATATACCGGCGCCTCCGATATAATACCCGTAGCCGTAACCATAACCGGTGGCGCTGCTGACGGTGATATTATAAAGGGTATTGGAATAATTATTCCCCATGTAATAGCCATAGATGCCATAGATATAACCATACCCGGAAGAAGAGTTGGTGATGGTCAGGTCATGGACATTATTGTTATAGAGGGCATTGGTAGCGGCACCGGCGGCGGCAGGATAGGAATAAATTCCGTAAACTGCTGAGGCTGAGGTGTAAGACGTAGTAACCGATTGATTGAAAATCGTGTTATTATAAACCATTTGTGAAGAAGCCGAATTGGAACAATAAAGGCTGTAAACGTAAGCAGCGTAACCTGTTATTCCGGTCACGGCATTCCCGCTGATGGTATTGTCATGAATGGAGGTATTGCCGCTACCTACAACGTATAATCCGTAGATGTAACAGGTGGCTGCATTGCCTGTCCGCTGGTTATTTGTGATCGTATTGTTATAGACATTGCAGTATCCTCCGGAAACAGAAGTGGTATAGCTGAGATACATATAGGAACTTCCTCCGATCACATTGTTATTCACCGTATTCCCGTAGAAATTGATGGTGAAAGCGGTGGCTGCATTATAAATTCCATAAAAATAAGCAGAAGTAGCAGTAGGATAAGTACAGTTCTGGATGGTATTGTCATTGATGGTAAGGGTATTGGTAGTGCCGCCTGTCCCTATCCCGGAATTATAAATTCCATAAAGGTATCCGGTCGTTCCTCCACTGGTCAGGGTGATGGTATTATTGAAAATACTTGCATTGGCATTGGTGGCGGTGCCTCCATAGATGCCATAAATGGCTCCTGTGGAACCTGTTCCTCCGTTGATGCTATTTTTGGCAACGGCCAGGTTATTCTGATAAGCCACATAAATGACATAAGCAGTAGATGATCCTCCGGCAAAGTTTGTAAAGGTATTGCCAGTTACAGATCCGATGTCATTGTTCTGGTCGTAATAGGTAAAAGGGGTGACATCGGCACGGCCACTCAGATAAATTCCGTTGTAGCAAGAGGTAATGGTGTTGCCGTAGAATTTATTGTAGGAATTCTGTCCGGCTACGTCGGTCACCGTCAACTGCGTGGTGACCGTAGTAGTGTGGTTATTGGCATAAATCCCGTAAGTGGCCGTATAGGTTTGCAGCAGGGAGATGGTACAATTTTTAATGGTAATATTTTGGGAACCCTGTGTCCCCGATACTTTCAGCAGGGCGTAACCCCATTCCATTTCTGTCGTGGCTGTAGTATTCAGAACGTTTTCCGCAACATCAATACCATCGAAGGTGATGTATTGAACCCCATTGAAACAGATGATGGCATCCAGGGTTCCGGTTCCCACCCCGGCAGTGATCTTAGGGTTGTTACCTGCGCCGGATTTCTGAAAAATGATCTGGTTCGCTGAAGTGCCGGTATTGGTTGTGATATAGCCGGCAGTCGGCGTGGTAAATGTTTCGACATGGTTCGCGGCGACATTGAAGGTCACCCCTCCCGCTCCGACACCCTGGGCATTCAGGGCTGTTATGGCGGCTTCGATCGTGGCATAGCTCCCGGGAATGGTTTTCACCCCGGTTAACTGTGCCCATGAAATACTGCTCAGCATGAAAGCAGCAATCACTAGAAGTACAATTTTTCTCATGGTTTGTTTTGTTAATTAATAATTACTCATTCTTGGTTTTAATATTTATGGTTATTTTTTCTTAGCATTTACGTGAATTTTGAGGCATCCGAGAAGATATTATGAATAAATGCACGGTAAAGTTAATAATATATTTTTTCGATTGACAAAATTCAAATTTTTTTTTTTTTTTGAGGGATACTGTCACCCGGTCATTCCCAAAACCTTGCAGTATCTTCAGGACTTTCCCTTTCCCTGAGAATTTCGAACCGTTTTCCACGGTAACCAAGGATCCTTGGGGTCTGCCGGCTGTTATACCGCGACCACATGCTGAAGGTGTAGCTTCCGCTGTCGTGAATGACAATGTAATCGCCTTCTTCCACTTCAGGCAACAGGACGCCCTTGGCTAAAATATCCCCCGAAAAACACAAGGGACCTGCCAGGTTGTACGATTTTCGATTTTCGATTTTCGATTTTCGATTTAAAATCTGCAATCTTGTATCTTGTATCCTGCATCCCTGCTTATCAGGTAAGCAAGTTGTATCCTGCATCTTTGAATTTCCATTTTTATCGTACACGCTGTATTCATGCTGCCAATCCTTCGGATTTAAACATTCGCGCACAAATAAATCGGCTCCGACATGGATCATGGCGGTATTGATTCCCGGGTCGTGTTTGACATATTCGACACGGCTGACAGTCCAGCCGGCATGGGTATATATCCAGCGACCGAATTCGGTGATAAGCTTGAAAGCTGGTGAGGTGGTGAGGTGGTGAGAGGGTGAGTGGGTGAATAGTTCCGGGGCTCTTTGCCGGATTGCCCCGACATATTCCATCATGGATGGTGGGGTTTTATCATGATGGTATGAAACCGGCAGTCCTCCCCCGATGTCAAAAATATTAACCGGAGGGATCCCTAGTTTACGGCGCATTTCATTTACCTCCAAAACAAAATCATACAAAACACCAATGCCGTTTACCAGTAATTCTATCGGACAGCCCTGGGAACCGACATGCAGATGAACGCCACTCAACCAGGGATAGCTTGCAAAGGCCTTCAGCAATTCCTTTTTTCTTGTGTTAATGGGTACGCCGAATTTGGAATATTCGCCGGCTACGCTAGACTCAAGAATGCTTCCTGTTCCCACCTGTGGGTTGATCCGGATGCCGATGCTTCCTGAAGCCGTTATGAGTGGCAGGATCCGCGATATGCGCGCGAGTTCCGAAAGGTTATCCACATTGATACGGATGCCTTTGTCAAGGGCAAATTCCAACTCGGCTATGGTTTTCACCGGGGAATCAAACACGATGCTTCCCGGAGGATATCCGCATTTCAGCGCCAGGTGAACTTCACCCATGGAAGCGGCTTCAACGCCCATTCCCAGCTTGCGGCTGAATTCAAGGATACGGACCAGGGGATTGGCCTTGATGGCCAGGGCATGCAGGGCAGAGGCCGGAAAAACGCGCTGAAGTTCTTTCATCCTCGAGCTGAGAAAATCAAGATCATAAAAGATCACTGCCGTGTCCTCCTTACGCAGGTAACCCTGTTCAAGCGCCTCTTTCAATATGTTTTCAATCGTCAATCCTTCTTGGCCGGCAGGCGTAGATACTTCATTGGTAAATTCAATGATTCCTGTTTTTCTGGCCATTTCAAATAATTGGTTAACGGCATTTCTCCCGGCTTTTCCCAGGCTCAGACTGAAGTCATTCACAAAGAGCCCGATGTGCTTCCGCATGACTTCTTCGTCCATTTCCCGGGCATGCTTTCTGACAAACTCCATGGTTTCTTCCGGATGAGCCATGGCATATAAGATACTGCGGTGAAGGATGCGTTCCAGCGCCCTGATCCTGTCTTCACCCAGGCTCTTCCTGACCACGATACCGCCCAGCGGGATGGGGCAGTGGGTGAGATTTTCCCAGTAACTTCCCAGGTCCATGATTTTAGTCAGCCCTTTCTTCTCGAAGGTAAACCGGTTTTCATGAATGATGATCCCGGCATCCGTTTCTCCGCTGAGAATGGCATCCTCGATATCGGAAAAAATCATGAATTGTTTCTTCTCGGCTTTCGGAAAGGCAAGCCGGAACAATAAATGGGCAGTAGTGTATGGTCCTGGAACAGCAATCTTCAGGTTATCTATTTCTGACACAGTATATGCCCGGGAGCCAATCAGCAGGGGGCCGTTGCCATAACCCAGTGCACTTCCGCAATCCAGAAGGGCATATCGTGAGGTAAGATAAAGATAAGTGTGATAACTGACTTTACACATCTCCGGTTCTGCCCTGAATGCCTTATGGTTAAGGCACTCCACATCCTCCATGGAATAATCGAAATCAATCCCTTCGGTATCCACCTTGCCATGCACCATGGCATAAAAGATGAAGGTGTCGTTGGGACAGGGAGAAAAGGACAATTTTATCATTTACGATTTACGATTTACGATTTACGCCTGCCTGCCGGCAGTATTTACGATTTACATCACCCACTCACCAGCTCGTGAAGCCATTCCAGCATCACTTTATTCAGGTTCTTCAAGGCAAGGGGAATATTCCATCTGGATTTATCCCTTTCTTCCACCCGGTTGGAAATTGATCGGATCTGCACACAGGGAATGCTTTCTGTCAGACATCCATAAAGGAATGCCGCCCCTTCCATGCTTTCCACATCGGCAGGGAAAAAACGTATCGTTTTTTTTATGCTTTCAGAAACCCCGTTGACCTTGCTGACCGTATTCCCTTTCACCCGGACAAGATTTTCCAGGCATGAAAAGGGAGGGATACGGAAATTATGGAGTTTGCCAGAACGGTATGGAAAGGCATCAGGATCCATGAGGCCGAGTTCAAACATGGAAATGAGTTTTTCCCCGTCTTCGGCGCACATTTCAGGCATACATTCTTCCACTACATTTACCACACTTCCGATGTTCAGTCTGTCATGATAGGTTCCGGCAATGCCTGCATTGAAGGCAAAGGAATACGTTGAGGGGTCGAGGGTTTTACCGAGATGGAAAGCGGTTTGCATCATGCCTATACCGGGAATGAGCACATCCACGGACATGGACCTGAACCTGTAATGCAGGAGAGATTCGCTTTCCTTTCCCAGGAAAGCCATGTGGCCAAGGGTGGGGCGAATTTCAAATGCGGTAGCGGCGACGATCAGGACAGCCATAAAAATATTTCCGGATAAAAATACATATTAATTAGAAATGCTCATCAAGGGAAAAAGATAATTATTAGTTTTGTCGTTCATTTCCAAACCAAAACATTTAATTCCTGCTGATATGAATGAAAAAGTACAAAAACTGCTGAGCGATTCCACCCCTCTGCGCTGGACGGCCTTGGCTTTGATTTCACTGACCATGTTGTCGGCTTATTATTTTGTGGACATGATCGCTCCCCTCGAATCTTTGTTAGAGATCAAACCCTATTCCTGGACACCAAGTAATTATGGGTTTTTCTCGGGTTCGGAATACATGTTGAACGTCCTCGGATTTCTTATTATTTCAGGGATTATTCTCGATAAAATGGGCATACGGTTTACCGGGCTTACGGCTACGGTAGTAATGCTCGGAGGCGGCTTGATCAAACTTTATGCCCTGACGCCCCATTTTTATAATGGGGGATTTGGATACGATTTTTTCAATTCCTTTTGGACTACCATGCCGGCTACTGCAAAACTGGCTGCCATAGGTTACGGGATTTTCGGTATCGGGGTTGAGATGGCAGGGATAACCACTTCCCGTACAGTCGTCAAATGGTTCAAAGGCAAGGAACTGGCCCTGGCGATGGGAATGCAGCTGGCTACAGCCCGTTTAGGCGCTTCGATTGCTTTTTTCTTTTCTGCCGATATTGCCGGGGAAAGAGTCGTCAACGGCATCCGTGAAGGGAATATTCTGAATCCGATTTACCTTGGTGTGTCATTGGTAAGCATTGGGTTTCTGACCTTCCTGATTTATACTTTCATGGACAGGAAACTGGATAAGCAAACTGGGGCTACGGATACCGGAGCCGATCCCACTGAGGAATTCCATGTGAAAGACCTGGCGAAAATTATCACCAACCGCGGGTTTCTGCTTATCTCACTACTTTGTGTGCTGTTCTATTCAGGGGTTTTTCCCTTTCTGAAATATGCGGTTTACATGATGCAGTCGAAACTGGGGGTGGATGCGCACATTGCCGGGAAAATTTCAGGATTGCTGCCCATCGGAACCATTTTGCTTACCCCCATCATCGGATATTTTCTCGATAAAAAAGGGAAAGGCGCTACCATTATGATTTTCGGAGCTGTTTTACTGACCCTGGCTCACCTCACTTTTGCGTTTATGCCCAACAGTATTGCCATTGCCATTGTGGCCATCATCGTTTTGGGAATTGCATTTTCCCTGGTACCGGCATCCATGTGGCCTTCCGTTCCCAAGATCGTGGAGGAACGCTATCTTGGATCCGCCTATGCCCTGGTTTTCTGGATTCAGAATATCGGACTGATGTTCTTCCCCTGGCTGATCGGCGTGGTGATTGAAGCGGTAAATCCCGGTGTGACCAAAGCCATTCAGGATGGTGATATCACAGCGGTGTACAATTATACGGTGCCGATGCTCGTATTCGCCAGCCTGGGTGTAGCTGCTATATTCCTGGGATTCCTCCTGCGCAGGGAAGACAAGTTGAAAAAGTATGGTCTGGAATTACCTAACAAACGAAGCTGAACCTGAATTCCTTTTTAATAAACGGCAGGAAGAATTTCTTCCCTGCCGTTTTTTTTTATTCAGATTTCCGTATGTTTGTTATATCAAAATCCTTGTCCTATGAAAAGACATTTACACTTTTACCTGTGCCTCATCCTGATGGGGATCTCCAGTCTAAGTTTGGCTAAAGAAGTCAGCCAGCAACAGGCTATGACGGTGGCCAGAAACCTCCTGACCGAACGCCTTGGCGTCATGCAGAATGACAAACCGGGGATTAACCTTGTTTTACTGACTTCCAGATCAGCGGATCAGCATTGCCTGTACTATATTTTCAATACGGTGGATCTTTCGGGATGGGTTATCATTTCAGCCGACGACCGTATCCCGCCGGTTCTGGCCTACGGCCTTTCCGGCGGTTATGAACTGAATAACCCGCCTCCTGCTGAACAATTTTTTCTTTCCGGGTTGGAAAAACAAATGCTGTGGTTATTGGAGAACTCTACGGATGGACGGCCGGAAGCCATGGAACAGTGGCAGCAATATACGCGGGATCCATTTATCCCCCTGCAAAATATCCCTGAGGTGAGCCCTATGATTACAGCCATGTGGGATCAGGGCTGCTTTTACAACAATCAATGCCCTCCCGACAATTCAGCAACGAATTACTGTTTTCATGCCCTGACGGGATGCGGCGCCACAGCCATGGCTCAGATCATGAAATATTACCATGCTCCTGCTCATGGAACCGGACAGCATTCCTATATCCATCCGGTCTATGGTAACCTTTCCGCCAATTTTGGAGCCACTACCTATAACTGGTCAGCGATGCCGAATTCCCTCACGGCAAACAATGATGCCGTTGCCACCCTGATGTATCATTGCGGGGTTGCCCAGGATATGAATTACGGTCCTGATGGTTCCAGTTCCAATGCCCTGGTGATTGATGTCGCTTTCATCAATTATTTCGATTATTCCGCAACTGCCAATTGGAAATGGAGGTCCGACTATACGGCCAATGCCTGGACGGCTGCTGTCAGAACTGAACTCGATGCCGGGCGTCCCTTGTTCTATTTTGGCAATGACAATGGCACCAACGGCCACTTTTTTAACTGCGATGGCTACCAGGGAAGCGATTATTTCCATTTCAACTGGGGATGGAGTGGCAGCAACAATGGATATTTTTACCTCAACAACCTGAATCCTGGCGGATATCATTTCACCGATACCCAGGGTGCGATTTTTAACCTCTTTCCCAATAATCCTACCCCTGTGGATTATACCATGGATTTTGAAAACGTGGTGGATTTTTCCCTCACTTTCAATAACTGGACACCAGTGGATGTGGATGGTCAGAATACGTACGGGATTCAGGATCATACTTTCCTCCACCAAACAGAACCCATGGCCTTTATCTGCTTCAACCCCTCCCAGACCACCCCGGCCATGACCGATCAGGGAATTCAACCCCATGGGGGTCAGAAATTCGGCGCCTGCTTTGCTGCCAATCCAGCCCCCAACAACGACTGGTTCATCTCCCCCAGGGTTCAACTGAGTACCAATGGTGAATTCAGCTTCTGGGTTAAGTCCTATACCGACCAATATGGTCTGGAAAAATATAAGGTGGCCGTTTCCACGACAGATTTGAATCCATCCAGTTTTACCGTCATCTCTGGAGCACAGCCCCTTGATGCCCCAATCACCTGGACCAAGAAGACTTTCAGCCTTGCCGCTTACAACAATCAGAATGTGTATATCGGGATCCAGTGCGTTTCAAACGATGCCTTTATCCTGATGATCGATGACCTGGAGGTCAAACCCGGAGGATCTTCAACTATCGTTGCCGACTTTTCAGCAAGCAAAACCCAGTTACGGCTTCATGAAGCCATCCAGTTTACCGATCTTTCAACCGGTAACCCAACCTCCTGGTCATGGTCTTTCCAGGGCGCCACACCGGCCACTTCAAACTTTCAGCATCCAGCCAATATTCAATACAATACTGCAGGCACCTTTGATGTTTCTCTGACCGCCAGCGATGAAACTTCCGGAAATACGGAAACAAAAACAGGATATATCACCGTGACCGGATACCCTTCTTCCATGTCCCTCGACTTCGAATCTCCCGATGATTTTTCCCTGACGTTTGATCCCTGGACGGTCAACGATGTGGGGGGAGGAGCTACTTACGGAATCAATGGCATATCTTTTCTTCACTCGGGTGAACCTATGGCCTGGATCTGCTTTAACCCTTCTGCAACCACACCTCCTGAGCCCTATATGACTCCACATTCTGGAAATAAGCTGGGCTGCTCTTTTGCCACTATGCCTCCCCATAATCCCAATGATAAATGGCTGATCTCCCCAAAACTTAGCCTGGCGAATACCCCCACCATCGATTTCTGGGTTCAGACGTACAATACGAATTATGGATATGAATTGTTTAATGTGGGAGTATCCACTACCGATAACGATCCGGCTCATTTCACAAGAATCAACCAGACGGTAGAGTCTGCCCCTGCCAGTTGGACACGCAAAGCATACACCCTGAATAATTATGCGAATCAAGATGTGTATATAGGGATCCAATGCGTTTCCAACGATGTATTTATTTTCATGATCGATGATATCTCGATCAATTCAGTGCTTGGAATGTCGGAAGAAGATCCGCTGAACGAACTGATCCTATATCCTAACCCGGTTTCGGATTATATCTATCTGAAATTTTCTCGGCCGGTCGGGGAGGAGATCAATATCGTTTTGCTGAATACCCTCGGACAGTCGGTTAAGTCGTTCCGGGAAACAAATGTGCAGCATGCCCTGCGTCTTGAACTCGGAGATCTGCCGGGAGGAATGTATAACCTCCGGATTCAGAAAGGAAAGTACAACTATTTCCGGAAAATTTCAATCGTGAAATAATGCAGATAAGAAAAAGGGGGAAATTACTCCGGCCAAAAATTATTTTTCTTCTGATCCTGATGATTGGCGGAAGTCCGCGACTTGTGCAAGCCCAGTTGAATGAAGGCGGACTTCCATATGGTTTCACCCATGCCCTTTCTGATGCAGACGGTTCGCAAGTTATGGTTACTCCTCCTGATCTTTCATCCATCAGGACAGCGGATGAGCGCAATTCACTTCCCTACCGATACGCGGTGAACCTGACGGTGGATCTGGATATTCGCTCCCATGGTCTATGGAATAAGGCTTCGGACGGCAGCAGCATCTGGAAGCTGGAAGTTCATGCTGAAGGCGCGGAAGCATTGACCTTATATTTCAGCCGGTATAAGATTCCCCCCGGCGGTAAGCTCTTTGTTTACAATCCACGGAGAACCCGTTGTCTGGGCGCTTTTACGGAGAAGAACAATAATCCTGACGGCAGTTTCGCGACGGCTCTAATACCCGGAGACCGTATTATCCTGGAATATAATGCTCCTCCGGGGAACTTTCCATTTCCGGACATTCACATTTCGGAAATAGCTTATGCCTACAGGGGAGTTCAGGAACAACTAAAGAATAGCCGTGATTTCGGCGGGTCGGGAGCCTGTCAGGTCAATATTCACTGCAGTGAAGGCAACCCCTGGCAGCAACAGAAAAAGGGTGTGGCCAGGCTCAGCGTAAAAAAGGGCGGCTATTCCTACTGGTGCTCCGGATCCCTGGTCAATAATGTACGTAACGACCGTAAACCTTATTTTCTAACTGCCGATCATTGCGGCAATGGTTCCTCAGCCACTGACCTTGGGCGTTGGATTTTCTATTTTAATTATCTTTCCCCGGCATGCGAGAATCCGGTTTTGGAACCTTCCTCCCGAACCATGACAGGTGCCCGTCTCATTGCTCATGGAGGCAATGAGGGCGCAAGCGGTTCCGATTTTTTCCTGGTTTTGCTCAAGGACCATGTACCGGATACATTTGACGTCTACTACAACGGCTGGAGCAGGGTCGCCGAACCCAGCCCGGACGGAGTCGGAATTCATCATCCGGAAGGGGACATTCAGAAAATTTCAACCTATACCACCCCCCTGATCACATCCAACTGGAATGGGAATCCTTATCTTTCGCATTGGAAAGTTTTCTGGGCACAGACGGAAAACGGTCACGGGGTGACCGAAGGCGGATCTTCCGGTTCACCCATTTTCGATCACAGCGGGCATATCGTTGGAAGCCTTACGGGCGGAGATTCAAGGTGTGGCCTCAATTATGAAAACCTTCCGGATTACTATGGGAAATTCTCCTATTCCTGGGATCAGAACGGAACAGATTCGGCCAGTGTACTTAAAGTCTGGCTGGATCCTGACAACACGGGAACCATGATCCTTGAAGGACAAACCATGGCTGTTGGCGAACACCAGCCAGGAATTCCTCCGGTAGTATTCCCCAACCCTTTCAGCGATCATCTCCATCTTTCCTTTTCTGACAGAAAGGGAGCCGTTACCATAGGTGTTTACGACCTCATAGGGAACTGTTTATATGCTCAGGAAACAGTTAATCTGCAGGAGGAGAAGCTCGATATAAAGCTGCAGGGACTGAGCCGGGGAATGTATTTTCTAAAGGTTCAGGATCAATCGGATCGTTTTGTTCTGAAAATCATGAAACTGTAATCCATGGAAAAATCCGGCCTGGTATCTGATCTGCTGACTTATTCCCGGGATAATCAGGCTTCACGGATTGCCGGTAAGGTGCTTGACAATCAGCGAATCAGTCCGGAAGAGGGAAGCTGGCTTTTTGAAAAGGCTGAGCCCGGTTTTTTAGGTGTCCTTGCCACCTATGTCCGACAAAAACGGCATGGAAACCATGCCTACTACATCAGAAACTTTCATATTGAACCCAGCAATATCTGTGTCAATCACTGCAGCTTCTGTTCTTTTTCGCACCATTTCAGCAGGGAGAAATGGGTGCTGTCGGCCGATGAAATGCTGGAAAAAGTAAGGCTGGAGGATCAAACCACCAGGGAATTGCATATTACCGGAGCAGTTCACCCTGAAAGGGATCTTTTTTTTTATGGGGACTTACTTAAAAAAATCAAAGAAATCCGTCCGGATCTTCACCTTAAGGCATATTCAGCAGTCGAACTGGATATCATGATCAGCAAGTCTGGGATGAGCTATTCCGAGGGGTTGAGTTATTTAAAATCCTGCGGATTGAACTCTATTCCCGGAGGTGGAGCGGAAATATTTAAGGAAGAGATCAGGCTTCAGATTTGCGGAATGAAGACCAGTTCTGCGGATTGGCTTGAAATCCATGAAACGGCCCACAGACTGGGTTTGGCTTCCAATGCCACCATTTTATATGGACATATTGAAAAATATAGTGACCGTATTGATCACCTGGAGCGTCTCCGTCAGCTTCAGGACAGAACGGGTGGATTCAATGCCTTCATTCCTTTGAAATTTCATCATGGGCATAATGCCATGTCGGACATCCGGGAAGCATCAGTGGTGGAAGACATGAAGATGTATGCCGTGTCGAGGATTTACCTGGATAATTTCCCCCATCTTAAGGCTTACTGGCCGGCGCTGGGGAAGCAGTTTTCCCAGTTATCCCTTTCTTTTGGAGTGGATGATATGGATGGAACGATACAGGATTCCACGAAAATATATGCTTTGGCCGGAGCCGGAGAACAAAACCCGCAGATGACGGTTAGCGGGATGAGAAACCTGATTCTCGAAGCAGAGCGGATCCCTGTGGAACGAGATGCGTTCTATCAACCTTTATAATCATCGAGTTGCAATCCCTGGCTAGTAAATGCTGATTCCTTCTGATGCTGGTTTGAACAGATGATCAGGGTCCGGTCATAACGGATTTCATCGATGAGCTGCAGGTACCATTCTATACCCTGAACATCCAGGTTCGTAGCGGGTTCGTCGAGCAGAAGCAGAGGAACGTCGCTCAGCAGGGTCAGGATAAGTTTGACCCTTTGTTTCATGCCCGAGGAGAACTGACGGATCGGCCTGGAGCTGAGGGTTGTAGATCCAATCAGATCGAAAGCTTTTTTTGTCGAGTAGGCCGGAAGAATTTTTTTTAAAGAGAAATGAAAGGACAGCAATTCTTTCAGGGTGAATTCTTCGATAAGGTCCTGGCCGGGGGAGAGCATGGCAAGGTGACGAAAGATTTCTTCCGGGGGGATGTTTTTTCCCTTTAAGGTATAGGTGATATTTCCTGATGAGGGGGAAAGGCAGCCGGCGATGATCTGAAGCAGGGTGGATTTCCCGCTACCGTTACGGCCTAAAATAGCCGTTGATGAAGAAGGTTCGAATGAAAAACCGACATTCCGGAAAACCCATTCGGAGTTAAACTTTTTCCCGATGCTGTCGAGATGTATCCGCATTATTTCTCGCGGATAGAGATATAGCCCCTCATGATGCCCCGGCTGGAATTGGAAATGAAGGAGAGAATCTCATCCCTTTCAGGAGTAGCGGGAAAATCAGCTTCAATGATTTCAACGGCCTGGGATACATTATAACCTTTACGATAGATCATCCGGTAGATATTTTGAATTTCATTGATCTTTTCGGCGGAAAAACCCCTTCTGCGCATACCGATTGAATTCAATCCCGCGTATGAAAGAGGTTCCCTTGCTGCTTTGGTATAGGGTGGAATATCTTTCCTGGCAACGGCAAATCCCGCTATCATGGAATAAGCACCGACATGGACAAACTGATGGACGCCTACCATCCCTCCGATCAGGGCAAAATCATCCACCACGATATGACCGGCAAGGGTAACAGAATTAGCCAGAATCACATTGTTGCCGATCACACAATCATGGGCAATATGAGCATAGGCCATGATCAGGGTGTTATCCCCGATCACGGTTTCATAACTTGCTTTTGTTCCCCTGTTGATGGTGACAAATTCCCTGATGGTAACATTGTTCCCGATTTTGACAATGGTTTCTTCTCCGGAGAATTTCAGATCCTGGGGAATGGCTGAAATCACTGCTCCAGGGAAGATTTTGCAATTTTTTCCTATCCTTGCACCCTCCATGATCGTGACATTGGATCCAATCCAGGTGCCTTCCTCAATGATCACATTTTTATCGATGGAGACAAAGGGTTCAATGACGACATTATTGGCAACTTTTGCCTGGGGATTGACGTAGGCTAAGGGTTGGTTCATAAATCAGGACTATTTACGTTGAATCTGAGCCATCATTTCTGCTTCCATGACGATTTTATTTCCCACATATGACTGCCCTTTCATGTGAATCAAGCCACGGCGGACAGGGCTGGCAAGTTGGGTATAAAAAACGACGGTATCTCCCGGGATGACTTTATGACGGAATTTAACATTTTCTATTTTCAGAAACAGGGTGGTGTAATTCTGAGGGTCGTCCACTGTATTCAGGGCAAAGATACCGCTGCTCTGGGCCATGGCTTCAATCAGGATAACACCGGGAAGTACGGGTTCGTCAGGAAAATGTCCGACAAAAAAGGATTCATTCATCGTGATATTCTTGACTCCCACAACATAATCCTTGCCCATTTCAAGAATTTTATCGATGAAGAGGAAGGGGGGACGGTGAGGCAAGATTTGTTTGATCTGATTGATGTTGTATAAAGGAGTCTTATTCAGATCAAAGCGGGGAACCCCGTCCGAATGTTTCTCTTTTTTCATCTGCTTCTTGATCAGCCTGGCAAATTCCACATTGGACTGGTGTCCCGGGCGGGTGGCGATGATCTTTGCTTTCAATGGCATCCCCACAAGCGCAAGATCGCCGATGACATCAAGTAATTTATGCCGGGCAGGTTCGTTGGAGTACTGAAGTTCAAGGTTGTTTAACATCCCCTTATTGACAACCCTGATTTTAGGCTTATGAAAGAGGTGGGTCAGGTGATCCAGTTCCTCATGCGACACCGGACGATCAACAAAAACGATTGCGTTACTGAGATCTCCTCCCCTGATCAGATTATTGTTAAGCAGGTATTCCAGTTCATGGAGGAAGACAAAAGTCCGGCATTTGGCAATTTCATCCCTGAATTGATGAATGTGCTCGAGACGGGCATTTTGAGATTGCAACACCCTGGATTCATAATCGATCATGACGGAAACATGGAATTCTTCGGCCGGGATAGCGATCATCTCTACCTTTTTTTCAGGGTTGGTAAAGACGACGTTGGACGTCAGCTCAAAGTATTTCCGCAAGGCCTTCTGTTCTACTATCCCTGCCGAAAGAAGTGCCTCCACATAAAATCTGGCGCTGCCATCGAGGATGGGTGTTTCCGATTGGGTCAGTTCGACCAGGACATTGTCAATTTCCAGTCCCGATAAAGAAGCCAGCACATGTTCTACCGTGTCAATGCGAACGCCATCCTGCTCTATGCTTGTCCCGCGAGATGTATCCACCACGTTGTCAACGTCGGCATCCACGAGGACATTTTCGTTCAGATCAGTTCTACGGAATTTATAGCCGTAGTTTTCGGGTGCAGGTTTAAAAGTAAGTACTACATCATTGCCACTGTGTAATCCAACACCGGAAATACTGACCGGGTTTTTGATTGTTCTTTGTTTTTTACTCATTGGTTTTAAGGTAGTTAATCTTCCTTATTAATTGCTTTTTTTTCCAGGCGGTAAATGATTTTAACGATGTCATCAAAATTACGCCAGTGAATAAAATTTTTCCTCGCCTTTCTGATATCAATGGCCGGAGATCCTAGAACGACGGCTCCTTCCTGTGTTATATTCCCCTCAACGCCTGATTGGGCGCCAATTTTGACATTGTCGGCGATAATGATATGGCCTACGATGCCCACTTGTCCGGCAATCATACAGTTTTTCCCGATCTTGGTTGATCCGGAAATTCCTGACTGAGCGGCAATGACCGTGTTTTCACCGATTTCCACGTTATGTCCTACCTGGATCAGGTTATCCAGTTTCACTCCTTTCCTGATCACGGTTGATCCCAAAGTGGCCCGGTCGATCGTGGTATTGGATCCCACCTCGACATTGTCCTCAATAATGACATTCCCTGTCTGCGGAACTTTTTGAAAATTATTTTCGCCTTGGGGGGCAAACCCAAACCCGTCTGAACCAATCACCACGCCGGAGTGCAGGATGCAGTTGTTTCCCACGATACAGTCGCGGTAAATCTTTACCCCGGGATAAAGTACCGTATTTTCTCCTATTCTCACCCCTTCAGCAATATAAACCTGGGGATGGATCACGGTATCCTTTCCGATGATCGCCTGATCGCCGATATAGGCAAATTCCCCCACAGCTATATTTTCTCCCAGCTTGGCAGCTCCGGCAATAAAGGAAAGGGGCGAAATTCCTTTTGTAACGGATTTTGTTTGATTGAACAGCTCCAATAACCTGGCAAATGAAGAATAGGCGTCCGTCACCCTGATCAGGGTCGCTTTTACGGCCTGTATTGGGGTAAAATCATGATTGACCACGATAACTGAGGCCCCGGTATGGTATAGGTGATGGGCATATTTCATATTGGCCAGAAAGGTCATGGTCCCTGGTTTTCCTTCTTCAATCTTGGACAGTCCGGAAACAACTACTTCGGGATTTCCATCCACAAGTCCGTCAAGCATTCCGGCAATCTGACCGGCAGTATATTCCATAATCAAAGGATTAAAAAGAGTTGCAAGATATCAAATTTTTCAGCAGTCTGGTAAAATTTTTTTTTAATCAATTGAATGATCAGCGTTTAGGTCTTTCGGATAACAAAGCAGGAACTTACTTACGGTGGTGGGTAAAACCGCCACATTGAGTTGTTCGTAAACTTCAGAAATATCAAGAAGCTCATCATTTTTTACCCGGATCAGAATTTTTTCATGAGCGGGATTATAGGCTTTATTCTGAACCTGGTCAAGGGCGACAAAATATCCGATTTCTTCCTGGGTCAAATGATAGCGATCAGCCGTTTTTTGTTTTATCCTCTCCACATAGTCTGTTTCAAAAGGTTTATTCTGTAATTCCACCCTGAACAGATGGCGGTTAAGCAGGTTTTGGCATAAAGTGGAAAGGATGCGATCAGGATGGTTGGCCCATACCTTGATGGAAGCAACAATATCGAAATCATCCAGCAGCGCGAATTGCTTCAGGCATTCCGGATTGTTTGCAAAATCATTTCTCCCGATGTTCTTTTTCAAGAAAAACGAAAAAGCAGGGTTGGCATACAGAGAAGTGCCAGATTCTTCCAGCGATTTTGCCCTTTTCAGCAGATGAATCAGCATCTGATCTGCAGACAGCACAGTTTTATGAAGATAAACCTGCCAGTACATCAGGCGTCGGGCAACGAGGAATTTTTCAATGCTGTAGATCCCTTTGCTTTCCACCACCAGCTCATCCTTACACACGGTCAGCATGTGGATGATCCTGTCGGTGCTGATGGTGCCTTCTGCCACACCGGTGAAAAAACTGTCGCGAGACAGGTAATCAAGACGGTCCATGTCGAGCTGACTGGAAACCAGTTGATGTAGAAATTTCTTAGGGTACTGCCCGGTAACGATCTGCAAGGCCAGATCAAGCTGTCCTCCTGTCTGGCGATTCAATTCCCTGATGAAGAGAAGGGAGAGATCTTCATGAGTCAGATCAGGTACGATGACCTGTTCGAGGGTATGGGAAAAAGGCCCGTGACCGATATCGTGTAAAAGAATAGCCAGTTTTACGCCCAGGGCTTCTTCATCGGTAATGGGGATGCCTTTGGATTTAAGCACACCGATGGCCAGTCCCATGAGGTGCATACTGCCTAAAGCATGCTGGAAACGCGTATGATGGGCAGAAGGATAGACATAATTGGTCAAACCCAGTTGTTTGATCCTTCTGAGCCGCTGAAAATACGGATGCTCCATGATATCGAATACCAGTTCATCGGGCAAAGTGATAAAGCCATAAACCGGATCGTTGATACTTTTTCTTTTATTGGTAAGATTGAAATTCACTTACTTTTGTTAATGGTTGTTAAAAAACAAGAATTTGAACAATAAAAGCAATATTACAACATTTATAAGAAAGAAAAAACAGAACAATGGAAAAGGATAGCATTTTATGGGTGGATGATGAAATCGATTTGCTGAAGCCACATATTATTTTTCTGAGGGAAAAAGGGTATGAGGTCAGTACTTCCAACAACGGATCTCAGGCATTGGAATTATTGAAAACGAAGAATTTCGACATCGTTTTCCTCGATGAGCAGATGCCCGGGATGTCGGGGATAGAGGTACTGATGAAAATAAAAAGCAATTTCCCGGGTATTCCCGTGGTCATGATCACGAAAAGTGAAGAGGAAGCCATCATGGAGGATGCCATCGGATCCAATATCGCGGATTACCTCATCAAACCCGTGAAACCCAACCAGATTATCCTGTGCCTGAAAAAGAACCTGGAAAATAAAAAGATCGTCAGTGAAAAAACCAGTTTTCATTATCAACAGGAATTCAGAAATATAGGAACCGAGATCAGTCCGCGTTTGAACTTTGAAGAATGGGTGGATATTTATAAAAAAATCACCTTCTGGGAATTAAAACTCGGTCAATCCAGTGATGAGGGGATGAACCAGGTGCTTAAAATGCAAAAAGATGAAGCCAATCAGATGTTTTGCAAATTCGTCGAGCGGAACTACCGGGAATGGTTGCATGGGAAAGGAGACAAGCGTCCGGTGCAATCCCATAACCTGATCAAGGAAAAAATATTTCCCGTTCTGGGTGATGCCAGGCCAATGTTTGTCATCCTGATCGACAACCTCAGGTTTGATCAGTGGAAAGTCTTGCAACCTATCCTTGAAGAGTTTTTCAGGGTGGAAAAAGAAGAGTTGTATTACAGTATTCTGCCCACTGTGACGCAGTTTGCACGAAATGCGATGTTCTCCGGCCTCTTGCCGACAGAAATCGAGAAAAAATATCCAAAATACTGGAGCAATGAAGAAGAGGAGGGGCCGAAGAACAGTTTTGAAAGCGAGTTGCTTGGAGAATTGCTCAGGCGTTATGGTCATGATATCCGGTATTCTTATTATAAGGTTCTGAATCAGGCCTACGGTAAAAAACTGGTAGAGCTCATGCCCAACCTGATGGTGAATAAGCTCAACGTCATCGTATATAATTTTGTTGACATGCTTTCCCATGCCCGTACTGAAATGGAAATCATCAGGGAGCTGGCGGATGATGAAAAGGCTTACCGTTCGCTGACGGTCAGCTGGTTTCAGCATTCCCCCCTCTTCGAGATTTTTAAATTCCTTGCTGAAAAAGAGGTAAATGTGATCATCACCACTGATCATGGTTCGATTAAAGTGGGCAACCCTGTGAAAATTCTGGGTGATAGGAATACCAATACCAACTTGCGCTATAAAACAGGAAAGTCACTGAAATATGAACGTAACGAAGTGTTTGAAGCAAAAAATCCCGCTGATCTTTTCCTGCCCAGGGGAAATGTCAGCTCTTCCTTCGCTTTCTGCAGGAATACTGATTTTTTTGCCTATCCCAATAATTATAACCACTATGTCAATTATTACAAAAATACTTTTCAGCACGGGGGAATTTCGATGGAGGAAATGCTGATCCCTTTTATAACACTCAAAAACAAATAGCGAAATATTAAAATGGCAAAATTTATCTGCAGGAATAAACAGGATTTAATGCCGGTAGCCAAAGAATTGCTCGGATTATATTCTGTTTCCAGGATCTTTGCCCTGTATGGCTCCATGGGAGCGGGAAAAACGACTTTTATCAAATGCCTCTGTAAGGCACTCGGGGTTGAAGATATTGTTCAAAGCCCGACTTTTTCCATCATCAATGAATACAAAGGAAGTGCCGGTGAATCCGTTTTTCATTGTGATTTTTACCGGATAAAAAAAACAGAGGAGGTCTATGATATTGGCTATGAAGAGTATCTTTTCTCGGGTTCTTATTGTTTTCTCGAGTGGCCTGAACGGATCGGCGACCTACTGCCTGACGATGCCATCCGCATCCGGATCGCCGAAGACCCTCAAACCGGTCATCGCGTCATTGAATTTTAATTCCTTTCCTGGTCTTATCTTTCAGGTATTTTACTATTTTTCCTATCTTCGTATAAATTTTTTCGTTCCATGGAAAATCCAAACCCTGATTATATCCGTATGTCTCCAGCCGAACGTTTACTTCCCCAGGAAGAGATGCTTGAAGTTGCCCGTCAAAGAAGCAGCCTGACCATCGGGGTTCCCAAAGAGATTTCATTACAGGAAAACCGAATTTCTCTGGTCCCGGACGGCGTTGCCTTGCTATGCCGGAATGCCCACCAGGTTTTTCTTGAAGCCGGGGCCGGCATCACGGCACATTTTTCCGACCAGGAATATGCCGAAGCAGGAGCACAGATCGTTTATTCTCCTCAGGAGGTATATCAGGCCGATATCATGCTTAAAGTAGCCCCGGTCACAGCAGAAGAAACGGAACTGCTTCATCCCCGGCAAACCCTGGTTTCAGCCATACAGATCGCCATGCAATGCGAAGGGTTTTTCAGGGGATTGAGTGCACGCAAGATCACTGCTTTGGCCTATGAATTCATTCGCGACAAGACCAATCAGCTTGCGGTTACGCGTGCGATGAGCGAGATCGCGGGAAGCACTTCCATCTTCATCGCGGCGGAATACCTTTCCGACAAGGATTACGGAAGGGGAAAAATGTTTGGCGGATTTACCGGGATCAATCCCTCAGAAGTTGTAATCATCGGAGCAGGAACGGTAGCAGAATTTGCTGCCCGTTCTGCCATCGGTCTGGGCGCTTTGGTAAAAGTTTTCGATAATTCCATCTACCGCCTCCGTCGGATACAAAACAACCTTGGCCACAGAATATTCACCTCTATTTTACATCCAAAGGTACTCGCGGAATCCATGCGCACTGCGGATGTCGTCATTGGCGCCATTCATTCCGCAGAAGGGAAAACACCCTGCGTTATCAGCGAAGAGATGATCAGGAAAATGAAGGAGGGTTCCATCGTGATCGATGTCAGCATCGACCAGGGTGGTTGTTTCGAAACATCCAAGCCTACCAGCCACAGCAATCCCGTATTCAAGGTTCATGGGGTGACCCATTACTGTGTTCCCAATATTCCTTCCAAAGTCCCTCATACGGCTTCACAGGCACTGAATAACATTTTTGTACCCATGATCCTTGATATCGGTCAGCAGGGAGGAATTGAAAACCTGATCAAAAGGGATCATGGCGTTCGTCAGGGCGTTTATATATTTAACGGGATGAGCACCAATCTTTTTCTCAGTCGCCAGTACAACCTGCCTTTTCAGGATATCGACCTGCTCATGGCTGCATTTCATTAAACGATGAACGAACATGAATTTATCGGGAAGGGTAGCAAGGGTTGACCACACCCGTATCATCTGCGGGCGTAGTTGGGGATTGCTGGAGCAGTTCCTGAGGAGTGGAAACTTTTTGCGGCGTAAAATATTCATACTGACAGATGAAAACACAGGAAAACATTGCCTTCATCTTCTTCATTCAGGGCTTTCCTTTCTTCGCCATGCCGTAGTGCTTGAAATCCCGGGAGGGGAGGAGCATAAAACCCTACAGCAGGCAGAAATTCTCTGGAGCCGGCTGTCGCAGGAACATGCCGACAGAGGAAGTCTGCTCATCAACCTGGGCGGAGGCGTTGTAACCGACCTCGGCGGTTTTGTAGCTGCCGGTTATATGCGCGGGATGCCTTGTGTTCACCTGCCAACAACCTTAATCGCTCAGGTTGACGCAGCCATAGGCGGTAAAACTGCCGTTAATCTGCAGGGAGTTAAAAATCAAATCGGGTTTTTTTATGCTCCCCTTGCGGTTTTTGTATTTCCTTGTTTCCTGTCCTCATTGAATGCCCGGCATTTGATATCCGGCCTCGCCGAAATCCTGAAAACAGCAATGGTTGGCGACCCTGTGATGCTCGGGAGGATCATGAGGCAACCCATTGAACAATGGGCTCATTGTCCACCGGAAGATAAATCCTGGACTCAGCTGATCCAAAACACCATCATGATCAAAAACAGGGTGGTCAGGCATGACTTCCTGGAAAAGAAACAAAGAAGAATACTGAATTTCGGTCATAGCTTCGGTCATGCTTTTGAAGCGCTTGCTCAACGTGACATGAAGAAGCCCTTGCTGCACGGGGAAACAGTTGCAATGGGAATGATCTGTGCACTCTTTCTCTCCCATCTTAAAACCGGATTTCCCAAGGCAGAAAGGGACGGTATTGTAGCTTATATCCGTAATGGATTTTCTATAGCTCCATTTAGAGATCAAGATTTTCCAACGCTTTTAGAGTTCATGAAGCATGATAAAAAGAACCAGGATGGCCTCTTTCGGCTGACACTTCTGAAACAGTCAGGGAAAGCAGTGGTCAACGTTCCCTGTAACGAAGAAGAAATACGCAGCGCCTATCATTATTTTTTACATGCTTGAAAGGATATGAAATCTTTGGTCGTCATCAGGAAAGACAAGATACTGAAAGGGAGTCTTAAACTCCCGGCTTCCAAAAGCATCAGCAATCGCTTACTGCTTATCCGGGCATTGTCGCAACAGAATTTTCCCGTTGAAAACCTGTCGGTCTCGGAAGATACCCGCCTGATGGTTGATTTATTGTCTGAAATTCATCTGCAAGGCGAGAAAAAAAGCCTCGTGGAACTGAATACGGCCAATGCGGGCACCGTTATGCGCTTCCTTACCGCTTATCTGGCCTTCCGACCCGGATCCTTTATGGTCACTGGCTCAGAAAGAATGAAGCAAAGGCCGATCGGGATATTGGTAGAAGCCCTCAGAAGCTTAGGTGCCGATATTGAATACCTGGGAAAACCGGGTTTTCCTCCCCTCATCATTCATGGGAAAAAACCAAGGGGACGCCAACTCCAGATCGACCCTGGGGTAAGCAGTCAGTATATCTCTGCCTTGATGATGATTGCACCCCTGCTGCCCGAAGGCCTGGAAATTAAGATGAAAGGTAATGCGGTATCCGTCCCCTACCTTGATATGACCGCGGGTTTGATGAAACATTTCGGGGCCAGCCTTGACATGAAAAAAGATTTGATCAGGATTTTTCCTGGAAATTATCTTGTACGTCCCTTTACCGTTGAAGCCGACTGGTCGGCTGCAGCCTTCTGGTATGAAGCAGCTTCACTGGCCGGAGAAGTTGATCTTGAGTTAAAAGGGCTGGTAAAGAACAGTCTTCAGGGGGATGCCATCCTTTTCCGGATTTATCAGCATTTCGGGGTTCAAACGGCTTTCTCACAGGATGGAGTGAAGATCAGCAGATCGGATCAGATGACAGATAGCTATTTCTTCGATTTCAATGATTATCCTGATATTGCCCCGGCCGTTATTACAAGCTGTGCCGTGCTGGGACTTCATGGTCGTTTCGAGGGATTAAAAAGCCTGAAGATTAAGGAATCAGACCGCTTGATAGCGCTTAAGAATGAATTTATGAAACTGGGAATCCGGGTGGTGATCTCAAACGATGAGACCCCGGCCCTGGAATTGAAGGCGGGTGGTTTCAGACAAAACCTGGACCTGGTTTTCGAAACCTATGGGGATCATCGAATGGCCATGACTTTTGCAATGCTTGCGATGATTAACGGCCAGGTAAGAATCATCAATCCTGATGTGGTCTCTAAATCTTATCCTGATTTCTGGGAACATTTAAGGGCGACAGGGTTTGATGTTAAATAATTTCCTTACTTTTGACCTTTGATTTAAACTTTTAATTTTCACTTTTCACTTTTCACTTTTAACTTTTCACTTAACAATGCTTGTTGATGTTTTCATTCCCTGCTTTGTAGATCAGATTTATCCGGAGACAGGGATGAATATGGTCAGGATCCTTGAAAAACTGGGGGTGGATGTCCATTACAACGGAAATCAGACTTGCTGCGGGCAAATGGCATTTAACAGTGGTTTCTGGGATGAGGCAAAACAAATGGGAGAAAAATTTCTGCAGGATTTCTCCAATGACCGCCCTGTTGTGGGTCCATCTGCTTCTTGCATTGGTTTTATCCGGAATTATTATCCCTGGCTTTTTCATAATACCGCGTATCATTTGGAATACAAACAGTTAAAAAAGAACATTTTTGAGTTTACCGACTTCTTGGTCAATGTATTAAAGGTAGAAGATGTCGGGGCAAGGTTTGAGCATGTCATCACTTATCATGATTCCTGTGCTGCCCTTCGTGAATACGGGCTGACTGATGAACCGCGCAGATTGTTGAAACACGTCAGGGGATTGGAATTAAGGGAGATGAAAGATCACGATGTCTGCTGCGGTTTTGGAGGGACTTTCTCCGTGAAATTTGAGCCGGTCTCTACGGCTATGGCAGAGCAGAAAATCAATCATGCGCTGGAGACCGGAGCAGCCTACATTGTTTCCACAGATTCTTCCTGCCTGATGCATCAACAGGCCTATATTGACAAACATCATCTCCCCATCAAAACGATGCACATCATTGATGTGCTGGCATCCGGGTTATAATTCCCCCTGACCGTCTGGATTAACATTTTTTTTCGTATTTTCGCTTTTCTGAATGAATTTGTTCAATGATCCAACTTAAGATTGTTTGCAAATGAAAAAAAAACTATCCCTGAAGCGTATTCCCATCTTGATTACGGGGTTTGTGATTCTGTTGGGCACTGCCCTGCCGGCTCAGAATTTTGTTTTCAACCCTCAGGATGAAGCTCAGAAGAAATCCCTTGAATCCTTTGATTTCCAGGGAAAATTTGCTGTCCGTTATGCCGGCGATGAGAATAACCTCTACTATCTGGTCGATTTTTCCAGGCTTTCAACACGTTTTGAGAAAGTCTATTTTATCAATCTGTCTTTTTCAGAACAGAAAATTGTCAATGTAGACGGAGATCTCACCAAAGATCATATCTTATTTATGGCAGGTATTCATTATCCTGAAACAGAAATTGTTGGCATTTTCGACCAGTTGAAAAAGATTACCGAAGAAAAAGCGAAAGGAATGTCTCCGGCAGGCATGGAGTTATGGTTAAAGCAGAATGATAAATATAAGTAAACAGAAAAGCCATGAAACGACTTTTTTTACCATTTGTTTTCAGCTTCTTTCTGGTGCTTGCTTTGCATGCTCAGCAAAGCCAGAACAATACCTGTGAAACTGCAAGTCCGTTTTGCACAGGAACGACCTACACTTTCCCGGCCGGAGTGAATGCCGGAACCGGTCAGTCTGGTCCCTGTTACAATTGTTTGCTTACCCGACCCAATCCGGCCTGGTATTATATGAAAGTAGCGAATCCCGGCAGTATCATCATCCATATGCATAGTGTTCCATCCCACGACATTGATTTCTGTTGCTGGGGACCCTTTCCCAGCAAGGACGCCTGCAGCCAGTTAACCTGTAATAAAGTGGTTGACTGCAGTTATTCCACCGCTTCTTCGGAAACCGTTGATATTTTAAATGCTCAGACCGGACAATATTATATTCTCATCATTACGAATTATTCCAACCAACCCTGCAATATTATCTTTCAGCAAACAGGTGGTACCGGAACAACAGATTGCTCAATTCTTCCTCCTCCGGCCACCAATAACAGTCCCATCTGTACCGGTCAGACCTTGCGTCTATCAGCTGCCAATATGACGAATGCCTCATACCACTGGTGGGGTCCCAATAATTTTGTTTCTAATGTCCAGAATCCCGTCATACCGAATGCCACAGCGGCCAATTCCGGAACATATTACCTCACGGTGATGGTTAACGGGCAACCCAGCCAGGATACTTCCACAACCATTGCTTACGTTTATAACCCGATTGCCAATGCCGGTTCTGATGTGAGTATTCCGCATGGAACCAGCACCCAGTTACACGGAAGTTGTACCGGCGGCAGCGGCTCTTACGAGTATCACTGGGAACCCGCCAACAAACTGGTGAACCCCAATACGCAGAATCCACATACCATCAACCTTTTTGCATCCACCAATTTCACTTTGCAAATCACGGATGATTCAGCAAGTTGTACCTCCACGGATAATGTCATGGTCAACATTGCGGGTACCGCACTGACGGTCAATGCCCTTGCAACTCCTTCTTCGGTCTGCAAGGGTGTTTCCACCCAGCTTCAGGCCTTAGGTTCGGGAGGTACCGGAAATTATACTTATGCATGGACAGGTCCCAACGGATTTTCCTCAAATTTGAGTAACCCAACGGTAATTCCAGCGGAAACCTCAACATATCATGTAGAGATTTCAGATGGTTACAATACCTCTAATGCAGATGTGGTGGTCACCGTGATCGAAAGACCCATGGCCAACGCCGGTCCCGATAATACCATTCCTTACGGCACCTATACCTTTTTGAATGCCAGCGTAGTGGGGGGTAGCAGTAATTACGCTTACGAATGGTCACCCGCTGACAAGCTGGTCAACGCCAATGTCAAATCACCTCAGACTGCCAACCTGACGGAAACTACGGTATATTCCGTGGTCATCACCGATATGGTGACCAACTGCGTGAGTGATAATCCGGCCGATGTTACGATCACGGTGAGCGGTGGGCCGTTGAATGTCAATCCGGTTGCTACTCCGACCTCGATTTGTCTCGGGGATTCCACCCGGCTGCATGCGTCAGCAGGCGGAGGTAATATCGGATTTTATCAATATTCCTGGACTTCCGATCCCCCTGGATTTACTTCTGAACTCCCTGATCCCTATGTTAAGCCGCTTCAACCCACAACATACTCCTTAACGGTTTACGATGGTTACAATTCGATCAGCGGCCATACAAGCGTTTCCATTTATCCACAACCCATCATCCATCTTGGTCCTGCCGATTCTGTCGTTTGCCTGTACGAATCCGTGACCCTGAATGCTGGAAACCCGGGGGCTGCATACCTCTGGTCGAATGGAGCCACAACCCAGACCATCACCCTGATTACCACCGGAATTATTTATGATGAGCAGCAATTATCGGTCACGGTGACCAATCAAAACGCTTGCAGTACAACTTCTTCCATCCGAATCATCTTCAATTTCGAAGCCTGTACAGGAATCAGCGATATGGAAAAGGATAAATTTTTACGTATCTATCCGAATCCCACCCATGGGATGCTGACCATTGAGATCAAAGACCAGAAAAAACCGCTCAGGGGAATGGTTTGCAATACCCTGGGAAGCGTGCTGAAAGAATTTGTGATAAAACCGGATAGAAATGGCCATGAAAGCCGGGAAATTGACCTGACCAGCCTGCCGAAAGGTTTGTATGTGATTAAAATCATCAATGATTCCATTGTTCATACTGAAAAGCTTCTGATCGAATAGTGTATTATAAAAAATCTCTTCTTTCCCTCATCGGGTTCATTCTGGCTATTACTGCCGCATGGGGTCAATTTCCTGATCCCCCTGCAAATTGTCCCCGTTCAGCTAAACAGGCGCATATCTGGTATTTTGGCGAAAAAGCCGGCATGGATTTCAATTCGGGTTCAGCCTTACCTTTAACCAATCAGAATGTCATGCTGGCCATGAATGCCTCTTCCGTGATCAGCGATAGTATGGGCAACCTCCTTTTTCTGACCAACGGAAGAAAGGTATATGACCGGACTTTTTCAGTCATGCCCAATGCTACCGAACTGTATGGCAACCTTGGCGCTACTCAACCCTGCATCATCGTACCCTTGCCCGGTTTTTCACATATTTTTTACCTCTTTACCCTTGATATGGCTTTTGTTCCAAACCCCCAGTCTCAGACCAAGGGTTTGACCTACAGCATTGTGGATATGACCCTGAGGAATGGTTTGGGAGATGCCACAGATATGCTCAATCTTCCCTTACTAAAACCGGTTTGCAGTAAGATTACTGCCGTCAAACACGGGAATGGGAAAGATTTTTGGATTCTGGCCCATAAATTTAACAGCAATGAATTCTATGCCTATCTGTTGACATCTGCCGGTCTGTCGGATCCTGTCATCAGTGCCACAGGGACGACTCACGATGGCTCCCAGAATGACAATAACTATCAGGGTTATATGAAATTCAGCCCGGATGGCTCAAGCTTGGCGCTCACCATTCCCGGAAAAAACATTGTGGAAGCCTTTACATTCAATAACCTGACCGGATCAGTATATGCTCCGGTAAGCTATACTTTTTCCATCCCCGGGGTCAAACCCTTCGGACTTGAATTTTCCCCCGATAGTAAAAAACTCTATACTTCCGTCCTCCAGCTTAATGCGGTTGGGCCTCCCACCTATCCTTCTTACATATACCAGTTTGATTGCCAGGGTGATTTTTCTTCTCCGATTCTGGTCGCAACCATTCCAGGAGTACTGGTCACGACGATGCAGCTTGCGGTAGACGGAAGGATTTACCTAACCAGGACCATAACCCAGACCATTAAAATCGACTCCCTGGATGTAATCTATAATCCAACAAGGCCAGGGGTGGAATGTAATTATAACAAACTCGATGGCAATGACCCTGTCCGTTTTTCCATGCTTGGCAGAAATGCCTTTTATAGCCTGCCGAATTTTATGCAAAGCTACTTCAATATCCCTGTTTTTACCTGGGATAGTTGCTGCCATCAGGATATCACCCGGTTTCATATCACCAATAAAGCCAATATTGACCAGGTTATGTGGAATTTCGGGGATAATACTACTTCTGCCGATCTTGATCCTATCCATCAGTTTGCTCAACCGGGAATTTATAAAGTTGCCCTGACCCAGATTTTCAACGGAATGCAATTCACGGATACGGTCGCGGTGACCATCCATCCAAAACCAGTCATTAATCTGGGAGATACCGTATTTCTTTATGAAGGATCGGTGATCAATCTGCATGCTGGTGGAGGCTTTCAGGAATATCTATGGTCGACTGGAGCCATCGATTCCATCATCAGCGTTTCCACCCAGGGGGAATACTGGGCGAAGGTTAAGGATTGGCATTGCTGTATCAATGCCGATACGACATTTGTCAACGTCTTTCATTTTTTTACCCCCACCGCATTTACCCCCAACGGGGATGGGTTAAATGATGTTTTCCGTGTAATCGGCCTCTATAGGAACATTGATCTGGAACTTTTCATCTATGATCGCTGGGGGAAAATGGTGTTTAAATCCAATCAGATGGATGATGGCTGGGATGGAAAAATAGGGAATAAACCTGCGGCTCCTGATACTTATGTATGGAAAGCCTATATCCGTTTTCTGGGGCAGGATATTATCACCCAGGGAAATATTGTCTTATCAGGAACCGTAATCCTTGTCCGCTGATGTTTGACCAGTATGCCAAAATCATAGCTTCTGAATTTTCCATTGATCAGTCTTTCGTGTTCAATACCCTGACCTTGCTCGAAAGCGGTGCTAGTATTCCTTTTATTGCCCGTTACCGTAAAGAGATGACCGGAAGCATGGATGAAGTCGTTATTGGCAACATCCTTAGTCGTCTGAACCAGTTAAAGGAACTGGATGCCCGTCGTACAGCCATCCTCAAATCACTCACTGAGCAGGAAAAGCTGACCCCTGAGCTGGAAGCAGCCATTGCCGGGGTTGCCACGATGACGGAGCTGGAAGATATTTACCTCCCTTACCGCCCGAAAAGAAAGACCCGCGCCAGTATTGCAAGAGAAAAAGGATTGGAACCCTTGGCCGAAATCATCTTCTCTCAGAAATACGATGATATTGCATCCAAAGCAGTCGGATTCATTGATGTGGAAAAGGGGGTGAACAATGCCGGGGAAGCTTTGCAGGGTGCAACGGATATCATAGCCGAATGGGTCAATGAGCATATTTATGCCCGGAAACGGATCAGGAACCTTTTCCAGAGGGAATCTGTATTCAAAGCAAAAGGAGTGAAAGGGAAAGAGCAGGAGGGCGCTAACTACCAGGCCTATTTTGACCATCATGAGGCATTCTGGAAAGCTCCTTCACACCGGATTCTGGCTATTTTCCGGGGCGAAAAGGAAGGATTTCTCCGTGCTTCCATCGAAGTGGAGGATCAAAAAGCCCATGAGATTTTACATAAGATTTTCATCAGGGCAAAAAATGCTTCTTCAGAAATCGTTAAGAATGCCATTGCAGATTCTTGTAAACGTTTACTCTACCCTTCAATGGAAACCGAGATGAGGCAATGGGCAAAAGAAAAAGCCGATGTTGAAGCCATCCGGGTGTTCACGGAAAATTTACGTCAGTTATTGCTGTCACCTCCTCTCGGGCAAAAAAAGGTGCTGGCCATTGATCCGGGTTTTCGTACCGGCTGCAAATTGGTATGTCTCGATCGGCAGGGGAAACTCTTGCACAATGAAACGATTTATCCCCATCCCCCTCAGAATGAAGTCAAAGCAGCCATTCATAAAATCAAAAGTCTGGTCAATGCCTATGGCATTGAAGCCATTGCCATTGGTAACGGTACTGCCGGAAGGGAAACAGAACGACTCATCCGTTCCATTCCTTTTGAAAATGACCTCCTGGCCCTGGTGGTGAATGAAAGTGGTGCTTCGGTATATTCCGCTTCAGCCGTTGCCCGGAAAGAATTCCCGGATTTTGATATTACAGTTCGTGGCGCTGTTTCTATCGGTCGCCGGCTGATGGATCCCCTTGCTGAACTGGTTAAAATTGACCCTAAATCCATTGGAGTTGGTCAGTACCAGCATGATGTTGACCAGAATGCACTTCAGAAAAGCCTGGAAGATACCGTAGTCAGTTGCGTGAATAAAGTGGGGGTGGAAGTCAATACGGCCAGTGAGGAATTACTCACCTATGTGTCGGGACTGGGACCGGTACTGGCAAAAAATATTGTAGCTTACCGCAACGAACAGGGACCATTTAAATCGAGAACTGAATTCCGGAATGTCATGCGTTTTGGTGATAAGGCTTTTGAGCAATCCGCCGGTTTCCTTCGCATCCGGGATGCCAGCCATCCCCTCGATCGCTCTGCCGTGCATCCTGAATCTTACCATGTGGTTGACCGGATGGCAAAGAAATTGAATTGCAGTGTGTGGGATCTGATGGAAAAACCGGGATTGAGAATTCAGCTTAAACCTGAAGAGTTTATAGATGAAAAAGTGGGTATGCCGACCTTGCAGGATATTTTGCAGGAGCTGGCTAAACCCGGAAGGGATCCGCGACAGCAGTTTGAACTTTTCGAATTCGATAAAAATGTCCATGCCATGGAAGATCTTCGAAAGGGCATGCACCTGCCGGGAATCGTGACGAATATCACCAATTTCGGCGCTTTCGTGGATATCGGAGTCCATCAGGACGGACTGGTGCACGTCAGCCAGATGGCCGACCGCTACGTGAAAGATCCTAATGATGTGCTCAGGCTCAATCAGAAGGTCATGGTTGAAGTGGTGGATATCGATATCCCCAGAAAAAGAATCCAGCTCAGCATGAAAGGACTCCATAATAAAGCGGGTGAATAGACGTTCAGGTATTACATTGATGGTGGGACATATAACAAGTGATAAATCCAGCAGATTGATGATAAAGACCGCGGCAAAAATATTTTTTCTTTTTTTATTTTCTCTTTTCCTCTCAGGGGAAATATCAGCACAGCGTATCCTCGGACAGTTTAGCGTGGGGATGAACGTGACCCAGGTGGACGGGGATGAATTTTATGGGTTTCATAAAGTCGGCTTGAATGTCGGCCCAGGTGTGCTTATTCCCTTTGGGAAAAATAAAAAATGGTCGGTTGGGATGGAATTGCTGTATTCCCAGAAAGGGAGTTATCATGGGGGAAATACAGATACCACAACATTCAGGCTAAAGCTGGATTATCTGGACATTCCCGTGCTGGTTCATTTTACGGACAAGAAGGTGATCGCCGCAGGAGTGGGGTTTTCTTACGGGCAACTGATCAATTACAAAGAAACAAAAAATGCTGTCTTTGACAGTTTATTTATCTACCAAACAGGTTTGTCAAATTCGGATATCAGTGTCGTGGCCGATCTTCAGATCAGGTTGTGGAGCAAGCTCTGGGCAAACCTGCGCTATCAGTATTCCGTACTCCGGATCCGTGAAGTCATGGTCAATAATCCCCCGACTCCGAAATTTACACGAAACCAGTTCAATAATGTAATCAGTATTCGCCTGACCTGGGTCTTCAATCAGGAAGTGCCGAATAAGAAAAAGAAAGTCACAGAGGATTGATTTTTTCATAAAGCCATGCTATTTCTTACTAATGACGAAAGCAGAATCTGGAACGACCTTGGCAATCGTGCCTTAAGTTCAGGCGGTAAGCTGTTTTCTGTCGATTCATTGATTCGTCCTGGTCTGATTCCTGCATTTCATTTTTATATCGGAACCCTCCTGCTATCGGACAACATGAATCAGGCCGGCATGGAATGGATTGCTACCGGCATGGCCGGGGAACAGGGTGGCTTGTTTTCGAATGCCTTTTTAGCCAGTTATCTGGGAAGAAATAATGGAAAGTTGGCAATTCCTGAAACTATTTTCGCAGATCCCGCGCCCTACATTCATTTTGCCGGTACACCTGTGCTGATTGATTCAAGGGTTAGTTTCAGGTCGCATTGCGTGCATGCCCTGCCCGGGTTTACCAGGCCTGTTAAAATCATGGATATAGGCTGTGGCCACGGAATGGTGCTGGTTGACCTGCTCCTTGCATTACGCAGATCTGGAAATATCGGCAATGTAGATGAAGTCCTGTTGATCGACCCTTCCAGAGCCATGCTTGAACTGGCCCAAGAAAATGTTAAAAAGTCATTCCCTGAAGCCACTATCAGGATTTCCCAAGCAAGGATTGAAACAATATCTGATTCGATTAAAGGGTATTATGATATTTCCCTTGCTTCTCTGTCGTACCATCATATGCCCTATGAAACCAAATTATTTCATCTCAGAAAGCTGAAAGATCATATAGGCTGTCTCGTTCTTTTTGAACTGGATGCGAATAATGATACGCCTGAAATACATTCTCCAGAACTGGCGTTATCCGTCTATCAGTCTTATGGAGCATTGATGGATTTTGTGTTCGCCCATGATGCTCCGGTTGAACTGGCGATTTCCAGCATCGACAGGTTCCTGATGTCGGAAGCCATTTACTTTTTTATCGAGGTACGGGGAAAAAGAAGCGATTATCATATGCTGCGATCGCAATGGCATCAGGTTTTTAGGGAAGGCCTGGGTCAAAAATTCAGCTGCCTTTGCGATTCCACCTGCTTTGGCAATGAAAACATGGAACTGTTTACGATGATCTATGCTGATCTTAATAGATCCGCTTGATCAACCGCAGTTTATGGGTGTATTGCTGGATTTCAGCATTAAATATGCCTTCATGGTCAAGGGTGTCGATTCTAACTTTCCCTGAAGCATGCAGGATACGGTTTCGGTCAATGATCAGTCCGGTATGAGTGATCTGACCTTCTGCATTATCGAAAAAGGCAACATCCCCTGGTTCAGCTTCCTCCAGTAAACCGACTACCTCCCCTTGTCCTGACTGCTGGCTGGTATCGCGGAGCATGCTGACGTTTTTCAGTTTAAACACCATCTGAATCAAACCTGAACAATCAATGCCAAAAGGACTTCTTCCTCCCCAAAGATACGGGGCGTGCAGGTATAGCATGGCATCATGTATCATGGCCTGCTTGATGTCGTCAATATCCTGTGGAATTTCGGCTTCCTCAAGTTCTGAAATTTGACTGAGCTGACCATCGAAAACATATTGTTCATCCCTGATCTTAAACCTGAACTCTTCAATTCCTGGAAGAGAGCTACCCAGCACGATCGGAAAAACCGATTTCCTGGTTTCGTTGGAGATCAGTTGAACAAGATCAAGGCTGCATGGGGTTTCTGCATTGGACAAGGCAATAAATTCTGTTTCATCCAGGGAGGAGTGTTGTTTTTCTTCCATCCATCCCTCATAATCATCATAACTGAGTTTGATTTTCAGCCAGTTTGAATTCTTTTCAAGGACGCGGTACAATTCTCCGAAAAGCACTTGGGTCAGCATCTCTGAACGATGATTTGGATCAGACCTGACCGGAATGATGTTTTGAAGGCAAATTCCAAATTCCATAATTAAGTCGTTAGTGAAGTTTCAAAGGTATTAAAAAGTAGCCGTCATCTGTCAATCGCGATCATGTATCTTGCATCCCTTTTCTTTTTTCCCAGCCTGTATTTCTTTTTTCAGATCTTTCAGGGCACATCCTTGGTCGGCAGATGAGCAGGCTTCACAATGGTGTAAAGAGCCGGCGAAAAATTTCACTAACCTCCAGCCCGTAATGATAAGGGCTGTAAGGATGATTAATTCGGTAAGGCAAAGTTGCCAGTCCATATCAGGGGAAGATTAAAGAAACGGTTTGAAACACAGTGAAGGATACCAACCAGGCCAGGGCGGTGGTATAAACGATCAGAAACAAAGCCCATTTCCAATGTCCTGATTCTTTTTTTACTGTAGCAATAACCGCTACACAGGGCATATAAATAAGAATAAAAAGCAGATAGGAGATACCGGTAAGGGGAGTAAAAACTTTCTGTCCCTGCCTTGGACCTTCAGTATACCTTTCCGTCTGTATCCTTTCACTCAGGTTATTGACGCCTTTTTTTTGTGGGTCGTGGGAACCATAAAGAACCCCCATGGTACTGACTACAACTTCTTTTGCTGCAGCGCCGGTGATCAGACTGACACCCATTCTCCAGTCGAAACCGAGGGGATGGATCAGCGGCTCTATGGTTTTTCCTATTTTACTGATATAGGATTGCTGCAGACGTTCTTCAGGCTTGGCTTTACTTCCCGCAGGAAAATATTCCAAAGCCCAGATAAGAATAACGGCAATCAGGATGATCCCACCCATCTTACTCAGATATTGGCGGCCTTTTTCCCACATATGACGCATGGTGGCTCTCAGGGTGGGCATACGGTAAGGAGGAAGTTCCATGACAAATGGCGCTTCCTTTTTTCTGAATAATATCTTTTTAAAAATCAGGGAGATGATCACCGCCAGAAGAATACCGCTTAAATATATGCCAAAAATGACCAGGCCGGCATGTTTCGGGAAGATCGCCCCCGTGATCAAAATATATACAGGGAGCCTGGCGCTGCACGACATGAATGGATTGATCAGCATTGTCAGCAGACGGTCGTTCCTGTCCTTCAGGGTACGGGTCACCATGATGGCCGGAACATTACAACCGAACCCCATGATAAGGGGAATAAACGATTGTCCGTGAAGCCCCATCTTGTGCATCAGTTTATCCATGATGAAAGCAGCCCTGGCCATATAACCGGAATCTTCCATGAAAGAAATAAAGAGGAAAAGGATTAGGATGTTGGGCAGAAACACAATCACGCTGCCAACCCCATTGATAATTCCATCGACCAGAAGGTCTCTCAGGGGGCCATCCGGCATCACTTGACTGATCTGACCCCCAAACCAGCCAACCAGTAATTCAATCCATAATTTTGGATATTCCCCCAGGGAAAAAGTGGCCTGGAACATGACCAATAGAAAAAGAAGAAAAATGGGAAAACCGAAGATACGGCTGGTCAGAAAACGATCAATGCGCTCGCTATAGGTCTTCTCTGTTTTTGACTTTTCGTTAACGCTCATGGTCTCCTTCAAAGCACCTGCGATAAATCCATATTTAGCATCCGTGATCAGGGTGGCACTGTCTTCTTTGAAGTTTGTCTCGAGAAGCTGGATCTCTTTGGTGACAATCTGCTGAAGGCGTTCAAAATTCACTCTATGGCTCAGACGTTCATTGGCCTCAGCGTCTTTTTCCAGTAATTTAATGCTGAAATAGCGGGAGGAGATGATATCCGTGAGTTCGGCATCCTGCCGGATCACTTCCTGAATCTTTTGAATGGATTTTTCGATATCCCCGCCATAATGGATATGTACATGCCTGACATTGGGGTCTCGGTCTTCGTATACCTCAATGATTCTCCTGAACAAATTTTTAATCCCTTGCCCCTTAGAGCTTACGGTCGGGATAATGGGAATTCCGAAAAGCTTTCCCAGGGTTTGGTGATCAAGTTTGTGCCCCTGCTTCTTCAATTCATCGTGCATATTCAAGGCGATGACAACCCTGATGTCCATATCAATCAACTGGGTTGTAAGGTAGAGGTTCCTTTCAAGGTTGGAGGCATCCACCACATTGACCACGATATCCGGGAATTTATCCGTGATATGCCGGCGGACAAAAAGTTCTTCAGGAGAATAAGCCGACAGGGAATAGGTTCCGGGAAGATCCGTGATGTTGAAGGTATATCCATCCAGGTGGTAAGTCGCTTCTTTCGACTCTACCGTAACCCCGCTGAAATTTCCAACCCTTTCATGAGAGCCGGATGCCATGTTGAATAAGGTTGTTTTTCCGCAATTCGGATTGCCGACCAAGGCAATATCAATGACTTTTCCTTTATCATCAGAATTGGAAAAGGGTGCTTTTACAGCAAACGTTTCAATATATTCGGGATGGAGATTGACCGAAGACCCAGGCTGGTTGATTTCACCTGGGGGCAGAATCTCAATTAACCTGGCTTCACTCTGCCGAAGGGATACATTATACCCCATGATCTTATATTCAATGGGATCCTGAAGGGGAGCTGCTTTCACGACAATAACCTCTTTCCCTTTGACGAATCCCATTTCCGTTATCCTTTTACGGAAAGCACCTCGTCCACGGATCTTTACAATGATGCCGCGTTCGCCCTGTTGAAGATCAAGAAGGATTGACAAGTTAATTTAGATTAAATTAATGCAAATATATGAATTTTTGCAATAACCTCCAATCCTTAAATGGAATTTAAATAGTAAATTGTTTCAGGTCCCAGATTGAATAATGCATCGACGATACTGAGGTTAGGGATGAATCCGTGGGGAGGAGAAAAGACTTGTTGATAGGGGTGAAGTGAGGGCGTATAATTTTTTGAAACCAGAATCTCCCCTTGGTCGTTTATCAAAGGTTTATGGAATTCGGAGGTAAATTTGACATCCACTGGAATTTTTAAGGCGGTATGAATGGTTTGGAGGAGAACAGTGTTAAGATCAATCAGGAAATCAAATTTTTTTTGGAAAACGGGGTGAAAGAAATCCTGGAAATACAAAAAAAATGGGGAATTCCGATAGGCCGTTTCCATGGACCGCCAATGAATTCGCGGCCATGGAAGGGCGTATGAAATCCGTATATCTTTGGTCAGGGTATGGTCCCCATTGACTTTGATGACCGGAATGCTAAGCATCAATGAACCGTTTGGCCCAAATATACAGCAATGATTGCGACAGCTTTGCTTACGATATGTTTCAAATATCTCGATTTCCCAGTCCCCTGATTTTAATAGCGCAGCAACGTAAGCAAGGGGCGGTAGGTAAGCAGTTGGAAAAACAGCAGACATTTATTGTCAGATATCCTGGTTTTTCTGCTCTTCTTTCAGGAGTACATCGTTGATGGCCTGGATCAGACTGTCTTTTGGCAAAGCTCCAACAGCCATTTGGGGTTGTCCGGTCATCGGAACAAAAAGCATGGAAGGAATACTGCGGATCCCGAAGGCTCCGGCAAGTTCCTGTTGTGCTTCCGTATCCACTTTATAAATATTGATTTTGCCTTCATAGGTTTTTGATAGCTCCTCAAGAATCGGAGCAACCATTTTACATGGACCGCACCAGTCAGCGTAAAAATCAATGATACAAGGCAGTTGTCCCTCGAATTTCCATTCCTGGTTCTTTTCAAAATCGAAAACTTTTTCAATAAAAGTTTCCTTGGTCAGATGTTCTATCATCAGTTCTCTTTTTAAAATCATTATTTCACCATCAATACTTCATGGATGGCCTGAATAAATGTCGGCTTTGGCAACGCACCTACCGACATTTGCGGTTTGCCTGTCTTTGGAACAAAAAGCACTGCCGGAATCGAACGGATATTGAAAACGGATGCAAGTTCTTTTTGTTCTTCGGTATTGATTTTATATACCATGATTTTGCCTTTGTATTCACGGGCTAATTCTTCCATGATGGGGGCAACCATTTTACACGGGCGACACCAGTCGGCATAAAAATCGATGATACAGGGCAGCTTTCCATTGTATTTCCAGTCATTGGGATTCTTCTGATAATCCCAGACCAGCTTTTTAAAAGCATCCGCAGTCAGGTTGATCACCTTACCTTCCGAGACCGTCGGGTCAGGGTTACTTCCCCTGACTTTGCTTTGATCTCCTGCATTGCCGCTGCAAGCGGTTAAGCTCAGGAGAACAAAAAAACTTAGAAAAACAGAATATTTTTTCATCATTATATTTTTATTTTGCTGCAAAGATAAAAAGTTTTTTAAAATAAAGCGCATAAATATCACTATTTTTTTTATTTTTGTAAAAATAACTGAAAATGCAATTGGTGATACAGCAGATGGACCTGGCCTCATTTCACTCACGCTTTTCTTCTGAGGAGGAGTGCCTGAAATTTCTTGCCGGTGAAAAGTGGAAGGATGGTTTCGTTTGTCGAAAATGCGGGAGTACGAATTTTTGTCACGGTAAAACGCCCTTTTCAAAGCGTTGCACCCGCTGCAAACACGAAGAATCAGCCAGGGCGCATACGATTTTTCACCGTTGTCATATTCCCATCACGGAAGCTTTTCACATGGTCTATCTGGTTTGCCATGACCCGAAGATATCTTCTTATGAATTGTCCCGCAAAATAGATCTCCGGCAGATGACTTGCTGGAAACTGAAGTCAAAACTGATGGAATGCATCAATCAAAGAGGGAAAATAGAGGTCCTCTTTGATCTTCAGCGTCCTTAGTTGAGGACGATTTTTTTAATCGTTCTTCCTTTATCGCTGGTCAGTCTTAGCAGGTATATCCCCTTTGAAAAATCCGACACGTTCAGACTTTTTGAGTAATTTCCTTTGAAATAGGGAAGGGTTTCCGCAAAAAGTGTTTCACCTTTTAAAGTGATGAATTCAATGGTAACCTGCTGAATCCTGTCACTACTGAAAGCAAGATTCAGCTTATCTGTTGCAGGGTTAGGGAAAATGCTCAGGTTGTTAAAGATTTCATCCTCAGGAGTTCCGACCGTAATGGTATAAGAAAGGTCCCAACCCGAGTTTCTGATGGATTTATTGGTATTCCACATCAGCATCATTTTCCCTGAGGGGGCGGTAACGGGATCGGGAAGCTGGGATGAATGATCTCCGGAGAGGGTGGCGATAACTACGGCTGGTGGGCCGAGATCAACCACGGATAATTTATCATTTTCTGCTTCTGTATTGAAGGCATTGAAAACAATCGTCACTGAGGTGGCATTTTCAGGTTGAATTTTCCATTTACAACTGGTGTTGTTCCTGTAATCAAATCTTCCGCTTCCATCGGAGATGCTGCCGTTTGGATCTGTCAGAATAGTATTGGCGCTGCAGAAAGTGAAAGGGGTACAGTTATAATTCGCCAGAAATCCCTGGGCTGAGCCACTGCTTCCGCTGGTCAGGGTGACAAACATCTGGGGGCTGGTGGTGGTCACGGCCGGAGGAAGGGTGTTTCCGGTGTAGGTGGCGAGAAGGGGGGCAGAGGCGTTGGAACCATTGTAAATTTTTAACTCATCTCCGGCATCCAGGTCGAAACGGAGGAAGCTTAGGGTTACGGATTGTATGCTGTCATCGGGGCCGATCAGCCAGCTACAGTTCGAGTTGGGCTGGTAATTGTTCAGGGGGCCGCTGCCATCGTCCAGGGTGCCGAAATTGTAGGTAGTGACCTCTTTGTTGCCGCTGCAATAGATTGGATACAGTGCTGCATCGGGTCTGATGTTTATCACGGCCTGTTGGCTGACATTGAAAGAAGAAGAGCCGGGGTTCAGGTTGCTTAAATAAAAATACCCGTCGGCATATCCTCCCCATCCCCAGTTGAAATGGAAGTAATCGGAATAACTTCCACCGCCCTGATAACCATCACATACAAAAGCATGACCTCCACCGCCGGCGGTGCTCGGTTCAAATCCGGCGTATTCCACGGGACGACCGGCATCAAGTTCAGCTTTCAGCATGACAGCCCAGGAGTTATTATTATATGAACTTCTTGTGACGTATTCGCTGGTAGCATATTTGAAATAGGTAGACAGGGCATAGGGAATAATGGACAAGGGAGCGCCTGATCCGTTGACACCATAATCCATGTTGACCGCAATCCCGGTATGGTAGGAGATGAGAGCGGCCTGATAACATTCACTGCCTGTACCGTTTGACATGCCATCCCAAAGATAGGTCGTATTCCCGAAATCAGCGCAAAGTTGCTGACCCTGATAGGGATGTATGTCGCAGTGATAACCGCTCCCGGTGTTGGGCCAGCGCCAATACAGCATGATCTGTGATAAGGCTGTAGCTGTACAACCTACCGGGACATGTCCGCTATAGGAACCGGTACTGTTAATATCGGCAGGGCATAAGGCATTATAAGGATAATCCTGATTCCAGATGCTTTTCAGCAGGGGTTCAACAGCCGAGATAGTTCCAGGCTTGCGAAAATTTTCAAAATTATTCTGGGTGTAATAAGCCCAGCTTGATTGAATATCTTCATCTGCTTCATAATTGTTCTGACGGATCAGTTCAATCTCTTCTTTGTAATGGTTCATCCAGTTTATAAAGTTTTGGCCTTCTAATGCGGGGTCGAAATTCTGATCGAAGGAATAACCAAGTATCGGATGACAGGCATCTTCAGCAGAGACAATAACAAAACCACGGTTGTTGATAGAAAAAACATAATACACTGCTTCATTTCCTGATTTGGCAATAAATTCCGAGCTGAGGTTGATGGCCTGATAAGCAACGGCCTCCTTGGTATTGATACGCTCAAAAAAGAAATTTTTTCCGGCAATTTTAGCCTGTGCCAGTTCCACTTTTTTGGCATTAGCAGCAAAGCTAGTCACCAGAATTAATCCTAAGATTAGAAGGAGATTTTTTTTCATGAGAAAATGTAAATTAAAGGTTTGTCTTTCAGGCTCCAAAGTTAAATATAATATTTTAAGTTTTTATATAAACCAACTCATGATGAGTGAATTTTATCTTCGTAACTTCGTTTCATGAACTTTATGGTATGACCATCCTGATAAAAAATATCAAGAAGCTTGTGTTGGTGGAGGAAAAACCGAAACCATTCATGGCTGGAAAAGCAATGTCTTCGCTTGAATGTCTTGACAATGCCTGGTTACTGATAGAAGGTGATCTGATTAAGGATTTTGGAACCCACCCCCTGCCCACTCCCCTGGAGGGAAGGGGGCTGGGGCATAAAATCATCGATGCCAGCGGTCGCCTGGTTTTCCCTTCCTTCTGTGATTCCCATACCCACCTTGTTTATGCCGGTAGCCGGGAAATAGAATACATTGATAAGATCAGGGGGCTAAGCTATGAGGAAATTGCCCAAAGAGGTGGAGGTATTCTGAATTCTGCCAAACGCCTGCACATGGCTTCGGAAGAGGAGCTGATTGAACAGGCGCTTCCCCGTCTCCGTGAAATCGCCATGCTGGGAACCGGCGCCGTGGAAATCAAAAGCGGATACGGACTGACAGTCAATGATGAATTGAAAATGCTCAGGGTGATCAGGAAACTGAAATCCCTTTCCCCGCTGACCATTGTTCCGACATTTCTTGGCGCCCATGCCCTGCCCGCTGAATATGCAAACCGTCGTGAAGAATTTGTCGCCCTGGTAATCAACGAAATGATCCCTCAGGTAGCCCAGGAAGAACTTGCCGATTACATCGATGTGTTTTGTGATAAGGGATTTTTTACCCCTGAAGATACCGACCGTATCCTGAATGCCGGTATGAAATATGGCATGAGGCCTAAAATCCACGCCAATGAGCTGGCTTTTTCAGGAGGGATACAGGTGGGGGTCAAATATAACGCCCTTTCCGTAGACCATCTGGAATATACAGGAGAGGATGAAATTGCTTGCCTGCGTGGTTCGGAAACCATGCCAACAGTGCTTCCCGGTGCTGCCTTCTTTCTGGGAATGGATTATGCCCCGGTCAGAAAAATGATGGATGCCGGCCTGCCTGTTGCCATGGCCAGCGACTTTAACCCCGGTTCATCCCCTTCCGGGAATATGCAGTTCATACTTTCCATGGCCTGTATCAAATACCATATGCTTCCTGAGGAAGCCGTTAATGCCGTAACCCTCAACGGTGCCTATGCCATGGGATTACATGAAACCCATGGAAGCATAGCCCGTGGGAAAAAAGCCAATGTGTTTATTACCAAACCCATCCCTGGCCTTGCATTCATGCCTTATGCCTATGGCAGCAATAAGGTGGAGACGGTTATTCTGAACGGTGAGATCGTGAAATAGGAAACATTACCTGACTATTTTCAGCGCTTCATCGGTTGCAGTCAGCAAGGGTTTGATGCTGATTTCACTGCCAACGGCATGTTTCATCCAGCTTTGAGGAATCAGACGGCCGGCAGAGAAGATACGTATGACTTCTTCCGCGAAATTCTTTCCTTTCAGGTGGCGGTCCAATTGGAACTCGATGAGATGCCCCAACGGATAGTTCGACAGGTACAAAGGATTATCGATCATATGGGAGTATATAGCCAATATGGGACTGTCCTTCACACCGAAAACAGGAGCATAGTACTGATTCCAGATTTCAATGGCAGACCTGATCACGGTTTCTTTTAATTGCTCCTTGGTGGCGGAAGGATGATCATACATCCATTGCCATACCGTCATATCAAGCAGCGAAACCCCCATGATTTCATAACTCATCCAGAAGTTATCCAGGGCGGAGAGGGCCTCTTTGCTGGGATCATTATTCTTGATACCAAGTAATTCCAGGTCACGGTTCTGGAAGGTAAAAGCGAGGGCTTCGGTGAATGCGGTATTGGGAACCCCCTGCATCATATAATGATCCACGAAATACAGACTGATGGTTTGTTCCACATTATGACCCAGTTCATGTATGGCAATGTTGTAGCCTTTGTAATCCATGCCATCTTTGCCGATACGTGTGCGGAGATGGGCTTTATCGCCTTTCATCTGTGCCCCCCAGGCATGACCGCTTCCACGGGCATTATCCACTGTGATGTGAGAAGCGATCTCCTTTGCCATGTCAGGTTTAAAACCGAGTTTGATCAACATATTGGGAATATCTGCTTCAAAAGCTTTGGTGTCAGGATATTTTTTTCTTGTCAATTGGTCAAGCAATTCCATGTTCATATTGCTTCTGGCCTTGAATCCGTCATACCAGATGTCGAAGGGTTGAAGGGGTCGCCCCAGACGCTTGCAGATCAGTTCACCCACCTGTTTGACTTCAGGAGAAGCACAAAACCCGGTAAACAATTGTTCCACCTGCTCCCTTGGAATTTCCATGCCTCCGTCAAAAGCCCGTAGAATATAAGTAGGATAAATGGGGGTGTATTGATCCATGGCTTTCATGGCTTTGAAATTGCTTAAAAGGTAGTCATAACGGGTGTCAGGTTCAGGGCTTGATACTATCTCTTTCCCGTTTTCAAATACTTTATTGGTAAAAGGATTCCATTGTAAATCAGGGTGATCAATGATGCCCGCGGGAATATCCTGGCGGATAATGTTGAGCATGACTTCATATATCATCTGTTGCTTCTTTAAACCTTCTTCCCCTTGATTATAATTGGCTTTCAGTTCATCACGCAGATTCCAGTGGGAAATGAGCTTCATATCTTTGGGAAAATGAGTTTTCCCCTGATCATCAATCAGGTTCCCCACATAAATATTGTAATTGGAAATGTAATTATCGGAAGCTGTCAGGGCTTCCGCGACTTTGACGTTAACCTCAGCCGGAACCCTTGCCGTGAAAAGATCACCGAGGCGGGCATAAGCCCATTGCAGTCTCGTCCATTCCGGTACTGAGGCTTCTTTTTCTTTGAGGGAATACATGGGGAAATTTAGGGCTGTGACAAAGGCGATTTTATTGTCAAAGAAATCATCATTAAAATGCGCTCCCGGTTCATAGGATGCAAAAATTTCATCCACGTCGAGCACTTCTCCCATCTGGAGATGCAAAGCCCGCTTCAGTTCCAGGCTGATCATGTTGAAATGTCCGAAAAGACGCTCGAAATTATTGGACAAGCGGGTGAACAGCAGCTCCAGTTTTGCCGGATCCGCGATAAAATTTTCTTCACAAAAGGTGATAAAAGCACTATCCTTTCCGTCTTTTTCTGTCCAAAGAGAAGCCACATGATTCACTCCTTTTTCGATGCGGATTTTATTACTCTCACCATAACGGGAGATCAGTTTTGAGATTACCGTATCTGAGGTTGATGGTGCAATGATCCGGATCGTTTGGGACTGCATGGGATTATCTTTTTGTTTGCATTGTACAAGCATAAGGGTAAAGGGAATGAGCAAGCAAAGAATCTTTTTCATAAGACAGGTTTTTGATTTAAGAAGCAAAAATACTCAGAAATGACTATTTTTGCAAGCATAAACCTGAAGACGAAAAGCGGTTGATCTTTTTTGCTGTTTCGCTCTTTCATTACCTTGATATTTATTATGAAATGCCCACAAGAACAATGCTCATGCAAACCGTTAATGTTAATTATGGGTATTCCATTTGGCAATGAAATATAAAATTATTAACACATGAAACAACTGATTGAATGTGTCCCGAACTTCTCTGAAGGAATGGACATGGGGGTGATCAAGGTTATCACCGATGAAATTGAAAAAATTGAAGGGGTAAAACTGCTGGATGTTGATCCGGGTAAAGCTACCAACCGGACCGTAGTGACTTTTGTAGGGACCCCGGATAGCGTGATCGAAGCAGCTTTTCAGGCCATCAAGAAAGCCGCTGATACCATCGATATGGCCAAGCATAAGGGAGAACATCCGCGCTTTGGAGGGACGGATGTTTGTCCCCTGGTACCGGTTTCCAATATAAGTATGGAAGAAACCGTTCAATTTGCCCGGAAACTGGCCGAACGTGTCGGCACTGAGCTTCTGATTCCTGTTTATTGCTATGAAAATGCTGCTTTTAAGGATGAAAGGAGGAACCTTGCCAATTGCCGGGCCGGTGAGTACGAAGGCTTGCCGAAAAAGCTGGAAGACCCCCATTGGAAGCCTGATTTCGGTCCGGCCAAGTTCAATCCCCGTACCGGAGCCATCGCCATAGGCGCCAGGGATTTTCTGGTGGCTTATAACATCAACCTGAATACGACCTCCACGCGCAGAGCCAATGCAGTGGCTTTTGATATCCGCGAGAAAGGCAGACCGGTTAGGGAAGGAAATCCCATTACCGGAAAAATCAAAAAGGATGATCAGGGAAATGAAATCTGGATTCCGGGAACACTCAGGGCTTGTAAAGCGATTGGCTGGTTTATTGAGGAATATGGCATTGCCCAGGTTTCCATCAACCTCACCAATATCAGTATCACACCGGTTCACGTAGCGTTTGAAGAATCATGTAAAAGCGCAGCTGCACGCGGCCTCAGGGTGAGTGGCTCTGAATTGGTTGGGCTGATTCCCTTAAAGGCCATGCTTGAGGCAGGGAAATACTTTTTAAGAAAGCAACAACGTTCCGTGGGAGTTTCAGAAAATGAACTGATTAAAATAGCCATCAAATCACTTGGCCTGGATGATCTGAAACCGTTTAATCCAAACGAAAAAATTATTGAGTATCTGCTTGACGACCCCGGGAAGAAAAAACTTGTTGACCTGAGCTGTAAGGGTTTTGCTGATGAAACAGCGTCGGAATCACCTGCTCCCGGCGGAGGCTCGGTTTCTGCCTACTTAGCTTCCCTGGGCGTTTCTCTTGCCACCATGGTTGCTAACCTTTCCTCACATAAACCTGGTTGGGATGATCGCTGGGAGGAATTTTCCCAGTGGGCAGAAAAAGGCCAGAAACTAAAGGATGAATTACTTTTCCTGGTAGATGAAGATACCCGCTCTTTTAACCGGATCATGGATGCGTTTAGTCTCCCCAAGGGGAATGAAGAAGAAAAAGCAGCGCGTTCATCTGCCATTCAGGAGGCCACCCGTTATGCCATGGAAGTGCCTTTTAAAACCATGCAGAAAGCTTATGAATCCCTCGAGATCATCAGCGCTATGGTGGAAGTCGGGAATCCGAATTCAGTGACCGATGCCGGTGTCGGGGCGCTATGTGCCCGTTCTGCCGTGATCGGCGCCTACCTCAATGTCAAAGTGAATGGTTCAAGCCTGAAAGATAAGGCTTTTCTGGAAGACATCCTGTATAAGGCCGGGGAAATCGTTCAAAAAACAAAAACGGCTGAAGAAAAAATTCTTGCAGCCGTTCAGGCTAAAATTTCCTGAGGGTAGTACTAATATACCCAGATCTTTCCGGTACTTACCCCGTGACATCCATTGCAGTTTCCGCTGGTGATGGGAAGGGGCATGTTTTTGAACGCACTGCCCGTGGCATTGATTACCTGTGGATAGACAGGGGAGGAGGGCATGACAGAAGCAGTAGTAAAGAAGTTACCCAGACCGTCAACTTGCAAGGTGGCTTTCAGATCGCCGGTGCCACTAACCCCTGACCATAAGTAAATCATCCCATTGGGACTAGCGGAAACTTCACCGTTTTGATACACAGAACCGGCCATGATCCATTGAAATTTGCTGGCCGTACCGCCTGAGGAATGACAGCTTAAACATGAAGTTCCATTATTATGACTCTTGGTTTCATGATGTTTTGATTGGGTTGAAGTGTCGTTGCTGGTTTTCTTACATCCATAAAGGATTATGAAACTCAATAGCATTAATCCAATTAAAAAGAATAAATTTCTCATATTCTTTGTCTTATTTTTTGGGATCCGTTTTTATCTCCTGGTTGGACTGTATCTCCTGTTGAGGCTTTGCCAGTTGATTTGTTTCAGTTTTCTTGATGGATTGACCGGATTGCTTGGTCTGCATTTGCTGTTGATCTTTTCCGGTTTCCTGTTGTTGTTTCTGTAAATCTTGTTTTACTCGCGCACGATCCCTGCGGTCGCCCTTTTTTACAAATTTTCCTTCCTGGTCAAAAATTAAAATCCGCTTGTCATTATTGACAAGAACGCCAACGGCATAGGAAACCTCCCCATTGTCAACCACCTTATAGGCTTTGTAAACTTTCGAATCCGGCATAAAATCTTTCAGGTAATCCTGGGTTAACTGGGGGAGTTGGGAGGTCTGAATTTCGGTGTTCTTCTGTGCAGCGATTTGGAAGAAAATAAAAACTCCAAGGGTCAGAAAGAATAATTTTTTCATGGTTTTTTAGATTTCAAGTGTACTGATAAACAGCAAATATAATACCAAACATAAAATAAAATGGAGCATTTACCCAAAAAATACCTTCTACAATGGTGATGATTATCCTAATAACAAGCCGGCACTTTTTTATAATTACAGAGCCCAAGGGATTTTTTCAGGCAGTGGATTGGGCTGAATCAGTAAATCCTCACTTCAATAGAGCATAAAGATATTCGTCCATGATCTGGTCGTTTTTTATTACCGCATTTGTATGGATGGCTTCCAATTTGAATCCGGCTTTTTCAAGCAGCCTTGCAGAAGCTTTGTTCTTCGCGAATATTCCCGCGTATATCCGGATCACTTGCAAATGCTCAAAGGCCCATCCGACCAGGGTCGTGACCGCTTCAGTCATGATTCCCCGGTTCCAGTATGCTTCGCTTAACCAGTATCCGATCTCGGCGCTAAGCCTGTAAACATCATTCCCCGGGATGATCCCGATGCCGCCGACAGCTTCGCCATCAATATCAATGGCAAAAAGAAAGTTCTTTTCTTCCTTTATTGCGTTTTGCAACCATTGGCTGGCATGTTCCGGGGTGTAAGGAAAAGGAAATCCGTCTCTAAGATTACAGGCAACTTTTGGATTGTTCGCATGAAATACCAGGGATTCAGCATCCTCAGAACGCCAGGGACGTAACACACATCTTGAAAGTTTAAATTCCACCGTTTTGCTGTTTCTCCACTTTAATGTTCTAATCTTTCACACACCTCAGCGGGAAAGCGCTGCTTTTCGAGCTTTCATACCATGAAACGGAAGGATTGGTAGCATTGATCCCCCTGGCCACCGGCTTTTCCCCATTGGTCGTGGAAGTCCAGAACATGGAAGCGCTCAGGTTATCGGTGGCAGTAAATGCCCAGGTATTACCGTAATACAACATTCCGTTAAGCAATCCTTTAAATCCTGTTGCAATGACAAGGTCCTTTAAAGCGCCCGCGGCAATGGCGTTACCCTGGTAAGCATCAATAAGGTCCTGCCATTCAATGGCCGTGGGCACATGCCAACCCGGGGGACAAACGCCTTTTGACCATCCCGGCGTGCTCCCGTATTGCATCAGTTCATCCCACTGGAACAAGGATCCATAGGAAGAACAGTTGTTATCGTTGGGAGAGCAATAACGCTCCACGATGCAGTTGTCGGTCTGCTGGAGGCTGTTGGCTATGGTACTCCCCCAGTTCAGGTTCTTCATCATCCAGCAGCTGGTCCTACCGTTAGCCGTTACCGGGAAGGTTGGATATTTGTTGGTGGCCGGATCGGTATTCCTGAGGTCGGTAAACATCCCGTTCACGCATTGGAAATTGGCATTGGAAGGATAAACGGTCAGGGTTTGCATGGCGGAAGCCTGACAGGTATTGGCATCGGTATAAGTAAAGGTAATGGTACGGGATCCTTCCGTCAGGGTGGCAGGGTTCAGCACATTACCCGCCACTTCGGTGGTATTGATATAATATTTTCCACCATTGCCCAGAGGTGTCCCGCCTTTCAGCAGAAAAGGTTTGGCATTGGTCGTGGTGACCAGATCAAAACAGGCCGAAAGGGCAACTACGGGTTTTGCATTGATTTGGATATCTTTGGTTCTGGAATCCAGACAGCCTTTATCCGAGACGGCCTGCAGCTTGACTTGAGCGGAACCCGTACCTGTCCAGCTTACATCGGCCATATTGGGAAATCCTGCAACAGGACTCACTATTCCTTTGTCATCATAGGGAGGAGGAAGTGACCAGGTATAAGTGGTCAACGGACTGGCTGTAACCTGATATCGCGATGGGGTGGGGTAGTCCTGACAAACGGCTTCAGGAACAACAGGGCCGCTAAAATCGACCAGGGGTAAAGGATTGACCAGTATTGCTTTGGAAGTGAAATTGGTACAGCCATTGCCATCGGTATAAGAATAGGTGATCAAATGGCTTCCTGTCCCAGCGGTAAGCGGGTTAAAAATACCCCCGCTGACACCGCTACCCGAATAGGTTCCACCGGTTGGTATCCCTCCAGATAAAGTAACCGGAGCCGAATTGACACACACTTCAGAGAAATCCGCCAGGGTGACTGTGGGTAATGGATTCACAAGAATATTGCCGGAGGCTGAGTTGACACATCCGTTGGCATCGGTATAAGTGTAAGTGATTACATGGGTCCCCGGTCCGGCAAGTCCGGGATTGAACATGCCTGAAACCACACCTGGTCCGGAATAATTTCCACCCGGAGGGGAAGCCCCCGACAGAACAATGGGAGGATGATCCACACATAAAGCGGGCAGGTTGCCGAAATTGATCACCGGCAGTGCATAAACCTGTATGGGTTTGGATGTAAAATTTGTACAATTGTTCCCATCGGTAAAAGTGTAAGTGATGAGATGGCTTCCTGCGCCGGCAAGGGCAGGGTTGAAGTTCCCGGAACTGACCCCGGTCCCTGAAAAGCTCCCTCCGGCAGGAAGCCCCCCGGAAAGCACAATGGCAGCGGCATTGACACAAATGCCGCTGAAATCCGCTAGGGTAACAACCGGTAAACCATGCACGAAAATGGTATTGTTTGCTGTATTTGTACAGCCATTCCCATCGGTATAAGTATAGGTAATGGAATGCGTTCCCTCACCTGCAACTGAAGGATTGAACATCCCGCTGACCACACCCGGACCGGAATAAATACCACCCAGCGGAGTTCCCCCGCTTAATATCACCGGGGAAGCATTGACACACAGGGACTGAAAAACAGGGAGGCTAACGATAGGTAGCGTATGCACAGTGATATTTTGGTTGATGGAATTCTCACATCCGTTTACATCGCTATACGTATAGGTGAGGGTATGGACACCCGCGCCGGCTGTAGCGGGAATAAACATTCCCCCTGTTACGCCCGGACCGGAATAGATACCTCCCGCCGGGCTAGCGGTATTCAGCGTAAATCCGGAGGAATTGATACAAACCGCGGAAAGAGGCGGAAAAGTCAGAAACGGAGGAGGATTCCCCACCACCAGGATATCATCACTAGCTGTGGCCGAACATCCATCCGTAACATTGACGGAATAGGTGTTATTACCCAGAACCGGTGTAACGGTATGGGGATTCTCTGTCGAACCATCATTCCAGGTAAATGCATAAACCGGTTGTCCCCCTGCAACCGAAGCATTCAAACTAACTGACTCGCCAAGGCAGAAGGCAGGTAACGGATCAATCTGGACACCAAGACTTGGATTATTTTTGATGATCAGGGTATTGGTATTGCTGGAACTGCCGGAACAGGTATAGTTGGTTACCGTAAAGCTGACCGTTTCATCTCCTTCCGGATCATTGGCATCCTGGTAAGCATATAACACAAGATTGGCCTGTGTTTCTCCGGCCAGGATCGTGATGCTGGTGGGCACTGGCGTGCCGCTGGGCAGAGGGGTGATGCCGTAGTCAGGGTCAGATACGGCGGGCCCGTCAGGGGTAGCGCTTCCCCCCAAAGTGTAATCGGCAACATAGTCGGTGGTTTTTGGATCGGCGATCGCGAAAGTGACCGTGGCATTGCTGCAACCCTCGATCATGTTCTCGCCCAAAGTGGGGATGCTGTAAGTGTTATTGAAAGTGATATTGTTGCTTGAAAAACTGTTTTCCTCCAGGAAAACACCGGAATCATATTGCGTATCCCCTGCATCACCCAGGACAATCTTCATATGGTAAATGGCACAGGGAGTGACCGTCTTGGTGGCAGTAAAAACATTGGTGAACCGGTTATAGGAAAATTCAGGACCACTTCCTGAACCACAATTGGGTGTTGTTACATTGCACCAGGAATACATGATTTTATTGGCACAGATATTATTAATGGTCACATAATTGGAGCTAAGCGGGAGGAAAGCAATATTCTCTGCATTGTTCGTGAAGAGGTTAGGAGGAGTTGTACCGCAACCAGGTCCGCTGATCAGAAAACCAAAGGCATCATTATATGAATTGCAATAATTATCAAATTCTTCTGAAGAAAAGACATATCTGAAAGTAACAACATCGGTCTCAGGTTGAAAATCGAATTCAAGGATACATTTATCTTGTGATGCTGCGGGTGCCATCAGGACATTGAGATCAGGATCGCTGCCTGAATTCGTAGTTGTGCTTGAATTCGGGCAGTTTTCCAGGGGAAGGCAATTCCCTGTAACCGCACTGGCCACATTACCTGAACTCAAAATAACGCCTCCGGAAAGTCCCAGCTTGGTCTGAGCAGTTCCGGTGGTGGTGAAATTGCCGATCTGGTTGGCTTCATTGGTTGAATGGGTGTTAATGGCAGCCGTGCTGCCGTTAAATTTCGCTGTTCCGGGAATTACATTGATACCGGTTCCGAGCAGGTAAGTGCTGATAAATTGCTCCGGGGTCATGCTGATGCTGGACCCTTTGGTCACTGTCAACTGACCGAAAAGGAGGAAGGGGGAAAGCATCCCCGACCACATCAACACATATTTTAGCCACTTCTCTGCCATTTCGTTATTAATCTTTTACGCACCTGAGAGGAAAGGCATTGGATTTTGAACTTTCATACAAAGATACGGAAGGATTGAATATATTGATCCCCCTGGCCAAAGGTTTTTCATAGTTGGTTGTGGAAGTCCAGTACATGGAAGCTTTCATGTTTTCCGTTGCCGTGAATAC
>CAZSDU010000012.1:77106-79236 GCA_964605775.1 uncultured Prolixibacteraceae bacterium | reverse complement strand
AACCCGCCACCTGAAGCTTGGAAGGCTTCCGCTCTACCAAATGAGCTACTTCCGCAAAGAAGGTGTGAGAGTGGGTGTGGAGGCAGTGTGGGTGTGGAGGCAGTTTTGGTGTGGAGGCAGTGTGGGTGTGAAAAAGATAATATTCACACTTCCATCACACCCACACCCACATCCACACCCGCTTCGTGGGGAGAGAAGGATTCGAACCTCCGAAGGCTGCGCCAACAGATTTACAGTCTGCCCCATTTGACCGCTCTGGTATCTCCCCAAATCGACCCGATAACACCGGATACTGAACATCATTCTTTCAAAGAACTGAGCCGATGGACGGACTCGAACCGCCGACCAGCTGATTACAAATCAGCTGCTCTACCAGCTGAGCTACATCGGCAATCGCTTTTCTTTTCAAAAAAGGACTGCAAAAGTATAAACTATTTGAATAGGAAACAAATATTTTTTACAAATACTATGCCAAAAATAAAATGCAGGGTTGGGATATTGAATTAACGCTGCAATAATCAGTGCGTTAAAACTACTTACGTCTGACCTTTTCCTTATATTTAACCAATTGTTTTCTTAACGCTTCCACAGCAGAATCGATAGCGGCTTCAAAGGTGGTGGATTCCTTCTTGGCAAACAGATCATAGCCCTTTATAATCAGGCGGATTTCAGCCAGTTTATTTTCCCCGTCTTCTGAATTTTCAAGCTTAAGTATGACTTCACAACCGATGACCCCTTCAAAAAAAGTACCGAGTTTTTCAATCCTTTCCTTGATAAATGCATCCAATTTCTTGTCTGCCTTAAAATGAACCGCATTGATCTTGATATTCATTCAGACCTCCTTTTTTACGCCTTTGGATGGGCTTGTTTATAAATTCGTTTTAACTTCTCAATGGTATTATGGGTATATACCTGTGTGGCAGAAAGGCTCGCATGTCCCAATAATTCTTTAACGGCATTCAGATCCGCCCCGTTGTTAAGCATATGCGTTGCAAAAGTATGCCTCAGCACATGTGGACTTTTTTTGTCCAGGGTAGTCACTTCACCTAATCGGCCATTGACGATCAGGTAAACCAGTTTTGGATATATCTTTTTCCCTTTATCCGTAAGAAAAAATTCCGTGCGAACCCCAAACTCACCATCCTTGATTGCCATATATTCCCTGATCAATCCTTCAAGTTTCTTACTGAACGGAATCAAACGCTCTTTATTTCTTTTTCCCAATACTTTTATGGTAGCGTGGTTAAAATCGAAATCCTCAACTTTAAGGTTCACCAGCTCTGAAAGTCTCATTCCGGTTCCATAAAACATTTCCACCATCAGCTTGTCGCGCATACCCGGATAATCCATACTCCAGGAATGTTCATCAAGCAGATGGTCCATTTTCTCCCGCTCAATAAAAACCGGAAGACGCTTTGAGGTTTTTGGGGAAATGATTTTTACAAGGGGATTTGATTCAATAACGCCTTCCCGGATAAGAAAACGGTAAAATGATTTCAAGGCTGTAAGTTTACGGTTAACCGATCGCGGAGAAATATCATGCTCCATCAAATATACCAGCCAGGACCGGATCATGGACGCATCTACCCTGACAATATCGGTCTCATTGTACTGCTGATGAAGGTAATTGAAAAATTGATCCAGATCGCCCTGATAGGCGACAATGGTATGTGGAGAGTATCGCTTTTCGAATCTGATGTATGCTATGAATCGTTCCTTCACTATTCAAAAAAAAAGAAGAAATCCTGTTGACGGTAAACAATGGATAAATATACAAAAGATATTTGCCTCAACAAAACTTCTTCTGCAAAAAATACCTGCTTAACAAGATTCTTCTTCCGTATGCAATTGCTGGATGTATATCGCTTTCTGAATACTATCCCTTCTTTTCACAGAAGGTTTTGTAAATTTCTGACGCTCACGTAACTCTTTGACCACACCGGTTTTTTCGAATTTACGTTTCAGTTTTTTCAATGCTCTGTCGATGCTTTCGCCTTCTTTAACAGGTACGATAATCATAAAAATACGCTCACTTTCTTGTTAAAATGAATATTCAATATTTTAAAGGGCTGCAAAAGTACAATGTTAATACGAGAAATCCAAATAGTTTCAGATGCAGGATTCAGGATG
>CAZSDU010000012.1:0-77006 GCA_964605775.1 uncultured Prolixibacteraceae bacterium | reverse complement strand
AAGTACAATGTTAATACGAGAAATCCAAATAGTTTCAGATGCAGGATTCAGGATGAAAAATAAAGAAGTTTTCATTCATAACCGATCCTCCTGATTATGGCATCTTGTATCTTGTCTCCTGCATCTTTTACAGATTCTTCAAAATGAAATCCGTCATCCTCCGGTACAAATGATTAGTGGTATTGGTTCCTGAATAAATCCCGTGATTGCTGTTAGGATAGAACTGGGATTCAAATTGCTTATTGGCGGCTACCATGGCCGACATAAATTCATAGGAATTCTGTGGATGAACGTTGTCATCGGCCATACCATGGATCAGCAACAGTTTTCCCCTGAAATTTTCCACATGACTGATCGGAGAATTATGCTCATATCCTTCCGGATTTTCCTGTGGTGTCCGCATGAATCTTTCGGTGTAAATATTATCATAAAATTTATAATGCGTAACGGGAGCCACGGCGACCCCCATACTGAACTGATCAGCAGCCCTGGTCAGGCAACTCAAAGCCATAAATCCACCATAACTCCATCCCCATATCCCGATCCTGCTTCCATCAATATAAGACAAGGTAGAAAGATACTTGGCCGTTTCTCTCATGTCGTCCGTTTCATACTTTCCAAGCTGAAGATAGGTTGCCTTCTTAAAGGCAGCTCCTCTCCCTGCTGTACCCCTCGGGTCCAGATTGACGATTATGATTCCTTTCTGGGCAAGATATTGATTCCAGAAAGACGAGGTTCGCCAAGCATTCAACACACTTTGGGAACCCGGCCCCCCGTATACAGTAAATAAAACCGGGTATTTTTTCTGGGGATCAAAATCAGGAGGTTTCAGCATCCATCCGTTCAATTCAACCTCCTGGCTTGTTCGGAACGTAAAAAATTCGACCTTTGAGAGACTGTATTCCGACATTTTCGCGATCAGTCTTGCATTGTCCTGCAAAACACGGATGAGCTGTCCGTCAGCCCTGTTCAGGGTGATATAAGGAGGAGTAACAGCATCCGACCATCGGTTAATGAAATATTCATAAGTGGCGCTGAATTCCGGAATATTCGTTCCCAGGCGTTGAGATAGATTCATTTTTCGTTTACCATCCAAAGAAACAGCACAAACACCCCGGTCCATCGGTGAAGATTCAGCCGACTGATAATAGATCATCCCTGTGTTTTCATTCATCCCATAAACGTCAGTGACTTCCCACTTTCCAGAAGTCAGCTGGGCGATTAACTGTCCATCCAGATCATAATGATATATATGTCGGTAACCATCTTTTTCACTGCTCAGGATAAAACTCTTTTGATCCTTTAGAAAATGAAGATGATCATTGATCTCGATATAGGATGAATCTTCTTCCGTATAAATAACCCTGGTGGATCCGGTTTCTGCATCCGCAACCAGCATCTCAAGTTTATTCTGATGGCGGTTCATGCGGTACAAAGCCAATTGAGAAGGGCTCTCCGTCCATTTTATCCGGGGAATATATATCGTGGGATCAGATCCGGTATCCATTCTGGTTGTTTTACCGGTCTTCAGATCATAGACACGAATACTGATGGCAGCATTGGTTTCACCGGGAACAGGATATTTATAACGGTAAGTGACCGGATAAAGCCCGCCATATGACTCCAGGGAATATTCCTTCACCTCCGACTCATCAAAACGGTAAAATGCGATCTTTGTTCCATCCGGCGACCATTCATAGGCTTTGATAAATTCGAATTCCTCTTCATTCACCCAATCCGGAACGCCGTTAATGATCTCGTTGGTTTTTCCGTCAAAAGTGACTTGTGTTTCTTCTCCCTGAATAAAGTTTCCATTAGTGGAAACAATTGCTTTGATAAAGATATTGTTGTCCCTCACAAAAGCTATGAAAGAACCATCCGGTGAAAAGGAGGCTACCCGCTGCTTTCCTTGATCAGACAAGGGATATAACCTGCTTGTTTTCAAATCATAGATATAATTATAAACCCATTCGGAATAGCGGTAAATTTCTTCTGCCTCAGTAGCAAACAAAATTTTCGTTTCATCATTGCTGAAAGTATATTCCGACATAGAAATCGCCTCATCTTTCCCCGGCGGAACAAGCTGGGTGGAAGTCACCATCACCCGGATCAACTTTCCGGTTTCATAATCATATTCATTGAGGCTGTCCTTTTTCAACTGGCAGAAATGCCGTCCATCCTTCATGGAGTGATACCCCTCAATGCCCCGGGCAGCAAATGTTTTGTTTTTGAGTACATCATCGAACCCGATGATTTTCTTACCTCCCTGTGTAAATCCAATATACGGCAATATAAGAACAAGGAAAAAAGTGAGCATGTGTATGGAAAGTAATTTCATGATTTGTGTTTTTGGATTACCTTATCTTTGCACGTCAAAAGTATAATAAAATGAGAAGCGAAACCGGAACATTTGATGTCTTTCAAGAAACACTCGATAAACTCAAAGGGCACGGGATTATATTAATGGCCGGTGACCCTCCCAACCCCATGACCATCGGATGGGGCACTCTGGGTGAGATTTGGCATATGCCCGTTTTTACAGTACTGGTACGACCGACAAGGTTCACCTTTGGACGGATGGAAAAAAGCAGTTCTTTTTCTGTTTGCCTTCTTTCTGATCGGTATATAAAAGAACTGGCAATATGCGGGACCAAATCAGGCAGGGAAATGGATAAGATAAAAAGTTGTGGTTTCTCCCTCGAAAGTGGAATACGCATCAATACTCCGTATATCGCTGAATCTGATATCCACTATGAATGCCGGATCGTACATAAACACAGGATTGACCCCAATACCCTGGACAAAGCAATCAACCTCAGATACTACCCTGAAAAAGACTGGCATATGGTCTATTACGGGGAGATCCTTGGTGTATTCATGAAAGATGCCAATGAAATAATTACTGAAAACCACTGAGAAAATCTCCAACCTTACTGTTAAAAAAATATGATATCCGGATATTTCTTAAAAAAATCTATCTTTGCATCTGAATCGGGATGTTAGCTCAGTTGGTTTAGAGCATCGCCTTGACAGGGCGGGGGTCGTGGGTTCGAATCCCTCACATCCCACAAGAAAATCGTAGATTTACGGGTTTCGGATCAGCCATTCTGAGAAATTGATGAGTCCCACCATTGCAGTTGTTTTTCTTCTCCGGCAGAAATTTTTACTACTTTAGCCTCTGAATTCATTTCAGATGAATAGGATAAAATTATTTCTGATTGCATTTACCGGCAGCTTGATTAGAAGAATAAATTATGAATCCAGAAGAATCTAGAATTTTAGCCGTTGACGATAATCCAAAAAACCTTAAGGTTCTTGCCGCTTTGCTTTCAAGCGCCAGTTTTATAGTGGATTATGCCTTTTCAGGAGCTGAAGCGTTAAATATGATTGCGGTCGAAAACTATGATGTGATCCTCCTTGATATCATGATGCCGGAAATGGATGGTTATGAAACTTGTGAAAAAATCAGACAAGTTGAAAAGAACAGGGATATACCGGTCATTTTTCTTACTGCCAGAACTGACACCGAGAGCATCACCAGGGGATTCAAAGTTGGAGGCTATGATTATGTGACCAAACCTTTTCGCGCCGATGAATTGCTAGCCAGGGTCAGAACCCATGCAGAACTCAAGCGTCACCGTGATCAGCAGAAGGAACTCAACCGCTGGCTGGAAGATACAGTAGAGGAACGCACCAATGAACTGAGAGAAGCCAATGTAAAACTTGAAAAAGCCTACCATGAACTTACCACCCTCGACCGGGCTAAAAATGAATTTCTCCGGATGATCAACCACGAAATCCGTACACCCCTTAACGCCATCATGGGATTTACCACTTTTATAAAAGACGAACTGAAATCCACCGAAATTTTAGAGATGGTAGAATATCTTGATACCGCTTCAATAAGGTTGGAAAAGTTCCTGATGGTTGTATTGCAGATCACTGAATTGATCACTAAAGACAAACCCTTGCAGGAAGAGTGGATCACGGTGAATGAGATCATTTCAGAAGCACAAACCAGGCTAAAAAAAACAATTCTTGAGAAAAAAACCAGGGTTGGAATCGAAGGCGATGCATTTAACATCAAGATTCCAGGAAATAAAAAATTGCTGTTCAACTGTTTTGAATCTATCCTTGATAATGCCGTAAAATACACTCCGGATGGAGGTACCATCAGCATACAATCTTATGAAGAAGAAAAGCAGGTGATTGTGGAATTCATTGACGAAGGTCCCGGTTTCAGCGAGTTAGCGCTGAAGCATCTTTTCCAGTTTTTTGCCGTGGGGGAACAACATGTGGATGAGAATGCCGGGTTGGGTCTTGCCCTGGTGAAACTGATCATGGAAGCCCATAAGGGAAAAATCGAGGTCAGCAATAACGAAAGCAAAGGAGGCATGGTAAAACTGAGTTTTGAGAAAGAAATGGCGAGTTGAATAATCAAAAAATTATATCATGAAAATTACGCTTTATGGAGCTGCTGGGGGTGTTACCGGAACAGCCTATTATATTCAGACTGATCAGGAGGCCATCATGGTGGATTGCGGACTTTTCCAGGGAGGAAAGGAAATCAGAAGTCAGAACAGATACGCCCCTCCCGTGGATTACGGCCATCTAAAAGCCATTATGCTCACACACGCCCACCTGGATCATTGCGGGCGTTTACCCCTCGCCATAAGAGAAGGATATCAGGGACCCATATTCGCTACACCAGCCACCATGGATTTAGTCGCCCTGATTTTGCGTGATGCTTTGAAGGTACAGACCTCTGACCTGGAAAAAATAAACCGGATACGGACAAGAAAGGGGAAAGAAAGAATCGAAGCCGCCTATGATGAAAAAGATGTGGAAAAAGCCATCGGATTGATGAAGCCATTACCCTACCATGAAGACTTCTTTCTCTCAGAAAACATCAGGGTAATTGTCGATGAGGCCGGGCATATTTTAGGTTCAGGAAGTCTTAAACTCCTCGTTGAAGAAGGGGGATCCACCAAATCCGTAGTCTTTTCCGGCGATCTTGGTCCTGCAGGTCTGCCCATTGTCAGGGATGCTGAACCCTTCCATGAAGCCGATATGGTTTTTCTGGAATCCACTTACGGTGACCGTGATCACAAACCCCTTCAGGAGACCATTGATGAAGCCATCACCATTATAAAAAATGCCCATCAGAGCAAGGGAAAAATTTTGATTCCCTCTTTTGCCGTGGGCCGTACCCAGGACCTGCTGTATTACCTCGAACAGGCCTTCCGTCAAGGGGGATTACCCCGTCTCCCGATTTACATCGATAGTCCCATGGCCATTGAAGCTACAAGGATCTATATGAGTCATGCTGAATTATTTGATGAGGAAATGAAAGAATTTGTAAGTAGCGGGGAAATGGAGCGCAACAAAGGATACATCCATCCCACCCCTACCGCAGAAGAATCGAAAAAGCTCAATGAAGTCCCCGGCCCTTGTATTATCATTGCCGGGGCTGGAATGTGCAATGCCGGCCGAATCCTGCATCATCTCAGGCATAACTTATGGAAAAAGGATACCCATGTTCTAATTGTAGGATATCAGGCCATAGGGACCTTAGGACGACAGCTTGTAGAGGGAGCCCCCGCTGTCAGTATTTATGGTGAATGGATAGCCGTTCACGCGCAAATTCATAAACTGGGTGGTTTTAGTGCGCATGCCGGGCAAACTGATCTACTGAATTGGTTCAATGTGATGGCGCCATCCAGACCAAAAGTTGTGCTTACCCACGGAGAAGACAGAGCCAGGATCCCTCTGGCTAAAATCCTTCAACACCACTATGGAATAGTGCCATTTTTGCCATATTACGGAGATATTATAGAATTATAAGAAGATCTGGAACATTTATTTGCCGTTATCAAAGTACTTTTTAATCAAATCCAGCATTTCATTGGCTCTGATCGGTTTGGCAAGAAATTCGCAACAACCGGCTGAGAAAGCAGCATTCCGGTCTTCCTCTGCAGCATAGGCGGTCTGGGCAATCACCGGTAAGTTTTTCCGTATGGTCAGGATTTTTCGCGTGGTTTCAAAACCATTAAGGCCGGGAAGGCGGATATCCATTAATACGATGTTAAAAAAAGAATTCTTCCTGCAAAGTTCAATGGCATCCTCCCCCTTTTCGGCGTGATATATCTTTGCTTTTGTTGGTTTCAGTAGTACATCCAGATAATTGAAGTTGATATGGTCATCCTCCACAACGAGGATTGATTTATCTTTCCAGTCATATTGCCATTTTTTATCCATGGACAGAAATTTGAAATCCGGTCAAATATAATACATTTCCATTATTTCACTCTTTCACAATTTCACTATTTATTGCTTACCTTCGCTATTCAATTTTTTAACTGATGCAAAACTTCTCCCGCCGTACAAAAATAGTTGCAACCATAGGTCCAGCAAGCAATTCCCCAGAGATGATCCAAAAGATGATTAAAGCCGGGATGGATGTGGCCAGGCTTAACTTTTCGCATGGAAATTATCAGGACCACACCCATGTCATCGACAGCCTGAGAAGCATTTCCAATAAACTCGACCGACCGGTCACCATCATGCAGGATCTTCAGGGTCCAAAAATCAGGGTCGGGCAACTGGCTGAAGGGAAGATTGATTTAATAAAAGATGAGGCGATCAGCTTAATCCCTGAAACCGGTTACAGAGGGCAAAAAAGCATGATCCCCATCGATTATCCGTATTTAGCCGAGGAAGCGAAACCTGGGATGCAGGTACTTCTGGCCGACGGGTTATTTGAACTGGAGATCCAAGAAATATCAGGGAATGAAGTGAAATGCAGGGTGATTGAAGGGGGAACCCTTGTCAACAGAAAGGGTGTGAATTTTCCCAATCTTAACCTCCAGCTTCCATCTCTCACCAAGAAGGACATTGCGGATCTTGAATTCGGACTCTCCCATGGAGTGGACTGGATATCCCTGAGTTTTGTCAGGTCAGCGGAAGACGTCAGGGAGTTAAAAAAGCTGATCATCGAGAGGGGTTATCAAAAACCTGTGATTGCAAAGATCGAAAAGCCCCAGGCGATGGAACACCTGGAAGAAATTATCCAGGAAGTGAACGGGATCATGGTAGCCCGGGGAGACCTTGGTGTGGAATTGTATCCTGAAAAAGTACCCATGATCCAGAAACAGATCATCGAATTATGCAATCGTAAAGGAAAACCGGTGATTACGGCAACACAAATGCTCGAAAGTATGATCCATGATCCCCGCCCTACCCGAGCCGAAGCAAGTGATGTGGCCAATGCCATCATTGATGGTACGGATGCCATTATGTTGTCAGGCGAAACTGCCATGGGTGATTTCCCGGTCAAAGCCGTAGAAATGATGGTACGTATAGCGCTGGACGTGGAAGCAAAGATAAAATTTAAAACCTATCCCCCCTCCGGCCTTTCGGAGGTGTTTGCCCTGAGCCAGGCCGTGGATCAAATGGAAGACGTAGTTCATCCAAAGTGTATTGTCGTACTTACCACCAGTGGAAGAAGCGCCCAGGCGGTAGCAGCCAACCGCCCCACCACACCGGTTTTTGCCCTGACTACCCATGAAGAGGTATATCACAGTCTGAACCTTCTCTGGGGTATCAATCCCTTGCTGATCCATGAACATCCAGATACCTTCGAAAGTATGGTACACTTATGCGAATCCAGCCTCAAGGAGAAAAAACTGCTTACTTCCGGTGATAAAATGATTATTCTTGGCGGGATTCCAGCCCACCAGGCCGGGGGTACCAATTTTGTCAAAATCCATACCGTGAATTAATTTGCTAAATAAAAGAATTTATGAAATATAAAATTATTAGCACATGAAAAGATATTGCCTGATTTTAGCAGTAACATTAATTTTTTCATTGATGTCAATGGCACAAACGGTTGAAGTAACCGCTTTCGGAGGTTACGTTTTTCCGGGAACATGGACGGGAAGCGAAGGACAAATCTACATCAGGGGAAATGCTCAGTATGGAGGTCAGGTCAGCATAGGGGTCAGTCGGGTGATGGATGTTGATCTTATTTATAATCGTTCAGACACTAAAGCGGAAGGCAAGCTTTACAATACGATGTATTCCAAGAATGCACCTATCAGTGCAAATTATTTTCAGATAGGCCTAACCAAAAATTTCAGGTTCAACCCTTTGGTTTCTCCCTTTTTAGGAATGAATCTTGGTGCATGCCTGATGAACCCGAAAGAAGGCCAGTATAATGAAGCATGGTTTTTTTCTTTAGGCATAAACGGTGGAGCTAAAATCTATTTTGCCAAAAGAGTTGGCCTAAAACTTCAGGCTCAAGCATATATTCCTGTACAGGGAGCAGGATTCGGATTTTATTATGGAGGCGGCGGAAGCGGATCCACGATATCTTTGTATTCAACCCTTGTACAGTTTGGGTTTACGGGAGGATTGGTATTCCGGATTGGACGGATTCAATAACAATGAAGAATTAGGAATGAGGAATTCTGACAGCTCCATTCTGCTTAGCGAACGATCAAACAAAGTCCCACCTTCAGATTGAACATGGATAGATTCTTGGAAATGAGATCATTGTACAATTCGATTTTATTGGTCGTCCATTTATAATTGAAGGCAAGCAGTGCTCCCCAGCTCGAAAAGTTTCCAAACTTGATCAGGGCACCGACTTCAGGAGTAAGCGAAAAATCCCAACGGGTAAGATAAGCATCTATCTCTTGCACCATCAGATGGTGTTCCATATAATCGCCACCCACACCCAGACTGACATAGGGCGAAACCAATTTATTCGGTATAAAATGATACCCGATCACCGCCTGAAAGGGCACCATCCAGGTAAAACGATAATTGGTGGCCGTAATGGCATCTCCTTCATCACCGTAGTAGGTTTCATACCCGTATTTTTGTCCCACGCGCTGCCAGGCAATATTGAAACCTGCGGTCAACCCATTCATCACCAGAAACCTTCCGCCGAGGTCAAATCCGGCAGGACTGGGATTTCCAACCCATTGATTAAAATCACCCAATGTGAAAGTGGTATTCCAGGAAAAGGAATAATAACTCTTGGGCGTGAATCCTATGCTTGTCTTTTCCTGAGCCTGCGAAAAGCCACCCAAAAAAATAAGAACGGATAGTGTCAATATGATCTTTTTCATGATATCTCTCGTTTAATGGGGTTAATTTTGGTTGAATGCTTTGGTCTGCAGAAAAGACTGGTCAATACTGCTCTCCAGGTCACCAATGGTATGATAACCGGTCATCAGGCTGCGGATATAGACATTCCAGCGGATATACAAGGTATCTCCCGGCTGAACGTTTTTACAGTCTACCATATCGATCATCAGTGTCCCCGTTGTATAAGCGGTAATATAGGGTGGATAATAGGGATAATAATAACCTCCGCCTCCCCAATACCATGGCGGGAAATATCCGGGATACCCCCAGTACCATCCTGGATAGAATATCTGGGCATTTACATTCTTAACGGCTACAACATTAATCCCCAGATCAGGTTTCTGGCTCTTGGCAACTTTCTGATAACCCCGGTCAATCATGTTCTTCGATATTCGGTTCAGAATTGCCATCGCATTAGCATCCAGAATCTTACCGCTATCCTTGGGAGCAATATAAGCGATGGAGTCAACAATGGAAAAGGTTCCAAAAGCTTTGAAGTTAACACTGGTATCATACTTGGTATAGATCACTAAGTCTTCCAGCAGTCGCTCAGAAGTGGGTGGATACTTGGAGCAGGATGTAAAAATGAACATCCCCGCTACCATGAGAATGAAGATAAGTTTTGTGTTCATAGATCAAATTTTAGGTGACAAATATAAAATATCTTTTCCTTCCTTCCATTTTTTTATAACCTGAAAGCACATAAGGCCTGAACTGAATACATCCAATCATTTGCTTTACCGAAATTCAGCACTTTGAATTCACCTCCAACGCGCCAGTGATTCCCAAAAGGATACAGATAGGAAGCTGAAAACTGATAGTTGGAAAGCGACAGTATGGTACAGTTTACCTGATCACCTATCCCTGATACTTTGTTGAACATCAGCGCAAGACCAGCTCCTGCGCTGAGATAGAAATGATCCACGATACGCATCCTGATGGTCAGCAAAAGAGGGATAGCCGACATGCTTGCCTGACCAGTCATATCGGTATACGTTTTATTTTTTACTTTATATAAACGATAAAAGCCAGATTCAAGTCCAAGACTGAGACGGTGTTCAGGCTCCCAGAAAAATTTCAATGACACTCCTGCCGCATCTGTTATTGCTTCCTCTTTCCCGATCTCCAGGGAGTTGATAAAATGTGTCCACCCCAGTCCAATGGTTAGTGAATAATGATTGAGGACAACTTTTAGACTGTCTTTTTTTTGTGCCAAGGTTGAAAAAGCACATAAAAGAATCATCAATATCAGGAGGCTTGGTCTCTTCATTTTTTTATTCCTGTATGTAATGGTAATAAGCTACGACATAAGGGAAATTAGTCAGCATTCCGTCGAAGTTTCCATTTTGAATATATTCCTTAATCCATTCTACCCCATCGATGGTCCAGGTCACCGCTAATCTATCTTCTTGATGCATTTGCTGGACCAATTCATTCTGTGTTCCCAGCGTCCATCGTGGAGACCAGACCAGGGCATTGACCTGGCGGACATCCTCCACGGATAATTCGCAAAGTGAGGGGATGTTCTGGTAATCCGGATAGCTCATCAGGTCATTTAACACTTCGGAGGATGGGATCCCAACCACAATGATCAGATCTCTTCCTTTATCAATAGCCCTCTGCAACATCCTTTTCTGAATCGGAATCACTTTTCCCATAGCATCCTTGTTGGCTTTCATGTCGAGGTATACGAATCTCAGCTGGGTACTGTCAATGGTAAAAACAAGAGCCTCCTCCAGGGTGGGAATTTTTTCCCCGTGAATCAGTCTGACAAAGGTGGAAAGTTGGGCCCAGGTATAATTTTCAATCGGGCCGGCCAGGGGACATTTTTTGGTCAGGCGGATATTAATATCCGGATCATGATAGATGAAAGGCACTCCATCCTTGCTTAAACGAACATCAATTTCGATGCCGGTTGATCCGAATTTCTCAGTGAAATTGATCATTTCAATGCTGTTTTCTGAGACTGGTAAGCGATCGGAAGTCCTTCCTCCTGAACGATGTGCCAAAATGTAGAAGTTACTGTTCATGACCTTTTCGGAAAAGGGGCGGAGAAATTCAAGGGTCAGGGATTTCTCAGGAAGTTCTGATTGAATTCCGTATGCCCCTCGTATCATAATCTGCTGATTGCCACTGCCAGTAACAATCAATCGCCCACCCTCCTCTCGGGAGATATAACATGAGGTCAGACCTGTACCATCACTGTACCCGTTGCGCCAATATCCCTGGAGGATGATCACTGAATCGAGCTGACCTGCCTCCATCACAAAGTATTTACCATTGCTGCAGGCAAAGGAAAGACTGGTCCGGTTCCATTTCACAACTATCTGATCCCCGAAAAAATCCGCCCCGGAAGTCACCCGGTAGACTCCTTCCATTAATCTTTTTGACGAGGCTTTCAGGGGATAGGTTTCCGCTAAGAGTGAGTTAGGTCCCGCAGTTGGAATGGGGACTTCAGTATCCTTATTACAGGAAAAAAATGTCAGGGAAATGAATAAAAAAGAAACGATTGTTGCTCTCATAATATCCAGCTGAATGAAAGTTCAGGTATATGATAAAACCGATTAAATGTATTAAAAAGCATCCAGGTTGGCCAATAAAACTTCTCATAATTATCCTTTAACCCGATAATGAAAACATGATTCTTCCATAACCTTTGTTCAATATAAAAAGCAATTGTGCCCCCATTGAAAAAGTTTTTCGTACGCACCACATCATTCTCACCCGACTGCATGGAAACATCTGCCAGGATTACAACCTCCCCTTTCAATGTAAATGCCATTTTTTTCAGCTTGTAACCGATAGAAAGATTCGGATAATTGATCCATACTTTTGCCGTATTATTAAAACCGGCCTGTTTCATCTGTCCATAAACAAAAGCGACATCCCATCCGAGGTTAACATAAAAGTTCCTATGACCGTAGCCAATCCTGGGGCCAAGGGCAAACTGATTGGAGACAATGATGGTCGTTACATCCGCTTCCAGGGAAAACCGCCAGGGAAGACCGAAGGTCATGTGTATATTCACCAGCGGGGCCTGTATCGCGTTTTCAAGCAGGTCCATGGGAGGCTTTACCAGAGACAGACCGGCAGCAATCTGAAATCCCCATTTTTTATACTGATGTGGAAAACGCATGCTCGACATGGTAATATCGAAAGTATCTTTTTTCTCCTGAGCCTGAATACGGGGGGTGCAAAAAGTGAGCAAAAAGAAGAAAACCAAATATCTCATCGATCAATAATGATTAAATCTCATTTAAACTGAATAAATTGACGCCCCAGGCAGGTAACCCTATATAAAGCCCGGGCTGTAACATTTCATCCCCGCTGCGATCATATTCCACCCCTGAAAGCAAATCCTTAAGCTTCCAATTCTTCTGGCCTAATTCCTGCCAGGAAAGCCTGACCTTACCCTGGGATTCTTTATCCCGGTAGTTGATGACAGCAAGATATTTTTCATTCTCCCACTCCCAAGTCCATGCCAGTATATACTGGTAATGATCATTGTCAACCCAGCCCCCGCTTTCACACAACTGCCAGTGTCCGTCATGAAAAGCCGGAAGGGCAATGATGTTCATGATCTGCTGATAATACGTCAGCATTTCCTTATCCACTTCTTCCCCAGGACGCCGGCGGAGGAAAACAGGGAGTTTTGTTCTCCTGCCTTCAAATTGTCCTTCATAAAACAGACGTGCACCCGGGAGTGTGGCCACGGCCAGGAATGCAGCTTTCCGCTTATCGCTTTGAAACACCGAAGATGCCCTGGGTTCATCATGATTTTCGATAAAGCGAAGCAATTTTGACTGGTATTCCTGATCAGCCTTGAGGTGCATCCGGATTTCAGGAACATTTCCGTTTTCCAGGCGATCATATAAACGCTTGTCATAACAATAGTCAAATCCCTGTTGCTGAAGTTCCCATTCCAAATCCCAATAAGCTTCAGCCATAAACAGGAAATCAGGGTGGGACACTTTCACTTCACGGATCAGGCCAGTCCAGTATTCTTCCTGGGGACGGGAACCGGCATAGGGGCCCCAGGTTTTTTCAAAGATATCATTCATCAGCAGCATAGCCATATCGCAACGGATTCCATCACAGCGGGAAGCGATGCTTATCACACTTTTTGCCGCCATCGACCTGAATTGAGGATGAAATGCATTAACCTGTATAACATCCTGCCAGGCAGGATAATAAGGATCTTTCCCGCAGGCAAATATCCGCTCTCCGACACGAGTAAATGTCACTGCATCCTTTTCAATCTCTTCGATCCCGCCCTGAATAAAACATTCAGGATGAAGATCCACCCAGGGATGATCATGAGCCAGATGATTGGGAACATAATCAAGAATCAGGCGGATCCCGCGTCGGGCAAGCTGATCCCTTGCCTTGGCCAGACCGGCATCTCCGCCCAGATGGGAATCAACTTTATAATTCCTAACGCAATACGGAGAGCCGACATTATCTTCAGGCTGAAAATCAGGCAAAGCCCGGAAAAAATCCGTGATATTCCCTTCATGCAGGTTGGAAATATGCCTTCCCGCGGGACTACGTTCCCAGACTCCCATCAGCCATACTGCATCGGTTTTCATGGAGGCAAGTGAATCCCAGGTTTCCTCTGGTACATTGGAAAGGTCGATGAAAATGTCGTGAACACGGCCAAGTTCCTCCAGCCAGACCCAGGTATTGATCTCATAAATGACCGGATGCTTTCGCCATTTTTTCATGGAGGAAAGATACATACTTTTGTTTTTCAAAACACATTTTCGTATATTTAGCCGAAAAAAAATACCAATATATCTTCCATGAGAACGAATAAAAAAATCAGTATCCTTTTGGTTTCGGTTCTATCCATCTTCCTTATTGTTTTTTTCGTTTATCACCATATCCGCTCACGGGAACTCATGATTTTTAAAAAATCCTTGAGACAAAGTGATGAACAGGTCATTACAAACGTCCTCGAATTTAAGTCCCAGGGATTTTTGAAGCCTGTCCAGGACAATTCAGCATGGGATGGCATGGCAGATCTCACAAAAACCAAAGATACAGTATGGGGGAAAGAGAACCTGGATGCCGTCAGGATTACTTTCGACATGAGTTATCTGGGTGCGTATGATCAATCTGGAAATCTGATCTTTGCAGCAAAAGATTCCCTTTCAAGGGATTTCTCACTGTCACGCTTGCAAGTCCTGGATTATTTTGAAAGAAATAAAATCCTTCAATGTTTTATGAAATACAACGACCGGCTCTATGAAATATTCGGGGCCCCCATTGTCCCAACATACGACATCAATTATCTGACCCCTCCTCTTGGTTATCTAATTGCGGTTAAACAATGGGATTCAGCTTATATATCGGAAATCGAAAAAACCACCGGGTTTAAACTGGACTTTTTCTCTGATCTTCAGTCCTCCATAGAAAAATCCGAGCTCAATGAGGAAAATATTGTTCGACCTGTAACGGATTACAAAGCTCAGACAATGCTTTTTATGCGGTTTTCAAGAAGCAATGTTTTTTCTCTCGAAATGGATAAGCTGAAATTTATCAAATACTTTACGGTTTTGACTGTGATCCTGAGTGCTTTTGTATTCTTTATCATGACATCAAAATGGTTTTCAAAACCCTTGAAGATGATCACTAAAAGTCTGATTGATGATGACCTGAAACCCATTGGTCCCCTGCTCGAGCAGAAAGGTGAATTCGGGGATATTGCAAGGCTCATCAAGGAATATCAGATTCAGAAAAATTTTCTTTTCATGGAGAACAAAGCCAGAAAAGAAGCAACTGAGAAATACAAGGCCTTACTCATGGCACAACCCGATATGATGTTCATCCTCGACCGATCGGGCAACTTTTTGGACTATTACACCGCTGACGAAAAATTGCTGTTTACCTCACCGGACAAGTTTTTGGGAAAGAACATGGATCAAATTTTTTCTCCCGAGTTGACACAAAAAATCAAACAGACCCTGCATGAATTGGAATACGGCAATCCTGTCCAGCCTCTTGAATATGAGTTAGCCTTCAGCAACCAGCACAATTATTTTGAGGCCCGTCTGATGGCGATGGATCATAAAAGGATTCTGGCCATTGTCAGGGATATAACCGAACGTAAAGAGACTGAAGAGAAACTGATCACAGCCCTGGAAAAAGCAAAAGAGGCCGACCGTATGAAATCAGCTTTTCTGAACAACATGAGCCATGAGATCAGAACCCCGATGAATGCCATCATTGGCTTTTCCGAATTGATGACTGAGGCGGAAGGGGAAGAAAAACAACAATATGCCGCCATCGTAAAAAAAAGTTCAAAACAATTGCTCCAGCTGATTGAAGATGTCATCCTGATGTCGCGTCTGCAAAGTGAGACCATTCCCCTCAATAAAAAGAATTTCAGTCCTGCCTGCCTTATCCGGGAATTACATCAGGCCTATTCTGTTCAGGAAGAAAAAAATGAACTAGAATTAAAAATGGATCTTCCTGTTGAAAATCAGGAGATGATCATTCGGGCGGATGAAGAGAAAATACAGAAAATTTTCCATATACTGATCTCCAATGCCCTGAAATTCACCTTAAAGGGAAGTGTTGAATGGGGTTACCGGACAGACCATAACTTTATCGAATTTTTTATTCAGGATACCGGTATAGGGATCCCTGAGCAGGAACAGCCTCTTGTCTTCGACAATTTTTACCGTGGTGAACAGGTGCTATCTGCAGCCATCGGAGGGACAGGCTTAGGGCTGAACATTGCCAAAGCCCTGGTTGAACTGATGGGAGGTGAAATTTTCTTCAGTTCTCAACCGAATCAGGGTTCACGTTTTTCTTTCCGTTTTCCGATCGAAAAACAGGCAGAGGGAAGCAGCGAAAAAAAACCAGGAGTCATTGCTGCCTTGAAAGGGTCTGAGGCCTATGTGCTGATTGCTGAAGATGAGCCGGACAACTACTTTTATCTTGAAATTCTATTAAAAAACAAAGTTGAACATATCGATCACGCCATAAACGGAAAAGAGGCTGTTGAAATGGTTTCAAAAAAAACTTACCATCTTATCCTCATGGATCTGAAGATGCCGATTATGGGGGGATTGGAAGCAACGGAAAAAATTAAATCAGCACATCCGGGGATTCCGGTCATAGCCGTAACTGCTTATGCTCAACCCGAGGAAAAGGAAAGCGCTATCAAGGCAGGCTGTGATGATTATGTAACCAAACCGATAGAAAAAAGGAAATTGTTCAGCATTATGGGCAGATATTTCGAATCATTTAAATAAAAATGCAATGGAAGAGGATGTAAAAATTCTTATAGTCGATGATAATCCACATATTCTGGATCTGATCAGGAAATTGCTTACGGATAAATCAATTCTGTTTTTCGAAGCCTCCGATGGCGTCCAGGGGCTGGAAATGATAGCCACCCATCAGCCCGACCTGGTCCTGCTCGATGTCATGATGCCCGATCTGGATGGTTTTGAGGTTTGCCGCCGGATCAAGACCAATCCTCACACAAGGGAGATCATGGTCGTCATGATTTCTGCGGTTAAAACAGACGGGGAAAATCAAGCAGGGGGATTGGAAAATGGGGCGGATGGCTATATTACGCTCCCCATCTCCAACCGGGAATTGCTTGCCAGGTTACGTTCCTATTTCAGACTGATACAAAAAGAGAAACTGCTGAAAGAACGGGAAGCCGGACTTAAAGATCTCTTTACCTACATGATCAATGCCTTTGTTATATTCACTCCGGTTTTCGATGAGCATGGGCATTTCATCAGTTACCGCTTTATTTATATTAACCCTGCCTATGAGCGGATTACAGGCGTAAGGTTTGAGGATGTAAAAGGGAAGACCGTGCATGAGGTCTGGCCTGAAACCGAAAATTCATGGGTGAAAGCCTATGAAAAAGTGGCAATGACAGGAGAATCTGCGACTTTTGAAATGTACCATCAGCCTACCGGGAAGCTATACAACTGTAGCGCATACTGCCCTGGGAAAGACTGGCAGAAATTCTGCGTGATCTTTGAGGACATTACAGAACGAAAACTTAATGAGGAAGTGCTGAGGAAAAGCGAGGCAAGGTTACAGGAACTCAATGCAACCAAGGATAAATTTTTCTCCATTATTGCCCACGACCTTAAGAATCCTTTTAACGCCATTTTGGGATTCAGTAATCTCTTACTTGAACAGATCATAGAAAAAGATTATGACGGGATCGAAAAATATGCGGCTACCATAAAGAAATCTTCTCAGAGAGTGATGAATCTCCTGACCAATTTATTGGATTGGTCACGATCTCAAACCGGTAAAATGGATTTCAATCCCGGCTACTTTGAAATCAGTAAAATCATTCATGAAAATATTAAATTATTGCAGGACATTACCGTTCAGAAATCCATTGAAATTGTGTCAGAAATTCAGAGAAAAACACTTGTTTTTGCCGATCAGGATATGTTGGGAGCCATCCTGAGAAACCTACTTTCCAATGCCGTAAAATTCACAAAGCCGGGAGGAAAAATCATCATCTCTTTGGAGGAGAAAGAGGATGAATTCATTATTTCAGTCAGAGATCACGGGGTCGGAATCAAGAAAGCAGACATGGAAAAATTATTCAGAATCGATCAGAGTTACTCCACCAGGGGCACTAAAAATGAACAAGGCAGCGGACTTGGGTTGATCCTGTGCAAGGAATTCATTGAAAAACACGGAGGGCATATCGAAGTGGAAAGTGAAGAAGGAAAAGGAAGCACTTTCAGGTTCAACATTCCAAAGTCATAACCCATTGAAGGAAAAGATACAAATTATGAAATCAAAACCCGGCCTATCCGAAAGCGAAGCGCTTTATAAGGTATTCATCAATTCCACCCAAGATATGGTTTTTCTGAAGGACGAAAACTTCAACTACCAGATTACAAATAAAGCCCTGGAGGATTTTTTCGGCAAGGAAGAACATCAGATCATCGGAAACTCAGATTTTCAATTGATGTCTGAGACGGCCGCGAAGAGATGCCAGACCACTGATTTCGCTGCACTGAACTCCAAAGATGTTGTAGTGAGTGAAGAAATCATCAGCTCAAGGACATATGAAACCCAAAAATTCAAAGTCCCGCTGAGTAAAGGAAAATTCGGCATTGGTGGGATTATCCGTGATGTTACCGAGCAAAAAGAAGCAGCGGAACAAATGAAACGTCAGTCAGAAGAACTCCGGGAACTGAATGCAACCAAGGATAAATTTTTTTCCATCATCGCCCACGATCTCAAAGGCCCTTTTAACTCAATCCTGGGATTCACTGAGCTGTTGATTGAAAATTACCGTGATCTCGATGGTGATTCCGTGAGAAAGAGCCTGCAGGCCATCTCCGGAGCTTCCAGGCAAGCCTTTACCCTGCTCGAAAACCTGTTAATCTGGAGCAAAGCCCAAACCGATAGGATAGAATTCAAACCTGAGATGATCTATCTGAATGAAAGGATCCAGGATATCATCAGATTGCTTAAAATCCAGTCTAATAAAAAAAATATTCAAATTACGTCCAGCATTTCGGGGCAACTTAGCCTGGAAGCTGATAGAAATATGCTTGATACCGTCCTTAGAAACCTCCTGAGTAATGCCATAAAATTTACTCCCCGTAACGGAAAAATTATTGCGAGTGCCATACTTCATGATGACTGCATCGAAATATCAATCACCGACAATGGCATTGGGATATCCAAAGAAGACCTGGAACAGATTTTTCGTATCGACAGTAAAACAAACACTCCCGGCACAAACAAAGAAAAAGGCAGCGGCCTCGGACTGATCCTGTGCAGGGAATTTATCCAAAGGCAGGGTGGAAGAATCTGGGCAAAAAGTGAGCCGGGAAATGGAAGCACCTTCACTTTCAGTCTGCCGAAAAGTCAGAAAATTGAATAGGTATGGAAGCTCAAATAAAAATTCTGGTCATTGATGACAACAAGGATTTTATCAAAGTATTCAGGATGTTGTTTTCAAAAGAGCCTTATGAAATCATCGAAGCATGCGACGGCGAAGAAGGACTCCGTGTGATCAGGGAACATCAGCCCGATCTTGTACTGATCGATAGGGTGATGCCCGGGATGGATGGTTATGAGGTTTGCCGACAGATCAAATCGAACCCCGAACAACATGGAATATTCGTGGTTTTGATCTCAGGGATGAAAACAGCAACCGATCATTTGGCTGACGGATTTGAGAGCGGAGCCGATGGATACCTTACCAAACCCATCGCGGATCGTGAACTGCGAGCCAGGATTAACGCGTATGCCCGCATTATCCGGAGCGAAAAAGCGCTCAGAAAAAGCGAAGAAATGTTCCGGCATATTTTTGAAAATTCACCGGTTGGAAAGTCAATCACCGGGATTGACGGTTCTATGAGGGTTAATAAGGCTTTCTGTGAAATGCTTGGGTATTCAAGGGAGGAATTGCTTCATAAAAACTGGAAAGAAATTACACATCCTGATGATATTGCAAAAAACGAGGAGGCGGTCAGCTTGTTGCTGGAAAACAAGATTGAAACCGCTGTCTTTGAAAAACGATATATTCATAAAAACGGTCAGGAAGTCTGGGCAGAAGTAAGTACTACATTGCAGAAAGATGAAAGCGGGAAACCCCAGTTTTTCATTACCAGTATCAGTAACATAACCAGCCGGAAGATTGCAGAACACCAATTCCAAACCTTATCAGCACGCAATGAAGCCATATTATCTTCTGTGCCTGAAATCATCATGGAAGTTGACAAAAACAAAGTTTATACCTGGGCCAACCAGGCCGGACTTGAATTCTTCGGTAAAGACGTAATCGGGAAAGAAGCCTCCTTTTTCTTTGAAGGTGAACAATCCACTTATGAAAAAGTGGAACCCGTTTTTTATGGTAGTGAGCAAATTATTTATGTTGAAAGCTGGCAGCGCAGAAAGGATGGAGAAAAAAGGTTATTGGCCTGGTGGTGCCGTACACTCAAAGATGATGAAAATAAAGTAACAGGAGCTTTATCAGCAGCCCGCGACATTACAGAGCAAAAACTGGCAAATGATGAAATTAGGCATAACGAAGCACAGCTAAAGAGTCTGATCAGCATCTTGCAGCATGAGTCAGCCAAAATCCAGGAATTCCTGGATTTTTCATTAAATGAGGCCATCCACTTAACAGGCAGTAAAATCGGCTATATTTATTTTTACGATGAAAAGGAAAAACAATTCATTCTGAACTCCTGGTCTAAAGAGGTCATGAAAGAATGCTCCATTCCTGATCCGCCTACCTGTTTTGAATTGGCTAACACGGGAATATGGGGAGAGGCAGTCCGTCAACGGAAACCAATCATCATCAATGACTTCCAGGCATTTCATCCCTTGAAGCGTGGATATCCGGAAGGTCATGCCCCCCTCATTAAATACATGACAATTCCTGTTTTTAATGAAGGGAAAATAACAGCCGTGGTGGGTGTTGCCAATAAGGCGAATGATTATACGGAGACCGATATGCTGCAGTTGACCTTGTTAATGGATAACGTTTGGAGAGTTGTTTTACAAAAAAGGTCTGAGATAGCCCTCAGGGAGGGTGAAGAAAATTTCCGTGCAATCTTTGAAAATAATTCCGCTGCTATTGCTATTATTGAAACGGATACCAAAATCTCCATGGTCAATGAGGCCTATTGCCGTCTGAGCGGTTACACGGCAAACGAGGTGGTAGGAATGAGCTGGACACAACAGATTCATCCGGATGATCTTGAACGGCTCAAAGATTATAACAAAAAGAGACTTCTGGATCCTACTCAAGCGCCGGACAGATACGAATTCAGGTTTTTCAGGAAAGACGGTTCCGTGAGAAATGCGCTGATGTCGGTTTCAATGATCATGAAAAGCCGAAAGATCATTACTTCATTTATTGATATAACGGAACAAAAACAGGCTGAACATAACCTGAAACAAATCGAATGGATGCTGGGAACGGGAAAAGAAAGCACATCACCTGCTAACATCAGGGAAATAACGGAGCCAGCCTATGGCGATCTTATACAATTGAATTCCAACCGGCTGATACTAAATTCTGTGGGCAGCAATTTATTGTACGACATTGCAGACGATTACCTCAGTCTTCTCGGCACTTCATCGGCGGTATACGAAAAAAACGGAGATTATGCCCTGGGTATCTTTTCTTCCGGCTGGTGCCGCTTCATGGATCAGACTTCACGTAATCTTTGTGATTCGGAGGATAACCTGGAAGCCCTGTCGTGCGGCAAATGGCTCTGTCATGAATCATGCTGGACCAGTGCCTCAAAATCAGCCATAGAAGAAGGGAAACCGACAGATATTGAATGTGAAGGCGGAATTCATCTTTATGCTGTACCCATCCGTGCAGACCGGGAAATTGTCGGCGCCATCAATTTCGGATATGGCGATCCTCCCCATGAACCTTCCGTGCTGCTGAAACTTTCCGAAAAATTCGGAGTTCCGGTTGAAACGCTGAAAGAACTGTCAAACCAATACGAATCACGACCGCCATTTATTATATCCCTGGCAAAAAAACGGCTGGAAGTTTCCGCCCGGCTGATCGGCGAAATCGTTGAACGAAAACGCGCGGAAGAAGCGCTGAACATTTCATTCTCGCAATGGCAGTCGACCTTTGATGCTGTTAACGATGGAATTTGCCTGATTGATCTGGACCAGCATATCCTGCGTTGCAACACGGCCATGGCTGAAATGTTCCATATGGAGGAGGTGCAGATGATCGGAAAATACTGTTATCAGATCGTGCATGGAACGGATAAACCTCTTTGTGAATGCCCGGTACTTAAAATGAAGGCAACAGGAAAGCGGGAAAATCTTGAGGTTCATATCTCCGGTCAATGGTATGATATCATTGTTGACCCCCTGTTCGATGATCATGGACGGCTGATGGGCGCAGTTCATATCGTGCGCAATATTACCGAAAAGGTAGAAACCCTGAAGTTGCTCGAAGAAATGAACATCACCCTTGAAAAACGAGTAACTGAGCGAACCTCTGCGCTTCAGATCAGCAATAAGGAATTAGAAGCTTTTGCCTATTCTATATCCCATGATCTCCGCGCCCCCCTGAGGTCGATCAATGGTTTTGCTGAGATACTATCGGAAGAACACGCTGACAAACTGGATGCAGAAGGCCTTCGCTTGCTTAAAGTCATCAGCGATAACGCAAAAAAGATGGGACAACTCATCGATGGACTGTTATCCTTTTCAAGGCTCAACCGATATGAGATCAGACATGAACAAACTGACATGGGAAAAATAGCCAGAGAAGTTTTTATGGAAGCCACCACAGCTGAAGAAAGAGCAAAAATCAGCTTTTCATTAGACCCCCTCCCCGTAGCATTCGGAGATCCAATCATGCTAAGACAAGTCTGGTTTAACCTCATCAGCAATGCCCTGAAATTTTCAGCCCCCCGACCAAAACGCAAAATTGAGATCGGCTGCTTAAAGGAAAAAGATGAAGTCGTTTACTTTGTTAGCGACAACGGGGTTGGATTCGATATGGAGTATGCCCACAAATTGTTTACTGTATTCCAACGCCTGCACAGCCCGTCGGAGTTTGAAGGGACGGGGGTGGGACTGGCCATTGTACATCGGATCATTACCCGCCACAACGGACGTGTTTGGGCTGAAAGCAAGCCTGAAAAAGGATCGGTTTTCTATTTCACATTAGCACAAAAACAATCAAGTTGATGCCATGGAAAGAAAATTAAAAATTTTAATCATCGAAGACCTTGCTTCAGATGTCATTCTTTTAAAGCATGAGATCAGAAGAAGCGGCATAGACTTTACAGATCAGGTGGTAGAAACCAGGGAAGACTTTCTCGAAAGCCTCCGGTCATTTTCCCCTGACATCATCCTCTCAGATTATTCCCTTCCGCGATTTGACGGGATGAAAGCGCTGAGAATCCGTAACGAAAAAGCGCCTGACCTCCCATTCATCCTTGTGACCGGTTCTACCAATGAAGAAATTGCAGTCGAATGCATGAAAGCCGGAGCCAATGACTATCTGATCAAAGATAAACTCAACAGAATAGGATATGCGATTAATACTGCATTAGCCTCTGCCCGTCAGGTGGAAAAACGCAAAGAGACCGAGAAAGCACTGAAAGAGAGTGAAAATAAATACAGGACCATCTTCGAGAACATCCAGGATGTGTTTTATCAGGTCGACCAGAACGGGATCATCCGGGAGATCAGTCCATCCATATTCAGGTATTCGGGTTATACCCGTGAAGAACTGATCGGAAAGCCGGTGGAAGAGGTTTACCTTGACATCAGTGATCGGGATAAGCTGATGGAGGTTATCAGGGAAAAGGGAGAAGCTGCCGATTATGATATACAGTTAAAAACAAAAGATGGCAAAATCCGCTGGGCTTCATTGAACATACACGCTCAGTTTGACAACCAGGGGATACCCATAGGCATCGAAGGCAGTCTCCGCGATATTACCAGTCGTAAGCAGATAGAAGTTTCCCTGGCTGAAAGTGAAGAAAAATTCAGGACACTCGCCGAATCCTCCCCTTATGCCATCATGATCTATCAGAATGATTACTGGGTATATACCAACCCTGCAGGCATAGAAATCTGCGAATATACTGCGGATGAACTTTACCGGATGAAATTCTGGGAAATAGTGTCAAAGGAATACCAGGAGATGATCATTCAAAATGGAAGGCGACGTCAGCAAGGGGATGCAAGAAAATCAACCTACGAGTTCAAAATACGAGTAAAATCAGGCCGGGAAAAATGGGTGTTTCTTTCCGGCAGTGTTTTTCCTTATAAAGGAAAACCTGCAGGAATCATTTCCGTAGTGGACATTTCCGATCGCAAGCAAATGGAAATGAAGCTGGAAGCTTCCAGGGATCAGGCATTGGAATCAGAACGATTGAAATCTTCATTCCTGGCTAACATGAGTCATGAGATCAGGACCCCGATGAATGCCATTCTCGGATTTACTGAACTGCTCGGGCAACCGGACAGCCCACGAGGTGAACAATTAAGGTTCATTGAGATCATCCGGAATTCAGGAAAAAGGTTGATGCATATCCTTGACGACATCATTGATCTGTCGAAACTGGAATCCCGTCAGTTAAAAATCCTGCAATCCCCCTGCAACATCCCACTCCTTCTGGAAACCACGGTGGATTCATTTATCAATTCTGGATTCCTGAAAAAAAAGCCGGGAGTGATACTCTTGCTGGATATCCCTGATCCTGATTCAGTGAGGGAAACGGAAACAGATAACATCCGTTTACAACAGGTGCTTGATAACCTGATCACCAACGCCATCAAATACACCAATCAGGGTAAGATAACACTGAGCTGCAAAAGACAAAAGATGGATGGAAAGGAATTATTTGAGTTTTCCGTTAAGGATACCGGGAAAGGCATTCCCCTGGAAAAGCAATCCATCATCTTCACCAGATTTCGTCAGGTTGAAGAAAACGAGTATCGTGAGGGCGCAGGGCTTGGTCTCAGCATTTCCAAGGCGCTCGTAGAACTCATGGGGGGTGAAATCAGGGTGAATTCAGAACCCGGAAAGGGTTCGGTTTTCTCTTTTACAATTCCCTATATTCCCGTTAAAAATAATCATCCGACTGATCCTTCTCCTGTAGAAGAGTTAGCGTATAACTTCAGTGGAAAGACAATTCTCGTGGCAGAAGACGATGAGGATACCTGGTTTTTCTTGTCCCTTCTGCTCAGGGAAACCGGAGCTACCTTACTGCATGCATGGAACGGAGAAATGCTCCTCGAGATGCTCGACAAACAACCTCCCGATCTTGTGCTGCTCGATATCAATATGCCCGGAAAAACAGGCATTGAATGCATGAAAGAAATCCGTGAAAAAAAATACGTTTTCAAGGTGATTGCACAAACTGCCTATGCCATGGCCGATGAAAAGCAACGATGCCTGGAAGCCGGTTGCGATGGTTATCTGGCAAAACCCTTCACCAGAGCAATGCTCTATGAGTGTATCGCCTCAGTGCTCCGTTGATTGAAGCCTCTCTTGATCAATCAATTAATGTTGACTTAAGGGGTAAAGTAAAGAAAAATGCAGACCCTTCGCCCAATTGACTAGTCACCCCTGATTCCCCCTGATGCGCTTCCACGATCTTTTTAACGATGGACAATCCAAGTCCTGTGCTTTTTTCTCCTGCCGTGGATTTAGACGATGCCTTCTGAAAAGGTTTAAAAAGCTTTGCCAGCTCTTCTTCCCTGATCCCCTGACCATGGTCCCTGACAACGAATCTGGCGTAATCCCCTATCCTTTCCAGCGACAGTTCAATGGTTGAACCGGGGAAGGAGTATTTAATTGCATTGGAGACAAGGTTACCGATGACTTGTTCAATTTTTGGACGGTCCATGCGTACTTCAAGGGGAAAACTGCTTGGATGAAACAACAGTTTCATAGATTTAGCCTTGGCAAAAATTTCACTCCCTTTTAAGGTTTCACGAACCACTCTGTTAAAATCCTGTTCTGAAATATTGAGTTCCAGTTTTCCGGATTCAATGTTTGCAATGTCAAGCAAATCATTGACCAGGCTAAGCATAAACTTACCGGTTTGATGGATGCTGCTCAGCATCTCCCGGTTTTCTTCCGGTGAATGCTGATAATCATCATCCAGCAATAACTCAGAATACCCGAGAACCACCCCGAGGGGATTACGCAAATCGTGGGCAGCAATGCCAAGGAACTGGTTTTTCAGCTTGTTCAATTCATCCAGTTCTCGGTTCTTCTTTGCCAGTTCCCGCTGAATATTTACCAATTCGTTGTTTAAACGGCTCAATTCTTCATAATAAACCACACCGGGTTCTTCACTTGACAATGCTTGGATTCTGGCAAACTCCTTAGATACTGCCCGGATAATATTGGTCTGTTCATTGTTTATCCGCGTCAGTTCGGCAAACAATGACTGCGCCCCGTTTTTGGTTGTCGCTGCAGCAAGACCGATACGGTCGCCAAACATGCCTCCGAAAAATGAAAAAGTCTCAGGACCTGAAAGGGTGTTGATATTGATCTCCCAGCCCAGGGCAGAGCCCTCTTTTTTCAATTCAACAAAGAAATTCAGGATCTTGTCAAGATCCCCAGAAACCACAGTGAAAAACATTTTGCCCGCCAGATCATGCGGAAGCAGCTTGTTCTCATCGTTCAATACCTGAACAACTCGACCATCCAGGTCACAAATCAAAGAAAACCGTTTGCCTACATCAACCATTTTACTTTTTTATGCTGCCCATAATTTACTTGCCAGATTGATGGCATCCAAAGCGTTGGCGGCATAGCCATCAGCGCCAACGCGTTCCCAAAGCCGGTCGGCTACTTTAAAAGGATAACCACCCACCATGATTTTCAGGTCGGCAGGAAGGCCTTGTGCTTCCCTGATACGTCTGATCATTTCATCCACAGCGCTGACATGAAATGTCATGGTTGCTGAAATGGCCAGAAAAAGGGGTTGAATGTCCCTGATAAAACGGATAACCCCTTCAAAGGGAAGATTGGCACCGAGATAATAGGTATCCCAACCCTCCATCTCAAAAAAATCCGTCACCATACGTGCACCCATTTCATGAAGTTCTCCCGGAACACAAGCAGTGACCATCTTCCTTCCTTTCTTTTCTCCTGTAAATAAATATGGATATAATTGGGACATGACCAATTGTGTCGCTCCGGTACAATAATGCTCCTGAGCCACACTGATCCGGTTGGTTTGCCACAAGCGGCCAATTTCATACTGCACAGGTTGGAAAATCTGAAGGTAGATATCCCTCACCGGAATACCCCCTTTGACCTCTTTCATCACAAGTTCCAGAGCAGCTGCCCGACGACCTTTCAGTAACGCATCAAGATACTGCTGCGCCATGGAAGTCAGCTCATTCTCCATGGCCAGGATAGATATCTTTTCATCGTCTGTCATGACCATTTCTATAGCAGGAGAAAGAGTGGCATTGATGACTTCATTTTCTTCAGGGGTAAAGTTTTCGTTAATCCTTTTTTTTAACAATTCCAGACTCTCTTTGACATCTTTCATGGGAACATTGACAGAGGTAAGGAAAGTTCTCAGCCAGGCAATGAACTCCTCAAAAAGAGCAGGCTGACCCGCCCAGATCGACTCGGCAAGAAAAGAAAGAATCCAGGCAATGTCCTTCTGAAAGTTATCCTTCTGATGATCAGAGTAGGATAAAGCCATATCGGGACGGTGGTTAAAGTGATCGGCAAGGATAACTGCAGGCAGCCATGCTTTTAAGCCCAGAATCTTCTGATTTAGTGCATCATGTTTTTCCATTTCTTCCCCTACTGATAAGAATGATAAGGTGTTATTCGTTGTTGCGGCTATTTAGAAGTAATTTTCGGGTTATACGTTGATGTCCGCTGATCAGGACAAGAATTGCCATTTCATTTTTTGGGGCTATGGCAATATTTTTTTGACCGAAAGTAATGTCATGGGAAACCAGTAATTTACCGCTTAGATCATATAAATAGGCTGTTCCCCGGAAATCTTCCGGGAGGGAATCAAAAAACAAAGCGTTGCCGTTAAATCCGATTTGAATAGGTTGCAGTGGGTTTTCAGGAAACCCTACACCCGTCTGTCCGGCAGCAATGGATTTTCCATCGGTTTCCTGCATGGCTGCTTCATAGAGATAAAAAATTTTATGAAAAATATCGAGCTTCATGGAGATCCAGCCATAATAAACTGCACCACTCAACTCATCCATGAACTCAAATCCGATATACGTAAGCATGTTGACCGGCATATGCAGGGTGTCCATGTGTACCAGCAGAAAACTGCCCATATCGAAACTGAGGGGGACACCAATGGAATCATTGCGCTGAAAAAAGTGCAGGTCAATCTCTCCAGGTTCAACACAAAGTGCCATATTTGCTTCCTGTTCCAAAAGAAGGTCATGATAAAGAAAGTTTCCGGAGAAAGTAAAATCAGTCACTCCGTCGCGGTTGACATCCACAGATTTCGTCCAGTTGGTTGTAAGGGGATTAGTTTGGCGAAAACCAATATCCGTATAGATAATCCCTGCGCTGGAATTGCTTGAAAGCAGAAATCCGGCAAAAAAAAGCAAAATTCCTTGAATCCTGAACATAATTATAAGTTTATACATACATGCATAGATAGGCTGCATCCGATTCAATCTTTAAGCTGAATTTCAACCCTTTCCCAACAGTAAAAGTTTCAAAGGGTTTAAACTTCCTCCAGGAAGTCTCACCCGGCAATAATACATACATCATACCGGAAACAACGGTCATATGTTCGACAGTTGAAGTTCCGAATTCATATGCTCCGGGAGCCATAACGCCTAAAGTTGCCGGCCCTTCTACAGTTTCGAAAGCAATGGATTTCACTTTCCCGTCAAAGTATTCATTGGTCTTGAACATAAGCTTAGTTTTTACAAACTTAATACAAAAACCGTTATTTTTGTCAAAGAAAAATAAAAACAATGTGGCAGTTCAATCTAGCCTCCTATCTACTCCTTATCTCAGGCATGGTATCGGTTACCACAGCCATCTTTGTTGCCGCCAAACCCTCCTTTCGCGGAAAAATGCCCATGATGTTAATGCTAATCCTGGGAGCAGAATGGTGTATTGCTGCCGGATTTGAGGCTGCAGCACCCGATATCGCCACCAAAATATTCTGGTCTCAGGTCGAATATATCGGCAGCATGTCCAGTCCCGTTTTATATTGTTATTTTGTCCTGGCCTTCCTGGAAAAAGATAAAGAAGAAGTCAAACGGCACTTCTGGATACTTTGGATTATTCCGGCACTCACTATCCTCATCGGAGCTACCAACAGTTTTCATTCCCTGCTATGGACAAATTTTGAATGGAAAAGTACAGCATACAATTCTTTGCGCTATTCCCATGGCCCATGGTTCTGGGTTGCCGTGTTATATGCCTTTCTGCTGATCATCCTGGGTGGAATTTTCATGATCAGGGAAGTGGTGAAATTTCCCGCTTTTTTCCACCGTCAGGCCTGGTATCTGATTGTCGGGTCAGTGTTTCCCATCATAACGACCATTATTTATGCCAGTGGATACAGCCCGCTGGGAGGATTTGATATCTCTCCCATCGGATTTTTATTTGCAGGTCTGTTGTTCGTATTCGGTATCATACAAAAGCAGATGTTTGATCTGCTTCCCATTACTTATCATGTCATTCTTGACAACATGATATCCGGTGTCCTCGTGCTGGATAAAAAAATGAGAATTCTTGATCTGAATCCATCGGCAATGGAACTGTTGAAGATGTCCAATAAGGCAGTGGGAAAAATTGCCCCCAAAGAAATCCCTGAATTATCTTCTTTTTTAGAAAAGATAACCCCCGGAAAACATCAAAGGACTGAACTTTTCTACCAGGAATCTGAGCATTGGCTGGAAGTGAATTACACTCCGGTCATGGAAAGAAACGAAAAAATCCAGGGCAGTCTGATCATGCTAAGGAATATCACTTCACAGAAGCGTTATGAGCGTAAGCTCACCGAACTGAATGCTCAATTATCTGAGTCTGAAAGAAAACTCAGAGAGCTTAATGCTCAAAAAGATAAGTTGTTCTCTGTCATCGCCCATGATCTTAAGAATCCCTTCAATGCTTTACTGGGATTTTCGAAAATTCTTGAGGATGACAGCCTTTCGATGAATATTGAAGAGATCACCAGGATCAGTGGAATCATTCACAAGGCTGCACAGCAGGGATACGACCTTTTGTTGAACCTGCTCGAATGGTCGCGCTTACAGACCAAACATATAGATTTTCAGCCGCTTCCTATAGCGATAACTGAATTTTTACCGAAAGCCATTGCGAGTATGAATACCGTTGCTCAGGAAAAAGAGATAGAAATCCGTTTCCTGACGCTTCCTGAAGTCAGGGTGATGGCTGATAAACACATGATTGAAACCGTTTTGCGGAACCTTTTGTCAAATGCCATTAAATTCTCTTACCGGAAAGGGGAAATTCTGGTATTCGCCGAATGTGAAAAATCCGGATGCAAAATATGTATCCAGGATAAAGGGAAGGGCATGACTGAAGAGGAGAACAGAAAACTTTTCCGGCTAGATTCATTATATACAAACAAGGGAACTGAAGGGGAGCATGGTTCAGGTCTCGGACTGATCCTCTGCAAAGATTTTGTGGAACAAAACAAGGGGCAAATTCAGGTTGACAGCACGCTCGGATCAGGCAGCACTTTTTGTCTCACCCTTCCTTATGCCGATTCATCCATTACATATTCAGCATCTGCTTAAGCAGCTTATACCCTGATGTGCTGGCCCTGAGCTTGGCGCCGTTTTTCATCAGTACCGCATAATTTTCTTTATCATAATATTCGATGCGGTCGATAAAACGGGCATTCACAATAAAGGAGCGGTGAATGCGGATAAACTGTCCCGGATCAAGGTGGGCTTCAAAATACTTCATGGTTTTTTCCTTCAGGTGCCTTGCATCGGCCGTATGGATCATGACATAATCTCCTTCTGCTTCGAGGTAGATGATTTCCTCCACAGGAATCACACTGACCTTATGTCTTGATTTAACTGCAATCCGCTGAAGCGTTTCCCTTGAGTCATCCATGGTTTTCACGAGGTTATGAACAGCGGCGACTGTTGTTTTGCCCTGTTTCAACTGCTGTACTGCCTTGCCTACTGCCTGGGAAAACCTTTCCTTTGAATAAGGTTTCATGATATAATCCACGGCATTCATCTCAAAAGCCTTGATGGCATATTGATCATAGGCTGTACTGAAAATGATAACCGGAGGATCTTCAAGCAGATCCAGCAACTCCAACCCGGTTAGTTTGGGCATTTGAACATCCAGGAATACCAGGTCAGGCTTCATCTCCTGTATGGCTTTCAATCCTGAAAAACCATCCATAAATTCTCCGGCCAAATCCATCTCAGTATATTCTTTCAGATAATGTTTGATGACCTCCCTTGCCGGTTGCTCATCATCAATGATCAATACACGGTATGACATAAAGATATTTTTTTAGAATAGGTTATAATGACGACGATTCTCTGTTCGATCCATAGTGAAAGTTTCAATTTGTCAAACCCGATGATAAGCATTTTTGACGGGAATGCTTAATTTCACTTCGAAACGTTTATGCTGAATACTTGTCTTAAGCAAATTACTATCCTGATACAACAGTCTCATCCGTTCACGAATATTCTTCAGCCCCAGGCCTGAACCCTTCCTTCCATGGGCATCGGGGTCGAAATCATTGACAATCCGTATCTCCAAAAACCCCTCCCGGTATTCACAATCCATCTCTATCTCAACCTTTTCGGTACTTTCATACACCCCGTGTTTGATCGCATTTTCAAACAAGGGTTGAAGCAACATGACCGGTATTTCATGTTCGCTGCAGTTTCCTTTAAAAATAAAAGAGAAAACCAGTTTATCACCAAAGCGAACCTTCTCGATCTCAAGGTAACGGCGAATGTTGGACATTTCCTTTTCCAGGCTTGTAAAAGCGGTGGCGGTAGTGGATACAGAATAACGGAGGAAGTCGGATAACATGATCACCATTTCACGTGCTTTTTCGGGGTCTGTAATGGTCAGCGAGCTGATCGAGTTCAGGCTGTTGAACAGAAAATGCGGGTTGATCTGTGATTTCAGCATATTGAGTTCTGTTTCCTTAAGTACTTCTCGGAGACGGCTTTCCACCTTGGCTTTCTCCTGAAGGTTGGCGGAAAATATTAACAGATAATATCCCATACCGATCATGGCATAAATGGTCAGTCCAATCATCATACGATAAGGAATGGAATTGATCAGAAATTTCTGATAAGCCGGGATCTTTCCAAAAATATAGTTCAGAATAATATAAGATAATCCATACCAGAACAGTAACAGGATAATCACGGAAGCCAGATGGTTGACCAGGAACGTCAGGCGGGACTTATGATCTGGAGAAGTATAACGGACCACATACCAGATGGAAAGTCCAATAAAGCAGAAAATGACATTAAAGACCAGGCTGTCGGCTACGGAAATATCGATAGGAAAACTGTAAAGCAGAAAAAAAACAGAAAAGTGGATCCCCCCGATGAGGATCCACAATCCGAAATAAACGGAAATTGAACTGAGATTTTTAAAAACCGGGTGATCCATACCCTGGAATAATGTTAATAGCTTTTTAGTTCACCTCCCCCGAATATCGTGTTTCCTTTGATAATCAGCATACGGGAAGGATCAGGACTTTCCTTTAAATGCACTCGTTTATCACTGAAGCCCCCGAAAATGGAAGTTGTCTTCAATTGAACCTTCCAATCGGAGGGTACGATCATAATGACACCGCCAAAGACCGTATTCACTTCCAATTCATTCACCCCCTCAGCCAAATTGGCCTGGGTGAGGTCTACTTCTGCACCACCAAATACACAATTAATATATCCTCCATGAAAATCCTGATGAACGATTTTATGTTTTGAATGACTGAAAATATTTTCTTCACGCAAATACCCGTCTTCCCCGGATTGACCGGTTGCAGTTTTTTGCTTCCAAGGGTGTACTGAAGTTCGTTTCGAAAGGATCAAGACTCCGATTGCAATCAGTATCATTGGCCAGAAAACATTGGTAACATTGAAGGTAAAGAGAAAGATCCTGGGCAATAAAAAGAAACCCCCGATGATCAGCAAAATATAACCGGGTGTGCGGCTTTCGGTTCCGGCCAGACTGACCAGACCTATACAGATAAGTAGCATCGGCCAGGAAAAAACTATATGCTTGATGGGAGGAGGTAAAAAACCGGTGTTGAATAGAAGGAGAAGAAAACCAGCAAAAATGACCAGGACAGCCAATACATATTTGCGCATCTGCTTGTTGTTCGAATATCTTTCGTTAGGTGTTTCCATAACTGTGGGATTAAAAGTATAAAATTAATCAATGTGACAAAAATAGATCAATATATATCCAGGGGATAGCATATATCGACAGACAGAGGAAAAACCCCGATAAGACCTAGAATATCTCCTGTGCCTGAACATAAAAACCATTGGATTTTTGTCCCAGTGCAAAATCAATTAAAATATTGGTGCGATCGTTTTTGTTGACCATAATCCTGATTCCGAACCCGACTCCGGGGCGAAGACAGGAAAACAGTGGAACATGATTATCCCGATCAGAAGCAGTAGTAACATTTGCAAACAACACTCCGCCTATGACCCCGCTGCAGGGAGAAATCGGGAAACGGTATTCTGCTTCGGCATAAATAAAATCCTGACCCCTCCACCTGCCCTGCTTATATCCCCGTCCCGAGGAATTCATCTGGTCAAATCCGGAAGCCATAAGGTCAAGGTATGGTATTTCTCCGCTGATCTGAAAACTGCCATAGGCCCAAAAGGCGAGCAGATGTCTGGGGTTTTTCTTAGAAAGTCCGATATAGGTCCGGAATTCTGTCCAGAGTTTTGATCCATTCTGATCACTGCCCAGAAAGCAGAGATTATAACGGTAATTCAGGTTGACATAATAACCGCTGTAAGGGTTGATGATATTATCCCTGCTGTCAAATACGAAATTAGCGCTAAACCCCGATAAACGGCTGACACGCATGTTCAGTCCATGTTCCTCACAGTATCGGGAATAAGGTGATGTGGTCTGTCCGGCACTATCATTTTCAACACTGATATCCCTGATGTTATAATGATAGTCGAAATGATAACCAAGTCCCATATAAAGGTTGCCTGTGACCTTCCGGGAAAGGATATTATGAAATTTTATCCAGTTGAATATCATAGGATAGGAAGAACCATCAGCGCTGGTTCCCAGTCCCCAGGTATCCATACGAAAAACATACAGCCGCCAGTCGGTCTGAAGATACCACAGGTTGCGTGCAGTGTAGATATTACTTTTTATCTGTGCTATGAATTGGCGTTCGGTAGTCCATACCGCCTGAACAGTTCCGGCGGAAAGGCGGGTGGAAGGATGTTTTCCCCAGTTCCAGGAAAGGCTGGCTCCGGCTCCAAACTGCCAACCGGTTGCAGGGGCATAACTTATGGTAGGGAGTGCCAGAATCCTGAGTTTACGTTCAATGACCGGAAGGGGAATGTGCTTACTCGGAAAAAACACATCAAAAACATCTTCCTGAACACAATCTTTCTTCGGAGGTTGTAGCAGTGAGTCTTGCTGTGAATACCCGCAGATATTATTCAAAAACAGCAACTGAAACAATAGGATCAGGATAGTTAATGTTCTCATCGGCACCAAAAGTAATAATTTAATCGCTTTTTCTTTAGCTTTGCAGCAAATGAAAAATGAAATGATCCTTTCGTTTACGAAATATCATGGCAGCGGTAATGATTTCATCCTCATTGATCAACGCAGTACGGATTGGATCCCGAAAAAAGATGAAATCGCCTGGTTATGTAACAGAAGATTGGGAATCGGAGCCGATGGCCTGATCCTTCTTACAGAAAAAACAGGTTTTGATTTCGGGATGATTTATTACAACTCCGACGGAAGGGAAAGTACCATGTGCGGAAATGGTGGACGTTGTCTGGTCGCTGAAGCGGCCAGACTGGGAAGGATCAGCCATAAAGCCTATTTCCATGCCTCAGACGGAGGCCATGAAGCCATCCTTCTTAACAGTAGTGGAAACATTTCCGAAATCCGTCTTTTCATGGCCAGATGCCATTCACTCCATGAGTATGAAGATGGAATTTTCCTAAATACAGGTTCTCCTCATTTTGTCAGATTTGTTGATTCAACAGAGGTGATAAACATTATGGAAAAAGGCAGGGAATTGCGTTATGATGCCAGGTTTGCCCCGGAGGGCAGCAATGTGAATTTTGTCAGCATACATCCCGATTATCTTGAAGTCAGGACCTATGAAAGAGGCGTGGAAGATGAAACCCTGTCCTGTGGCACAGGGGTGACGGCCTCTGCTTTGGCGGCTGCGCTGATCAATCCTGTCAACAGAGGATATTATCATATAAAGACGAGAGGAGGAAAACTTAAAGTGGGATTTCATCAATCAGGGAAGTCATTTGACAACATCTGGCTGGAAGGTCCTGCATGTTTTGTTTTTTCTGGAAAAATCAGGATAAATGACCAGTAAATTATTAGCCGGGAAAAACATTTCCCTCAGGGCAGTGGAACCAGAGGATATAGAGATCCTGTATCAATGGGAAAATGACACTTCGGTATGGAAGGTGAGTAACACCCTTGTACCCTTTTCACGTTATCAGATCAGGGAATTTGTAGCACATTCCCATCTGGATATTTATGCAAGCAGACAATTAAGGTTAATGATCGACCTGATGAATGAGGCAGAACCAGGAAAAACCATAGGCAGTATTGATCTTTTCGATTTTGAGCCTACCCATGCCAGGGCAGGCATCGGCATCCTGATCTCCTCCCCTTACCGGAGGAAGGGATATGCAGTTGAAGCGCTCAGGATCTTCCTCCATTATGCCAAGGACACCCTTTCTCTTCACCAGGTCTATTGTAACATCTCTGAGGAAAACCAAGAAAGCATAAAGTTATTCGAGAAGGCGGGATTTTGCCGTTGCGGAAGTAAAAAAGACTGGAATAGGTTCAATGATAAATATTCAGATGAACTGATGTATCAAAAGATATTTAATAATGAGTAAAATAACTACTCAATCTGTGAGGAAGCGAAATCGCTTTGAACTTTCCGATTTAATGCCATGGATATTGACCGTTATCGTTTCGATCGTGCTGGCTGTTTCCATGCTCAGCTTTTATACCAAGATGACACTCAGGAATGTGGAACTGCATGGGAAATCTGAAGTTTATCTGTTCATTCCATCGCATGCTGACTATGGAGAGCTAAGGAATATCCTGCTAAGCCATGGATATATCCGTCATATGAAAAGTTTTGACTGGGCAGCAAGGAGAATGAACTATACCCATCAAATTAAATCCGGGAAATATAGGCTGAAAGATGGCATGAGCAACCGTGAATTGATCCAGCTGTTACGTTCCGGACGTCAGGAAACTGTGAAAATTATTCTGAACAATATCCGGTTTCCCTCCGAACTTGCCGGTCAGATCGGTCATTTGCTGGAACCCGATTCCGCGAAATTCATGCGTTTGTTCCAGGATTCCTCCTTTCTCTCCAGGTATGGTGTGAACCCTCAAAATGTATTGGTGATGATGGTTCCGAATACCTATTATTTTTTCTGGAATATTACGGCTGCCCAGTTTTTTAACAGGATGTACCGAGAATACCGTAAATTCTGGCAAGGGGAGCGCCGAAAGAAATGTGACAGCCTGGGTTTGAGCATTCCTGAAGTCGTCACCCTGGCTTCCATTGTTGAAAAAGAAACTGCGAAAAATGATGAAAAACCAATTATTGCCGGGGTTTATATGAACCGTCTGCATAGGCGAATTCCTTTACAGGCCGATCCGACCATCATTTTTGCATGGAATGATTATTCCATCAAAAGGGTTCTTTTTGATCATTTAAAAATCAATTCTCCATACAACACCTATAAATTTGTCGGACTGCCTCCAGGTCCAATATGCCTGCCCTCCGTCTCTTCTATTGATGCAGTCTTACACCACCAGACTCATCAATTCATTTATTTTTGTGCAAAAGAAGATTTTTCAGGATATCATCATTTTGCCGTCAGTTTGTCGGAACATAACCGGAATGCCAGACAATACCAGGAAGCCTTGAACAGGCGGAACATCAAGTAAGATCACGCCCATGTGGAAAAGCGGGTACATCATCATCGTTTTTATCCTGATATTTTCATGCTTTCTCAAAGCGGAGCCACCTGATTCCTCCTCAGTTCAAACCGATGAAATTAAAAAGGGCAGGTTGATCGGGGTGATCGCTGCCCAGGGGGTACTCTCTGTAGCCAGTTTCGGAGGGCTATATTTTGCGTGGTACAGGGATTATCCTCAGTCTTCTTTCCATTTTTTCAATGACAATGATGAATGGATGCAATCCGACAAATTCGGTCATGCCACTACCGTGTACTATCTCAGCCGTCTTGCCCATGCTTCTTACCGCTGGGCAGGGGTAAACAGAAAGACAGCAGCCTGGCTTGGCGGAGCGGTGGCATTCGCGTATAACCTGAACACTGAATTGCTGGATGCATTTTCAGCGGGTTGGGGATTTTCAGCAGGCGATATTGCTTCCAATGCCCTGGGATGTGCCTTGTTTATCAGTCAGCAACTCTTATGGGATGAACAAAAATTCAACCTGAAATATTCCTACCATCCCACGGAATATCCGTCATATCGACCCGACTTGCTCGGGCGGAATTTGATCCAGCAGATGCTCAAGGATTACAATGGGATGACGTTCTGGCTTTCCGGAAATATCCATTCTTTTCTTCCCAAATCCAGTAAATTTCCATCCTGGCTGAACATTGCCATCGGATACGGAGCTGAAGGAATGACCGGTGCCCAGAGCAATTCTGATCTTTATAACATGCATCACATTCCTCATTTTGACCGTTATCGGAAATTCTTTTTATCAGTAGATGTTGATCTTACCCGTATCCCTACCCGATCGAAAGTGCTGAAAGGAATTTTCCTGGTCCTAGGTTTTATCAAGATCCCTGCTCCGGCCATCGAATATAATACCCTGGGTCAATTTAAATTTCATCCTTTTTATTTTTAAAATATTCCATACCTTTACTTTTTGATTTGGTTGAAAGCATTCCTTCATGGAAAAAAATGATGAATCCCGAATAGTCAGCGGGCAGCTGCAAGCATGCTCTGGCAACAGTCCTCAGAATTTACCAAATTCCACCACCATCCTGATCCTTGGAATTCTATCCATCCTGCTGTGCTGGTGGCATCTCTTGTCCTTTGCCGGGATCGTCCTTGGGATCATTGCCTTGGTTTTAGCCAATAAGGAGCTATCGGTTTACCGGAAAAATCCGTCCCGTTACACCCTGAGTTCCCTGAACAATGTCAGAACCGGTCGAATCTGTGCCATTATCGGACTCAGTATTTCCATCCTGATTTTTATTTTTGTGATCCTGTTAATCATGGGGATTCTGGCCTCCCTTCCATTCTGGGGGATGATGTAATCATGAAAATCCTTACGGTTGATAAAATCCGTGAAGCAGATGCCTTCACCATCAAAAACGAGCCTGTCGCCAGTATTGATTTGATGGAAAGGGCGGCTTCCGTTTGTTTTCAGTGGATTGTATCCCATATTCCTGAAGGCAGCCGTTACCTGGTATTCTGCGGTGCCGGAAATAACGGAGGAGATGGTCTCGCTCTGGCTCGAATGCTGAAAATCAAAGGTTTTCAGGTAAAGGTTTACCTGACCGGCCATGATGATCAGCGGTCGGCTGATTGCCGGATCAATGCAGAACGATGGCTTCAAATAAACGGAACAGAAATTATCCAACTCTCTCCAGACCAGGATTTTCCTGAAATTCAAAGCCGGGATATCGTCATCGATGCCCTCCTCGGAAGTGGTCTTAGCAGGCCGGTCGAAGGTTTCCTTGCCGAACTCATAAACCATATCAACGGTCATCCCGCCTTCGTGATTTCCATTGATCTTCCTTCCGGATTATTGTGCGATCAAAGCAATCAAATCTCTCCTTCCGTGGTGGTTAAAGCCAATGTCACCCTGACTTTCGCTCTACCGAAGCTCAGTTTTCTTTTTCCTGAAAATGAAAGATTTGTCGGTGACTGGCATGTTCTCGATATCGGACTAATGCCTTCATATATTGAGCATGCCGGGACAGATAATTATTATGTCGATCATGATCTGGTCAAAAAAATTCTCCGCCCTCGGAATAAATTTTCCCATAAAGGAAATTTCGGTCATGCATTGCTGATTGCAGGAGCTCTGGGAAAAATGGGCGCTGCTGTCCTCGCTGCCCGGGCTTGTCTTCGGTCAGGACCCGGGCTCGTTACGGTCAGGGTTCCCGCATGCGGGACTAGCATTCTTCAGACAGCAGTTCCTGAAGCCATGCTGAGTATCGGATCCAACCCGGAAATATTTAGTGAAATTCCTGACCTTCGAGCTTATTCATCCCTTTCCATTGGGCCGGGGATAGGACAGGATCCTGCTTCGGCCAATGCATTAAAAATACTTATCCAGGAGTGGAGGTCTCCCCTGATAATAGATGCGGATGCCATTAATATCCTGGCAGATAACAAGACCTGGCTGTCATTTTTGCCAAAGGGATGCATCTTCACCCCTCACATGAAAGAATTTGAACGATTGGCCGGTAAGAGCAGCAATGATTTTGAAAGGAACCGTATCCAAAGGGATTTTTCTTTGAAATATCAGGCTTATGTTGTCCTTAAAGGAGCCTATACCGCAATTACCACTCCGGAAAGGGTTTGTTATTTCAATTCAACGGGAAATCCCGGCATGGCTACAGGCGGGAGCGGGGATGTCCTGACGGGTATCCTCTCCGGTTTGCTCGCACAGGGGTATTCCCCTCTTGAGACCTGCCTGCTGGGAGTATACCTGCATGGTCTGGCCGGCGACTATGCATCAGCAGCGATGGGGCAAGAAGCTTTAACCGCCGGTGACCTTATCCATTACCTCGGAAAAACATTTCAGTCACTTTATGGAAAATTTTGAAAAAGACTTATTGATCAACATGGTTGTCGCACCCTATGTGCAGAAGGCAACTGCCCTCAGGGGAATCAAGCGTTATGTCGGAGGCAATCAGTTCCGTCATGCCCTTAGCACCTATGCCATTCTCATCGATTATCATTATGTGGAACCTGTTCTTTTAAAAGCATCCGTGATCCACGACCTTTTTGAGGATGTGAAATGCACATCCTATGATGAAATCCGGCTGATAGATGCGGATGGTCCCAAGGTACTGGACCTTGTGCTCGAAGTCACGCGAAGAAAAGATGAAAGCAAAGAGCAATTTCTCCGGAGGATTCTTGAAGAGGGTACTGAACTTGCGAAAACCCTTAAATGTGCTGACCGTATCAGTAACCTCACCGATCTTCATCCCGACATCTTCGACAAAGAATTTATCAAGACATACATTGCCGAGACAAAACAATGGGTCATTCCGATGGCACAACAGGTGAACCGCGATATGCTTTTTGAATTACAGGATTTAATCCACCGCCGGGAAGCCAATCTCAGGTTTTCCTCTCATATCTGGCCCATGAAAAGAAAGAACGGGGATTAACCGACTGCTTCTGTTTCGAGAATATCTGCTTCAACCTTAAGGTTATCTATGATAAAATTCTGACGTTCGGGTGTATTCTTCCCCATATAAAAACTCAGGACTTCCTGGAGGTTGGAATCCTTGGTGAGAAGCACAGGATCCAGGCGCATACTGGACCCGATAAAGTTTTTAAACTCATCCGGTGAAATTTCGCCTAAACCTTTGAATCTGGTGATCTCAGGATTGACACCAAGTTTTTCAAGGGCAGAAATTTTTTCTTCAGGGGAGTAACAATACATGGTCTTTTGTTTGTTCCGAACCCTGAACAGTGGTGTTTGAAGGATGAATAAATGCCCGCTACGGACAAGATCAGGGTAAAACTGAAGAAAGAAGGTCAGCAGTAGCAGACGGATATGCATGCCGTCAACATCGGCATCGGTAGCCACAACGACATAATTGTATCTGAGGTTCTCGAGGCCTTCTTCGATATTAAGGGCAGCCTGCAGCAAATTGAACTCTTCATTTTCATAAACCACCCGCTTGCTTAAGCCATAACAATTCAGGGGTTTTCCTTTGAGACTGAATACTGCCTGGGTATTCACGTCCCTCGCTTTTGTAATCGATCCGCTCGCAGAATCTCCCTCGGTGATGAAAATGGTGGATTCGTATTTCCGGTCATCATGATTATTGTAATGAACCCTGCAATCCCTTAATTTTTTGTTATGAAGGCTTACTTTTTTAACACTTTCTTTGGCGATCTTTTTGATGTTGGCCCATTCCTTACGTTCCTTTTCCGACTGCATGATCTTTCTCAGAAGGGCTTCTGCCGTGTCGGAATTCATGTGAAGATAATTGTCAAGATGTTTCTTGACGATATCCATGATATAATTCCTGATGGTCGGGCCATCCGGTTCGGTATGCAATGAGCCCAGTTTTGTTTTGGTTTGGGATTCAAAAACAGGATCCTGAACCTTGATGCTCAGGGCGGCAATCAATGATGCCTTGATATCGTTGGTATCAAAGTCTTTCTTGTAGAATTCCCGGATGGTTTTCACCAGGGCTTCCCTGAATGCTGCCTGGTGGGTTCCACCCTGGGTGGTATGCTGACCATTCACGAAGGAATAATATTCTTCCCCGTACATTTCGCAATGGGTAAAGGCAAATTCAAAATCCCCGTCATGAATATGAATGATGGGATAAAGAACAGGCGTATCAATGTAACTGGTGAGCAAGTCCATCAGTCCGTTCTGGGCATGATAACGTTCTCCGTTAAAAATGATGGAAAGCCCATTATTCAGGAAGGCGTTGTTCCAAAGCATTTTTTCGACATATTCCGGAATATAGTGAAACTTGCCAAAAACTTCTTCATCAGGAATAAAGGTAACAATGGTACCCATCCTTAATTCACATGGTTTTTCGGGTTCATCATTGACTTTTTCACCCTGGCGGAATTCCACGATTTTCGTTTTTCCCTCACGGACAGACTGAATTTTAAAGTATGCCGAAAGACCATTCACGGCCTTGGCGCCAACCCCGTTCAGTCCGACAGCTTTTTTGAAGACCTTGGAGTCATATTTTGCGCCCGTATTGATTTTGGACACGCACTCCTCCACTTTTCCCAGTGGGATGCCCCTTCCGTAATCACGAACGCAAACCTGCTGATCTTTGATGGAGATTTCAATCGTTTTGCCAAAACCCATCACAAATTCATCGATCGAATTGTCGATAATTTCCTTGATCAGTACATATATCCCATCATCGGGTGAAGAACCGTCACCCAGCTTGCCAATATACATACCCGGTCTCAGGCGGATATGCTCCTTCCACTCCAGGGAACGAATACTGTCTTCGTTATAACTGTTTTCTTCTATCTGCATCATTACGTTTCTCCATTCGGGCGGCAAATATAAAAGAAAGCTTCTTCAGCTTTGTTGTAATGAATGGAAAGTTTTAAGTTTATTTATTCACAACTTTTTTCAGTTCTCCGATGAGTAACAGAACCTCTGATTTTCTGATCAGAAAATCCCTGGCTTTCAGGCGGGACACTCTGGAAAAAACAATAAACTGGTACATGGTGGCAGCGGCATAAGAAAGGCTGGCTGTGATCCCCGCCCCGATGATGCCCCATCCGGGAATCAATAATAAACCTGAAACAAGGGTAAAAATCAGTCCGATAGCCGAAGAAATGGTATTGTGATAGGGACGGTTGACCCCGGAGAAGAACTGACTGAATACCATGGAAACACTAAGGGTAATGATTCCGACTCCAAGTGAGGCAATGACCGGCCTGATCTGCCGGAATTCCTCTCCGAAAATCCACTGGAATATAAAACCGGGAATAAGGATCAGGAATATCATCACCAGCAATGTAAGCAACCAGGTGATCTTGGCCAGGCTTAAGGTAATCCGCTTGGCATATTCCGGCTCCATCTCATTGGAAATCCGTGCATACTGAACCATCCCAATACTTCTTGGAATCAGCCAGACCCCTTCAGAAACCTGTACCCCAACCGAGAACACTCCCAGAGCGGCACGACCGGAAAAGAAATCAATGATATAATAGCTTAACCGGTAATTCAACTGCTGGAAAATATTAGCAAACTGTATGTATGTTCCAAATTTTAAAATTTCCTTTAACAGTGATTTCATCCCTTTCAGCGGAATGATTTTCAATGCCGGCAGGATCTGGTTCAGGCTGATCGCGAAAACCAAAACATAAGACGAAAAAATGGCCCAGAACCAGGCCATCACATCCTGGATGTGAAAAAGGAAAATAAAACAGCAAAGCAAGCCAAGTAAAACAAGGATCTGAATCAGACTGATTATATTATACACCCTGACCTTTTCCAATCCCAGGATCAGCATAAAATTCATGGAAGTTAAAGAAACCATCAGGGCCAAAACCATTACTTCAAGAAAATATCCTGAAGGGATGACTTCCAGCCGGGGTGAAAATGAGCCCATGAAAAATAAAAGCAAACTGATCAGTATGGTCATTGGGAATATCCAGGCCAGGGATGGAATAAAAAGCCTGAAAACTCCGACCCTGGGCGTCATATAAATCAAAGCCCCGCCTCCGACAAAATTATTAAAGAGTTGAATGATGGTGACCGAGAGCATGATCAGGCCAATGGTGCCAAGGTTTTCGGCGCCAAGCTGACGGGCGTTAATAATCACAATCACCAGGGTAAGGGCAGCAGTGAAAAGACGGGTGAGAATAGTACTAAAAATATTTTTAAACATCCTTTTTCCTGGGTCTCGCTAATTTTCTCCTGAGCTGATTCAGAAAATGATAATAATTGAAACGGTAGCATTTCCCATCAATCAAGGTATATTCACCTGCTTTTGACAGGGTATGCAATCCTTTGGGAAATGGGCTTCCTTTTACTGCTTCCACAAAACCGCTGACTGTTTCTTCAAATTCTTCAGGTGTAAGTTTCAGCACTTTATTGATGGATACTCTTCCCCCATATGTCTTTGAGCAATCCTGGGCAGGGCGGTACAGCATACCGTCATAAACAAAAGGTGTTCCGGCAGGTCGGGAAGAACGGATATCCATCTTGACCGGGTTCAACAGATGCGGTCGGTAGTCGCCCAGTAACTGATCCGAATAATAAATATGAAGATGAGTGGCAGAATAAGGTCTGGTAGTAAAGAAGAGCCACCAGTAATCACCGTATTTAAAAAGTGTCGGATCCACTGCGTTGACATGTTCGACCAGGACACGGTCCTCCACAAAAGCTTCTTCTGAGAAATTACGCCTGTAAAGGCTGATATTCCCTTCTCGGTAGGATTCCGGAATACAGTAAATGGCCTTATTCTCCTCAACGATAAAAGGATAGGATAAATGCTTACGGTTTTCGATGGTAGTGATGGGCACCGAAAAGCTGTTTCTCGGAGGATCATAGATGACTTCCGATATACTGGCTTTCTGCTTGCGATAACTGTAATCTTCCACCAGAATGTGCAACTTTCCAAAAGTTACAAATCCTGAAGGGTCAGCCAGGTATTTTCCCCTTCCGAAGGTTCTTAACCATGTTATATCTGAGTGATTCAATTTTCTCATTCCCAGGGCTATGGGTTCCAAGCTGGATGTTATCAATCCAACATTCCATATTTCGGCAGAAAATAATTCATGATAATAGAAACTGATTTTGTTCCTCAGCAGCCTGAGTAAAAATAACAACATCCTGATATTATCTGGAATTTTACAGATGGGGCCTGGGCTTACGGTAGGTACTGGTTTTATCTTACCGGTATGCAGGAGCTCACCGGCTACCTGAGCAGGCCAGGTGGAAGTGACAGAAAATAAATGGTCAAGATTACCCGAATAAGAATGAAAGCTTGTCTTCAGGTATCCCTTTTTAAGGATGACCCCGTGATCAAGGGTCTCAGTAAGTTGCTGAAGCATTGCACCGTTAACCGGATCTCCGGAATATATTTCCCAGAAACCTGCCGGTCCACCCCGGTAACGGTTTTCATCACCATGATGAAATGACCAAATGCCAAACCTGGCAGAAGATAAAATTTCTCCATGGATGATGTTAAAACCGAAACGGAGAATGAAATCAAGGTTTTTAGAACGGATATACGCCACATCCCGGGATTGAAAATATTCTGCATGACCCTTTTTCACGACCTCACAGGTAATCGAATCCACCTCGGCAATGTCTACATTCAGCTTCACCAAACGCCGGGAAGCTGGCCTGAATAGAAAACGATGACAAAAATGAAAAAGACACTGGGAAGATAGATGTTTTCCTATTTTCTGCGGGAAAGTATTTTTTTTTGGTTTTCTTCCATCTTGTATGAGTAAGGATAACTGATGTCCATCGGTTAAAAGTTCCCTGATGGCTTCCGCCTGCCAGTATTGAAAGGATGTACCGGAACACATGACGCCGAAGCGAAAGAAAGAAATTGACTCGGGATTTGCGTTATGATCCATTCAACAAAGTTAATGATATGTGGTTAGTGTAGAATCTCCATATAAATTCCTTGCAATAATTTCCCTACCGTCACAGGAGAAAATCTCTCTGCTATCCCATCCCGGATTTGCTGACGGTCGTATTTTCTGCATTCATTCAGCATATGATGAAGGCATGGCGTAAGATCTTCCACCTTTGATGAAGCGGCGATCATCCCATTGCCTCCATGAATGATTTCCGGGACTATCCCGACCGGTGTAGCCAGCACCGGGGTTCCACAGGATAAACTTTCCACCACGACCGAGCCAAACGTTTCGAAATGACTTGAAAGCACCAGGAAATCAGCCCGGTTAATCAGCTCTACCAAGGGTTCTCCTGTTATCAATCCGGTAAACCGTACGCAATGTTCAGAAAGTCTTAAAAAAGAAGCATACTCCTGCATCTCCTGAAGGTCAGGCCCCTCTCCCACTAACAGGCATTCAAAATCCTGACGTTCCTCCCACAGGGACTTCACCGCATTTAAAAATCCAGAAATATTTTTAGATCTGTCCTCAAAACAGGAAATATGGATCATTCTCTTTTTTATGGAATCATGTTCCATGGGAATCACATGAAATACTTGCGGATCAATGATATTGGGAACAATATGGTAATGTCCGTTTTTCAATCCCTGGGACCACATCGCCTGCTTCAGCTTTTCGGAAACCACAAGCACAGCAGCAGCATTTTTTACGGTAATCCGTGTCAGCAGCTTTTTCAGCATACCCCTGAACTTCAAATTTTCCTGAAAATACCTGGACCAATGCTCAGAAATCAGGTAGGGTATATTTCTTTTTATGGCGATCCGCATGGCCATCCATCCCATCCGTGTCAATATATGGGCATGGATGAGATCGGGTTGAAATCCACTAATGCTCTTTAAACTCCTGAATAAAACCTTGTAAAACCTGTAAAAATCAAATATTTTTCTAAGCAACTCCGACTTCGACAATGAGGACTGATAATATACCCTAAGCACCCTGACCTTATTTTCCTCTGCAAATTCAGCTTCAATTTTATTCGGACAATCCTTTTCGGCCTGAACATACAGTACAGCAACATCACAAAAAGAAGTCAGGGATTCCGCCTGACGCTGAATAAACAAACCGGGCATGGGATCCTGGCGATGAGGGTACCAGCGAGGAAGGAACAAGACGCGAATGTTGTTATCCAAGACCTTTATAATATGGGAGAAAATCCAAAATTAAGCATTTGCATGAAATAATTGATCAATTGCATTCATCGCATTATTCATCCTATGAATACCAGTTCCGGATATTATCCGATATGGTCTTGCGGTGCTTTCCAGTTCATGGACAAACAAATCAAATAAAAACTGCCTACGGTCAGGACATTCCCGCAAAGGATCGTATTCCCAAGGAAGGTCAATATTGCATAAGAGATAAAGATCATAAGGGTTTTCTCTGACAGCCCTGAGTATCCACGGATGACAATGCTGAAATTTCACTTCGCTCCATATTTTTGTTACGATAGGTTCTGTATCACAGAAAAGTATATTATTCGCTTTCTTCATTCCTGACTGTTCATTTTTCATTTGTCCTTTCGCGATGGCCAGGATATCGGATTCCTGATAGGAATGGCCAAGGTTTTCAAGATATTCCCTGGCATATTCCGGTACCCAAAAGGTTTTATAGCAGACTGCAAGTTGAGCTGCAAGCATTGATTTCCCGGTGGATTCCGGACCGGTAATGGCAATTTTCCGAATCATTTTATCAGTTTAATCCGCCATTCCAGGAATCCAAGGCTGGCGATGATGGTAAATACGAAATACTGAAGACCAGTAAAATAAAGCTTTTCATAAATGCATAATCCAATCATGACAGTATCAGCCGTTATCCATAAAATCCAGTTTTCAATTTTTTTCTGCGACAGCAACCATTGGGCAACCATATAGAAAGCCGTTGTGAAGGCGTCCCAGGAAGGAACTTGGCTTTGGGTGTAACGGGTTAAAATCCAGCGGATGAAAAAGAAAAACACCATCAACGCTAAACCATTAAGCAGAAGCTCTGTCCTGGAACATTGGGAAATCCTGATCGTTTTATCTCCGCTGACTTTTCTCGTCCAGTTATACCATCCATACACGCTCATGATAAAAAAAAAGGCGTTGATTCCGGCATTGGCATACAAGCGGGTTTGAAAAAAGATATAAACATAGATCAGCACATTGATTATGCCAAAAGGAAAGGCAAGTGTGTTTTCCTTTTTCATGAACCATACGCTGATCAGTCCGCAAAACACGGCGAACAGCTCAATAGGTGAGGTTTGTACAAAAGCGAACTGGAAAGGAGCAGTCAGATCCATGCCTGCAAAGTTAACTTTTCTGTGGTTGATGTCAGTTCACGGAAATGCATTACTTTTGAATCCGCTTAAGATAATTCCCCCATGTTTCATGTAGCACACACACAGCTCCCTTTTGTCGTCAGTTTGCTAATACTGTTATTGACTGCAAAAGTGATGGGTGAAATGCTGGAACGTTTTGGCCAACCCGCTATGATTGGGGAAGTACTTGCCGGGGTCATTCTGGGTCCCTCTCTGTTCAATATCATTCCCGGTGTGGGAGATCTGAAAGTTATTGCAGAATTGGGTGTTTTTATGCTCATTGTACTGGCCGGAATGGAGATTGAAGTGGAAGAGATCCGCAACTCCATCCGGGGAAGACATATCTGGATCGCTTTGCTTGGTTTTATTATCCCTTTTGTCAGCGGATTCTTCATCGGATTGGGATTTCATTTCACCTATACTTTTTCCATGTTTCTCGGACTGTGTATCGCCATCACGGCCCTGCCCGTCAGTATCAGGATCCTGATAGATATCGGCCGGTTAAATACGGATATCGGTCAACGCATTATATCTGCTGCCATTTTCAATGACATTGTCTCTCTGCTGATCCTGGGTATTATCCTTGATTTCAATCACACCACCCACAACCTGGGTGATCTTACCTTATCCATTCTGCTGACCATTTTAAAATTCCTGTTATTCATCAGCATTTTTATTCTGGCTTATTATCTGTTTCGGCTTGCAAAATCGAAAGTCAATGTCATCAGGCCGGAAATGAATAAATTTATGCATTTTCTCAGGGGGAAGGAATCGTTGTTTGCCATGGTAATTTTATTTGTACTGGTATTCTCGAGCATTGCGGAATTACTGGGACTGCATTTCGTTGTGGGGGCATTTTTCGGCGCTATTTTATTGCCAAGAAGCATGTTTTCCGGAAGTGATTTTGAACAGGCGAAACGTTCTGCATCCGGAATCACCATGGGTTTTTTATCTCCCATTTTCTTTGCCACGATGGGCATTTCGTTCAGTCTGCATGCACTGAATGATTTATTTTTGCTCACCGTTGTCCTCATGGCCTCATTTATCAGCAAGATTTTCGGAGGTTATTTCGGAGGAAAGATGGCAGGATTCAACAATGCAAAAGCCATTACGATAGGTCTCGGACTGAACGCCAGAGGGATTATGGAACTGGTCATTGCCAATATAGCTCTTCAAAAAGGCTTTATTGATATTTCCATGTTTTCCATTCTTGTGCTGATGGCATTGCTGACCACGATCATCACCCCTGTCATGTTAAAAAATGCTTTTCACTGGATTGAAAAAAATAGATGAATGAACCAATTCTTATGCTGTTATGGAAATAATCTCTTATTTTATTGATTTTGTCCTTCATATTGACAAACACCTGTTTGAAATCGTCAGTAACTATCAGGTTTGGACCTACCTCATTTTATTTACCATTATCTTTATGGAAACCGGTCTGGTAGTGACTCCTTTCTTACCCGGGGATTCCCTGTTGTTTGCTGCAGGAACCATTGCTGCCATGGATGGAAATCCCCTCAGCATTATCCCGTTGATGCTGCTGATGATCCTAGCTGCTTTTTTGGGCGACAATACCAACTACTTTATCGGCAGGCTGATCGGGAAAAAAGTATATGAAAAAAATTACCGCCTGATCAAACGGGATTACCTCGATAAAACGCATTCTTTTTATGAAAAGCATGGAGGAAAGACCCTGATCCTCGCCCGTTTCATGCCCATCATCCGGACTTTTGCGCCCTTTGTTGCTGGGGTGGGAACCATGTATTATATAAGATTCCTCAGCTTCAGTATTGCCGGTAATATCATCTGGGTAGTATTCTTTTGTCTGACCGGTTATTATTTCGGAAATCTGGAAATTGTTAAAAATAATTTTACTATTGCCATCCTGGGGATTATCTTTGTATCTCTTTTGCCTATGATTATCACCATTATCAGACAGTGGGTCGGAAAAAAGAAAAACAAACAAACAGATGACCACATCGAGGAATAAGAATTATATTCAGAAGCTTACCCCAGCCGGCCTGATTGTCACCCTGGGGATTGTTTTTGGGGATATCGGCACCTCGCCATTGTATGTGATGAGGGCCATCGTTGCCGGAGGTGATCTCATAACTCCCGAATATATCCTGGGTGGCCTCTCCTGTATTTTCTGGACCCTGACTATTCAGACCAGTCTGAAATACATCATTATTACCCTGCGTGCAGATAACAAGGGGGAAGGAGGCATTTTCTCCCTCTTTGCACTCATCCGGAAACGCGCTAAATGGGCATACCTGTTTGCCATTATCGGAGGTTGTACCCTGCTGGCCGATAGCATTATCACACCGGCCATCACCATTGTCTCCTCGGTGGAGGGTATCCTCATCAAAAATCCACGGATACCTGTTGTTCCCATTGCTTTAATGATCATCACCCTGCTTTTCATTATCCAGAAATTCGGCACCAAGATGATCGGAAAATCTTTCGGGCCAATTATGTTTCTATGGTTTTCCATGCTGGGCATCCTTGGAACTATTCAACTTCTTCAGTTCCCTAAAATTTTATACGCGGTTAACCCGGTCTATGCCTTCAATTTTCTCACCCAGTATCCCCATGGGTTCATCCTGCTGGGAGCCGTATTTTTATGTACAACCGGAGCCGATGCACTGTATTCTGACCTGGGTCATTGCGGGCGGAAAAATATCCGTGTGACATGGGGCTTCGTGAAAGTCAGCCTGCTACTTAACTATTTCGGCCAGGGAGCATGGATTCTAATGAATCCGGATTATATGACGGAATGGACCAATCCTTTCTTTGCCATTATGCCTTCCTGGTTTTTAATATTCGGAATTGCCCTTGCGACCATTGCCGCCATTATCGCGAGCCAAGCTATGATCACCAGTTCTTTTACCCTGATCAGTGAAGCGATTTCATTGAACTTCTGGCCCAAGGTTAAAATCAATTACCCTACCAACATCAAAGGTCAGATGTATATTTCCAGTATCAACTGGATCCTCTATGCCTGCTGTATCGGTGTGGTACTCTTCTTTCAGAAATCAGCCAATATGGAGGCAGCCTATGGTCTGACCATCAATATCACCATGCTGATGACCACTGTTTTGCTAGGCGTATATCTTTATTACAAACACGTTCCGAAATATCTTCTCGTCCTGTTCTTAATGGTTTACCTTTTCATTGAGGGATCATTTCTGGTTGCCAATCTGAATAAATTCCTGTATGGTGGATATATCACCATTTTTATTGGAAGTATTCTGTTCGTTATCATGTACATCTGGTTCCATGGACGAAAAATTAAAAACAGTTTTATTGAATTTATCAGGATAGAAAATTATTTTGATATCCTGAGGGAACTCAGCAAAGACGAATCCATACCAAAATACGCAACCAATCTTGTGTTCCTTACCAAAGCCAATAAGATCACCGATATCGAATCGAAAATCATTTATTCAATACTCAACAAGCAACCCAAAAGAGCAGATACCTATTGGCTCTTGCATGTCGACATCCTTGATGAACCCCATGTGCTGGAGTATAAGGTCACCAAATTGAATGAAGGCGTAATAATCAAAGTAGATTTCAAGATCGGATTCAAGGTTCAACCCCGGGTAAATCTCTTCTTCCGTCAGGTTCTCGATGAAATGAGCCATAACCATGAGATCGATATGCTTAGTCATTATGAGTCCCTTCGAAAATATCATGTCCTTAGCGATTTCCGTTTCGTTGTAATCGACCGTATCCAGAACTATGATTTCGATTTTCCGCCCAGGGAACAATTCATCATGGATCTTTATGCCATTTTCAAACAATTCGGGATTACAGAAGTCAGGGCACTGGGGCTGGATACCAGCAATGTGACCATAGAAACGGTACCGCTCTATATCGACAAGGAGATACCGATTTTACTAACCAGAGACAATCAAACTATGCTTTAGGGGTCGAAAAGGTCAAGTTGCCTTTATGTTTGATCACTTCAAGTGCCGATTTCACAATATCAGTAGTATCAAGACCATATTTTTTCATCAGCTCATCAGGTTTACCACTTTCACCGAAACGGTCATTGACCGCGACCATTTCCATGGGTGTCGGATATTTTAGGGAAAGCAGTTGCGCAATGGAATCGCCCAGACCCCCGTTCCGCATATGCTCTTCGGCAGAAACAACGCAACCCGTCTTTCTCACGGAGGCCAGAACAGCTTCCTCATCCAGGGGTTTAATGGTATGAAGGTTGATGATTTCAGCGGAGATGCCTTGCTGTTCGAGAAGTTTACCTGCTTCCAGTGCCTTCCAGACCATATGCCCTGTTGCAAAAATGGAAACATCGCTTCCTTCATTTAACAAGATCGCCTTCCCGATTATAAATTTCATTTCCGGATCTATGAAATTTGGTACCTTGGGACGGCCAAACCGTAAATAAACGGGGCCGATATAATCGGCTATGGCTAAGGTGGCCGCTCTGGTCTGGTTGAAATCACAGGGATTGATCACTACCATATTCGCCAGCATCTTCATCATCCCCATATCTTCGATGCACTGGTGGGTAGCCCCGTCTTCGCCAAGACTGATCCCGGCATGAGAGGCACAGACCTTGACATTCTTGTTTGAATAGGCAATGGACTGACGTATCTGGTCGTACACCCTGGCCGTAGAGAAATTGGCAAAAGTTCCCGTAAAGGGTATTTTCCCTCCAATCGTAAATCCGGCTGCCATACCCATCATGTTTGCTTCAGCAATACCAACCTGAAAAAACCGCTCGGGGAAAGCATTGGCAAAAGCATCCATCTTTAATGACCCTGTCAGGTCAGCACATAAGGCTACTACCTGGGAATTGGATTTTCCCAGTTCAAGCAGTGCTGCGCCAAACCCTGACCGGGTGTCTTTTGATCCGTAATTCTGATATTCCTTCATGTATTAGTTCGGGTATAATTTTACATTGATGGTTTGTCCGGGTTCAACCCTGAATGATTTTTCAATGGTATAAGAAGCTTTATTGACAAATTTCGACCGGAAGACTACCCTGTAGGCTCCTGGTTGAAGATAAAGGGTTTCTTGCTGCTGAGGCGTATCCCTGAGATTATAAAGCCAGATCAGACCGCTTTTATCCTCCAGGTAAACGCTGCCATACCCATTTGTGGATCGCTGGATCACGACAATTCCGGGCAAAGGGATTTCAACCGTGGTGGTCTGGCTTTGCATAATCTCCACCTCTTTTTGAATGATCCTGGGCAGGCAAAGGACTTCAATATCATATTTCCCGCAAAGATATTTTTCGATTTGATCAAATTGCTGAACATTTATGGTTGCTGAAGTTCCATTTCTCCTAATGATAACGGGAAGATATTTCAGGGTGCTGTTTACTCCTGCCCTGAAAGTCAGGTAACCCTGGGGAGCATCAATGCCGATGGTGGTATGTTTACCCGGGGTTAGTTTCACTGAATCTTTGTGTACCGGGGGAATGGTATGTACCACAATAGTATAGGTCAGCAGCGGATCAATGTCGAGGGTATCAGGAAAACCCCTGGCATTAAAGGAGTGTATAAAATTATATCTGATCATGCCTGATACGTTATCATACAAAGTCATATTCACATTGGTTTCCGTCGGCTTACCGTAAATATCCAGAAGATTGATCTGAATTGTAGTCGGATTCAGTGCTCTGGAGATGATCACTTTCAACGCTTCCCTGAATTCTTTCTCATTGGAAGCATCAAAATAGGTTCCCACACATTCAAACTGATCCCTGAAATCTTTTCCTATCCCAACGATAAAAGGCTTGAGGGTGATTCCCTTTTTCTGAAGTTCCAGGGAAATCGCACAGGGATCTCCACCACATTCCTCTATCCCATCCGTGATGAGTATGATGATATTCCGGCAGTTATCGCAGCTTGGAAAATCCCCGGCTGCCTGTGATAGTGAAGATGCAATCGGAGTAGTACCCCTTGGACTGATGGTTTTTAAAACATGTTTTATGCGAGGGATATTGTCCTTGGCAAAAGGAACCTCCAAGCGTGTATCATTGCAATCCTGCGGCGGATATTGTTTTTGATGTCCATAAACCCTGAGGGCAAGTTCAAGGTTTGGCTGGTTTCGCAGACTATCAAGCAGCCCGGAAAATAACCTGACCGCGATATTGAATTTAGTATCGCTTTGCCATCGTCCATACATGCTTTGGGAAGCATCAAACACAAATAATATCCGTGTCGTCGGCTTAGGTTTTTCCTTCTCATTTGTTCCCTGTGCAATGACCCCGGCAGGAAACAACAGAAAAATCAATAAAACGAGAAATGACAAATGACCAGTGATAATTTTTTTTTGCAAATCGTAAATCGTAAATCGTAAATCGTAAATCGTAAATTCTTCTAATAATCTCCCTCCGTCTCCTTCAATTGATCCAATGCTTTTTTTAATTGTTCATGATCCGGTGGTATACCGTGCCATTCATGCTTATCCGACATAAAATCAACGCCATATCCCATCAGGGTATGCATCAGGATAAAAACAGGTTTACCTTTTCTGCTTATTTCCTTAACCGAATGAAGTGTATCAACAACTTCCTTCATATTGTTGCCATTCATCTCCGCCACCATCCAGCCAAAAGCCTTTAATTTCTCTGACAGATTGCCAAGGTCAAGAACATTTTGCAGGGGACCTTCGATTTGCTTTTTATTATAATCCACCACCGCTACAAGATGATCAACACCTTTGGCCCCAGCATACATAAAAGCCTCCCAGTTCTGTCCTTCCTGAAGTTCTCCATCACCCATCAGACAATAAACCATATGATCATCCTGGTTAAGCTTTTTAGCCAGGGCAGCACCTATGGCCACAGATAATCCCTGACCCAGAGAACCTGAACTTATCCTTACACCTGGCAAGCCCTCACAGCTTGCAGGGTGACCCTGAAGGCGTGAATTTAGTTTACGGAAGCTGGCCAGTTCCGAAATTTCAAAATACCCATACCTGGCAAGTACACTATACCATCCGGCAGAAAGATGACCATTGGAAAGAAAAAACAAATCCTCCCCATATCCATTCATTTCGAATTTGGACGGATCTGGACGCATGATCTCATAGTACAAGGCCACGAGAAAATCAGCCGCTCCCATGGGCCCACCGACATGGCCTGAAGCAGCATGATGGACCATACGAACAATATCACGACGAACCTGGGAAGCAATGTTCTGAAGATCTGTTATGGAAAGCATGAATATCTTTATTAACGATGATGAATGAGCTGAATAAAAATATGGAAAAACAAAGATATTGCAAATAGCAGCCTGTTACTATGGGATGTTAATAAAAACGGATAAGATTTGACACAGTTATCTTCATTTTTCTTTCTTTTGTACTGAAGAACAAACGCCGCTAATGAAGAAAAATTTTTTTACCGTCCTGATATTCCTGATTTGTTTCAACACCCTGAAGGCTGGACATATTTCTGCTGATTCCTGCCGGACTGATTCCATATATCATTCCCTCAGCCTTGAACAAAAAATCGCCCAGCTTCTGATGATCAGGGCGTATTCCGGCCGTGATTCAGTGTATGAGGACAGCCTCATGAGGATCGTCCGCATTCATCAGCCCGGGGGAATCTGTTTTTTTAAAGGCAGCCCATACAGCCAGGCTGATTTTACAAACCGTTTGCAAAAAATTTCGCCCATCCCTTTATTGGTTTCCATGGATGCCGAATGGGGTCTTGGAATGCGCCTCGATAGCGCCTTCTCCTTTCCCCGTCAGATGGCCTTGGGAGCCCTTCAGAACGATTCGCTGATTTACCGGATGGGAGCACAAATAGCCCTGGACTGCAAAAGGTTAGGCATACACGTAAATTTTGCACCCGTCATAGATATCAACAATAACCCCAAAAACCCGGTGATCAATTTCCGTTCCTTCGGAGAAAACCGTGAAAAAGTTGCATTTAAGGGCAGCATGTATATGAAGGGACTGCAGGACCACGGGATCATCGCCACAGCCAAGCATTTTCCGGGACATGGGGATACGGAAACGGATTCACACTTTACCCTTCCGATCATTGAACATTCCGCTTCAAGGATCGATTCCCTTGAGCTCTATCCTTTCCGTACCCTGATCCGTGAGGGAGTGAAGGGGATCATGGTGGCTCATGTGTATTTTCCGGCCATGGATAGCTTGAAAAATACACCTTCCACCCTATCAGAAAATATTGTCAGCGGTTTGCTGAAAAATCGAATGGGTTATAAAGGAATCGTTTTCACCGATGCCCTCGATATGAAAGGGGTGACAAAAAATGCGAAACCCGGGGAAATTGAGGTAAGGGCTTTAAAAGCAGGCAATGATATCCTGCTCCTCCCCCAAGACATTCCTAAAGCCATTCAGGGAATCAGGCAGGCCATTGAGAGCGGGATTCTTTCCATGGAGTTGATCGAACAGAGATGCAGAAAAGTACTCGGCATAAAACATGACCTTCACCTCTGGGATCAGCCACTCGTGAACCTGAAAGGCATCAGTGCTGACCTCAATCCTCCATCTGCTGAAGCACTGACCGGAGAAATCTTCCAAAATTCCATTACCCTTGTCAAAAACGAATTGCAACTGATTCCATTGACTTCGCTTGACAGCAGAAAGATTGCATCCCTGTCACTGATGGATACCAACATCAATGTATTTCAATCCACCCTTTCCCGCTATGCACAGGTTGACACATACTTTCTCGGCGCCATTCCTGAGAAAGCTGTCGCCGACAGCCTCATCTCCCTGCTCTCGTCTTACGATATACTGATCATCGGTATTCAACGTGCCGGAGGTGCACCCAGAGACAGTTTTGGCCTTCATCTGAAGATTCGGCAGTTACTCGATACGCTGACCTGCCATGGCCGCAATATACTGACTGTTTTCGGGAATCCTTATGCACTTTCCTTTATCCCGAATACCAAAAATATGGAAAGTATCCTGGTTACCTACCAGGACAACCAATATACTCAGAAACTCGCGGCCGAACTTATCTTCGGCGGCATTGCAAGCAGGGGAAAGCTCCCTGTTTCCTCCGGGCCTTTCAAGGAAGGAAGCGGAGAAGACACCGGGAAATCCAGGATGGAATCGGTTATGCCAGAAAGTCTCGGGATCCCTTCCGATGCCCTGGGTATAATCGATTCCATCGCTGAGAGCGGAATAGAAAAAAGAGCCTATCCGGGTTGTTCCATTCTGATCGCTAAAGAGGGTAAGATTTTCTATGAAAAAAGTTTTGGAACACCACGTTATGAAGATACGGTCAGAGTCAAGATCAATGATCTTTACGACCTGGCTTCCATTACGAAGATTGCTACCACGACCCTGGCGATCATGAAATTGTATGAGGATGGAAAAGTGCAGCTTGATGACAGTCTGGGGAAGTATCTTCCCTTATTGAAAGGGAGCAATAAAGCCAGGCTTACAATCCGTGACGTGATGACCCATCAGTCGGGGTTGCAAGCCTGGATCCCGTTTTATGAAAGAAGCCTGAAAACCCATCGTGATTTCCCTCCTGATAGTATTTACCTCACTATTATCCAGTCGCCTTTACGGCAAAATCATGAATACAAGTACAGTGATCTCGGTTTTTACCTGCTCAGGCTGATGGTTGAAAAAATCAGTGGAGAATCCTTCGATCAATACCTGCAGAATTCGTTTTATCGTCCGCTCGGATTACAAACCATGGGCTTTAACCCCAAGGAACGTTTCCCCCTTTCAAGGGTAATGCCGACGGAATTTGATACCCTTTTCAGAAAAAAACTGGTTTGGGGAGAGGTTCATGATCCGGGGGCTTTCATGCTCAAGGGTATTTCCGGTCATGCCGGTCTGTTCTCGGATGCCTATGACCTTGCCGTGATCATGCAAATGTTGTTACAAGATGGATATTATGGGGAGAAACAATACCTGAAGCCATCAATCGTTCATGAATTTACAAAAGTGCAGTATCCTCAGAAAGGAAACCGAAGGGGACTTGGTTTCGACAAACCCATGATCCATTATGCACCCGACGGACCTGTTTGTGAAGCTGCTTCTCCCCTGAGTTTTGGGCATTCAGGCTTTACCGGAACCTATGCCTGGGCTGATCCTCAGAACCATCTGATTTATATCTTTCTTTCCAACCGCGTTTATCCCAATGCCGGAAACCAGAAACTTTCCTCTCTGAACATCAGAACAAACATCCATCAGGCGATCTATGAACTGCTTGAAAAATATCCCTGAAATAATTACTTTTGCTAAAACCTTCTTCAATTGGCAATACAATCAAAATTCTCTCCTATCCTCATCTGGTTACTGGCTATTTTATTCACCCTGACCATTGCCATTTATCAGCGAATGACAGGCCCTACCTATCCCATCCGCGGGAAGATGAAAATTGAAAAACAGGAAATCAAATACCGTCTCATTCGCACTTATGATGGAGCCGATGGTGCAAGCATCGACATCTCTGTCCCAGATACTTCCATCAAGGGAGAAATTGCTTTTCGCAGATTTAACAGCAATGACCCATGGACCTTGCAACCCATGTTAAGGAAAGGTTCTTTTCTGACCGGAAAATTACCCCATCTGCCGCCTGCCGGAAAAATGATGTACAAGGTCACACTGATCAGGGGAAATGTGCATGTTTCACTGAATGAAAAGCCTGCCGTACTCAGGTATAAAGGGCAAGTGCCTGCCTATGCTTTATACCCGCATATTTTTTTTATTTTTTTAGCGATGTTGTTTTCAACCCTCACCGGAATGATGGCTATCGCTCAAAGCAAAAAAACCTACCGATATGCTTGGCTTACCGTCATCACCCTGCTGCTTGGCGGACTGATAATGGGACCTGTTGTTCAGAAATTTTCTTTCGGCGCTTTCTGGACCGGATGGCCATTCGGACATGACCTCACGGATAATAAGTCACTGCTGGCCTTTCTTTTCTGGGCCATTGCACTTTCTGTTTTACATAAAAACCGGTATAACCGTACCTGGCCTATTCTTGCTTCCGTAATCCTGCTGATGGTTTTCCTTATTCCGCATAGTGTCTTGGGTTCTGAAATCGATTTCACCCAGGAAACACAAACCCAGACAACCCATTAATTTCACCCCCTGTTTCCCATGCCGATAACCTATATCATAATTTTCATCACGGCAGTTGTTTCAGTCGCTGGCATGAACAATAAGGAACTGTTTTCAAAACTGAAATTCAATGCCTATGATGTAAAGCACAGCAACCATTGGTACCGTTTCTTCACTTATGGTTTTCTGCATGCCGATTACTTCCATCTCTTTATTAATATGCTGGTGTTTTTTTCCTTCGGAGAAGTGGTTGAAACCTATTTCAAGGTCTATTTTCCCGGAAAGGAGACATTATATTACCTCCTGCTTTATGTTGGCGGATTACTGCTTTCCATTATTCCGGCTTTCGGAAAACATAAGAACGATGTTTTTTATAATGCGGTGGGCGCTTCCGGAGCCGTGTCGGCAGTTATTTTTTCGAGTATAATATTGTACCCGACAGGGAAGATTTTCCTGTTCCTGTTGCCGCTTCCTATCCCTGCTCCGGTTTTCGGGATCCTTTATGTGATCTATGAAGCTTATATGAGTAAACGCGGGAAAGATAACATCGGGCATGATGCCCACTTATGGGGAGCGGTGTTCGGAGTGGTATTCACCCTGGGACTAAAACCGGGACTGGCCACGATCTTCCTCCAGCAGATCGGACTTTACTAACCTTATTACTCTGTTACTTTTCCACTTTCTTTACACAGATCCTTGCATCCACGGCAACCACCCTGTCTTTCCGTCCCAATAAGGGGTTAAGATCAAGTTCGGAAATCTCCGGCGCCACGCAGAGCAAGGCCGACAAGCGGACCATCACATCGGCAAATTTTTCCTCATCCACTCCATGCTGTCCCCTGACCCCCTGAATGATTTTATAGCTTTTCAAACCGCGAATCATAGTCAGGGCTTCTTCCTTCATTACCGGTGAAAGGCCGGCAGAAACGTCTTTCAATACTTCAATGAAAATTCCGCCGAGTCCGCAGAGAATAAGATGCCCGAATTTAGGTTCCCGCTTTGCACCGATGAAAAGCTCGACACCCGAAAGCATGGGCTGGATCAAAATGGCTATGGTGTCTTTTATCTTCATCATCCGTTCAAACTCCCGGCAGAGGGTCATTTCATCTTTAACATTGAGGACTACCCCTCCGACGTCTGATTTATGGACAGGACCGACTACCTTCATGACCACCGGAAAGCCCAGAGAAGCCGCACCTTCTTTTGCCTCATCCGCATTGCTGACCACCACTTCTCCGGCCCTTGGAATACCACAGGAATCAAGTAATGACTGAACATCAACCGGAGAAAGGTATCCGTCTCCGGCACGATCGATCACACCCCTTATTCTACCTTCATCCACTTCCGGAAGGAATACTTCCTCAGGGGAAGGCCTGGCAGCATGATAGACCCTTGATAATGCCCTGCCGAAAACCACTTCATCAGGAAAAAATACACGTCCACTACTGACGAATTCATTGATTTCATCTGAGGCTGTCAATACTGAAGGTAAAATGGGATAAATGGGTTTGGAGGAAGAATGTATCTTCTTATCAAGGAGTTGATAAACATCGGATACATTGCTCAGACCAGGAGTTCCGAAAATCACCGCCATTCCGTCAATGATTTCAAATTTACGATCTGTATAATCGATGATCTTCCCCAATTGCTCAGCAGTGCCTGTAGCCAGAAAATCTATGGGATTGGCCACGGAGGAACCTGGGAATAGATGGGTGAGCAGTTCCTCTGCCTGTGGGCCTTTAATACAAGGCACTGACAACCCTCCGTTGGATAGTGCATCGGTAAGCATGACTGCAGGGCCTCCGGCATGAGAGATGATGGCCATATGCTCTCCTTTTAATTCTGGATACATAAATACGGAAGCCACACTGATCAAATCTTCACGCCCAAAACATCGGATGATTCCGGCTTTCCGGAAGAGCGCATCCACCGCCACATCCGGACTGGCAAGGGCACCCGTATGAGAGGAAGCCGCACGGCTCCCTGCTTCTGAGGATCCGGCTTTTATGGCTGCGATTTTGCATCCTTTCCTGATCAGGGAAGAAGCATGCTTCAGCAATAGTTGGGGCTTAGAAATCGTTTCAATATATAAGAGCTTGACTTTTGAACTGTTTACGGGATCGAAGTGTTCATCCATGTATTGGAGGATTTCTTCTACTCCCATCTGTGCGCTGTTTCCCACTGAAAACACACGTGCAAAGGTAAGGCCGTTAGGGATTCCGGCTTCCATGATAAAACAAGCCGTTGCTCCTGACCCTGAAATAAAATCACAGCCTCCCGGGTCAAGTTTCGGAATGGGCTTGGTGAAAACGCCTGCATAATCCGGGGTTAGCACACCGATACAATTTGGTCCGATAAGGGCGCCATTCACCCTGTTGATCAGTTCGACCACTTTCTGCTCCAGTACCTTTCCGGAAGGACTTTCCTCACTGAACCCGGCAGAAAGAATGATGAATGCCCTGGTGTTTTTATAGGTCGTGAGCAGTTCAATGGTATCGGGAATAAATTTTGCCGCTATGGCTATGATCGCCAGATCAACCTCAGGCAAATCAGCAGGATCCTGATAGCTTTTTATGCCCTGTACCATGGACTCTTTCAGGTTGGTCACATACATTTTTCCAGTGAACTTCGATTCGATAAGATTCCTCAGCACGGCTCCTCCCGGCTTCTGCACATCATTGGATCCCCCGATGACAACAATACTCCGGGGCTTAAGTAGCTGTTCGTTGATCATACCCTAAAATTTTCGGCTAAAATATTAAATATTCCAGACCCTGAAAGGATTCAGAAGGTCAGATTGAAAAATTTTAATTCTTAAATGCTGATCAGAGTCCTTTTACAAATGGAACAAAAGCAGCAGTTTTGGCTTTATATTCCTCCCAGTCGGGGCGGCCTTCGTATTTTTTCTCCAGCATAGGTACCCCTGAAACAAAACGCAATAAAAGGGTGATGACGACCGGACTGATCAATGTCATCCATCCGCCATCCATGCTTAAGGCATAAAAAGAAAGGCCCCACCAAACCAAAGCTTCACCAAAATAGTTGGGATGCCTTGAATAACGCCATAAACCGCTGGTGATGATCTTTCCTTTATGATGGGGATCCTTCCTGAAAACGACCAATTGATAATCAGCAATCGCTTCCATCAGGAAGCCCAATCCGAAGATGATCAGCCCAAGGCTGTCCCATATTCCCGGAGCTCCATCAGAGTAATAGTTGATGAAAACAACTGGGGAGGAAATGATCAGCATAAACAGTCCCTGTAACATAAAAATCTGGAAGAAACTCCTGAGTTCGAAATATTTCCATTTCTTACGCCAGTTAGCATAACGGAAATCCTCTGGTTTGTCTTTGTTTCTTAAATAAATATGCAAGGACAAACGCAAACCCCAGATGATCACGAGAAGGCTGACAATGAATTTGCGAAAATCAACCACGGGGTTTTGCCACAATGAGTACAAGGTGACAACAATGAATCCCAACCCCCAGAAAACATCGATAATAGAATTATCCCTCCTGATCAATGCAAAAATATAAATGAGGGTCATATACAAAAAAACGACCAAAGCAATTGCTGCAATCATAAGCCGGGAGTTTTATTCAAACATAACAGAGATGCATACGACACCGGTTCCGGTGTTAGCCACCAGAGCAGGTGAAGCATGATCAACAAAAACTGGTCTTTTACCGGTGAGTTTCACCATCTCCTCGATATAGTAATCTGCCACTTTCTGATTGTTGGCATGGGTGATGGCATATTCCCAGACCTTTTTGTTATTAACCAGTTTCGACAGGGTCTGAATAAGCTTTCTTGTACTGGCTTTTGCCGTAAAAAATTTCCCAAAAAGCTCAGTCGTCCCTTCATCATTCACGGTAATGATGGGCTTCAGATCAAGGATCCTGGCTATAAAACCCTTGAAAGGACTTACCCTTCCGCTTCTCACAATATATTTCAGGGTAGGCACGCTGACCAGAATTTTAGATTTGCTGATCCAATCCTTCATGCTTGTGGTAATATCTTCATGCGAAGCCCCTTCTTCAATCGCTCTAGCCGCCCGAAGCATGATCAGTCCCAAGCCTCCCGTGAGGGTTTTGGAGTTGAAAACATCAATCTGTTTCCCGTTTCGTCCTGCAACTTCCCTGGAAGCAATCTGGCTGTTTGAAAAGGTACCGCTCATCCCCTGGGATATGTGAACGCTTATGATAGAATTGTAGTGTGTGGAAAGATATTCATATTTATTCTGGAAATCCCTTGAAGCTGGCTGGGCAGAGCTGGGATTTCTCTCCGATTTTTCAAGCAACGCATAGAATTGCTGAGGTTGAATGCTCATCCTGTCAAGGTAATAGCTATTGCCAAAATGCACACTCAAAGGGACGACATGGATCTGATACTGATCCAGAATAGCTTCAGGTAGATCACAGGTAGAATCGGTCATCAGGGCAATTCCAGATTTACGGTTGTGCAGGATCTCATTCTGCATAACCATGTCATCCACTTTCTGATAAGTGATGTTACCAAAACGCTGTATCTGTGAAAAAACTTCTGCCGGATAATCCGTATGGATGTGAACCCTCATCTTTTTCGGAGATCCGGCGACAACCAGGGAATCTCCGCAATGCGAAATATAATTGATAATTTTTGTCTTTTCCAGATTTTCTCCTGATAGCAAGGCTTCGGTACAAAACCTAAAACTGATTACATCGTGTTGGATTTCAACCTGTTCAGTTGTTTCCTCTGCAGTGTGCACCAGGTCGATAAGCTTTTGGTCAGCTCCCTTGGTTAAAAAATCAAGGAAACCTTCAAGAAAGAAAACAAAGCCCTTTGCACCTGCATCCACCACATGGGATCTTGCCAGGACTTCAAGCTTTTTAGTCGTCTGAGCAAGCGATTCCAGCGCTTTATTGTAAGCTTCAATCAGCAATCTGATGAAATCATCAATCCTGTCCTTAAACGCATCCATGTATTCCGCCCAATCTTTGATCACCGTCAGAATGGTCCCTTCAACCGGATTTGCGATGGCTTCGTAGGCATAATTTACGGCGCGTTTCATGCTGATGGCAAAAGAAGGTATATCAAGGGTCTGACCGGATTTAATTTCATTGCTGAATCCATAAAGAAATTGTGCAAAAATGATTCCCGAATTGCCCCTGGCTCCCATGAGTGCAGCATCGGCAATGGCCACGGCAGTTTGTTTTGGATTATCGGTCGGGATAATGGCATCAATGATGGAACGCATCGTAGAGGCAAGATTGGTTCCGGTATCGGCATCAGCTACCGGAAAAACATTAATTTTATTCAGCAGCTTCTGCTGCTCAAAAATGCGTTGAGCGCCTGCAAGAAATGAATGATAAAGTTGTTTCCCGTCAAGCTCTTTGATTTTTTTTCCAGGATCATTCAAGGTTTCAGGATTTAGAGGTGCAAAGGTACGAAGAAAAAACAAAATCCTATTTTAAACGCTCATAATCGATCAGTCCTCCGCTGTTGATAATCTCATTCAGGGATTTGGAAATATTGGAATAATTGCTTTTTGTCCCACAACGATACATTTCGAGCAATGGGTCCCTGTCCAATATCTTCTGCATCAGGTATTCCGCCCTTGGAGTTTGTTCCAGTTGACTGTATTCTTCGTAGGTATAGACTAAAAACGCCACATTAGGACCTATCCCTTTGTTGTCGAGAAGATAACCTTTTGCCAATGTGTCCGGATAGGCGAACTGCCCATTATAGTATACATCCCGGATATCCGGAAAAGAAGTGATATAGGATTTGTCGGGAGAAAGCATGACAGGTACGTGCTTAGCATAATCGGCCTTTGTTTTGTAGATCAGACATTGAGGACCGGAAACAAATGAAGAAGAAGAGATGGATGTGTTCACTGCAGTTTGAGTTGGGACCGATTTTGAGCTGCATGAAAATAACAGCGTTAGGGTCATACCTGAAATCATGAATAAAAAAATACGTTTAAACATGGTACGGATTTTGATGGAATACTGACGCAAAATTAAAATAGTATTTCAGAATAATTCATAATTTTGCAAAAAGTTCACTGTTTGTTTAAAACAAAATAATTTTCGAATTATGAAAAAAATCATGTTCCTCTTTGTCCTGCTGGTTTTTGCTTCTTTCAGCGTGAACGCCCAGGATGCGGCTAAGCCACTGAATCCTAATGCTCCTGAAATTTCTTTTGAAAAAACCGTACATGATTATGGGACGATCGTCCAGGGTTCGGATGGTACATCTGAGTTTAAATTCACCAATACGGGAAAAGAACCCCTGATCCTTTCCAAACCACAGTCGTCCTGCGGATGCACTGTCCCAACCTGGCCACAGGAACCCATCCTCCCCGGAAAAAGCGAGGTGATCAAAGTCACCTATAACACTCAGAGCATAGGTCCCATCAACAAAAGTGTCACTATTTTATCCAATGCAAAAACAAACCGTGTTGTCCTGAACATCAAAGGAAATGTGACGGCAAAACCCGCCACAACCATGCCTGAAAAAACCAATGTTCAAAGTGCAGTACCCCTTAATAAATAATCCTGATGCCATCCATTTCAAAACGCGGAATAAATGTTCCACCCTCCCCTATCCGTAAACTGGTGCCCTTCTCTGATGAGGCAAAAAAAAGGGGTATAAAGGTTTACCACCTGAACATTGGACAACCCGATATCGAGACTCCTGAAAATGCCATGGATAAAATCCGGCAACTCGACATGAAAGTGATTGAATACAGTCATTCAGCAGGTATTCCCTCCTACAGAAAAAAATTAGTGGAATACTACCAGCAGTATGGTATCTCCTTAAGTCCGGATCAGATGATCGTCACGGCGGGCGGTTCTGAAGCCATTTTATTCGCTTTGTTGAGCTGCCTTGATCCAGGTGATGAAATCATCATTCCCGAACCCTTCTATGCCAATTATAACGGATTTGCCGTGGCGGCCGGAGTCGTGGTCAAACCGATTGGATCCTTTATTGAAGACGGGTTTGCCCTTCCTCCCATGAGCGCTTTTGAAAACGCTATTACCCCAAAGACCAAAGCCATCATGGTTTGCAATCCCAATAATCCGACAGGATACCTGTATTCAAAGGAAGAACTGGAATTGCTCAGGGATATCGTCAAGAAACATCAGCTTTTCTTATTTGCAGATGAAGTTTACCGGGAGTTTTGCTATGATGGTAAAACCCATTACTCTGTGATGCAATTAGAGGGCATTGATGATCATGTTGTCCTCATGGATTCCATTTCAAAGCGTTACAGCGCTTGTGGCGCACGCATCGGCGTTTTGATCTCCCGGAATAAAGAACTCATGGCTGCAGCCATGAAATTTGCCCAGGCGCGTTTAAGTCCTCCGACTTTTGGACAGATCATCGGTGAAGCAGCCATCAGCACACCAGCCTCTTACCTTACCGGAGTGCTGGAAGAATATCTCAAACGCCGGGATGTTGTGGTTAAGGCAATTAACAATATGCAAGGCTGTTTCTGCCCAAATCCGGGAGGCGCTTTTTATGCCGTAGCCCGACTACCCATCGACGATGCAGATAAATTTTGCCAGTGGTTGCTCGAAGATTTCAATTATCAAGGTCAAACGGTCATGCTGGCACCTGCTACCGGGTTTTATTCCACTCCCGGCCGGGGAAAAGATGAAGTCAGGATAAGTTATGTGCTGAAAGCTGAAGACCTTAATGCCTCCATGAAATGTCTCGAAGAAGCACTCAAGATTTATCCGGGAAGAAAATAAATTCACTCCGCATAGAGCAGATACTTCTGTCGGATAACCCTAAACCTGGACAGGTCATCCTGCCAGGTTTTTTTTATCTCATTTTCAGTCATACCCCGGATGATCTGCTTCCTGAGTTGATCTGTCCCTGCCAGAAGGTCGAAATATCCGGTGAAAAAATCCTGCTGGCAACCCATACAATAGTAGGTTGAAATCAACCAGTTTAACGTAATCTTTCCGGTAATTTCAGGATCATTCTCTGTCAGTCCCTGCAAATTGGTTCCATAACACATCTTATTTTCATAAGGGGGATGAACACTCATTCCCGGGATGCTTTGCGGAATAAAAGAAAAAGAACCACTGAGGAGTTCGGGATGTCCGAAGACTTCAAACGGAAAGAATGTCCCTCTTCCCACACTGATCATGGTTCCTTCGAACAGGCAAATGCTGGGATACAAGAGAATAGCATTCATGCTGGTGAGGTTTGGGGAGGGTCTTGGTAAACTGCGTATCCTGGTCTGATGTGAATAGCGTTTAAGCGGAATGACTGTCAGGCTGCAATGAACAGCTTCCTTCAGCCATCCTTCTCCGTTGACCATCCGGGCATACTCACCGATGGTCATACCGTAAACCACCGGGACAGGATGCATTCCTATAAAGGAAGAAAACTTTTTATCCAAAACGGGACCATCTATATAAAAACCATTGGGATTCGGCCGGTCGAAAAGAATAAGGGGAATTTCGTTCTCTGCACAGGACTCCATGACATAGGACAAGGTGGAAATATAAGTATAAAACCTTACGCCGACATCCTGAAGATCGAATACCATCAAATCGATTCCTTTTACATCTTCAGGAGAAGGTTTCTTTTTACTACTGTATAGTGAAATGACTGAAAGTCCGGTCACTGAATCCCGGGTATCCCTGATGATTTTTCCTGCTTCATCACTGCTTCGGAATCCGTGTTCCGGCGAAAAAATCTTTTCAACCCGGTATCCCTTCCGGATCAGGAAATCCACCACGTTCTCCTCGCCGATCATGGAAGCCTGGTTGACCACCACTCCAATGGATTTTCCCTTCAGTAGGCTGTCATAAACATGGATTTGTTCAGCCCCCGTGATGAACTCCGGTTCTGGCAATCCCGACACAGTTTGTAAAACGCCTAAGAAAAATATGCCGGCCCATACTAAAACCTTTTTCATGTTGCAGTCTCCCGAATCCTTGGCTGTGAAGAGCATCTTAAAAAAAACTACTTTTGCAAAATAAATGAATTCTTCGAATTGAACACGGAATTTTTTATCGCCAAACGCATTGTTTCAAAAAGCAAAGGTAATTTTTCAAGGCCAGTGGTCAGGATTGCCATTATAGCCATTGCGCTCGGATTTTCGGTAATGTTCGTTTCTGTTTCCATTTTAAGGGGTTTCCAAAAGGAGATACGGGAAAAGGTCATAGGATTCGGGGGGCATATCCAGATCGCCCGTTTTACTGAAAATTCCACTTTTGAACCCCAAGCGGTAGAAAAAGAACAGGGCTTCCTGAAAGTTCTGCTGAAAACCCCTGGCATTAGGCACATACAGGTTTACGGGATCAAAGCAGGAATTATAAAAACACGGGATCAAATCCAGGGCGTGGTGTTAAAAGGGGTGGATAAAGACTTTGACTGGACTTTTTTTCAACAACGTATCATAGAAGGAAAACAAATCATGGTCGGAGATACCGGCTATACGAATGAGATTCTGATTTCCAAAAAACTGGCGAAACTGCTCAAGCTGAAACTCCATGATGACCTACGCATGTTTTTTATTTCAGGCGACCAAACCCTGGCCAGGAAATTCAGCATCTCAGGGATTTACGAAACAGGCCTGGAAGAATTCGACAATATGTTTGTGATCGGGGATATTCATCATATCCAGAAACTGAACGGATGGGCAAGCAGACAAGTAGGCGGTTTTGAAATCCTGATCGATGATTTCAAAGACCTTGACCGCTTGGGAAAACTTGTCTATCACCAGACCGGTTTCAGTCTTGACGCTTCCACCATCAAGCAACGGTATCCACAGATCTTCGACTGGCTCGATCTTCAGGACACCAATGTACTGATAATCCTTATCCTGATGATCCTGGTTTCTGCCATAACCATGATTTCCACCTTGCTGATCCTTATCCTTGAGCGGACAAACATGATCGGGATACTTAAATCCCTGGGCATGACCAGTCCGGGAATACAAAAAATTTTTCTTTACAACGCCATCTATATTATCGGGATCGGCCTGATCCTGGGCAACCTTATCGGGTTCGGGCTTTGTGTTTTGCAAAAGGAATTTGGACTGATCACCCTTCCCCAGGAATCCTATTACATTGCTGTCGTCCCGATTTCACTGGAATCCGTCAATATATTGCTGTTGAACCTGTCCACAATAATCGTATGCTATCTGATGCTGATCATCCCGTCTTTCATCGTTGCACGGATAAGCCCTGTCAAAGCGATACGATTCAACTGATTAATAAAGGTGATTGATTACTTTGGTCAGCTCTTCCAGTTTAAATGGTTTGGATATATAGGCATTCATTCCGGCCCTCAGGCATTTTTCTTCATCTTCCCTGGAAGTATTGGCCGTGATGGCACAGATATAGGCCGGTTGACGGGTTTGATCAGAAGATTCTATTTCACGAATCTTCATGGTTGCTTCCAGTCCATCCATTTCAGGCATATAAATATCCATAAGGATAAGATCATAGTGTTTTCGGATGAACATCTCCACTGAAATTTTTCCATTCTCAGCAAGGTCAATGCGATGTCCCATTTTTTCAAGGGTAACAATAGCCACTTTCTGATTGATCAGGTTATCTTCAACCAGCAAAATATTCAGTAGCCTCTTTCTCAAATCCGTAGAATCCGGATCAGGTTCCCCTTCTTCCTCCAATCTTGAACTCCCTTTTTTGGTTTGGGAGATGGCTTCGAGGATACGGTGCTTTAAACGGCTCAAGGTATATGGGCGGACCAGGCTAACCAATACCCCGGCTGATGCAAGTTCCGAAGTGGAAAGTGGGAATAAACGGGAAGTGGTAAGCAGGATTTTCGAGTGAAGTAGAAGATTGTCTTTTTTTATCAGGGTTGCAAACTGCAGTCCGGTCATCCCAGGCAATTGCTGCTCCACCAGGATCAGTTGATAGGGCTTTTTAATTTGCGCCTGATGATGGATCTGCTTAAGCGCTTCCTCAGGATCCTGAATGGTCTCAACATTACAATCCCAACGGTCAAAATAGGCACGCAGAAGTTCGGCATGAATCTTCACGGGATCAATGATCATCACCTTCAATCCCCTGATGGCCTCTTTCATTCCATCCACGGTTTCGGAATCCCTGTAACGTTCAAAATCAAGGATAATGGAAAAAGTAGTCCCCTCACCGAGCGTACTTTCCACGCTAATCTTTCCATTCATCCGGTCAATGAGGTGTTTGGCAATCGCCAGCCCCAATCCACCTCCACTGTATTTCTTTGCCTCGGGAGTATCCAATTTGGAGAAAGATAGAAAGAGTTTTTTCATGCCTTCCTCCGAAATCCCAATCCCGGTATCGGCAATAATAAAGCGAACCCGAACCGACAAATCATCCCATTCCATGAATTCTGATTCTATCCTCACTTCCCCTCTCTCAGTGAATTTAAGGGCATTATCCATGAATATCTTCAAAACCTGACGAAGGCGGACCGGATCACCCACCACCTCATTGGGAATATTCGGATCCTGAAATGAAAGGATTTCCATCCCCTTTTCCACGACCTTCTCCGCATATCCAGCGGCAATTTCTTCAATGAGCTGGTGGATGCTGAATGGTTTTTCGTGAAACTCAACTTTGCCTGCTTCAATTTTTGAATATTCCAGGATATCATTGAGAATGGCCATAAGGTTGGTGGCTGATTTAGTGATCACATCAAGATATTCAGTCTGTTCCTGGCTGAGTCTGGATTGTTTGAGGATTTGCGCCATACCGATCACCCCAGCCATAGGAGTATAAATCTCATGCGACATATTGGCTAAAAAAAGGCTTTTTGCCCGGCTATCAGCTTCTGCTTTGGCCATACTCTGCTGAACATCCTTTTCATTCTTCTTGCGATCATCCATCTCCGTCATCACCCCTGATACCCTCAATGGATTCCCAAGAATATCGCGTTCCACGATTTTACCTCTATCGAGAAACCATTTCCATTCACCATCTTTCGTTTGCAAACGAAAATCAGCCTCGTATAAAGGCAGCGCCCCCTTCAGATGGAAATCAAGCCTTTCCATGGCCTGATTATAATCATCGGGATGGATCATGCGGGTCAGCTCATCAAAGGTCTTTATCTGTTCCGCTGGATCTTCCCCCAGCAAACGTGCCCTGTTTTCATGAATCCTCACCTGCCCTGTCTTATAATCCCAATCCCAACAGGCCATATTTCCGGCAGTCAATGACAGTTCTAACCGCTCCTTCGCCAGAGAAAGCTCCGCTTCTACATCCTGAAGCTGCTGGTTGGCTTCCTCATATAACTTTTGAATCTGATCCCAGCGACTTGCGGCAGATTTTAAAATGCTGTTTTCCTTCTCCAGCAAGCGGATCTTTTTTTCTATTTCTTCTGACATGATCCTATTTGTTTTTTTGATGAGGATAAATAAAGTCCAAGCCACATTTAAGATTGGACAGGTATTGAAGGGCATCCGGGACCAGTTTTCCGGGAATGACAGAACCATGCTGCGGGAGAATCGCATCTATTTGAAAACTCCTGATACGTTCGGTAAAACCACGGGCAGCAACATTTCCGGCCATATAATCCAGATGAAACAAATTGAGCTTTATGATATGGGGCGTGAACTGATCAATGATAAGTTTCCATTCCATATCGATGGCTGCCCAGATGTCTCCAGAAAATAAAAATCGTGAAGCTTCATCGTAGGTGGTAAAAGCTCCCGGAAAATGCAGAAAAGGGCTTTCAATGAAGCGCAGTATCCTCCCGGAATGAAAAGTAAATACCGGCTCTTCAGAAATATTTACAAAGGTATAGTTCGGCTGCCCATAATTAGGCAACAACACATTAGTCCGCAGTGAAGTGATGACTTTCATGGAAGGATTGAGCTCCAGCCAATGATCCATGGAAGCGGCAACATCCGGATCCTGATGGCAAAGGATCATCCCGCTGATGTTTTCCGGAGGAAGAATCTGGGCAACTCTGTTTTTTACAAAATCAAAAGACGGCCTTCCGCCAGGATCCACGATGATGGCCTCTCCCTTTTCCCTGATCAGATAGGTATTGCAACGGAAAGCCGTATCTTCAGGAATTCCCAGCCAGTAAATGGCATGATCCCCATCACGGAATAACACCATAGGCTGGTCGTAATTTTCGGTAAAGGTTTTACCAAGTTCAATCAGGTCAATTTCGTTCATGGTCAAATGCTTTTATCATGGGTATGTAATCCACACTCCCTTTGCTGAGCTTGTTCCCACCACCAGCGGCCAGCACGGATATCTTCCCCCGGCAATATTGCGCGGGTACAGGGTTGACAGCCAATGCTGGGAAAACCTTGATCATGCATGGGATTATAAGGTATTTTGTGAATGGCAATATATTCAATCACTTCCTCATCCGTCCACAACCGTAATGGATTCACCTTAACCACCTGGAAAGATTCATCCCATTCCACTGCACTCAACGCTTTACGGGTGACCGACTGGGCCCGGCGAAGGCCATTGATCCAGATTATTTTTCCCTTCAATGCCCGCTGCAAGGGTTCAATTTTGCGTATATGACAACATTTCTTGCGGTTTTCCACACTGGAATAAAAAAGATTGACTCCCCCGGCATGAACCATCTCCTCTACCCTTGCAGCATCAGGAAAATACAAATGAATATCGAGATGGTATTTTTTTATGGTGATGTCAAGTAGATTGTATGTTTCCTGAAAGAGCCTTCCTGTATCAAGTGTAAAACAATGAACATCATTCGGGATCCCTGAAAGCATGTGGATGATCACCTGGTCTTCCATACCCAGACTTGTGGCAAAAGCGACCTGTTCATGAAACTCAACAATGAAATAAGTCAGGATCTCCTTTGCGGAAGCATCCCGGAATTTATCATTTAACAATGCAGCCTGCTCTTTCATGGTGTCCTTTGTGCCTCATGTGTGATCATTGCGGTTAAACTTTCTTGATTCTTGGGTGAAATTACAAAAAAAAATATAATTTTGATACAAATCATTAGATTTATGTTTGTCCATTTTATTGCCATTGGCGGAAGCGCCATGCATAATCTTGCCCTTGCCCTTCATCATAAAGGCTATCATATCAGTGGTTCTGATGATGAAATCTTCGAACCCGCCAGATCCCGCCTGGCTGCTTGCGGGTTGCTTCCTGAGACCGAAGGATGGGATGCTACAAGAATTACCCCATCGCTGGACGCTGTAATCCTCGGCATGCATGCCAAGGCGGATAATCCAGAACTTCTAAAAGCAAAAGAACTAGGCGTAAAAATATATTCCTATCCGGAGTTCCTTTACGAGCAGTCGAAAAACAAAAAACGCATTGTCATCGGGGGAAGTCACGGAAAAACCACCATCACGGCCATGATCCTTCATGTTCTACAAAAAACGGGTATCCAATGCGACTATCTGGTAGGAGCCCAACTCGAGGGATTTGAGGTGATGGTCAGGTTGACGGAAGAAGCGCCCATGATGATTTTTGAAGGGGACGAATACCTGACTTCTCCCATTGACCCACGCCCGAAGTTTCACCTTTACCGTCCCGATATTGCTTTGCTCAGCGGTATTTCCTGGGACCATATCAATGTATTTCCCACTTTCGAAAATTATGTGGAACAATTCAAAATTTTCATCCGGCAAATCTCTCCCGGTGGTGTTCTGGTATATTGCGAAGAAGATGAAGAATTAAGAAAAATATGCCCTGAGTTCAGCAGCGACATCGACCTTATTCCTTATTCCCTACCGGATTACCGGATTAGGGCGGGAAAGACCATGGTGATCCGGGAAGGGAAAACATATCCTTTACAGGTTTTCGGAAAACATAATTTACTGAACCTGAACGGGGCCATGCTGATCTGTCGTCAATTGGGAATTTCTATCCCCGTCTTTCTCGAAGCCATTCAATCATTTAAGGGAGCTTCTAAACGGCTGGAACTGATTGAAAATAATGAACAAACTTTGGTTTTCAAAGATTTTGCCCATGCCCCTTCCAAAGTTATGGCTACCCTTCTGGCCGTCAGGGAACAATACCCTTCCATGAAGATCATCGCCTGTCTCGAATTGCATACTTTCAGCAGTTTAAACAAGGCTTTTCTCAGTCATTACAATGGAAGTCTTGCGGCAGCGGATGTCGCCATGGTGTATTATAATCCGCATGCCCTGGAGCTCAAACGGCTACCAGCCATCACCCCTGAACAAATTCAAGAAGGTTTCGGGAATCCCCTACTGGAAGTTTTCAATGATTCCGGAAAACTATATGACCGGCTGAAGAAGGAAGATGCTGCCAATGCAGTGTTCCTCATGATGAGTTCCGGAAATTACGATGGTCTCGACCTGAAAAAGATCATCCATTCATAGAAATCAGGAATTCTTCGTTTGTATCGGTGAATTTCATCCTTTCTTTCAGAAACTCCATGGCTTCGAGTGGATTCATATCGGCCAGATGATTTCGGAGTATCCATATCCTTTGCAGCACATCCTTTTCCAGCAGCAGGTCTTCACGACGGGTACTGGAAGCCACGATATCAATGGCAGGGTAAATCCTTTTGTTCGACAGTTTACGATCGAGCTGTAATTCCATATTGCCGGTTCCTTTGAATTCCTCGAAAATCACTTCGTCCATTTTGGACCCGGTATCGATCAGGGCAGTGGCAATGATGGTGAGGGAACCTCCGTTTTCGATCTGGCGTGCAGCGCCGAAGAAACGTTTGGGTTTTTGAAGGGCATTGGCTTCGACACCTCCCGACAACACTTTCCCTGAGGCAGGGGCAACCGTATTATAGGCACGGGCGAGGCGGGTGATGGAATCGAGGAGGATCACCACATCATGGCCGCATTCCACAAGTCGTTTGGCTTTCTCTAAAATGATATTGGAAATCCTGGCGTGACGTTCGGCAGGTTCATCAAAAGTGGAGGAAATGACTTCCGCTTTTACGCTACGTTGCATGTCTGTAACTTCTTCCGGGCGTTCATCGATCAGCAGAATCATCATATAAACATCCGGGTGATTGGAAGCAATGGCATTGGCGATTTCTTTCAGCAGCACCGTTTTACCTGTTTTCGGCTGAGCCACGATCAATCCGCGTTGTCCGAATCCGATGGGAGCAAACATATCGATAATGCGGGTGGACATCGACATTTCCTTATGACCTGTGAGCTTGAACTTTTTCATGGGAAAAAGCGGAGTAAGAAAATCAAAAGGAATGCGGTCGCGTACTTCGTCGGGTTTCCTACCGTTGATCAGTTCAACTTTGATCAGGGGGAAATATTTCTCACCCTCCTTGGGCGGTCTGATTGTACCCCTGACGGTATCCCCTGTTTTCAGTCCGAACAACTTGATCTGGGATTGCGAAACATATACATCATCGGGAGAATTCAGGTAATTATAATCTGAGGATCGCAGAAAACCATAACCATCGGCCATGATCTCCAGCACTCCTTCAGTAGTGATGATGCCCTCAAATTCAAAAGCATATTCTTCACGCTGGCGTTCCTGGAATTTCCTGGGGTATTCCCTGAATTTTTTTTCACCGGGCTGAACAGAAGGTGGGTTTTCCGTAATCGGTGAGGCTTGTGAAACATCCTGATGCTCTTCCGGCCTGACCATAACGGAAGGATTTTCCTCCATGGGAACAACTGTGGATTCGATAAATGGGGTTTCCTGGTTTTCCTGATAGGCAAAAGTGTCTTCCGTTGCTTCAGGGATATCGTGTATCACCAGCTTGGTCTGAATTTCTTCCGTCTGAATGTCTGCAGTAGCGGGTTCAGCGGGCTTTTTTCCCTGAGCCGGGGCAAATGGTTTCCTTTCCCTTTTTTTTATGTCGATGTCTTTACGCGGACGCCCACGAAAAGCTTTTCGTTCTGTTTTCTTTTCAAGGTCCAGAACTTCAGGGGTAGGATTCAAGGCCTGATGGTCCAAGATTTTATAAATCAGTTCCTGTTTTTCGAGTCGGTCGGCTTTGGGAATATTGAGTTGATTGGCAATGTTCCTGATCTCAGACAGCTCCATGCCATCGAGGGAAATAATATCATACATATAGGTTGGAATTTAAATTCAAAGACTGAATAGAATAGAATTCTTAATGAATCGTTAAATGAATAAATATGGTTTTTGAAAATTAACCAGAAAGAATCGGGAGATTAAATCACGGGCAAAGATAATACATTTAAACGAATTGTCAAATTTTTTTTAATTTCGCCCTTTACAAAACAACATTAATTATGTTACAGCGAATTCAAACCATTTACCTGGCCCTTGCTGCCATCGCTGGCTTGTTGGTTTTTTTCTTTCCATTAGCCAGTTTTTACAATCTCAACCAGGGAAATTATTCTTTTTACGTTTGCACTATCCAATCCCTGGATCCAGACCCTGTCGTCCATTTTACGAAATGGATCACCCTGCCCTTGATACTGCTGATGACACTGTCGTTTATGTTGTCCTTACTCACCTTAATCCTGTATAAAAAACGTCCTTTACAGTTGCGCCTCGTAGCCTTTAACGTCATGATCAACATCGTATTCATTGTACTGGTGTTTTTTTACTATATCTCCAAAATCAAAACCATTGCACTGGCTGAACCCTCATATGGTACGGGGATTGTATTCCCCCTGGCCACCCTCGTTTTCCTGATCATGGCCAACCGGGCCATCCGAAAGGATGAAGCGCTCGTCAGATCGACAGAAAGACTCAGATAAATCAGAAGTTAGGAATTACCTTATCATTCCTGGGGATGTCGAGAATTTCCAGGTCTTTCATTTCCGTTCCATCGATGATCAGCCGCACAGCCGTGATGGAGCGGTGAAGGCCGGAATTGCCAGCCGCTCCCGGGTTAATATGCAGTAATTCATTTTCCAGGTCGAACATGACCTTCAGGATATGTGAATGACCGCAGATAAACAATCCTGGTTTTTCTTTAATGATAAGCTGGTGGGCATAGGGATCATATCGTCCAGGATAACCTCCGATATGGGTCATTAGAATTTTCAGCTCTTCAATACAAAAAAGGCTGTAACGGGGATATAAACATCTGATTTCCCGCCCGTCGATATTTCCGTAAACTGCTCTCAGGGTTTTGAACGATGAAAGCTGATTCAATGTTTGGAGATCGCCGATATCCCCGGCATGCCATAACTCATCCGTTTCCCTGAAAAAATTAATTACTTTGGGGTGGATGTAGCCATGGGTGTCGGATAGAATACCGATGTGTAACATCATGCAAATGTACAATGTTAATAGCCAGAAATAAATTTTTCAGCTACATTGAAGCAAAATTCCTGAGATGCTGAACAGTTTCCACTGACTGCTCATAACTGGCAAATTTTATGATTGATCGTGTTTTTTTTTACCAATTAGTTTTAAGCGGTACAGATAATAATTGCTATTTTTGCAATCTGTTTAGGGTCCCGTAGCTCAGTTGGATAGAGCAACAGCCTTCTAAGCTGTGGGTCGCGCGTTCGA
>CAZSDU010000011.1:0-80541 GCA_964605775.1 uncultured Prolixibacteraceae bacterium | reverse complement strand
ACCGATACCACCTGGAGCCTGCTGCGGTATCATGTAGTGCAGTAGGAAGCGGGGGAATAAGCGTTTGCCTTCAAGTGTAAAAAGAACTATTCGGGGAAAAAGGTAATGTATATTTGTCGTCAGTTTTTCCTATAATAACAGTATGAAACCTACTATCCTAGTCATGTTGGTTTTTCTTTTAATTTCCATTTCGTCCTGCAAGAAAGAATTGGCCCATTATCCTATTTCCGACGACATGAAACAATTTTTCGCTTACCAAAAAGGCAGCTACTGGATTTATCAGAATGATTCAACCATGATGCTCGATAGTACTTATGTTTGGTTGTACCATTCGACAGACCACGATAATTTTTATTCTGGTAAAACCCGGGAAATAATTACCATGTATTTTAAAAGTCAATTCCTTAATGAACTTGAAATTGGATATTATTGTCCTGGACAGAATTGTTTGAAGATTGCTGGGATATACATTGATTCTAGTGGCTATCCCGTATATCGAACTGCAGGTCCAATTGCATATTTTGCTGGTTGGGAACCGAATATTCCAATTTTATCTCAAGATTGTTTAGGAAATAGTGTTTTTAAATATTGGATTATTTCTAATGATACAATTAATAATGTGGTTTATTTTAATATTATTTGTTCAAAAATCATTTCAATAGATTCTACTGATAGCAATCCTCATTTTTATTTTCGTGAAATTCATTTTGCAAAAAATATTGGTATAATTAAATATATTGAGAACACTAGGTATTTTAATCTTAAAAGGTCGTATAGTTTAAAGAGATACAGTGTTTTTCAACAATGAATCTCCAATTATAGAATATCGAGATCCTTACCGTTTTTACTATTCTATTCATAAAGACAAAAAGCATAAGAAGTTCCATATTTGCTCTTAGATATTGTCGTTACCCGTCCGAACAGCAGGCCAAAGGAATGTACACGGCCATCCTCAGCAACGGTAAAAAGAACTATTCGGGGAAGATTGTGTTTGAGTAAAAGGGGTGCAATCTTGGGGAAATTGGGTTTACAATTCGTCTTACTTCAGATAAATCCGTGTTATTATCAAAAATGGTTAAATTATGATTAAGAGAACAACCTCCGGTTACATCCCCATCTTTATAGTTCTTGGATTATTGTTTTTTTCTTGCAAAAAAGACCCTGATTTTTATCCGGTATCTGATGAATTTAAACCCTGGTTTTTATTCCAACAGGGAAGTTATTGGATATTCCGGAACGACTCAACGCTTGATCTTGACAGTGTCTATATCAAAAGTCCTCCGGCGTATTATAGATATCCGGGAGATGAGGGCTATCCTGTTCGTGAAGCAATTTCAATAAAATATCAATCTTCCTTTTTTGAATTTATTGATGTATTATCCAGCACTTCGGGAAGTGATTTTTTAAGTATCTATATTTACAATTCTAAAGTATTACCAGGACTAATAAGTAATTTCCCCATTAAGGGTGAATATAAATCGACTTCGGGTAGTGCAACAGTTTTATTCGAAAATCTCATGTATTATCCTGATTATATACTCAATTTTACTCATTACAAAGATGTTTGTCAAACCCGATGGACTTACACCGAACAACCATTGATTAAAACATTCAATTTCTATTTCGCAAAAAATATTGGATTGATCAAAGTAGCTGGCAACTGGAACGATACAACCCGTTCCTGGAGCCTGCTGCGGTATCATGTGGTGCAGTATGAACCAGGGTGATAAGTGTTTCACTCCCCCGTTTTTACACGAACTTCTCGCCTTTTTCGAGGCGGACGTCGTTGACGAACTGCCGGATCTGCTGCTCGTCTGTTTTTCGGCAAACCAGCAATACATTCTCTGATTCCACTACGATATAATCGTTCAATCCTTCAAGCACGACCACTTTATCGTTAGGCATATTGACAATACAATTCGAGGAATCGTACATCAGCACGTTTTTACCCACGATGGCATTGCCCTGTGCATCCTGGGGGCGGTTTTCGTAAAGGGATCCCCAGGTTCCCAGGTCGGACCAGCCGAAGTCGGCAGCCAGGACGTACACATTGTTGGCTTTTTCCATGACGCCATAGTCGATGGAAATGCTTTTACAAATGGAGTAAGTTTCTGAGATAAAATTTTTCTCTTCTTTGGACCCGAATTTTCCCTGTCCCTGGCTGAACAGCACGTCAACTTCCGGGAGATGCTCTTTAAAAGCCGTCATAATGCTTTTCAGCGACCAGATAAAAATCCCTGAATTCCAGAGAAAATCCCCGCATTGGAGAAAAGTCTCAGCCAGTTCGAGATTGGGCTTTTCGGTAAAGGTTTTGACTTTTCTGATCTGTGGATTCTTCTGATACACCATGCCTTCGGTGTACTGGATATAACCGTAGCCGGTATCGGGCCGGCTGGGCCGTATTCCGAGGGTCAGCAGCCATTCATGGCGGGCGGCGGCCTCCATGGCAGACTCAATGTCCCTGAGGAAAATTTCTTCTTTGAGGATAATGTGGTCGGAAGGAGCAACCACAATAACGGCCTCAGGATCCCTTGCATAAATGCAATAGTTGGCATAGGCAATACAGGGAGCTGTATTCCGGCGTGAGGGCTCCAGAAGTATCTGTTTGCAACTTAATTCGGGAATTTGTTCTTTTACCAGGTCTTTGTATATTTCATTGGTAACGATGTAAATGTTTTCGGGGGGACAGATTTTAATGAAGCGATTATAAGTTTGACGGATAAGGGTTTCCCCTGTCCCTAAAATATCGATGAATTGCTTGGGATGAGAAGTGCGGCTCATGGGCCAGAACCGGGCGCCGATACCCCCGGCCATGATCACACAGAAATGGTGGGTTGATTTTGCCATCTGGAAAGGTTTACAAATGTTTCACAAAAATATCAATATACCGTTTGAAAAACAAAGATTGCAAATAAACATAAACTTATTTTAATCTTGATGGGTGTAATTAAGCTCCCTTATAACAAGCATTGAAGACCGGGATACTGCCGGGATGCTACCGGGGTGCTCCCGCCTTGCTTCCCCATTCTGTCTGCTCCCGGCTCACCGGAACAACCGGCACCAGCGGACTGATCAGGTAGATTCTCTGGTTCTGCAGACAGATACAGCGGTAGCGCTTTCGCAACTTCTCCTTTTTACAAAAAGTTTTTCCGTTATGAATCCGAAAAACAGCATCCGGGGACAGGTCTTCCAGGTGAACCTGACCGTTATTTTCTTCCCTGCTTTTCAGTGCCCTGCTCAGGTTCTGGTCGGCGGAAGTTGAAGCCAGCGGATTTTTCAGGTATATTTGCAAGGCAGTCAAAACCTCAGTAGTGAAAACCGATGAAGTCAGAAATGGCTGCATCATTTCCCGGAATCTTGATTTCCATTCAGTTCCGTGAGGCCGTGACCGGTTTTTTTTCTGGACTGTATGATGGGCCAGTTCATGGATCAGGGTGATCAGAAAAGCAGAGGGGTTCAGGTCTCCATTCACGGTGATCCGGGCAGGATTTCCATTATGGGCAGGCCTGAAATCGCCGCTTTTTGAATGCCGGTGACGCACGATCTTCAGGTGAAAAGGATTTTCATCCCAATACTGTAAGATGATTTCAATGGTATTCTCCGGGAAACGCGGAATCAGCAATTCCTTGACAGCATGACGGTGTTGGACAGGGATAATCCTTGTTGGTTTTGTTTTTCTTTGAAAGAAAAATAATTGCACGTTTTCAGACTCTGGGTTAAAAAACAAAGGTAGGATTAAAATTACGGGCAATTGCAACCTTTCGGATGACCTTTCCGGTGGGCAGGATAACGCTGGGTGCTACAGGATACCCCCAGCAATACCAGACTAAGGAATAAGATTAAAAACACGGACCGTCGTTTTAAAGTACGCATATAAAAATCGTCAATGTAAAAGTATAAAAAAATTTGACGATAAGCGATAGGCGATAGGCGATGCCTTGCGTCTTGCATCTTGTATCCTTTATCTCATATCCCTGCTTGTCGGGCAGACCGTATCAATATTTCTTCCTCTGAAACGTTATTTCACCTATTTTTGGTATTTTAGCAAAAAGATTTTATGCTGAAGGTATTTGATACCATCGGAAGATATGTTCTGCTCATGCAGCGGGTTTTTATGCGTCCGCAAAAGCGAAAGATTTATCAGCGGCAGTTGTTTGAGGAGTTGGAGCAGTTAGGACTCGACTCCATCGGCATTGTGGCCTTCATTTCTCTTTTTATGGGCGCAGTCGTTGCCATTCAGACTGCCTACAACATCGACAGTCCGTTGATTCCTATGTCAATGGTTGGTTTCACTACCCGTCAGTCGGTGATCCTTGAATTTTCCCCCACGGTGATCAGCCTGATCCTGGCCGGGAAGGTGGGATCGAGCATTGCTTCCCAGATTGGGACGATGCGAGTCACAGAGCAGATTGATGCCCTGGAGATCATGGGGGTCAATTCGGCCAATTACCTGATTTTTCCAAAAATCACTGCTTCCATCCTGATCAATCCTGTGCTGATTGTTTTCAGCATGTGGATGGGCATATTGGGTGGTTGGATTGCCATGATTGCCACCGGTTTGGTCACCACTTCGGATTATGTACAGGGTATCAGAATCGATTTTCAAGGATACACGATTTTCTATGCCCTGACCAAAACAGTGTTTTTTGCCTTTATCATCTCATCCATTTCCGGCTTTTATGGTTATGAGACCCAGGGCGGGGCAAGAGAAGTGGGACAGGCCAGCACCAAGGCTGTTGTCATCAGCAGCATCACCATCATTTTGTTTAATCTTGTGCTTACCCAACTCCTGCTTACATGATAGAAGCCAGGGATATCGGTAAATTTTTCGGGGAGCACCAGGTGTTAAAAAACATCAGTTGCACTTTTGAAAAGGGAAAAACCAATCTGATTATCGGGCAGAGCGGTTCCGGGAAAACCGTCTTGATGAAGTGCCTGGTGGGTTTATTTGAAGTGGATCAGGGGATGGTCATGTATGATGGCAGGAATTTCACGGAAATGAACTTTGAGAAACGAAAAACCCTGCGTCAGGAGATCGGGATGCTTTTCCAGGGGGGAGCTTTGTTTGACTCCATGAATGTGGAGGGAAACGTAATGTTTCCTTTGAACATGTTCACAAATAAGTCGATGGAAGAAAAACTGGAAAGGGTGAATTTTGTCCTTCAAAGGGTTAACCTGGAAAATGTCAGCCAACTGATGCCTTCCGAACTCAGCGGGGGTATGCGGAAACGGGTAGCCATCGCCAGGGCCATCGCCATGAATCCGCAGTATCTTTTCTGTGATGAACCCAATTCCGGCCTGGACCCTCAGACTTCAGGCGTAATCGACCGGCTGATCCAGGAAATTACCTTGGAATATGACATTACCACCATTGTAAACACCCATGATATGAATTCTGTCCTTGGAATCGGCGACAGCGTTGCTTTTATTTATGAAGGAGAGTTATGGTGGAAGGGCGACAAGGAAACTATTTTACATACCGATAATAAAGAGTTGAATGAGTTTGTTTTCGGGACAGAACTCACCTCGCGTTTAAAAAACAAGTCCGGAGTATGAATTTTCTTGACTTCCTGATCCTTGCTTTCATCGGACTTTTTATCATTCAAGGATACCAGAAAGGATTCATCATCAGTCTGGCCACCTTTATCGCCCTCGCCCTGGGGATTTATATTGCCGTCAACTTCTCTAACCTCTTGGATGATATTTTGCTGAGAAACCTCAAACCCTCCAGGTCATGGCTTCCCATTCTTTCGTTTACCATTACATTTATCGGGGTTGTAGCCGGAATTTTGATCGTCGCCAAAGTGATGGAGAAAATCGTGGATGTTGTCGGAATCGGCTTTTTGAATCATCTCGGAGGCGCTTTGATCGGATTGGTCAAAGGAATTATTTTAGTCAGTATTGTGATTTTTATCATCAGTAGTTTTGATCCCAAAGAAAAATGGATTACACCTGAAGACAAATCATCTTCCCTGGTGTATCACAAAGCCATGACGGTATTTCCCCGACTGATCAGTCTGGCAGGAGGGAAAATAAAATTTCCGCCACATCTTCCGGACTGATGCTTCGGATACATTGACAATCCAGCGTTTGACGGCAATCCTGGCAGTTTTTATCCAGTACCAGATAGCGGGCATTTTTCCCAAGAGGAGCCCATCGCTGAGGAAAAATCGGACGCATCGGGGCATATAAACCAATGGCATGTTTACCCAGGGCGGCAGCCAGGTGCAGTGGTCCGGTGCTAGCAGCCACGAGGCCATCACACGACCGGATGAAATCAATGAATTCAGAAAGGCTCAATTTTCCGGTAAGATCGGTGACCCTGGATCGATGGGCTGCAAGGAAATCCTGCATCATGGATCCTTCTTCCTTTGTTCCGCTGATATAAATATTGAATTTGTCTTCGGGCAGGAGCGAGATCAGCTTTGAAAAATTATCCAATCCCCACTCCCTGGCGCTGCCTTTGGATTTGGGGTGAAGAATGAGATTGAATTTGTAAGAAGTTGGTAAACTGGTGAGCTGGTGAGCTGGTGAGCTGGTGAGGCCGTAGAATTCAGGGATTTCACTGCTTGAAAATTCCCTTGTGATACCGAGCGGTTTCAGCAATTTCAGGTTCAGTTGGGCTTCATGGAGTTTTGAATTTTTCCTTGGGATCCTGAGCAGCCTGTTGCAGTTGAACCAGGTATAAAACCGGCTGGCAGTGGCGATACGCTGAGGTATTCCTGCATGTCGGGACAGTTTACAGATGGCCGGTACGGGAAAAACATGGATGATGCTGTCGGCCTTCAGAGACTGCAGGTAGCTGATAGCAGATGCAGGATTCGGGATGCATGATATTTCATTCCAGTCCAAAAAATCATCTACAAATTTGCAGGCTTCAATGATGGGACGGGTATAAGTTTTACCCAGAAAAATGATCGTACAATCGGGAAAATACTGTTTAAGCACGCCGGCCATAGGGAGGGTGAGCACCACATCCCCGATGCTGTCGGTGCGGCTCAGGATAATTCTCATCAATCCTCCATGGCTGCAATACCTGGAAGCTCTTTTCCCTCAATATATTCCAGCATGGCGCCTCCTCCGGTTGAGACATAGCTGACTTTATCGGCTAACCCGTATTTGTTGATGGCCGCAACAGAATCTCCGCCTCCGATCAATGAGAAGGTGCCATTTTCGGTCGCCCGTGCAACGGCCTGGGCAATGAATTTTGTGCCTTCTTCGAAACTGTTCATTTCGAAAACGCCCATGGGGCCATTCCAGAGAATAGTTCCTGATTTTTCAATAACCTGGTTGAATTTCAGGCAAGCTGATGGCCCGATATCGAGACCCATCCAGGGGACCTGGATATCATAAGCGCTGCAGATTTTTTTATTGGCATCGTTGGAGAACACATCAGCGATTACGGCATCGGCAGGAATATAAAGGTTTACTCCAAGCGCTTTAGCTCCTTCAACAATATTTTTGGCTAATTCCACATATTCTTCTTCCACCAGGGAAGCGCCGATCTCTCCTCCCAGGGACTTGATAAAGGTAAACATCATGCCTCCACCGATGATCAGGTTATCGACTTTATCCATCAGGTGGTTGATGATCTCAATTTTTGTGGATACTTTGGCTCCTCCGAGAATTGCGGTAAAAGGCCGTTTATTGTCTTTCAGGCATTTATCGATGTTGATGATCTCGTTGGCCATGACATAGCCGAACATTTTCTTTTCCGGAAAAAAGTCGGCAATGATGGCGGTGGATGCATGAGCCCGGTGGGCAGTGCCAAAGGCATCATTGACATAAACATCTCCCAGTTTGGCCAGTTTCCCGGCAAAGTCTTCATCTCCTTTTTCTTCTTCTTTATAAAACCTTAGGTTTTCCAGTAAAAGCACATCACCCGGCTGAAGGGAAGCAGATAAATCGATGGCCGATTGACCGATACAATCCTCGGCAAATTTTACCGGACGTTTTAACACCTGTGATAAATATGGGAGAAGATGTTTCAGGGAATATTTATCTTCCGGTCCGCCTTTAGGTCGCCCCAGGTGGGACATGAGGATGGCCGACCCTCCATCATTCAGGATTTTGTTGATCGTCGGCAAGGTCGCATCAATCCGATTGGTATCTGTGATCTGGTATGAATTGTCGAGGGGAACATTAAAATCTACACGAATCAGGGCTTTTTTACCCTTGAAATTCAAGTCATCTATGGTGTGCATAATAATTGAATTATGGTTATACGGGCAAATTTAAAATTTTTCGGCAGGACAACGCATATCTTTTTAATTTTACGAGTAAAATAATGTACCTCCCCCAAACCCCTCCCCATGAACAGGGAGAGGATGGAGTAAAAAATGATAGCAAAAATGGACAAGCTTACGGTTACTTTTATCCAGACTTCCCTTTACTGGGAAGACCCGGTGAGAAACATTCAGCATTTCCGGGAGTTATTTGATAGCATCGGAAGTCAAAGCGACCTCATCCTTTTACCGGAAATGTTCAATACTGGTTTTTCTATTCATCCTCAAACCTTTGCCGAAAGCATGGATGGACCCTCCGTGACATTTCTCAGAAATGAATCCGAAAAAAGAAATGCCGTAATTATGGCTACTCTGCTGATCAGGGAAATGGATTATTTTGTTAACCGCCTCATCTGTGTTTTTCCGGATGGGAAGATATTGACATACGATAAGCGGCATTTGTTTCGTTTAAGCGAAGAGGCACGTGCGATTCGGGCCGGGAAGTCGAGAATAACCGCCGACCTCAATGGATGGAAGATTATGCCTATGATCTGCTATGATTTACGTTTTCCCGTTTGGACAAAGAATACCTATCAGAATGGGAAATATGAATACGATGTGTTGGTGTTTTTAGCAAACTGGCCTGAAAACAGAAGAAAAGTCTGGAAAACCTTATTGAAAGCCAGGGCAATGGAAAATCAGGCTTATGTTATCGGTGTCAACAGGATAGGGGCGGATGGACATGGAACAAATCACAGCGGTGATTCCATGATGGTTGCCCCGGAAGGAAAGGTTCTGCTGAAAGCAGACCCCGGAACAGAAATGATACAAACCATTGTCCTTTCCAAACCGGATTTGGATCTATACCGTGAATCTTTTACAGTCGGGCTGGATTGGGATCAATTTACAATAAATTAATGTGCACCCATGCCGGAAATTTCTGTCACCCTCATCACCCATAATGAAGAAGCCAACATTTGTCGCTGTCTTGAATCTGTCAGAGCAATGGCATCAGAGATCGTTGTAGTGGACTCCTTTTCATCGGATAAAACAGTGGAGATCTGTCAGGCTGAGGGTTGCCGCGTTTTCCTCAGGGAGTTTAAGGGGTATGGAGAACAGAAGCAGTATGCCGTTGACCAGGCAGCCAACGACTGGGTATTTTCCATTGATGCGGATGAAGTCGTTTCGGAAGCGCTCAGGGATGAAATCCTGAAATGGAAAAATGACGCAGGATCCGGAGAGCAGCTAGCAGGATACCGAATCCCGTTTTCCTTATTTTTTATGGGGAGGATACTCAGGCATAGCGGGGTTGGAAATGAAGCCCATTTGAGGTTCTTCAATCGCAAGCACGGGCGCTTCACCAGGGCAGAGGTTCATGAAGGGGTGAATGTTGAAGGCCGTCTGGGTTTGCTTAAGGGCAGGATTATTCATTATTCCTATCGAGACATTTCGCATCATCTGGAGAAAATAAATGTTTATACCTCACAAGCTGCGACAGAGAATATCAGGAAAGGGAAACGGTATTTCAAATGTTGGGTCGGATTAAAATTTCCTGTCAGCTTTTTCACGGTATATTTCCTCAAAAGGGGTTTTCTGGATGGCTACCCTGGTTTTATATGGTCATTTTTGGCCGCATTTTATGCTTCTCTGAAAATTGCAAAAACCATTGAATTGAAAAAGTCATGAACGGGATAGACCGGTTGTTGCCATCATCAAAGGGACTTGCGATACTGATGTATCATAAGGTGTCGGAACAGGTCAATGACGGATTGACTGTTTCGACCGACACATTGGAACTTCATTTTGCCTGGTTGAAAGAAATGGGATATCAGACGTTGTCATTCAGGGAGTTAAAAAACCTGATGGCCGAGCGCCTGCCTTTGCCAAAAAAAACAGTGATCCTTACTTTTGATGATGCTTACCGGAGTTTTAAGGAACTGGCCTTACCAGTATTGAAAAAATTCGGATTTAAAGCCAGCGTTTTTGTTCCGATGGCTTATATAGGGAAAACCAATCTCTGGGACAGGGGGAATGATCCCATCATGACCGCCGAGGAGCTGAATCAGATCTCATCCTGTGGATTTGTGGAAATCGGTCTTCACTCCTTTCTGCACAGAAATTATCGTGATCTTGCGCTGCCAGATATCAAAGAAGACCTGGATAATTGTTTCAGCATCCTCGGGTTTCACCATATTCCTTATATCCGTGTGCTCGCTTATCCCTATGGAGGATATCCCGGAAAGGACCCCGAGTTAAGAAACGATATGATTCAGCTTTTTGAAAGCCTGGGGATAGATTATGCCCTGAGGATTGGGAATCGTATCAATCCTTATCCGATACGCCACCCTTTTGAAATGAAACGCATTGATATCAGGGGAAGTGATTCATTTTTAACCTTCAGGATCAAATTGAAAACAGGAAGGGTCAAACTGTTCATATAACAACCGGGATGGAATTTATTTTTCGACAATTCGTTCGCTTTGCTTTTTTTTTCGGGTTGATCCTCATCCTGGTTTTTTTGCCATTTTCCAAAGCCATTTTAAGTATCGGGCAACTGATCATGACCGGAGCCTGGATCATGGAGCGTTTAAACCTGGAAAAACTCACCTCCTTTTATTTTCGCCATTCCCGCTTCCCGGGTATCTTATATCTTCTTCCTTATTTTTTTTATCTCTATTTTGAAGGGATGTTTCGCGGATTGCGGGAATTTTCGAAAAACAAACCTGCCCTTATTTTTGCCTCCATTTTCCTGTTGCACATCCTGGGATTATTTTTCACTATTGATTTCGATTACGCGATTAAAGATTTGCGCACCAAGCTTCCTTTACTGGCGCTTCCTATATTTTTATCCACTTCTGAAAAAATCGGGTCCAAGACATTCCTCGGATTGATGTTAATATTTATGCTTTCCTTGGTGGTCGCTTCTTTGATCAGCACCTGGAAGGTGGTATTTCATGAGTACGTGGATATCCGTGATGTGTCAAGATATATCTCCCACATAATTTTCAGCCTGCTCATTAGTCTTTCCCTTTTTTCTCTGGCTTACTTTATGATTCGGAAAAACCGCATTAAACCAGTATGGAGAATCATGCTTTTTATGACCATAATCTGGCTGACGGGGTATCTTGTTTTAACAAAATCCATGACCGGGTTTATCATTTCGATTTTAACCCTTTTGATTTTAATTCCCATTCTGGTTTTCAGGCAAAAACAAACCTGGAAAAAAATGCTCAGCCTTTTGTTTATTGTTGCAATAGGCGGGGGGATATGGTTTTATATTCAAACCGCGATCAGGGATTATTACGCAGTAAAAAAAATTGATTTCAAATCCCTGGCGACGGTTACTTCCCGCGGAAATCCATACATTCATAATCCCGCCAACCTTCAGACCGAAAACGGCAATTATTTGTGGCTGTATGTGCAATGGGATGAGTTGAGAGAGGCGTGGAACCTTAGAAGTCGTATCCCTTTCGACAGCCTCGATCTGAAAAATCAGCCGGTTAAATTTACACTGATCCGTTTTCTGACCTCCAAGGGGGAAAGAAAAGATAGAGACGCGGTGGAAAGCTTATCTGAAAAAGAAATTCAAGCCATTGAAAAAGGGACGGCAAATTATATTTTCATGGAGAATTTCACTATCCGTGGGCGAATTTATGAATTTTTAGCAGGGTATGATCGTTACCAGTCTACCGGTAATCCGACAGGATCGACCGAAATGCAGCGTCTTGAATTCTGGAAGGCATCGATGGAGTTGATTAAGGCAAATTGGTTGTGGGGAGTTGGGACAGGCGACATGAATATCGTCTTTGATCAGCAATACGTTAAAATGCATTCAAAACTTGCTCCTGATCAACGATGGCGATCACATAACCAGTATATGTCGATTTTCATCGCCTTTGGTATTTTTGGGTTTATCTGGTTTCTTTTTGCCATTTTTTACCCTCCCCTGATGCTGAAACGGTATGATGACTTTTTCTTCCTGGTGTTTTTTATCATTGCCCTGTTGTCGATGCTGGCTGAAGACACCATAGAATCCCAGGCCGGAGTAACTTTTTTTGCCTTTTTTTATTCTTTCTTTCTTTTTGCCAGGAAGGATAAATGCCCGGTTTAAATTTTCAGGGGAAACAAATCCCGATTTTAAAACCTGCAAAATGAAGCGGGACTTTATAGTCCACATTCCGGATTAATTTTTTGACATTCATGGTGTCGGTAACCCAGATGTTGTAATTGGACTCAATGGCCTGGTACTTGTAGAAAATTTCATACATAAATGCTAAATTCTTAGCGATTTTCATTTTATAACCCAAACCTATACTCAATCCGAAAGCCCCCTTTCCTTGTTCAAAAAAGCTGGTTTTATATCGGGTACCGAATGCATATCCCAAATAAACCGCCCCATAAAAAGTATTGTCGGAGGGTTTGAGATCATAGCTGATATAAGCATATAACGGCCATAATAATCCGTTACTCCATTTTTCAACCCCAAAGCTGAGACCGACCCCCAGATGATCCATATATTTTACCCCGTTGATGGTCTGGAGGGTAATGACGATTTCATCATTCCGTGCTTTTTTCTGATCATTGTTAATCACATCGGTTTTAAATGAACCGATACCAAAAGATACTCCGGCTTCGGTTTTGTTGAAAAACTTTAATGATTTTTCGGTTGTTTGTGCACTGAGAACCAGGCCATTGATCAGACAAACCAGACACAGGTAGAAGATCCTTTTCATCGCTATAAATTCTTGCCTAAAGATAATCATTTTACAGAAATCCTTATCTTGCGTGCCCATTCCTTTATTTCAATTTATGACCGACCAACATGATGTTACAGAAAAGTGGCTGATAATTGTCAATCCCAATGCGGGAAGTAAAAAAGGAGAAAAAGACTGGCCGAAGATTTGCCGTCATCTTACCCGTGAAGGTTTCGATTATGAATGTGTGTTTACCGAAAGCCGGGATCATGCTACCCGTTTGACCTCAGAATACATTGACAGGGGATTCAGGAAGATTGCCGTGGTAGGAGGAGATGGCACCCTCAACGAGGTGCTGAATGGAATAATGAGCAAGGAGAAAAAGCTTTCCTGCGAAATATGCCTTGGCATGATTCCGGTCGGAACCGGGAACGATTGGTGCCGGAATTTCGGGATTCCTTTTGATTACAAAAGAGCCATCGCTGTTTTGAAGGCAGGAAAAGTTTTCATTCAGGATGTGGGCATGGTCCATTATTATAAAGATCAGCAAGCCCGGGCGCGTTATTTTATGAATGTAGCCGGCATGGGTTATGATGCGCTGGTGGCAAAAAAAACAAATATTTTAAAGGAGAAGGGGCATGGGGGGGCATTCGCCTATTTTTATTTCATTTTTGCCAGTCTTTTTCAGTATAAATTTCTTGATGGAGTGATTGAAGTTGACGGGGAAGTAATTTACAAGGGAGAAATTTTTTCCATGAATGTAGGGATATGCAAATACAACGGAGGAGGCATGATGCAGGTTCCCAATGCCATTCCCGATGACGGGCTGATGGATGTAACGATTATTGAAAAAACCTCAAAATTGGTCGTGATCCGTTATACCCGGAGACTGTATGACGGCACGCTGGTGGATCTTCCCTTTGTTCGAAGCATCAGGGGAAAAAATATACGGATACGTTCAACGGAAAGAATTTTCATTGAAACCGACGGAGAATCGCTGGGGCATACCCCTTTTACGTTTGAGATACTGCCTTTGTCGCTGAAGGTATTCACCGGAATCAACGATTAAAAACAGCTCCCCTATTCTACCCAATCTCCGTTCTCTTTGATCAGCTTGATCAGCGCATCCACGGCAATGAACTCATCGAGGTTGTTTTTTACCACCTCCCTTCCTTTAAACAGGGTCACTTTGCCTTTCCCGGCGCCCACGTATCCATAATCAGCATCGGCCATTTCCCCTGGGCCATTGACGATGCATCCCATCACGGCAATCTTTAATCCTTTCAGGTGGCCGGTTTTTGCTTTAATCGTTTCAACGGCTTTTTGAATGTCAAATAAAGTGCGTGCACAGGAAGGACAGGAAATGAATTCCGCGCGGGTGATCCTGGCACCGGATGCCTGAAGAATGCCATAAGCAACCGGGATTTCATATTCCGGATCTTCGGTTATGGAAACCCGGATCGTGTCGCCAATTCCATCAGCCAGAAGACTGCCGATGCCGACAGCGGATTTTAGCCGGCCGTCTTCTCCATTACCTGCTTCAGTAACCCCAAGATGGAGAGGATAATTCATCCCTTCCTTTTTCATACGTTCCACAAGCATGCGGTTTGCGCTAATCATTACTTTCGTGTTGCTGGCTTTCATCGATAAAACAATATTCCTGAAACTGTAACTTTCACAGATCCTGACAAACTCCATCGCTGATTCAACCATTCCGAGCGGAGTGTCACCGTAACTTTCCATGATCCTGTCCGACAGTGAACCATGGTTTGTGCCAATCCGGATGGCTGTTCCATGGTCCTTACAGATCATGATCAGGGGTTTTATTCTTTTAGCAATTTTTTCCAGTTCATTCTGATATGCATTATCTGTCATCCTGCATCCTGCATCCTGCATTTTTCTTTTATCCGAATAATTTCCCGGATTGATCCTTACCTTTTCAACAATGGTGGCCGCCACTTCAGCAATTCTTGGGTTGTAATGAACATCGGCAATAAGAGGGATATGATATCCTTTTTTATGCAATTCTTTCTTGATCCTGCTCAGGTTTTCAGTTTCTTTCATTCCGGGGACAGCGATCCGGACATATTCGCAACCGGCTTCAATCATTCGGATGGACTGTTCTACGGTAGCAGCCGTATCCAGGGTATTGGTATTGGTCATGGATTGAACCCGAACCGGATAATCCCCGCCCAAAGGAAGATCGCCAATATTTACAACCCTTGTCTTAAACCTCATGAATATATCCTTCCAAACCAAATTTTATCCACTCACCAACTCACTAATTCACCATCTCACCAATTAATACAGCCCCTTTACCCTTGGTTTCCCGGCCACAAATTCCTTAAGGTAAAGAGGCTCAAAACAGCCAAGGTTTTCAAAATCACCCTGATCAAGTTTTTTTTCAGCCCATGGAATCAGATATTTTGCCGAAATGGTAAAGTTATCGAGAAAAATTGAATTTTTATTTTGTCCCAGGAAAGGTTGACATTTTTTTGCTCCTTCTCCGCCGAAAACGATGCGATGATCTTTCATCTCCTCCTGAAAAGAAGAGGAATCCATAATTTCTGCCATCACCGCCCTGATTTCATTTCCCCGGGCATCATAAAGTCCGCAGAAGACTTCCATTCTCCGGGCATCGAGCATAGGACAATACCAATATAAGGGAGCCTCCTGCCCTAAAGGGGAGGGGATTGAGGTAGCCATTCCCAGCGCCATGGCTTTCAGGGTTGGGATGGCGATCAGGGGTTTGTCTATGGCATAGCATAACCCTTTTGCGGTAGCCACCCCTATCCTTAACCCGGTATAGGAGCCCGGCCCGGCGCTGACCGCAATGGCGTCAAGAGCTGAGAAGGAAATTCCCGCAGAGGAAATCACTTCATGGATAAACAGGCTGAGCCTGGCCGCATGATCATTTTTTACGGTAGTTTCCCTATGGGAAATCAAATTTCCCTTATCGGATAAAACGACTGAGCATACATTGGAAGCGGTATCAAAGGCTAAGATCATTTCTCCTTTGTAAACAGATCTTTCTTGTCAACTTTTTTTACTTTATTTCCGTCATTCAGGGTTTTTGAAACAGCGGTATAGGGCGATATAATGATTTCATCCCCTTCTTTTAACCCTGAAAGGATCTGGATATATGTATTATCCTGTATGCCGGTTTTCACATCCTTCTTTTTTGCTATATCATGGTCAAAGAGGAAAACACATTCCTGGATTTCTTCACTTTTCTTTTTCCCGGAAACGAACTCGACCTGATTATCACCTTCAGTTTTTTGTGATTTATTTTTCTGGTTGATTTTATCCAGGGTGTCTTTAGCAATACGAGTGGTCACTGCCTGAATGGGTACGGTTAAGATGTTCACCGCAGTTTCAGTCTGAATTTCTACGGTACATGACATCCCTGGCCGGAATGGGGAAAAATCAGGACGTAAAGGGTCCAGTAAATCCTTATAGGAGTTTTTCACCATATGGATTTTAACTTTAAAATTGGTCACCTGATCAACGCTTACTCCGGTGGTATTGGCAGAAGTGGCAATTTCCGTTACAATTCCTTTAAATTTCCTGTTAAGGTAAGCATCTACCTCGATGAGTGCAGTATCGCCAAGGCTCACCCTGACAATGTCGTTTTCATTCACTTCCACCTGGGCTTCCATTTCATTCAGGTTGGCGATACGCATGATTTCGGTACCGCTCGAAAACTGGGAAGCTCCAGTTACTCTTTCCCCTTTTTCCACGCTAAGTTTAGAAACCGTTCCCTCGTTGGGAGCATAGATAGCGGTTTTGGTTAAATCTTCCTTTGCTTTCTTCAGTGCGGCTTCTGAACTTTTAATCATAAACTCAGCGGCTTTGATGTCTTCTTCCCCGGCATCCACCTGAGCCCTGGAAACCTGATAGGCCGCTTTTGCCTGGTCGTATTCTGCCTTGGAAATGACATTTTGCTGGTACAATTTTTCCTGTCGCTCGAAAGTCAGGCGGGTATTTTCGAATTGGGCTTTGGTTTGCATCAGCCGTGCTCGTGAATTGGCTGCATTGGCCTTCTGGGTATTGACGGCTGCTTCGCTTTGATCATACTGGGAAACATAAATTTCCGGATCGATTTTAGCCAGAAGGTCTCCGGCCTTTACCTGGTCTCCTTCTTTGACTTTCAGCTCAACAACTTCTCCGGAAATATAAGGACTGATTTTGATGTCTTTTTCCGGTTGAATTTTACCATTGGCAGAAACCGTTTGAATAATCGTCCGTTTGGTCACTTTTTCAGTGGATACTTTGATCCCATCGTTATTTTTCCCTTTGATGACAGCGAAAATCACGATCAGGACAAGGCCAACGACGGCCGCAATGATGATCCACAGTTTTTTTCTTGATTTTTTAACACGCATGGAGTAAAAGATAAATGATTGAAGAAAAAATAAACATTAATCAATGCTAATGGGGTTTCCCATGTAAAATTCGAGTATGGTGGTTTTAAAGATAAAATCATATTTTGCCTGTAACAGTTCAGATTGGGCTTTGGTGAGATCCTTTTTACTGTTGTTGTAATCGAAGGATGTCATCAGTCCTACATCAAATTTCTGCTGGGTATATTTGAATGACTCTTCCTGAGCGCTGACTTTTTCCACGGAAGAATTATACTTTTTCAGGGAAGCTACGGCATCTGCATAAGCCTGCTCAATGAGTTTCCTCAAATCCCTTTTTTCGATATCCAGATCTATTTCGGCCTGGGTACGTAATATTTTAGCCTGACTGATGGCATTCCTTCCCTGCCAACCATTGAAGATAGGAATTCTGAGGTAAAACCCCAGGGATTGATTTTCATTTTGATGCAATTGATCACTGAAAGAAGTCGTTCTCATCGCGTACTGTGCACTATATGCAAAAACCGTATCCCTTGATAATTGAGTGATCCCGAATTTCTGCATCGTCACTACCGGGGCAACATTGGGATCAATTTCCTTGGCTGCCCCTGAATATCCAGTCCCCCAGGAGCCTGAAAAAGTAAGGGAAGGATATAGAATTCCCCTGGCAATGGCCAGACTTTTCTGTGCACTCTGAACCCGGAGTTCAGCGCTTTGTATCTCAGGTCTGGCCTTGAGCGACTTTTCATAAATGATCTCAGGTGAAATCAGGTCTTTTGGAGTCTCCACTGCTCGAAGACCGGGTTTATCAATGCGGAAATCACGGGTGACAGGCAGATCAATTAACTGCTGTAGGGAAAGGTTGGAAATACTTAAACGGTTTTCAGCTTCAATGGATGCCAGTTCTTCTGCCGCTCGCTGAGCCTGTATATTGAGTAAATCACCCCGGGCAGAAGAGCCTGCCTCCACCAGTTTCCCGATGCGGTCCACTTGGGACAGGGTGATCCTGAGTTGCTCCTTGGCCACATCGAGCAATTCGGAATTAAAGAGGATGTCGAGGTAAAATCCTGCCACTGAAAGGGAAATACTGTTTTTAAGCACATCAAGATCGTACTGACTGGCCAGGACATTGATACGGTTTTGCTTTAGGGTGTTGAGTTTCTGAAGACCATTGAACAAAACGACATTGCTTTGCAGGTAGAAATTATTGGAACGAACAGTATTGGTGGCAAAATTGTTGGTGTACTGATCAATCGTCTGGCCGAAATTCCACACATTGGTTCCGTTGGCATTGACATTGGGAAGCATATCCAGTCCGCTCTGTAGCAAGGTTTTCTTGTTCGATTCCACGTAAAGAAGCTGCTTTTTTATATCGAGATTGTTTTCCAGGGCATAATTGATGCAATCTTCTAAGGTCCAGATTTTCTGAGCTGTTGCGGTGACGGAGAAAAAGACATGGACAAACAGGAACACCAGTAGGAATGGGTTCCGGAAAAATTTTTCAGGCATAGGAAAAAGTATTAAATAAAGAACTTTCAAAGAAACTGTTTAATAGTGTTCAAAATTAATGAATTTCCGGTTCATCAGGGCATTAAGACGTTGAATTTACAGACAGGTTACAATCGGGAAGAAAAAATGTATATTTGCATGATATCAACCCCTAAATTATCAAGTCATGAAAAAAAGATTCTTACTGCTTTTTACCCTTCTGCTCCTCAGCGGGATTGTTTTTTCTCCCGGGTGTAAGAAAACGGAAGCCACTACGGGTACGATTTCCGTTTATGTCCTGGATTTCTTCTCCGGTTTCCCCATGGTGAACGAAAAGGTTTATCTTGCAACCAGCTATAGCAATCTGCAGCAGGGAATTTATTTTGCCACTGCCTGGACCGATTTCAACGGAAGGGCATTCTTCGGGGAAATTAATCCCGGAATTTACTATTATGATACCTATAGCTGGCAGGACTGGGGTGCTGTCAGGGCTTTTGCCGGGATTGACCAATACGTGGTCTTGTATGTGAACACTCCGGCTAAGAAAGCAGGGAAATAGCATTTCCCGTTTACGTTTATTTTTTGTAACATTGCAGTCCGATTTTCCGGACAAGGAATTGATGTTTGTAAAGCAAAGACACGGTTTTCGCGCCTTCATAGGGCTTTTGTTTCTGACACTGGTTTTCTTTTTCCCGGTTTCATTGCTGGCCGGAGATACAGTTAGCTCTTCCGCCCATCAGGGGGTGACTGCCGATAAAAAGTTCAATGCGGGTGAAATGATCATGGAACATGTTGTGGATAACCATGAATGGCATATTCTCAATGTTGGTGATTTTCATCTGACTGTGCCCCTTCCGGTCATTCTTTACCATAAAGGCCGTCTGTTTTGTTTTTCTTCCTCCAGATTTCATAATGAAACCCATTCATATAACGGGTTCAGGTTGGAGCAGGAAGGTCCGCGTAAAGGAAAAATTGTCAGGGATGACAATGAACCTATGGCGCAGGCAGGGGCTGAAGTGTATGATTTTTCCATCACCAAAACGGTATTGGGCATCATGGTAGCTGCTTTGCTGATGATCTGGATTTTTCTGATCGTGACAAGGAGCTACAGACGAAATGTCAACGAAGCCCCAAGTGGACTGCAATCTCTGCTGGAGCCTTTGATCCTGTTTATCCGGGATGATATTGCAAAAAGTTCTATTGGCGAAAAAAAATATGAACCGTTCATGCCGTTTCTTTTAACGGTTTTTTTCTTCATTTTTTTCAATAATTTGTTGGGACTTGTTCCGCTTTTCCCCGGAGGAGCCAACGTTACGGGTAATATTTCTGTTACGCTGGTGCTGGCGGCATTTACCTTTATCCTGACCACCATTAACGGGAATAAGCATTACTGGATCGATATCATGAATACGCCCGGGGTACCCTGGTGGCTGAAATTTCCTATCCCCCTGATGCCCGTAGTGGAAATTGTCGGAATTATCACCAAACCCTTTGTGCTGATGGTCCGACTCTTTGCCAATATCACTGCCGGGCATATCATTGTGCTGGGCTTTGTGAGTCTTATTTTTATTTTTGGAGCGATCAGTGCAGCATTGGGTTTGGGAGTTTCTGTTGTTTCAGTAGCTTTTATGGTGTTCATGAATCTGCTGGAGTTGCTGGTAGCTTTTATACAGGCCTATGTGTTTACGTTATTGTCTGCTTTGTATTTCGGACTGGCAACAATGGAACCAGAACACCATTAAATCAATTCAGAATTAGGCGTTAGAAATGAAGAATCAATTTTAGTAGTAACTTTTAAAATGACCAATTATGCATGTATTAGCAGTTTTATTGCAACTGGCTGGCGATTTTGCAGCCATTGCCAAGATGGGAGCCGGCCTGGGAGCCGGGATTGCCGTGATCGGTGCCGGTATCGGTATCGGGAATATCGGGAAAAGTGCCCTTGAATCCATCGCCCGTCAACCGGAAGCTGTCGGCGATATCCGTTCCAACATGATCATCGCAGCCGCATTGGTTGAAGGCGTGGCCTTTTTCGCTATTGTCGTTTGTTTATTGATCCTTTTTATTTAGCCTATGGAACTGATTACTCCCGGTTTAGGATTGATTTTCTGGATGACCCTGGTCTTTCTGTTGCTATTGTATATTCTTGGAAAATTTGCCTGGAAACCAATCATGAAAGCGTTGAAAGAGAGAGAAAATTCCATTCGGGAAGCGCTTCATGAAGCTGATAAGGCAAGAGAAGAAATGAAACATCTTCAGTTCAGCAATGAGGGACTGCTGAAAGAAGCCAAGAATGACCGGGATGCCATCCTCAATGAAGCAAGAAAGATAAAGGATAAAATCATTGAAGATGCCCGCCAGAAAGCTTCTGAAGAAGCCGGGCGCATTGTTGATGCGGCAAAGGTCACCATCAACAATGAAAAAATGGCCGCCATGACCGATTTGAAAAATCAGGTCGCCGATCTGTCTCTCGAAGTGGCTAAAAAACTCTTGCAGCGTGAACTTTCTGATCCCCGTAAACAGGAAGAATACATTCAGGCATTGTTAAAAGAAGTTAAATTCAATTAATACACATGAGGGGTTCCCTGGTTGCCGGAAGATATGCCAATGCATTGTTTGAATTAGCAGTGGAGAAAGATTTGGCAGAAGAAATGTATCAAGATGCATTGACGGTTTCGGAAATATCCCGTCAAAGCAGGGATCTCAGGACTTTTTTTCACGCGCCGGTTATTCATAAGGATTTGAAAATAAAAGTTTTAAAAGAACTTTTTGAGAAAAAAATCGGGCCAACCATGCTGACTTTTATGTTGGTCATGGTTCGCAAGAACAGGGAAAAATACATTCCGGAAATTAGCACACAGGTGGTTGAAATTTATAAGGAGTACAAAAATATCCTTACCGTTCATTTTAAAGCGCCGGTGTCACCTGATTCCGTGATCCGGAAAAATGTTCTGGAACTGATGACTCAGTTTACTAAGGCAAACATTGACCTGGTGGAAGAAATCGACCACTCTCTTGTCGGCGGTTTTGTGTTGAGCTGGAAAGACCTGCAATACGACGTAAGCATCAGGAAACAGATTGAGCAGCTGAAGAGAGGCGTGGCAAAAGTGAATTTATACGTTAAAGGTTTTTAATTATGGCAGAAATCAAACCCGCTGAGGTTACCGCGATTTTAAGGAAAGAACTGGCTGGTTATCACAACCTGAAAGAACTGGAAGAAATTGGCTCTGTACTCCAGGTCGGGGATGGCATTGCTCATATTTATGGGCTTACCAATGCCGAATCCGGAGAATTGATCGAATTTGAAAAAAATGGGTTAAAGGCCATTGTGCTCAATCTTGAAGAAGATAATGTGGGAGCAGTTTTATTGGGCGAATCATATGAAATCAAGGAAGGAGATGTGGTTAAAAGAACCCGGCGGATTGCTTCCATCGAAGTAGGGGAAGGACTTTTAGGCCGGGTTATTAATACCCTGGGTGAGCCCATAGACGGGAAAGGTAAAATTGAAGGAGCGCTTTTTGAAATGCCGTTGGAAAGAAAAGCCCCCGGTGTCATTTTCCGTCAACCGGTGAACCAGCCGCTACAGACCGGTATCAAGCCTATTGATGCCATGGTTCCCATCGGGCGCGGTCAGCGTGAGTTGATCATTGGCGACCGCCAGACCGGGAAAACGGCTATTGCCGTGGATACCATCATCAATCAGAAAGAATTTTATCAGAGGGGAGAACCGGTTTATTGTATTTATGTGGCCATCGGGCAAAAAGGAAGTACGGTAGCCAATATTGTTCACACCCTTGAACAGAAAGGCGCTATGCCTTATACCGTAGTGGTCATGGCCACCGCCTCCGATCCGGCAGCCATGCAGTTTTATGCTCCCTTTGCCGGAGCTGCTATAGGAGAGTTTTTCAGGGATACCGGACGCCCCGCCCTGGTTATTTATGATGATTTATCTAAACAGGCGGTTGCTTACCGGGAAGTATCCCTCTTGCTTCGCCGTCCCCCAGGACGTGAAGCCTATCCCGGAGATGTTTTCTACCTGCATTCCCGCCTGCTTGAAAGAGCGGCCAGGATCATTTCCGCTGATGATATTGCAAGAAAAATGAACGACCTCCCCGCAAGCATCAGAGATCAGGTTAAAGGAGGAGGGTCGCTCACGGCATTGCCCATCATCGAAACCCAGGCAGGCGATTTATCCGCCTATATCCCTACCAATGTGATCTCTATCACGGACGGACAGATATTTCTTGAATCCGGTTTGTTTAATGCTGGAATACGACCCGCCATCAACGTGGGGATTTCTGTTTCCCGTGTCGGTGGAAATGCCCAGATCAAGTCCATGAAAAAAGTGGCCGGGACCCTGAAACTGGATCAGGCAGAATTCCGTGAACTGGAAGCTTTTTCGAAATTCGGATCCGACCTGGATGCAGCCACCAAGGCCGTGTTGGATAAAGGCGTCCGCAATGTGGAAATCCTCAAACAACCGCAATATTCTCCCATGACAGTGGAAAACCAGATCGCTATTATTTTTTGTGGAACACGAGGACTCCTTCGCGCTGTCCCCGTCAGAAGCATTATCAATTTTGAAGCGGAATACCTTCACCTCATGGAAACCGATCACAAAGACGTATTAAATAACCTTAAAGCAGGGAAACTGCTGGATGAAGACATCAAAATCATGGAAAGTTTGGCAAAAGAAGTATCCCGCAAATTTGAAGAATCAAAATAATCATCAGCAATGGCCGGGCTTAAGGAAGTAAGGATAAGAATCGCATCGGTTAAATCAACCCAGCAGATCACCAATGCCATGAAAATGGTAGCGGCATCAAAACTGAGAAGAGCACAGAATACCATTCTTCAATTACGGCCTTACGCAGCCAAAATGAGGGAAATCCTTCAAAACCTCAGCAGCAGCATTGAACATTCCGATGAAAACGCGTTCACAGAAGAAAGAACACCTGAAAAAATACTGCTCGTGGTCTTATCTTCCAATCGTGGCCTTTGCGGAGGTTTTAATTCCAATCTTATCAAAATGACGCTAAACCGCATGGATTCTACTTATGCGATGCAAAACCAAAAGCACAACGTCAGCCTGATTACCATCGGAAAAAAGGGAACAGAATTCTTCCGCAAAAAAAAATTCAAGGTCATCGCTTCCCATGATGAACTTTTTTACGAACTGACATTTCCTCCTGTTTCCTGCCTGGCCGAGCAGCTGATGAAGGCCTTTACAACCAGGGAATACGACAGGATTGAGCTGATTTATAATCAGTTTAAAAATGCTGCAGTACAGGACTTGATCGTGGAACAATATCTCCCAGTAACAGCTGTAGGCCAGGGAAAAGCAGTTCACATTCCGGCCATGGCCGCGGATTATATCTTTGAACCCGACAAAGAAACCATTGTCAGAGAACTTATTCCCAAGACCCTGAAAATACAGCTTTTTAAAGCCCTACTGGATTCTTTTGCTTCTGAGCAGGGGGCCAGAATGACTGCCATGCACCAGGCTACAGAAAATGCCAGGGAAATCCTGAGGGCACTAAACATATCCTATAACAAAACCAGGCAGGCTTCTATTACCAATGAAATCCTTGAGATTGTCAGCGGAGCGGAAGCATTAAGAGGCTGAAAAGGCAATACAGTGAAAAAGAACAATGGAATGGATTTTTAAAAACAGAACCTTATGATTACAAAGAATGTTGAAAAAGCGATGAATGAGCAGATCAAGCGGGAAGAACATTCTTCACGCATTTATCTGTCTATGGCTTCCTGGGCTGAACGCAATGGTTATCCCGGTGCTGCCAACTGGCTCTATGTCCAGACCGAAGAGGAACGCATCCATATGCTGAAACTGGTTCATTACCTCAATGACAGAGGAGGCGCTGCCGTTATCCCAGCCCTGGAGGCTCCGGCATCAAAATTCAAATCCTTGCTGGATGTTTTCCAGCAGGTTTTAAAACATGAGGAGTACATCTCTGCCTCCATCAACGAACTATATGCCGTGTGTACGTTGGAAAAGGATTATACTTCTGCCAATTACCTGCAATGGTACATCACGGAACAGATAGAAGAGGAGAGTACGGTTCGCAGCATCCTTGATCAGATCAAACTGGCCGGGACAGATGGTTTGTTCATGATGGATAAAGAATTTTCTGCCATGGCTACAGCTAAACGAGCTTCCCTGGCGCAGACCGGAGGAGCTAACGCAATAACTTAAGCAGCCGGTTAACCCAACTTCTCCCGAATCTTCTGATCAAGGCCTCTTCAAGGAAAAGATAAAGCGGGAGTTTTTCCCGATACCCTTTTTCCAGGGCTTTTTTACATATATGCCATTGGTGATAGTTCAGGGCATCACCTCCAAACACAGCGGTTATCCTGATGGGATATAAGTGGCAGGAGATGGGTTTTGCGAAGGGGATTTTCTTCTCCTGGAAGGCTTTTTCAATGGCACAGCGAGCAATACCCTGATCAAAATAGGCATAAGCACATTCCTTACCCTTCACCAGGGGTGTAACATACCTGCCCTCGGCATCGTAATCAAAAACGCCAAGATGAGTCACTTCCCGTATACCCTCCTCTCCCATGAAAGGTTTGATGTCGTCGATATAATCATCCAGGAGGGAAATTTCTTCTTCCTCCAGGGGCGCTCCTGCATCGCCTTCCACGCAACATGCTCCCTTGCACTTCTCCATGTCGCAGCTGAAGAACGTTGACTTTATATCGTCGGAAATGAGCGTGTTTTCGAGCGCGATCATGACTGTTTTAGGGCCAAATGTACGAATGTACAAAAGTACAAATGAATATAATATAGTTGTTAACCTTGGTTTACCTTTTGTGGTTTTCGTTGTAATAATATTTGCTGGTCTTCAGATTTAGCCTTAGCTTTGGCTTGTTCTGATCATAAACAATGCATCGCATGAGAAAACTTTCAAAATATTTCGCCTGGTTTGTCATCGCCCTTTACTTTTTTCTTGGAGGATTTATCCTGTTAAGTTCAAGATTTGACTACCTTTCAAAGGAAATCAAAGTCATCTTTGCCCTGTTTTTATTCCTGTACGGTGGTTTCCGCCTGGCAAGATTATGGTCAAAACATCGTGAAGAAGAGGAAAATTAAGATATTTCCTTGACTTTTCAGGCCTTTCCTCGTATTTTTCTCCTCCTTTTTTATCCTGTCTTATAATAATTTTTATAAATTTGTGTTCTTATTATTGCGAAAGAATTGATTGTTAGCAAATAACAAATGAAAAATTTCTTTTATTGGTTGAAGATTTTTGGTGCAGTCGCAATGCTGTCTTTGATCCTGTCTCTATTGTCCTGTGGCAGTGGTCAGCGGGGCCCAACGGACACTCCCACCTCAGGCAGCGTGAAGGTTGGTATTGATGATGCGTATTCCCTTATGATGGAAGCTGAGATTTATGCTTTTGAAACAATTTATAAATACGCGAAGGTTAAACCTCAGTATAAAACCGAAGCTGAGGTGATCAATGATTTTATCAACGATTCTGTTCCCTTGATTGTTGTCAACCGAAAACTTTCTGACAAACAGGAACAATATCTCCGGGAACGACAGTTTGTCCCTAAGACCACTCGAATAGCCATTGACGGCATTGCTTTGATCGTGAACAAGGAGAACCCGGACGACCACTTTTTCTATAAAACAGTGAAGGGTATTTTTTCCGGAAAGATTTCTGATTGGAAACAGATTAATCCTAAGTCCAAGGCAGGGAAAGTGGCCGTGTTGTTTGATCATTTTAAATCTTCAAATCCAAGGTATTTTATCGAAAAATTCGGACTTGATTCCCTGCCTTCAACTTGTTTTGCTGCCAAGAACAATGAAGAAGTAATACGGTACGTGGAAACGCATAATAATGCCATTGGGGTGATTGGTGTCAACTGGATCAGCGAGCGGTCGGATTCCGTTTCCAACCGTTTTCTGCAAAGGGTTAAAGTGGCAGGTATTGCCCTGGAAGGCGACAATGATCCCGGGGCACAGTTTTACAAACCCTATCCGGCTTATATTGCAGACGGATCCTATCCTTTCATACGGGATGTGTTTTGTATCAACCGCCAAACCTATACCGGAATGGCTTATGGCTTTTCATCCTTTCTTGCCGGAGAAAAAGGGCAGCTTATCATGCTCAGATCAGGCATGGTTCCCGCGGCCATGCCGATACGAATAGTTGAAATTAAACATTAATCACACAGGAAAGATATCTTTATGACGAAATTGACTAAACGGGCTTTAATAATTACGGGATTGTTGCTCCTTTGTTCTTCTTTTTCCAACATCATCGCGCAGGATCTGAGCACAGCCATCAAATTGACTAAAAGTGAACAATTTTCACCTGCCGCCTCCTTGTTTAAAAAACTGATTTCACTGGATCCTTCCAACGGGGATTTATATTATTTTTATGGAAGAAACTGTCTGGAGAAATATTTCTCCGACACCCTGAACATTTCTTTTGAAGAAAAAGCCGATTCGGCTCAGGCAATATTTGAACTTGGGATCAGGGTTGATCCTTCAAATCCGATCAATTTCGTGGGACTGGCAGGGCTGAAGCTGATCAAAAAAGATATTCCAGGCGCCAGGGCTGAATTTGATAAGGCATTGGCACTGTTACCCTCCAAATCCAACAAGACCATTAAAACACCCCCCGAACGCCATGCTAAAATCCTCATCCAGATGGCAGAGACTTTCGTGACCAGTAATATTCGCGATACTGCCTCTGTGTTTGGTTTTCTTTCCCAGGCTGAAAAGTTGGATAAAAAAAGCACTGAACTTTATATCGTCCGGGGAGATGCTTATTTTTACCTGCTGAATGATGGCTCAAAGGCGATCTCCAATTATAATATGGCACAGTCACTGGATCCGAATTCACCGGAAGCCAAATTGAAAACCGGTCAGTTATGGCTGCGTGCACGACAATATACAACGGCATTGAATTTTTATCAGGATGTGGTGAAAATGGATTCAAATTTTGCTCCGGCCTATCGCGAATTGGGGACCTTGCTTTCCCGTGCCGGTCGACAGGAAGAAGCCAAACAGAATTTTGCCAGATTTTTAGAGCTGTCACGCAATACTTCTGCAAGGAAACAATATGTCAACACCCTGATCGAACTGAAAGATTATGATGAAGCCATAAATCAGTTAAAGGAGATCCTTAAGGTTGATGACTCCGATAATGATGTCAACCGCGCCCTGGCTTATTCTTATTTTGAAACCCAGCAGTATAGTCAGGGACTTGAGTATATCAAACGCTTTGTCAACAATGCAAAACCGGAAAAAATCCGTTCCCTTGACTATGCCTATTATGGCCGTTTGCTGGCAAAACTGAAAATGGATTCCCTGGCACCAGAGAAGTTTATGAAAGCCTATTCTTTAGATACCAGCAAGGCGGATATCATTTCCGAGGCTGCCTTATGCTGGACCAAAGTTAAAAAGTACGATAAAGCCAGGGATCTCTATGAACAAAAAGTTAAGCTGAACAAAGCCATAGCGATGGATTATTATAACCTCGGGAAAGTTTATTACAGCCTTCAGGATTTTCCCAATGCCGATACCAACTTGACCATTTTTACTCAGCTGCAACCCGATTACATCCCGGGATTTTCATGGCTGGCACGTACCAAATCGAATCTTGACATCAAGGACAATAAAGGATTTAATACAACTGGCTATGCCATCCCGGTATATGAAAAAATCATTGAACTTACCCAGGCCGATACCGCCAAATATATGAGGGATCGTTTCGAGGCATTTGATTATCTTGCCTTCTATCATTACAGCCAATTTTCCATCGATCAAAAAAACAAAGAAGAAGCCCAGAAAGCACTCGAATATTATATCCGGATGACCGTGGTGAACCCCAACGATGAAAAAGCAACAGTGGTGAAACCTGTGATCGATTTGCTTAAACAGAAGATAAAATAATAGACTTTGATGTGATTTATAATTTTTATACTTTTGTAGTCCTGAATAATTGAAAAATATCTTAATTCAATCATTTTATAATTTAAAACAATTTCCAGATGAGCAAGAAAAATACCAAAGGCGGAACCCTGGGTGATGCCTTAAAGTCAACATTCACGCTGTTTGCGATGGTTATAGCTTTTATCATTGCATGGCTGATCTACAAGTATATCATGGGTAACCCAATCAATTTTGAAGGCGGAAATCCCGATGGTCACCCCCTGCCCGGCAACTATCTTGCTATGGTTTATAAAGGTGGATATATTGTTCCTTTGCTGATCACCATCAACCTGATCCTGATCATTTTTGCCGTGGAGCGCGCCATCACCCTTTCCCGCGCCAGAGGAAAAGGCAGAATCAATGTTTTTGTTAAAAGCCTGCAGAATCTTCTTAATGACAATAAAATTGAAGACGCTATCGTTGCCTGTGATAAACACAGGGGTTCACTTGCCAATGTTATGAAAGCCGGTTTAGTACGTTATCGTTCACTTCAGGATGATGCCACCCTTGAAAAGGACCAGAAAATCCTGGCTTTACAGAAAGAGTTTGAAGAGGCGACCGCACTTGAATTGCCAATGCTTTCTAAAAATCTTGTCATTCTGTCAACCATTGCTTCCATCTCTGTGTTGACAGGACTACTCGGGACTGTTCTCGGGATGATCCGCGCATTTGGCGCCCTTGCCCAGGCCGGTGCTCCGGATGCCCTTGCCCTTGCCACCGGTATTTCCGAAGCGCTTATAAACACTGCTTTCGGTATTCTTGGTTCATTGCTGGCTATTGTGCTTTATAATGCATTCTCAACTCAGATTGACAGCTTTACCTATAAAATTGACGAAGCAGGATTCAGCCTTGTACAATCATTTGCCGCTTCTACCAAGTAATGTTTTTGGCGTTCCAGCAAATTAGGTACATTTTTTATGTGTATTTATCAACTTAAATTCGAACCCTAATGCCAAAAATAAAAAAACCGGTAAGATCTCCGCACATAGACATGACGCCTATGGTGGACCTTTTTTCCGTCCTGCTGATTTTCCTGCTGCTGACTACATCATTTCGCCCTCAGGAAGCCACGGTGATTGAAACCCCGAATTCAATTTCGGAAAAGCAGGCCCCGGATAATGATATCATGACCATTTTCGTAAATAAAGAAGGGAAAGTCTTCTTTAATATCGACAATGGAAAAGATACTTCCACCCATTTCCGGGCAAAACTGCTCGAGAAAATGGGTGAACAGTATAAAATCAATTTTACTCCACAGGAACTGGATAGATTTGAAAAACTGTCGTCCTTCGGCATGCCGATGAAAAACATTCAGCAATGGCTAGCATTAAAGGATTCCAAAGAACAGGAAAAGTTGCAGATTGGAATCCCCAGCGATTCCACTGATAACCAGTTTGCCTGGTGGGTTCGTCTGGCCCGTCTGACAAACCCTTCCGCTGAAGTTGCCATCAAGGCAGATGCTGAAACCCAATACATAGCCGTGAAAAAATATATGGACTTGTTGCAGGAAAATAAGGTGAACAAATTCAACCTTGTCACCAACCTGATGAAAGAGGAGGTTCTGCTTAAGGATATACCCCAGGTCCCGGCGAAATGAGAATGTTAATGCTTAAATCAAACCAACATGGCTGAATTAATTGTTGAGGAAAAAGGGAAAAAAGGCGGAAAACGAAGACCAAAGAAGCATGGCACCCACATTGATATGACCCCCATGGTTGACCTGATGTGTCTGCTGATCACCTTCTTTATGCTTACAACCGCTTTCAGTAAACCCAAGGTGATGGTGATTACCATGCCTGAAAAAGATAAAAAAGAAGACCCCAAGGATGCCCCCAAAATTTCCGCCGAACGTACCTTGAATATTCTGCTTTCAGCGGATGATAAACTTTACTATTATCAAGGAATAGCCGATCCGAAAAAACCACCCCTGCCGGAACTCGTAAAAACAGATTTTAGCAAGGATGGTATCAGAAAAGTCCTCCTCCTCCGCAACAGAGACCTTTTTACCAAAATTGCAGAATACCGCGAAAAAAGGGTCACCGGTAAGATTGTGGTGGCTGATACAACCGCCGATAATGAGATTAAAAAATTCAAAAAGGATGATAGAAAAGGTCCCATTATCCTGATCAAGGCGGATGATAAAGCAAAATATAAGGACATTGTTAATATCATCGATGAAATGGCGATTTGTAACATTGCCAGTTATGCCATTGTCGACATGTCACCGGTTGAAATCGAAATGTTAAAAAATGCCCCGAAAAAGTAAGCAATTAGTGTTTAACACTTATAAAAAATAGCATATGGCAATTGAAAGACAGCATGTTGAATCGCTGGACGAAATTGTTTTCAGCCACAGGAACAAGGAATATGGGTCATATTTGCTGCGCAAAAAGTACAGAAAATATGTTACCATATCCCTTATGATAGGCCTGTTCGTATTAGCTGTTGCCGTGGCTTATCCATTGATCAGCGCGTATGTAAATAAAAGCAGGCTGATTAAGGAAAAGGAAAAAGAGGTCGGGATTGAAATGAAGGAAATGCGTGAGCACGAAGCTCCTCCCCCTCCTCCGCCACCCCCGCCACCCGAAGCACTTGTGGAAAAGGTTAAATTTACAGCTCCTGTTGTTGTTGAAGACACAACGATAGAAACCGGTCTGACCTCTATGGATGACCTGAATAAAACCACCACCAACGAAGTTCCAAGCGAAGAGGTTGAAGTTGAAATCAAAGACGAGGGGCCCAAGGTGATTGAAACTCCGGTTCAGGCTGAGATATTTACCGTTGTAGAAGAACAACCCAATTACCCCGGTGGAGAAGAAGCCCGTATCCGTTTTCTTCAGGAAAGCATCAAATATCCTGAAGAAGCCAAGGAGCTTGGTATACAGGGGAAAGTATTCGTAACTTTTGTCGTTGAAATGGATGGCTCTATTTCCGATGTCCGCGTTCTGCGTGGTATCGGTGGAGGATGTGACGAAGAAGCCATCAGGGTGGTTCGGTCTATGCCCAAATGGGTACCCGGCAAACAAAGAGGCGTTCCCGTCCGCGTTCAGTTTAACCTGCCAATCAAATTTACCTTGCAGTAACCTGGATTCTGAAAAACAGAAATAGTATAAATGATTGAGAAAAGAGGGTGTCTCAAAAGTTCGAGGCACCCTCTTTTAATATATCTCCTTTCATTTACTACCACCAAAAGAAAGGAACAAAGAAAAGTCACCGCGCAAGCGGCCTTAGCCTGGGCGTGACTATGCTTAAGCAACAATGAATTAACATTCCCTTAATGATTTATTAACATTGGGTTGGTGGAGTTGATATAATTTTACATCAAAATTATAGAACCCATGAAAAAATTCATTTTAATCTGGAAAATACTTGTCATCATTGCCCTGTTTTTACCGGTTATGCTCTCAGCAAAAAAACCATCTTCACCTTCAGTATCGACAATTAATTTTTCCGGACTTGTGATGGATAAACTAACCCAGGAACAATTAGGAGGGGTTTATCTGTATTTTGAAGAATTACAGAAAGGAATTTATTCAGAGCCTGACGGCAGCTTTAATCTGGAAGGAGTCAAACCCGGAACTTACAAAGTGACCCTGAAGTATATTTCTTATCATGAAAAACAACTTTTGGTGAAAGTAAAAAAATCCGGGAAAACCTACCGGACTATTCTTCTTGAACCCGTCCTGCCATAAGCGTCTTGCTAACCGAATCATTTTTCCAAACCTTCCTGTATGTTTATCTGCTTATAGGAAGGTTTTTTATTAATTTTGAAGATTTACATTTAACATTCAAGCCGTGAAACAATTCTTGTTAATTATTTTATCCCTCTTCGTTTTTGACCATGTCTTCGCCCAGGAGGTGTTGCTGAAAGATGGTGTTTTTTATGATGCCAAAGGTGAACGTTATACCGGAATCTATCGGGAATATGATGCCAAGCATAACCTGATTGCTGAAAACAACATTCAAAATGGTTTCCCCGACGGAATTTCACTTTTTTATTATGCCAACGGCGTGAAAAAGGAACAGCGGTCTTACAAAGAAGGGAAAAAAGATGGCTTGTGGATCAATTGGGCAGAAAATGGTCTGAAGACCGCTGAAGCCAGGTTTACTGATGGTAAAAAGGATGGCTTTTGGTATATCTGGGATGAGAAGGGCGTAAAACGTTATGAAATGTTTTATGTGATGGGTGAAAAAAAGGGCAACTGGTTCATATGGGATGAAAACGGCATATTGCTGACAGAACAGAAGTATGATTAACGAAGTTGATCAAAGGCTGACACTGACGCCCAATGTATAATAACGCCCGGCTTTGAAATCAAGGGTGGGCTGTATCCTGCTTACTTCTCCTTCCCCGGGTTTATTGAATTTGACCGTTTGTTGATAACGAACCCTGTCATTGAGTATATTTTGCACACCGCCTTTTATCTGAAATCTCTTCCCAAATTTCTTTGAAATCGTAAAATCCAGTGAATTGAAAGGCATCTCATAAACATCCGGAATGTCTTCCTGTGGATTCTGGTTCACCTGCCCGACTACAATAATCCGTTTTCCCATGATGTTATATAAAAGACTTGAACTCCATAAGTTATCCTTTGACTGATAATACAAACCGGCATTGATAATATAAGGTGATTGCCCCTGCATATAGCGGTTGCGTTCCAGTGCCCCTTCGGGGAATCGGATCTGGCTTTTAATCAGGGAGGCATTCAGCACCAGCGAAAATCCCTGAAGAAAACTGAAAAACCCCCCTTTTCTATCGATGAAAGACAGGGATTGCCTGAGTTCGACTTCGGCGCCATAGCTATAAGCGCCAGCAGCATTGATCGGGCCGTAAGCCAGCCCGGAACCTGAATTGATATAAGTGATCTCAATCGGGTTAATGAATTGTTTATAAAATACGCCGAAAGTAAACATCTCGGATAAAGTAGGATAGAGTTCATAGCGGGCATCAACATTATGTATGAAAGCATTTTTTAAATCCGGATTGCCAATGAAAGATGCGTTTTCCTGGAAAACAAAAAAGTTGAAAGGAGCAATTTCGCGAAATTCCGGCCGGCTGATGGTCCGGCCATAGGCCAGGCGGATCAGGCTTTTTTCATTGAGGTCAAGCGTAAAATTAATGGAAGGGAACAACGAAAAAGCATTATTGTTTACGTGAACCGGTAAAGTGGACAGATCGGAACTGAAACTGTTCAATTGCTGGCGGTTTTCTTCAACCCTTAATCCGGTATAAATGCTGATCTTGTTCCCGATCGGAATTTTTAAAGTAAAATACCCGGCTATCTGGAGATTGTTGGCATCATAGGAGTCGGAAGGGTTGGTCGTTTCTGCCAACTTGATTCCATTGGTATTGTTGATGTTTTTATCCAAGAAAACCGAGTCGAAAGGCTGGTAGGGGAGAGACTGGTCAAACAAGTCTTCATTGCTCTTGATATATCCCAGAAGCCGGGCATCAAATGTACGGGTTTTGTATTCCCCATAGGCCCCCAGCCGAAGTTCAGGCTTAAAACTGCCAAACCCCAAGGGTTGTGTATAATCCGCCCTAAGCATGATCAGGTGTTCTTTGAGTTTCTGATAGATGATCCCGGCATATTTGGGAGAAGCGGCATTACTGAATGCGATTCCATATTGATTGTAAAATGGATCAGATGATGTTGTATTCAGTATGGTCGTCAGGCGTTTTTGGTTAGGCTCATTCCTGTTGGTATAGGAATAACCAAGTGTCCATCGTAAACGGGATCCGGGTTTTTTAAAATCATGATCACCCGTCAATTGACCTGAATAAGTAGTACGGCTCATAAATGAATATTCATAGGACTTGATATCCTGTGAGCTGTAATACTCTGTTCCTGTCCTGAAGGTAGTTCGGGTAAAACCGATCTGATTGAAAAGATTGTTGAAACTTAATTTAAATTTGGAAGAAAAAGCAAAGGACCAGTTTGACAGGATACCGGTTTTCGCCGTTTGTGTATATTGTAGGTCATGAAAGTCAAAATTTGGGCTGGGTTTGTCTTCCGTAAAATTATAAACCTGGTAATCCATCCGGTGAATGGGTAAAGTGACGTAAGTATTGCTGTAATTCAGTGCATTGATACACCCTGCCAGGATTTTTCCAAGTTTAAACTTTTCAGCCACACTGATGTTTAAACGGTTGTCCCACAGGGCTTGATGAGCGGAAGCTGTCCAGGTTTTGTTGATTTCCTGCCCCAATCTGTTAATTTCCTGAATATCGCCAGGGGTATATCCGTTGGCCAATTGGTTGAATTTTTCCGTGGAAGGGAATCCTGAAGGAAGTGCCCTGCTCCCATTATCAACACCCAGAAAATCAAGGGAACCTCCCTTATATTTATAAAAATCATTGAACGTAGTGTTTTCTCTAACGGAAAAACTGCAGGAAACATCCACCATGTTTTTGGAGGGAGTATTTTTCGTGGTCACATCAATAAAGGCTCCGGAGAAATCTGCAGGGAGTTCCGGTGATGGCGTTTTATACACCATCATATTGTCCAGCAGGGAGCTGGGGATGATATCAAAAGAGAAAGCCCGGGTATCGGGCTCAGCGCTAGGAGTGGAGGCATTGTTAAGAAATACATTATTATATCGTTGATTCAACCCTCTTACGATGACAAATTTACCGTTGAAAATCGTGATCCCCGGGACTCTCCGTATGACTTCCGAAGCATCCCTATCCTGGGATTTGGTGATCTGTTGCCCTGAAATCCCATTGGCCACCAGATTCGTGGCTTTAATGGAAGAGATAATGGAAATCTCTGTATTCGTCATCCGCTTATCCACAATTTCAACCTCTTTCATCTGGGTGATCTCTTCTTCGAGATCAATATCCAGACTGGTGACCTTGTCTTTACTCACTTTTACATTGTCGAGGATCATCTTTCGATAAGAAATGATGGAAACTGCCAGCTTATAAGTACCTGCCGGAACATTGCTGATCATGAATTCCCCATTGATGTCGGTCGAGTTGCCTTTGCTGATGGATTCAATCCAGAGATTCACCCCTACCAGGGTTTCACCGGTTTTTTTATCTTTAACCAGGCCTTTAATGATTCCGGTTTGAGCATAAACAAAGTTTACGGTAAAGAAGAGGAAAAAGAATGTCAGAATCTTAAAAAAGTTATTTGTCATCGTAAGAAAATCATTGATTATATAAAATTCAAAAGAGCAACAAGGGATTTACCCCTGTTGCTCTTAACATGATAAATGGTATTATTTTGTTCCGTAAGATTCATTCTGCGGATCCCATACCGCCCATCCTGCCGTCCAGTCGTTGGAACCGAAGGCTCCCACATAGGTTTCCGGGGTGAAGAACGCATCCTGTAAGTTCGTATTGGTAAAATCGGCAGCTCCGAGAACAGGTGAACCTGCCATAGGAATGAGGTTTGGACTGCTGAGATTAAACGCATCAGTGAGTTTAAGATCCACGTTATTGATGATGGTATCATTGGCAAAAAGAGGATTCAGATACCAGTTGGTCAGAGAATCTTGTGACATAGTGGATCCTGAAGGAACAAGAAAATATTTTCCGGTCGGAGCCACACCCGCGAGAATAGTATTACGGATCTGAAGGGAACCATTCACTGCATTGGTCTGGGTAGCGGTACCATCAAGCAAAAGTCCATTCATATGTCCTGCAAACAAAGAGTTATAGACACAAAGCTGGGTATTTCTGCGCAGGTGCATGGCGTTTTTATAGTTTGCGTTGATGTCTTTGGTAGTGGCATCTTTTCTCGGACCGATCACGGTTACATTGGAAAAGATTGGCTTGCTTACGGGAACGTTGGCAGAACCTGTAGCATCATTATCAGATTCAAATCCGTTTGACCCGGAAACATCAGCCACGTTTTTGTCGCGTACAGCCATGAGGTATTGTAATTTTCCGATGAATCCGTTATCTGTATCGAAATCATCATCCAGTCCACGGAATGCGATCAGGTGTTTGGCATTTACAGTTCCGCCAAACCATTCAAAAGAATCATCATTGGCATAAGACACCATAATATAATCTACGATGGTTCCATTGCCTACACCGGCTAAAGTCAGCCCATTGGTTTCTTTATCAGGCTGAAGGGGGTAGCCGGCATATTCAATACGGAGATATCTCAGGATACCGGAATTGTCAGTTGGGATGGTTCCGCCATAATGGGAACGGGGACCACCTTCAATTTGTGGATCGCCGTTGTTTACCGGAGCTTTTCCGCAAATAATAAGTCCGCCCCAGTCTCCGCGATTACGGAAACCAGCGGGAGCATTGGAGGTCATCACAATGGGGTTTTCTTTGGTCCCGTCGGCAATGATTTTTCCACCTCTTTCAATGATCAGGGTCCCCATGGTGGTTTTATCTCCTTTGATCAGGGTTCCGGGAGCAATGGTGAGTACTGCACCGTCTATTACATAAACGAATCCCTTGAGAAGGTATATTTTATCGGATGTCCAGTTTACATTCCCGGAAATTTCACCTGAAATTTCTACCAGATTTGATCCGGCTGACTGGGTAAGAGTGACGGTTATCGGGGCAACACCCGCAATGGTAACTGTAATGTTGGCAATACGTTCAATTAAAGTAGAGTTTTCAGTAAAATTGGCTTCAATGACACCGTTACCGCTTCCGCTGGCAGTCACTGTACACCAGGTCTGGTCGGATACTGCAGTCCAGGTTCCCGATGCAGAAACCGTGAAATCGACTTTTCCTGCAGGAGTTGCCGGGGCATTCTGGTTAAGCGGGGTCACCGAATTCATACTTCCCTGTGTTACAGTTACAGTAATTGGAGTGAGTCCGCTTACGGTAACAGTGATATTGGCAACTCTTTGGATCGTTGTGGTATTTTCGGTATAGGTGGCTACAATGGTTCCGTTGTTGATACCACCTGAAGTAACAACGCACCAGGTCTGGTCGCTGACAACTGTCCAGGTTGAATTGGAAGTCACCGTGAAATTTGTCGTCCCGGCTGAAGATGCAACATTCTGGGCTGCAGGAGTTACGGTAAGCGTCTTTGCCGGTTCTTCCGGTGAGTCCTTTTTACAGGATGTAAATCCTATGATCAGACTGACAAGGAATAGGCCTAAAATTTTTAAATAGCTGGTTTTCATACGTTTTTTTGAATTGGTGAATATTAAAATTGATGACGCAAAGAACCGGCTAATCCCCGGAAAGGAAATTAAGGAATGATTAATTAAAGATTAAATAATTGTTAAGCCATAATTCATTATGTCCCGGATGGATACGACAATAGTTTGACTTGGTTTAAATTTGAAAGAAGTTGGAATAAATGATATATTTGTTTTTTTTTGAATCATGCAAAAAGAACAATTAAAGATTAGGGATAAAGGAGCTGATGCTCAACAATCTGAGAACCCGGGGCGTCTCTCCGGGGTGGTTTGCGGCATCATTCTAATTGATCCTGAAACGCATTGTGTCGTGGATATCAATGACGTTGCTATTGCTATTCTTGGACTTCCCCGGGAAATCATCTTGGGGCATCGTTGTGATTCATCTGCCTGCCTTGGCATAACGGGTAAATGTCCATTTTCAGCCGGTAATGATCTGGGAAAAAGCGCAGGGGAGTATATTGTGGAAAAGCAGGACGGCAAAGTGCCTGTCATGCGTACCTTCAGTGAAATCCTGATGGAAGGGAAAAGATATATTGTGGAATGTCTGATTGATATTACTGAACATAAAGAAGCCGAAAATAGCCTGAAGCATCACGAAGAACTCCTGAAAGCTGTTTATGAAAATGCCAGTGTTGGCATGGCGCTCCTCGACATGAACGGGAATTTTTATCAGGTAAATCAAGCCCTTTGCGAAATGCTGCAATATACGGAGGAGGAGTTGCTTTCCCGTGCATATGTTGTTACTCATCCCGATGATATAGAACGCAGCAATTACATTCTCGCCCAGCTGAAAGCCGGGAAGATCCAGAAAAACATTATGGAAAAAAGATATGTTCGCAAAGACGGATCCGTTATATATGCGCTGCATAACGTTTCACTGATTCATGATGCTCACGGAGAACCCTATCTTTTCATTGTTCAGGCACAGGACATCACACACCTGAAAGAAGCCCTGCAAAAAGCCATTGAAGCAGATCACCTGAAAACGACCTTCCTCCAGAACCTGAGTCATGAAGTGAGGACCCCGGCCAATGCGGTTTTCGGATTTTATGATTTAATGAAAGACCCCGGCCTTAGCGAGGATGAAAGAGAAGAATATGTCAACCTGATCCGTAATGGGATAGAGCAGTTTATTTTTATCCTGAACAACATCGTGGACATTTCGAAAATAGAAACCCATCAGCTCACGGTGAGTAAGGAAATCATCGACCTGAAAGTCTTGGTGTCGGAGGTTTACAACAGTTATTCAGCGAAACAACCCGAAGGAGCAAGGCAGGGGATTGAGTTCAGGCTTTTCACAACGGAATCATCGGATAGCGTTTATGTTGAAGGAGATGCCATGAGGTTAAAACAGTCTTTAAGCTTACTTTTAGACAATGCCTTTAAATTCACTAAATTCGGAGCCATTACCCTGGGTTACCATGTTATCCCTGAAAAAGAGGTCATCCTTTTTGTGAAAGACAGCGGTATTGGGATTCCAAAGGAAAAACAGGAATATATTCTCGATAAGTTTCGACAGGGAGATGAATCTAACACCCGACAATATGGAGGTCTGGGGCTGGGATTAACCCTGGCACGTGAATTCATAAACCTTCAGGGAGGAAGATTATGGTTGCATTCGGAACCGGGAAAGGGAACCTCAGTGTATTGCTCGCTCCCTTATAAAGAAAAGGAAATGCGGAGAGAGGATACGCATTTTACTCCCCCTGCGGTTGAGGTCATTGACTTGAACGGTACGAGCATTCTTGTGGCAGAAGACACAGACAGCAACTTTACCGTACTGGAAAGATGGTTAAAAAGAGCCAATGCAAAAGTTATCCGTGCCAGGAACGGACTTGAAGCCATTGAGATCTGTCACAACAATGAGAACATCGACCTTGTTTTAATGGATCTTCAGATGCCCATTGTAAATGGTTATGATGCGACCCGTGACATTTTGGGCTTCAGGCCGGGATTGCCCATTATTGCGCAAACAGCATATTCTCTTGATTTTGATGAACGCAAGGCTTTTGAAGTCGGCTGTGTGGCTTACCTCCCTAAACCATTGGATATCAACAATCTTTTTGTTCTGATTAAAAAGAATGTCAGTAAGCAGACATGATCCATTGACTTTCACTTCTACTGATCATTAAAACATTATTTGAAAATCATATCAGGGAATAAAAAAAATTAATATTTTTGCAAACCAAACGGTCGGTTTATGAATGATTCCAAAGAACATATCTTGAAAACCTCCCTCATCCTTTTTCTTCAGAAGAGTTACAGGGATGTAACCATGAAAGAAATTGTTGAGCAATCCGGACTTTCAAAAGGAGCAGTCTATCATTATTTTAAAAACAAGGAAAGTCTTTTTAACGAGATTGTCACCCTTTTCATTTCCATAGGGACAGTAGACTATGCTTCCTTTAGCCAGATATCCCTGAAATCATTTTACCGGCAATACGTTGATTATCTCGACAATGCCATGTTTTCTATCAGCCAACAGCTTACCGGCTCCAATGATAAAAGTTTCAATTTTAATTTTTTTCTCATCATGTTTGAAGCCGTCAGCCGTTTTCCTGATTTTTTACACATGGAATTGGAAATCCATAAAAAGGATATGCTTGCATGGGAAAAAATAATTGGTATTGCCCGGGCTGGTGGAGAAATAACATCAAATTCTAGTAATGAGGAAATCGCCAACCTTTTTCTATTTTGTACCGACGGGGTTTTTCTGAGGTTTGTAAATAACGATAAACCAAGATCATTCAGGGATTTTCTAATGAATACCTTCGATACGATTTATAAAAACATATCAGGCTGATTTTTTTTAACATGCTACAAACCGAATGTTCGGTTTATAGACGATTTGGTCAAATTTAAAAGATAATAATAAATGGAAGAAATTATTAATACGGAAAAACTGTCCAAACAATACAAAGATGTCCTCGCGGTTTCGGAAATCTCACTGAACGTCCGCAAAGGAGAAATCTATGGGTTTCTTGGACTGAACGGGGCAGGAAAAACCACCACCATACGTATGTTGCTCGGAATGATCAACCCGACAAGCGGAAAAGCTTATATCAACGGGAAAAGAGTTGAACCAGGCAATCTTGAGCTTTGGAAAGAAATAGGTTATCTTGTTGAAGTCCCTTATTCCTATCCAGATCTGACAGTCAGGGAAAATCTTGAAATTATTCGACGCTTAAGGTTTCTTCCCGGAAAAGAAGCCGTGTCTGAAATCATGGATAAACTCAAACTAACCCAATATGCCAACCGCAAAACTAAACATTTATCCCTTGGCAATTCACAGCGTTTAGGTCTTGCCAAGGCTTTGATCCATAGACCCTCCATTCTGATCCTTGATGAACCGGCCAACGGACTGGATCCTGCCGGCATTTTCGAAATCAGGGAATTACTGAATCACCTTTCACATAATCATGGGAGTACTGTTTTTATTTCAAGTCATATTTTGGGCGAAATATCAAAATTTGCAACCCGTATCGGGATCATTCATAAAGGCATCTTAATCCAGGAAATCAATACAACTCAACTGGAACTGCTGTGTCAGAAACGGTTAAAGATTAATACACGCGACAATATTACAGCCGGGTCGGTCCTGAGGAAAAACGGGATTGATTTCATGGAAACTCCAGATCATTTGCTAGAAATTAATAACAGTGACGCCATTGTTAATCCCGACAAAATTGCCGAGTTACTGGTGAACAACCATGTCCCACCATTATTGCTCAATGTGCTGGAAGAGGATTTGGAATCATACTTTTTAAGAACCATTGATGAGAGGGGAGGCCAGTCATGAAGAATGTATTAACAGCATTCAGCGTGGAATTGATAAAAACCCGCAAGTCAAAGATTCTGTTTGTGACCATGATCGTTTTTGCCATCATTCCCCTGATGATGGGCCTGATGCTTTTTGTTGCCCGCAACCCTGAAATTGCCGGAAAATTGGGAATGATTGGCACTAAAGCAAAAATGTTCGGCGAAAACGATTGGTCGGGTTATTTTTCTTTGTTAAATCAGGTCATGTCTTCATTGGGTTTGATTGGATTCGGGTTTGTCACCACCTGGGTGTTTGGCCGTGAATATCTTGATCGTACCATGAAGGATATTCTGGCCTTGCCTGTCCCGCGATCCTCCATAGTAATGGCAAAATTTACAACAAGCTTTCTGTGTTGTATCATCCTTGCATTGATCCTTTTTATTTTTGGTATTATCATGGGATTTGCCATGAAATTACCTTACTGGTCAGCTTCTGACTTTGCCCATTTCACAACAAACTTCTTTATCAGCGCCCTGCTCACATTATTGCTATGTTCTCCCATTGCATTTTTATCCGGTTATAGCAGAGGGATCATTGCTCCCTTGGGCTTTGTAATCCTTACCATGATTATGGCACAATTCATCGGGCTGATTGGCCTGGGGCCTTATTTCCCCTGGGCTATCCCAGGATTGTTTGCGGTTGCAAAGGATACCCCAGGCCTGGAGCTTCATTTAAGCAGTTACATCATTCTTTTCCTGACCTTTATCCTGGGATACTGGGCAACCCTAAGCTTTTGGAAGCATGCAGATCATCATTGATTAATTTTTTTCTCAGCGACCGTTCCCTTGATCTGTAACACAATGGGCTGATCACCGGCATTGGTTTTCAGGGTGATGCTTTTCATAAATGCTCCGGGGGCCAGGGCATTATAGGTCACCGAGATAGTGCTTGTCTTCCCTGGCAGTATAGGTTCTTTATCGTATTTGAGATTGGCACATCCGCAGGATGCTACCGCAGTGGCAATGATTAAAGGTTCATTGCCATCGTTGGTCAAGATGAAATTAGCCGTTTTTGGGATACCTTTTTCGATGTTCCCGAAATCGATCGACATTTTGTCCAGTTTTGCTACAGGACCATTGGTTTTAATCGTTGAAATAGCAACCGTATTTTTGTCGCTGTTGTTTTGTGCATTGACATCATAGCAGGCGAATGAAGCAATCACCGCCAGTAAAAGGGTCATTTTTTTCATGGGTTAAGTTTTTAAATGAATGAATAATGAAAACAGGGCAAAGATCATCCTGTATTTCTGATAAGCAGGTTAACGGCTTGTAAATCTTTGTAAACGATATGTAAAACTGTGTAAACAAAATGTTAATGCCTTGTACATCGCCTGAATTCTGTTTACTTTTACAGTGATATGCGGCATAAACAAATCCGGTTCGTTGTCCTGCTGGGAGCCATTTCCATTATCGGGATTATCAGTGTTCAGGCCTATTTCCTGCACAAGGCCTGGAACATCAGGGAAAAACAGTTTTTTCAAACCATTGAGATCGGATTGAAAAATGTGGCAGAAAAAATAAGCAGGCTAAATGCCACCACACTTCCTTACGGGAACCCGGTACGGCAACTCAGTTCGAATTATTTCGTGGTGGATTTGAACAGCATGATTGATGCCAACATCCTTGAGTTTTACCTGAAAAAAGAATTTGAGAAACTGAACCTGCAAACGGACTATGAGTATGCCATTTATGATTGCCATACCGACAAAATGGTTTACGGCGACTATATCTCCACCAATGGCGCCAGCAAGTCCCCAAAACTCACGGTCAATTTACCTAAATACAGCGGATACCTTTATTATTTCGGAATCCGTTTCCCTTCATTGAGAAGTTCAGTGGCCGGAGATATGGCCATCTGGTTTTTCTTTACAGTCATTCTGCTGCTGTCGGTCATTTTTTTTGTGTATGCCATCTTTATCATCCTTCAGCAAAAAAGGTTTTCAGAAATGCAAAAGGATTTCATCAACACCATGACCCACGAATTCAAGACCCCCATTTCAAGCATTAACATTTCTGCCGATATACTGGTTCACCCTGACATAGTCAATGATCCGATACGCTTATCCAGGTATGGATGGATCATCAAACAGGAAACCCAACGACTGAACTTCCTGGTGGAGAAATTGCTCCAGATCGCCAGTCTCGAAAAAAACAGGATACAACTGAAAAAGGAAAGGATTGCCCTGAACGAACTGATCCGGACCCTGACGGATAACTTCAAGGCCAACCATGGCAGTTCCGCAAAGATTGAAGTAAGCCTGGATGATGCCGTAGATAAGGTTGAAGCTGATATCCTTCACCTGAGCAGCATCCTCTACAACATGACCGATAATGCCCTGAAATATGCCGGGGATAATCCTTTGATACAGATCATGACACGAAAAGAAAAAGATGTGGTGTTAATCAGCGTGACCGATAACGGACCGGGTATAGACCCCAAATACCACCACCGGGTTTTTGAAAAGTTTTTTCGTATCCCTTCGGGTAATATTCATGACGTGAAAGGATTCGGCCTGGGCTTGTATTATGTTAAAATCATCTGCCGGGCGCATGGGTGGAAGATCCGGCTCGGCAGCGAACCCGGTAAGGGTGCCGTTTTTACCCTTGAGATCCCGCTAAAACCCTGATGAATCATGGAAAAGAAAGCCAGTCTGCTGTACGTTGAAGATGATACCACCCTTTCATTTGTTACCCGCGATAATCTTGAAATGAAAGGTTATGCGGTTGATTATTGTGAAGATGGCGTGAGGGCATTGGAGATGATCAATGAAAAGACCTATGATCTCTGCATTCTTGATGTCATGCTTCCAAAAATGGATGGTTTTACTCTGGCTTCCAGTATAAGGGAGAAGAATCAGGAAATTCCCATCCTCTTCCTCACTGCCCGTTCAGCCCGTGAAGACCGCATTTTCGGACTTCAGCTTGGCGCTGATGATTATATCACCAAGCCTTTTAGTATAGAGGAACTACTGCTGAAGATTGAAATCTTTCTGAAAAGAAGTAAAATCCTAGCTCCTCCCCTTAAATTAAAAAGCACAATCACCCTGGGACAATTCCTTTTCGCCCCGGCCAATCAACAGCTCAGCGGATTTGGAGAAAGCCTGACGCTTACCCGCCGGGAAAACGAGCTCCTTTTGCATTTCGCAGAAAACATGAACCAGGTCATCAAACGCGAAGATCTGTTGATTAAAGTCTGGGGGAACGATCATTTCTTTGCCAGCCGCAGTCTGGATGTCTTCATCTCCCGTCTGCGCAAAATGCTGAAAGCCGATCCCGGTCTGCTCATAGAGAACATTCATAATGTCGGGTACCGGATGAAGGTTATCGGTGGGGAACAATTCAAATGATGCAGCCCATTAATCCCATGGATGCTATTGGCATTTTCCGGGTCTTGTTTATTTGCTCAGTAAATGATCCATGCGACCGGTAGGAGATCATGCATCGCCGGGAATCTAAGAAAAAGCAGGATTTTTTTGAAGAAATGAAGGAAGGCAAATCATCAAGATAATAGCGGCGATCACCGATTATAGTTGTTGTAAGTGAATTCTGCCATAACTTTGTGTATTCACTCTGTCTTATGCGCTTGCTCATCATTTTTTTACTGATTGGCATTACTTCTGTTTTGCCGGCTCCGAACAGGCGGATGCAGTTTAAGAGGAAAGTGCTCGACAGGCTAAGAAAAATCATTTATTCAGTCTGTAACTTTTGGATTAATAATCTGCTCAGAGGTTAATATGAAACACTTCAGACCTTTCAATTCATTACTGCCCTCGCTTCTTTTCCTTGCTGTCCTGTCAGTTGATGCACGGGCTCAACAGGCACCAGATACAGTTTTCAGGTTTAATAATCCGCATCCTGCCTATCCCTTTTCTCATGGCCCCATCGTGCTGATTGATCAAGCGCATCATAACTTTCATACCAAAGGGGGAGGTTTTTTTGCTTTCAGTAAACTATTAGAACAAGATGGTTACAGGGTGGGTTCCTTGATCGCATCTGTCGTTAGCTTGGATAATCTGAAAGACTGCAGGATACTGGTGATTGCCAATGCGCTCGATGCTTCCAATGTTGGCAGGTGGATACTGCCTACTCCCCCGGCATTCACCGGCGAAGAGATTGCGCTGATCGTACAATGGGTCAGAAACGGCGGCTGTTTGCTGCTCATAGCCGACCATATGCCTTTTGCAGGAGCAGCATCCCAGCTCGGAAAAGCATTTGGATTTGAATTCCTAAATGGATTTGCCTTTACCGCTGAACGATCCTGGCCTCCTTCCTGCTTCACCAAGGTTGACAGTTCACTCCGGGAATCACCCATAACTTACGGAGATAAGGTACCGGAGCCTGTTGACAAAGTCGTCACCTTTACCGGTTCGGCATTCAAATCTCCAACCGCAGCCATTCCGGTACTCAGCTTCAGGCCTGAACACTGGTCCATTCAGCCAGATACAGCATGGAATTTTCAACCTGGAATACCACGGCAAAGCCTGGATGGCCTCCAACAGGGAGCCCTGCTGAACTATGGCAAAGGAAAAGTTGCTGTGTTTGGTGAAGCTGCCATGTTCACCGCACAGATCGCGAACGCACAGTTTCCGGTAGGGTTTAATTCCCCGGATGCTCCGCAGAATGCCCGGTTTACACTTAAGCTGTTGCACTGGCTTGACGGAAGAGAAGAAATTCAGGAGGAACTGGATGCGATGATCCGAAATCAGGGAGTGCCTGGAGTTACCTTAGCCCTGCGGTTCCATGACGGAACACACCTTTCTCTGGTAGCGGGATATGCTGATATGGAAAAACTGATTCCCATGCCCTCCGGGGGCTTGATGTTTTCAGGGAGCGTGGGTAAGACTTTTGTGGCAGCAGTAGTTTTGAAACTTGTCGAACAGGGAAAGCTCAGGTTAAATGCAAAAGCTTCCGATTACCTGGGCAATGAGGCCTGGTTCCGGAATATTCCCAATGCCGGGGAAATTACCCTGGCCATGTTACTGAATCATACCGCTGGTGTACCCGAATATGTTAATCATAAAGAACTCTGGCAAGAGGTTCACAAGGATCCAGACAAAACATGGAGTGTTGAAGAACGCATGGACTTCATTAAAAATGATCCATCTTCAAATCCACCAGGGGCAGGATGGGCTTATTCCGATTCACACTACATCCTGCTGGGAGCGATCATCGAAAAAGCAACATCAAAACGATATGAAGATGTACTGAATGAAATGATACTGGTCCCCTGCAAACTTTCCCATACCTTTCCTGTCTATAGCAGGAATCTACCTGGTCTCATTCCGGGCTATACCGAACTCACAGAGGAGATATTGCTACCACCTAAGGTTGTGAATAAGGGTCAGTATGCATTCAATCCCCAGCTTGAATGGACAGGTGGCGGACTGATTACAAATGTATCAGACCTTGCCTCCTGGGCAGGGAAACTCTATGGCGGACAAATGCTTTCAACTGACATGAGAAAATGTATGATCACCCCTTCCCTTCTTTCCACAACCCTTCCCGCGAATGCAAGGTACGGGCTCGGTTGTATTATTGGAGAAACCAATGGCTTGGACTGTTACGGACATACCGGTTTTGCTCCCGGTTATATCACTATCATGGAATATATTCCGGCTTTGGACCTATCGATGGCCATGCAGGTCAATACCGACAGCTTGCATGGGAAAGTTGCGAAGGAAGTATTTGATAATATAAAGAAAAAGATACAGAATTCAGTAAATCATCAATAAATCATGAGCAATAGGAGCAAAATTAAAACATTCCTGTTCCCAGGAATACTGTTAATGGGAGCAACAATCAGTTTTATCCAGTATTCAGCAATACGATTCCCCCGAAAATTTCAATTTCATGGATGAGCAGGTTCTTCATTGCAAAAATAAGGAGGATGTGAAAGAAGAAATGAAAACCCTGACTTTTTTATGGGGAAAAGCCATAAAATAGATTCTTTATCCATGCCCTCAATGCACTTTATAACCGGATTTATCTTTTTATTTTTTTCTGCTCTTGGGTTTACCACAGCCCAGGAATTTTCCCCGGAAATGGTCTTCGTCCAGGGTGGCTCTTATATGATGGGATGGAAGCTGGGATGCGAGGATGAACGCCCTGTTCACGAAGTCGTGTTAAACGATTTTTTTATCGGGAAATATGAGGTAACCCAGGCCGAGTGGAAAATGATCATGGACCAGGATACCAATAAGAGTTATTTTGAAGGTTGCCTGCTTTGTCCGGTTGAACGGGTAAGCTGGTACAATGTTCAGGAATTTATTCAGAAACTGAATGAAAAATCAAAAATGAATTTCCGTCTTCCGACGGAAGCGGAATGGGAGTATGCCGCAAAGGGTGGCGCTGCATCAAAGGGATACAAATACAGTGGAAGCAACACCGACATCTCTGTTGCCTGGAAAGTTGGATCTTCGGATCAGAAGACCCATCCCGTGGGACTTAAAAAACCAAATGAACTGGGAATATATGATATGAGCGGCAATGTATTTGAATGGTGTTCAGATTGGTATTCCCCAACCTGGTATATGGTTTCACCCAAGTCTAATCCAAAGGGGCCTGATCTAGGCGACTTCAGGGTGATCAGGGGCGGAAGTTGGTTTTATGACTATTCGGGACTGAGGATAAGCGACCGGGAAAGTGCGAACCCGGCATACCGTTATGGTTATATAGGATTCCGGCTATGCCATTCAGCAACTGCGGCAAAAATTAATTTTTTAATACCTTGAAAAAGAGCCTGTGGCGACTTTTTGTCAGGCTATATAGATTGACTTTTTCCAAGACAATGGAATGAATTACTTTTACAGCAAATAAATTCTTAATTTTCAAGTTTTACGAAATCCCTTATGGTATGAAAAATTTCCTTTTTTCCCTCACGCTGACCCTGATGATCTCAGGTTTTTTCTCCTGCACTCATCAAACGCTTTCGAGGCAGGAAACCGATGCCATGGCTTCCCATATTGATTCAACCGTCAGGCCTGGAGACGACTTTTTTCTCTTTGCCAACGGAAAATGGTTTAAAGAGCATCCCATTCCTGCCAGTGAACAGAGTAATGGCCTTTGGCAACTGATCGGGGATACCATCAATGCCCAGATTAGAAACATTTGTGAGTCTTCTGCAAAACTTAAGGATGAGCCACAGGGGAGCAACAAACAAAAGATCGGCGATTTCTTCTATTCCGGGATGGACAGCTTGGTTTTAAACGATAAAGGCATTTCTGAGCTTAAAGAAAACCTTGATCGTATCGATGCCATCAATGATCTGAACGGGTTGGCCAGAGAAGTGGCCACTATCCATACGATATCTTCCGCCCCACTGTTTTCATTTTATGTGGGACAGGATGACCGGATCAGCAGTAAATATGCCATCTTTATCAATCAGGGAGGATTGAGTTTGCCCGAACGCTCGTATTATTTTGATAAGGATCCACAGGCTGTTAAGGTCAGGCAAAAATTTCTGGAATATCTCAATCATATGTTTGTGATCATGGGATATACCGAAGAAAATGCAGGGAAAGCAGCTGCCCAGGTCATGAGATTGGAAACTGAAATGGCGGGAAAATCCAGAAAACTGGAAGATACCCGCGATCCGCTGAAAAACTACCATAAGATATCCTTTTTACAGCTTAAAAAAATCATGCCTGCTTTCTTCTGGGATGAATTTATTACTGTCACAGGGATTCAGAAGGTCGATACGGTCATTGTCGGACAACCTGAATTTTTAAAGGGGATCAATGGCAATCTGAATTCGTTTGCCCTGAACGACTGGAAAAATTATTTGAAAATCCACCTGATCAGTGGACTTTCAAACTACATGGATGATAAGACCTATTTGGAAACTTTTCATTTCTATTCCACTACTTTGAGGGGAGTGAAAGAGCCTAAGCTTAGATGGAAAAGGGTAGTGGAGCAGACCGATGAAACCCTGGGGGCCCTGATCGGGAAAGTTTATGTGGATGAGTACCTTCCAAAGGGTACCAGGGAGAAGTTGATAGAGATCGGTAATGCCATCAAATTGGTATACGCCGAAAGGATCAAAGCGCTTGACTGGATGAGCGAAGGCACCAAGCAAAAAGCCCTGAAGAAACTGGATGGGATGATCATGAAGGTGGGTTATCCGGATAAATGGAAGGACATGAGCAATCTGCAGATCAGCCGAAATTCCTACCTGCGGAATGTGATGGCCGGGAACCAATGGTGGTTCAATTATAACATCTCAAAATTTGGTAAACCGGTTGACCGCCAGGAATGGAATATGGATCCCCAGACTTACAATGCCTATTATAATCCATCCAACAACGAGATCTGTGTTCCAGGCAGCAATATCATTGTTCCAGGGTATGAAAGAGTGATGGCCGATGATGCCATACTGTATTCCATTATTGGTGGATCCACTTTCGGGCATGAAATGACCCATGGCTTTGATGATCAGGGTTGCAAATACGATGAATTCGGCAACCTGAATAACTGGTGGACGGCAGAGGACAGCATCCGGTTTTTTAACAAAACAAAAATGATCGTCAGCCAGTTTGATGGATATATTGCCGCCGATAGTTTGCACATAAATGGTTCCCAGACCCAGGGCGAAAACATTGCCGATCTGGCAGGGATTATCATAGGCTACCAGGCTTTCCAGAAACGGCCTCAGTATATCAACAAGGAGATCATCGGAGGACTGACTCCCGATCAGCGATATTTTCTGGCCTATGCTCTGGCTTGGATGATCAACGACCGTCCGGAGGCCATTGCTAACCAGGTTCGCAGCGACGTTCATTCGCCGGCAAAGTTCAGGGTCAATGGCACTTTGTCTGATATCCCTGAATTCTATGCTGCTTTCGGGATTAAAGAAGGAGATGCCATGTGGCGGCCTGACAGCCTAAGGGTGAAGATCTGGTAAATGAAGTGGAAAAAATATTTAATTTGATAGTGTTATGAAAAATGTATTCCTTACCCTGATCATGGTTTCAGGGATGCTGTTCATCAACCGAACTGATCTTTTTAGTCAGAATATCCCGGTATCGAGGGAAGAAAAAATCCAGACCCACCGGGAAGTACCCGATCATAAGCACCTTTCATATCCGGGTCAAAATCCACGGACTTCCCCTGCCTCTAATTATAAATCAACCGGGATCATGACGGTTCAGGTCAATGTGGATGCAGAAGGGAACAACATCCTTGGTGATGCTGCCAACGAACCTTCCATTGCCATTGATCCGCTAAATCCTGCTCGTATGGCCATCGGGTGGAGACAGTTTGATGATGTGAACAGCAATTTCCGCCAGGCCGGTTATGGTTTTTCAACCAATGGAGGTCAAAGCTGGACTTTCCCGGGTTCCATTGAATCGGGCGTTTTCAGGTCAGACCCCGTGCTGGAATGTGATGCCGAAGGAAATTTCTATTATAACAGTTTAACCTCTGATGGCTCAACTTTCACCTGTAAGGTGTTTAAAAGTGTTAATGGTGGAGAAATCTGGGATGAGGGTGTTGAGGCTCACGGGGGAGACAAGCAATGGATGATCATTGATAAAAGCGGAGGAAGCGGAAGTGGAAATATATATTCCTTCTGGACTTCTTATTATTCTTCCTGTTCTCCCGGATTTTTTACCCGTTCCACAAATCAGGGTCAGTTTTACGAAAGTTGTGTGGAGGTATCGGGAAACCCATACTGGGGAATTATGGCGCTGGGGAATGAAGGAGAATTATATATTTCAGGGGCCGGGGAAACAAATGGAGCCATCGTGGCTAAATCAAATTCTGCCAAGATACCGGGTGCTCAGGTTGACTGGGAATTTGCTTCACAGGTCGACCTTGACGGTTTCATTTACAGCCAGTCGGGGATTAATCCTGCCGGTTTGACAGGACAGGTCAATATCGACGTAGATCGCTCCAATGGCCCGGGACAGGGAAATGTTTATGTGCTGGCCTCTGTGGCCCGGCTTTCTTCCTATGATCCCGCGGATGTGATGTTCTCAAAAAGCATGGATGGAGGTTTGAGCTGGAGCAGTCCAAAAAGGATCAATGATGACCAGAGCTCGACGCTTTATCAGTGGTTCGGAACTATGTCGGTGGCTCCTAACGGAAGGATTGACGCGGTATGGCTTGACAATCGTGATGCTCCTCCGGGCGATCACCTGTCTGCCTTGTATTATTCCTGGTCCATGGATCAGGGGGAAACCTGGTCGCCAAATGAAAAACTTTCTCTCTTGTTCAATCCCCATGCCGGTTATCCTCAGCAGGATAAACTAGGGGATTATTTCGATATGGAATCCGACAATTCCGGGGCCCATCTGGCCTGGGCAAACACCCTGAACGGAGAACAGGATGTATATTACAGCCGGATTATCCCTCAGATTACAGGAATAACCGAGGCCCTGAGGACACGGCCATCGTTTTTCCTTTCGGGTTCACCAAATCCATTCCTGGAGGAGACAAACATCAGCTACATCCTTCCGGAAGATGGCATGGTTACCATGGGTATTTTTAATATATACGGAAAGGAAATTGCGGGATTGCTGAATAAAAAGCAAAAGGCAGGAAACTACAACTATCATTTTTCAGGGGGTTTTCTGCCTCCGGGCATTTACATCTGCCGTTTATCCTCAGGAGAGATGACGGAAACGATCAGATTGGTGAAAATCAAATAAAACCAGAGTCTAACTAGTTTTAGGGTAATTCAAAATCAAGCCAACCAAAGGCTTTATGTAAATCCAGCCGAAGCATAACTCTGGGTTAATCCTGATATGAGCCCCCGATTGCTTTTGGAAACGGATCTTGAATCTGATCGCCTTCTTCATCTTTGTTGAAGAAGGATTTTATGTTCCCATCTTGTTTACAAATTCAGCCGTAACACTAGGCTCACGGCGACGGGAATAGCTACAGATTTTAACGGGATTCCCTATTCATCCCATCACGCTTTTGCTTGCAAGTAGTATAGTGTAAAAGTCAGATATGGAAGCAATCACAAAATCGCGTTCCCGAAGGTCATACCGAAATAAAATGTCCGTGGAAACATAGGTCCATAGACGTACCCGGGATCACGGTTTATGCCACGATCAAAATCATCCTGGTAGGAATTCAGGATGTTTTTCATTCCTCCATACACCTGAAGGGATGCCCCATTGATTGGAATGGTATAGCTTAGCTTGATACCCCAATCAAAGAAGTTGCCCGAAGTTCGTAATTCCCCCTGGTTTGGATCAGTTTGGTCGGGACCGAAATAGGGGACCAACATCTGTCCTGTATAATTCAGCGAGGAAGATATAACAGCATGCTTGAAAGGATCCCAGTTCAGGGTAATAAAACCATAGGTTGATGGCGTTCTGAAAAAATTCTTTTCATCAAATTCCTGTGCCACTTCATATCTGCTTTTTTGCCAGGTAAAACCAGAGGAAAGAGTGATTCTTTTTACAGGGGCAATATCGGCCTGAATATTCACTCCGTAAACCATTGCGCCGTAATCTGAATTGTACCGGGTATAGATGACCACTCCCGCTGAGTCGGGAGAGCCATATTCCATCGTAAAGGGATTCTTTAAAAAAGTGAAGAAACTTTCCACTTGAAGGGATACAGCTGTATTCTTCCATTTTTTTTGAAGATCAAATGAAACCATAGTGCTGTGGCTCGTTTCCTGCTTTAATCCGGGAGCATTAACGTGGATTACCTGCCTTGATCCTGAGGTTTCAATGTGCAAGTCTTCATCAAAGATCTGGGGAGCGCGGTATCCCTGGGCATAACTGGCCCTGAATTGGAGGATTTTTATAGGACTTGTCATGATGCTAATCTTGGGAATGAGAACACCCCGTGAATTGATATCTGATTCCCCCGCATGGTCATTGATCGCGTAATTGTCGTACCTTATACCGATAGAACCTGTCAGGAATTTCCATTTTTGCTCAAACTGGGCAAAGACCCCGATGGTGTTTATTGACTGATCAGTAATCAATGTGTTAATGGTATGTGGAATGGAAAGAATACTGTCATTGATAATCACCGCATGTTCATAATCAGGATAGCCCAGTTTAGTGTCTTTTAGTGAACTTTTCTGATTTTCAATGCCAACAATCAGGGAGCTGTTTTTAAATTTGGCAAGATATTGTCCGCCAGCGACCCATGTAAAATCTGTTGTATGACCGTAATCTTTCAGCGACTGATTGGCCCCGTAATATGAATCCCGGTTAATATACTGGCCTGATACATAAACTGAGAGGACATCCTGTTTCCGGAAATATGTTTGAGACGAGAGTGCTCCGTTAATTATGTTATGGGTAACTCCCTCCGTGATGTCTGTTTCGTGTGGTGGAAGTTCAAATTTGTTACCGCCACGCCGTTCTTCATGGATCACAAAAAAATCTCCCGTTAGTTTGCTGCGATCACCAAAGCGATGAAACAAACGGGTTCCTGAAGTCAGATTCCATAACTTTGAGATTTCGGAGAACCCGTCATCGTTGGCATCAAATGGTTGACGGTTGCGATAGAAACCAAAAATGGATAAACCGGATTGGTGGTCATTTGATACAATTGAACCATTCATGTTTACTGTATATTCGGATGCCGGATTCCCTGACTTTTTTATTCCTGACCCAACAGATCCACCGCTAACACCGAACTGATAAGAATTTTTCACGGGTTCATCAATAATCAGGTTGATTGTCCCGGCTATCGCGTTACTCCCATACAACACCGATCCCCCACCTTTTACGACCTCAATCCGCTGTATCATCGATGATGGAATTAGCTCAAGACCGTAAACAGAAGCCAGTCCACTGAAAACTGCCCTTCCATCAATCAGGATCTGTGAATAAGGTCCTTCCATTCCATTCATCCTTACTTGATTGAAACCACAGTTCTGACAATTGTTTTCCGTACGGATCCCGGGACAAAAATTAAGTCCGTCGCTGATCGTAACCGATTGGGTAATATCAAACATTTTTGGGGTTATTGTATTCACTGCCACAACCGATTCCTTTCGATTTCTTTCATTACGGTCGCCTGTAATCACAATCTCTTCTAATCCCAAAGCATCCTCTTTCATGTCGAAATTAACCTCAAGCGTTTGGTTGGATTTAAGTTCAACCTCCTTTTCCTGCGGGGCAAAACCAATGACTTGAGCACGCAGAATAAATTTCCCAATGGGAAGATTGATCAATTGATAATGACCGGTTTCATCGGTTGACGTTCCGGTGTTTGTTCCTTTTAAAAAGATGTTTACAAAGGGAAGATGTTCGGTTCCACTGATAACATGACCAACAATATTAGCGTCTGTTTTTTTATGCTGGCTGTATCCATGTAAGGCCAGCCCTACAAAAATCAGAATAAAATAATATTTCAGTTTCATAGAATTATGAGGAGTTATATAATACAATAAGGATTAAGAATATCCCGAACAAAAAAATAGTAAAAACGAAATTTCTGGGAATTGCCTGGATTTAAAACACACAGGTCTATTGCATTCCCTGATCAGCAGGCAGGAGGCCCGCGAAGAGACGGGAAAGATAAAACAGGGGATTCTACGTCAATAACCTCTGATATAATAAACTGCTGAACGTAAAGGGGAAAGATTGTTTCGGTATTGCTGACAAGGGATAAAGGATCAGTTGTCCAATATGATAGGGCGTGGATCAGTAATAGTTCCCCAGGACTGTGATGATGAGAGGAAGGTAATTTCTCCTGATGCCCGTGGGGGAAATACACATGGGAGTGAACGATTGTAGTCCCGTTTATAATATGAGTATGAGGAAAAAGGGAGGAGCTGCAATAATAAACCAGGAAAACCAGAAGTAAAAAGAGAGCAGAAATCTTTTTCACAAAGCAGGGGTGTGTGTTAAAAAATTAGCAAACAAAAGTAGTATATTAACCCGAATTATCCGCAGTTTTCAGGGAAGCATTTACGGTTTTATTTATGATTGACGGTAAGTCCCGGGATTATTTTTCTCGAGTTTGTTTATGGAAGATATTCCCGGGTTTTAAAAATCAGCAATGGGGTAACAGTAAACGGGCATTAAAAAAAACCATCATTAACGTAACCCCGACCAGATTTTCAGCCCGTATTTGCCGGTACTGGCATTAAAAAAGATTTCATTGGTGCCGGTTTCCCGGATGAATTGCAGGGTTTTCAAATATTGTTCAGTCCCCTTACGTAACCAATCCGGGAGATCTTCTTCACAGGTTAGCTGCATCAATGCCTTTATTTCTTCAGCTAGTTCTTCCAGTTTTTCCTCAGGGGATTTTATTCCTAAAATTTCTTTGGCCCTGATGGAAACAATAATGGAAAGGGTTAATTCTTTCAGTGATCTGGAAACAGCCTGTCCGATCAGATCCATCCTGGCCACTTGTTCAATACGCGACTGGCATTTTTTTATTTCTTCATCGGTGAGAATAAAATTCAGCAATCCGCCGTACCAGGAAATACTGATGATCACTACATCACGAAAATCAGGGAGGTCATTGTTGAAAAGCAATTCCCTGACCCTCGTCTTTACTTCGGTAATTTCCTGATCAGTATTTAGCATAGGATATTTGCGGGAAGCAAATCCCAGAAAAACACTTTCCCTTTCTATTTTCAGCAAGCCTTTTTCAACCAGTCCGGCAACAAGTAATTCCCTGTAATGGTGGGCTTTTTCGGTCAGTTTAAGCAGCCAATAAGAGATCTTCTCCTGTTTTACGGCTGTTCTTATCAGTTCATTAGCCTGGTCAAGCATTGGACTTCCGGTTGGCTCAGGACGGTCGGGAATGATGTACTCAAGGTCGCTGTCTATCCGCTGCTGAAGCGCCAGTTCCATTAATATGGAGGCGGATAAGAGGAGATCGAACTTTTTTGATTTCAGGTAGGCTTTTCTTCCAGTCTTTTCATTGACGGTCAGTAAGAAAAGCTCTTCAGGGATATTGAGTTGGGCGTCCATGGGGCAAAATAAAGATTCAAATATACATGACATTTTTTAAACTCCCGTAAAAATTGCATTTTATCCGAGACTACATGAAGGTTTATTTTACATTTCTCATTACATTTGATTGATTCAAGATTTTTCACTGTATGAGACAGTTCAGCCGGAAAAAGATACTGGCAGGATTCTTCTTAACTTTTACGCTTGCCTTGGTATTCCAATCAGCAAACTACTGCTTGAACGTCGGTTTTCCGGAATGGTTTTTGTCGGTCATTCGATGGATTCCCATTGCATTTTATTTTCTTTTTGCGGTTAAAAAGAAAAGTCTGACGACCTGGATTTTTGTGAGCATGCTGTCCGGGGTAGAATTCGGTCATGATTTCCATGAAATTGCCATTCATCTTAACCTGATCAGCAAAATTTTCCTGAGCCTGATCAAGACCATTATTGCTCCTTTGTTATTCGGAACCCTTGTCGTAGGGATAGCAGGACATTCCGACCTGAAACAGGTTGGAAGAATGGGCTGGAAGTCAATATTGTATTTTGAAATTGTTTCCACCATTGCCCTTTTTATCGGGTTGGCCGCCATTAATATCAGCGGAGCCGGCCTGGGTGTGACGCTTCCTCCTGCCATGACCCACGGGGTATTGCCGGAAGTTCATAAACAAAGCTGGGAAGAAATCATCCTGCATGTCTTCCCTGAAAACATTGCCAAATCGATTGCCGAAGGCCAGGTACTACAGATCGTGGTTTTCAGCATACTGTTTGGAATTGCAGTGGCCATGGTGAAAGAAAAATACCGCAGACCCATGGTCAATTTTGCAGAGGCTTTATCTGAAGTCATGTTTAAGTTCACCAACATGATCATGTACTTCGCTCCCTTTGCGGTTTTTGCAGCCATTGCGTACAGCGTCGGTCATATGGGACTCGGCATACTGATCAATTTGGGACAATTGCTGGCCACCCTGTATGTTTCCTTGCTTGCGCTTATTTTGCTGGTGTTTATCCCGGTGATGTTGATGCTGAAAATCCCCATCCGGAAATTCTTCAGGGCAGTGCTGAAGCCGGCCACCCTGGCTTTTGCCACGACCAGCAGCGAAGCAGCCTTGCCCATCGCTATGGAGAATATGGAACGCTTTGGCGTACCACGGAAAATAGTTGCTTTTGTCATCCCGACAGGATATAGTTTCAACCTTGATGGCACAACCTTATATCTTGCCATGGCTTCTATTTTTGTTGCCCAGATAGCCGGGATACATCTTTCATTGGAAACCCAGATGATCATGATGCTTACCCTGATGCTCACCAGCAAAGGAGTGGCAGGCGTTCCCAGGGCTTCTCTGGTGATTTTGCTGGGAACGGCCACCAATTTCGGACTTCCGGTATGGCCGATCTTTATTATTTTAGGGATCGATGAGTTGATGGATATGGCCCGAACGGCTACCAATGTGATCGGTAACTGCCTGGCAACAGCCGTGATAGCAAGGTGGGAAGGAGAACTGGAGATCAATGAGGAATTAGGATTTGGGAGTGAGGAATCAGGCGTTAATTAAAGTTAATAATATACTGAAACTTAAATAGATGTAGCATGAAAAAGATCAATTTGTTTGTGTATTTATTCTTTTTTTCCGTGTTGTTATTTTCGGGTTGCAGCAAGGAAAAAACAAGTTATCTGCCGGTGGGAGCGGATATGGCTTCCCTGAAAAAACAGTATAAACTGGCAGTGATCGATGCAAAAACCGTGGAGCCATATGAGATTTACAGAAATCTGGTGGCCGTGACTTATTATGGCGATAGTACGGCAGGCCCGGGAAACCTATACTGGTCGCCTGATTCAGCAGGAAACATACGGCTGCTGGTTGTTTCCTGGATGAAACAAAGTTCAACCCAATACTGGCCCCTCGGACAAACTTTCAAAACGAACAATAACCAGGCTTATATGTCGTGGATTACAACAGCTCCCCAGATGCTGGATTTCTTGAAGAAAAATACATTTTCCAATCAGACGACCCTGCATCTGCGTATTGCTCAAATTCTTGGGATGCCCCCTGATACACAGAATGATTATTTTGTCGAATTCTGGGTTTATCCCCATAATCTGTTTCGTCCCACTCCCGACCCAGAAATTACCGATCACGAGGCAGATCTTTATTTTCCTTCAACGGCAAGCATAAAACACATAAGCTGGTTTCAGAATGAAATGGCACATAAGTATGATACTTCGTCCACCAGCGCTTTCCCCTGGACCCGGCTTGGATATACGTATGACTGGGGCAACCCTTCTCACCCGATAGGTTGCAGCGAGTTTGTCGTGGATACTTCTTCCCTGGTGACGGTAAAAAGCATTTATACTTCCTGGGAATATTACCAGTTAAGCCTTAACCGGAAGTAAAGAAATGATTTGATCATTCCGTTTTTCTTCTTCCCTTTCTCCTAACGGAGAGTCACCTCATCCCCCAGCCCCTTCTCCTGAAGGAGAAGGGGAGTGGTTTACGCTGTAACCACCACCTTCTGATTCCCCACTTCCTGCTTGTTATACAACAGCCTGAATACATACATCCCTCTCTGCCAGCCTGAAATATCCAGTATGATCTCTTTTTCCGCTTGTTTCACCTCTCTTTCCATGACCTTTTTTCCTGAAAGATCATAAACCTCCAGCAGGGTGGATTTCCACTGATGATAGACCGTGGTGGATTGTATCGGTATTCTTTATTGTTTTGCATAAAACGCTTTAAAACCACAAAATTACAAAGTAATCGTTATGAATATGACTAATCCTTCCCCCCCCTGATCGCTTTTACCCAGGCAGGGATGGCATCCCAAAGAATGACAAATACGCAAAGCATAATAACAAGGGTCAGACTGAGGTTGATGATGCCCTTGAACTGACTGGCGGGAATGGAAAGCTGGGGAATGTAAATTCCTGTCATATTCATGATCCCGGCAATGATGGTGGTAATGCCGACAAAGGCCAATGGAATCAGGGTAATCCAGGCATACCTGGCGTTTCCGCGATGGATGATGTAGGAAGTCCCTATGGCCAGGGCAATGGTGGCCAGCAATTGATTCGCTGCGCCAAACATGGGCCAGATGGTCGAAACGCTACCGGTATAAATAAAATAACCCCAAAAAACAACCACTATTCCACTACATATCAGGTTGCCAGGGAGCCAAGTGGTTTTTAAAAATGGTTTATAAACCTTTCCCATCAATTCCTGTAAAATGAAACGCGCCACACGGGTTCCGGCATCTATGGTAGTGAGAATGAACAAGGCCTCGAACATGATGGCAAAATGATACCAGTACGACATTAACTTATCCATACCAGGAATAGAGGAGAATATTTGTGCCATCCCAACTGCCAGAGAAACCGCTCCGCCTGCTCTTCCGGCAATGTTTTCCCCCACTTCGGCTGCCAGTTTCGGAAGCTCTGTCGTGGTAAAGCCCATGGCCTGCAACTGCGGAAGGATCTGGGTAAATTTTTCAGGGGAAACATTGATCTGGAAATAATCCAGGGGGTGAAGACTGGCGGCTGCAATCAATGCCATAATGCTGACCAGCCCTTCAGAAAGCATGGATCCGACAGCGATAGGACGGATGTGCGACTCTTTCATGATCATCTTCGGCGTTGTCCCCGAACTGATGAGGGCATGAAAACCGGATATGGCTCCGCAAGCTATGGTGATGAACAGGTAGGGGAAAAGGGTTCCGGGAATGATGGGCCCGCCCCCGTGAATAAATGCAGTGAAAGCAGGCATCTTTAAGTTGGGGGCGACAATGATAATGCCGATGGCCAGCATGGCGATCACCCCCAGTTTCATAATGGAACTCAGGTAGTCTCTGGGAGAAAGCAATAACCAGACAGGTAACACGGAGGCGAAAAATCCATATCCGGCCAGTAAAAGAGCAAGGGTCTTATGATCATAAGTAAACCATGAGGCAAAAGAAGATTCAGGAACATACTTCCCGAAAATTACGGAGGCTGAAAGCAGGATTACACCCATAATGGTAGCCTCCACCACCCTGCCTTTCCTGAACTGAAACATCCATATTCCCATAAAAATAGCAATGGGAATGGTGGAAGCAATAGTGAAAAGCCCCCAGGAGGATTCACTCAGGGCATTGACGACCACCAGCCCCAGCCCCGCAATGGCAATGATGATAATCAAAAAAGTAGCCAGGGAAGTAGTGATGCTGCTGGTTAGCTTGCCGATTTCTGCCCTGGCGATCTCTGCCAGGGATTTCCCGTCGTGCCGTACAGAAGCCGTCAGAATCACCATATCATGCACAGATCCGGCCATTACTGCACCGACAACCATCCATACAAAACCGGGAAAATACCCGAATTGACAGGCAAGAACCGGCCCTACCAAGGGCCCGGCCCCTGCAATGGCTGCAAAATGATGACCGAATAAAACCCATTTACTCATGGGATAATAATTCTGACCATCATATAAACGTCCGGCCGGAGTGACGTTCTGGTTGTCAAGCGTCAATACTTTTGCAGCAATAAACCCGAAATAGTAACGGTAGGCCAGAGCAAAAATAGCGAGAGCAGCAATGACGAGAGGGACGGCATTCATCCTTCAAAATTAAAAATTAATTATGGCACGTAAAATAAATTTCTTTACTTTGAAAGCAAATCTGAGATCATCAGTACGGTAGTTTCTCGAATTCAATTCAGAATTCGCTAAAAATCAGCATTTAACAAACATTCACCATGGGAGGATTATTTGGAAGCGTTGCGCAAAATGATTGCGTTAAAGACCTGTTTTACGGAACGGATTACAATTCACACCTCGGCACCAGAAGGGGAGGGTTGGCTGTTTTCGATGGAAAAAATTTTACCCGCTCCATTCATAACCTTGAAAACAATTATTTCAGGACAAAGTTTGAGCCTGAATTGAATGCATTCAAGGGGAATAGCGGAATAGGCGTGATCAGTGATACGGATCCCCAGCCCTTGCTCATTCATTCCCATCTGGGAAAATATGCCATTGCTACCGTGGGACGGATCTTCAACCTTAGTGAACTGACAGAACATGCCTTGAAAAAGCACCTTCATTTTTCTGAAACAAGCCATACAGGCGTTAACATGTCGGAAATGGTAGCTCTGCTAATCAATGAATGCGATACTTTCAGGGATGGAATAGAAAACGTATTCGACCGTTTGAAAGGATCCTGTACCCTTGTTCTGCTTACTCAGAATGGTCTTTTTGCCGCCAGGGATAAGCTTGGACGAACTCCCCTTATACTTGGGAAAAAAGATGGCGCCTATGCCCTGAGTTCTGAAACAACCTCTTTTGCCAATACCGGTTTTCAAGTCGAAAAATTCCTTGGACCTGGAGAGATACTGTTTGTTACTGCCGAAGGATTCAGACAACTGAGACCACCGAACGAAAAAATGCAGATCTGTACTTTTCTCTGGGTTTATTACGGTTATCCGAGTTCTTATTATGAAGATATTAACGTGGAAGAATGCCGTTATCGGTGTGGGGCCGCACTTGGACGTTGTGACCGGGAAGAGGTGGATTTTGTATGCGGGGTGCCGGATTCAGGGGTCGCTCATGCCATCGGGTATTCAAATGAAAAAAAGATTCCTTACAAACGGGCTTATGTGAAATATACCCCAACCTGGCCACGAAGTTTTATGCCCCAGAACCAGGAAACCCGTGATCTGGTTGCGAAAATGAAGCTGATCCCCATCCGGGACATCATCCGTGGAAAAAAACTGGCATTGTGTGATGATTCTATCGTGAGAGGCACTCAACTTAAAGATAATGTAATAAATCTTACTGCTTACGGAGCAAAAGAAGTTCATGTAAGGCCGGCTTGTCCGACCCTGATTTTTCCCTGCGATTTTCTGAATTTTTCAAGCTCCCGTACCTCTCTCGATCTCGCAGGCAGGCAGGCCATCAAAGAACTGGAAGGGAGAGAAGACCTTTACCTGAATGAATATGCTACCCCAGGCACCGACAGGTATCATGCCATGGTGAAAAATATAGGGAAAAAACTGGGCTGCAGCAGTCTGAAATATCAATTGCTGAACGACTTGGTTCAAGCTATCGGTCTGCCCAAAGAAAAATTATGTACCCATTGCTGGGACGGGTCGAGTTATTTCTGATAAACTTATAAAAAACGCTTGATCTCTGCGGCATGCTCTTTCTCCTCCTGTATGATTTGCCGTATCAGGCGCCTGGAATCAAAGCGCGTCCGTTTGGCAAGCTCAGTATAAAAAGAAACACAGTCGATTTCAAACTGATAAGCAATTTCTAAAGCTTGTTTCGGGGTCTGAATGGTTTTTATCCGTTGCAAACCGGAGTCTTTTTCTCCGAAAATATGGATTTCAGACAGTCGATAGAGGGAGTCAGAGGGTTCGTCTTTGCTTATTTCCGGAATTTCCAATTTAAAAAGTTCTGCCAGCTTCTGGCAAATGGCAATATGCATCACTTCTTTTTCAGCCAGGTCGAGAAAAAGATTTTTGCAGTCATGGGGATACTGAAATAATTCAGCGGCAGCCGAATAAAACGCATGACCATTTTCTTCGATCCGAACAGCAATAGCGATGATCTCTCCCCCGGAAAAATGCATGAGCATTATTTTAACCTTACAAATTTAAGATATTTCCGATATTTTCAAACTACTTATCTTTGCAACATGATGGATAAGAAAATCCTTGAAAAATACTCTTCGGCTTTTACTCTTTCGGATATGGAGATTTTTATCTTTCCCGAACTTCTCTATTCTTTGGTATTGGCCAATATCATGTCTCCGGAAATCTGGAAATGGCGGAATGACCCATGGTTTAAGGGGGTGATGAAAATGAGCCCCCTGAAAAAAGTCCAGCGGATTAAACAATATATCATGGATCATTATGGGTTTAACCTCGACCTGGAAACCTGGGGGTTGACGGATAAGCAAACAGAAATAAACCGTTTTTCTGATTTTGTGGATATGGATATGCTTTCCAGATCCAATGCTTTGTTTGGCTACGAGGGGGATAAATATTATTTCGACATGGATATCCGCAGGCATTTCGGGTTGGATAAATACGATACGGATATTATTCCATACTGGAAAACAGAAACCATTGAGGCTATGAATGCTTTCCGGTATAAAGAAAATCATGAGATCGGAGCAGGGGAATGTGTTTCCCTGGCCTGTCTTTATGCCGCTGCATTGTTTATCGTGGCAGGAATTCCACTTGAAAAGATATTTTTGATGGGAACTCCGTTACACGCTCAGAATTTTATTCTGCTTGATGATGGTATTCTGACGAATAATCGTCGCATCGTGACAAAATCCATGTGGTTTAACGGGACCGAACTTTCCGCCCTGGCACGCCGTGCCCTTGAACATGAGCAAATAACCATGGTTTCACACTGCTCCGGATACATACATTCCTTTTACCCCGAAGCGACCATTTCTCCAGATAAATATAGATGTTTTCGGGAAAAACTGACAAAATATCTGGAAACAGAAATTGATTTTGAGATTTTTATGAATTTCTTTCGCCATTACAGGCGATACCAGAAACATTTTCAGATCTGCTTTTTGTGTCAGGGTTCATATAAGTATATCCGCCTTGAACAAGCCTTTGGCTATGAACATGGCAGTAAAAACCGCCTGGGAGATAAAACCAGCAGAAAACTATTATGCGAAATGGATGAAGAAGACCTCAGTCTTAATCCCATTGACTCCCGCTTTCTTCTTGCACCTGATGAGGACCTTTTCCAAAAAAAAACATACCAGGAGTTCGTCGCTTCATTAAAACAAAGATATCCGGAACTGCAAGACCAGCAAGATTTTTTCACCGACCTCAAACAATTTGTCCACCTTATTCCCAAACTGCCTCCCGGGAATAAGACATATATGAATGCGGGTGAGATGGGGAGCTCAGGATGTAACGAGTTAAACATCTCTCCAGCCGATACCAGGGAGGAAATCATCCAATACCTTTCTTCCCTTCGTCAACCATCCGGAAAATCTGATCCTGCATCCTGCAACCTGCATTCCGCAGCATGGATTGCCGACCTCGCCTTCTATGCCGGCCGTTACATGGATACCTGCAAGTGGGAACCTTTCCTCATGGCGGCTTTTGAACGCAACCCTGTGGCCCTTGATCGTTTTATAAACATGGATCTGTCTGCTGCCTTTCACTGCCTTCAGCGCTGGCCGGATGAGTCCATCTATGACGGCAACCGGCTTGCCCTTCCGGATGAAGTAGTGAATTTTCAGCGGGGCGATGGATCAGAGAAAGCCATTACCCTCTTCCATATTGCCAAATCACGCCACATGTCATGTTCCCTAAAACAAATAGAAAAAGCCATTATGGTTTTTATCGAAAACGAAAAATTCGAATTTATTACCATGAAAGAACTACATATACCGGAATTATAATGATCGCAATTTTATTTATTTTTGTGTAAACAGCGCTGTAATGAAAAAAACTATTCTTTCTGGATACCTGGTTTTAACCCTGATTGGGGTTGAGGCTCAGAAAAAAGACAGCACTTCCTGCGGGATGCTTGACTATGGCGGTCAAACTTACCATACCGTGAGGATAGGAACCCAATGCTGGATGAAGGATAACCTGAATATCGGAAAATGGACCGATGAAAGTCAGCAGCAAACGCAGACAAACAACGGTGTGCTTGAAAAGTACTGTTACGGGAATGATTTTGTCAATTGTGACCAGTGGGGAGGATTGTATCAGTGGGATGAAATGATGCAGTATGTGCGAACGGAAAAAGCCCGGGGGATATGTCCTCCGGGATGGCATATTCCTTCCAGCGAGGACTGGAAAACCCTGGTACGCTTTCTGGGAGGTGAAAATATGGCGGGAGGGAAAATGAAATATACAGGATCCAACGGTTGGGTCACACCTAATGTAGGAGCCACCAACAGCAGTGGGTTTATGGCTTTGCCCGGCGGATACCTGGACCAGATGGCACAACAATGGCATGATCAGAATGCCGGAGGTTATTTTTGGTCGTCCGAAACAATATCGGAAACTACGGCAGTGGGCGTGACCCTGAGTTATAAAACCAGTCATATTGATCTTTATGAAGAGTATATGCCAAGCGCCCTTTCAGTAAGGTGTATCCGCGATGAGTGAACCTAAGGAGCAAATTTCTTATCTTCGCAGCCCAAAATACCCTTACGATGGCCTCCAACGAAGAGCTTTTTAAAAAAATCATTTCCCATGCAAAGGAATACGGATTTGTATTTCCTTCAAGTGAAATTTATGACGGATTAAGCGCGGTTTATGATTACGGTCCCTTTGGGGTTGAATTAAAAAACAACATTAAAGAATACTGGTGGAATTCGATGACCCGTTTTCATGAAAACATCGTCGGACTCGATTCCGCTATTTTTATGCATCCGACTGTGTGGAAGGCTTCAGGGCATGTGGATGCGTTTAATGATCCCATGATCGATAACAAAGACTCAAAAAAACGTTACCGTGCAGATGTCCTGATCGAAGATCACATTCAAAAAATAGAAGACAAGATTCAGAAAGAAGTTGAAAAAGCCCGCTTGCGTTTTGGAGAAAGCTTCAACGAAAAGATGTACAGGGAAACCAACCCCAGGGTAAAAGAATACCAGGAAAAAAAAGATATAGTGAAAACTCGTTTTTTTTCCGCATTGGAACGCAATAATTTGGATGAAGTCAGGGCTGTGATCGAAGACGCTGGTATCGTTTGTCCGGTTTCAGGGACAAAAAACTGGACCGATGTGCGTCAGTTCAACCTGATGTTTTCAACCCAGATGGGATCGGTGAATGAAGATTCCAATGAGATTTTTCTCAGACCGGAAACAGCACAGGGCATCTTTGTCAACTTTTTGAATGTTCAGAAATCAGCCCGTATGAAGATTCCCTTTGGGATCGCCCAAATCGGGAAGGCCTTCCGCAATGAAATCGTGGCACGTCAGTTCCTTTTCCGCATGAGGGAATTCGAACAGATGGAAATGCAGTTTTTTGTTAAACCGGGAGAAGAACTTCGATGGTATGAATACTGGAAGGAAGAACGCATGAAATGGCATCTTTCCCTGGGCATACCCGCATCAAAATACCGCTTTCATAACCATGATAAGCTGGCGCATTATGCCAATGCTGCTGCCGATATTGAATTCGATTTCCCGATTGGATTTAAGGAACTGGAAGGTATTCACAGTCGCACCGATTTCGACCTGAGTGCCCACCAGACGCATTCGGGGCGCAAGATCCAGTACTTTGACACGGAAAACAATGAGGGTTACACCCCCTATGTTGTGGAAACTTCCATAGGTCTCGACCGTACCTTCCTGGCCATTCTGAGTGATGCATTTCGGGAAGAAAAACTCGAAGACGGAAGTGAACGTGTGGTTCTGGGTATTCCGCCAAAGCTGGCGCCCATTAAACTGGCCATTTTACCGTTGATAAAGAAAGACGGATTGCCTGAAAAAGCAAGGGAAATCATGAACAAGACCAGATACGGTTTTCGTTGTTTCTATGAAGAAAAAGACACCATTGGCCGCCGATACCGCCGCATGGATGCCATCGGGACACCTTATTGTATTACTGTCGATCACCAGACAATGCAGGATGATACCGTGACCCTGCGCGATCGCGATACGATGTGTCAGGAAAGGGTTTCCATTGCAGACATTGAAGGGATAGTAAAGGATAAGTTGGCGAAAAAGTGAAAAGACTTTGGAAAATACTTAAAATCTGGCTTCTCTCCACCGGGGCGATAGCCATGCTGATGATCATACTGGCTTTCACATCAGCCCCTTTCTGGATATGGTACGGACTGGGGACAAAGTATTGTGGCATTCACCGTCCTCCCGATTATATCGTGCTGATGGGTGGAGGCGGAATGCCCAGTGAGTCCGGACTGATTCGTTGTTATTACGCGGCCATTGCCGGAAATTATTTCATGCCTTCGAAAATCATTGTGGCCCTGCCGGGAGATATCCGGGACAGTCTGAGTTCAATTCAACTGATGAAAAAAGAGTTGATCCTGCGCGGGATAGCCCCGGAAAGGATCATGCTGGAAAACACTGGCACAAATACCCGTGCACAAGCAATAAATATTCAGAAACTAATGACGATTGACGATTTGGGATTGACGGATTCAACATCACAATATCTGACGAACATTATCAATCAACAATCACCAATTCAATCAACAACCGTAAATCGCAAATCGTCCATTTTAATTGTGACTTCCCCTGAGCATCTTTACCGTGCCGTGAAAACTTTTAAAAAAGCTGGATTTATTAAAGTGGATGGGCTAGCTGCTTTTGAACAGGCCATAGAATCAGATATCAGCTTTAATTCAAGGAAACTCGGAGGCCGGAAATTCATACCTGATGCCGGGGAAAACATCACCCTTCGCTACCAGTTCTGGTCGCAGATGAAATATGAATTGCTGGTGATCAGGGAATGGTTTGCCATCATTTATTACTGGCTGATGGGGTGGGTCTGAAGATCACCCTGTTCCTTTATTCCCACTTGATCTATTTCCCCTTCGTATTAAACACATTCATGGTTCGTTCGATACCGATGAGCACGAAGTTTTTCACCAGGTCAACCGTCATTTCTATACGGGGGAGCAATACTTTCTCTTCTTCCTGTGTCCATCTTCCGAGAACATAGTCCACCTGGTAACCTTTGGCAAAGTCGTTGCCGATACCGATACGAAGGCGCGCGAAATCATTAGTCTGTATGGTCTCGATGATGCTGATCAGGCCGTTGTGCCCGCCATCACTGCCCTTGGCACGTAAGCGAAGGCTTCCCAACGGGAGGGCAAGATCATCTACGATCACCAGGATGTTTTCTTTGGGAATGTCTTCTCTTTGCATCCAGTAACGCACGGCTTTTCCGCTTAGGTTCATATAAGTCGTTGGTTTGATCACCACGAGTTGACGCCCTTTCAGCGACATCCGGGCGACCGAGGCATAACGGTCGGGAGTAAAGGAGGATTTCAATGAAAACGCCACAGCATCGGCAGCAATAAAGCCGATGTTGTGGCGTGTATTCGAATACTCGTCACCGATGTTGCCGAGTCCGACAATAAGGTATTTCAAGGATTATTTTCCTTCTTCTTTCTTTTCTCCTTCAGCGGCAGTGCCTTCAGGAGCAGCGCCTTCAGCACCCGGGGCAACTTCTTCTACCACGGCTCGTGCAGTGCGAACACCAACGATCACCGTTGAAGGGGCATCCAGGAAGGTAACATTTTCCAGGGTTAACTGGGAAACTTTCACGGAATCTCCGATTTCCAGTCCTTCGATGCTTACCGTCATATCATCCGGAAGGTTCTCCGACAAAGCGCTGATCTTTAGTTTACGCAATTTTTTAATGAGTTTGCCGCCACGAAGAACGCCAGGGGCAGTGCCGCTGAGTTTCACGGGGACAGCAATGGTCACCGGTTTTCCGGGGAGGATCTGCAACAGATCAACATGAAGGAGACGGTCGGTTACCGGATGATACTGAACATCCTGCATGATGGTGTCGTATTCCTTACCGTCAACAGTTAATTTAATAATATGAGCTTCCGGAGTATGCAGGAGTTTGCTCAGGATTTTTTCGCTGGCCGCAAAGTGAATTTGATCTTTACCGCCATACATTACGCAAGGTACATTGCCTTCACGGCGCTGTTTCTTGGCATCTTTTTTCCCTACGTTCCCGCGAAGAGAACCGCTCAATGATACCGATTTCATAGTTTTTTTATTTAGGTTAATAATTCAATTTAGCTGGTGAGTTTGTGAGTTGGTGAACTGGTGAGTTAAAAGTTCTATTAATTTCTACTCGCCAACTCACGAACTTACCAGCTCGCTAGCTTTTTTCGGGCTGCAAAGATAGAAAAAATTTCTTTATTGTTTGAAAAGAGAGGAGATTGACTCCTTTTTCCTTAAGCGCCGGATCACTTCTGCAAAGAGGTCGGCGGTACTGAGGACTTTGATCTTCGGGCTTTCACAATGGAGGGGGATGGTGTCGGTCACGATCAATTCAGTGAGTTTTGATTTTTCAATATTTTCGTTGCTATGACCCGATAACAAGGGGTGGGTAACCATGGCTCTGACAGATTCGGCTCCATTTCCCATAATGATTTCAGCGGCTTTGCACAGGGTTCCACCGGTATCAACGATATCATCAAGGAGGATGACATTTTTACCTTTTACATCTCCGACCAGTGCCATTTTCTCTACCTCATTGGGCTTAGAGCGGTGTTTATAGCAGATCACGAAGTTGGTATGGAATGCTTTGGCATAAGATCCCGCCCTTCGGGTTCCTCCGGTGTCAGGGGAGGCAAAAATCAATTCGGGAAGATGAAGGGATTTGAGGTAGGGAATGAAAACGGAAGAGGCAAAGAGATGGTCTACGGGGACATCAAAAAATCCTTGAATTTGGTCGGCATGTAAGTCGAGGGCAATGATACGGTTAACGCCTGCCGCGGAAAGGAGATTGGCAACAAGTTTGGAAGCAATGGAAACACGGGGTTTGTCTTTGCGGTCCTGGCGGGCATAGCCAAAATAGGGGATAACAGCGACAATCGAACGGGCTGAAGCACGACGTGCCGCATCGATAAGCATCAGAAGTTCCATGAGGTTATCGGATGGAGCATAAGTGCTTTGCACCAGGAAAACATCGGTACCCCGTATGTTATCATCATAGGAGGGCTGGAATTCACCATCGGCAAATTTCACGACGGTGACTTTTCCCAGTTCGGCTCCATAACTTAGTGCAATTTTCTCAGCCAGGTAGGTGGTAGCCTGACCTGAAAAGATATTCACTTTTGCTGCCATAAGAGGAGGGAATTTATTGGAGGTCAAAGATAAATCATAATTAGGGGATGCGCAAGAGAATTAGGAATTAAGAATAAGGAATGAGGAGGGATGAGTTGAGAATGTGGAAGTTGCATTCGTAATTTATAATGTTTTTTTGGTTTGAAGGAATTACTAACTTTGCAAAATGTTTCACACCCACACCCACACCCAAACCCACACTCTCTTCGCCCGGATGGCGGAATAGGTAGACGCGTTGGTCTCAAAAACCAATGAGGTAACACTCGTGCCGGTTCGATTCCGGCTCCGGGTACGCTGTTCAAGTCCGAACTATAAAGTCTGAAGTCCGATGGATTTCGCATTTCACAGTTCGGACTTAGCATTTCAGACTTAACCATTCTCACCCCACACTATTTAATAGCAGTTATTATAACAAGAATCGCCAGGGTAAGCGTGGTCGGAAACCGAGTAAGCAGACACTTTAGGGAGATCGGCTCATGCTTCCAAATGATCACGTGAAAGTTGAAATAAAAACAATCCTTGGAACCGAATTTTTGGAGAATGGGTATCGTAAAGTTGCGAATGAACTGAAAGACATGGATTACCGCATTGGAAAAACAATTCACACACGAATCATTGTTATCTGCAAATGTCAAAAAAGCGGTCTGGCAGCAAACCTGCATCCAGACTGTCACCTGCAAGGAAATGGGACGGATTGAATGCTTCTTTCTTTATATCTTCATAGTGAGAGATCACTTTGAATTCGGTTCTCCGGTTCATCTGATGTTCCTCTTCGGTGCATGGAACATCATTCCTGCATTTATTAACAAGTTGCGTCTCGCCATAACCCTTTGCAGTAAGCCGGTCAGGGTTAACACCTTTCGAAACAACATACCGGATCGCTGACTCGGCCCGGTGTTGCGATAATATCATGTTATAGGAGTCACTTGCCCTGGAGTCGCAATGTGAACCAAGTTCGATACTTACCGGATTTTCCTTCATGATTGAAACCAGTTTATCCAGTGCCTGTTCGGCATCAGGGCGTATGTACGAGTTATCGAGATCGTAATAAATATTTTCCAGGACAAACGTCCGGTTCTCCTGCAGCCTATCAAGAAGAAGATCTCGCGGGGCGAACCGCTCATAGATTATACTCCCCGTGTCGGGCGTCAATAGATAACAATCGGAGATATATCCGGGATGCATGGCTTTGCCTGTATAAGATACTCCGGGGTCAATCTGCGTTTTGTATAATCCATTGGCGTCTGTTTTTAAAATTACAACTCGGTTTGTTCCCTGATCAAGGAGGAAAACAGTGGCTTCCTTGATGGGATTAAGGGTTCTCTTGTCTTTCACAAACCCGGTGAGGTAGGTATTTTCTATCAGCATTGGCTCCGGGGGAACTTCAACCAACTTCCGGAACAGGTAAAGATCATCATCTCCCAGTCCTCCCGGTCGATTCGAGCTGAACACGCCATTTTTATTATTTCCTGCGATGCAAAGCGAGAAGTCATCAAAGGATGTATTGATTGGCTGGTTCAGGTTCTGGGGTCGTAACCACGTATTATTGGCTATTTGACGGGTAAGGAAGAGATCGAGTCCGCCAAAACCGGGATGCCCGTCGGATGCGAAATAGAGATCTCCGTTTTCAGCGACGAACGGGAACATTTCATTACCGAATGTATTGATTACCGAACCCAGGTTGGCGGGATGACTCCATCCGGAATCATCACGACGGCACAGGTAAAGATCTGTGCCACCATATCCGCCTTCCATATCTGACACAAAATAAAGTACGTTGCCATCCAGAGAGAGCGAAGGGTGGCCAACGGAGCAGGTGTCATTATTGAGGAAAAAAGGGACAGGCTTTCTCCATTTTGTTTCATTCCGTTCGGTACTGTATATTTTCAACAGGTGGGTCCTGATCCGGTTCTGGTCCTTTTTCCCTTGATCATTGAATAGGGTAGTACGATTAAAATACATGTCGGAATAATTATGGTTGAAGGATGCAGGCCCGTCATGATACGTTTGATTAAACAGATCAGGCGCAAGTCTAATCTCTTTAAACTCGTTATAAAAGTCATCAGCAACAATCGGTTCGGCATAGAACAGACGCAGGTAGCTGTTCCCGGTCCAGCCATATTTGTCCCTGCTATTTTTCGAAATTATGCGATCGGAGGTAAAGCACAACCGGTTTTCATAAAAAACGGGACCAAATTCGGACTGTTCCGAATTCAGGGAGGCTACATTTTTTACCTCGTATACAGGAGGAATATCTTGCCAGACAAGAACACTGTCACAATATCCTGCCAGGATATTTGCGCGTTGGTCACCAGGGACGCGTTCATAATAGATTAAGAAGTACTCTTTTGCTTTCCGGTAATTGCCACTTGAACGTAAAATTTGTGCATAATGGAACAGGGTAACCGGTTCGGGATTCCCGTATACAAGGGTCTTTTCATACCATTCCTGTGCTTGCTGGATATTGTTTTGTTTATAGTAACATTCTGCCATCAGAAGAGTGATCTCCTGTTTATCGGTGTTCTCTTTTTGCCACGATCTGTTCAGAATTGATAAGGCCTCTGAATAGTTATACAGATCCATATGTTTGTGTATTTTTTTTATCTGTCCGCAAGACAACATGCCAATCCCTGTGGCGATGATAAGAATGATGCCTAGGCCCTTTTTTTTCATTTTATTTGTGAGATTGGACATTAGAAGTATCTGGGTGTTAGCATTCTCGAGTTTCCGAATATGTTGAAGTCATACCCTACCCGGATCTCATGGGACCCTTGGTTGTATCCCTGGAGACGATTAAACCAAATGTCGTAAGAATATCCGATTGACAGGTTTTTGGTTATGTTGACTGAGACCATAAAGGCAAGGGCGGCGTTGGTTCTGTAAGAAGCCCCCACTGTCAATACGTTGAGAATAAGAAAACTTGTGTTGACATCGATTTGAAGTGGCGCTCCTTCAACAAGTTTTAGTAAAAGGGAAGGCATGAATACAAGATCTTTCGATAACGGGAACGCAGCACCACCTATTCCATAAAAATGGCGTTTTAGTTTGGAAAAGCTTGATTTCGTGTCAGGTGCGGGAGAGCTTGATACCGACATTTGATTTTGTAAAAGATGTTTGGATGATAGGCCGACATAAAATTGTGGCGTGTAATAATAGATTCCAAAATCAACATCAGGCACTGCTCTGTTTTTTACCTTGTTAATGAGTTCAATATCTCCCGGATCTTTTGCTTCGAGCGTTTCGAAATCAATGTTATAATACTTGAAGCCTGCATTAACCCCGAAACAAAGCTTGCTGTTCTTAAAAATGACCCTGTAGGTAAAATTACCCATGATTCCGTAATCAACCGTAGGTCCCAATCGATCGGTGTAAGCATAGAGGCCGAGAGCTATATGAGGATTTCGCAACTGAGTATGCAGAGACAATGAGGTCGTTCTGGGGGCACCTTTTATACCAACCCACTGGATTCTGGTGAGAGCTTCCATCGAAAACAATTCATGGCTTCCCGCATATCCAGGGTTGATAGCAAGTTTATTATACATGTACTGTGTATATAAAGGATCCTGTTGGCCATAGGTCACTGCCGAAATTACGAACAGGGCAATTGCCAACACTCTTTTCATCTCTTTATGGATATTATTTGTTAACATTTTAGTTACCTCCGCGACGAATAAAAACCCATCCATTCCAGCTTCCACCGTCCTTTATTGTCAGAATATAGTAGTAGGTACCGTCAGGAACAAGATGACCCTGCCGGTCAGTTCCTTTCCAGACGACCGTTTCGTTGTCGTAGCGATCATAATCATAGATTTTGTCTCCCCAGCGATTGAAAATGGTCACCGAGTTATCCGGGAAATGGTCTATTCCATCGATGATCCAACGATCATTGTCTCCATCGTCATTGGGTGTTATCACATTATAAATCGTCAACCGGTCGCTAATTGAATCTCCCCTGACAAGGATATAAACGGTTGCTGTATCGCATAGCACGGGGAGACCATTGTCGCAAATGAAGTAGGACAAGGAATCGGTGCCGATAAACCCCGCATCCGGTGAATAGGTTATGGTATTATCGGGATTTAGAACCACCAGCCCGTTATCGGGGCCTCTGTAGAGTGTTACGCCTGTGATGGAACCGTCGGGATCATAATCGTTTTTAAGAATATATACAGTAACAGGGATGTTCATTCGGGTTGAACCAAGATCCTGAACAGCCACCGGCGGGAGATTGGAAGAAAGTATGTTAATCCTCACACTGTCGGTCGCCTTGCATCCGGTCAACAGATCAGTTACGGTCAACCAGAAGGTAACGGGTTCAGTCAAAATGACTGTTTCCGGGTTTTGAGTGGTATAATCCAGTACCAAGGTTGCCGGTTGCCACTCAAATGCGAAGGGACCAGGGCTTCCGGTAGCCTGACCAGAGAGCCTGGTTGAGGTACCCGCCGGTATTGACTGTGTTGAGCCGGCATTCACCAGAATGAGTGGGTGGATGGTGATGGTCAATTGTAGCTGGATCACGGTATCACTGCACACTTCCATTCCATTAACTGTAAGGGTCAGGATGATACTTCCCTGCTCAGATGGAGTTGGTGTATAAACAGGCGTCAATGTAGTGGTATTGCTCAGTGAACCAAGTCCGTTGTGCGTCCATAACAATGAACTGTAGTTCTGGGCTGAAGCCTCTGAGACGGACACCGATTCTCCCGGACAAGTACTGAGATCAGGTCCAACACTGGCGACGGGCGCTCTTATGATCGTAAGCATCATTGAATCAATCACATCGTCACAAAAAGGATGTCCGTTTGCTGTCAATGTCAGGATAACATATCCCGCGAGATTATCCGTCACACTGGGAGTATATGTAGGATTCAACAGGTTGGGATCATTGAAGGGGCCCGTGCCGGATGTTGTCCAGGTAACGGCGGAGAAGTTTTGCGCACTCGCATTTGACAGGATATAGGATTGATGCTCGCAAACAGTGGCGTCATCACCCGCGTTTGCAATAACCTGCTGGTTAATGGTCAGGGTCATCTGGTCAGATGCCGGTCCGCATGGAGGTAGTCCCTGGGCAGTTAGTGTCAGGATAACAATTCCCGATTCTTGCGGATCCGGGGTATAGACCGGGTTGATGGTAGTTGCACCCGTCAGGGTGCCAATTCCGTTGTGAGTCCATAAAATAGTGGAAGCATTGGTGACGGATGCAATCTTAACGGTGAAAGAGATATTCTGACAAGTAACCCCATCCGGCCCAGCCGACACTAAAGGTCCTGTATTGACAGTCATCGTTACCTCGTTGGATGTAGCCGGATTGCCGCTTGCACAAGTTGCATTGGAGGTCAACACCACATACACCTGGTCGCCGGTGACCGGGACATAAGCATAAATGGAGCTATTGGTTCCGACAGCAACCGTATTTACATACCACTGATAAAGGGGGGGTGTCCCGCCGTTGGTCGGCGTAGCCGTGAAAGTGACCAGGGTGCCTGCACAGACCGGATTCTCAGATGCGGCTATCGATACGCTGACCGGCTGTTCAGGATTTACCGTTACAACAACACCATTGCTGTTACTGCAACCGCTGGATGTAATGATTTCGACAACTGTATAAGTAGTTGTCTCCAGCGGGGTTACGACTGGATTGGAAAGGGTTGATGTAAACCCGACAGGAACGGAACTCCAGCTATATGTACTGCCGGGAACATTCTCCGCACCGATCTGCGTACTTTCATTCAAGCAAATAGTTCTGTCTTCTCCGGCAATCGCTGCAGGCAAGGAATTAACCATTACCTGTCCTGATATGAATGCCCCGGGGCATCCATTCCCTGATAGCTCCTGGACCTCCAGTAAATAGGTACCTATCGTATTCCAGGTAATATCAATGGCATTCGTAGTGGAACCAACCTGAGTGATACCGTCTATTCTCCAGGTATATGTTGAGCCAGGTTCAGGATTAGGATCTACATAATAATGCTTTGCAGATCCGATACATACACTGTCGGGCATGGCTAGCTGAGCCGCTGCACTGAGGCTGCTGAACAGCGCCACGCAAAACACAAGTATATATCGGATCTGGTTAAGCATTTTTGATCACTTTTGCAATACGGTTAATTGTGCCAGATGGGTGAAGTGGCCGGAGTTTCATTAATGGTTACCGAAGCAGTTGCAATGACTTCAGCACATCCGCCGGATGCTGCAATCGTATAACTAACAAGATAGGTGCCTGGCGTGCTGGTACCTGGGGTAATAGCTCCGGTCGATGCATTAATGGCCAATCCGGCTGTTGAACTATAAATTCCACCTGCAGTTCCTGTTCGTGTGACCTCCTGAGGAGTTGCAACAATGGTACAGAATGGAGAACCTGCGTAGGAAATAGTTGCCGCAGGTGCAATGGTTATTGTGACCGAAGCAGTCGCAGTTACTTCAGCACATCCGCCGGATGCGGCAATTGTATAGGTGACCGTATAGCTACCCGGAGTACTGGTACCTGGGGTAATTGCTCCGGTGGAAGCATCGATCGTTAATCCAGCGGTGGAGCTGAAAACTCCACCCGCAGTTCCTGTTCGTGTGACTGCCTGAGGAGTTGCCACAGAGGTACAGAATGGAGAACCTGCGTAGGAAATAGCTGCAACAGGTGCAATGGTTATTGTGACCGAAGCAGTCGCAGTTACTTCATCACATCCGCCAGCTGCGGCAATCGTATAGGTGACCGTATAGCTACCTGGAGTGCTTGTACCTGGGGTAATAGCTCCGGTCGAAGCATCGATCGTTAATCCAGCGGTGGAGCTGTAAACTCCACCCGCAGTTCCTGTTCGTGTGACTGCCTGAGGAGTTGCCACAGAGGTACAGAATGGAGAACCTGCGTAGGAAATAGTTGCTGCAGGCATTGGAGCCACTAACCAACTGGCAAGAGTAACCCAGGAGGAGCCGGTACATCCGCTACCTAAGGTACACCCACTTCGCTGGCCTTGTATTTCAACGGAAGTATGTCCTGTCGTATTCAGACTCGCTCCTGGTGTATAAGCAGTCCAGGTGCCGCCATCAAACCGGTATTCGAACGCATCGCTACATCCAACCCCACCACTTCCTGCGAGGAAGGTTGCTGATACATTTGTCCCTTCGCAAACACTGGCAAGATTGGGAGTTTTCACATTAAGAGTTGGTCCGATTGGCTGGGAAACAACCGTTACAGCTAGTGTTTGGACTGGCCCATCACATCCATTTGCACTTGTATAAATGGAAAGAGTGTATGGCCCGCCCGCAGTCGTCCAATCAATCGTAATACTTTCAGTTCCGATACCTGTGGTGATTGTTCCTCCACCGGAGACGGACCAGTTATATGTTGCTCCGGGTATTGAGCTCGGATCCACATAATATGGTTGACTACCCACACAAATAGTTTGTGTGGGATCCTGATTCTGTGCCCACACTCCCAGTACACTAACTGAAAGTATCAGCATCATGAATTGTTGAAAAAATTGAATCGTTGTTTTCATGGCTGGTTTGATTAATTGTTAAGCTTTTCGTTGTTAAATATATTTCGTGTTCTGTTGTCGGTTAAAAATGCCAAATCAGCGAAGTGATGGGAAGGTAGTTGACGGTGACTGCATACGTTGCAGAAACTATTCCCGTGCCGCAACTGTTACTGCCTTGCACTGTTACATCGCCACTGACGGCACTAATGGTGAAATCTACTGTTATACTATTGGTATTGGCACCGGAGGTTATGGTTGCCCCGGAAGGGATTGTCCAGATATAGCTTGTTGCATTGGCAATTGCAGGAATGGAAAAAATTACGCCCTTCTGCCCCTGGCAAACCACAGCCGTTCCTGATACAGTCCCTGCCGCTGCCGGCAAAAAATTTACGCTATTATCAATTAATGAGATTGCTCCTGCCTTTGAAAGAGCTCTGCCGTTCAGGTACGATGTACCCACTAAGTTGATAGCTCCATCGACAATAATTGTCCCCCTGAAAACTGAACCATCGCCTAAATCGAATTGTCCGCCTATCTGCCAATACACATTGCACGAAGAGGCTAAATTAATCAGGGTAATCGCAGAGGAGTTACCTGTTGCGAAAGCCCCGCCTATCCTGATAATAAATACCGCATCGGGATCATTTTGCCCATCTAAAATCAAACTTCCGTTTAACGTGGAGGCAGCTCCCGTGTTGTAAACTCCTGGAGTAAGGATTTGCCCGTTTCCCAGGCCAACTCCCAAAACTGAACCTCCCAGGGTGCTCAAATAGGCATATGCATTCGTAACATCTATGGCAGCTTGTGCTAAGACAGGATTTGGGGGGTAATAAATTGTTCCAACTACGGTTCCCGGAGGAAATCCGGTTACCGCATATGTATTACTACCAATATCCCCTGCTACGGTTGATGCTCCTGTATTGTCCAATGATCCAACTGCTGTAAATAACGCAAAACCTGAAGCTGCTCCCAAATCAGGAGCCTGTCCGAAAGTTTCCTTTGTGATAGGCAATAGCGTGACCGCTACAAAAAAATAGAGTAATTTACCATTCATCTTGTCAGGCTTGATGGTGTAAATTAGTACGATGCAAAGGTCAGTCCAATCATTCCGGAAAGCGTTACACTATTCAATTTAATAGTTACATGATTCACGCATGTACTCCCCGGGGAAACAAAAAAAGACTGCCGGGAACAGTTCGACAGTCTTTTTGCAAGAAAAAAATTGAGATTGAAAACAAGTTATTTTTCGGGGATAATATCTATAATGACGGTCCGGTTATAACATCGTTCCTCGGGAAACTGATTATCAAAAGGTGATGCGTTTTGATCCTCTCCGAATCCGTAAACTTCAAAGGTGACATTTCTTCAGCCAGCATTTGACAAACCCTTACAAAAGAGAAATACACCATTCACGCATTCCGAATCATGTTTCTTATGTTTAGCGTTACTGGAAAAACGTGAATTATGCAACTTCTTTACATTATTATGTAACACACTTTTCTCCTACCGGTCTCAACTTTGTACTTTATTTAAAAAAACGCAAACATGAAAAATCGCATTATACTGATCCTCTTCCTGGCCTTGATGGCCGGGTTCTCCGTTCCAACGTTCAGCGGTAACGGCCCCGAAAACCCTGCAGGCAAAGGCAGTGGAATACTGGGATTCGGGTTTGGCCCCGGCATTCCCCACTACGGGGGAAGCGGCTTTGGCCCTGCCATATTGATACACTACGATCACAGCATCTGGCAGGCAGGCCCAGGTGCTATAAGTCTCGGTGGACAATTCGGTACCTCTTTCTTCTGGCACAAGTATTCACACGAGAATGAACCCTACAAATCCAGCTGGATAAACCTGGGTATCGTGTTCAGGGCTGCTTATCATTATGGATGGAAAGTTCCGGGACTTGATACGTATGTCGGATTCGGAGCAGGAACAGTTTTCAGCATGTATAACGATGACAGAGATCCTGCCGACAAGAAATCCTTTCACATGGGGTTCCTGCCATCCGCTTTTTGTGGTGCCTCCTATTTCTTCAACGACAGGATCGGGTTGAATGCCGAATTAGGCTATAATTTTACTTACGCCTCGATTGGACTGAACTTCAGGTTATCGAAATAGTTAATACTGTCATTTACTGGCCGAACCTTCCGGTTTATGTAATTATAACGGTTCAGAACATCAATTCGGAAAGGTAGATATGTGGATCACCATGTAAAAAAAATCAAAAAGAGGCTGTTTCATTCTTTTATTCCAGCCTCTTTGCTTTATTCAACAGTAGTAAAGGAAAGGAAGATAAACTTTGACCTGTCATGAGATTTGAATCTGCTTTGCCGGTTTAGGTTTTGCTTCTTCCTTTTTCGGAATCGAAATTTTCAGTACGCCATTCTCATATTTAGCCCCAATTTTATTACTGTTTACAGTATTTGGCAGGGTAAAAGAACGGCTGAATGACTGATAGCTGAATTCCCTTCTGGTAAAGTTTTCTCCCTCTTTGGTTTCGTTGTCCACTTGCTTTTCTGAAGAAATTGTCGGCAGGTCATTGTTGAGCTCTATTTTAAACTCATCTTTTGAAAAACCCGGGGCAGCCACTTCAACATCGAATGCTTCAGAGCTTTCTTTAATGTTTACCGAAGGCAATGTCGTATTGGTGTCTGAAAAATTCCTGTTTGACCAATCAAACAAATCGCCTTCAAAAAAACGATCGAATAACCGC
>CAZSDU010000010.1:0-88004 GCA_964605775.1 uncultured Prolixibacteraceae bacterium | reverse complement strand
AACATCAGCGTTTTCCTGAACCCATTATCACACCCACTACCAAAGCTGCTGAAGGGCATGACGAAGACATTACGGAAGAGGAAATCATTGCCGGCAAACTGATCCCAAAAGAGGAATATGATCAGATTAAAAAATACACCCTGGCATTGTTTCAGCGCGGGACTGAAATAGCCGCTGAAAAAGGATTGATACTGGTCGATACAAAATATGAATTCGGGAAAGCTTCGGACGGAAAAATCTATCTGTGTGATGAGATCCATACCCCTGATTCCTCTCGTTATTTTTACCGGGATGGATACGCAGAGCGATTTGCCCGGGGAGAACAGCAAAAGCAGTTGTCGAAGGAATTTGTGCGTGAATGGCTGATGGCCAACGGATTCATGGGAAAAGAAGGCCAGACGATCCCTGAGATGACTGATTCCTGGGTGATGGAGATATCCGAACGATATATTGAACTATTTGAAAATATCACCGGTACATCATTCATACGAGACGAAACAGCGGATATCCATCAGAGAATAGAATCCAATATCACTGCCTTCCTGAACAGCAGATCATGAGATTTTTCGTCAAATTTATATTTGATCGTTTTTTCTCTCTGGTTGCCATCCTGATTTTTTCCCCTTTGTTCATTCTGATCCCATTGATCATCCTGTCCGAAAAATCAGGCGGATCCGTTTTCTTCCGCCAGAAACGGGTCGGGAAGGACGGTAGGCTGTTTACGCTACTGAAATTCAGAACCATGATTCCAAATGCTGACCCCAATACCATCACGGCCACAAACGACAAGCGTATCACCGCAGCCGGAGCCTTTCTGCGGAAGTGGAAAATGGATGAACTACCTGAACTATTTAACGTCCTTTCAGGCGACATGAGTTTCGTGGGTCCCAGGCCGGATGTTCCGGGTTACGCTGATACCCTTCAGGGTAAAGATCGCAGAATACTGATACTCAGGCCGGGAATCACCGGTCCTGCCACCCTGAAATACCTGGATGAAGAAGAGCTCCTCGCATCAGTCAACAACCCAAAAGATTATAACGACACCATTATCTTTCCCGACAAGGTCAGGATCAACCTGAAATACCTGGAAAAATTTTCTCTGGCGGAAGACCTGAAAATGATATGCTACACCATCCTTAGAAAAAAAATCAATGCATACTAAGATCTGGCTATCTCCCCCTCATATGAGCGGGAAAGAACAACAATATGTCAATGAAGCTTTTGCCTCCAACTGGGTAGCCCCTCTTGGACCAATGGTGGATCAGTTCGAGCATGAATTATCAGCCTTTCTTGATATCCCCCATGTGGCTGCCCTTTCTTCAGGTACAGCAGCCATACATCTTGCATTGATCATGCTCGGGGTCAAACCGGGAGATGAAGTGATCGCTTCCAGCTTTACTTTCTCAGCAACTGTCAATCCCATCGTTTACCTGGGGGCTGTCCCTATCCTGATCGACAGTGAACCTCATACATGGAATATGGACCCGGTCCTTCTGGAAGAAGCGATTTCCGACAGGTTAAAAAGGGGAAAGAAGCCCGCGGCCATTCTTATCGTCGACCTTTATGGCATGCCTGCGAGACTGGATAAGATCATTGAAATCGCTGAAAAATATGAAATTCCGGTTATTGAAGATGCAGCGGAAGCCCTGGGAAGCCGTTTTAAGGATAAGTTTTGTGGTACTTTCGGGGCCATGGGCATACTATCCTTTAACGGGAATAAGATCATCACCACTTCAGGCGGAGGGGCTTTGGTATCGAATGACCATGAGAAAATAGGCACAGCACGTTTCCTGGCCACCCAGGCAAGGGATGAATTTCCCCATTATGAACATAGCCGTATCGGTTATAACTATAGGATGAGCAATATTCTGGCAGCCATCGGACGCGGGCAACTGGAAGTAATCCGGGAACGTATAACCGCAAGAAGGAATATTAATGAAAGTTATCGTAAACTTTTAAAAAACATACCCGAGATCCGTTTTCAAACCGAACCTGATTCCCTTTATTTCTCCAATTATTGGTTGAGTTGTATCCTGATCCACAGTGATTCTCAGGGCTTCAACAGGGAAACCCTGAGGGTTAAGCTTCAAATGGAAAATATCGATTCCAGGCCGCTTTGGAAACCCATGCATTTGCAACCCGTGTTTAAACATTTTCCTGCATATGTAAACGGGACCTCTGAGGAATTGTTTAAAACCGGTTTATGTCTGCCCTCCGGCAGCAGCCTTTCAGTTACCGACCAGGAACTGATTACAGGAATTATAAGAAAATCAGCTTCTTTGTAGTTACCCTTCCGGCTGCCTTAAGCACGGAAAAATAGATGCCCGGATTCACCTTGGAGGGTTTCCAGGTAATCCGCGTCAGGCCTGCAGGAAGTACTTCATTCCAGAGGGTATCTGTTAAAACACCTTTTGAATCGTACATTTCAAGTGTTACAAAAACATTGTTCAGGTGACTTTTCAGGCATATGGTCGTGGATTCAGAAAATGGGTTGGGATAGACCTGATCAATACCAGTCTGGCTGTCATCCGGCCATTCTTCCACTGCATTGGGAAAGAACACCGGGCTTCCGGCTTCCACCCATGCAGTATAGATCAGTGAACCCAGTGCTGAAGAAGCCCTGGAAAACAAGTCTATGGTGAATTTCCCCGTTTTCCCCCAAAGGGTATCAAGGTAGGCCGTTGAAGTATAGCTGCTGTTGATACTATATGAATACTGGTCGGCCAGTAAAACACTGTCGACATAAAAATAATTATTGTAGAGGTAAGAAAAAATAAACCCCCTGACATCGTTGATCGGCTCCGCAGGATCAGCATTATAAACGAGCTGGTTTTCATAGCGGCTGATCATTTTCGATTCATATCGGGAATGAATGCCTGTCTGACCTGAATACTGGCCATTGTAATTTCGGGTAATGTGAAGCGGCATATGTCCGTCACCAATATAATGTCCAAGATCAGCAGCGAATAAAGCAGACTTATTCCAATCCCCACGCTGAAAAGCGGCTTTTAGAGAGTCGTAAGTGGTCAGGGTTGCCCATGGAAGAATTCCCTGATCGATCACCCAGGCCAGCCCATGTTGCTGAACTACTGTATCAAAATATTGGGAAATATATCCGTTCTGATTGAAATCGGGATAATTGTCGATATCAATATAATGCCTTGGGGATTCGTCCGGATCGGTATCCTTACGGTTATCTGCATCGGAACAATGAAATGTCACGTTAAGTGTCCAATCAGGTTTCAGGAAAGACATTCCGGCAGGCAAAGAGGTCGACATGTTCTGATTGATCCTATAATGCCCTTTATAACCCCAGGACGACAGGATAAGACACGCCAGAATCGCAGTTGGATAAAACAAGACTTTTTTCATATTATTCCTGATCAAGAATTTTTAATAATATTTCCAGGTCGGCAGTCTTATCTGTTTCACCTGAATGATGATACGCTGAAATCAGGTGAAGCAACATTTTTTCAATTACTGCGATATTACTACAAGGCGAAAAGTACATTGCTTCAGACTTGATTTTTAACTGCCGGATAAAAAGTTCTATTTCCCTTCTGGTAAAAACAGAACCCAGGTTAAAGGGATTGATATAAAACAAAACATCCTCCGCGCCAGGCTTGGTGATTCCAGTCTCCTGAAGGTAGGACAGAATAAAATGCTGGGTAAGGTCAACCCCGAAAACCGGCATGTTAAGCTGTTGCGCAATCAGCATATAAAGAATTCCAAGGGATAGAGGATTTCCTTTTCGGGTTTCAAGCAGATGATCAAGAAAGTAATATTTCGGATCCCGGCCACCTGACAGGCTACCGCTGAAATGATGAACCTCATAAAAAATATGGTTCAGCACCTTGATGTTTTCAAGGGCGGTAAGATTATCGTGTAATTCAAGCCAGACATCCATTTTAATCTGCTCCACCTGACGGATAATCTTTTCCCGATCCAGTTTATGATTTCCATAGGTTGAAATCAGCAGGAAACCTGCAAGCAGATCAGAGGAGGAAAAATTCACCCAGGCTGAAAAATCATGTGCAAGTTTATCTATCTGCAGTTTATCTATGATCTCTCTGATCCTTTCCTGCATCAATGAATCAAAAGTATTATCCAAGAGATTATCGAGGAGGGGTATTGCTTCATTTTCATAGGATAAAATTTTTTCCCTGACCAGGGCAAAGCTCTTTTCATCCGGTTCATCAAGCAGGCTGATTAATGCCTTAAGTTTTGTATTCTCCTCGAAATCAGTCATTACTTGGCAGAAATTTGATGCAACACAAGTTCTATGAGCTGTCGGATCACCGTTTTATGTTCAGCATTGTAATGACCTGTTGCACGGTTGGCGATCAGGGCACAGATCGTCACCATATGATGCCCCATCAGTGCGCCTAATCCGTATAATGCTGAGGTTTCCATCTCAAAATTCACCACCCGATGACCTTTGTATGAAAAACCCTGCAATTTTTTAATCATCTCGGAATCGGTCAGATCAAGTCTCAGGAATCGTCCCTGTGGACCATAGAATCCCGGTGCTGTAGCGGTAATTCCCCTGACAGAAAACGGGGTAAATAAATCGACCAACCGTTCCGATCCTTTTACGATGTATGGTTTTGACAAACCTGCATGCCAGTTGACCTGATCCGAGAAGGCTTCTGTCAACTCTTCATCGATCACGGAAGGCGTATTTTTATAAAAAAACATCAGGTTATCCAATCCCAGCGCATGGGTCGAAAGCCCGAAACTATTTACCGGAACATCAGGCTGAATGGAACCTGAAGTGCCGATTCGAATGATGTCAAGCGATCTCCGTTTTTCATTTTGCGTACGGGTTTTCAGGTTGAAATTTATCAGGGCATCTAGTTCATGCATTACAATGTCGATATTGTCGGTTCCGATCCCTGTGGATAAAGCTGTAATTCTTTTACCCTTATAAGTACCGGTATGGGAATTGAACTCCCGGTTATGGATACGACATTCCACCGTATCAAAATGATCGGAAATCTCCGAGATGCGATCGGGATCCCCCGCCACAATTACGGTATCTGCAAGTTGATCAGGCCGGAGACAAAGATGATAAATACTTCCATCGGCATTGACGATCAAATCCGGTTCGGCAAGAATAGACATAGCAAACGTTTTTACAAAGATAGTTAAAAATGCCAAGGAAGCAGGCGCAAAGGCCCGATCTGTTTTATATCTTTGCACCATGAATACTGTAATTATCAACATAGGCGATGAATTGCTGATCGGACAGATCGTTAACACAAATGCTTCCTGGATGGCCGAGCAACTCAACCTTTCCGGTTTTAAGGTGAAGGGTATAAATGTTATCGGAGATGAGCGGGAGGAAATTATCCATGCCCTTCAAGAAGCAGAGCAAAGTGCAGAAATCATTCTTATCTCAGGAGGAATCGGCCCTACCCGGGATGATATCACAAAACAAACGCTCTGTGATTTTTTTAATACCAAATTGGTATTCAATGAGGACGCTTTTCATGACATTGAATCACTTTTTACCCGCCGCGGATATCCGTTGACAGAACTTAACCGTCAGCAGGCAGAATTGCCTGAAGCTTGTATCGGGATCCCCAACGAACTGGGAACGGCGAGGGGAATGTGGTTTGAGAAAAATACCAAAGTGTTTGTCTCCATGCCAGGCGTTCCATTTGAGATGAAAGCCATGATGACCGACGAAATCATCCCGCGCCTAAAGGAAAAATTCCAGGCTGAAGCCATTTATCATAAGACCATCCTTACACAGGGTATTGGAGAGTCTTTTTTAGCCGCAGCAATTGAAGCATGGGAAAGCAAGCTTCCGGCTTCCGTCAGACTGGCATACCTCCCGCAACCGGGCATCGTAAGGCTCAGGCTGAGCGGCACAGGAACCAATGAAAACGAAATCCGTGAGATCGTAGAAGCGGAAGTAAAAAAGCTCCAGTCCCTGATCCCTGAACATTTTTTTGGTTTTGACCAGGATACACTGGAAAAAGTAACCGGACACCTTCTCTCCGAAAAAGCTGGCAGCCTGGCCACTGCCGAAAGCTGTACGGGTGGATACATCGCCCATCTAATCACTTCGGTACCGGGCAGTTCGGGATACTTCAAGGGATCATTGGTTGCTTATTCCAATGAAGTGAAGAAAAAATTGCTGGGGGTTTTACCTGAAAGTTTAGAAAAATACGGCGCGGTGAGTGAGGCAGTGGTCATTGAAATGGCCCTGGGTGCAAAGCTTCGTTTTAATGCCGACTATGTCATTGCGACATCCGGCATCGCCGGCCCGGAAGGAGGCAGCAAAGACAAACCCGTCGGGACAACCTGGATAGGAATAGCCACTCCTGAAGAAGTGTTTGCCCGGCAATTTCTCTTTGGCGACAACAGGGAAAGGAATATCCGCCGGACAGCGCTTCAGGCGTTAAATATGCTGAGAAAAAAATTACATACTAAATCGTAAATTATTTTTTTACCCCTCCTTGTTACTTTAAAAAAATTGGTCTATCTTTGCACTCCATTTTGAAACAGCATTTTAAACTGAAAAGTCATGTCAAGGATTTGCGAAATAACAGGTAAGAAAGCCATGGGCGGGAATAAAGTCTCTCATTCCAATCACAAAACGAAACGTAAATTCAACCCCAATCTTCAAAATAAGAAATTCTTTATTGCTGAAGAAAATCGTGAAATTTCGTTGAAAGTTTCTGCTGCTGCCCTGAGAACCATCAATAAAAAGGGCATATACCCCTGCATCCAGGAAGCCAGAGAAAAAGGCTTTTTAAAAAAATAAACGGTTTATTCAGACAAAATGCTGTTACTCATCCGGGTGACAGCATTTTTTTTGCTCACAAACCGGGAAATAAAATCAAGGAAGTAACGTTATTCTATCACCACCCTTTTGACCACCCTGAATGAGTAAACGCTGGTTTTGTTTGATACTGCTTGCCGGATTATGTTTTGGGAACCATCACCTGCAGGCCCAGCGCTCAGAGCAGGATGCAGACCTGATTCAGTTTTCCGGAGTTACCATTACGGCCGACAGCCTGAATCCCGTGCCTTTTACCAAAGTCCTGGTAACCAGGTCACATAAAGGATCGACCAGCGATGCCAACGGGTATTTTTCATTTGTTGCCCATAAAAACGATACCGTGCTTTTCAAAGCCCTGGGATATAAATCTGTCTCCTTTATCATCCCGGATACCATAACCAAAAACCGCTATTCTCTTATCCAACTGATGACCGCCGACACCTTAACCCTGCCGGCCGCATTTATCTTCCCCTGGCCTACGCTGGATGATTTCAAGCGTGCCTTTGTGGACACTAAAATACCGGATGACGAAATTGAAATCGCCCGGAAAAACCTCGCTGCTTATGATATCCGGGTAAGGGCCGAAAACTATCCCATGGATGCCCAGATGAATTATAACAACTTTATTCAGAACCAGACCAGTAAATTATATTATTTCGGGCAGCAACAACCATTCAACATCTTTAACCCCTTTGCATGGGTTCAATTTATTAAAGCCTGGAAAGAAGGAAAATTCAAATCCCAGGAAGAAAGGCTCAAATAAACAATTGAAGTATAAAATTATCACCGGATTCTTGTTCTGTCTGCTTCTGATTGCTGAAGTCAATGCCCAGACCGCTAAACTTTCAGGTTCCGTCAGCAATAATGAAAACGAAGCCATAGAGTATGTCAATCTTGCCGTAAAGGATACTCCTTTGGGCACCACGACAGACAAACATGGTTATTTTGAACTCGATGTCCCTGCTAATCAAAAAATCACACTGCAGTATTCATTTATTGGTTATGAAACAGATTCTGTTCAGGTATTCCTGAAACCAGCTGAACACAAAGAAATCAGGCTTGTTCTAAGACAAATTTCCAGGGAACTTTCCTCCATTGAAGTCAAAGATCAGCAGTTACGTACCAATACCTTCAGCCGTATCGATCCGAAAACCGTAACTTTCATTCCCAGTGTCAATGCCAGTGTCGAGGACCTGATTAAAACCATGCCTGGGGTTTCTTCCCGAAATGAACTCAGCTCACAATATTCCGTCAGGGGGGGAAACTTCGACGAAAACCTCGTATTTGTAAACGACATAGAAATGAACCGTCCTTTCCTGGTTCGTTCAGGTCAGCAGGAGGGGCAGAGCTTTCTCAATCCCGACCTGGTTTCAGGGATATCTTTTTCAGCCGGAGGATTCGATGCCAGGTACGGGGATAAAATGTCGTCTGTGCTCGACATCCGTTACAAAAAACCCATGGGTTTCGCCGGATCTTTTGACATCAGTCTGCTGGGCGCCAATGCCCATTTGGAAGGATTGATCGGAAAAAAATTCTCTTACCTGTTTGGGGTCAGGTACAAGACCAACTCCTATTTTCTTAAAAGCCTTGACACAAAAGGGAATTATAAACCAAGATTTTTTGATGTACAGGGCATGTTGAACTATGATATATCAAAAAAATGGGAGCTTTCCATTCTCGGCACTTATTCCAATAATTCTTACAGACTGATCCCTGAAACACGGGAAACCAGTTTCGGCACCCTGGATGAAGCGTATAAAATAAAGATCTATTTCGACGGGCAGGAAGTGGACCGTTACGAAAACTGGCTTGCCGCCGCCACGCTTAGCTATAAACCCAACCAGCATCTCCGTTTGAAACTTATTTCTTCTGTGTATCAGACCCGAGAGGAGGAGACCTATGATATATCGGGAGAATACTGGTTGGGGAAACTGGAGTTATTCCAGGGGTCAGAATCATCCAGTCAGGTTACTGAGATCCTGGGGGTAGGTGCATATCTTGAACATGCCCGGAATTTTCTGAAAGGAACCGTATTCAGCATAGAACACCGGGGGTCCTGGGAAAAAAACAGGAGTCAGCTGATCTGGGGTATGAAATATGAATATGATTCCTTTAAAAACATCATGAATGAATGGGAACTTCAGGATTCTGCAGGGTATTCCCTGCCCCGCCCCGGCGATTCCCTGGGGGTTGTCAACCCTCCCCATGACCCCTTGCTGCTGACCCATGTTGTAAAAGTGAATTACACCCTGAACACCAATAGGGTTGCTGCCTTTATTCAGAACACCTGGACGTTTAAAAACGCTTTCAGTGATATTTCTGTGACAGCGGGGCTCAGGAGTATTTATTATGATTATAACAACCAGCTTTGCCTGAATCCAAGGGCGAGTATATCGTTCAAGCCCCATTGGAAAAAAGAAACGGTTTTCAGACTGTCTGCGGGTTGCTACTCCCAACCCCCTACTTTCCGTGAAATGACGGATATCAGCGGCAATCTGGTAAACAATCTGAAAGCCCAGACTGCCATTAATATCGTGTTAGGCAGCGACCTGTATTTCAAAGCCTGGGGACGACCATTCAAATTTGTGGCAGAGGTTTATTATAAATATATCTCCAACCTCATTCCTTATGAGGTGGATAATATGCAAATCCGTTATTACGGAACCAATGATGCCCATGGTTATGCCACGGGTATTGATTTTCGTATCAACGGCGAGTTTGTGAAAGGTGCGGAATCATGGGCCAGCCTGTCCATTATGAAAACGGAAGAATACTTCCAGGGATCCTGGATCCCCCGACCTACCGATCAGCTCATCAACCTGGCTATCTTTTTCCAGGATTATATCCCGAAATTTCCAAGCTGGAAAGTAAACCTGACCTTGATCTATGGTACCGGATTACCTTTCGGCCCCCCCAATACTCCAAGAAAAGATCAAACCTTGCGCATCCCGGCCTATCGTCGCGTTGACATCGGGCTCTCTAAACAACTCATTGGGGAAAGGACAAAATTCTCTGCCAGAAACCCACTCCGTGTTTTCAACCAGATGTGGGTGTCGCTGGAAGTTTTCAATCTTCTGCAAATCAGCAATACCGTATCTTATCTATGGATTAAAGATATTTCCGGCCGGGAATATGCCATCCCCAACTATCTCACTCCCCGCATGTTCAATCTGAAACTGATCGCGAGTTTTTAAGCCATAATTATTCGAGTTCCTTGATGGATTTACGAATGATTTCCACAGCCTCGTGGATCTGCTCTTCGGTAATCACCAAAGGAGGTGCAAAGCGGATGATGTGGTCATGGGTGGGTTTGGCAAGGAGGCCGTTGTCGCGCATCTTCAGACATACATCCCAGGCCGTCTTTCCGTTAAAAGGTTTGATCACCACGGCATTTAACAATCCTTTTCCCCTGACTAACTCGATATAGGGGGAGTTAATTTTCCGGAGTTCATCACGGAAAATGGTTCCCATTTTTTCAGCATTTTCCGCCAGTTTCTCATCGCGGATCACGCTCAGTGCAGCCATGGCAACTTTTGCGGCAACAGGATTGCCTCCAAATGTCGAACCATGTTCTCCGGGATGAATGGTCAACATGATCTCATCATCTGCCAGCACGGCAGAAATCGGATAGACTCCTCCGGAAAGAGCCTTGCCTAAAATGAGCACATCGGGGCGAACATCTTCCCAATCGCAGGCCAGCAATTTCCCGGTACGGGCAATACCCGTCTGAACTTCATCGGCAATAAACAAAACATTTTTTACCTTGCACAAGGCATAGGCTTTTTTCAGGTAGCCTTGATCCGGGACAAACACCCCTGCTTCACCTTGTATGGGTTCTACCAGAAACCCTGCAACCGTAGGATCTTCCAGAACTTTTTCGAGGGCATTCAAATCGTTGTAAGGAATAGAGATAAAGCCAGGCGTAAAAGGTCCGAAATCTTTACGGGCATCCGGATCGCTCGACATAGAGATCACGGTAATGGTACGACCATGGAAATTATTTAAACAGCAAATTATTTTTGCCTGATTTTCGGGAATTCCTTTCACTTTATAGGCCCATTTACGCGTCAATTTAAGGGCTGTTTCATCTCCTTCTGCTCCTGAATTCATGGGCAATACACGCTGATAGCCAAAAAATTCCGTGATGAATTGTTCGTAAACCCCGAGGACATCATTATAAAATGCCCTGGAAGTAAGTTCCAGGGTTTGTGCCTGAGCCACCAGGGCTTCCACTATCCTGGGATGACAATGACCCTGATTGACCGCAGAATAAGCAGACAGGAAATCATAGTAGCGTTTACCTTCCACATCCCACATAAAAACGCCTTTTCCTCTGGATAAAACCACTGGCAGCGGATGATAATTGTGAGCCCCGTATTGGTCTTCGAGGTCCATCGCCATTTGAGAGCTTTTCACTTCAATCATAATCTCTTATTATAAATAAATTACTTTTTAATGATAAAGGTTCCGGAATTCAGGAAATATTTTCCATCAAGAATTTTATAAAAATAGTTTCCGTTTGCAAACTGACTTACAGGAATCGAATTTCTCAGTTCCTTTAAACCAAACGTTCCTATCAGTCTGGAATTGACATCAAAAATCTCGATGATCCCGGCATTCAGTTTTTCTCCAAGTTCAACCGTTAAAAGGCTGGTAGCCGGATTAGGAAAGGTGTTTACGACAATATCCCTGCCCACAAGCTGCTGAATTCCGGCCGGATAATCAACTGTCACCGCATCCACCCACATGGTGCTGCCAACTTGTCCTGCTCCGCCCTGAAGGTTGGACACGCTGAAACCACCGCTGGAAACCAGAAGAATGGTAAGGCTGTCGGGAGCCAAATCAGGATTGATATAATTCACAGCAAGGTCAAAAGCCGTATAGGTGTCAACAATCCCATAAAAATCCTGGCGGACAAATCCCACGGTATCTCTTTTATTTAAATTGCTATTCCATTTGGATACTACCAGAAGCGCAGTACAGGAGTCGCCATTTACCGGTTTGTATTTATAATAACCCTTAAACCTGAGCGGTTTGCAATTCGGACAAGGTTTACCCAAATGAATGGTGGCATTTACCATATCAAGCTGAGTAGTGCCCAGCATTCCGGGAATAAAAATATCCTGAGGCATATATAACATCAAGCCTGAAGCCAGTCTGGCTGCATACTGACCTGAATAACAGGTATCCGTTCTGAAAACAGTAGCAGGTCCTGATGGAGTGGGTAATAAATACAATTCATTCAGGGTCCCCCAGAAATTGCCATCCACCTGCCAGATCTGAGCAGGAGCAACGCCCACCTGGGTCCAGTTTTCAAAATCACCATTGGGGAGTACCGATTGTGCAATACCTGCCTGGATTGCAAACATAGTTAAGATCACACTGAGTAGTTTTTTCATCGTTTTAATGTTTTGGTTAAATGGTATAAATGACTTGAAGCGTTGTAAAACGCGGAGGTTCAATGGTACAGGGACGAAGAGAAAATTCGGTATTCATGACATTGTTAACAATGGCCGACAACCTGAAGCTGCGAAGGGTATAGCTCAACCTGACATCCATAATAAAAGTACCATGATCGTTTTCTTCCCTGTATTTTTTTATCCCAGTGTTAAAAAATCCGGGACGGTCATAATCATAGAAAAACTTATCGACATTCTGCATAAAGCTGTAATACCTCCCGCTGATCCCGCCTGTCCAGCGGTGAAATGTCAGGTCAACATCCATCTTCAGCAAATGTTGAACCCGGTATTTCAGAATATTATTGGATTGATCGGTGGAGGTGGTGTTATAGCTCAACCAAAAAACCCTGTCTTGATAAAATACAAATCCCGTATCGAGTGCCTGAGGGATGGAGTAGGTATAGCCAAGAAGAACGGAGAGGTTGAGGTTACGGGCAATGTCGCCCTGCCCTGCAACGGAGGCATCCAACCCATAAATCCTGGCAGGACCGGTATTAAAAAATTTGAAGCCCATGTTTTTCGATAAATTCAGGCTGCGTCCCCATATCCCGAAGTTGAACTCCACATAATTATCATAGCTTTCGTAAAACAATGCCAGGTCAGCCATGGCAAGGAATTTCCCGATGCGGAACATCTGTTTGCCTCCCACTTCAACACTCAGGCTGTTTTCCGGCTGAAGGCGGGGATTGGGGTAAAAGCCAAAACCTCCGGAATTGGTTGTGATGTAACGCTCCCCTATGCTAGGGAAACGATAGCCCTGACCAACGGATGCCCGGAGGAAGGTACCTCTTGCCGCCTGGTAATTCAATCCTGCGCGGAATACGGGTTTGCTCTGGGTCAATTCCTGTAAGTGGAAAAATTCATACCTGAAACCGAAAAGAACATTCAGCCGTTTCCAGAATTTTTTCTCCAACTGACCGAAAACAGCAAGGTTGTCTGACCAGAAAGTTCCGTTTTCGCCCAGGGTAGTCGTACTGTCGGGTGCCAGTTTACCAGAAAATACCTGCCCGTAAGCATACGCATAAGTATTCATGATCCCGGCCACCAGGATAAGATCGCCCAGTTTACTGAATTTTTTCTGGTACTGATACTCATTATAAATGGTCACCGACATATTCGACTGATCATTGTTGGCATCCGTATTATTGTAAAAAACACGGTTCTTAAGCATATGGGTGCTTCCTTTTGCCCCATAGTACTTAATGAAAGGATCCACATAAAAAGTGAACACCTTGAAATTTGAAATGGCTCCCGGATAGGGGCGGTATAAGTTGGTATCCCCATTCAGCCAGAAATAAACCTGGGCATTTTGAGTATACATAAAATTCCCGTTGATGCCATAATGTAATCCTGAGACATTCTTGGATCGAACCCTGGTGTTAAATCCTGCTTTCAGGTAACGGTTATAGGATCCCGTGGTGGATTGGGCAGGGTCGGTTATGGCGGATTCAGGCGTGGCGCCAATATAGCCCTGGTCATTGAAATAACTGACATTGCCGATCAAATCAATATTGCTCAGTTTCTGGGAATGAGCCACGGTAATCCCGTACTGCAAAGGATTCATCCCTGTCCAGGGAGTAGCATATTTCCGTTCGGGTTTGCTGTACATGCCAAGAAAAGTACTGATTTTGGTTTCCGCATCGTCCTTGGGCCAGGCCGTACGCACGTTAATTGCACCATTGAGGGCAGAAGATCCGTAAACCACTGAAGAAGCGCCTTTGACCACTTCAATCTGATCAATTCCATAAACCGGCATCAGCCCCCATTCGGGGCGTCCGGCATCTCCCCGGAGTAAAGGTATTTCATCCACCAACACCATGACACGGCTTCCCAGGCCGGAGCTGAAACCACTTCCAGCCCTGATCTGAGGCTCGTTGTCGACAATGGTGACCCCGGGCATATGCTCCAGGGCTTTATCCACGGTCTGAATATTGGTGCTCTCCAGTATCCTTGGCTTTAAAACCTCAATAGAACTAACTGATTCCTGAATTTTCTGGGCATATTTGGAAGCGGATACCACCACCGTGCTTAACTCCTTCGATATCGGTGTCAGGGTAAAATCAAGGGTATAAGTCTTCTTTCCATCCACATGAATAAACTTCTGCATTTTTTCATATCCGACATAGGAGATCACCAAGTCATAATCTCCCTTAGGAAGTTCAAGACGGTAAGCCCCATTGCTGTCAGAAAAGGTGCCCGTAGATTTATCCTTAATCCCGATGTTCACATAGGGCAAGGGTTCTGCATTCTTTTCATCAGTGATATTTCCCTTGATCGTTGCATATTGCGCCCAGGAAAAACCCGGAAAAAAAATAATGAACAATGAGAAAATTAAAGAATGTAGCTTGTGTTTCATGCCATCCAATTAAGTGCCAAAGATATAAAATTTAAAAGATTTTTATGAAAAAAAATTATAAAACGTTTGCCCCGTCATTGATTATCAATGATTTATAAAATAAAGAAGGGGAAGCTACAAAATCCCCAATCTCATAGGCATCCCATTTTTTATCAACGTCACGGATCACCGCGTCAGACATGACAATCACATTCGGCCAATCTCGTGAAAACCCGTCCATTTCAAGGGTTTTTCTTGTGCAATCAAAGAAAAGAACCGGGTCAGAGACATCATTTTGTGCTTTTATCATAAAACTATCCCGCATCGGGTCAAGGTTATTGGCAGCCAGCCAGATGATGACAGGATCAGCGGCCTTTTCGGCATTGGAATCCATGAAAACGACAAATTTTACTTTTGCCATCCTTTCCATTTCCATGATCTCCCGGGCAAGCTGACGCAAATGATTCCTTTTGTTTTTCTTCACAAACAGGAAAAGTATCGAAATACCCTTCAACAATAGCCTGTCATGTATTGAATTGATCTCGGGAAATCTGAGTATAAGGCTTTCCCTGTCAAACTCCGGAGGTGACCCGGAAACCAAGGTACCCATCGGAAGCTCCTGTTTCAGTGTAGCATCGATGCCCATTTTGCTTCCATAAGCGAATTGGTCGCTGGAATGATCCAGGACATCCACAGGTCCATGGATAATATGGATATCGCGTTGCAGATCAACCTGCTTGGAAATGATTTCCGCCAATGCATAATAATCATTCAGGCTGATCTCTGCATCTGTAACCACCATGATTTTATTGAACATCATTTGTCCCGCTCCCCAAAGGGCATTCATCACTTTCACGGCCTGACCGGGATAATGGCTGCTGATTTTCACCAGGACAATATTATGAAAGATTCCTTGCGCTGGCATATGGATATCGAGCAGTTCAGGGACCAATGACATTTTCATAGGGGTAAGGAAAATCTTCTCTGTGGCCTTGCCTATCCATTGGTCTTCCTGGGGAGGAACACCTACAATGGTCGCGGGATATACGGCATGGTTTCGAAAAGAAATACATTCCACATGAAAGCGGGGGTAATAGTCGGCCAGGGAATAGAAACCGGTATGATCCCCGAAAGGTCCCTCAAGGATTAGATCTTCTTGAGGATCCACATAGCCTTCGATGACAAAATCCACATCAGCCGGGACTTCAAGGTCATTGGTCAGGCATTTGACCAGTTCAACTTTTTTCTTCCTTAAAAACCCGGCCAGGATGTATTCATCTATGTTTTCAGGCAAAGGAGCAGTGGCTGCATAGGCATACGCAGGATCTCCTCCCAACGTGACTGAAACCGGCATTCGCTTTTTAAGTGCTTTGTATTTCCTGTAATGCGCTGCAGAACCCTTGTGAAGATGCCAGTGCATACCACTGAGCTGAGGACCAAAAACCTGCATGCGGTACATGCCGAGATTTCTCATCCCTGTTTCTGGATCTTTTGTATGTACGCAAGGCAGCGTGATAAACGGCCCCCCGTCAGCAGGCCAGCAGGTCAGAACCGGCAGCCTGGTCAGATCGGGTGGGGACATGACCCTCTCCTGACATTCGCCTTTTCTGCCTGACACTTCCGGCAACCAGGATGACAGCTTTCCCAGGGAAGACAAAACGCGAAGCTTATCAAAAAATCCGGTTTTCGCGCCCTGAAATTTATTGATGACCCTGGTTATTTCCAGCCCCACTTCCTCCAGGTTTTTCACGCCCAGAGCCAGGCAAATCCTTCGATCGGAGGCAAAGGCATTGATCAGAAGCGGAAAATCACTGCCATTGTGCTCAAACAACAAGGCTTTACCACCGGATTTCACCATGCGGTCTGCAATTTCCGTAATCTCGAGCCGGGGAGAAACAAGTTCCCTGATCCTTAAGAGTTCCCCCGCCTGTTCAAGGACATGAATGAAATGGGATAATGATTTGTAAGCCAAATTCGATTTACGATTTACGATTTTTGATTTTCAGCCAAATTTTTTGTTTCCGAATTGGGAAGGTTTCTTATCGTTGTATTTTGACGGACACTTAAGCAGAAGGCTTTGGGCCAGAAAATAATCGCCTTTCATTTTTCCGATCACCACCACTTTTTCTGATTTTTCAAAATCCTGGGGTTTTGCATTCTGGTATACCACCCTGCTTTTTTTCCCTTTGCCGTCAATCATATAAAAACTAAATCGGTTGGGGTCATCAGGGGCATCATATAAGATCGGACTGTGGTGATCAAGGGTACCAATAATGCTGAATGCCCTGTCGGGTTGACCGGCAGCTTCTTCAAAATCAGCATAAGTGCCGGAATTTGTCATGGTGCTGATCACAATGGCAGTGGTCACCACGACGACCATTATAATAATAATGTGTATGGTCTTCAATGTTCCTTATCCGGTTTTATATTATTCATTTCCTTTTCAAGCCGGGTTAATTTTCTATCCATTACCATAAGATATATAAAAATCCCGGCAAGGATGAGCCCTAAAACGGCTACGACGATAAAAATTTTTCCGCAATTATCCATCTTAACAATTTACGATTTACGATTTACGATTTACGATTTCGGCTTCTTCCAAGGCCACTTTGATCTTTCTAATTCTGATTCTTATCTGCAGAATCCAGCAGCCAAGCAGAATCCAGCCCAGCATGGCAGGATAAAACACCATTCGCAAACCGGGATCCAGATGCATCGGTAAAACCGGCGGCGCTTCTTTTCCCGGGTGGATACTTTCCCCCGACAGGCGCGGGAGAATCAGGACGAATACGATCCAGAGAACAAATGCAAAAACATTATAAACGGCGGAAATTTTAGCCCGTTTCTGCCTGTCTTCAATAGCGCTGCGCAACACCATATAAGCCAGATAGATGAACATACCAACCGCGGTGCCATTAATTTTCGGGTCTTTCACCCAGGGAGCGCCCCAGGTGAAATTTGCCCATACCATCCCCGACAGAATACCCAGAAATCCGAACATCAATCCGACATTGACTGCTTCTACCGCATAAATATCCTCCTTGATCTGAAATCCGCTGAGGTAACGCAAACTGAAAACAAAAGAAGCAATGAGCATAACAAACATCCCAAACCACATGCCCACATGATAAAAAAGATTACGCATACTTTCCTGAATCATGGTATCCGGAACCTCCACGACAAATCCATAGATAACAGCATAAAGCAGAAGGACACCTGCAAGCAATTTCCACCAGTAATTCCTGAATATCATCAAGAAAATTAATTAATTTTTAATTCCTCATTCCTAATTCTTCATTGAATCAATCCCTCCAAAGGTAAGGAAATAAAACATATGCCAGTATGATGACCCCCAGGTCAATGCTGATCAGGATGAAGATCAGTCCCGTCCCTCCTTCCGCGTGAACATTTCCCAGGGCGGCTGAGGAAACTTCCATCAGCGTAAGCAATAAAGGCAAAACTATGGGAAAACTCAGGATGGCTATCAGGGAAAAATTCTGACTTGCCCGGGAAGCAATGGCAGCGATCATCGTGAGCATAGAAGAAAGCCCCATACTGCCAAGGATCAGGGAAAACAAAAAAAGAGGGAAATCTACCAAAGGGTATCCCATAAAAAGAATGAATAGTCCCAGGGAAACGCATGACAGCAAAAGCATCAGCAGCATATTATAAAGAATTTTTGAAACCACGATGGCCTGTGGACTCACCAGGGTATAATAATAAAGGTAGCGGGCTGAACTTTCCTGGAGAAAACTTTTCGAGATCCCGTTGACTGCCACAAAAAGCAGAATGATCCAGAATAGGGAATTCCACAGTTCGGGACTGATGACTCCCTCAAATGCAAGATAGGCTACGAAAACCGTCGAGATCAGATAGAGGAGAATCCCGTTAACCACGTACTTTTGTCTCAGTTCCAGCCTGAATTCTTTCGCCATGAGACTCTTTATCTCCAAAAAAAGCATACATCGGGTATCAGAAAGAATACCAAAAATAAAAAAAATTAAGTCTTTTTGACTTTTTAATTGAAAAGTTTTTATCTTTGTCACAGGTAAACGATCATATTTTTAAATTAATTATTATCAACCAAAACCAAAAAAATGATGAGAACACTTCTACTCTTTGTTTTTGCCCTGGCTTTCATGGGAACGACCATGGCGCAGAAACCAGCTTTAAAAGCTGAAAAGTATAGCAAAACCGCCCATCCTTATGCGGTCACAACCATCGACAACGCTGTTCCGAATCCCACGGTAGCAAACCCGGTTCAGATCAGCCGTCCGAAAGCCACGAAAGCCACCATCGATACCACATGGATCGGCTCTTCGATTAATGCTTTTACCCTGCTGATTCCACAGCAAAGATGTCTCTGGTATGATTACAACCTGAATGCCATCATGGCAACTTACCGTGGCAACAACTCCACCGCTTATCCGCTAATGACCTACCTCACCGGGAATGACCTGGCCAACAGCTATTCCCTCGATCAGGGCGTAACCTGGATCAAGAAAACCGGAACAGCCAGTGGTATTCGTCACCGCTATCCTTCGGGCGTCCTTCTGAACCCGACAGGCAATACCGATATCAATAACGCCATTGCGGTTATGAATGGCCCTCAAACCGATGGTGCTGATTGGATCAACACCTTCATGGCCAGCGTTCAATATGATGGCACTCACGTTGATGAGCAACTGGATCCATGCACCATGGGCGAACTCCTCCGCCAGGGACTCACCGCTACCGAAGACAATATGGTGCATTTCTGCGGCGATGGTTATGCAGGTGATTATACCTCCTCAACCCTCATGATCCGCAACGGCGAACTGAATGCCGGCGGCACCCTTGACTGGACCGGCGTTGATATCAGCCTGGATGACCTGATCACCCGTTCCTCCGATTACACTCTGAATACTTTCTTCGGTGATGCCCATATGGCATGGAACAATGACGGTACCGTCGGATATGCTTTCGTTCGTGGTTCTGATATCCGTCCCGATGACAAACCGGCCTGGACCCCCATTATTTTCAAAACAGTGGATGGCGGCGCAACATGGGATCAGCTTCCCTATTTCGATTTCTCCACGCTACCTGAAATCACCGACTGGATTTATCCCACCTGGGATGAAGTAACCTACAAACCCATGTTCACCGATTTCGCCATTACCGTTGACTGCCTGAACAAACCCCATATTTTTGCCATCGTGTGCGGTGCAGCCAGCGCTGACCTCGACTCTTTAAATTACTATTGGTCTGTTACCTACGGCGGAGTAAAATATCATGCCGACAACAACTACGTGGAAATCTGGCAGGATGCCAGCGACAACTGGAACGCTTATCATATTGATACCTGCTGGACAGATGATGTAGATGAAGATAACAGCCCTTACACCTCCTCTTCAGGCAATGTTGGCTGGGACCACAGGCTACAGGCTTCCCGTTCCTATGATGGCACCAAGGTATTCTGCACCTGGGGTGATTCCGATTATCAATTCTGGGGGTCTCAGAAATTCAACCTGAACCCGGATATCTTCCTCTTCGGACGCAGCGTTACTACTGGTCATATCGTCGGCCCAGAAAACGTTACTACCGAAACCGACCTCTGGGGAAGCTGTTTCTTCCATTTCACAGCTCCTATTTCTTTTGAAGTCGGTCCGAATGTTTTTGAAATTCCTATCACTGTGGAAGACATCTTCAGCACTGGCAGCAGCGCCGATAATCCTGTTTACCATGTTTATGCCAAGGGAATTACCATTGATTTCCCCGTTGGTGTTCCTGAAAATCAGCAATCGGTCAGCAAGGTTTCCAATTGCTATCCCAACCCTTCCACCGGAACCGCTTATTTTGATGTCACCACCGACAGGAACAGCAATGTTACCCTTAACGTTTCCAATGTTGCCGGTCAGAATATTGCATCAAAAGATTATGGCGTTGTCCTGAAAGGAACCCATAAACTCGCCATCGACAATTCAAACCTCAGAAGTGGCGTTTATTTCTGCACCATTACCGTTGGCGATCAGAAATTCACCAACAAGATGATCGTGAAGTAATCAACGATCGTTTTTCCAAAAAAAAGCCGGCCTTTTGAAGGTCGGCTTTTTTTTATGCTTGTTGTCTGAGCGCTTTTTCTTTTGTATCGGTGGGAATGATCGTGGAACGATGAAATGCTTCTTCCCCGGAAAACAATTTACGGTAAGTAACATGCCGTTTGGCAAAAGTAGCACCAACCGACTCGTGAAGGGCGCGCATTTTGGGATTGAAATCACCTACCCAGGAAAGTTCGATTTCTTTGATGTGGGAATTTCTTTTCATCACTTCATTCAGATGCCAGAAAATTCCGGATTCCACTCCAAACCTTTGGTATTTCGGTTTGACTCCCATGATGACAATGCGTCCGCGGGTCATGGTCTTTCGGTACTTCAGCCAAAGAAATTTCAACTGATTCATGAAATGAAGTTTCCCGTGTAAATGTTTGATGATCATATTGACATCCGGGAACATGATCAGAAAAGCCACGGGTTCTTCATGATAATAAGCCAGCCAGATCATCTCAGGATCAACAAAATCCTTAGCTTTTTCCAGTCCTTTGCGGAGGGTCTCACTGTCCATCGGGGTAAAATTTTCATGGAATTTCCAGGCGTCGTCATATATTTCCTTAACATCCCGGATGAACTGATCTGCCTTTTTCAGTTCAAGATGTCGAAAATGAAGCTCGGGTTTTTTCATGGACCAATCGGCAATTTTCCAGAAACGTTCCGGAAAAGGCTTTGTCATATCGAGATGGTTGGAAACCTGTTCAAAATAAAAGCGGAAGCCATAGGATTCAAAAAAATCACGATAGTAAGGAGGATTATAGCTCATGCCGATGCCGGGATGAGTAAAACCCTCGATCAGCAATCCCCAGAAAACATCGTTTTCCCCAAAATTGATGGGGCCGTCCATGGCCTGCATCCCCCTATCGCTCAGCCAGCTTCTGGCCTGGTCGAACAGCAGAAAAGCGGCATCCTTGTCGTTAATACATTCAAAAAAACCCATGCCTCCTGTTGGCTGGGAAAAAGAATATGCTTTACGGTTATTGATAAAAGCAGCTACCCGGCCAATGACTTTTTTCCGGTCATTCAAGAGAATCCAGCGGGATGCTTCCCCGTGATTAAAAAACGTATTTTGCAAGGGATTAAAAACCGCCTCTATCTCCCGGTCCAGCGGACGTACATAAACGGAGTCTCCCTGGTAGATATGTTCTACCATATCCAGGAAGCGGCGTCGTGTTTTACGATCAGTAACTTCTATTACTTTCATCATCGTTCATATCTGATTTCTACAAGCGGTCGCTGATCGATAATCGCTGATCGCTGATCGCTTTAACAGTTTACAAAAATACAATTATTCCAATCGCCCAATTCACTATCTTTGCATACGAAGGTCAAGCCTGCATGAAAAAACTGGATCTCTTCATCTTAAAATCCTATCTCGGCCCCTTGGTCATGACTTTCTTCATTGCTCTTTTCATCCTGCTGCTTCAGTTTTTATGGAAATATGTGGATGACCTGGTCGGAAAGGGATTGGAATGGTATCTCATCATGAAGCTGCTTTTTTATGCTTCTTCCACTTTCGTACCCCTGGCCCTTCCTTTGGCTATTCTTTTATCTTCCCTGATGATGTTCGGCAACCTTGGTGAACATTATGAACTGGTGACGATGAAAGCTGCGGGGATTAGTCTCAGCCGTATCATGCGCTCCCTTATCATCGTTTCCCTGTTCATCAGCGGACTGGCATTCTATTTTTCCAATGTTGTCCTTCCCATGGCCAACCTGAAATTTTTATCCCTGCTTTATGATGTCAGGGAAAAAAAACTTGCATTCAATATCAGGGAAGGTGTGTTTTATAATGGAATAGAAGGGTATGTGATCCGGGTAGGGAAAAAAAACAAAGACGGGAATACCATTCATGAGGTCATGATTTATGACCACCACAAGCATCTTGGAAATAATTCCATGACCATTGCTGAATGGGGCAAAATGGAACTGACTCCGGATAAACGCTTTCTCATTTTCCGTCTGTACAATGGCACCAACTACGAAGAACGCATCGATTTACGCGATTATGAAGTTAACCGGCCTTTCCAGAGGACCCGGTTCAGAGAGCAATCGCAGATGTTTGATCTTTCCGCTTTTCAACTCACCAGAACCGATGAGAACCTGTTCAAGAAGAATTATGAGATGCAGAATGTCCGTCAGCTGGTTCATTCGATGGATTCTATTCAATCCCAGTTTCTTGAGGATAAGATCAACTATGAGCTGACCTATATGAACAGCCTGAATTTTTTCAGCGCCCTGGATACAATCAAACGACAAGCCCATGATTCCCTGCCTGCATTCAAAAAAGATGTCATCACGAATGTCGGGGTCTATGATCGTTTCAACCTCCTTGAAATGGCCAGGAACCTAGCGCTGGGAGCAAAACAAAACATCGAATTCAGCAGGAATAATCTATATGCGAAAGAAAAACTGATTCATAAGCATGAGATTGTTTATCATAAAAAATTCTCCTTTTCCATTGCCTGTCTTTTGTTGTTTTTTATCGGAGCCCCCCTGGGGGCCATCATCCGAAAGGGAGGATTAGGCATGCCGGCTGTGATTTCTACTTTATTTTTCATTCTGTTCTGGGTCATCTCCTTTATCGGAGAGAAATATACAGCTGAAGGAGAAGTTCCGGCATGGCAGGGCATGTGGATTGCCTCAGCCGTCCTGCTTCCCATTGGTATCTTTCTCACCTACAAGGCGACCAATGATGCATCTCTCTTCGACATTGATGCATGGACCAGGTTCTTTAAAAAATTCACCCGATATCCCGTGGAACCCCGCTTATGAAAATATTATTCTTATGCAATAAATCACCCTGGCCGGCCAAAGAGGGGGGGCCCATGGCCATGAACATGCTGGTTACCGGATTGATCGATGCTGGTCATCAGGTCAGGGTACTTGCCGTGAATTCATACAAGTTCAATGTGGATATTTCAAGCATTCCTGACGATTATCTTTCCGCCACCCGTCTTGAACTGATCGATATTGACCTGAAGGTGAAGATATGGCCGGCATTTCAGAACCTGTTTTCAGGAAAATCCTATCATGTTGAAAGATTCATTTCTTCAAAGTTCCGGAATAAACTGGTCGAATGTCTTCAGGAAGAAACCTTTGATATCATCCAACTCGAGACCCTTTTTATGACACCATATATCAAAGATATCAGGAAATATTCCGTTGCAAAAATAATCCTCAGGGCGCATAACATCGAGCATCTTATATGGGAAAGAATTGCTGCTGAGAGCAAAATGCTGCTCAAAAAATACTATCTCCGCCATCTTGCCTCAAGCCTGAAGAAGTATGAATGCGAAATCCTGCCCCTGATGGATGGTATTGCAGCCATCACACCGACTGATGCTGATTTTTTCAGATCTGTCATTCAGACTTCCTTCCCGTTCAGTCAGGTAGCGGTTACCGATATTCCTTTCGGAATTGATCCGGGGAAATACCAGAAGGGTTCGGGAACATCAGAATTCCCTTCGCTGTTCACCCTGGGGTCCATGAACTGGATTCCCAACCAGGAAGGCATACGATGGTTCTTGATCAATGTGTGGCCGGATGTGCATAAACAATTTCCCGAATTAAAATATTACCTGGCCGGAAGGGAGATGCCGGAATGGATGCTGAAACTGGAGCAGCCCAATGTTGTTATTCTGGGAGAAGTGGAACAGGCCATTGATTTCATTCAGTCCAAAGCCATTATGGTGGTTCCCCTCTTCTCAGGAAGCGGTATCAGGATCAAGATCATTGAAGCCATGGCTGCGGGGAAAACCGTTATCACGACCAGCCTTGGAGCCGAGGGAATCCATTATACCAACCATCAGGATCTGCTCATCGCCAATTTACCCTGTGAATTTTTCGAAATGATTTCTGTTTGCATCAGCGACAGAGAAACCTGTGAAAAAATCGGGAATCATGCTCGAAAGCTTGTCGAAAAAGGTTACAACAAAAAGAAAATCATCGAAAAATTGATGGGATTTTATCAACAAAGCCTGGGATAAGCCGGATTTTTTTACTTTTGCTCATTACAAGCCAAATCATGCGATTGTTTTTTCTTTTACCCCGTGTTCCCTACCCTACTGAAAAAGGTGATAAACTAAGGGCCTTTCATCAGATCAAGCAACTGTCGAAGCAGCACGAAATCATTCTTTGTGCCCTGAACGACGGGTATATGCATGAGGATGCAATCCCCGTTTTAAAAAAATATGTCAGGGCCGTTCATATCCTTCCGATTTCAAAGCTTGCCATTGTTTTAAACCTGCTTAGGACCTTGTGCTCGGACAAACCTTTGCAGGTGGGGTATTATTATCATCACCGTACAGCCGTTCAGATCAAACAACTCATCCATGAATATCAACCGGATTTTATTTTTTGCCAGCTGATCCGGGTGGCAGAATATGTTAAAGACATCAACGTGCGCAAGATACTGGACTACCAGGATGTTTTTTCCAAGGGTGTGGAACGTCGTCTGAGCACTTCACCTTTTTATCTGCGGCCTTTTCTGAAGATAGAATACAACCGGCTCCTGAAATATGAAAGAGCCTGTTTCGAAGCATTTGATCATAAAATCATTATTTCTGAACCGGACCGCGATCTGATCCCTCACCCTGAAAAAGAAAAAATCGTGGTAGTGGCCAACGGAGTGGATACAGATTTCTTTCAACCGCTTGATAGGGAAAAGAAATATGATCTGGTATTTACAGGGAATATGGGCTATCCGCCCAATATCAACAGTGCGGAATTTCTCGTCAATAAAATTTTGCCCGAGCTGATTTCCAAAAAGCCTGATATCCGTATACTGATCGCCGGAGCCAATCCTCACCTCAGGGTCATGGTGCTAAAATCAGAGTATGTAGAAGTCAGCGGCTGGGTGCCTGATATGCGGGAATGCTATGCCGCTGCCAGAATTTTCATTGCTCCGATGCAAATCGGCACCGGGCTTCAGAACAAAATCCTGGAAGCCATGGCCATGAACATTCCCTGCATCACTTCCCCCCTCGCCTTTCAGGCGCTGAAAGCAAAAGATGGAGAAGAAATCCTTGTTTGCCGGACCCCGAAAGAATACGCGGATCAGATCCTGATGCTTCTGGATCAGCCGGTTAAAGCAGAACACATCGCCAGAAAAGGTCATGATTTTGTGCTTCGGAACTTCAGTTGGGAAAAAGAAACGGATAAAATCAATGCATTGATGCACTAATGCAAAAATGCACCATTGCACTCATGCAAGAATGCGGGAATTCTTCAATCGTAAATCGTAAATCTACCAAATCGTAAATCAATCAATATGGCTGACGATAACAAGATTATTTTTTCGATGGTGGGGGTCAGTAAAACTTTTCCTCCTCATAAACAAGTCTTAAAGAACATTTACCTTTCCTTTTTCTACGGGGCCAAGATTGGAATTATCGGATTGAATGGTTCCGGGAAATCCACTCTCCTGAAAATCATTGCCGGAGTGGAAAAATCTTTTCAGGGGCAGGTGGTTTTCTCCCCGGGATATTCTGTGGGTTATCTTGAACAGGACCCCCAGCTTGACGACAAAAAAACTGTCAGGGAGATAGTTTCAGAAGGGGCTCAGGAGATTGTTGACCTGCTCAGTGAATATGAAGCGGTGAACAACCGTTTTTCCGAACCCCTGAATGATGATGAAATGGATAAGCTCATCAGGAGACAGGGGGAGCTGACGGAATTGTTGGATCAGCATGGGGCATGGGAACTCGACAGCAAATTGGAAAGAGCCATGGATGCACTTCGTTGTCCTGAACCTGAGGCTCCGGTGAAAAATCTGTCAGGCGGAGAACGCAGGAGGATTGCACTTTGCCGGCTTTTATTGCAGGAACCGGATATTCTTCTCCTGGATGAACCTACCAACCACCTCGACGCAGAATCGGTGCAATGGCTGGAACACCACCTGCAACAGTACAAAGGCACAGTGATTGCCATTACGCACGACCGTTATTTCCTGGACAATGTGGCCGGCTGGATACTCGAACTCGATCGAGGAGAAGGCATTCCCTGGCAGGGGAACTATACTTCCTGGCTTGACCAGAAATCGAAGCGACTGGCCATGGAAGAAAAGACAGAAAGTAAAAGAAGGAAAACCCTTGAAAGAGAGCTGGATTGGGTTCGGATGTCACCCAAGGCAAGGCAGGCAAAAGGAAAAGCACGACTGAATGCCTATGAAAAAATGATGAATGAGGATGTCAGGGAAAAGGAAGAACGGCTGGAGTTGTACATTCCCAATGGTCCCCGGCTCGGGAATATGGTGATTGAGGCGAGCGAAGTCACCAAATCATTTGATGATCAATTGCTTTTTGAACATCTCAATTTCTCATTACCTCCGGCAGGTATCGTCGGCGTGATTGGCCCGAACGGAGCAGGAAAAACAACCTTATTCCGTATGATCATGGGAGCAGAAGCCGCCAATGAAGGTAGTTTTAAAGTAGGTGAAACCGTAAAAATCGGATATGTGGATCAAAGTCATACTGCCATTGATCCTGAAAAAACGGTTTTTCAAATCATTTCCGGTGGAGCTGATAACATCCAGATCGGCGGACGCATTATGAGTGCGCGGGCTTATGTTGCCCGCTTCAATTTCAGCGGAGCAGACCAGGAAAAAAAATGCGGCGCACTGTCGGGGGGTGAAAGAAACCGCCTGCACCTTGCCCTTACCTTAAAAGAAGAGGCCAATGTGCTTCTCCTCGATGAACCAACCAACGATATTGATGTGAATACCCTCAGGGCGCTGGAAGAAGGATTGGAGAATTTCGCAGGCTGTGCCGTGATCATTTCCCATGATCGTTGGTTCCTCGACCGAATCGCCACCCATATCCTGGCCTTTGAAGGCAACTCTCAGGTTTATTTCTTTGAAGGATCCTATTCCGAATATGAAGAAAATAAAAAGAAACGCCTGGGTGATGATGCCCCGCACAGGATCAAGTATAAAAAACTGAAAGCATGAAAGCATGAAAGCTGGTGAGTTGGTGAGTTGGTGAGTTGGTGAGTTGGTGAGTTGGTGAGTTGGTGAGCTGGTGAGCTGGTGAGCTGGTGAGCTGGTGAGTTGGGAAGTTGTTCACTTTGTTACTTTGTTACTCTGTTACTCTGTTACTTTTTTATGATTAAAATTGACACCTCGCTCTTAAATCAGGTTTCAGGAGAAGCAAAAGCCTCGTCCCGGAAGCGGAAAAATTTCAATTTTCACAAGACGTATTCTGATCGACTTCAGCGATTGCTAAATGCCATGGAGCCATGGTCGTATATCCAACCTCATAAACACGAAGATCCTGATAAACGGGAAGTGTTTTTTGCCCTTCGCGGAAGAGTTGCTGTTATTGAGTTCGACGAACTTGGGAATATCACTGACCATATCCTGCTTGATCCTTTAAAAGGTATTTTTGGAGCCGAAATTCCGGAAAAGACCTTTCATACGATTATTGCCCTCGACCCCGGCTCAGTGGCTTACGAATTCAAAGATGGCCCATACAATCCCGTGGATGATAAAAATTTTGCACCTTGGGCGCCAAAGGAGGGAGAACAGGGAGTGCAGGAGTATCTTGAAGATGTCTTAAAAAAGATCCAAGATGCAGGGATGCAAGAATCAAGATGATTGATGACTGATACATGAGCATAAAAATGGATGCCGGTCATGCATGCTGTATCCTGCATCCTGAATCTTATTATATTTGCAAAAACCGATTGAATGTCTTCCCAGAAACCTTCCATACCCAAAGGTACCCGTGATTTTTCTCCTTCGGAAATGGCGAGGAGGAACTTTATTTTCGACAACATCCGTAAGGTTTTTCAGACTTCGGGGTATTTGCCCATTGAAACTCCGGCCATGGAAAACCTGTCCACGCTGACGGGAAAATATGGGGAGGAAGGAGATAAGCTGCTATTTAAAATACTAAATTCCGGAAATTACCTGGAAGGGATACGGGATGACGGAAGGGAAATGCCGGAGTTGAATACCTTCACCCGGCATATTGCAGAAAAAGGGCTGCGTTACGACCTTACGGTTCCTTTTGCCAGGTTTGTTGTACAGCATCAGAATGAACTGATATTTCCTTTTAAACGTTACCAGATACAACCAGTTTGGAGAGCTGACCGTCCGCAGAAGGGCCGCTACAGGGAATTTTTTCAATGCGACATAGATGTAATCGGCAGCAATTCCTTGCTGAATGAAGTTGAACTGGTACAGATCATCGATTTCGTATTTCTCCGCCTGGGGATTAAAGTCGTTGTTAAACTCAATAACCGTAAGATCCTGGCAGGAATTGCAGAAGCCATTGGAGAGCCGGAGAAACTGACGGATATAACGGTAGCCATGGATAAGCGGGATAAAATCGGTCTGGAAAAAGTCTGTGAAGAACTTGAAATAAAAGGCCTTTCCGCAGATTCAATCCAGCTTCTGATGCCCATTATGACCATGAAAGGGAGAATAAAGGAGAAAAGGGAAATGCTGGAAAAGCTTTTCGTCAATGCTGAAACGGGAAAGAAAGGACTTGAAGAAATTTCGGAAGTAATGCTTCATCTGAAAGACCTCGACCTTCAAAATAAATTTGAATTCGATCTCAGCCTTGCCCGGGGACTGAATTATTATACCGGTACGATCATCGAAGTCAGGGCTGCAGATGTCGCCATGGGCAGTTTATGCGGAGGAGGAAGATATGATAATCTCACTGGTATCTTCGGACTTCCGGATATATCGGGGGTAGGTATCTCTTTCGGCGCCGACCGGATTTTCGATGTCATGGAAGAACTCCGGCTTTTTCCTGAATCCATTGAAGCAACCACTAAGCTGCTTATCCTTAATTTCGGGAAGGAAGAAGAAAAATTCGGACTTCAGCTGCTTGCTGCATTATGGAAATCTGATATCTCCGCTGAAATATATCCGGATGCATCAAAACTGAAAAAGCAGATGGAATATGCCAATCGGAAAAATATCCCCTATGTGGTTTTTGCCGGGAAGAATGAAATTGAAAGCGGAAAACTGACTTTAAAAGACATGAAATCAGGGGAACAGCAATCGCTTTCATCACATGAACTTAGAACCTTGTTTTCAACATGAAAAAAAACGTGAAAAGAACCTGGGCTGCAGCCATTTTATGCGCCCGCAGCTGGATCATCGGAGCAGAAAAAGTTGGCGAGTTGGCGAGCTGGTGAGCTCGCGAGATCATCAGCTCACCAACTCACCAGATCACAAGCTCACCAGCTTTTATTTTACTATTTAGTTCATTAAAAAGAAAAAACATGACACTCATAATAAAAGGCGCGGGTCTGACCATCGAAGATGTGGTAAATGTAGCCCGCCATGATGAAAAAGTTGAATTGGATTCCCAGGCTGTTGAACGGATCCATAAATGCAGGGCGATGCTCGAAAAAAAGATCATTGCCGGAGAAATCATGTACGGTGTAAATACCGGGATCGGTGAATTTTCCGAAATGGTCCTGAACGATGATCAGGTTAAGGATTTTCAAAAATACCTGATTTACAACCATGCTGCAGGAATCGGTGAAGCCATGCCCCTGGAATGGGTGCGTGGCGCCATGCTGGGCCGTATCAATGTGCATGCCCATGGAAATTCCGGATCACGGCTTGAAATCACCCAGACCCTGGTGGATATGCTCAACAAGGGAGTAACTCCCTTTGTCTGCCAGAAAGGCTCAGTAGGAGCCTGTGGCGACCTTGCCCCAATGTCGCAGATCGCCCTGCTGATGATGGGTGAAGGGCATGCCTATTACCAGGGAAAACTCTTACCCGGCAAGGAAGCCCTTGATGCCGCCGGGATACCGGTACCCGGACTGAAAGCCCGCGACGGACTAGCTACCATCAATGGTTCGAATGTACTGACGGCCATGAGTGCCCTCTTTCTCTTCGACGCCAACAACTGGCTGAAACAGGCGGAAATCGCGGCATCCATGTCGCTTGAAGCCATGAAAGCCAATATGCGACCCTATAGTCCGAAATTGCATGAAGTCCGTGGATTCAAAGGTGCTGTAAGAAGCGCTGCAGCCATTTTAAAATGTGTTAAAGGCGGGGATCTTGCGGAATTGAAAGTTAAATGTAAAGTCCAGGATGCTTATTCGATGCGCTCGACTCCTCAGGTTATCGGCGCTGCTCATGATGCGCTGGCCTATGCCCGCTCGCAAGTCGAAATAGAATTGAATGGCGTGGGTGATAATCCGATTTTCTTCCCTGATGAAAATCTCCAGCTTTCAGGTGCTAATTTCCAGGGTTCTCCGGTTTCTGTACCGATGGATATGGCCGGAATGGTGATTACAATGGTGAGTGTGATGAGTGAACGCCGGATGAACCGATTGAACAATCCTGCATTGAGTGTTGGCTTGCCCGCTTTCCTGACCAAGGGAGCCGGGATGTTCAGCGGATTGATGCTCAGCCAATACACGGCCGATATGCAGATCGTTGAACAGCGTATTTTATCCGCCCCGGCCTCCATACAATCCATTCCGGCAGCGGCCGACCAGGAAGACTTTGTTTCCATGGGAATGAATACTGCCCTGAAAAATTTTCAGATCCTCGATAATGCCTATGGAATCCTGGGAATTGAATTCATGGCTGCAGCCCAGGCCCTCGATTTCCGTGAATATACTTTTGGACATGGCGTATCGAAAGCCAAAGAAGTTATCCGGAAATATGTGGACTTCCTGGAAATTGACCGCCCACTCTACCCCGACCATAACAAGATGAAGGACCTTGTGAAATCCTGTGAAATCCTCCATGAGGTTGAAAAAATTGTCGGAAGTCTTGAATAATTCCGGGAAGCAAGGTGCTTCCTTCATATATCCAACATCAAAAAAAGTAACATTATGGAAATGCTAGATTCATGTCCTTATTGGCCGGTACTACTGGCTTTATTGATCCCGATCATCATTTTCGGTATCATGACCATGGTCATTGAGATCATTGGCGCCTGGTATATGTTCGAAAAAGCCGGAGAGCCCGGCTGGGCTGCCATAATCCCGATTTATAACTACCTGATCGGGATTAAAATCGCCGGAAAACCCTGGTGGTATATCCTGCTGATGCTAATTCCTGTCGTGAACCTGATCATTTATATTATCATTCTGAACGGTTTGGCGAAAAACTTCGGGAAAGGAAGCGGTTTTACCATCGGTCTCTTTTTCTTCCGATTTATTTTCATTCCCATTCTGGGATTTGGAAAAGCAGAATATATCGGAGACAAATCACATTTTGACGCATGATATGTACCCACCCCAACCCCTCCCTATAATAGGGAGGGGTTTTAAACAGGGTAAAACAAAATATGGAAGAACAATTACTCCCCCCAACACCGGAAACCAAGCCACAAAGAACCAGGTTACTCACCATTCTCTGCATTCTGACCTTTATCGGAAGTGGTATGAACCTGGTTTCAAACTTCATGATTGCGACGTTTTACGAAACCTTTGTGGTGGTTGCCGAAACTTTCTCGGAAAAATTCAATCTCCCGGGTATGGAAATGATTATCGAATCCCGGCCCGTCTTCTTTCTGACTACCGGATTCTTTTATGCCGCCTCGCTGATTGGAGCCCTGCTGATGTGGAAACTAAAGAAATCCGGATTTCATGTCTATACTATCGCTCAAATCCTATTGGTTATTGCGCCCATGTACTTTCTGAAAATGCCGGGACCCTCCATGCCTGATCTTCTTCTTTCAGGCACCTTCATCCTTCTGTATAGTATAAACCTGAAAACCATGAGTTGACATGGAAGAAGCAAAACCTCAACCCCTGCTTCACAGACCCGCTTTTCTTTCTGTGATCTGTATTTTCTCATTTGTTTACTTCCTTCTGCTTTTTCTTTTCTTTCTCACCGCACTTTTCTTCTCCGGCTGGATTGCAGAAGTGACCCTGAGTTATCTTTCTGAAGAAGAACTGACGAAAAGCCAGGTCATTGTTCTCTTGCTTTCCGCTTCACTTCTTCATGGAACTGCATTGGTAGGGACATTACTGATCTGGAAACTCAAGAGATGGGGATACTATCTGCTGGGGATTCCTTGTTTAATCATGGCCTCCTATCAGCTTTTTCAACCACAGATCGCGATCACCACTACTGGAATTTATATTTTTCTGATTGTCCTTTTCGGGCTTTTTTTTCGTAAATTGCATTAAAAAGGAAGAGGGATAACTTTCTGATCCCATGGTTCAATGTTAAAATATGTTAATTTTATTAAAAACTTTTGTTAACTTTTTGTTGTTTACTAATTATTTAATTACTAAAATTGCATTCACATTGAATTGCAGATAGAAACTTAACCATCATATATTTCATGTTGAAGAGCACGGTCAGGCGCTGTTCAATATCATCTTTATTTATGAATCTGATTATTAACCTTTTTACTAACAAAAAAACAACAGTCATGAGAAAATTTACGATTTTCCTTGCTCTTATGTTATTCATAGGGGCGCAAGTTGCTCTTGCCCAGAAAACCATAACGGGTAAGGTAACGAGTTCAGATGACGGCGCAGGAATTCCAGGCGCAACCATCCTCGTTAAAGGCACAACAGTCGGTGCAATTACCGATGTGGACGGGAAGTATTCCCTCAATGTGCCAAAGGATAAAAATGTTGTCCTGGTTTCATTCGTAGGGATGAAAACCCAGGAAATTACCCTGGGAGCCGATAACACTCTTAATGTGGTTCTTTCACCCGATGTTCAGGAGTTGGAAGGAGTGGTCGTTACGGCACTCGGAGTGACCCGTGAAAAGAAAGCGCTGGGCTATTCTGTTCAGGATGTAAAGGGCGATGCCCTCCAGACAGATGGTAATGCCAACGTGATTAATCAACTTTCAGGACGTATCGCCGGTGTTCAGGTAACAGCTGCCTCTGGTAATATGGGTGGTTCTTCGCGTATCCTGATTCGTGGTATTAATTCCATCTCCGGTAACAACCAGCCATTGTTTGTTATAGACGGAACCATTATCGACAATAGTGATTTTAACACCACTAATACCGCCCGTGGGGCCGGTGGTTATGACTATGGCAACATGGCCCAGGATATCAACCCTGACGATGTTGCTTCCATCTCTGTTTTGAAAGGCGCCAATGCAGCCGCTCTTTATGGATCACGTGCCGCCAACGGTGTCATCCTGATCACAACCAAAAAAGGCGCTGCCAAAAAAGGCAAACAGATCGGGATCGAATTCAATACCGGTTTGAGCTTCGAACAGGTTTCTTACCTGCCGAAATACCAAAATGAATATGGTGGAGGTAATGGCGGGCTGGATCCAACTGCATGGGAAATGAAAACCTATACCGATAATTCCGGTTATTATAAAATTCCAGGGGTTGATGGTGATGGAAATGCATATCAGTCATTTGACCTTGGCATGGATTACAGTATAGACGAAAGTTTTGGTCCAAAATATACCACAACAGCTGGTCAGTTCCTGGAAGATTATGGAATTGATGTGCCTGACGGCAGTCCATACTTCAACCAACCTATTTATTATCGTCCTTATTACAGTTTTGATGCATGGGATACCGACCATTATGGCAAATCCATTGAATGGATGGCACCAAAACATGACGTAAGAGACTTCTTTAAAACAGGCATTGGTTGGACCAACAACATCGCCTTTACCGGTGGTAGTGATGCTGCCCAGGTACGTTTGGCTCTGGGAACCTATAATTCATCAGGTTATATGCCTAATTCACAACTGGATAAATATACTGTTAATCTGAGCGCCATTGCCAACCTGACTAAAACCCTGAAGGCATTCGCTGATATCAACTATATTTCCACTAAAGCAAAAGGCCGTTCCGAAACCGGATATGGCGACGTGAATCCTATTGAACGATTCAACCAATGGGGACAACGTCAACTCGACCAATATATGGCCAAGAGCTATATTAATCCCGATGGAACACAAAGATCATGGAACCGTTCATCCATGGATGATCCCACCATCGCATTTTCCAACAATCCATACTGGGACCGTAACATGAATTATCAGAACGATAAAAGAGATCGTTATTATGGTAATGTCGGTGTTTCCTGGCAGATCACAAGCTGGTTAAGGGCACAGGGTAAATTCAACCTCGACAACTACTCCTTCCGAACAGAAGAAAGAGTCGCCATTGGTTCTGCTTCCCAATCCTTCTATCGCCAGCAGGTTCGCTCCAATTCTGAAATGAATGCCGAATTCCTCTTCTTGGTTGATAAGAGCTTTGGCCAAGACTGGCGTGTGAATGCCAATTTTGGAGGCAACATGATGGATAGAAATTACAAACTTATTTCCGGATCAACCGTTGGTGGCCTTATCATTCCTGAACTGTATACCCTGAGTAATTCCCTGACAAACGTTGCCAGCGATTACAAGAGCTGGAAACGCATCAACTCCTTATACGGAAGCGCTTCCCTCGGATGGAAAAGTATGTTGTACCTGGATGTAACACTGCGTAATGACTGGTCTTCCACCTTACCGAAGAACAAGAATTCTTATATGTATCCTTCCGTATCCCTGGGATGGGTTATCTCGGAATTACCCGGCGTTAAAAAAGCAAAATGGCTGACTTTCGCAAAAGTAAGAGGAAGCTGGGCACAGGTAGGTAATGATACCGATCCTTACCGGACTTCTCTGACCTATGCCAATTTCCTGGATTCCGAGGGTTATCCTTATCATTTTACACCCGATGGTCTCTATGGTTTACCAACCACCTTGAACAATCCAAACCTGAAACCAGAAATGACCCGTTCATGGGAAGTAGGTGCTGAATTGAAGTTCTTAAACAATCGCTTAGGTTTAGACTTTACTTATTATGATAAGGCTTCAAAGAATCAGATCATTCCTGTCGCTGTTTCCGGTGCAACCGGTTACTCCTTCCAGGTATTGAACGCTGGTAGAATCACAAATAAAGGTTTCGAAATATTCCTGATGGCTGTTCCTGTAAAAGTTAAGAACATATTTGACTGGACCATCACAGCCAACTTTGCCAAAAACACTAATAAAGTTGTGGAACTTTATCCTGGTATTGACAACCTGCAGTTGGGTGTTGGTCCTTTCAACATCTCAGTTAATGCTGCTGTCGGACAGGAATACGGACAGTTAATGGGAACCGACTTTATCTATGATGAGAATGGCAATAAGGTGGTTGGGAAAAACGGCCGTTACCTGGAATCCGGAGTTAAAGCTCTGGGATCAGTTCTTCCTGATTTTAACCTTGGAATTGGCAACGAGTTCAAAATTTACGGTTTCGATCTGAGGGTATTAATCGATATTCAACAAGGCGGACATTTCTTCTCCACCACCAAGATGTGGGGTACTTATACCGGAATTTTAGCTGCAAGTGCTGAAAACGGAATCCGTGAAAATGGAATCGTCATTGATGCTATGGTTGCAAAGTATGATGATGCCGGAAACGTAATCTATAATCCGGATGGAACCGCCCAGGTCACCGGTGCTAACACCACAAATATCGATGCTTATACATGGACTACCGACCATTATTCTGGCCCCGCCATGCAAAATGTACTCGATGCCAGCTACATCAAATTACGTGAAATTACCTTATCTTATACCATCCCTGCCAAACTCACCGGTCCTATCCAGAACCTGAAAATTGGTCTCTTTGGAAGGAACCTGGCTACCTGGGGAACTGCCATGGTGGGTATCGATCCTGAAACGAACACCAGCTCCGGTAACATTCAGGGGATTGAAGGAGCAGGTTTACCGGCCACGAGAACCTTTGGTTTCAATATAGGCTTTAACTTTTAATTTTAAGAGGAACAAAATATGAAAACAATAATAAAGCTGTCACTCGGGATGTTTTTGGCGCTCCTTATTTCATCCTGCACCAAAAATTTTGACAAGATCAATGAAAATCCCAATCAACCCGCTGAGGTTTCGACCCCAACCCTACTGACTGCAGCTATGAAAGGTCTTGCTGACGACATTTATGATGAATGGTGGAGCGGCCGTCAAAGCAACCTTTATGCTCAATACTGGTGCCAACGTACCTATACTGATGAAGACCGTTTTCAAATTCGTGAGAATATCAATAACCTTTACTGGAGGTTGATCTATCACGATGTGATGAACCTGGTTGAAATCATCCGTCTGAACACTGATCCTGTAGAGGCCCCTAAAGCTGCCGTATATGGTGATAACAACAACCAGATTGCCGTAGCAACAATACTGAAAGTTTGGGCCATGCAGATCATGACCGATACCTGGGGCGACATTCCTTATACAGAAGCTTTCCAGGGGAATATTGATCCATCCATTTCTATTCCCAATCCAAAGTATGATAAGCAACAGGCTATTTATACCCAGATGCTTAACGATCTGGCCGGTGCAGTAGCGCGTATCAACCTGAATGCTTCCGGGTTCACGGCTGGTGATGTGATCTATCGCGGAGACATGGAAAAATGGATAAAATTTGCTAACTCTCTCCGTCTGCGCATTGCCTTGCGTATGTCGAATGTGGATAATTATGCCGCAGCCAATGCCATTCTTACTGAAGTCGGAGAAGATGGTTTAATGACCAGCAATGCCGATAATGCTGCAGTTGCATATCCCGGTGGCGGCGCCACGAACTCCCCCATGTATGATGCATTCTGGACCAATGCAAGGAATGACTTCACTACTTGCAAAACCCTGATCAATATGCTCAAGGGGGTTAATGATACCCTGAACAATAAGATCAATCCTTTCTTTGGTCTTACTGACCCCCGTTTACAGATTTATTCAAGACCAAGAGGCGGTCAGTATATCGGAATGCCTTATGGACTTACTCCTTCTGTAAACTCGGCGTACAGATCAAAAGTTGCATCCTGGTATGGAGCTGCAGCTTATTCTCCGGCTTCCGCAATTGTTATCTTAAATCCGAAATATGCTCCTGTATTTATGGAATTTGCAGAAGTAAAATTCATGCTTTCTGAACTAAAGGGTTTTTCACAGGCTGAATATATTGAGGGAACTCGGGCTTCTGCCTATCATTGGAGAGATGTATGTACAGTTCTCGAAGGCTGGGATGCAACCCGGGTGAATGAATTCAACGTTGAAGTAGAAACTTATCTTGCCGCCTTGCCTCCTGCCGATAAAACTACTGTCCTGGCACAAAAATACCTGGCCCTATATAATCAAGGTTACCAGGCATGGGCAGAATACAGAAGGACCGGCGAACCCGCTTTCTTGCTTCTTCCGGGAGAGATTACCCATACAACTGCAGATGGAACTCCCATCATTTTTAACCCCCTGATTTCTATCACTACAATTCCGTTGCGTATGACCTATCCGCAACAGGAATATACCGTAAACGCAGCCAACGTTACCGCTGCCGCTTCCGGATTGGTTGGTGGAGACAAGATGACCACCAAAATGTGGTGGGCACCTGCAGGAAAATAAACTTTTTCTGATATTCATAAAGAAGGGGTGATCTGATCGGTCACCCCTTTTTTATAATGATTATCCTTTACCTTACAGCCATCCTTCTTTCTGGTACCATTCAAGGGCTTCTTTTACACCCTTGTCGAGATCGTACTCAGCCTGGAAATTAAAATCGGATTTCAAGGGAGATGTTTCACATCTCCAGTTGGTGCTTGCCAGAACATTATACTTATCCGCATTCAGCGTTGGAATGCTACCCCAAAGGCTATACATTCTTTCCAAGGAATGAGCCAGAATCTTAACCATGCCTGTGGGAACAACAAAACTCAGTGTTTTCTTTTGAAGATGGTTTTTGGTGATGGCGGAAAATTCTTCTGCATTGTATTCTTTTCCATCAGAAACGAAATAAGCTTTTCTGGCATGTGAAGATTCACCTGCGTCAAAAATCAACCTGACCAGATCCTTTACATAAATGAAGGTAAGCACTTGTTTACGGGTTCCGATATAAGGTTCCAAGCCTCTTTTGATGGTTTGAAAGAAAACAAAATAATCCTTTTCCCTTGGACCATAAACCCCTGTCGGACGAAAAATAAGCCAGGGGAAAGCAGGAACGGAAGTCAGGAATTTCTCCGCTTCCAGTTTACTCCTTCCATAGGTTTCTATTGGACGTGGTTCATCCTTCAGCAGAACTGGCTCCATGGTTTTCGGATTGCCTGGCCCCCATGCTGCCAGGCTGCTCATGAAAATAAATTTTCCCGGAACCATATCTGCTTCAATCAATCCTTCCACAAAATTTTTTGTATTCTGGTAATTTACCCTGGAAAACTCTTTCTTGTCCTGGGTTTTAGTAATGCCCGCATTATGGATGATGAAATCAAAGTGAATTCCCTTATGATTCAGATCTGATAAAGTTGTTACAATTGCTTCACGGGAGGAGAAGTCTATTTCCACGAAGCGAATTTCAGGGGATTGAAGATATTTTCGTGAACTGGATGAACGGACAGCGGCATAAACGTTGTACTTACGCTTCAACCCCTCTTCGGTAAGAAAACTACCAATGAATCCACTGGCGCCGGTAATCAGGACGTTTTTCATATATGCATTTCGTTTTTATCCCTCTACCTGCAGGGAAGGAGAGGCAGGGTGAGTACATTAAAAATGTTTAATCCAGCACCTTCTCGTCAAATGCTGACGTCCGGGAAAATTTTTCCAGATGGTCAAAGCCTTGGCATTGTCTTCAAGTTGCGGATTGGTGATGGCCTTGGTAATTCCATTTTTAATGTATGCCCTGTGCATTTCATTATAATACAGGGCATTCACTCCTTTATTGTGATAATCAGGCCTCACCCCATTCAGGTACATATCAATGACCTCGTTCTTTTTCATCGCCATCAGAATATAAAGAAACCCAAAGGGGAACAATTTCCCTTTACATTTCTGCAGCGCTTTGGTCAGAGAAGGCATAGATACGCCAAAGCCAACGATCTCATCCTGCTCATCCACAACGAATGAGACATATTGTGGGCGGATAAAACCGAAATACGCTTTGGTGTACATCTGAATCTGTTTTTCGGTTAGTGCCGTATAACCATATAGATCATTAAAAGCAAGGTTCAGGGTTTTGAACATCTTTGAAGCATAAGGCAATAAATCCTTTGCTTTTTTGGTACTGACATACCTGAGTTTGTATTTTTCCATAACCAGTTTGGTCAGTCTTTCAACTTTGTCAGGTATTTCAGGAGGAATTGAGAATTCATATTGTACCCAGTCTGCGGCTTTATGGAAGCCCAGTTTCTCCATATGCTCGGGATAATAGGGATAATTATAGATGGATGCGAGTGTGGCTTGCTCATCAAAGCCTTTGATCAGCATGCCTTCATTGTCCATATCAGAGAAACCAAGGGGGCCATGGATACCATGCATACCCTTATCTTTTCCCCAATTCAGAACAGTTTCAATGAGTTTACCGGAAACAGAAATATCATCAATAAAATCGATCCAGCCAAAACGAACGAGTTTTTCATTCCATCGTTCATTGGCTTTATGATTGATGATGCCGGCAATACGTCCTACCAGTTTACCCGACTGAAAAGCCAGCCAGTACTCGGCCTCACAGAATTCAAAAGCCGAATTTTTATCCTTGCGTAAGGTGTTTAATTCATCAAACCTAAGGGGGGGGCACCAGAATTTATTTGCTGCATAAAGTTTATATGGAAACCCGATGAATATTTTCAGATCCCGTCGGGAGGATACTTTTCGAATCTCGATCTCCATAATTCAGCAGTAAGAGGATCAGGGAATGATATGAAGTTTCTTTCCTACTTTTTGAAATTTCTCAAATGCAATGTCGATTTGTTCTTTGGTATGGGTAGCCATTAAGGAAAAACGGATCAGGGTATCGTCCTTACTGACGGCAGGAGAAACCACAGGGTTCACAAAAACTCCTTCATCCAGCAGCATACGGGTAAGTTTCAAAGTTTTAATATTATCCCGGATATAGAGTGGAATGATAGGTGTCACCGTTTGTCCGATGTCGAAACCAAGCTTACGGAAACCATCAATGGCATAATGAGTGACTTCCCAAAGATGTTCGATACGTTCGGGTTCATTTTTCATTATTTCAAGGGCGGCCAAAACGGTAGCTGCAGATGATGGGGTGCAGGAAGCGCTGAAAATCAGCGACCTGGAATTATGTTTGATGTAGTTGATGGTTTCAAAATCGCTGGCAATGAAACCGCCAAGAGCGGCAAGGGATTTTGAAAAAGTGCCCATGATCAGGTCCACTTTATCGGTCAATCCGAAATGAGAAGCCGTTCCGGCACCATTTTTCCCAATAACCCCAATGGCATGGGCATCATCAACCATGATGGTAGCCTCATATTTCTCTGCCAGTTTAACAATTTCAGGAAGGTTTGCAATATCGCCATCCATACTAAATACTCCGTCAACCACGATCAGTTTGATATGATGAGGTTCGCACCTTTTCAGAATACGTTCCAGGGAAGTCATATCATTATGCCGGTATTTCATCACCTTGGCAAAAGAAAGCCTGGTGGCTTCAATAATGGAAGCATGATCCAGCTCATCGAGAAGAATATAATCCCTGCGTCCTGTGACTGTCGGAATGACTCCCAGGTTCACCTGGAAACCCGTACTGTAAACAAGGGCAGCCTGTTTGCCGACAAATGCAGCCAGTTTGTTCTCCAGTTCGATATGAAGATCAAGGGTTCCGTTAAGGAATCTAGACCCGGCACAACCGGAACCATATTTATCAACAGCATTTTTAGCGGCTTCTTTGATTTTTGGATGGTTTGTCAAACCCAGATAGCTGTTTGAGCCAAACATCAGAATGTCTTTTCCTTTCATCCTAACTACAGTATCCTGATCGGATTCGATCATCCTGAAAAACGGGTAAAGTCCCATTTTTTCCACTTTCTGAGGCTCAGTATAATGAGAAAACTTTCGTTGTAAAATCCTCATAACTTTTAAAATGTATGATTTAAAAAAGCGGGTAAAGATAGAAAGAAAAAATTACTTATGTTTTTCTGCAAAATCCCAACCTGCTTTAAGCGCAGTCAGGTTTAGGTCAATCACATCCTGTCCCTTATTACGAAAAATAAACCTGATGGCATTTTCAAGTTTTTCATAAGACATTCCCAGGAAAGGAGTTGATGCTCCGAGAATCACCGTGTTGGCTGCCTTGGCCGAACCAGCTTCCTTTGCCATGACTTCTGCATCAAGGGCAATATGGTGGGGAAGTTTTTCCACTTCAGCCATGACCAGCTCAATCTCCGGATAATTAGGAATGTTATTAAAAGGGCGGGTAGAGGTGATCACCCATCCATCGGGCGAAAGATATGGCAGATAGCGCAAGGCTTCAAGGGGCTCCACCGAAATGATCAGGTCGGCCTGACCAAAAGGAATCAGATCGGAAGCAATTTCATCATGGGAAATTCTCAGGTTCGACATTACATCTCCACCCCTCTGGCTCATCCCGTGAACTTCAGATTGTTTCAGGTACATTCCCTGTTCAAGCGCAGCAAAGCCAATGATAGATGCAATGGATATGATTCCTTGTCCGCCAACACCTGCTAAAATAATATCTTTCTTCATTACTGTGAATTTTGATTCTTCTTGAATTTTTCTCTCATGCGCTTATCCACCGAAACGATACATTCCCTGCGGGGAATAATGACGGAAACCCCGGGATAATTAAGCTCTTCCTTCAAAGCCTGAACATTTTCCTCATGAAATTTTTTCAGGGGTTTCAGCACACGGATATGGGATTCTTCAACGCCTATGCCTTTGCAGATGGCTTCAATATGTCCGGAAGCAGGGGAATCCTGTCCTCCGGTCATGGCTGTCGTCCCATTGTCGAGAATAATAACGGTGATGGGGGATTTTTCATTGACTGCATCCAGAAGGCCTGTCATTCCTGAATGAGTAAAAGTGGAGTCGCCAATAACAGCTACGGCTGGTATCATTCCTGCATCGGCAGCGCCTTTGGCCATGGTGATGGAGGCTCCCATGTCCACGCAGGAATTAATCGCCTCATAGGGTTTCAGTGCGCCAAGGGTATAACAACCGATATCTGAAAACACACGTCCGACCGGTAAACTGGCCAGGGCTTCATTCAATGCTTTATAAGAGTCGATATGCGGACAACCGCTACAGAGGGAAGGTGGTCTTCCTACCATCAGATCCGGTACTGGCAATCCAAAAGTATCTTTCATTCCCAAGGCAACTGCAACCAGATTGGGATTTAATTCGCCGTCCCGGGGAAGACTGCCATCGAGCCGGCCTTTGACTTTCAAACCCCTTCCAAGATATCCTTTGATCAACTCTTCAATAACCGGATATCCTTCTTCAATTACCAGCATTTCTTTGCACTCATCAGCCATCTTCTCAACCAGCTTACGCGGCATGGGATACTGCCCGATTTTTAAAACGGGGTAAGGTACTTTTTGTCCGTGAAAGTTTTCAAGCAGATAATTGTATGCAATTCCACTCACAATGATCCCCAGGGATTTATCAACTCCATCAGAATATTGATTAAATGGTGAAGATTCTGACTCTTCAATAAAAGAGATGTGATCTTTTAAAAGGTTTCTATACCTACGCTTGGCAATGCTAGGCAACAATACAAACTGCCTTAGGTCAGTGGGCAGCTTCAATTCGTTTTGTCCGCGCCCTCCCCTGCGAACAACCCCGGAGCGGGAATGCGCCATGCGGGTGGTGATACGCATCAGGACAGGGACTTTGTATTTTTCTGAAAAGTCAAAGCCGTAGTGAACCATATCATAAGCTTCCTGCTGATTGGCCGGTTCCAGGATAGGTACCAGGGCAAATTTCCCATAGAAACGCGAATCCTGTTCATTCTGGGAAGAATGCATGGAAGGATCATCCGCGGATACCACCAGTATTCCTCCGTTGGCTCCCGTAATGGCTGAATTGACAAAAGGATCGGCAGCAACATTCAAGCCGACATGCTTCATGCAAACCATGGCCCTTTTCCCTGCATACGACATCCCCAGTGCTGCCTCCATGGCTGTTTTCTCGTTGGTGGACCATCTGCTGTGGACATTGTTTTCACGGGCATAATCCGATTGCTGAATAAATTCCGTAATTTCGGTCGAAGGTGTTCCGGGATAAGCATATACTCCTGACAGTCCGGCGTCCAATGCACCCTGTGCAATGGCTTCATCTCCCAATAAAAGTAGCTTTTGTATCATGTACTTCAAATGTTTTCCATAAGACAAAAGTAAGAATTTTTTCCAAATGTTAAATTCCTTTTTTTCCTCAGGCTGAATCCCTAACTTTGCAATCTATAATGACTTTTCCACACCCATCAGATTCATGAAATTCACCGTAAGATTACTTCCCCTATTTGGTCTCTTCTTAGTTTTCATTCTCATTCACAACCCTGGATTCTCTCAGTACGGGACTTTACGCGGTTTTATCTATGAAAAAGAAACCGGAGAACCTGTTCTTTTCACCAATGTTTACTTTTACAGAACCTCCATCGGTGCAACCACCGATGATAACGGGTATTTTGTCATCTCCAAAATAAAACCCGGTGATTATTCCCTGATGGTCACCTGCGTTGGATTCGATACCCTGAAAATTCCCATCACCATAAAAGCCAATGAAATAATCTCTCAAAAACTGTATTTGAACAAATCCACAGTATATCTCGATGAGATAAATATCTCAGCAGCCCGCGAGGATAAAGTGACCCAGACCCAGACCAGCATCATCAAAATCACCCCAAAGGAAATCCAGCAAATACCCAGTATCGGTGGACAGCCCGACCTGGCACAGTACCTTCAGATCCTTCCCGGGGTAATCTTTACCGGTGATCAGGGAGGACAATTATATATCAGGGGGGGGCCTCCGATTCAAAATAAAGTGCTTTTCGATGGCATGATTGTATACAATCCATTCCACTCGATCGGCCTTTTCTCCGTCTTCGATGTGGATATCCTGAAAAGTGTGGACGTTTATACCGGTGGGTTTAATGCCGAATATGGTGGAAGAATCTCCTCGGTGATGGATATCACCACAAGGGATGGCAATAAAAAACGAATCCACGGCAAGATTGATGCGAGTACCTTCGGGGCAAAACTCCTGCTGGAAGGTCCCATCGTAAAACCTAAGAATGAAAACAGCGCCAGCGCTTCCTTCATCTTTTCCATTAAAAATTCTTACCTGAAAGAAAGTTCAAAGATTTTTTATAAGTATATCGACGAAAACGGGCTCCCTTTCAATTACCTCGATATCTTTGGCAAGATTTCGGTAAATACACCCAACGGGAGCAAGGTAAGCATATTCGGCTTCGACTTTTCGGATAAGGTTCAGTACAAGTTATTACAGGATTATCATTGGAACTCATATGGCGGAGGGTTGAATTTTCTTGCTATCCCGGGACAGAGTTCTGTACTGATCGAGGGGAATTTTGCTTATTCCTTTTATAAAGTTGTCTTTGAAGAAACCAGCCAATCCCCACGCAACAGTTCCATCGCCGGGTTTAACGGCGGCTTGCATTTCACCTATTTCTTCGGGAAAAATGCGCTGAAAACAGGGTTGGACCTTTCGGGCTATAAAACCATTTTTGAATTTTACAATTCTGTGGGAAGAAGGATTGATGAATCGGAGAATACCACAGAAGTCAGTGGATATGCTAAATATAAATGGATTTTGGGTAAGTTTATCCTGGAACCCGGTCTCCGATTGCAGTATTATGCCTCTCTTTCCGCTCTTTCACTGGAACCCCGCTTATCGGTCAAGTACAACGTTGCCAAAAATTTCCGCCTGAAAATGGCTGCCGGAATGTACTCCCAAAACCTGGTCAGTACTACTTATGACCGGGATGTCGTTAACCTTTTTTACGGATTTATCTCAAGTCCGCAAAATTTACCCAGTTCATTCAAGGGAAAAACTTTTAACAATGATTTACAGCGTTCCAACCAGGTCGTTATTGGATTGGAATGGGATATCTTAAAGAATCTTTCCTTGAATATTGAGGGATATTATAAATATTATCCAGAACTCATCAGCCTCAACAGAAATAAAATCTACGATAAAGATGACCTTACAAAACCTGAATATTTAAGGACCAACTTCGTGTATGAAACGGGAGATGCTGAAGGGGTGGATGTTTCCTTAAAATACGACTGGAAAAGAATTCATTTATGGTTTACTTATTCTCTTGGCTTTATCCACCGCAGTGATGAGCTGATGAATTTTGTCCCCCCATATGACCGCCGGCATAATCTGAATATCACCGGAACTTATTACTTTGATAAAAAACTGACCTGGGAACTGGATGTCAGGTATAACTACGGATCCGGATTCCCTTTTACCCAAACTCAGGGCTTTTATGAAATGATCAGCCTTGAAAATATTGGCAGTGATTTTTCCACTGCCAATGGTTCACTCGGCATCCTTTATGCCGATTACAACAAAAGCCGGCTTCCCTATTACAGCAGGCTTGACCTGAGTATGAAAAAGATTTTTCTCTTTGGAAAAAACATGAAACTCGAGGTCATACTTAGTGTCACCAATACGCTTAATCAACAAAATATCTTTTATTTCGACAGGGTTTCTTATACAAGAGTGGATCAATTACCCCTGATGCCCAGCCTTGGAATTAGTTTCAGTTTTTAAATAAAAATATCATGTTCTCCTTTTCTCTCTTGTCTGGGATATCTTTTTCGGATGTTGAAGAACGCTGCAATCAGATTCTTACAAAATTTCCGGCAAAAGATTTTCCACACGATATGCTGAACACTTTGCCGTCCTTTCTTGATCTCACTTCTCTGGAAGGTTCTGATCATTCGGAAAGTATCAGAAAACTTTGCCAGAAAGCGCTATCCTTTAAAGATAAGTCCCTGCCTCTTCCTGCAGCCGTTTGTATTTATCCTCCCTTTATCCCTATTGCAAAGCATGAGCTTCAAGGAAGTGGTATTCATGTGGCTACCACCGCTGCTGCTTTCCCCAGTGGACAAATGCCCCTGAAGGTGAAACTGGAAGAGGTCAAATTTGCAGTGGATGAAGGCGCTGATGAGATAGATGTGGTCATTTCCAGGGGGACCTTTCTCGAAAACAACTACCATACGGTTTACCGTGAACTTGATTCCATCAGGGAAATAACCCGGGGAAAGACCCTCAAAGTAATTCTGGAAACCGGAGAGCTGCAATCCTATGAAAACATTGCCAAAGCCAGTGAAATTGCCATTGAAGCTGGCGCTGATTTCATCAAGACCTCAACCGGTAAAATAGCTCCGGCCGCTACCGAACAAGCTGTCCTTATCATGCTCGAGGTGATCCTTTCCCATTATAAAAAAACCGGAATAAAAATCGGGATTAAACCGGCCGGTGGAATCGCCGACATCGGTAAAGCCATGAATTATTGCTATCTGGTGAAAGAAGTATTGGGCGAAGAATGGTTGAGTCATCGCTATTTCCGATTGGGTGCAAGCCGTCTTGCTGATCGAATATTGGAACTTTTTTAATACTTTTGTGATAAAATCATCAGATATGAAATCCATTACCGCCACCCTGTATTCGAAATCATTTATCGTCAATGTCATCCTTGACGTTTTTGCCCTGGCTTTTATCTTTCTGATCCCATCTCTTGCACATCTGGTCAGCCTTCCGGTATACATGATAGAACCCATGCGGATGATGATCATCCTATCCCTTGCCCATGGGACGAAAAACAATGCTTATTTCCTCGCCCTGACGCTGCCTGTTTTTTCTTTCCTGGTCAGTGGACATCCATTTTTTTCGAAAATGCTAATCATCACCGCCGAACTGCTTTTGAATGTTTTCTTGTTTTTCCTTCTTCAGCGAAAAATTAAGCATGTTTTTCTTTCTCTGTTCTCCGCCATACTGATCAGTAAGCTGGCTTGTTACCTGATCTATCTGGTATTTTTCTCCCTGACATTTTTTAAGGAAGAAGCCAACTTCACCTTTGTTCTCGTACAACTTGCCACCACACTGATATTCAGTGTTTATGTCTATTATTTTAAAAGAGAGAAAGCATGAAAAAATCGGTTTATGTTCATTTCCTTTTGCTAACTGTTCTGATCATAAGCCTTCAGGGCTGTATTAAAGAAACAACACCAGGGCCTGATAGTACCGATACAAGGGTAAAATTCCTGGGTCGTTGGAGTGTGATCGAAAATTGGCAGAAATCTGCTTATCAGGTCACTATTTCTGCCGATCCTAATTCCACGAATGGCATTTTCATCCAGAACTTTGCCAATGCCGGAACTTTAGGTAATCCGGCTGCAGCATCCATCAGCGGTAATAACATAACCCTCGACTATAATCAGGAAATAGGTGATGGATGGATCATCAACGGGAGTGGCAGTTATCAAACCGAGACCGGAAAAATTATCTGGAATTATACCCTCAATGACGGGGCCACATTGATCACGGCTACCGCCACCTATACCAAATTATAACGATTTGCCGGGTTCGTAATTTTTCTGACGTTCACTGATCAGCGCAATGACTTTTTCGTACATCTTTACAAATTCAGCCGGGTCCTGACGGTAGTATTCGAGGTTGTATTGAACCCTCTGGTAAGTGACACTGTATTTTTGAAAAATCCCTTTGTAATAAAAGGTTGCCATTGCAGGGTCTTCTTTCCCTTCGTTACGTTGTTTGACAAGGGCAGCTTCCACCAGATGAATATCCACCAATAGCCGGATCATGATTTCCCTGGAAAGGATGGAATCACTTTTGAAAGCAGTCCTTTCAGATTTGCCCCCTGAAGTTCCGCACGATATCAGCAATATCATAAGAGACAGGGGGACAAGAAATCTCATGGAATTTATTTTTTCTTTGATTGATACTCTTTATTTATAACCTCCAGCACATCACTGGTAATATCCAGGGTGTCGTTGGAAAGCAGAATTTCTCCCCCCGCTTTAAAACCCATGATATAATCGTAACCATATTTTTTATTGTAACGCTTTAAAAAGTTAGTCACGGTATCAATTAATCTAAGGTTCATGCTTAATTCCTGCTCGGCTACCTGCTGGGTATATCTTTCCTTTTTCTCCATCAAAGCCTGCTGTTTTTGCATCAGTCCTTCATAAATACCTTTTGCTTTTTCCTCAGAGATGGCATTGCTGGCTACCTGTCGCTGGAATTCTCCGGCTTCTTTTTCAAGTGATCTTTGTTCAGAAAGAATTTCAGTTTGAAGACGTTTTCCTGTCCCTTCAAGATCTCTTCTTAAAACTTTTACAAAATCATAATGGGTATTCAGGGAATCAAGGTTCAGGTATACCACGGATAAGGCCTTCCCGCTTTTCTGAGTAGTAAGCGGTTCGACTGTTTCCGTTTTCTTACCGCTGAAATACAGGGTGAAAAGGACAATCATACCGGCCAAAGCAATGATTCCAATCACGGTATTCAGGTTAAAAGTGAAAAATTTGTTCCCTCCCTGAGGAGTTTCAGGTTTAAATGGTGTTTCTTCTTGCATGGTTTTTTTGTTTAATTTCCTAATTCTGACATGAATTTAATACGCATCAGGCGTACCTCTTCTTCCGTGAACTCATCTTCACCCAGTTCTTTCTGGGCATCTATGATAGAATCGGATTCGGCTTTGCGAAAATACTCAAAGATTTCTTCCTGGTGATAAGGATCAATAAATTCATCGATATAATAATTCACATCGATTTTTGTCCCTGAGCCTACAATGCTCTCGATTTCCGATAGTAACTCGTCAAAGCTCAGGTTTTTTGCGAGTGCAATGTCTTCCAGGGAGATTTTCCGGTCAATGCTTTGGATAATATAGACTTTCAGGCCTGATTTATTGATCACAGATTTGACCACCATATCCATCGGACGGATGATCTCATTCTCTTCAACGTATTCTTTGATCAGTTCAAGAAAGGGCTTTCCGTACTTCAGCGCTTTCCCGGCACCCACCCCTGTAATCTGCTTGAGTTCATCGACAGAAACAGGATATTGTATGGCCATATCCTCCAGCGATGGATCCTGGAAAATCACAAAGGGAGGCAGTTTTTCTTTGCGGGCAATTTCTTTTCTTAAATCCTTCAGCAGTGAAAACAGGGTCTTGTCAGCAGTACTGCTCTTTGAACCGAGGGCTTCAAACAGTTCTTCTTCTTCTGGATTTTCAAAATCATGATCATCCACAAGCATGATGGAATAAGGCTCCTTCAGGAATTTGGCACCTTCAGGACTGATCTTCAGAATACCGTAATTCTCAATATCTTTGGTAAGCAGGCATTCAATGAGGGTTTGCCGGACGACGGCATTCCAGAACTTCTCATCATGATCGGCACCTTTTCCAAATACTTCAAGCTTGTTATGTTTGTATGATTTTATGGTAGCTGTACTTTTCCCCAATATAATATTGATGATATGTTTGTTCTTAAACTGTTGTTTAACTGCGAGTACTGTTTCAAGTACCAGCTGAACATATGCTTTGCCTTCAAATTTTTTCTTTGGATGCATGCAATTATCGCAATTCTGACAATTCTCTTCCGTATAAATTTCTCCGAAATAATGTAGCAATTGTTTTCGCCGGCATACAGAAGATTCACTGTAGGCAACCGTCTCCATCAATAATTGCTTAGCGATTTCCTGTTCGGCGACGGCCTTGCCTTTTAAAAATTTTTCCAGTTTCTGAATGTCGTCATAACTATAATAAGCAACACAGTTCCCTTCTCCGTCATCGCGCCCTGCGCGACCAGTCTCCTGATAATACCCTTCCAGACTTTTAGGCATGTCGTTATGTATCACATAACGGACATCCGGTTTGTCGATGCCCATTCCAAAAGCAATGGTGGCAACGATGACATCCACTTCTTCCATCAGGAATTTATCCTGGTTCTGACGGCGGGTGGAGGCATCGAGTCCTGCATGATACGGTAGCGCCTTAATTCCATTGACCACAAACGTTTCTGCCAGCTCTTCCACTTTTTTCCGGCTGAGGCAATAAACAATTCCTGATTTTCCTGGTTGGCCCTTGATATATTTGATGATGTCCTTAGCCACATTTTTCGTTTTGGCTTTCACTTCATAATAAAGATTGGGCCGGTTAAAGGACGACAAAAAGACCCCTGCATCCATCATGTTCAGGTTCTTTTGAATATCCTGCTGTACTTTGGGCGTGGCTGTTGCCGTGAGGGCGATGACGGGAACTTTCTGGCCAATGGCATCGATGATAGGCCTGAGCCGGCGATATTCCGGACGGAAATCATGCCCCCATTCAGAAATACAATGAGCCTCATCTATGGCATAAAAGGAAATCCGAATGTTTTTAAGAAATTCTATGTTTTCTTCTTTGGTGATCGTTTCCGGAGCCACATACAATAATTTTGTCTTTCCGTCTACAATATCCTTTTTTACCTGAGTAATTTCCAGTTTGGTCAGGGAAGAATTCATGAAATGAGCAAGATTAGTCTCTGTCCCGAAACTGCGGATCGAGTCAACCTGGTTTTTCATCAGGGCAATCAGGGGAGATACGATGATGGCAGTGCCCTTTTTCATCATGGCAGGAAGCTGATAACAGAGCGACTTCCCACCACCTGTGGGCATGATGACAAAACAGTCTTTGTCGGCTAACAAATTGCGGATGATGGCTTCCTGATTCCCCTTAAAACTATCATACCCAAATACTTTCTTTAAAACCTCATGGATTTTATCCACACCTCTACCTGCCACCATTTTAGAACTCGGATTTATTTTCGTAATTTTGTTCAGGATATCTTGATTTATGCAGTTTTAAACGCCTTATATACAAATATAAGTATAAAACCTTCCAAATAACCAAATTATTTTAAAAAAATTGTGCATTGAAAAAACCAAGATCGCTGAAAAATATTGCCATTGATACAATAAAGATCGAATCAGCATCCATTGCGGGACTTGTCAATTCAATCAATGATGATTTTTTACGGGGTGTGGAATGTATCCTGCATACAAGCGGGAGGGTAGTGGTCACCGGGATTGGAAAAAGTGCCATTATAGGACAGAAGATTGTCGCCACCCTGAATTCAACCGGGACCCCGGCTTTGTTCATGCATGCTGCTGATGCGATTCACGGGGATCTGGGTAGCATTCAAAAAAATGATATTGTAATTTGTCTTTCAAAAAGTGGGGAAACTCCTGAGATCAAGGTCCTCCTTCCCCTTTTAAAAGACAGATGCAGCGCCCTGATCGCCCTGGTGGGAAATAAAAACTCCTACCTGGCCCATCATGCCGACTTTGTCATTGATGCCTCTGTCCCAAAAGAAGCCTGTCCGAATAATCTTGCACCAACCTCCAGTACAACGGCGCAAATGGTCATGGGAGACGCCCTGGCTGTCTGTCTTCTCGAAAGCCGGGGATTTACGGCAGATGATTTTGCAAAATTTCATCCGGGCGGAACACTGGGTAAAGAATTATACCTCAAGGTGAGGGATCTTTATCCCGCTAATGCTGTACCCAGTGTCAAAGCAACCGATAATATCAATACCGTCATTCTTGAAATTTCTTCAAAAAGACTCGGGGCCACCGCCGTGCTGGCTGGAGAAAAACTGATCGGGATCATCACAGATGGCGACTTACGCAGGATGTTAGAAAAAAATCCTGATATAACAAAGTTAAACGCCTCAGATATCATGACCCCGTGTCCAAAATCAATAGAAGCCGATACCCTTGTCCTTCATGCCCTTCAATTGATGAGAAAAAACAATATCACCCAGCTCCTGGTGGTTGAAAAGAAAAAATATGTAGGGGTCATACATCTTCATGATATTCTGAAAGAAGGGATACTGTAGTTCAATTTCAAACCCAAAAAATGACACTCCGTACCGAGAAAATCGTTAAAAAATACCGTAAACGCACTGTCGTCAGTGAAGTTTCTTTGGAGCTGAACCAGGGAGAGATCGTCGGATTGCTGGGACCCAATGGCGCAGGGAAAACCACTTCCTTTTATATCATTGTCGGGCTGATCAAACCTTTTTCCGGCCAGGTTTTTCTGGATGACCTGAACATTACCCGAGAGCCTATGTACAAACGGGCCCAAAGAGGGATCAGCTACCTTCCCCAGGAACCCTCCGTATTCCGTAAACTCAGTGTGGAAGATAATATCCGTGCAATTCTTGAATTTACCGGACTGACAAAAGATCAGCAACATGAAAGGCTTGAAAGACTTTTAGATGAATTCGGATTACAGCATGTCAGGAAAAGTCATGGCATTACCCTGTCAGGTGGTGAAAGAAGAAGAACAGAAATTGCCCGTTGCCTGGCTGTCGACCCTAAATTTATCTTACTGGATGAGCCCTTTGCAGGAATCGATCCCATTGCAGTGGAAGATATCCAAGGGATAGTCACCAAGCTGAAAGATAAAAATATTGGGGTGCTGATAACGGATCATAATGTCCATGAAACCCTATCCATCACTGACCGCTCGTATCTTTTATTTGAAGGATCCATCCTGAAAGCTGGCTCTTCCAGGGAACTGGCAGAAGATGATCATGTACGAAGGGTTTATCTGGGGCAAAATTTTGAGCTGAGATAGCGCTTCTAAAAAGATTGCTGGAAGAATAATGAGATCAGCAGGTAGAGCATGATAATCAAGGGTATGGCTGAAAGCGAGAACAGTAGAAAAAGGATGGCCGACAGGATCAGGAAAATATAACGAACCTGGTTCTCTTTCCATTTTAAAGATTTGAACTTCATAGAAAAGATCCTGAAGTCAGAAATCAGCAAGTAAGAAAAAAAAACGGATAGTATAGCCAGTACCCTTGTATTGATGAAAAAGTCATTTAAAAAATCAAGTTTTATCAAGCTGAATAGTTGAGGCTGAAGAAAAAGAACGAGGGGTATAGAGGCAAAAAAAAGACCATTGGCCGGTGTCGGAAGGCCAATAAAGTTGATTTCCTGACGGGTGTCAATATTGAATTTCGCCAATCGAAGTGCAGAGCAAATAGGAATTAGCAGGGCAAAATAAGGGGTGATATTGAGCCTTTCCAGAATATTACAACTTCCCAGACAATTCACCGAAATGAGCTGAAACATGATAAGTCCCGGGGCAACACCGAAAGAAACGACATCAGCGAGTGAATCAAGCTGCTTCCCAAGCGGAGAATATACTTTCAGTAGCCGGGCAACACTACCGTCAAGATAATCAAATACGGCTGCAAGAAAAATAAACATTGCACTGAGCGCCAGTTCTCCCGAAAAAACAAGAGTAATGCTGATTAACCCACAGATCAGATTAAGGATGGTGATCACATTGGGGATATTCTCTTTGATTTTCATGATCAGATTTTCTAATGATTACAAATTTACATGAAAACCCGGCTGTTTTACACTCTGACAGATAAAAATCAATTCCGTCACTTAAAATCTCTACCTGCCCTTCCCACTTCGTCAAGTGAACATCATCATTAACCGTATAAAATGAGAGAGAAAATGATAATCTCAGATCGCGCGACGTGCAATAGATAGTCGGAGGAAATGTATCATAAGGGAAAATTAGTCAACTATACCTGTTTCCTTTTGTTTATCGAATCCCTTAAAAATGCTGTACCAGAAAAATCCGTGCTGGAAAGCATAAAAATAAGCGGCCGAATTATCAGGAATGGCATTAGCCAGATAAAAAGTGACATAAAATATGATGGGTGAAACCGAGATCGCTATCCAGAAGTTGATCCTCTTCAATGCCTGAAGAAAAAGCTTGGCCGGGTTAACACGGATATACCCCGACCTTTTCCTGATCATGAGTATATTGAAAACCTGGTTAAAAAACATCCCGCTGAGCATGGTTAAAAATATCAGCAGCGACCTTACCCAGTCTTCACTGGCTTTTTGATACACTGATGTCTGATCCGTTGTCATCAGGGTAAAATAATGAATGCGGATCAAACAATTGAATAAAAGGCTCATCGAAGCCCCGGCAGCAACGGAGAGCACAAGCAGGGAGCTTTTTTCCGAATTGGTCATGGCTGAATACATAAAAAAGATTAGGAGTATATATTCTGCAGACAAAGGGAACAAAGGAGAGGTTGCAAGCGTATTGAACTTTCATTCAAGGCTACCCATGATGAAAGAAATATTTTTGGAATACATGTATCTTATGAATATTTATTTAGTATGTTTGTCATTCCATTCTGAGACAATTCGTAATTAATCATCCGGGAAATGTATTTCATACAGCAACTTCATCTTTTTTTCTGCCGCTTGCTGCATGGCGTCAGCTCACCGCAGTACCAGGAAGTGATTAAGAAGTACAGTCAGCGGAAAAAGGAACCTCAAAAGCTTACCCTATGTTTCAATAATGAAACACTCCTTCATTTTGACAAAATAATCCAGATGAAGGATTCTTTCCCAAACTACCAAACATCCATTCCCATCAATATGGATGGAATCCGTTTCGGAGAAGACCTGAAAAAAATAATTCAGATAAAAGGGGAAGCCAACTGCATCAATAACGACACATTAGGAGAAGAAAACATTCACGTAAATGGTTATCGGGAATTCATCCTCGGAAAACAAGTAAAAATATTGTTTTTTACTTGCCGGGAAAAATTCTTTTTTGGGGAATATCTTTTTAACAACGGGCTGAAAGAAATTCAGCAACCTTTGGCCGAGCTTATCCTGAAAAAATACCAGATTACTGTGGCAGATGTGACAGAATTATCTTCCTCTTTTTATATCAGAGATGATGCGGGGGCTCTGCTCTGTTTCTATGATGACGGGTTTTCTCTTTTTATTAAATATTACCATGCCTCTTTGTCTCCCGTCCATGAATTCCTATTGTCGGAATATAAAGTTAAAAACAGCAATGAAAAAGAACTGAACACCAAGGCACTGGAAAACCGTCTGTAATTTCTTTGCTACTAAAATTATCTGACTCCCTTTACAAACGACAGTCCCCTGATCCCCGAATCAACATTGTGGTTGCCTATAAACCATGTATTGCCAGCATTATTGGAATAATAGAATACGCCTTTGCGTCCCGGGGTATTACTGCTGCCGCATATCCAAATTCTTTCCGTCCCCATGAGAGAGATCCGGTTCAGACGGAAGCTGGCCGACTGCGGCCAGAATGGCTGCCATGACTGTCCATCATCGGTGGAGCGGTAAGCCCGACCCTGATCGCCTGCTGCCCAGATATTGCTGCCAGAAGTGGCACAAAGGTCATGAATACTGCCGTTGACTGTAACAAAAACAGAGGAAAAAGTCTGACCTCCGTCCAAAGATTTGTATATGGTTGATCCTGAGGCAATAAAAATCAGGGAATCGTCAATGGCGAAGACTGCATTTAAATGAGTGATATTGGAAGGATGAATCACGGTAAAATTTTGCCCTCCATTACTATTGCGGAGGAGTATGGCTAAGCTGTCTCCGCCATCGGAAGCGGGAATGTTGCCGATTACCCAGATGTTGTTCTGAACCACCGTCATACCGCAAAAGTCAGCTTTTTCGAGGGAATCCAGAGCCACCAGGCTCCAGTTACTTCCCTTATCTTCAGAATACAGTAATTTGCCTTTCTCCCCGCAAATCCAAATTCGGTTGGGATTTTTGGCATTCACCACCCGCATGGCTGCATCTTTGATCAGGTCTTTGGTACATTGTCTCTCCCAGTTGATCCCCCCTTTAGAGGAATGCAAAATCATGCCATAGCCGTCCTGTACATTCCCCACTGCCCAGACGTCGTTCTGATCCAATGCGCTGATGTCGTTCATATCGACTCCGGGAACTTCCGTGATTGAGCCCAGCCGGTACCAGCTTAATCCATTGTCCCCGCTTCTGAGAATACAGCCATAGCCATCATAAGCATCGCCGGCAATATATCCCGTAAACCCATCATCTTCAGGCAGGATTTCCTGGCGTATACAGGACAGAAAAGCCAGAGATGAAAACGTTAAGAAAAAAAACAATTTCCTGATATACATAAAAAAGTATAATTTCCATCAAAGATAATGATTTTTCCCTAAATTCGCTCATAACTTATCGTCGTTCGCTTTATGTCAATGTTAATTAATCCTTCCCTGATCCTAGGAATTATCCAGAATATTGCATTGCTTATTGCCACCAGCCTGTTGATCGATTTCTTCTGGAACCGACAGGATAAGAAGACACACCTGAGAGACAAAGTGCTTACCGGAATATTTGTCGGGGGAACAGGGATTACACTCATGCTTACACCCTGGGTCATGATACCCGGTCTGGTTTTTGATACTCGTTCGATTCTGATTGGAATATCAGGATTGTTTTTTGGCAATATACCGACTATCATTGCCATGTTGATTGACGGCACATACAGGTTCATACTGGGCGGCGACGGGATGTGGATGGGTGTGGCAGTGATTCTTTCCTCAGGAACAATCGGTTTACTGTGGAGGAAGTTCAGGCCCGGATGGAAAGAAGGGAATCGTATTGCAGAATTGTTGTTTTTAGGACTGGCGATCCATCTTGGAATGCTGTTATGCACTGTTTTTCTTCCTTCCAATAAATGGGAGGAGACCTTTAAAAACATTGTTTTACCAGTAGTTCTGTTATATCCGGTCGGAACCCTGATGCTGGGACTTTTGATGCACAGCCGTTCTCAACACTGGCATATCAAAAGAGAATTGTTCAGAAGTGAGGAGAAATTCAGGCAGCTTTTCGAAAATACAGAAGCCATCATGATGCTGGTGGAACCTGCATCGGGACGTATCCTGGATGTTAATCGTTCTGCAGAAAAGTTTTACGGTTATGCTAAAACTGAACTTACGCAAAAGTATATCCAGGAAATCAACCAACTTCCTGAGGAGAAAGCAGCGGAGGCACGCTTAAAGGCACTGAAAGGAGAACAAAGCAATTTTATCTTTGATCACCACTTATCCAACGGGAATTTCCGCACAGTTGAGGTGCTTTCCTCACCCATCAATTTTCACGGTCAGACAGTGCTGTTTTCCATCATTCATGATATCACCGAGCGAAAAATAGCCGAAAACGCCCTGATCCTGGCGAAAGAAAAAGCAGAAGAAAGCGACAAACTAAAGTCTGCCTTTCTTGCCGCCATGAGCCATGAACTCCGTACACCCCTCAATGCCATCATTGGTTTCAGCTCGCTCATCGAGGGCGGAACCCGAATGACCGAAGTCACCCGTTACGCGGAAATCATTCATAACAGTGGGAATCATTTACTCTCCATCATTGAATCCATCTTTGATGTGGCCTTACTTCAATCCCGGGAATACAAAATTGTTTATTCCAATTTTTCGGTGGATGAATTGTTTCGTCATCTGGCTGATTATGCCAATGTTGAAAAGAAGAAAAAGAAAAAAGAGCATCTTTCCATTCGATTTAATCCTTACGACAATACCTCCTCTCCCCTGATCTATACAGATCGCAGCAAACTCATGCAGCTCATGACCAACCTGTTGAACAATGCCATCAAATATACCCTTTCGGGAGGAGTGGAATTTGGTTATACCCTCCATGACCGTGATATAATTTTTTATGTCGCTGATACCGGAATCGGAGTTCCGGCTGATAAAGTGGACATCATATTCGAACAATTCAGGCAGGGTGATGAATACCACAACAGGGTTCAGGATGGGGTCGGTCTCGGATTGTCTATCTGCAGGGAGATCGCGACTCTTCTATGTGGTCATTTATGGCTGGAAAGCAAACATCATGAAGGCTCAAGTTTTTACTTCCGTCTTCCTGAAGCTTTGTTATCGGAGCCTGGTGACAATGAAGCATTTCAGCAGGAAATACCAATCCCCGACTTGACAGGCAAAACCATCCTGATCGTGGATGATATGGAAGACAACGTGTATCTTCTGGAACGCTTGCTTTCTCCCAGCCATGCAAATATACTGAAGGCTGATTCAGGCAAAAGTGCGCTCATTCATGCACAGCATGATCCTGGTATTAATCTGGTGTACATGGATCTCAAAATGCCGGGCATGGATGGATATGAAACGGCCAGACAAATGCTTAACATCAGACCGGATCTTAACATCATTGCACAAACGGCTCATGCCATCGGGAATGTTAAAGAAAAATCTATGGAAGCAGGATGCCGGGGTTATATTGCCAAACCCATCAAGCGGAAAGAGCTGTACCGGCAACTTTCGGAAATCTTTGATTGATTCAAATGAAACGAAGCAGAATTCAGCCTTCCTGCCAGGCAGGCAGGGATGCAGAGGACAAATCGCTTATCGTAAAACAACAGGAGAGTAGCCCGTAGGGGATTCGAACCCCTGATTTCCAGGATGAAAACCTGGCGTCCTAACCGACTAGACGAACGGGCCAAAACTTTCTTTCGGGCGGCAAAAATACAAAATTAAAATTTAACAGCAAAATTTATTATTCGCTAAATGTTAGTCTTTCTCAATGATCGTCGCATTCGGTTGATGAACCACCCTCCTCTTTTGGAGGATCATTCCTGTTTGACAGCGTCATTTTTATCTACAAACCAGATCCGTGAGCTGTATGGTCTCTTCGAGAATGACAGCAAAATTTCTGAACTGATCCTTTGGTCAGAAAAAAAATATATAAAATTGTGTAAGCATTTTCTTTCTCTTTTCACACGGATTGAAGCTGCAGGAGGGCTGGTGGAAAACGATGAAGGGCATTTTCTGTTCATCTACCGTTTTGAACGCTGGGATTTACCTAAAGGAAAAATAGATGAAAAAGACCGTCATTCCGCAAGGAAAGCAGCCATGAGGGAAGTGAAAGAAGAAACCGGATTGAAAAAAATCAGAATCACTGCTGAACTTCCTGAAACCTGGCATATTTACCGACAAAAAGAACGTCTTATACTGAAGCGTACAAGCTGGTTCAGGATGCATGCCCATTCCGGTCAGACATTGAAACCCCAGCATGAAGAGGGGATACTCACAGCACAATGGAAAAACAAAGAAGAGCTTGATCAAATCATGGCCAACACTTATGCTTCTCTGAGGAACATGATTCAGTCATCCTTAGGAAGCCAGGAATCATAGGTCAGATAGAAATTAATGCTTATCCTTATCTGCTGTCACTCCCTGCTCCTGATTTTTTTCTATCTTCGCACCACATTTTAAGCTTGTTTTATGGTCTATAACAAAGACATTGCCTATCAGATGGCGGAATTGCTGTTAAAAATCAGGGCAGTGAAGCTAAGTCCCAAAGACTTATTTACCTGGGCATCTGGGATCAAATCACCCATTTACTGTGATAACCGAATTACATTGTCTTATCCGGAAATCAGAACTTTCATCCGTCAAAACTTTGTCAGGGCCATTGAAGCGAATCCTTTTGAGCCCGAGCTGATTGCCGGTGTGGCCACAGGCGGTATCGCCCAGGGTGCGTTGGTTGCGCAGGAGCTTGGCCTGCCATTTGCTTATGTACGTTCAGGAAAAAAAGATCATGGGCTGACGAACCAGATTGAGGGGGAGGTCAGAAATGGTCAAAGGGCAGTTGTGGTAGAGGACCTAGTATCGACGGGTTCATCTAGTCTTTCTGCCGTATCAGCACTTAGGGAAGTGGGTTGCAACATCAAGGGTATGGTTGCCATTTTCACTTATAACTTATTAAAAGCAGATATGGCTTTCAATAAAGCAGAATGTCCGCTGGTTACCCTTACCGATTATGATCATCTTATAGAAAAAGCGCTTGAAATCGGTTATATCACCAATGGTGATGTAAGAATTCTCAAGGATTTCAAGGACAGTCTGACGACCTAAGAAATCAGAAGTTAATCTACAATCAGCTTTCGGTTCATAGTCTGACCGTCTAAGGTCAAACGCAGAATGTAGATTCCTTTGTTAATATTGTCCAGTGAAATTTCTTTGGTATTGGTTCCGTTAATAAGATTCAGTTCACTGGTAATCAGAGTTTTTCCCAGGAGATCAACAAGGACCAATGAAGCGGTTCGGTTCTGGCTCAGATCAATCCTAAGGGTGATTTTGTCTTTTGCAGGATTAGGGAAAATGCTAAAACCACTAAGGCCGGGTTCATCCATGCCGATGGAAGAGGCGGTAGTGAAGGGCCAAACCGGGCTCCAAGCAGTGGTATCAGCCACTTCGCTGAAATTTGAAAAAGCGCGCATCCTCCAGAAGTAGGTTTTCATCGGATTCAGTTTTTTAGTTAACTGATAGGACACATCTAAAGCAGTGGGCTTTATATCAAGAATGGGTGAAGGGAAGTTGATCATGGAATCAACCTGGAGCTGGTAACCGCTAATGGCGTTAAGGGCTTTCCAGGTAAAAAGCGGCTTGACATTAACATCCATTCCGGCGCTGTCTGGCTTTGATTTAATTATGGTATTGACGGTTGTGAAGTTAATGGGGAAAGACCATTCGAGGGTATCTTTTTGATGACGGCCGCGAACACGGAGGTAATATTTTGTACCAAAAGTGGTCAGGGAGGCTAATGCGAAATTGGTATCGACCTCGCTATGGGCGACCAGATCAGTAAAGCCGGGATCCCTGGCGAGTTCATATTCATAAGCAAGCAGTCCGGTGAACCCTCTCCATTTCATGCGGGCATTCAGTTCGTTACCTCCGGTGCCGTTGGCTGGAGCTGTTATGGAATCACGGATTGCCACGGTGAAGTAAAAAGGTTCTGTCCAACTGCTGGTACTGAGATCATGACGGGCGCAAACCCTCCAATAGTATTTCGTCCCGAAGTATAAGCGGGATGCTCGTACATAAATCGTATCGATGGTTTTTGGATTGGTGGGGGCAGCCACAGTACCTTGCCATAGATCAGGAGAATTGAAATCAGGGGTGACATCCAACTGGTAATTATAATATTTGACTCCAGTAATAAGTTGAGTCGTACTTCCCGGGATGGTAGTCTTCCAGTTCAGATAGGGATTAGGTGGTCTGTTTTTGGCATTGTTTGCCGGTTTTGCGAGGACAACCTGGTTGAAAACTTTAAAATTCCAGACATCCGACCATACGGAGGTCTGTCCCTGATCTTTTGATCTTACACGCCAGTAATAGGTCTGGCCGAAGATCAGCTCATGGGTGGTATATCCTGTGAGCAAAAGCAAGGTTGTATCGACCAGTAAGGGGCTGTTGAAACTCATCACTGTATCGAGCTGAACCTGATACTGTAATCCAAGGCTTCCCGTAATGGCATTCCAACTGAGGATCACATTTGGAACCTGGTTTTCAGCAGCATTGGCGGGGGATTTAAGCGTTGGTTTGTACGCATCAATTTGTGCCATGAGGCCGGCTGAAAGAAAAACAAACAATACTAATAAATATCTTTTCATATTTTTGGGTTTATGCAGGTTACAGTTTCACTATTTTTCCAAAACAATTATTCATGCGTAAGATATAAGTTCCCGCAGGTAAATTTTTCAAATCGACGACGGAGGTATGTTTTCCGCTTGATTTATCTCCAAAGGAAACATTTGAAACATTTCTACCCATCAGGTCGCTGATCTGAATGTTGACTTTCCCTGAATGTTCAAGGGTATAGGTAATGTTAACCTTCTCAGTGACAGGGTTGGGGTATACCATAAGGTTGCAACCGGAAGTCGGTTTAGGTTCAAGAGGATTGATTCCCAAAGGAGTATAATAGGTAGTATCCATCCAAAGACCGCGTCCAAAAGAAGCAGCATAGATGGTCCCCAGATTTTTCACCATATAATGATTGGTGGTTTGTTGGCGTATTTCTGTAACTGGCACATCTCCCATATTGGACAATTCTGCCTGCCACAAAGGCGAAGTGGCGGTGAAGTTGTCGGTGCCGAAAACCCCGTACTCAGTACCGATAATGGCACGGTTATTCCCATGCATTTCGATGATTCCGGTGAGAACCGGCATTCCTGGTAAATTTCCCTGTGCAGAAGTAAATACCGGCAGGGAATCAAGGGCGTTATCGGTACGGAAAACATAATCTGTATTTCCAAAGTTTCCGAGGGTAACCATGAGGTTAGCCGGATTATTGGGGTTAATGGCAATATTGCTGATAAAACGTCCCTTGAAAGGCAGGTTATCAAAAAGTTCATTGGACACGATACAAGTAGGACTGCTCACATCTGCTGTAGCCTGATCATAGGCGAAGGTAAGATTGGAAATCCTGTAAATTCTTCCGCCCTGGGTTCCCAGCCAAACGGTATTCAAGTCATTGGATACAGAAAGGGCGCTGATGGTATCGGAAAGTACAGCAGGGTCGGTGCTGGGAATTTTAAATACCTGGTACCAGGTGGGAAGTTGAGTGAATTTCAATGCATCCTTGGTCATAAAGACTCCTGTTTTGGTTCCTTGAGTACCATAAATAAAAAATCTTGAAGCGACAGGATCCGGGACCATAAGGCTGTCTTCTGGCGGAATAGGAGCAAGTGTAAGGTATTCGAAAAGGAATCTTCCATTATTACTAGGTACTGCAATAATAGTATCAGCTGGAATGGTTTTTCCAGTTCGGTTATAATATTTAACGGAATCCCTAGTATTTTCGAAAGTAAAGCTTTCCCACAGGCGCATGGGAAGGATGGGAGAAGCATTGTTGTCGATCAACATGGCAAATCCATTGTCATAGCTCAGGTCTTTTGTTTCCTGACGTCTTACGGTATCTCCGCCACGGGTCATAAAAATTGTTTTCGGGGTAATCATTGACCATTCGCATGAGCCCCCGTCACCGCCTTCGTTGGCTGTACCCAGCAAGCCGGCTGTTGCATCGCCTTTCCACACCTGCATTCCGTCGTTGGGATTATTGACCAATGAAGGATAGAACGCTCCCAATGCCTGGGTTCCGATATTCTGGCCGCCACCCAGAGCCCAGCCATTGTAGATGGTATGAGCCACGCTATTGAAACGGGAAACAATATAATTTTTATTGCTGGTTTGGAAAGTGATAAAATCGTTGCCAATAATCCCGGTAGATACTCCCCCATTGCTGGCAATCGCTAAGTAAGTCGGGAATCCGGGGCGAAAGGCATAAGCATGATGATTACCCGGCAGATACTGAAGGAGTTCATTAGCGTCTGTAAGGTTAGCATCCTGAAAACTCATTTTTTCCCAGTTGTAAAAACCGGTGGTATTCACTTGTTTACCCCACCACATATTGACTCCTCCAACCAGGATCTGAAAAGGATCCTGTGGAAAAACAGCAAGGGTACTAGCAGAGCAGGCACGGCCGCCATAGGGGTCGATCTGGTTATTCCCCGGAAATACAACTGTCCAATTCAGTCCCTTGTCGAGGGAGCGATAGAGGTTCATCAGACGGCCTGTGGTCGAGGCGATACTGGCATAGATCACAGTGGGATCAGAAGGAGCGATAGCAAGGTTGGTCCAACCCATGCCTGTTTTCGGTAAGGCATTTTCAAGACCGGTGGAAAGATTGACAAAGTTATCAATGTTTCCATTGCGGGAAATATAAACTGAGTCAGCCACTACCGTAAGAATGGTTCCATCGCTTCCGATGGCAAGGTCGTTACAATATCCGGAGCGGATCTGGGTCCAGTCGGTACCGTTATCACTATATAATAAACCACTGTTTGTGGCGGCAAAAATCCTGTTATTTCGTGGGTCAACAGCAAGTTTTGCAATCGAGGTCCAGTTATGACCCGTGGTTCCCTGGACATGATAAAAGTTGAGTCCGTCGTCGCTACGGTAAAGTCCGGTACCGAGATAATCCGCACTATTACAGTAGGTCACACCCGTTCCGGCATAAAGGGTTCCGTTTGACGTTTGTGCAAGGCTGGAAACCTTGAGGACTTTATTATTTGTGACATTCATCTGATGCCAGGTAAGCCCAAGATTTTCGGAACGCCAGATACCACCGTTTACTGATCCAGCATAGATGGTTAGACTGCCAGCATCACGGTTGTCAAAGAGAACGGTCCATGTTATCCCCGCATAATTATCCGGTCCCATGGGAATCCAATTCAGGTTGAGGGCGCTTCCCTTTGATTTGAAATTTCCCAATTGTTGCAACACCTTTTGCTGGTCAACCACTGACACTTGACCTGTCATTTGATTGGCCCGTAATTTTTCCATGCGCGATTTTCCATCGGCTTTCTTATCAACCGAATGGCCGGAAATTCCGGCTATGGTCAAAGTAGAAAACAAGAGAAAAAAAGCTCCCACAAAAGCTGTCAGCAAGCCAGATGGTAAAATTCTATTTTTCATATCAATCGTTTTAATTTATATATTTTTGCTGTTACAATATTCGCAAACGCAGGAATATCAACACTTAATGCAAATCCATTAGGAGGTTGATTTTAAACGAACAAATATAAAGGAAAAAACATTATCTGCAAAACTTTTTTTGCCGACTCCAAGTTTTTGGTCTACAACACAGAAAGATCCTTCTGTGAAATCAGGAAGATTCAGATTTTTTCCAAAGCTGTAACGGGAATCCAACCTACTGATCCATTGGCAATCCGAATTTCATACCAATTACCGATACGGTCTTTAAGTTGAACTTTTGTCCCTTCATGAAGAACGAACAGATCCACGCTCTTTTCATCAGGGGAGCTTTTAATGATAACCGTTGGAGAGAGGAGAACAGCTTCATTGGATTTTTGTATGTTAACATGTCCACTCCAGGCAAACAAAAGGCAGAACAATGAAGCCAGCAATATCCCAGCACCCAGCCAGAACCCGGTTTTTCGGAGGATCATGATACGTGACATCAGATAGATACTTCCAAAAATGAGGGAAACGATAAATAAAATGATGGCCGAATAAGCCCATTGATCATTTGAAAAAAGGCCAACAATCCCATAATACCAACGCTTATAAAAAAGTTCAGGTAAGGCTTCGATCTTGTCAGCAATCTTATTATTGGCCACTTTCAGGTTAAAATCAATGTCTTCATTACCCGGGTCAAGGCGTTTTGCTCTTTCATACCAGAGAATGGCATAGGCATATTCATTCATTTTGAAATATGCATTTCCCAGGTTATAATATAGTTCTGGTGACTCCCAACCGGCATCCACAACTTTTTTATAGCTTTCAGATGCTTCGGTATAAGCGCCTGCAGCGTAAGCCCGGTTAGCCTTGGCAATCAATACCTGCTCCGGCCCGCATACTGCTGTTTGAATAAAAACAGAAAGAACTAAAAAAATGATAAACGCTCTCATAATTCCTAATTCCTAATTCCTAATTCTATTTCAGCTCACCTTCCATTTTGGTTATAATTTCAAGTGCCTGCTGATAAATTCTTTCCATATTTAGGGTCTTTTCTCCCGGGGCAAATCTGGCATATTCCGTATTATTCAGGGTTTCGATAAACTGTTGAATGATTTCCTCTCCGACATTTTTTTTCAGCAGGGCTTCATGTACAGATTCGATACTGAGTTCCGACAGCGGAATAAAGAATTTATCACTCAGGTATCCCCAGAGTGCCTGGGATATTTCCACATAAAAGGCTTCCTGGTCGGTATTTTTTAAAAATCCTTCCGCTTTGCGAAGCCTTTTTCTTGCAATTTTTGTTGCTTTAAGGTTTTTCATCAACACCTTATCACTACGCCGTGCCGATAGTTTTTGCCAAAGGATGACCATCAGGATGAACAGCACCAATGGAATGAACACCAACAACCAGAAATTGAGGGAAGGGAAAAAAGCCCTGCCTTTTGGTGAGAGTGAAAAATGTTTATCCTTGATATGGCGAATGTCGCTTCCTATATACTTAATATCTTCCTTGTTTGCTCCCGAATAAGTCATGACCGCAGCATCGCCGCTGCCTTTCTCCACTTCGATGGAATATTCTGGACTACTGAGGGTGACATAAGCCTTTTTATCAAGGTCATAATAGCTGAATGTAATGGGTTTAATCGTGAACCTACCCGGTTTACGCGGGATCAGGAGGTATTCGAAGGTCTGGCTACCGCTTATTCCCGTAACCATGCTTTTGATCTCGCTGGTGATTTTAGGGTCATAGGTTTCAAAATCGGGAGGAAATGCAATATTAAGCTTATCGATGAGCTGGATATTTCCCTGTCCGGCAATAACGCATTTAAGTGCCAGGGCTTCATTGGTTTTCAATTTTGTTTTATCTATTTCGCTACGAAATGTAAAACTCCCTACCGCCCCGCTGAAGGTAATGGGTTTACCTGCTTCAGGCAAGGGTCGTACATCGATAAAGAGGGCATTGGATTTTAGCGACTTCTCAACATTAGTGGTCCCTGAACCAAAGAATGGATCATTGAAGAAATCATCAAAAAAAGGATCGCCGCTTCGAGTTCTGGTCTGACGTTTGATTTGAGCCACACATTCAAGTTGCAGGGGGTCTATGGTCAGCCTGCCGCTTTTCAACGGGAATAGTACTATTTTCCGGATATCGGCAACGACATATTGCTGCCCATCAATAACCTGTGTATATTGCTGAAGTTTATCATTTTCACGCATGAGGTTCTGGGACCAGAACCCGGAAAAAGAAGAAAGTTTGCTGATATTGATCTGAGCGATGGGAACTTTAGTGAAAATCTTATACGTCACAACGATACCCTGTCCCTGCAAGGGATTAGAATTGCTGGCAAATGCTTTAACATACACATCATCAGGTCCTGAGTGAGAGGTGGAAGATGTTTGTCCCTGGTGGCCGTATCCCTGATTTTGGTTAGCAGGATTTCCGCTCTTCACCACTTTAATGGTAAGGGTATTGGAAGTATAGGATTTATTGTCAACGGTTACGCTGGCAGAGGGAATGTCAAAGGTTCCTTCTTTTGTTGCTTGTAAAATATAGGTATAGGTATAAGTTATCGACATGCTTGTGCGCCCGTTAATGCTTCGGATGCTCGAGGATGTAGCAGTATTGGGTCCGCTGAGGACGGAGAAATGTGAGATTCCGGGACCCCGAAAACCAACTCCCTGGCCGTTCACGGAATAAGTCAGGGAAAAAGTCTCCCCTACTGTTACGATCGGTTTAGCTGAGGCGCTGAGCTGAACATCCTGGGCAGAAACAAAAGTGGCCAGAAGCAGAAAAAAGATGAGGGATAACAGATGACACTTGCCTGCCGGACAGGCAGGGATGACAGATGACGCCTGCCTTCCGGAAAGGCAGGGATGAAGGATGACGTCTGCCTGCCTGACCGGCCTGGATGACAGATAAGGGATCATTGAGGAAGGTCGATGATTGGCCACTACATTCATTGATGATTCTTTATTCTATTCCTAACTCCTAATTCTTAATTGTCATTACCAGTCCTTCTCCACTCCCACCGCCTGTACTTTTGCTTTTTGTTTCTTCACCTTCTGCATGGTTTTTTTTTCATCATTTTTCAGGGCTTCGAGCATACGTTCGGCATCTTCTTTTGAGATTTTCTTCTGATCCGGATTCTGATTCTTCTGCTGATCCTCGTTTTGATTCTGCTGCTCCTGTTTCTGATCTTTTTTATCTTTCTGATCTTCTTTTTTCTGCTGATCCTTGTTTTGTTGCTGTTGTTGCTGTTGCTGATGCAGCATCATCTTAGCATATTCGAGATTGTATTTGGTGTCGAGATCTTTAGGATCATTGATCAGAGCATTTTTATAAGCAAGAATGCTTTTTTCATATTCCTTGGATTGTAAGAAAGCATTTCCGAGGTTATGATAAATTATGGCCTGAGTTTCCCTTTCCTGATTTTTCTGTGCCAAATTACCATAAATTTTTGCAGCTTCTTCAAAATTCTTTTCCTGGTAAACGGCCGCACCCAGATTAAACTGACCTTTTGTGGATTCCTTGTTGATTTCGAGGGCTTTGCGGTAATCTTTTTCAGCCGATTTAAACTCGCCTTTATCAAATGCATGATTACCCTGGCGCAGGAGTTTGTTTTCCTTCTGGGAAAAGGCCGGGCTAAGTATGGCAAACAGAGATGATATTAAGATTAGTTTTTTCATTCTTTATTCATGCTATGATGTAATAACCACAATAGATCACATTAGGATCTATTGTATCCATTTCGGTTAAAAAGGTTTTACATGTTTCAGCCATTGCGTCTTTCTTTCAAAAACAAATAAATCCAGGATCAGGATGAGCAGTCCAAGTGCGACAAAATACTGAAATCGGTCTTCATAATCGGAAAACTGTCGCGCTTCTATCTCTGATTTCTGTATTTTATTCAGGTCTTCGAAGATGTTGTTCAGTCCGGTTTCGGAATTGCTGGCCCGGATATACATGCCATTTCCCAGGCTGGCGATGCGTTGCAAAAGGGTCTCGTCCAGTTTACTCATGATGGTATTTCCCTGGGAATCCTTTTTATACCCGATCTGAACATCGCCATTCATGACCGGGATGGGGGCTCCTTCCGGCAATCCCATCCCTATTGTATAAACCGTGATGCCATTTTTAGCTGCGTTTTCGGTTTGTTCCAACACACCACCCTGATGGTCTTCTCCATCGGTAATGATCACGATGGCCTTATTGTGTTTTGATTCACCGAAACTGTTTGTGGCCAAGCTGATGGCCTCCCCGATGGCTGTACCCTGGGTCGGAACGATGCCTGTATATATAGTTTGAATGAACATCTTTGCGGCGGCATAATCCGTTGTAATGGGAAGCTGGGTATAGGCTTTCCCGGCAAACACAATGATTCCGATACGATCACCCTCCAATCTGTCGATCAGGCGAGAGATCGACTGCTTGGCCTTCTCCAGGCGGTTGGGTTTGATATCCATGGCCAGCATGGAATTGGAGACATCGAGCGCGATGATGATATCGATGCCTTTCCGCTGGATCTTTTCTAATTTTGAACCCGTCTGTGGTCCGGAAAGCGCAACGATAATCAACGACAATGTCAGCATCATCCCCGTGAATTTAAGGATCATTTTAGCCATCGATGACTCGGGGATAAGGAGGCGTATCACAGGCCAATCTCCGTAACGTGACAATGCTTTCCTGCGCCATTGCAGAAATAACAAGAAGAACATTAGCAGCACCGGGATCAGTGCCAACAGGTAGAAAAAGTTTATATGAGCAAATCTAAACACAGTTTGATTTATAATTTTTGCCTGCCTGACGGCAGTCAGGATTTACAATTTTCCATGGCCTTTATGCGCCATTTAGGGTATATTTTTAAGGTATACATATTTTAACAACATTTCGATTCCGAGGAAAACAAAGGCAAGCAATACCAGGGGTAAATACTCTTCTTTCTTTTTCCTGAATTCGGTAACATCAATTTTTGATTTTTCCATCTTATCAATTTCCTGGTAGATGGTCCGGAGCTTGGCATTATTGGTTGCCCGGAAGTATTTCCCGTCAGTCATTCTAGCAATCTCCTTCAGCAGTGGCTCATCGATTTTCACTTCCATCATCTGGGTTTGAATGCCGAAAGGTGTTTGAACAGGATAAGGTGCCTGACCAATGGTTCCGACACCGATAGTATAGATACGGATGCCGTATAATTTCGCTATTTCCGCAGCAGAAATGGGATCCAGTGAACCCATGTTATTCACGCCATCGGTGAGGAGTATGATCACCTTGCTAATGGCTTTGCTGTTTCGGAGGCGGTTGACTGCGGTAGCAAGTCCATCTCCAAGGGCAGTCCCATCATCAATCATTCCGCTTTTGATATCCCTGAAAAGATTTTTCAGTACTGAATGATCAGAAGTCAGCGGGCACTGGGTAAAGGTTTCCCCGCTGAAGATGACCAGGCCGATGCGGTCATTGGGCCTCCCGTCAATAAATTCTATAGCTACTTCTTTAGAGGCCTGTAAGCGATCGGGTTTAAAATCCATGGCAAGCATTGACCCACTCACATCGAAAGCGATCATCAGATCAATGCCTTCCACGGTAACATCCTGACGACTGAGGCTTGTCTGAGGACGGGCGAGGGCAATGATCAGCAGGGCAATAGCCAGCAATCGTAAAACATATAAGGCATGATAGACATATACTTTAAAACTCCGGCCTTTCAATTCAAATCCGGTTGTATCAGAAACCAATATATCGGCATGATTTCTTTTCATCCTGAAAAAGTACCATAACACCAGTCCCGGGATAATGACCAGAAAGATGAGGAAAAAAGGATTACCGAAAGTCAAGCCGTGAAACATTTCAATTTACGATTTACGATTTTAGGATTTACATTTGTCGATTTCATTCTTCATTCTTAATTTCTAATTCCTCATTCTTCACTGATGCTGTTCCCGTATCTGTCACAAATCCAATCGCGGTTTCCAGACTTCCGTCATTTTCAGTGTGCGATGGTTGTGCTTTGGCAAATTTGACCATGTCGGCCAGCATCAGTACAGACCCCAGATTATCCCACTGCATGCGCGGAATTTCCGGATGATCTGACAAGGCGTGTAGGATCTCTGCGCTTGTTTGCTCCATGGCCGGGACCAGAAAACGCGATTCAATATAAATCCTCAGGATATCTGTCAATTCCGTATAATACTCCTTTACCCGACCGTTCTGCCATAATTTCTTTATCCTTAGTTTTTCCAACTCCTGCAGCGCCATCTCATGGGGCAGAAGTTTAACCCTGGGACGAAGTTGGAAGATGGGTTCATGTTTTTTCCGTTTTTTCAGATACCAAATCACCCCTGTAAGCAATAGAATGATTCCCAGTCCGAGCAATAACCAAGGCAAAATTTCGCGGAAAGTCAGTGGAACTTTCATGGGTCCTTTAATGGGTTTAATGGCCAGGGTAGTATCAACTTTAAGGGTGTGAACCATTAGGGTCAGGAGTGAGGAGTGAGCACTGAGCAGCGAAGTATCAGGAGAAATCCGATATTTTATGGGTATACGGGGGATGGTGTAAAACCCCGAATCAAAGCAAGTAAGGTTCAGGAATTGCTGAAGGGTTTGCTGATTGCCGGTAACTGTTGTATCGATTTTCCCGCGACCGATAACCTGAATATTTCCCAGGAGGGTGTCGGGGATGATGGGCCACATCACTTGGGCATTGGCCGGACCGGTGAAAGTTATGGTCAGCCCGACATGATCGCCGATTAGCATCGCTGAAGTATCAAGCCGGGCAGAAACAAAAGTCTGCTGGGAATAACCGGAAAGGGGGAATGTAAAAGCGAATGCAATAGCAAGATAGCAATATAATGAAATTGTCAATCGTAGACCGTCAATCTTAAATCGTAAACCGGCTCTCATTTTCTACTACCTCGCTTCTTAAAAAGGTTCATCAAGGGTTTGATATAATCTTCATCGGTACGTACCCTGACCATATCGACTCCTCCACGTAAAAAAGTGTCGTTCAGGAAACTGTCGTGACGGTTTACCCAATGGGCATAGTGTGTGCGTGTTCTGAAATCCGAGGTGTCAACCCATCTCAAGTCACCGGTTTCAGCATGCCGAATGCGCATCAGTCCAACATCGGGCAATACTTTTTCTCTTTCATCAGAGATATTGACCGCGATAAGGTCATGCTTCTTATTAGCGATTCGGATAGCATCTGCGAAACCTTCATCGAGAAAGTCACTAAGTAGAAAGGCCGTGCAGCGTTTTTTTATAACATTGGTAAAATAGCGTAATGCTTCCGCTATATTGGTACCTTTTTGACGGGGCTTGAATTCGATCAATTCACGAATGATACGCAGGATATGAGTGCTTCCTTTTTTAGGGGGAATGAATTTCTCAATTTGTTTGCTGAAAAAAATTACTCCTACTTTATCGTTATTCTGTATGGCACTGAATGCCAGCACGGCCGCAATTTCGGTAATGACATCCTGTTTCAGACATTTCCTGGTCCCAAACTGGTTGGATCCGCTCACATCAATCAGCAACATGACTGTGAGTTCTCTTTCTTCATCGAACACTTTTACATAAGGGTGGTTAAATCTGGCGGTGACATTCCAGTCGATGCTCCGGATATCATCTCCAATCTGGTATTCGCGAACCTCGGAAAAGGCCATTCCTCTTCCTTTGAATACCGAATGATATTGTCCGGAAAAGATCTGATTGCTCAGACCCCGGGTTTTAATCTCGATTTTCCTGACTTTTTTAAAGAGTTCTGCGGATTCCATGTTCTTTTTTTACCCACCCCCTTTCCCCCTCCCTGGATGCAGGGAGGGGGAAAGGGGGCCTGGGGGTTAAGGGGGTGGGTACTAAGGTACCTCTACCGTATTTAAAATTTCGTTGATGATATCTTCCGTGCTTATGTTTTCCGCTTCAGCTTCATAAGTGAGTCCGATACGGTGACGCAGCACATCGTGAGCAACGGCACGGATATCTTCAGGAATCACATAACCCCGTCGTTTGATGAAGGCAAAAGCTTTGGCTGCCAGCGCCAGATAAATGCTGGCACGGGGAGAAGCCCCGTAGGAAATCAGTCCGACAAATTTGTTAAGTTTATAATCGGCCGGAAAACGGGAGGCAAAAACGATATCGGTGATGTAGTTTTCGATCTTCTCATCCAAATAAACTTCCCGGGTAACCGCTCTGGCGCGTAAAATATCTTCGGGTTTAATGATGCCTGAGGTATGGACTTTTTCATTGGAGATATTCTGACGGATGATCAGCTTTTCCTCTTTCTTATCCGGATATCCGATGATGACTTTCAGCATGAAACGATCCACCTGGGCTTCAGGAAGGGGATATGTTCCTTCCTGTTCTATAGGGTTCTCCGTCGCTAAAACAAGGAAAGGTTCAGGAAGTGGAAAAGTTTCATCCCCTATGGTCACCTGGCGTTCCTGCATCGCCTCCAGTAAAGCACTTTGTACTTTAGCCGGACTACGATTAATCTCATCAGCCAGTATAAAGTTGGCAAATATCGGGCCTTTCCTGACTTTAAATTCTTCCTTCTTCTGGCTGTATATCTGTGTTCCGACCAGGTCGGCAGGAAGCAGATCAGGGGTAAATTGTATGCGGCTGAATTTAGCTTCGATTATGCCAGCCAATGATTTAATAGCCAGGGTTTTGGCCAGACCGGGCACGCCTTCGAGTAGGATATGTCCATCGGCTAATAACCCAATGAGCAACCTTTCGATCATATGCTTCTGTCCGATGATTACCTTATGCATTTCCAGGGTAACCATATCTACAAACGCGCTTTCCTTCTGGATCCGTTCGTTTAGTTCTTTGATGTCAGTTTCGACCATAAGCTTAGAATTTTGATTTGCAAATTTATATAAATGGAAAAATGAGAATCAAGTATTCTTGTTAATAATTGTTAAGCATTTCGTTAAAAATCTGTTAAAGACAGTAACAGCAAGGATTTTACTCATGATGATAAAGCTCTCCTTTAAGAATGGTCAGGGCCCGGTAAAGTTGTTCGGTAAAAAACAGTCTAACCATCTGATGAGAAAAAGTCATTTTTGATAACGCTATGACATCATCCGCTTTGTGCTGCAGGGAAGCTTCAAAACCATACGCTCCGCCAATGATAAAAGTAAGGTTACGTGCACCCGAACGAAACCTTTGATTCAGGTATTCTGAAAAAGCTTTGGAAGTCATCTCTTTGCCATGTTCATCAAGTAAAACAACAAGTTCACCAGGTTTCAATTGCTTTTCTATCAGTTCTGATTCTTTCGATTTCTGATCATGTTTTGTAAGTGTCGCCATATTTTTGAGTGCAGGAATTTCAAGGATCTCGAAAGGGACATAATGTTTAATCCTGCGTTCATATTCAGCAACGCCTTTTCGGAGGTATTCTTCGTTTGTTTTTCCGATTACTAACAACCTTATCTTCATAATTTGATGACAAAGATCGGAACTTTAATCAGAATTGTCGTACTTTTGTGTAAAAGCCAAGTTTATGAAACAGCATCACAGATATCACAGATCGCTTTTTGCTGATCGCATAACCCTCCTCCTTCTGTTTCTATACCTGTCTGTCTCGCATGTCTTTGCCGGCGGACCCGAAGAAACAGCCAAGCTGGTGGTAGCAGGAATACAAAGCGGGAATGCCGCTGAAGTAGCCAAATACTTCAATACTATGGTGGATCTGAGCTTACCTGGTTTTGATGACACATACAGTCGTAATCAGGCCGGGCAGATCCTCAGGGATTTCTTTCTTAAATACCCGATAAAAAGTTTTAAAATTAATAAGGATGGCTCTTCCAATGATGGATCACGCTATGCCATCGGGGATTTGCAAACGGAACAAACGGCCTACCGCGTTTATTTTCTGATCAAACCTGTCGGAGGTCAATCCCTCATCCACCAACTGCAAATTCAGGAAAAAAATTAAACTTCCACGCCAATATTTTATGACCATTGACCAGATCATTGATTTCGCCCTGAATGAAGACCTGGGCGATGGAGATCACACATCCCTTTCCATCATTCCTTCAGGGTCAAGAGGCAGAGCTATGCTCCTGGTAAAAGATGAAGGAATCCTCTGCGGGATAGAACTGGCTGAGAAAATTTTTCAGCATTTGGATGAAACATTGAAATTGACAATATACCTTAAGGATGGTTCACCCATTAAAAAAGGAGACATGGCTTTTCAAGTTGAAGGAAAGGTGATTTCAATATTAAGCGCAGAACGACTGGTGCTGAACTTTATGCAAAGACTGAGCGGCATTGCCACTGCCACCCGACAGGTTGTTGACCTCCTTGAAGGATTGCCAACAAAAATACTGGACACCCGAAAAACCACTCCCCTGCTCAGGGAGTTAGAAAAATATGCCGTTGTGACAGGCGGAGGTGTTAACCACCGCATGGGTCTTTACGACATGATCATGATCAAGGATAACCATGTGGATTTTGCCGGGGGAGTTATCCCCGCGATTGAAGCAGCACACCGCTACCTTGTTAAAAATAAAAAAAAGCTGAAGATTGAAATTGAAGTCAGAAACTTCAGAGAATTAAGCGAGGTTATGCAACATGGTCAGGTTGACCGGATCATGCTGGATAACTTCACCGTCGCCGAGCTGGGAAAAGCCATTCAACTCATTCAGGGAAAATTCGAGACCGAAGCCTCAGGTGGCATCAGCATAAACAATGTCAGAGCTTATGCGGAAACCGGTGTGGATTTCATTTCGATGGGCGCCCTGACACATCAGATCAGGAGTCTCGATATGAGTTTGAAAGCAGGATGTTCGGGGAAGAGATGGACAATCAGCGATACAGGATAACAGTAAACGGTAAATCGGAGCAGCTTGTTGGAGAAAATTCTTGCCTGGAAAATAATTGCCTGGATCATCCGGGTTTCTAAAAAGATCGTATTACCCGGTTTTGATGGAAAGCCCTTGTATGATGTGACGATATTTTTTTTCAAGGGTCTGGCCAAAGGGTATATTACACTGAGGGCGGCAGCAATTTCATTTTCCTTGTTTCTGGCCATTTTCCCTTTTCTGATCTTTCTCTTTACCATCATCCCCTTTATTCCGATCGAAAATTTTCAACAATCGCTCATGGAACTCATCCGGGAATTGCTGCCTCGTTCAGCTTACGATACGGTGAAAGGAACCATCCTAGACATTGTGACCAGACCCCGCAGCAGCCTGATGATCTTTAATCTGGTGTTGACACTATATTTTTCGACCAACGGCATTAACAGCCTGATAGAAGCTTTTAATAATTCCGCTCATGTCTTTGAAACCCGTTCGATGATCAAACAATATCTGATCTCTATACTGATATTGATTATTCTTTCTATCCTGCTGATCATTTCCATCGGATTGATGACCTTCGGTTCACCTCTTCTCCAATTCATTCTGCCGGATTTTATTGAAAACAGCATTTTTTTCAGTCTGCTTCTCGAATTTCTCCGATGGATTGTAATCCTCGCCCTGCTGCTCTTTGCCATTTCGTTTCTCTATGCCTTAGCGCCGGCAAAAGCAGCCCGTTTCCGTATCCTTTCTGCCGGCTCCATGCTGGCCACCATCCTGGTCATTCTCACCACCCTGGGTTTTAATTTTTATGTGGATCACTTCTCCAGTTACAATGTCCTCTACGGCTCATTGGGAACCCTGATGATTGTGCTGATGTGGATCTACATCAACGCCATCAGCCTGCTGATTGGTTTTGAACTTAATGTTTCCATAAAAAAGACCCGGGAATGACTTTGCGAAGGAAGGGTAAGATTTCTTTGCGAAACGCAAAATAAACTAGTGCCATCGCCACCACTAACTGCCCGATTTCCACATATCGTTTCAGGGACTGTGGAGTCAGGGTTTCTGAAAGGATGACAAAAAGGATAAAAATTACCGGAATATAAAAAATTTTCCAGGGATTAAGCCTGAAAGTATAAACTTTCCGGCACTCCTGGTACATCAATAAGGCCTGTAAAGGTTTGACCAGAAAATTAGTCCATACAGCGCCGATCAGTCCATAAAAATAGATCAGGGTAATCCCCACCAGGATCTCGAACAATGCACTCAGGATAAAAACCCTTGGTAAGGCCGAAGTTCGTTTGAAAAACATCAGGGGAGCAAGAAACATATAAAACCATACACGTGTGGCATAACCTGAAGCAAGTACGGCAAGAAACGCAAAAGACTCGTAATAAATAGCCTTATGGACTACCAAAGGAATAAGCAAAGGGGCAAAAATGATCAGGAGTGGGATAAACAATAAAATAAACGCGGTAATCCCGTTATAGTAACGGTTGATCTCTGTATTGCTTTCCTGTATCCCTTTAAGCTTCCATATATTATAAATTTTTGGATTCACAGTATTCACCAGTCCGGTCATGACCAGGTCAATACCGATAACCATTTTTACCGCGAAATCAAAGATGGCAACCTGAGCCGGATCTCCGAGAATTCTTAAAATAAGAAAACGATCAATATAGGTTACTACCCAGGTAAGGAGCGCATAAGCCATCAACGGTGAGCTGTAGCTGACTATCTTTTTAACCAGCCGGGGATTCCAGGAAAGTCCATATTCCTTTCCCAGTAATCCCATGACGATGGAAGCTGAAATGATAGCGGGTATCAGTCTTCCCAGGATAGGACCGTAAAGTGTGAAAGGGAATATATACAGCAGGGTAAGCGAGCAGACAATAGTCAGGACAAAATTAGTGATATTGATCCAGAAGAAGCGTTCGGGTCGTTGTTGCGCAATCAACAGGGTAGAATAGGTTTTTACCGAGCTGTTCATGATGGCGGAAAGGATGGTAAAAAGCCCGAAGGGGATGACTTCAATGAAATTTCCGCTTTTAAATACCAGGTTAAAAAGGGAGATTCCTCCGAAAAAGAAGAAAATAAAAGTAGTTGCTCCCATGATCCCCAGTCCGATAAACACCGTACCCAGGTATTCTTTCAGTTTGCGATGGGTATCGTTATGATCGAAATACTGTACGCTCACAGACATATCCTGACCATATGAAGCAAAAATCTGTATTAAATACATCAGACTAATATACAAGGCATTGACTCCGAACTGGGATGGGGTAAGATAGGATGTGAACCAGGGAATCAACAGAAATCCGGAGGCATAGGGCAGGGCACCTACTGTAGAGTATATTAGGGAGGATTTGAAGAACTGCCTTGAGATCATCCGAGATGAAAAAATTACATTAGTGAGAGAAAAAGATGATGAATTTGCTGCTCGCGCATGACATAAGCATACCGGGTCCTGATACGTTCCGAAGCCTGTTGCCCGATATCCAGTTTCATAGCCTGTTTGACTGAAGATTCCAGGAGCTCAACACTGCGTGAATCCATAATAATGCCTGTATCTCCTATGAGGTCGGGGATACCGTTCACCCTTGAACCTACCGGAATACATTCGCATAGCATGGCCTCTGCCAGTGTATTGGGCATACCTTCGGTGATGGAGGCCTGTACAAAAACATAAGCCCTGTTGTAAAGCTGGAAAAGCACGCTGGAATCTGAAAAAAGCAAGACTTCAAGATTAGGGATTTGCTTAAATTTATATTTCTCCTCAAGTGCTTCCAAAAGAACCGGATTGATCCCTGCCATGGTAAACTTCAGAGCAGGATTTCTCCTTGCAAGTTCAGTAAAAAGATCAAAACCCTTATTAATAAAATCATGTAGATTATTCATGGTTCCCACCGTAAGGACTTCCGAGCTGTTTTTCACGATATCATGATTCCTGAAATATTTTTCGGTATCCGTTCCATTGGGTATCACCGTATAGGGAGTGTTAAAATCAGGTATATAGTATCTGATCCCGTCTTTTTTTCCCATAGGCAGATAGTAGAAGTTTTCATGCCAGATCAGGGATTCATGATTCGGAATCAGGTGATCGGCATGCCGGATGGCATATTTCACGCAAGTTCCCCTGAATTTTTTAAGATAAACACCTTTATTGAGTTCGGGATAAGATATGGTTTCCTGTCCGCCAAGAAAAATGATCACTTTCTTATTCAGTAGTCGTCCCAGAAAGGTCATCACGGCAGCATGATAATCAGCAAACCAGGTGATGAAGGCATCTGTTCTGAAAGCGTTAACCATTATAGAAACGACCAGTCTTACCATTGTAAAAACATATAAGAATCCATCCTTTTTGCCTTTCAGCAAATAGGAAATGACCTTATACTGTTTTTCGAGAATAACCTGATCAATAACGATAAAGGAAGAATTTGCCGGTTTGATATAAAAAATCGCTTTCAATCTTGTTTTGGAAATTTAACTGATGCTTATGACGGGAACAAAAATAAGAATATAACACAGACCAAAGAAGATGATAAAATTTTATATTTTTGTCTGTAAAAAGCTTGAGCGTGTGTTTCCGTTTGTTTCTCTTTTCCCAATCTTTAGGCATACTGCTGTTGTTTCATTCTCTCATGGCCTTTTCTGCCATTGAACGCCCGAACGGGAATACACTTAAGCCTACGACCCATCAGGTTGATTCCATCAACCGCTTAGCCTCCGACAGCTTTCAAACGAACTGGATGGAATTTGGAAGACTTTCTTTTCTGGCCAGGGTAATGGCCACGGAGATCAATTATCAAGAGGGTCTGGCATTAACTTTAATGAACATTGGAAATCTATATTTATATGAGGAAGACTATTCTGAAGCGTTTTCCCAATTCTATGAAAGTTTGGATCTGTATGAAAAACTTCATGATATCGACGGGCAGATCATTGTTTTGAATCAGATATCCGGAGTATACCTGATCATTCACGATCAGGAAAAGGCATTGATCTATATACAAAAAGCAGAAAAACTGGTTAACCTGACCAAGGATTTAAAATTAAAAGGAAATTTTCACTTGCTATATGGAAAATATTACAATGACAATCTTTTATCCGCTCAGGCTGAAAAAGAAATATATCTGGCCATAATCTATTTTAAAAAAGCAGGAGTTGTCACAGGCGAGGCACGTGCCTATCGGACGCTTGGAGATGTTTATCTGGACAGAAGACTTTGGGATAAATCCATTCATTTCTACCAGACTGCCATCGAACAATATAATCTGGAGAACAGGCATGACGAAGTCAGTGTGCTATATACCAGGATTGCCCATGTATATCAGCAGCTTAACGACCTGAAAAAGGTGCTCTATTATAACCTTTTAGCCTTAAAGCTTAGGGAAAAAACGACTAACCAGGAATTCATCGCTTCCTCCCTGATCAACATTGGAACTTCATTCCTGAAGCTTAATCAATATGATTCCTCGCTAAATTATCTGAACAGGGGTTTGAAATTGGTTAAATCCCTGAAAAAAAATTACATGCTGGAGAACGCTTATTTACAGATGTATCATTATTACCTTAAGGTTAAGGATTATAAAGAGGCGTTTAAATACTATGAGCATTATTCGGAGATCTATCGCCGGGTAATGTCTGACCGCAATAATGCAGAGATACAGAAACTGGATGCCAGGCGCATGATCAGGGAAGCTGAGAACAAAACTGTGATTTTACAAAACAACAATGAATTACAAAAACTCGAAATCCGTAAGCAGCATATTCAATCCTTTGTTTTTGAAACGGTCTTATTACTCGCCCTTATCCTTGTCATATTTATCTATTCCCAACAGTCCCGTCATCAGAAATCACAAAAACTACTTAATGCCCTGAACGAAAAATTATCCAGTGAAATTATATTACGAGCAAAAGCCGAAGAAACACTTCAGCAGAGCGAAGAGCAATACCGGTTTATCGCCGAGAATTCCCTGGATGTCATTTCCCATCTTGACGGAAATTTGAAACGATTGTACATTTCTCCCTCCTGTGAAAAGCTGTATGGATACAGCCAGGATGAAATGTACAAGATGAAGGATATTTTTCAGATCATCCATCCGGATTATCATCAGCATATCCGCTCGGTGTATGGAGAGATGATCCTGACAAAACAAGCATGTCAGTTTTATTATAAAGCCATCCGGAAAGACGGATCTGAATTCTGGGCTGAAAGTGCTGCCAATCCTGTGAGTGATCAGAAATCTGGGGAATTGATCGAATTGATTACAGTGGTAAGAGATGTTACCGTTAGAAAAAAACATGAAGAAGAACTGGCCAAAAATGAACACCAGAAAGATATTCTTCTCAGAGAAATTCATCACCGGGTCAAGAATAATTTTGCCATTATGTCAAGCCTGATGAATATGCAGAAAGAAATCAGCCATGATGATCATTTGGCGCAGGCGATCTCTGAATTACAACTCAGGGTGCGCACCATGTCGCTGGTACATGAACAACTGTATAATAAAGAGAATATTCATGAAATTCCACTGGGGAATTACCTGCTCAACCTGACCCATATTATTTCAGATGCTTTTAATAACCAAAGGATCAAACTTCATACAGAAATCGAAGAAAGAATGGTCAATATTGAATTGGCTCTTCCCCTGGGACTCATCGTTAACGAAATCCTGACCAATGCTTTTAAATACGCCTTCCCTGACCAGCGTTGCGGGAATATTTTTCTTCGTTTGACTTCTGTCTCCGGAGAAACAACCGACAAAAACCATGATAACAAAAACTGGGAGTTGACCATCACAGATAACGGCATTGGATTGCCTCAGGACTTTTCCATGGAAACAACCGCCGGGATGGGTTCTCAGATAATCCGCATCCTGATCGAGCAGATAGAAGCCAAGCTTGTCGTCGGAAATCAGCAAGGAGCCTATTTCCGGATTCAATTCACAGCATAAAATGAAAAAATGATGCAGAAAAAAATAGTTTTTATTGGCGCTGGTACGATCGGAACTGCTTTGGGTAATGTCCTGGCAGAGAAAGGACAGGGGGATATCTTGCTTCACTCCATTGAGAAACGAACCGTGGAAGAAATCAATCAGTCCCACGTCAACAGCAAGTACTTTCCTTCCATCCGTCTCAGTCAGCATCTCAGGGCTACCACGGATGACTGCGTGCTTGAAAAAGCCGACATCATTTTTCTGGCCATTCCTTCAGTTGCCATGATGTCTTACCTGAAACATATCCGTCACCATCTTTCTGAAAAAACTCTGATGGTAAACCTGGCGAAGGGTTTTGGATCAGAGCATCAGTCCATCATTCAATGTCTGAAATCGGAATTTCCTAATCCCGTATGTACCCTGAAGGGTCCTTCTTTTGCCAGGGAGATCATCAACCGATTGCCTACAGGTTTTACCCTGGGGAGTGAAGATCGGTTAACCGAAACACGGATAAGGGATCTTTTCAGCGGGACAAATATTTACCTGGATTTCACAAATGACATCATGGGTGTTGAAATGCTTAGCATACTAAAAAATATCTATGCCGTTGCAATGGGAATTGTGGATGCCAATTTCAACTCTCCCAATCTCCGCTTTTTGGTACTCACTAAAGCTTTCCGTGAAATGCGGCGGGTGTTGCTATATTTCGGCGGGAAAGAAGACACCCTGTTTCATTATTGTGGTTATGGTGATTTCACCCTGACCGCACTGAATGACCTTAGCCGTAACCGAACCCTGGGACTGTTGATTGGGAAAGGATTTTTCACTGAACATGTGTCACATGAACTTGTTCTTGAAGGACGCACTGCCTTGAATATATTCTACCGGGAAATCTCCAAGAAAATCTGTGTGGAAGATGAATTTCCCATGATTGGCGAACTCAATAAAATTTTTAATACAAATTACGACATATCCACTTTTGAAAAGAACATCCTGAGTTTTAAAGAATCTGGTCCTTCAAACTAAAAGCCTGATCCTCGAACAGACTTCCATGAATCTAAGCCTGGATCTCGAAAAATAATTCAAACGCGTAAGCTTTTTATTTTTCTTCAGGATAATGCGTTGATAATCTCCCTCTTCAACCGCCAGTCCATAGGTTTGCAAGCTGTGGAGATAAAAACCATTTTCATAGATGGGCCCGGAAATGACATCCAGGGATAGGGATTGGTCGATGATCTGCTGAAGCTCGGGTTTATTAGCCGAGATATAATCCTGATAATGGGGACTGGGAATATGGATAAATACAAGGCTATCTTCATGGGTACATTCGGATATCTTTTTAAAAATGACAGGGTGCATGGAGAGTGGAATATGTTCCAGAACATCCGGCAGAACCACGAAATCAAATTTCATTTGACTGCTAAAATCGCTCATATCTGATACCGAGAAAGAAACATGGCTGAATTTTTTCAAGCGTTGTCTGGCTATCTTAATACTTTCAGGACTGATATCTACTGCATGCACATTCCCCTTCATCAGATATTTTCCCAGTAATGAAGTCAAGGTGCCGATGCCACACCCGATCTCCAGCACCTTATGATGCTTTTTCAATCCGGATTTTTTCAAGTGAAAAAAAATTGTCCGGTGGCGAATATTTACACCGGTTTTCATTTGCTGGCCTGAAAAGACATCATAAAAGCCGGCAATCTGTTCATTTGACAAGTTCATGGAGGAAATTTTCTGCGAAATTATGCATAAACTCCGTATCTTTGCAATTCATTTCCATAGGGGCTGACCGGTTTTGACAGCAAGGAAGTGGAATGGTAAGCATGCCGAGGGTTCGTGAACAGATCTCGTTAAAAGTCAGTTCTCACAGCCAATAAATGGCGACAATTATTCTTACAGACTGGCTGCTTAATTTTAGAAATTAAGTCCAGTTGTCTCCCGGGAAACCACTCCTGACAGTGTTCCGTACGAGGCATCATAAAAGTCGGGATAGGTTTGTCAAGGTTCCGGTGACAAGCCAAAAATAAAGGAACTAAGGTAACGGTGGGTTGGCCTTTGACCAGCCGGGTCCCGACAATCAATCAAAGGCTGAGCATGGAGAAAGCGGTTTTGCTACTTGTTTGGACGAGGGTTCGAATCCCTCCAGCTCCACAGATCAAGTCTTGAAACGTACTATTGACGGTGCTTTCAGTGTTTTTTTTATGTCAATATATCGTGACAATTAAAATATTTCCTAATTTTACCTGATCACATTTGATCAGATGAAGGCTGCATTTTATGGATACCCGCTACTACTCCTTTTAATAGAAATCCTCCATCCCCTGGTCTTCCTGAACCTTGCCTCCGCACAGGTTATTGCTGATTTTCGTATTCCTGATACAATTTGTGAGGGAACTTCAGTTGTAGTCACTAACATGACAACCGGCGGGTCCACATATTATTGGAATTTTTGCTCTGGGGATGCAAGCAATAATCCCATCGGGACCAACCTGGGCAACCCCGGTGGGTTACTGGATATACCAACCTATATTACTATGGTAAAGCAGGATAACGATTGTTTTTCATTTGTTTCATGCCAAGGCAGCGGAGTGATAAGGTATTACCATGGCGATAGTTTTAAAAATGATCCGATCAACTGGAGTTCTCTCGGCACCTTCGGTTTAATTAGTTATAACGAAGAAGGTATCCAGATTAAAAACGATGATGGAAGGTGGATAGGTTTTGTATGCTCGGATACCCGACTCATCAGGCTTGATTTTGGTTCTTCCTTATGGAATACTCCCACACCCAGTGTTGTCGGCAATATTCCTCCTCAAAATATGTTACACGGACTTTCGGTTGTTAAGGAAGGAAATACCTGGATCGGATTTGCTACATGTTCATTAGGCAATACCCTGCTAAGATTCAATTTTGGGACAAGTCTCCTGAATAACCCTGTTTTTACCGATATTGGTGATAAAACATTATTTGATGGCCCTGGCGCTATTTGCCTGCTATTTGAGAATAATAATTGGTACGCCATTCTGATTGCAGGACATAATTACCTGGCAAGACTTGATTTCGGTAATTCTCTGTTAAATGATCCAGCTGGAATTGATTTGGGAAACCCTGGCGGATTAGATTATGCTGTTGGGCTGACTATTCTCCGTGATTGCGAAAAGACCACAGGATATTATGTCAATTATCTTTATTATGGCGAATTGGGTAAACTGAATTTCAATGGTGGAATTGAGGGGAATGTGACAGGTGAGATTGTTGGAAACCTTGGCGATTTATCACAACCCCATAGTTTCTCAGAATTATACCGCCAGAACGACACCTTATTTACTTATATTACAACCGGGGAAACGCAACACTGACCCGCTTGATCTTTTCTCCTTGTAACAATTCTTCTTTTCCTTCATCAAGTCTTTATAATCCACCGATTTATACTTATAACCAAACTGGGACATATAATATTAATCTAGTCGTGAATGAAGGTCTCCCAGATCAGGCCCACCTTTGCAAGAAAATTGTTGTGATCGACAGACCATCGGAAAAGCTGATTGATACAACTTTGTGTTACGGCGACTCCTGCTATTCAGGGGGTAAATGGCATTCAGCATCCGGAGTTTATTACGACACCATTCCTCTTTCTTCGGGTTGCGACAGTGTTGTCGTCTCATCCTGCGATTCGCAGATGTGGTTTCCCAATGTATTTACTCCGAATGCTGACGGACTTAACGATATTTTTCATGCTGTCGGTCAAGGGGTTTCAACATTTTCAATGCTTATCTTTAATCGCTGGGGGGAACAGGTATTTAAAACCGATAATTTCGATCATGGCTGGGATGGTCGTTTTAGAGAAGCCTACTGCCCGGATGGCGTTTATTTTTACATCGCCACTTAAGAAATGGCAGACAAACCAGGCGACACCCATCATGCCCATGGGTCGGTTACACTGTTGCGATAGGAGATAGGCGATGGGGTTATCTGGCAAAGCGGTTAATGTCGTCAAGAGTGATGATTCCATCACAAAGAATCACGAGGCGTTCTATAACATTCCTCAATTCCCGGATATTTCCTGTCCAGCTTATCTTTTTTAGTTCTTCAATCGCTTCCGCCTGAATTTCGGTTTTCACTTTTCCCATGGATGAACAATATTCTGTCAGGAAATGATCAACCAATAATGGAATATCATCCAGGCGGTTGTTGAGCGAAGGTACTTCAATCACGATGACAGAAAGCCGGTGGTAAAGATCTTCCCGGAAAGTTTTCTTCAGGATCTCTTCTTTCAGGTTCTTATTGGTGGCAGCGATAACCCTCACATCCACGGCTATTTCTTTTTCCCCTCCCACCCTGGTAATCTTGTTTTCCTGAAGTACCCTCAGCACTTTCGACTGGGCAGAAAGGCTCATGTCGCCTATTTCATCAAGAAAAATGGTTCCCCCGTCGGCTTGCTCAAAATCGCCCTTGTGCTGCTTGATGGCAGAAGTAAAAGATCCTTTTTCATGCCCGAAAAGGTTGCTCTCTATCAATTCTGCCGGGATGGCCGCGCAGTTGACTTCTATAAAGGGGCCGTTGGCACGGGAACTCAGTGCATGAAGGTGATGTGCCACCAGTTCCTTGCCGCTGCCGTTCGGACCTGTGATCATTACCCTGGCTTCCGTTGGCGCTACACGGGCAATCAAATCCCTGATGCCCTGCATGGCCGATGATTCCCCGATCATTTCATAAGATGCACTGATCTTTCGCCTTAACAACCTTGTTTCCTGAATCAACTTGCTTTTATCGAAAGCATTCCTCAGGGTGATGAGCAGACGGTTCAGGTCAAGGGGTTTGGCAATATAATCAAAAGCCCCTTTTTTTATGGATTCCACCGCTGTCTCAATGGTTCCATGTCCTGATATCATGATCACCGGAGCTTCGGTGAGGGGAAGCAATTGTTTCAATACCTCAAGGCCATCCATTTTGGGCATCTTGATATCACAGAGTATGGCATCATACTTATTTTCTCTGATCAGTCGGATGCCTTCGATTCCATCGGCTGCATCATCCACCTCGTATTTTTCATACTCCAGTATCTCCCTCAATGTATTCCTTATGCTTCTTTCATCATCAATGACCAGAATTCTTGGCATATTGCGTATATTTTTTCAAAGATAAAAAATGTTTCGGTAACTTTGTCAGATGGGCTATAAACCAAACTTCTTCATCCTTTTATTGTTCATTATATCTTGTTTATCATCCGCATCCGGACAGGCCATTCTTCCCGATTCACTGAAATACGGCTGGGCAGGAGGATTAAACTCACCACAGTTTGTGGAAATGGATCTAAATCTTGACGGGCTTAATGACCTGCTTGTTTTCGAACGACATGGCAACCGTAAGCTGACTTTTATTCATCTAGGGACTCCAAATACGATTGACTATGCCTTTTACCCTGAATACGCCGGAAAACTGCCTGAACTTCACGACTGGGTAATCACTGCGGATTATAACCGCGATGGGAAAGAAGACATCTTCACGTACTCCAGCGGGGGCATCAGGGTTTTTAAGAACATCTCCGATACCGCTCTCCGGTTTAAACTCGTCACCGATCTTTTAAAATCTTATTATTACACCGGTTACATTGGCATCCTGCTGACTCCTGTAGATTACCCGGCTATTGCCGACATTGATGGCGATGGCGACCTTGACATCCTTAGCTTTTTCGGACTGGGTTCCTTTGTTGAATACCATAAAAACCTTTCTATGGAAAAATATGGTCATTGCGACAGCCTCGATTATAAACTAAGCGACCATTGCTGGGGAAAATTCAAGGAAAGTGAAAGCGGAAACCGCCTCACCCTGAATGTTGATTGTCCTTATGATGAACCCATGAAGCTAAGGGGAACACGTCATACCGGTTCAACCATGCTGGCCATTGACCTGAACGGGGACGGGCTGAAAGACCTGTTGCTCGGTGATATTGATTATCCTAACCTCTATGCCCTGATTAACGGGGGTACGAAAGATTCGGCCTTCATGATCAGCCTGGATACCCTGTTCCCCTCGAATTCGCGTAAGCTCAGCTTATTCTCTTTCCCATCTGCCCAGTTTATCGATTTGGATCACGATGGAAACAAGGACCTGATTGTTTCTCCATTTGATCCCGGGTTGTTCGTTTCGCAAAATTATCATAGTGTTTGGTTATATATGAATACCGGAAACAATGAACAACCGGTTTTCGAATTCCGGACAGAGCGGTTTTTTCAGGAGAATATGCTTGATTTCGGTTCTGCTGCCTATCCGCTACTCTATGATCTGAACGGAGACGGATTGCAGGACTTGGTCGTGGGTAATGAGGGTTACTATGACACTTCTTATTATGAATACGGTATGCTGCATTCTGATTATGTATCCAAATTGGCTTATTATCAAAATACAGGTTCTGTATCAGAACCCTTTTTTCAATGGATTACGGATGACCTTGCCGGACTTTCAGCTTATCAACGCCTTGCTTTTTATCCGGGTATCGGGGATCTGAACGGGGATCAGCAACCTGATCTGTTGCTCGGGATGGAAGATGGAAGTCTGGTTTTTTTACCCAACACGGGAAACCCGGACGGGGGGGGGGGGGGGGGGGGGGGGGGGGGGGGGGGGGGGGGGGGGGGGGGGGG